>REGQ01000034.1 GCA_004134985.1 Paenibacillaceae bacterium | reverse complement strand
CGTCTTCGAGAACTACCGCTTCCTCCTGTAAATTTCTTGAAGCGTTGTGTAGCAAGCATAGCTGTGGCAAGCGTTAGCGCAAGAAGATCACAACGGACACCCGCGAAATAGACAGCACCGCCAGCACGGACGGCGAGACGGCGAAGCCCCTTTACGTTTGTATTTACTTATTTGCATCAATGAGTGGTATAATCAATGAGATGCAAGGACAAGAATGGCACTGGTGATCCAGTTGAAAGGGATGGTTAGGTATGAACACGCATAATGAGGATATTGAGCAAGTTGAGCAAGAAGCGCCGGAAAGCTTCGATTCATTAAAAAAATCGATCAATCGCACATCGAATTGGCGGGAGCGGCTGGAGGCGATTGAAAAGCTGGGGCAGTGGGAGGATACTGCACAGTCCATTAATGTGCTTTCGCATGCCATGAGCAGTGATTTGGTATACAGCGTACAGCAGGCCGCTTATCAAAAGCTGAGACAACTGGGCGCCGATGTTCAGCAGCCTGCGCGGCGCAAAGGCGAACTGTTCAAAGGGGTCTCCAAAATTTTGCTAAGAATCAAAAAAAGCCTGCCTGCAGATCATTCCTACGAGGATTTTAAGCAAAAGCTGCAAAAAACACGAATCGATATTTATGATACGTACGAAGGCGATAAGGCCGATGCGTTTGATACATGGCTGGAGAGCACATGGTCATCATTAGGGCAGCGGCGAACAAACGGCTAACTTCTCCCATCATTCCATTACTACCCATTATACATAGAGGTGACACGATTAATGAAGCTGACGTATTCAGGTAAAACAAAAGACGTATTCGCGCTGGACAACGGCAATTACTTGTTGAAATTCAAAGACGAAGTAACCGGAGAAAACGGTGTGTTTGATCCAGGCGCCAACACTGTTGGGCTTGTGCTGGAAGGGGCGGGCCGCGCAGGTCTGAGCCTGACCAAATTTTTCTTTGAACGGCTGCAGGCGGCTGGCATTCCAACGCATTATGTTGATGCCAATATTGAAGAAGCGACGATGACTGTGAAGCCCGCAACCGTATTCGGCAGCGGATTGGAAGTCATCTGCCGTTTTAAAGCGGTGGGCAGTTTCCTGCGCCGCTATGGATTGTACGCTCAGGAAGGACAACCGTTGGATGCTTTTGTGGAAGTAACACTGAAAGACGACGGTCGCCAGGACCCGCCGATCAGTGAAGATGCGCTTGCTATGCTCGGCGTGCTGACTCATGAGGAGTATCAAGTGCTCAAGGAGCTGACGCAGCAGATTAGCCAGGTGATCAAAACGGAGCTCGCCCGCAAAGGAATCGAGCTTTATGATATCAAGCTGGAATTTGGCAGAGTGGGCGATGAGAAGCAAATTGTGCTGATTGATGAAATATCCGGCGGCAATATGAGGGCGTACAAGAATGGCGAATACATTGAGCCACTGCAATTGGAGCAGCTTATGCTGAGTGCAGAGTAATCCAACTGAACAATCATTCATTCATCCCAAAGAGGACAGCGGTAATCGCTGTCCTCTTTGGCATTTTATC
Source organism: Paenibacillaceae bacterium (assembly GCA_004134985.1). Lineage (GTDB taxonomy): Bacteria > Bacillota > Bacilli > Paenibacillales > Paenibacillaceae > Paenibacillus_D. Next base: position 59,029 of record REGQ01000034.1, on the reverse strand, counting down.
CATGGTTATGAATAGCCCGGGTGGTTATAATCAGTATCCTTCAGCTCCCTCAATATGTTCATGCCAGCAATGTGCTGCTGGGTTTCCGAGGTTCCAAGCTTGTAAATGGCCCGGTACAGGTCAATAAGCGCCTCATCGTAGGCATCCCCTGCCGGATCGTGATCGGCTGATTTATAGGGGATGGGAGCTTTCAATGCGGTGGTTTCATCTCGTGATTCTTCCCTCTTCAACAGCTGTTGAAGGGTATTGATCTCTCCATCGGTGGCCAATATTTGCAGTTGATCGCTGCCTGAAGGTGCATGTTCGATTGATTTTCCTGATACCGAGACATAGTAATGGCGTTTGAAGTTAGTAGCATTCATCGCGATATCCTCCTTGCAATCAATTGTTAGTCTGTTATCCGTATTACCACAACACAGCTTATTGTGAAACAACAAACACTGCTTGTTCCAGCACGTAGGCTCACAAATAACAACTTCGATTATCAGCATCGAACGAGCCCCTCACTACATTATTCGCTAGAGGGGAGCTTTGATTTGGGGTTTGTTTCATTAACTTAAAAATTAATTAAATAACTTATATTGACAATCCGTAATGCGCTGTATATTATGTAGTTATTGAAGTTGCTTTAAGTTATTATATTAACTTTTAAATTAATTAGTGGAGGTAACAAGATGACTAAAACAAGTATTCCGCGTCCTGAATATCCACGTCCACAGTTCGTAAGGGAACAGTGGCTTAACCTGAACGGTGACTGGCAATTCGATATTGACCATGGCCGCAGCGGCAAGGCAAGAGGATTGCATCAAGTTGATGCAAAGCTGGCACAAACGATTATTGTGCCGTTTTGCCCTGAGAGCAAATTGTCTGGAATTGGGTATACGGATTTCATGGATGCGGTTTGGTACAAACGTACGTTTGAGTTGCCATCAGAATGGGCGGGACAGCGGGTGCTGCTGCATTTTGGCGCGGTGGACTATAAAACGGAGGTGTGGGTGAACGAACAGCTCGTTGGCACGCATCGTGGGGGCTATACGTCATTTTCATTTGATATAACAAATGCACTGCAAACAGGATTGAATACGATTACAGTCTATGCTGAGGACGATGTGCGTTCGGGCAAGCAGCCTCGTGGCAAGCAATCAGGACAATATAACTCCCATGGCTGCGAATATACACGGACGACAGGCATATGGCAGACCGTCTGGCTGGAGGCAGTGCCGCAAACCTACATTTCGTCTTTCAGACTGACGCCAGACCCGGAAAACGAATGTGTCCATATCGAGGCGAAAATCAAGGGAGCGACGGGCGGCTTGCAATTGCTGGCTGAAGCGCTCTATGAAGGCAATTTGGTCGGAGAGGCCTCCGTGAAGCTTGGGGCGATGACGGCGAAATTTACGATTCCGCTTTCCGAAGTGCATCTATGGCAAGTAGGAGAACCTAATCTGTATGATCTGAAACTGCAGCTTGTTGCGACAGAGGGTACCGTGGTGGATACGATCAGTTCTTACTTTGGGCTGCGCTCTATTCAATTGGACGGCATGAAGTTTCTGATTAACGGCAAATCGGTGTTTCAGCGTCTGGTGCTGGATCAAGGCTTTTATCCTGACGGCATTTACACTGCGCCTACTGATGAAGCGTTGAAGAACGATATTTTGCTTGCTATGGATGTCGGTTTTAATGGTGCCCGCTTGCATGAGAAAATTTTTGAACCGCGCTTCCTTTATTGGGCGGATCAGCTTGGCTACCTCGTATGGGGAGAGCATGCCAACTGGGGGCTTGATATTACGAATACACAGGGGCTGGCGCAGTTTTTGCCGGAGTGGATCGAAGGGGTAGAGCGAGACTTCAACCATCCGAGTCTGGTTGGCTGGTGTCCTTTCAATGAAACCTGGGATGCGTCGAACGGGGCAAGACAGGATGATGAAGTGCTGCGCGTCGTATACGAGGCGACCAAAGCGATCGATCCTACCCGGCCGGTAATCGATACGAGCGGCAATTTCCATGTCATTACCGATATTTTTGATGTGCACGATTATGATCAGAACCCGGAAACGTTCGCTGCTCGCTATGAGTCGCTGAAAACTGGCGAGGGTGAAGTATTCGCGGCCTATCCGGAACGGCAGACGTACACGCCTGGATTACCGTATTTCGTCAGCGAGTATGGCGGCATATGGTGGAATCCAGGTCAGACGGACACGATATCGTGGGGATACGGCGACCGTCCATCGAGTGTGGAGGAGTTCATCTCCCGCTATGACAAGATGACGACGGCTTTGCTGGACAACCCGAATATGTTCGGCTTCTGTTACACCCAGCTTTATGATGTAGAATTGGAAGTTAACGGGCTGTATACGTATGAGCGAAAACCGAAATTGGACCTGTCCGTGTTCCGCCAGATCAATACGAAAAAAGCAGCAATCGAAGACTAAACTTGCGACTAGACAAGAAGTGGGCTTAAGCCCGCTTTTTGTGCTATTATGGGACGAAAAGCAAACAAAGATGGAGAATGATACATGCAGTCAATTAGAGTAAGCAGCGCGAATATCGAATTTCTGGAATGCCTTTCCTCCAATACGCGTATCAAGATGATCGAACTATTGAATGACAAAGAAATGAATATTGGCGAATTGGCTGCAGTAATGGGAATCTCTTCGGCGATCGTAACCAAGCATATTCAGAAACTTGAACGGGCGGGTATCGTATCCTGCGAAAGTGTCACCGGGAAACGCGGCATTCAAAAAGTGTGCAAAATCGAACTTGATGCAGTCACTTTGGAGTTCAAGCCAGGCAAACCGGTCCCGCAAAATATGTACGCTGCTTCCATACCCATCGGGCACTTCACTGCCTATGATGTCAAGCCGACCTGCGGCATGTGCTCTGAGCTGAAGGTGATTGGAATGAATGATGATCCGCGTTATTTTGCCGACCCGGAGCACGTCCAGGCAAGACATCTCTGGTTTGGCAGCGGCTTTATCGAATATCGGCTCCCGAATTACCTTCTTGGCAATCAAGTGCTCAGGGAGTTGGATATTACCCTGGAAATTGCCTCGGAGGCGCCTGGCTACAATGAGAATTGGCCTTCAGATATCACGTTTATGATCAACGGGAAGAAGCTTGGCATCTGGACAAGTCCGGGCGATTTCGGCAGCAAGCCTGGCATGCTTACGCCAGCCTGGCATAGCGGCTCCAAACATGGCCTGCTCAAAAAATTGTCTGTTACCGATACAGGCACATTTATGGATGGGGTTCGCATTTCAGGCGTAACCGTGGACGAACTCGGCATTACTTTTGGCAAAGAAGTCGCCTTTCGGATCGAATGTGAAGATACGGCAGACAATTGCGGCGGGGTCACCTTGTACGGCCGCGGCTTTGGCAATTATGATCAGGACATCGAAGTGCGAATGTATTATTGAAGCTATATTAGTGCATGCTTATGCTGCGATTGGGGTTACTACTGCCTATTTCAATCAATTCAGGCAACCGGACCATTCCGTTTCGCGTTCCACTGCGAAAGCGGATGCGGCCTTTGATGGCAGCTTCGAGATAGACGTGGTTGCGATCTTCGCCGCTAATATAAGGTTTCGTCAATTCCAGAAAGGTTTCCTGACTGGCATGAGAGACCGGATGCTCAATGACGCCGTTGATTGTTCCCGAAGCATTGCGAAACAGCCAGCCGAACCGGTGCTTGCGGTAACCAACAAAAGAAACTTCAGCAGGATGATAAATATTTATTGTTTGCCAATTGTCGCTGGGCAGTTCGATATAAGGACTGCTCTTGCGCTTGCCGACGATGCCATCCAGCTGCAGCTGCTTGGCTGCTTGGAACAATGCTGTTCCTCGTCTATGCTGGGCAGTCATTAGTTTAAAGTATTGATTGCCCGTCATGACGTTTGCGAGCAGTTCCTTGCGGGCTGACAACGGCTGATCTCTTAAGTCTTCGCCATTGTAATATAGAATATCAAACACAAAATAACGAACGGGAATCCTTGATTTGGCATCATTAATTTGGGATTTCTTTTTCATTCTGACGCGCTGCATCAGCGGCTCAAATTGGATAAGCCCATTCTCCGGATTTACATATGCAACCTCGCCATCCAGTACAACATCATGCCCATCCGCAACGGGAACAAAATGCAGCTCTGGATACTGCCGCGTCACATCGTTGCCGTGTCGTGTGAATAAATGGGTACGTCCTTGTATAAAAGCGAGTTCCAGTCGCTGTCCGTCGATTTTTGGCTCGAATAGAAAGTCGTCATTGTCAAAAGGAGCATCGGCCTGCTCAAGCGGCATCGGGGCAAAAAACATCGTCATTCCCTCCATTTAGAGCGATTGTAGCATGACAATGCAAAAAAAATCCCCGGTAAATAAAACCGAAATGTATAGATTTTCCGAATGTGCCACATAATACGGATATCACAAGCAGGAGGCATCAAACATATGGCGAGAAGATCAAGCAATCAACTGGTTATTCCACAGGCAAGAGCAGCAATCGACCAGTTAAAGTATGAAGTTGCACAGGAACTTGGCATCCAGCTCCCGCAGGATGGTTACTATGGAAATATGACGACCAGAGACACTGGGGCCTTGGGTGGATATATTACACGCCGCTTGGTCCAGATTGCACAGCAACAGCTGCAGCAAAGATAAAAGATAAGCGTCCCTGTAAACATGGGGATGCTTTTTTTTATGGATCAGATATAAGAATTTACAACTTGTTCTGGCACTCATTGCCGTAGAGTGCTAATATAGAAAAGAAGGCCTTACGGGCAATACATATTGAAAGGGGAAACAATTTTCATGGAAAAGAAACAGTTTCAAGCAGAATCCAAACGACTGTTGGAAATGATGATCAACTCCATTTATACACAGCGGGAAATTTTCCTTAGAGAACTGCTGTCCAATGCAAGCGATGCGATTGACAAAATTTATTATAAAGCGCTGACCGATGACAATCTGGTGTTTGACAAGGACAGCTATTATATTAAAGTGTCGGCAGATAAAGAAGCGAGACGATTGGTCCTTTCCGATTCCGGAATCGGGATGACGAAGGAAGAGTTGGAGAACAATTTGGGCGTCATTGCCAAAAGCGGTTCCCTGGCGTTCAAGAAAGAAACCGAGCTTAAAGAAGGCCATGACATTATCGGTCAGTTCGGTGTGGGTTTCTACTCCGCATTTATGGTGGCGGACGTTGTCACGGTAACAAGCCGTGCGCTCGGCAGCGACACAGCTTACAAGTGGGAATCGGCTGGCGCAGAAGGGTACACGATTGAAGCTGCTGAGAAAGCGGAAGTCGGTACTGAAATCGTGCTGCATATTAAGGAAAGCACAGAGGAAGACAGCTTTGACGAGTACTTGGAAGAGTATCGCCTGAGAGCGATCATTAAGAAATACTCCGATTTTATTAAATACCCGATCAAAATGAACGTGAGCAGCCAACGGCCCAAAGAAGGCAGCGAAGGCGAGTTCGAGGAATTTAAAGAAGAGCAAACCATCAACAGCATGGTGCCGATCTGGAGAAAGAACAAAAGCGAACTGACGGATGAGGACTATGAGAAGTTTTATCATGAGAAGCACTACGGTTTTGACAAGCCGTTGAAGCACATCCATATTAGCGCTGACGGCGCCGTTGTGTATCAAGCGATTCTCTACATCCCGGAGAACATCCCATTCGACTACTACACCAAAGAGTTTGAAAAAGGTCTGGAGCTGTATTCAAGCGGTGTCCTGATCATGAACAAATGCGCGGACCTGCTTCCGGATTATTTCAGTTTCGTCAAAGGGATGGTCGATTCCGAGGATCTCTCACTGAATATTTCCCGTGAGCTGCTGCAGCATGATCGTCAGCTGAAGCTGATTGCCAAAAATATTAAAAGCAAAATCAAAGGCCAACTGCAAAGCCTGCTGAAAGACGAGCGGGACAAGTATGAGCAGTTCTACAAATCGTTCGGCAGACAGTTGAAGTTTGGCGTATACAATGACTACGGCGCTGAGAAGGACGTGCTGCAGGATCTGCTGCTGTTCTACTCCTCCAAGGAGAAGAAGCTGGTCACGCTTGATGAGTATGTATCGCGGATGCCGGAAGAGCAGAAGTACATTTACTACGCATCCGGGGAGTCCAATGAGCGGATTGAAAAACTTCCGCAAACCGAATTGGTATCGGAGAAGGGGTACGAAATTTTGTACTTCACCGATGATATCGATGAATTTGCCATCAAAGTAATTGCCAAATACAAAGACAAAGAGTTCAAATCCGTATCAAGCGGCGATCTGGGCATTGAATCGGATGATCAGCAGAACGACAATGAGGCGCAGGACAACGAGAACAAAGAGCTGTTTGACTATATGAAAGATGTATTGGCAGACAAAGTCAAAAATGTGCGCGTATCCAAACGTTTGCGCTCCCATCCGGTATGTTTCTCCACTGAAGGGGAATTGACGATTGAGATGGAAAAAGTGCTCAAAGCGATGCCGAACGGCGGCGATGTCAAAGCGGATAAAGTACTGGAAATCAACAGCAGCCATGCTGTATTCCAATCGCTCAAGGACGCGTATGCCAATGACAAGGACAAACTGAGCTTGTATACGAATCTGCTTTACAACCAGGCGCTGCTGATTGAAGGGCTGCCGGTTAATGATCCGGTTGAGTTCACGAATGATATTTGCAAAATCATGGTTGGCTAAGCAAAACGCCATTCATGAGCATAGCCAAGCGAAGGCCGCCCGCAGAGGGCGGCCTTGTTGTTGCGCCAGCATTGCTAAGCAATGCGGCCGCTTATACGCGACTGACATGTGCGCCAATAATCCGCTCGTACAGGTCTTCTCCGTAGCTGGTTGGTGAAGGCTTCTTGCCGGACAATCTGTAAGTGCCCGTTTCTTTATGGCCGCGGTCAGGCGATAGAAACACCGCATGCTCGAACTGCCCGGTTGCCCAGCCTGCCAGCTCATAGAAATGCGTAACGATACAGACACGCAGCTTCAGCTCATAGCAGACAGAGAGCAGGTCTTTGGCAATCGCTGTACCGTCGCGCTCCGTCGTGGAAGCGAAAGGTTCATTCATCAGCAGCAGGGAGCGGGAAGTCAGATGGTCGATCATCTGATCCAGCCGCGCAACCTCTTCATCCAGCTTGCCGCTGTGCATTGTCTCGTCTTCCTCTCTCGTGAAGTGGGTGAAAATCTGGTCGCACAGACTGGCTTGGAAGGCCGCGGCGGGCACGAACATCCCGCACTGCATCATAAGCTGAGCAAGCCCCACGCTGCGTAGAAAAGTCGTCTTCCCTCCCTGATTCGCGCCGGTAATGACGAGCAAACGCATCTCTTCAGCATGCATTTCATTGGCAACGGGCGCTCTTCCCTTGCTGAGCGCGAGACTGGGGTCGTAGATGCCGATGAACGACAGCACTCGCCCGTCAGAGGGCAGCGGCTGTGGAAAGGCGACCTCACAACCGCACTTGGCCAACTCGCCGTGCAGATGCATACAGCCGACATAGAAGCTGCTTTCGAAGCGCAGCATGTTTATAAAGGCGAGCGATTCATCAATGAAACGATTGACAATTCGCAGTACATTTATTAACGCGCTCTCTTCGATTTCTTTCAGGCTGTGCCCGAAATGCAGCGAATCGGCTTTCCCTAAACGCAGCATGTTCAAAGAAAAGCTTGCAGAGCCTTCCAGCTTTCTGAGTGTAACGCCGGTTCCCTTCAGGCCGTCCCCGATGCGCGCTCCGATATTCAATTTGCACTGCTGGACGGTTTGCTGCAGCAGCTTGCAATGGGTGCGCGCTTCGGACAGAAATCCGTTCGTATACGTTTGCTCAAGCTGTCTGAACAACGCTGTTAACCCTTGGGATTGGCAATGTGGCCGATGTGAAGCGCCCAGATCCCGGAGTTCCTGCAGCTTGGCAAGCAGTGAGGGTAGCAGCGCTGCCGAGGTTTTAAGCTTTTCGCTTACGGGAACGTTGCGAGAGAAATTCGGTTTCATTTGCGTCTGGTAATCTGCCGATTGAAGGATAATTGCGTTGGCAATGCCATAAAGCTGCTGGATAAGCGACGGGTTGTGCAGGATGTCGGCCAAGATTTGTTGACGGTACATGATTGTATTCTCATCCGATAGCGTATCCAGTAGCAGCGTTTTCGCCGTACTGTACACATATTGATCTTTACGTGCCATCGCGTTCAGAATCGGCTCCACATGCAGATCCTGCAGCAATTGTTCTGCCTGTGCCTGCATTTGCAGGCTGTGTTCCTTTGCTTCATATAGCAAATTAGGTTTCATCATTGAATTCGTTCCTTTATGCGTTGTCGGGTCAAGTCGTATTTCTTGACGATGGAGGAGGCGTGTACAATGCCATCTGCAGGCTGTCTTCGAATGCGAAATGTTCGTTTGGCCGGGTCAAACTCATTCGTCACCGCAACCAGGCTAACGATCCGCTCATGTGCAGCAGCCAGTTCGAAAACATGGGTAACATACAGGCACATGGCGCCCCGCTGCATGAAAAGCCGGAGTGCCTTGCTGCCCATCGCGTAGGCGTCATGAGTTGTTGTCGTGAAGAACAGCTCGTTCAAGATGATGACGCTGCGGTCGGTAGCGGCGTCAACAATCGGCTTTAGCCGGAGCAGCTCATCCTCCAGTTTCCCCGAGTGCGTCCCTGGCAGTTCTTGCGAAGGAAAATGTGTGAATATTCTGTCAAATTCGAATATTACTGCTTCCTGACAGGGTACAGGACATCCGATGGAACTCAAATGAAGGATTTGGCCGAGCGAGCGCGCAAAGGTTGTTTTACCACCCTGATTGGGACCGGTCAGCACGCAGATCCGTTCCGCAGCAGTTAGATCGAAATGATTGCCAACGACCGGTTGGCCGCCATGCAGCGCAGATGAAGCCAGGGAAAGGTCATATCCGCCTTTAATATGCAGCTCCCTGGAAGCGGTAATCGATGGATAGCTGTACGTCAGCCCTTTATGTTTCAACGAATGAAAGTACTGCAAGCAAGCGAGACAAAACTGGAGCTCCCGGTCAAAAGTCATTATGGAATCATCGATAAAATCCAAATGCTTCTGATAATATTTCGGCAGTTTGCGAAATGGTGCGGGATAATGCTTCCTGACGACGCTCAGCAGACCTTTCTCGATATCTGACAGCTGCAAACCGGCCGATAGACGGATAGCGAAATCCTCTTCTTCTGCTCCGCGTCCCTGCAGCAAAACGCGGCTTAACAATTTGCAGTAATCCTGATCATCATCGGTTGCAGACACTTTGATCTTGCCGTCGGCAATCGTCATGTTGAACTGAATCTGACTGAATTCCTCATGCAGTTCAGTCGTTTCTATATGAAGCGAAGTAAAAGATGATGTATGAACATAGTCGTTAAGCCATGCGTAGAAGCGCTTGAGACCATGCGATTGCACTTGGGCAGCGGTCATTGCACGATGGAGCTCGATGATCGCCTGGCAATAGAGGCTGGCAGCGTCCAGCAACCATTTCATTCGCTGCTCATGATCCGGAGAGGTGTGGCTGTACTGGACATACTCCCGCGTTCTCCCCATCCGCTGCGAGAAAGAGGCCAGCGCTTCGACCGAAACGACATGATCAATCTCCTCCATAATCGCGCTTCGGTAGCGGATCGATTCCATATGTTCAAGCTTGGTGTAAAATAGCGGTTCGAGTTCGCAAGCTTCTTTGCCCTTCACGATCTCCTGAATAATTTGATCCATGTGGATGTCATGAAGGAAGACGGGCAACGGGCTCTCATCGCTGGTTGGCCGCGAACAGTGTTGATCGAACAGAATGCTCTGATATTCCATCTGAATCCTCTCTTTCTGTCAGCATTCACAGGCTGCGGCAGGACAAAGTTGACCGAACCGCAGCAGCAGTCATTCATGCAAGCGCTACAATTGATCCACATCACGAAGATAGTCTTCAATAATCGAGCGTATAATTTCAGATACGAAATAATCGCCCCTGTCGCAGCGCCGGTCAATTTCCTCCCAATGCTTCTCAGGCAGGGTCAGCGATATTTTGCGGGTTACACCGATCGCTTTGCGCCCTGCGCCTGATCGGTTGCCGCCCCTGGATGCTTTTGCACCGGGCGCGGCAGCAGCATTGTGCTGGATTAGCTCGTTTTTTTCAATGTTGTGCTGTGTGAGCTTGTTTTCTTCATTGTTGTGCTGTGTCAGCTTGTTCTCTTCATTGTTGTGCTGTGTCAGCTTGTTTTCTTCATTGTTGCGCTGCGTTAGCTCATTTTCTTCAATGTTGTGTTGCGTTAGCTCGTTTTCTTCAATGTTGTGCTGCGTTAGCTCATTTTCTTCAATGTTGTGCTGCGTTAGCTGTGTCAGCTCGTTTTCTTCATTGTTGTGCATGTTCATCACCTGTATTTATCTTTGCATGATTCGCCTTTACAGTCAATTTCTGCTACTTAAATCAAACAAGGATCACCTGATCCGTTAGCGGGACGCAGTTAGAGGGGGTGCTTCGTGAGAAATGGTCTGACCGCCAGCTCGCGCAGTTTCCCAGCGATTTGCTCTTCATAATTTCCTTCCAGTGGAATCGCCTCATCAGCATAGGGCGCGAGATCAATGTGATGGCCGATCATTACGGTATGCTGTGCGTGTTGAAACATCGTGATATCATTAGCATCATTGCCAAAGGCGACAAATTGCTTCTCCTGCAGGCCAAGCTGCAGCAACGCATTCCATTTATGAATGTTCTGCGGACTGATGTCGATGATGTTTTCGTGGCGATGTCTGTGAATGACAGCACCGGTAAGGGCGATTTGCTCAGCCAGCGCCTCGATGTCGCTTGCGGTAACAATGAGAATTTTGACAATGGACTGGAGTGTGTCCACTTCCACCTTTTTCGCACGCTTGGAAGGATCGACATTTCGCAAAATCGGATGATCTGACGGGCCTGTGTAAGCATAGTCCCAGTCACTGTCAATCAGGTAGGTAGCCTGATGCGCTTCGATTAACTGCATAATGGCCGCTATTTGCTCCGCTGCAAAGGATTCCGCTCGAATGATTTTTCCGTCAAGGGAAATAAGCGAACCATTGCCGCCAACGAGGGAGTAGTTGTGAAAACGTTCATGAATAACCGGCAGCAGATCGCGAATCGGACGGGCAGAAGCAAAAATAACCTCATGGCCGCTGAGCTTCAATTGCTCCAGAGCGGTTAATATCGTTTCCGAAACAGGTTGCCCCTGAAAACAAATGGTGCCGTCCAAATCAAATACAAACTTCATGATGAATCCTCCTGATGAAAAAAGTGATTGTTTACTGTTCAGCTCCTAAAATGCTCTACCTAAAAATCAGCGCTTGACGAAACTCGGGTGTGCTGCTGCGGGTTCGCAGGGTGTTTCTAATCGCCATCAAAGCCGGATTTCTTGTGATCATTTTCAAAAGGTTAAAATCCGGCTTTAAGAAGCGACCACTTCGTTTTTCCAACATCCCTGCAACCTGCCGCTGCTCTTCTCGAAGTAGGCAAGCACTGAATTTGGTTTTCAGCTCCTAAAATTGTTGTATTTTCTACAACAATTCAACTCATAATCTGGAATTTCCCTGAAATTGTTGTACTTTATACAACTTTTTTTACATAAAATCAATATTTAGGCGAAAATGTTGTAAGAAATACAACAATTTCGACTCTATCTATAATAATTGCTTGCCTCCTGCAAGCCCGCGGCAGCACACCCGCGTCTCGTCGAGATCTGATTTCGGTTTTGAACTCGCCCCATTATACCATTTTGCGCTTTACATAAACGATAAGGCAATTTAACAAACCGCTGACACAAGGCGATTAAGATCAAAAGGAGGCATACCGCAAACAAGCAATGTCTAGGAGGCTCGCTTATGGTCAAAGTGCAGGAAGGCAACGTCGGCACGCTGCATCTTGGGGGCAAGAGCGGCAACAGCAACAGCAACAGCAACCGCAACAGTACAAGCAACAGCAACCGCAGCAGTGTAAGCAATAGCAACAGTGGTAGCAACCGCAACAGTACAAGCAACATCAGCAGCAGTGTAAGCAATAGCACCAGCAACCACAACAGTGTAAGCACCAGCAACCACGGCAGCAGCAGTGATAGCAATAGCAGCAACCGCGCCGGCAACAGTATCAGCAACAGTGGTAGCAACAGCAACAGCAACAGTGATAGCAGCAACAGTAGCAACCGCGCTAGCAACAGCAACAGTGTAAGCAATAGCAACAGTATCAGCAACCGCAACAGTGTAAGCAATAGCAACCGCAACCGGGAGCTATTTCTTGGCGGGATTGCCCAACATCGAGCTATTGCTTCAATCAAGCATCCGAGGCAGATTGAGCGAGCGTTGGAGGTTCGCGAACAGTTAAGCGGCGTATTTCTACTGACAGGTCATATCGGAGTTGTGAAAGGCTATGTTGATGTATTTCAGGACAATGGCCTGCCCGTATTTCTGCATCTTGAAAAAATCGGCGGGTTAAGCACAGACAGCTTCGGGCTTGAGTATTTGGCCAAGGTTATCAAGCCGACGGGGATTATTTCGACCAAAATCAATGTGATAAAAGCGGCCAGACATCTTGGATTGATGACGATCCAGCGCTTCTTTCTCATTGACAGCGAAGGACTGGAAAACATTGAAAAAAGTCTTAGCAGCATTACACCTGATATTATTGAAGTGATGCCTGCCCGCATTCCGGAGATGATCAGCAAGGTGAAGTCATTCTCCTCCCTCCCGATTATTACAGGGGGGCTGCTGTACGAGCCAAGCCAGGCACAGGCCTGTTTGCAGCATGGGGCAGCAGCGATTTCGGCATCGAGGCCCGAATTATGGACAGGGGTGGGACATTCCCCAGGTTAAGAAGCAATGGACAAAGTTAATCGAATATTAGCAATCCGATGACATGGCGTTAACAGTTGTCCGTTAATATCAATTATGACAAGTAAATAGAACCGGTTGGAGTAATGGAGAAACCTTGCTTGCTGTCATGTCGCCCGACGTGCAGCAATGTTAAGGTTTCTTTTTTTGCTGACTCCGGGGTCCAACAAAACAATTGGAGGTTGAGGAAATGCTGAAAAGGTTGATGGTGCTCTCACTGGCTGTGTGGATGGTCGTATTGGCTGCATGTGGTGCGAAAGATACAGGTGGAACAGGGAATACAAGCAGCGGCAGCGGCAACAGCGGAGTCAAGACAGCGACCGCCAAGTCAGACACGCCTTCCGAAAAAGTTGTGATCAAGTACTGGTACGCATGGGGAGACAAGATTGAGGAAGCGAAGCAAAATCTGGTGAAGGAATTCAATGAATCGCAGGATAAGATCGAAGTTATTGCCGAGCATCAAGGTACTTATGATGATTTGCACGCCAAAGTGCAGGCGGCATTTGCCGCGGGCAACGCGCCGGCTGTAACCGATCTGGAGATTGGCTCCACCGGAAATTTCGCCCGTTCAGGCATGCTGGAAGAACTGACTGCCTATGCCGACCAGGACAAAGAGCAATTGCAGCTTGATGATTTCTATCCCGGGCTGATGGGCAATGCCTATGTGGATGAGAAGCTGTATGGTCTCCCGTTCATGCGGAGCACGCCGATTATGTATAAAAACGTCACGATGCTGAAAGAAGCCGGTCTTGATCCGGAGGGGCCGCGCACATGGGATGAATTGGAGCAATATTCGCGTGTGCTGAAGGAAAAAGGCAAATTCGGCATGACGATGCCAATCGATATTTGGTTCTATGAAGCGCTGGTTGCCCAAAGCGGTGGCAAAATGCTGAGTGATGACGGCAAATCCGCTGCTTTTAATTCGCCTGAAGGTGTGGAGCCGGTGGCATTTTGGAAGAAGATGGCCAATGACGGGCTGATCAAAATTCCTGTAGGCGATGATGCAGGCGCTGCGGCGGATAAAGACTGGGCCAACCAATTGTCTGCTTTCAAGTTCAGTTCAACGGCAGGGGTAACCGGAAGTTTGGAGATTGCCAAAGGCAACGGATTTGAACTGGTCACTGCGTTTATGCCTGCGAACAAAAACTACGGGGTACCTACAGGCGGTTGTCAGCTTGTGATGACTTCAAAAGGCAGTGCCGAAGAGAAGGATGCCGCTTGGGAATTTCTGAAGTTTATGACATCGAAGGAAAACACGATTTACCAGCATAAGTATGTTGGATATTTGCCAACGCGCCTTTCCGCGTTGGATAGCGATGAGATTAAAAACCATTTTGCTGAGCACCCGCAATTCAAAGTCGCGGTTGATCAACTGGAATATGCCAGACCGCGCCCGATGGAAAATGCTTATCCTGAAGTGACTAAAGTAATTAAGGACGGCATTCAAAAGGCGATTCTGGACCCGAAAACAACCCCGCAGGAAGCGCTGGATCAGGCGGCAGAGAAAGCAAACAAACTGCTGAGCAAATAAGAGGAGGCGAGCGTCCGATGGCAAAGATCGAATTGCGGCATATAAGCAAAAGGTTTAAAGACGATACGGTAATAGAGGACTTGAACCTGACGATTAAAGACGGCTCGTTCACCGTGCTGGTCGGTCCGTCCGGCTGCGGCAAATCGACGACATTGCGGATGGTTGCTGGTCTGGAGAAGCAGTCCGGCGGAGATATCTGGATCGATGGGAAGTGCGTGAACGACACGCCTCCCGGATTGCGTGATGTAGCGATGGTATTCCAAAATTATGCTTTATACCCGACGATGACCGTGCGAGGCAATATTGAATTCGGGCTGAAAAATCGCGGCGTGGGGAAGAGCGAGCGTGAACGGCTTATCCAGGATATTACCGGGATCGTCGGATTGACCGAGCATCTGGACAAGAAACCGCAAAACCTCTCGGGTGGTCAGCGTCAACGGGTCGCGCTCGCCAGGGCGATGGTGAAGCAGCCGAAGGTATTCATTCTGGATGAGCCATTGTCCAATCTGGACGCCAAACTTCGCAACCAGATGCGGACCGAACTGATTCAGCTGCACAAACGGCTTGGTACAACCTTCGTCTATGTCACCCATGACCAGGTGGAGGCGATGTCCATGGGAGATGAAATCGTCGTGATGAACAAAGGCATCATCCAACAGGCGGATTCTCCGATGAGGCTGTATCATGACCCGTCCAACTTGTTTACCGCGCAATTCATCGGTACGCCGGCAATGAACATTTTCAAGATCGAAGATGCCTACGGACTCGGAACGCCGACTGACGCAAATGCAGCGTACATCGGATTCCGTCCGGAACAAGCGCTTATTAATGCAAGTCGGGAAGAGGATACGTATGTGCTGGACGGGGAAGTGATTACCCGCGAAAGCTTGGGGGCGGAACATATCTATCAGATCGGCTCACGTGCAGGCGTCTTCTTCCTCAAAACGTTTCTTCAGCCGCTGGAAACGGCGCGCCATGTGAAAGTGTCGATCCCCTGCGATCAACTGTATTATTTTGCAGCCAACGGGGATCGGGTCCATGCAGGAGCAGAGAAGATCCCAGCAACAGGGACGATGGGGAAGACAGAAATGATGGCGGAAGCAGGCAAAGCCATGAAACAGCTGGCTGCTGTCGGAGGGATTTAAGATGTCGTTATGGGTGAAGCTGCGGCCATACGGGATGGTTGCGCCGGCGATCGTTATTTTCTCCATGTTTTTTATTTATCCGATCTTCTACATGATTTATTTAAGTATGTTCGACTGGAACTTTGTCAGTCCGACCAAAGATTTTGTCGGCTTGCAAAATTTCAAGGATCTTCTGCTAGAGCCTGATTTCATCCAAGTGCTCTCCAATACGACGGTCTATACGGTAGTGACCGTTGCTTTGACAACCGGACTGGCGCTGCTGCTGGCACTGTGGCTGAACCGGAAAAGCTTGTTTCATGGTTTTGTACAAGGGGCGATCTTCAGCCCGCATATTATTTCGCTTGTATCGATCTCGCTGCTCTGGAGCTGGCTGATGGACCCGGAATACGGCTTGCTGAACTGGTTTATCGGATTGTTCGGCTTTAGCAAGGTGGGCTGGCTGTCCCATCCAGATACCTCGTTGATCTCGCTCGTCATTGTTGCGGTATGGAAAGGGCTCGGCTACAATGCGCTCGTCTTTATTGCAGGCCTGCAGAGCATCCCGAAGGATATACACGAAGCGGCTGCGCTCGACCAATCCAAGCCCTGGACAACATTTATCAGGCTGATTTTGCCGCTGCTTTCGCCGACCATCTTCTTTCTGGTCATTATCAACATGATCAGTTCCTTTCAAGTGTTCGAGACGATTGCGATTATGACCCAGGGCGGCCCGATCAATACGACCAACACACTGGTCTATTACATCTATGAATATGGCTTCCGATTTTTCAAAATCGGCTACGCCTCCGCAGCGGGGGTCATGCTGCTGATCATTGTTGGCCTGCTGACGATTGTCTATTTCAAACTGCTGTCCAAGCGGGTTCATTATCGTTAGAAATGAGTTGATGAAATGAAAGCTGTTAACGACACGTTGGGTGTCCCGTTAGGTACGACTTCCGCCAAACCTTGGAGCGACGCGTCAACGAGACAGGATATGATGAGAAGAACAGGCCAGTTGGTGCTGCGTGTGGTCAATATTGCGCTGCTGCTCATGCTGGTGCTCATTTTCGCACTGCCGTTTTTCTGGATGGTTTCGACTTCGCTCAAAACGCTGCCCGAGACGATGATTTTCCCGCCGGAGTGGATTCCACGTAATCCGGTGTGGAGCAACTTTCAAAAAGCGTGGAGCACAGGACCTTTTTTAAGCTATTTCATAAACAGCGTTGTTGTTGCCGTCGGAATCCTTATTTTGCAAATGATGACGATCATTCCGGCTGCCTACGCGTTTGCCCGGTATAAGTTTGTTGGCTCGAGCCTGCTGTTCGGCGTCGTGATGGTCACGTTGATGATTCCCGCACAGCTGATTTTTCTCCCAGTTTATTTGGAACTGAGTGCGCTCAAACTGCTGAATACGCATCTTGGCCTTATCTTGCCTTTTGCCTCAAGCGCCTTTGGCATCTTCCTGCTCCGTCAGGCCTTTATGCAAATTTCCGATGAGCTATTGGAGGCGGCAAGGCTGGATCAGGCAGCTGAGTGGAAAATCATTCTTAACATTATGGTGCCGATGGTCAAGCCGGTGCTGATTACCTTTGCCTTGTTCAGCTTCATTGCCCATTGGAACGATTATTTCTGGCCGCTCGTTATGACCACGAATGAGACAGCGCGAACGCTGCCGCTCGGCATTGCCAAAATTCGCGAGGTTGAAGGGGTTGCAACCTGGAACATTCTGATGGCAGGCAATCTGATTCTGGTCGCCCCGATTCTTGTCGTGTTCTTCCTGTCCCAGCGCCAGATCATCAAGGCGTTTGTGTACAACGGCGTTAAGTAATTCAGCCGCGCTGGCAGGCCGGGATGGTTCG
This sequence comes from Paenibacillaceae bacterium, assembly GCA_004134985.1. Taxonomy (GTDB): domain Bacteria; phylum Bacillota; class Bacilli; order Paenibacillales; family Paenibacillaceae; genus Paenibacillus_D. The sequence continues at coordinate 41,672 of REGQ01000034.1, read as the reverse complement.
GTTGGGGAGAGCGCAAGGGGAAAGGCAAACAAAGACCCAAAATGCAAAGTTCAGAAAAACTTAAAAATGCAAAGTGCAGAAAACTCAAAATGCAAAGTGCGAATAACCAAAATGCAAAGTGCAGAACACTCAAAATGCAAAGTGCAGAATAACCCAAAATGAAAAGGCGGGGACACAACTATGGTGAAAATTGTTGCTCATCGCGGATGGTCGGGAAAAGCACCCGAAAATACAATCAGCGCTTTCAAGTTGGCGATGACAGATCCGGATATTCCCTACATCGAGCTGGACATCCATTTGTCCAAAGACGGGGTACCCGTTGTTATTCATGATCACACATTGGAAAGAACGACTAATGGCCGCGGTCTGGTTAAAGATTATACACTGGAGCAGCTTCGTCAAATGGATGCAGGCAGCTGGTTTGCCCCGGAGTTTGCCGGTGAACAGATCCCTACGCTTAATGAGGTGCTGGAGCTTATTAAAGGGCGCTGCATGCTGCATGCGGAGCTTAAAGTGATGGGGGATGAGTATGAGGGGATTGAAGCGGCCGTCATTGCGAGCATTATGCGTTTGGGCATGCAGGATGAAGTGATCCTCTCCTCTTTTGACCATGATTCCATGAAGCGGGCACACGAGCTGAATCCTTCGATCAAGACAGTGCTGATTCTACTTGGCAAGAGTACACTCATTATGGAGCAGCTTCGTCATACCGGTGCGACCGGATTATCGATTCATTATGCGTTTGTCACCCGGCCGCTCGTGGAAGAAATGACGGCGCATGGCATCGATCTGGGACTATGGACGATTGATGAACCGGATACGCTGGCGGCCATCATTGCACAGTATCCAGATATACGGATTACGACCAATTACCCGGATCGTATCCTGTCGATCATACGAGACAAAGTTTCAATCTAGCGGCGAGGCAATATCACATCTCACGTCTCGATAGTTAAAGTCAGGGTCCTGTAAAGGGCCCTTTGTTTTGTTTTATATCGAGCAGCGGGTCAGGGGCATTGTGGAGGATCTTTTGGTTTGTTTTATATGAAGCAGCGGGTCGGGGGCATTGTGGGGGATCTTTTGGTTTGTTTTATATGAAGCAGTGGGTCGGGGCATAATGAAGGACCATTTGGTTTGTTTTATATGAATCAGCGGGTCGGGGGCATAATGAAGGACCATTTGGATTGGTTTATATGAAGCAGTGGGTCGGCGGAATTGTGGAGGCGGCGTGGGTGATGATGGGTGGGGCAACACACATTCGCACTGCGCACAGCTTCAGAGCGCGGTGTGGGGTTGCTTTTCATGCAAATATGCAGGATTTTTGCCCTTGAATTAGTTTGTTGATGGAAAATAATGCGATTATGCAGGATATTACTCTAAAATCCATAGATTTGAGCCGAATCGAAGAATAATCCTGCATTTTTGCAGGAATTGTCCTCAGAGCCAGCAAATTCTCCTCTAAATAATGCATTTTTGCAGCATTTGACGGCCGCAAGGCGCAATCCGCGCTAGCCGACCGCGCGAGCGCCCCGCAGTGCAAGCTGCGCTAGCAGACCGCGCCAGCGCCCAGCAGTGCAAGCCACGCTGGCAGACCGCGCTGCGCCCAGCAGTGCAAGCCACGCTGGCAGACCGCGCTGCGCCCAGCAGTGCAAGCTGCGCTAGCAGACAGCGCCAGCGCCCCGCAGCGCACGCCGCACTAGCAGACCGCTCCAGCGCCCCGCAGCGCACGCCGCGCTAGCAGACCGCGCTGCGCCCCGCAGCGCAAGCCGCGCTAGCGGACTGCAAGCCCGAGGCTGCGCGCAAGCCGCTGCTTACTTGGCACTTTCCAAAGCTTCTTGCGGCACTTTGATTGTGTGGACTGCATTATAATTAGAAAAGATGCTGTCTGTTGTCATGTTCATAACAAACGAGGTGTTTTCTTGCTGCATAGTCAACTTAAGATCTGTCGTCATCCGGACTGGCAAATAATCTATTTTCTGAATGGCGTAAGTCAGCTTCATATGAACAATTTTCATCTGCCTGAACATCGCCTCCATCTCCCGGTTGGAGCTCCCGGCACTTTTAATGGCCAGATTGGACAGCTCCTTGGCACTGTTGCCTGAAACCGTGGCACTAAGGACATAATTATCCTCGTCTTCGCTAAGTTTCGTATCTTTTATAATGGTGCGGAAGTATTCGAGCTGGTTTTCGGTACGTGCTTGGCTTTCAATATTGGTAAGCAAATAATCTTTGGTATCATCAGGGAGTTTGAACCATTGCCCCAGCATTCGGGTAAAAGTTCCTTCCTTCGTTATATATTGAATGGTTTTATGGGGTTCGGACACACCGGGGATTTCAGTTTCAATTTCCTGATATACAGCCAGCGGTTCCTTGATCAGATCGGTGGTGGCATACGTGTGTATGGTTTGGTTCTGCTTGGTTTCGCCTGCATTAATCAGGAATTGCTGCTTGGATTTCACACCGACAGATAGGCTTTTGGAATTCAAACTCGCTTCAATCGATTTATTAATCAGCTCTTCTGTTGTCACTGAGTCGGATGTGAGAGCCGCTGCGCTGCCAGCTGGCGTATTGTGCGAGGATTCGGTTATGTGTCTGGTCTGTTGTCCGTTACCTGCTTGTGTGCCGTGGTACCCGCATGCTGTAAGTGTGATCATTAGCATCATTGCTGCTGCCATACCCGCCCATTTGTTCAAGTTAGCTTCCCCCTGTTATGTCAGTTGTAGGCCTTTTGAATCGACACTTTTTGCTGAAAAAAGTAAAATAATCTGTTCACATGTCAAAATCTATGTGAACGATAATTTCATTATTTCATATAAGTGCCGGGGGCAGGTATGGTTTAAATGGTACAAAGTTGTATGTCCAAAGCCTTATTATCAGATTATAGCGAAGTAATGATCCGATCAATTACCCCGTATTCCAACGCCTCTTCCGCCGACATAAAATAATCTCGATCCATATCCTTTTCCACTTTTTCGATGGATTGCCCTGTCCGTTCTGCCGTAATACGAACTGTTTTCTCCCGAATTTGCAAAATCCGTCTGGCGCTGATCGCAATGTCGCTCGCCTGTCCTTGTACCCCGCCATGGGGCTGATGGATCATGATCTCGCTGTTGGGCAATGCAAAGCGATTTCCTGTACTCCCGGCAAGCAGCAGCAGCGCAGCGAAGGATGCGGCAAATCCGGTGCAAATTGTGTGCACAGGCGGTTTAATATACTGCATTGTATCATAGATGGCGAAACCGGCCGAAGTAGAGCCGCCCGGACTGTTGATATACATGGAGATTTCCTTGTCCGGGTCCTCGGAAGCGAGAAACAGCAATTGCGCGACAATCGTATTGGCCATTTGATCATTAATTTCTGAACTCAGAAAGATAATGCGGTCTTTCAGCAGGCGGGAATAAATATCGTAGGACCGCTCCCCCCGATTCGTTTGCTCGACAACATAAGGCACATATCCACTCATTTTTTGACTCCTCCTTTTTACTTTCAACCTGTAAACGAATTGGAGCAGCCAAAGGATACGCAAACCAACGACAGACGCACACCGGGATAAAATGCAGCAATGAAAAGAAGCGACGCATGAGACAGAGGGGCATATGAGAAGGTACAGTGCATGCGACACAGGGGCATATGAGAGGTAGAACACATGGGGACTGGAGCACATGAAAAGGTACGGAGCATGAGAAACCGGATCATATGAAAAGGTACTACGTATTGGAAATGCAGCATATGAGAGGATGAAGCCCCTTGCATTTTTCAAACTTATAAATTCATAATAGGGGGAGCGTATCTTTTACAGACCTTTATTCGTTTACCTAGATAAGCGATGATTGCATATTAGTTGCCATAGAAAATAAGGATCGTCAGAAGTTGAAGGAGGTGGACAGAAATGACTTTTACAGGAGATCGACTAGAGCCATTGAAGAGTGTTCTGGAGCGTTATTGTTTGTCTCTGACCAAATCATGCTGGGATGCGGAGGACTTGGCGCAAGATACCTGGTTGAAGGTGCTTCGCACTCCCAAGGATTTTCAGCATAACAATCCGGAAGCGTTGCTGCTCAGAATTGCAAGAAATACCTGGATAGACCGGACTCGACGCAAAGTCGTCGAACTCCGGGCACGATCGGCAGAACTGCAGAATAGGGAAGCAACCCTGTCAACCGATCGCCACGCGCACGAAATCGAACCGGAGTTGCGCGCATTAATGCAACACCTTACGCCTCTCCAACTGACGACATTTGTACTGCGGGATGTGCTCGGCTATTCAATTGCGGAGACGGCTGAGGCGCTCGGCCTATCGGAAGGAGCGGTGAAGGCTGCGCGGTATCGGGCAAGACAGTCACTTCATACCGTCAAAGAAGAGCTGGAGCAGGATCAGAAACAGGTGCCTGAGCACAAACAGAAGCAGAAACTGCTGCCTGATCAGAAGCAGAAACAGTATCAGAAACAGAAGCAGAAGCAGGGGCATGAGCACGAGTACGAGCAGGGGATGGATGATAGGCAAGCGATGAAACCGGATTTCGCTGAGCATAGCTATCAGGAGGTTCTGCACGCTTTTGTGCAGGCGTATGAGCGGGGAAATATTGTACCGCTTGTGAAGCTGGCGCAATGGAACGCTGCGCGGCAGGCAATCAGGCCGGTTGTCATGCGTACCTCGATTGCTGTCCATCGTCAGCAGGCGCCGCGAATGGCAGCTTAGCGTGAGACAGTTTGCTCATTATGATGCAAGTGTAGAAAATGACTTCTGCCATTTGGTGAGGGGTCATTTTTTAGTGCAACTCAAGCCATCCCAACTAACTGTTTCGCATTCGTTTTGGCTGTCGCAAGAAGGCGGTCACTCAGTTCAGAATCGCTAACAGACCTGGCCAGCACTAGCGAGCCGACCATAGAACTTAGCAAGACACTACTCGCATCTGAATCCACCCCGGCAACATCGGCCAGAAAATCAATCATCCGCTTCAGCTCGGCAGTAAAAACTTGCCGCACCTCTTCCGAAGAACGGGACATTTCCCCGGAGAGGGCTGGGAGGATGCAATCCATCTCCGTTTGATCACGGTGGTAGGCGCTTAAATAGTAGTCGATGACCGCGTTGATTTTAGCTCCTTGCTCCACTTGGTCAGCAGCGCCCTGCAAAAGAGAAATTGTATCGCTGATGGCATAGCGGCAAGCTTCGGCGACCAATTGTTCTTTGTTGTCAAAATGGGCATAGAACCCACCATGCGTTAAACCCGCCCCTTTCATAATATAGGGGACGCTTATGTCACGGATACCGTTCGCGCGAAAAGCTTGGGCGGCACTTTCAATGATTTTGCTGCGAACTTTTATTTTATGGCCTTTAGGATAGGGCATCGTCAGCTCTCCTAGCATCAAAGATTCGTTTTTGTAAAATATTATAATTATCATATTTATACGAAAAAGAAGCGGAGCCTGATCCCAGGCTCCGCTTCTTTCATAGTGTCATCGTTCATGGCTCCACCCCAAATGGCAGAAACGCGAACTGCTGCACCAATTATTTCATTTCTTCATTGTCGTCAATCACAATTGTATCTTCAAATACATAAGCGTTGTTCAATTGGGCAACTTTTTTAAAGAACGCGAGCGGTACATAGGCATTGCCTTCAACGATTACTGGAGCTGTTCCCAGTTCAATCGGTGCAGTGCGACTGTAGACATAGTAGTCTTTGCCGACTTGCAAGCTGATGATATTGTTCAGACGAACGCTTTTGGTTGGCGCTTCCCAGGTAAGCTCAAAATCAAGCGCTTCTGCAATCGCGCGCAGCGGAACCATCACAGTACCGTCTTCATCGAGAAAAGCAGCTGGGGCTTCAATGATCTTATCGTTGACGACGAATTTCTTCTCGCCTACATCACCGATAATTGTGGATGGCTCTTCCACTTCCTCACCCGGCTCCACCGTTGGCTCATCTACAGGAACGGCTTCTTCAAACAACACGACGATTTGGTCAGGCGCTGTTTGAGCAGGAAGACTCTTGGTTGAAATCCCGTAGGTTACGACAAGTTTGCGGCCTTCCAGCTCGCCGTCAAAAGCGGTGCCATCCTGCAAAGTTATTTTAGTGTCCTTATCGATCTTCAATTCCAGTTGATTATCAGAGCTGATCATGTTTTTGTCAAAACGGTCCAGCTTGACATTTTGCTTCTCATTCACAATTGCGACAGCTTCTGCCACCAGTTGTGGCGGATAGATCATAATAACAGGTTTGGTAGCATCGAAGAAGGCAATAATTTGCGTGCCGACAGCCAGCTTGGCCTCATCTACCAGATAAGTATTGGAGTCGATAATTATATTTGCAATGATTTCCTTTTTGTCTAAACCTTCAACAGAAACTATTTTGTCGCCGTCTTTGCCGAAGTCATTAATTTCTTTAACTACACCGGTAATGGATTGGAAGTTGGCCTGTTCTTTTTGATCCACATTTGCACTAATTGGAATAATATTCTCCCCATTTAATGTTCTTACATCAGCAGAACTAGCAGATATAACAGCCGAAGCTGATAATGACAACACCGCAACAGATAGTAAACTAGTCAATCCTTTTTTCATTTTCATCAGTTTAAAACTCCCTTCTTTATTGTCTTACATTGTCACAGACGCCCGTTATCCGCATAAGGTTGCAGTTTTTTTCAAAATCCATCGCTAACCTCTAGCGCCGTTTTACATAACCGCATCCTCAGGCTGGCGTTAACAGCCGATTTCCATTGTCGAAATCACCTGCAACAGTTATGCTAGTAGAATAAGAAACGAGAGAATGATGGGGGCGCAGCAATAGTGGTAAGTTATCCTTTTTCATACGATCCTTCCCGGTCTTTTGTACAGCAGGCTGGGGAATGGATCGCTGATGTGTTTTATGATATTTTGCCTGACAAAGGATTCGAAATGCGCGATGAGCAAATCTATATGGCTTTTCAACTCGAACGCGCATTTGCCGACAAGCAGCCGATCTTTGCCGAGGCGGGTGTAGGAACGGGAAAGACGCTTGTGTACTTGCTCTACGCGGTTTGTTACGCGCGCTACATGCGCAAGCCGGCTGTCATTGCTTGTGCCGATGAATCGCTGATCGAGCAGTTGGTCAAGCCTGAGGGAGACATCATGAAGCTGGCGAAGCATCTGGATTTGGCCATCGATGCGCGTCTTGGCAAGTCTCCGGACAAGTACCTGTGTCTGGTGAAGCTGGATGAAGCGCGGTTCGATGAGTCGGAGGATGAGGCGCTGTTCGAGGAAATCTATGAAGAACTCCCTGAATTTGTGAGAAATCCGGGCGGCATGCAAGCTTTTCATGCTTATGGCGATCGCAAGCAATATCCGCAGTTGAACGATGCACAGTGGCAGCGTATTAATTGGGATGCTTTTCAGGATTGTTTTGTATGCGAGCGGCGGCATCGCTGCGGACAGACGTTATCACGCGATCATTACCGCCGATCGACGGACCTGGTCGTCTGTTCCCATGATTTTTATATGGAGCATGTATGGACGTATGAAGGCAGAAAGCGTGAAGGTCAACTCCCGCTATTGCCTGATCATTCTGCGGTCATCTTCGATGAAGGCCATCTGCTTGAAGCTGCGGCTCAGAAGGCGCTGAGCTACAAGCTCAAGCATGCTGTGTTTGAAGAGTTGGCGGTACGGCTGCTGCAAGGGGAAGTAAGGGAAACGCTGGCAGTGCTCATAGATGAGGCGATTGAGCAAAGCGAGACGATGTTTCATGTGCTGGAGGGTCGATGCAAGGCGGTAGCGGGTTCGGATCGGATGGAGGTTACCGTCGATGAGCGGCTCTTGCGCGAGGTTCAGCGATTCCAGCAGATTATTACGGCAATTGAAGAGGAGCTTGTCTTCGAAAGCGGTTTGTTCACATTGAACGCCTACCAGCTGCGGATTGTTGAGGAGCATTTGGAAATGATGCAGAAGGCGCTGGAATTGTTCCGCGGTCAAGATCGCTACATCTGTTGGGCGACGGGAAGCGGAACGGAGCTGACGCTGGCGATCATGCCGCGGACAGTGAAAGAAGTGCTAAGAGAGCAAGTATTCCAGGACAAGCAGCCGATCGTCTTTTCTTCGGCAACATTGTCTGTAGAGGGTTCCTTCGGCTATGTAGCCGATAGTCTGGGGTTGGATAAGTATCTCTCCTTCTCCGCCGACTCTCCTTACGATTATGAGCAGCAGATGAAGGTGTTCGCGCCAAGGCTCGTTACCGGTGACACCCATACTGAGAAAATGGAGCTGGCTGTCCGTTCATTGCAACAGTCCGGCGGGAGAGCGCTGTTGTTGTTCCCGTCCCGTGAAGAGCTGCAGTTGTTCAAGTCCCAGACAGGGAAGCACACGCAACTGGCAGACTTGCGGTTTCTATATGAGGGGGATGCGGAAATCAGCTATCTGATCGAAGCATTCCAGCGTGACGAGGAAAGCGTGCTTTGCGCGGTGTCGTTATGGGAGGGACTTGATGTGCCGGGTCCTTCGCTCTCCAATGTGATTATCTGGTCGCTGCCTTACCCGCCGCGTGATCCGGTATTTATGGCCAAACGGCGAGCTTCTGCATTGCCGTTCGAAGAAGTGGACATGCCGTATATGCTGCTTCGGCTTAGACAAGGGATCGGCCGTCTGATTCGCTCGCGCGAAGATCAAGGCAGCGTCTCGATTTTTAGCAGTGAGCTGTATGCGAATGCTGCTGTCTTGTCCCAGGTCGAGGAAGTGCTGCCGTCAGGCGTGCAGCTTCAACAGCTCTAAACAATCCAGCCCGCTCAAGCAACTGCCTGAGCGGGCTGGATTGTTTGTGTCGGCTGCGCGGGCAGCGGCGCTGGCTGAATTGGGCGAGCAGAGAGCGGCGCTTGAATGAGCGCAGCGTGCCTGTTCAGTCAGTGATGCATGTGCTGGGCGGTTGGGCTAGCTGTGCTGTGTCAACTGTACTGCGCCATGTGCTAGCTTTGCGGCGTCAGGCATGCAGCGCGCACTGCTGCTCCTCTGCACCGGTTAACCGTGCATAGCAGCATGTCGTTTGTAGTGGTCTTCAAGCACGAGGCAGACCATCGCTTCCACCACGGGGACGACACGCGGGCAAATGCAAGGGTCATGCCGGCCAATTGTGACAATTTCCTGTTCTTCGCCTTTTGTATTCAAGGTTTGCTGAGGGAGGGAAATCGATGACGTCGGCTTAACCGCTACTCTAAAAACAATTTCCTCCCCTGTGCTGATTCCCCCAATAATTCCCCCGGCATGATTGGTAATAAAACCGTCCTTGTTCATGCCATCATTGTGCTCGCTGCCAAGCATGCGCGCTGCGGCGAAGCCTTCCCCGAATTCGATTCCCTTAATCGCGCCGATGGACAACATCGCTTTGGCCAACTCGGCGTCCAGCTTATCAAACACAGGTTCGCCAAGACCAGGAAGCACGCCGCGCACACGGCATTCGACAATCCCTCCGCAGCTGTCGCCGCGGGCCGCCAAATCCTCAACCATAGCAACCATCCGTACGGCAGCTTGCGGGTCACAGGCACGCACCGTGTTGTTTTCAATCTCGCTTTCCACAAATTGTTCGCACGCAATCCCGCCGATCTCTTTGGTGTAAGCGACGACGCTCACTCCTCTGCGCTCAAGCAGCTTTCTAGCTACTGCTCCTCCGGCAACTCGGCCAGCGGTTTCTCTGCCAGAAGCACGGCCGCTGCCGCGGTAGTCGCGAATGCCGTATTTGGCAAGGTAGGTGTAATCGGCGTGTCCGGGACGAAAAGCGAGCCGGATATCGTCATAAGCTGTCGGCTGCATGTCTTTATTGTACAAAATAACAAACAGCGGCGTGCCCGTCGTTTTCCCCTCGAACACTCCTGAGAGAATGCTGACCAGGTCATATTCCTTGCGGGGAGAAGTAACGGAAGACTGGCCCGGCTTTCTGCGGTCCATCTGTACTTGAATGTATGCCGCATCGATTTCAATGCCAGGCGTAACTCCGTCAATAATCACGCCAACTGCTTCTCCGTGCGACTCGCCGAACGTTGTAATTTTGAATGCATCGCCAAACGTATTTCCAGCCATATATATAAACCCTCCAAGCAATGAAGTAATTTGCTGTGACCTAACTACCATTTAGTATAGACATTCTGGAGGAATAAATGAAATTTAAATCTATTGCATATGCAATAGATACAATCTATATCATGATTCAATCATCGTACCAATATAATAACTAGCGTTTGGCAATAGGAGTATGGGACAAGAGCAGGCCAACGAGCCGCAAGGCCGGAATGGGTGGTAAGTTGCTCCAGCGATTGATCCAATTGGAAACGTACGGGATTCATGGTTGCACCTCCAAGGTGAAGTTGGGTTATTCCGGGAAATCTTTCCTTTCCTCTATTTCACTTCACCATAGGGCTTTTTTCTGATCTTTTACCACAGTGGTTTCACGGATTCAGGGATAAAAAATACTGAAAATTTTATAATAAACCTATACTTTTTTTAGATTTATGGGATATAATCCCATTGAATACATAAATATGGGGGTGGTGAAACGAAACGTGAAACCTTTGGTTAGACCGCTGGCTCGAGCAAGGGGAACACTTGCGGCATCCGGCTGTAGCGCTTGCCTGAAAATCATTCGAAACTGGCGGCAAGAGATCGTCAATTACTATCGCTGCCGCTGGACCAACGCTATGGTTGATGAAGGCTCTTCTACATCCACAGATATTATGTATTCAACTGGATCAAGTGAACTGAATTAACTACTCGTGATAAAAGACATTTATCTCAAGTTTATTAATGAAAGGATGAAGAATTATGAGAGAGATATTGAAAAAAGTTAGCATAGTTATTGTTATATTCGTTATGATAATCAATGTTGGTTGCACGAAAAATAATGATATTGGTACGAGCTCAAATACCATAGAATCAGAAGAGGAATTTATATCTTTTGAAGAGGCTATCGAAATTAGTGAAGTTGCAGTAAACGCAGAATTTATAGCCTATCTTGACAAGGGTGATTTTGTTGAGTACGAATTTAAAATAAAAGAAGTATTATATGGAGATGTGCCGGAAACAAATATCTATATATTTTCTATGAAAGGAACATCACATGTAGAGGAGACTGATTTCACATACAACATAGGTAATGATAAATATATAATAGGAGATGAATATCTGCTTATCATGGAAAAGAATGATTCTCTTTTCTATGAGCATGTTCGTTATATGCTAGTAACAAATATATTTATACCTCTTAAAAATATTCAAGGAAGCACTATGTATGAACAGTCTATTGCCGTCAAAGATGAAGATACACTTAATAGTAATGATAAAATTAACAATTATGTCAAAGGCATAAAAAATTCAAGTAAAAACATTTTTACACCAGATAAGGAAGGAGCTTCATATACTGAATCTGATGATATGAAAACAATCGTCTCAGAAGCAGATCTGGTTTTGGAAGTAACTATTGAAGATTTAAAAGTTGAAGGCTTAGTGCATAATGGAAACACTTATACGTGTGATGTATCAGATATTATCAAAGGTGATTCCTTGGAGAAAGGTGAAGATGGTAAGATATTAGTTACCTTCTTAAAAGGAAGTGTTGAAGTAAGTGGAAAATATGTTGTAATGATAAACAAAGTTGGCGAGGATTCAATCATCTACACACAATCTTCAAAAAACAGTGTAATACCTGTGGATGATAAAAAATTATTAAATGAAATAAGTTCATATATACAAGAATAGTACTAGTGAACCTGAAATGAAAGTTGTGAAACACAGACCGTCTACCAAATTTAGTAATGTTATAAAGGCTCTACCTAAAAATCAATGCTTGACGAGACTCGGATGTGCTGCTGCGGGTTCGCAGGGTGTTTTCAATCGCCATTCAAAGCCGGATTTCTTATGCTAATTTTTATAAGGTTGAAATCCGGCTTTAAAAAGCGACCCCTTCGTTTTCCAACATCCCTGCCACCCTTCGCTGCGTGTGGGCACAATTAGTGCTTTTTAGTGTTGATAGTGTTTGGGGTACATTTATAAAGCGTATCTGGATTATGGGCAAGCGCCATAGTGCGTTCGTATGCGACAGCACGCCCGTGCCCACCCCGGGCGGCATGCCCATTCTAGAACTTGGCTCCTTCGGCCGATGCGGCTAAGTTGTTTAATTCCTGCGTCAATTGCAGCTTGATTCTGTCAGCGACTCTTGAGTCTGAAGCCAGCTTATAAATTCGTTCCAGCTCGTCTCGCAGCTCCTTGGCTAATGCCAGTTGGTGAATGGAAGCTTTCATCTGGGCGGCGTAGCGCTGGCTGAAATCTTGAATTGCTGCTTCGTTGTTTTCATCAGTTCCCGGTTTTATGAACCGCTCGTACGTATCCACAATTTCATCGGTATCCCGTTCTGGAAAATATTCATGGGGTGCCGTACTGTCAAAGATCGCAAAGCCCAATTGACGGACAATGACCATATCCAGGCTGTTCGGATCGAAACCGCAGTGGTAAATTTCTACATCATAACCGCGTTCAATGCCCGCTGCTGCAAGTTTTTTCAAAATCGTTGATTTTCCCGAGCCGGGTCTGCCTTTTATTAAGTAGCGCTTCAAGCCTGCAGTCAAATTCGGGACATAGTCGACTGCGCCAAGCGGTGTAGCCGCTCCAAGGTAGCGGTGGTCGACGCGTCCTTTCCCGCTTGTCTTTTGTTCGCCACGTACTTGCTCGCCCAACGCTTCCCCACCGAGCTCCTGCTCGCCACGCCCGTGCCCTTCCAGCTCCAGCACAAGCTCCCCGTGCTCCCCAGGCCGCTGTTCTCCAAGCTTCTGCTCGCCGAACAGCAAATCGACGAATTCCCGGCTCAGTTCATCCGCTGCGCGAAAGTTCATCTTGGCAATATAGAGCGCTTCCCAATCATCGTGAATACGGAGCGCTTCCGCAAACCCGGCATAAGCTAGCTGATAGGTGTCGGCAATCTCCTGTTCAAGCCTGGCGATAACCGGCTGCTGGATTCCAAGCAGCGAGGGCTCACAGGCAGCGCCCAAATCGACGTACTCGGCTGCCGTATCTTCAATTGTTCCTTTGGCCGCATTCAGGGCGGTGCTGTCCACGACGCCGATTTTCAAACCGGGGATGATCAAGCCTTCCACCAGTGCATTGTCAGAGGCGCAGTGAATGAGCCAGATGTCACACCCGAGATTGGTCGCCTGCGTGCCAAGCTGCTCGATGATGCCGGATTTCCACGACACCGGCCCTCCTTGCAAAATATAGACCCGCTCAAGTCCCTGTAATGAGGAGTCCAACAGGCTGACAAAACCACGGGCAGTATGGCCGCCCGCATAATAGTTCGTGATGCTTCCTGTCATACGTTCACTCCTTTCTAGGCGAATGTCATGATACATCATTTATCGTATTAGCCATCAAGCCAAAAGGTGAGCGTTGCTTCGACAAAAAAATGGAATTTCTTCGTGGATAAGCCGTTAAAAGCAGGCACATACGCCCGTTTAATACCTATAAGATTATGATATAATTAGGGGCGGATAGATTGATACGTTACGGAGCGGCAACAGCCAATAGCAAGGAATAGCAATGCTTCTACAATCGATATCAACAAGCGATGAGGGGGCACAGCTGTATGGGGAATAACGCGGAAAGAATGATTTCTATTTTCGATGATGCCACACCGGAGCAATTGCAAAAGGAGTCGCTGCATGATTTGGTTAAGCTTGCAGGTGTCATGACGGAACTGAAAGATTATTTTGGAGAGCCGCTTAAAATATTGGAATGTTTGAAAGTGTTCAACCTGCTTCAGCGGGAAGCGCTAGGCCTGGACGAGCCCCTGGAGGATGGAAAAGCGTTGCATGACCGTTTCCTGCTGCAGTACGGCGATGAACCGGCTGTCCCGCTGGAGCGAATGTTGAATGTGCTGCAGAAGCACGGCTGGGTGATGCGTACCAAAAGAAAGCTCTTGATGATGGATGTTGGCAAGCGGTCGCTGGACATGTTAATTCGTTTGGCGAACGAGTCACTCGCTTATTATATGCAGGATGAAGTGGCAAGATTGCTATTTCAGGCAAATAGGGACATTGATTTGCTTGAAATGTATGATGACAAGGGCATTAGCGGGGGCAATCGGCTTGCCAGCATGATCAGCCATGTGGAAGATGCGGTGGACAAGCTGCAGGAGCGGCAGCTTGAATTGCTGGCTGACCGCTATGCTTTGCCGCAAATTCAGCTGATCGTCAAGCTGATGAAAGAATTAAGCTGGCGGATGGACGCGCGGATCAGGCAGTATGCAGTTAGTGTGTCGAATACATCGAATGTGCCGAAAGTGTCGAATACGCCGAATGTGCCAGATGTACCGAAAGCATCGAATACGCCGAAGGCATCAGATGCACCAAGTGCGCCGAAAGCATCAAATGAGCTCAATGCGCCAAGTGCGTCAGATGCACGAGGTTCACGGAATGCGCCAAGTGCGCCGGATGCTTCCCTATCCGCTCTGCTCAGCAAAGGAGCGGCGGTGATGGCAGCAGGCTTGCAAGCCGCGCTCGGAACGCTTAACAAATATATGAAATTTGCTGAACTGCAGCAAGGGGAGGTTGGGCAAGCCATTTCCCTGCAGGCCATCCGGCAATATATTGTGCATTCCTATCATAAGCAACCAGGCTCGGAACTGCCTGACGGCCATGAAATATTAAGCTTTATGGAACAGAATCGAGAAGAGGGCGAGCGGCTCGACGGGATGTGGGTGCCGGTTCAGTTCGCTGCACCGGTCTCCAACCAGCAGATTGCCCGGGTAGTAAGCGATCTTGACAGTTACATTCCCTCGACGGCGAGAATCGCCAAGCGGCCTGAACCTGTCTACGTCAAGCCAGAGGAATGGTCGGAGGAGGAAGCAAGAGCTTTTGAAGGGCAGAGGCAGTGGCAGTTGACCCGCTCGCTGATTCGCACGGATGCGGTGGAAGAAGTGCTGGAAAACAAGAGGGAACTTGAGCTTGAGGAACTGGTAATGGAGGCGGGTTCAGAGCAATGGGCAGATGCGCTGAATACGCTCATTTCTGTTTCTGCGCTCGTCTCCGGACAGCACGCTAGCATGGAGCCGACTGACGAAGAGCAACCTCCGAACCAAACGGACCGGAACCCTGAAGACAACAAGCGGGAGTGGAATTTAATGAATGGGGAGGCGACGGGATATGTTGTACGAAGAACAGGAACAGGTGAACGGGAACAACCTGCCGCTTGGGGCGCTGGAGCGGCTTACAGCGGTACTGAGTCCGGATGAGGAATATGCTTTTATGCAAATTTTGTTTTCATCCTCCGCTACGGTGCGCAGCGACAGCTTTGGGTTGACACGCCGTGAAATCGTGAAGCTGCTTGGCTTGAAGCAGGAAGATAGCGAGGGGTTCGCATCTTTTTTGAAGCGGGTCAATCAGGCTGTCAGTCGCTACTTCCGGCTCGTGTATGATGAGCGAAGAGACCGGGCGGTCGTGATGATCCATGTTCCGGCCAAACAGGCGAAGGAGCTGCTGTCTACTGAAAGTCTGGCGCTGCTGATGTTTGTATTCTACCACCAGGAAGTGCTGCAAAATGAATTTACATTATTCACTGGGCTGCTCGAAGCGTTCGGGCATGAATCGCTGGACGCCAGACGGAAAATGCTCGCCAACCTGGACACGCTAATTAAACTGGGCGCACTGGCAAGATATGACCATCCGCGCCAGGAAGAAGCCTATGCGCTGACGGCAATCGGCAGCAGAGTGTTTTCAAATACCTATTTAAAGCGGTTTGCCGAATTCAGCCATTCGCAGCAATTGAACATGAGCGATGTTTTGAAGTTTTTCAAACGGTATAATCTCGGGGCAGGTGAAGCCTTATGATTCCCTATGAATTGGCGTTCAGCGGCATACGTGATTTTAAGGACACCCGTCTTGCGTTTGGCGAAGCGATGGAGCATGTGCTGATTGCAGGAGCGAACGGGTCGGGCAAATCGACGATTACCTTCTGCATGGGGGCGGTGCTCGCTTCCCCGAAGGTTGATCTGGAAGGGCTTCGTTCCCGTAACTTGCCGGCAGATCAGGTGTGGCGGGCGGAAATTCAATTTTTGTTTCAGACAGGCAGCGGGGCTCCGGCAAAAGGGCAACCTGCTTTTGTCTGCTTTCAGCTTCAGCTGGAGCAGCATCCCGGGGAGCCGCTGCGCAAGGAGTTTTGGATCCTTGAAGGAGAGCAGCCGGGTGTGTGGGAGCAGCAGGCCTGCTATACGGCAGCTGATGGGATGAATTCATTGAAGGCTTATCGCGACGAACTGCAGCATACGTACAAGGTGGACCCGGATGCCTACTATTTGATCTGGTATCAACAGGATGTCAACCAGTTTGCAGTGATGCGGCCTGAGGAGCGATTTCGGATTTTTAGCGAAATGAACGGGATTGAATCGCTGCAGCGAAGCTGGGAACAGGTGAAGGAACAGCGCAAGGAAGCAGCGGCAGAACTGCAAACTGCCGAGAGCAACCAGCATCTGCATCAGCTGCATCTCGGCAACTGGGAACAGGAGCGCGACAGGCTGCTCAGCCGCAATGAGCGCCGCAAGGAAGGACTTCATGGCGTGCTGCTGGCTTCAGAGACGCTGAGCCGCTTCTGCGGTAGCAGCAATGAGCAGCTCTGCTCGCAGCTTGCGGATTTGGAAGGGCGGCAGCAGCGCGCAGCCGCCGCATGGGAGGCGCTTGAGCAGCAATGTCGTCAGGATCAGGCCGCTTGTGACATTCAAAGACAGCGCAAGCAGGGGCTGGAGCAGACGCTTGACAGCGTTGAGAAACGTGCAGTGGAGCTTCGCAAGCATTGGCACAGCTTGAACGAGCAGCATCGTCAGCTGGCAGACCAGCTTGGCGAACTGGGAGAACAGGCGCAAGGCATTCCTTATTCCGAAGCGGATGTGAGGAGCAGGCTGGAACAGAACCTGCAGGCATTCGAGGCAGGCGGGGTCAAGCGGCAGGAAGCCGCCCAGAGCGCCGAAACAGCGCAGGCGCAGCTCGATCAGCTTGCGTCGAAGCTGGGCGAGCTGCGTTATGCGATTGCCGATGACAACCGGAAGCTGGAGGAAGCGGATCGCATCCTCAATCAATACGGCGCCAGCAGTGCGCTGGAGCGGGAATTGTCGCAGCTGGAGCATCAGCGGGGGGAATTGCGCGATCAAGAACGCGAGTTGACCCGCGTTATTCAGGCTTTGCAAGAGCAGGTGCAAGCATTGACCAGCAAAGAGGTGCGCAGCAGAAGGCAGGAAAAATCCATCCGGCATTTGCAGGCGGCAGGCTATACCGTCTATACGATGCGCGACTTGCTGGAACTGGACGAGCAGACGGCACTGGAGCGAGAGGATCGGCTAGAAGCGATCAAATATACGCTGTTTGTAAACGGCAGAGGTTTTGTACCGGCTACCGATCTATACCATGTGGAGCTTCCAGCAATTATTCCGGCCAGAGCGCTTGGCGAACTGCGGGCACTGGGCCTGAGAATCCGCTCAGGGCTGGATGATCAGGCGTATGCCGCTGCCCAGAAGGCGCTCTGGTGGGTGAGGGAGATGCATGCCGAGTCGCATGAGGGCACGTTTCTCGATGGCGCAACGCTTGTTGATTCGCTCGGACGCCGGGGCGCTCAGGAGGAGAAGCAATGGCTGCTGAATGCCAGAGGAGCAGCCATGCGGCTGCGGCGCATGGAGGAGGAACTGGGCAAGCGAACCGCTCAGCGGCAGGAAGTCGAGCGACAATACAGCGTCTGCGAGGATCGCTGGCATTTCGTCCGCTCCGTGCTTCACCGTGTACAGGATGCGGCGCAAGTTCACAGCGCTGTTGCGGAGCGTGATTTGCGGCTCAGAGATGAGCAGCGGGAGCGGGCAGAGCAGATGCGCTGGATAGAAATTCGCGAGCAGGCGCAAGTCGATGCGGCGCAGCTTGACCGCAAACTTGCCGAGTGTCAGCTTCGCATCGAAAGCTTGAGCGCCTACGCGGAAGTATACGACCGCTTGCAGCAGGAGAGCGCTGGCATTCATCAATTGCAGCAGACCGCGCAGCTGCTGGAGCAAGCGCGCAAGGAACTGCAGCATGCAGAGCGGGAGCTGGAGGATGCTGCAGCCGAAGCGACAGCGCTTGATCGCTCGCTGGAAAAGGCCAGGCGGCGGTTGGCAGAAAAACAGCAGGAGGCGGATGAAACCGGCAAGGAACTGCAGCAGGTGCAGGAGGCCAAGCGCGAGGCAGCGGAACGGCAGGAGGTGGCGGAGGCCAATCTGGCGGCTGAGCAGCAATTTTATCAATACTGGCGTCAGACGTTGCCCGCAATTATCGAGGATATCCAGCGTGCCGAACCTGACTTTCCTGTCCCGCAGCATTGGAATGAAACCCAGGCAAGAAACTACAAGGAAGCGGCGCTGGTGCAGCTCAACCAGGCTTGCCGGGAAACGCCGGATGAAAATGCGGTAGAAAATTATACGAAGGTGAGACAGCAGTTTGAACGGGGCGAGCAGGAAGTGCAGGCTGCCCGTTCCTTGCTGACTCAGCTCAATGAGCGTTTGATTGCCGAGGAAGAGAAGCTTGCAGCCAAAATCAATCATGAGGTCGGTCATGTCCATACGAAGTTTGCGCAGTATATGGCCCACTTTGGGTTTGACGGCGAGGTTAGCTGGCAGATGCATGAACTGAAACAGGGCAATGTGAAATACTTTCTTCATATTAAGGCGCGCAAGCAAGGACATCGCGGGGTAATGGAGGAGATCAGTGCGAGAGGGCGCGGCGGCCGTGTCGGCAAGGGCGTCTCCGGCGGCGAAGAATCGTTAAGCTCGCTGTTGTACGCGCTGGCACTGCTGAAGATGATTCCCGCCAAGTCGAGTTACATTATTTTGGATGAGTTCGACAGTGCGCTGGATGAGAGCAGGAAAGCGAAAGTGTTCCAGTTGTATGCGTCCGAGCTAGCGCGGAAAATGGTGATCGTATCGCCCAAGTCGCATGAGTCGGATTATGCCCAGCAGTTTGGGGCTGCCTTTGTCGTCTATCACGATGCACGGCTGCCACAAAGCGCCGTCATCCGATTAAAGCGTAATGTGCTGGCAAATCAGAGGTGAAGCATATGGACTTTGCTTGCTTTCGGTGCTCTTAAACCATTAAGCTAACATTGGAAGAGGGGGATGGGCGATTATGTTGGAACGACCGAATCGAGAAGAATACACGAATTACTATGCCAACTATGTTCAATTGGTTCCTCCTGGCAGCCTGCTTGATATTCTTACGCGCCAGCAGCGAGCTGTCCTGCATGTATTCGCAGGCATGAGCGAGGAGCAAGCGGGATATCGCTATGCGCCGGGGAAATGGAGCCTGAAGGAGCTTTGCGGTCATCTGGCAGATACGGAGCGTATTATGGCGTATCGCCTGCTGCGGGTATCGCGGGGTGATCCTTCGGGGCTTGCGGGCTATGATGAAAATATGTTCGTGGAAGAAGCGGCATGCGACGACCTTCCACTCCCACTGCTCCTGGAAGACTACCAAGCGGTTCGCGCCTCAACGCTGACGCTGCTTCGGACGCTTGACAGACGAGGGCTGCAGCGCAAAGGGATCGCCAATGGCAGTGAGCTTTCTGCTTTGGCGCTGGCTTGCATTATCGCCGGCCATGAGGCCCATCATTTGAACATTATTCATGAACGGTATCGCCAAGGTTAGCCGTAAAGCCGTCTCACCCATGATGGAGTATTAGAGTAAATCGTCTTGTCCCCTAGAGGATAAGGCGATTTTCGGGTTGACCAGTAGTTGCCGTTTATTTCCCAGGAAACATCCCCTTCGTTCCATTGACTCCAAATTAACGAGAATGCCCACAAAACAAATAATCTGATAATTTCGCAAGATTTTCTATATGAAGCGCTTACAATTGTAATTATAATAGGCTTATGAAGTGCTCAGATGCCCATTGAAGGCGGTGGTCAGTTGATGAAAAAAGTGGTTGTTATCGATGACAAATCCGTAGTTCGCAACATGATCATTCGGACGTTTGATTGGGAGAATCTGAATTGTAAAGTGGTGGGGGAGGCAACCGACGGGGCGCAAGGACAACGAATGATTTCGAATATGCAGCCCGACTTGCTCATTACGGACATTCGCCTTGCGGGGCGGGACGGCTTTGCGCTTGCGGAATGGATGCGGACCCATCTCCCTTGCGCCAAAACGATACTTACAACAGATTACCGGAATTTCGATTATGCAAGGCAAGCGATCCGTCTCAAAGTGCATGCCTATATCATCAAGCCGCTGCAGCAGGCCGAGCTGTCTAACGCGGTGCAGACCGCCCTGGACGAACTCGACCAGTGCCCTGCCGCTGCTCATGCGGCAAAGCAGGCGAACGGCAATGAAACAAGAGGCAGCGGCCCGATTATGAGCGAGCTGGAGCAATTCAATATTATGATTGAACGCGCTTCCACCGGTCAGATGATTGACTATCTTGAAGGCTTCATTATGCGCGTTAAACAATACAGCTGCGGCAGTGAGATCGTCTGGAGAGGGCTGATCAGCAAGGCAGCCATGTCGATTGCCGAGCATTATTTTAAAGTGACGCGTGATGAGTATGGCATGGGCCTATCCCTTTATCAATTATTGGACGATATTGACCGGTTGCGTAGTCTGGAAGAAGCGTATGCCTATCTTTCTTCATTAATCACTGCCATTAAACAAAAGCTGTCGGGGGAGGGGAAGCATTACACTCCGCTTGTCAAACAAATTATTGATTATATTAACAGCCAGTATAGCCGCAATATTAATCTGGCCTCAGTTGCTGATCATTTTGGTCTTAGCCAAAGCTATGTCAGTCGGATTTTGCGTGCGGATACCGGGGTGCATTTCACTGATCTTGTATCCCGAACCCGTATTGAGGTGGCGAAGCAGCTTCTGCAGAACGCAAAGTATAAGCTGAACGAAGTGGGTGATTTAGTGGGCTTTAAAAACTATGCCTACTTCTATCATGTTTTCAAACGTATTGAAGGTGTTTCGCCCAAAGAGTTCAAGAACAGTTCTCACCTTAATAGTGCGGGGACATCGCTTACAAATCTGGGATGGAAGGAGCAAGACCAATGAGCAAGGTGGAACTGGGGAAAAGCGATATTGAGAACCTTATCCAAAAAGTTATATCCAAAATGAAACATTTGGACATTGAAATTGAGGAAGATACCCCGGCCAGCATTATTTCAATGGATACATGGGATTGGTCACAGGGAGTAGGTTTATTTTCCCTCTATCAATATTATAAGGAAACAAGCCGCCCTGACATCCTTGTCTACCTGACAGACTGGTTTGACGAGCATATTGCGCGAGGTCTCCCCGCCAAAAATGTGAATACCATGTGCCCGCTGCTGACATTGACTTATTTGTATGAAATTACTTTAAATCCAGAATATTTGGAAATATGTGAGGAGTGGGCCAGTTATGCGGTCGATGAGATGCAGCGGACCCCGGAGTTCGGCATTACCCATGTGACCGTGGACAATAACAATACCGGGGAATTATGGGCCGATACAATATACATGACCGTATTGTTCGTCGGCCGGATGGGTGAGCTGCTTAACAAGGATTACTATGTGCAGGAGAGTATTCGGCAGCTGCTTGTTCATCTGAAATATTTGACCGACAAGGAAAGCGGCTTGTTCTATCATGGCTGGACGTTTATGGAGAAGCATAATTTCGCCAACGCGCTGTGGGGCAGAGGCAACGCCTGGTATTTGGCTGGCCTGGTCGATTATCTCGATATTGTGAAACTGCCGCTTGGGCTGGAAATGTTCCTTATGTCAGCGTTGGAGCGGCAGGTTCAGAAACTGGCCGTATTGCAGGCGGACAGCGGCATGTGGCGCACATTGCTGGATGATCCCAGCTCGTATGAGGAAACTTCGGCTACGGCCGGGCTTGCTTACGGTATTTTGAAAGCGGTCCGCAATGGCTATTTAAGTGAGGATTACGCTGATGTAGGCATTAAGGCGCTGCATGCGGTCATCGGAAAAATTGATGATAAAGGGGCCGTGCACGGGGTTTCCTATGGTACCCGAATGGGGAGAACCTTGGAATTTTACAAGAAAATTCCGCAATGCCCGATGCCATACGGGCAGTCCATGACGCTGCTGCTGCTCGTTGAAAGCTTGCATCTATTCCCTGCGGCAGCCTTTGCTGCGAGCCAATAACCGATAACTGATCATTTTACAGAAAGTGGTGGTGATATGGAAGCGCAACCAATGAAATCGGCGGCAGTTCTTCCTCACAAGAAGCGGAAAATAGGACGGGAGCTGCGTAAAAATTATGACCTCTATTTGTATTTGCTTCCGGGTTTCTTCTACTTCGTAATCTTCTGTTATATCCCCATGTTCGGGCTTGTCATTGCCTTTAAGGACTACAACATCTTTAACGGAATTTTGGCGAGCCCCTGGAATGGGCTAGATAACTTCCGGGAAATGCTGCGTATGCCTGCCTTTACGAATATGATCAACAATACGCTGCTGCTTAACTTTCTCGGCTTGATTTTTGGATTTCCTGCTCCGATTATTTTGGCGATTATGCTCAATGAAATTCGGGCCAAATATTTTAAAAGGATCAGTCAGTCCTTGCTCTACTTGCCGCACTTCATGTCCTGGATTGTACTAGGTGGAATTATTTACCAAATACTTTCGCCAAACTACGGCATTATTAATGAAATCTTACAATGGTTTGGTCTGCCCCCTGTCTATTTCATGATCGACAAAGGCTGGTGGGTCGCTGTCTACATTATGTCCGGTATTTGGCAGGGTGCTGGCTGGGGGACGATACTCTATCTGGCGACGATGACAACAATTGACCCTTCATTGTATGAGGCGGCCATTATTGACGGCGCAGGACGCTGGAAACGAATCAAGCATATAACGATTCCGGGTATTATGCCGACGATGGCTGTGTTGCTTATTTTTGCCGTAGGCGGCATGGTGTCGATTGGTTTCGAGCATGCATTCGCACTCGCCAATCCGATTGTCAATGATGTCTCCACCGTAATCAGCATCGGGCTTTATGAGCTTGGCATTATGCGGGGCGCTTATTCCATTACGACGGCGATCGGCCTTGCGCAGTCTGTTGTCAATCTGATCCTGCTGCTCGGTGCAAATTATATGGTGAAGAAGATGGGTCACGAAGGACTGTGGTAGAAAAGTCTGGCATCGATCATACCTCGGAAAGGATGAAGACCATGCAACAAAAACGAGAAGGCCGCAAGCGCAGCGGTCGGATGTTCGGGATGCTTACCGGCTGGGATATCGCTTTTCATATTTTTAATTATACGGTAATCGCGTCTCTTACTTTCATCTGCTTGTTTCCATTTCTGAATGCCATTGCTAATGCGTTTAGCGGCAACAGCGCGATCCAGACCGGGAAAGTAGTATTATGGCCGGTGGACTTCCAGCTTGATGCGATGATTGCGGTGTTAAATGACCAAACCATCATTCGGGCATTGTGGATCACGGTTTACATTACGGTATTCGGTACGTTTCTGAACATGCTGTTCACCGTTATGACGGCCTATCCGTTGTCGCGAACAGACTTGTGGGGACGTAAATACTATATGAACTTTATGATCATTACGATGCTGTTCAGCGGAGGCATGATTCCCGGCTATTTGCTCATCAGGGAGCTCGGCATGATTAACACCTTGTGGGCGCTGATGATTCCGGGGTTGATCAGCGCATTCAATGTTATCATTATGAAAACTTTTTTTCAAAACATTCCTTCCGAGCTTCGTGAAGCGGCGATCATTGATGGCTGCGGCAATACACGCTATATTCTCAAGGTGGCACTGCCACTGTCTACCGCTTCGCTGGCTACACTCAGCCTGTTCTATGCGGTTGGCCACTGGAATACGTACATGTCCGCCATTATTTATATGAATGATCCCGCATTGTATACGCTGCAGGTGAAGCTGCGCAACATTCTGCTCTTGTCCCAGCTCGATACTTCGCTGGAAACGATGCAATTCACCCATAAGCTGAGTTTGATTGAGGAGTCGCTCAAATCTGCGGTTATCGTGTTTGCGACAACACCAATTTTGCTGGTCTATCCGTTCCTGCAACGTTATTTCGTGAAAGGCGCGCTGCTTGGTTCGGTCAAAGGATAAGCGAGTGAAGACAGCGACCGGGCAAGACGAATACGATGCCGCTTCCGATTTGTTGGAAGCGCAGCGTTTCTGTGATAAATAGAAGAGGAGATGAAGGAATGCGAAAATTAAGATCAGGGGTTCCGATTTTGCTCGTAATAATGCTTGCGTTGACCATGGTGCTGTCAGCATGCTCCAAAACAAACGAGGGGGGGAAAGTAAACAATACTCCTCCGGCAACAACGAATAGCACTAAAGAAGATCCGAAGCCGGACAACAAAGAAAAAGAGCCCGAGCCTGCGGAAATTACGAAAATTAAAGTGACGCTATGGGATCGTGGCATTACGCCGGCTGGGGCCGCTTCTTTGAAGGACAATCGTATGGTGAAATGGATCAACGAACAGTTGGCTCCGCTCGGCGTTGAAGTCGAATATATGCAAATCCCACGTGCTGAGGAATCGGAGAAATTGCAAGTGTGGATGGCTTCAGGCGATGCGCCGGATTTGATCATTACGTACAGCATGGAAATTTTGAATCGTTATGCCGAAATGGGCGGCCTTCGTGAACTTGACGCCCTGCTTGACGAGCATGGACCACAGCTCAAGGAAAACAATAAAATAGCACTGGAGCAAGCTGGGACGTATAAAGGTGTACGTTATGCCATTCCAGCCTTGCGCGGAAATCCGTTCAATGGCTCCAATATGTCGATTCGCAAAGACTGGCTCGACAAACTGGATATGAAAGTTCCAACAACGACTGATGAACTGACCGAGGTGCTCCGTGCCTTTAAGGAAAAAGATCCGGGCGGCGTAGGAAGCGCCAACGTTGTTCCATGGGGGCTTCCCGCTTTGAGTGGTTCTGGCCAGTCTACGTTCCTGTTTGGCGCGATGGCAGGGTTCGGCATCCGTATGGAAGGACCGCAAACGGAATCCAACTACTGGCAGTCAGGCAACATCGTGAACGGCGAATTTGTACCATCAGTGCTAATGCCGGAGGGGAGAGAGTATTTCCGCTGGATGAATCAGTTGTTCAAGGAAGGTCTGATTTCGAAGGAGTTTGCGACAGATGCGAATTCGCAGCGCTACACGCAGGACTTCAATAATGGAGTAGTCGGCTTCATAGACGCGAATAACCCGGCGCCGTTTCATAACATACAGGTAAGAAAAACCGTTGCGGAAGCGACATATGTGACCGTTGATCCGTTTGTTGATCCGAATGGGGAACAATTCTTCAATAAAATTGCTGATTACGGCATGTTCATCATGGTGCCAAAAACAAGCACTGACAAAGAAGCGGCAGCCGTCGTCAAATATTTGAACTGGATGGTTCAGCCTGATGTGCTGGTTACCTTGAATAAGGGGATCGAAGGCGAGCACTGGCATAATGTCGACGGGATTATGACCCCAATTGATCCGGAAGCAAACAAGCAGGATCTATGGGTATATGGCTATGGAGACTTGGAAATTATCCAGCAGGGCTTGAAACCTACCATGGATCTGGAAGCTTTAACGAAAGAAGCGGCTGCAAACGTCGATTTGGAAACGCCTGAAAAGCGGCGTGAATATGCGGAAGGCACGCTCGCCTTCAGCGACATGGTTGCGAAGTTCGGCAAAGTACCGCCGATTATCAACGTTCCGCGTCCAGTCAATGACCGGATCGGCGCAAACCTGGGTAAATTCCTTGGTGAAGCGGTATCCAAAGTCATTATTGCAGCGGACTTTGACAAGGAATATGATGCGCTGCTGAAAGGCTGGTCAGGAAATGGCGGCGATGAGTGGCAGAAAGAAGCAACTGAGGTATTGAAAGAGATCGGCTATATTAAATAATTTCGGGGCGATCACTTAACGTCCCGAGGTCTGCAAAGCCATTTAACGCTTGAGCCGGATTTCAACCCTTTGGAAAAAAGGACAGAAATCCGGCTTAAGTGGTGTTTGAAGCCTTTTTCATTATTTCGTGACATTCACAATCCAATCAGCAAGATCATTAATTTGTTTCAGCATCGCAATCGGATCACGGAACCAGGATTGGGATTCGCTCCATAAATAGACGCGTTCTTCCTTGATTGGCGGGAGCATCCCCCAAATCGGATCAGCCTGCAGCTCCTCAAGCGTCGAGTTTGTCGTCAGGATGAGATAATCTCCTATATATTCCGGCAGCATCTCCAGTGAAAACTCATAATAAGATTCCTGCAGCATTTCGTTTGGCACAACTTCAGGAGGATTCAGCCTCAATACCTCGTGAATATTCCGGCCGCCTCTGCCTGATTTACTGCCGAACATAAATACAAGTCCGTCATATTCCTGCATCACGGAAAAGGTGGCATCAGGGGAAATCGCTGCATTCACTTTTTCTCTGGCGTCCTTTGCCTGGTTTTCGAACGTTTCCAGCCATTGCTTCGCTTCGTCCTGCTTGTCCAGCAAGTCACCAAAAAAGTTTATTTCTTCTTCCAGTGAGGCGAAAGCGTTATAAGGTATCGAAACGGTTGGTGCGATCTGGCTGTGCTTGTCGAAAGCATCCTGGTTTGTATTATGCGTCAGGATGAGATCGGGCTCCAATGTCAGCAGCTTCTCCAGTGAACTGCCTATTCCCTCAATGCCGTCCAGCATGCCATTCAAATAGGGGCTTGCCATAAGAAATTCCTCAGATGCGACTGGCGTGACGTCAAGTGCCAGCACCGTGCCCAAATAGGAAATGGCAGCGACACGTTTTGCATGGGCAGGAACTTCAATATCGCCAAAAATAGTGGAAACGATTTTTGTTTCCTTTTCTTGTTCGGGATCGGCTGCATCTGGTTCCGGTTCGGGTTCCTGCTCAGCGTGCGTGTTGCTTGCTGCATTGTTGGGCGAACCTTCATTGGCGGATTGCGCATCTGTTTCGTGTGTCGTTCCCGGTGCCGAACTGCCTGCAGAACCGCATGCACCCAGCATCATTGTCAAGCAAAGCCACAGAATAGCTGTCGTAACACTTTTGGACCCTTTAAACATGATGTACTCCCCATCCCTTATATAATGATAATGATTTTCATCATCATTTAAATAATATCGCTGGATGAGCTCCATGACAATGGAGGGATTTAACTGGTTTATTGCAGAATCAGAAACGACCTGCGGCTGGTTTACATGCTGATTTCGAAAATGGCCGGGTGCAGCGCCAAAGGTTTTTTTAAACATCCGATTGAAATAAAATAAATCCGGATAGCCGACATGGGCGGCCACTTCACGCAGGGTGGCATCGGTCGTTAACAGCAGCTCTTGCGATTTGTCCATACGCAGTTTGATGACATACTCCATTGGACTGCGCCCGGTCTGCTCCTTAAACTTGCGTGATACGTATTGCGGACTATAATTGAGCGTTAGCGCCAGCGACTCAATGGAAATAGCGGAACGGTAATTTCTTGATAGATAGCGAATGACCTGTTCTGCCAGCAAAGGGCTTGTCCCGTGGCTCAGTGCATGCTTCCGTTGACGAAGTACCGATTGAATGAATTGAATAAAATGGCCTCTGACCTGAAGCTTATTGAATCCGTCATCAGCTTGATGCCAATTTCGGAACATCGCTTGCACCAGATCAAGCAGCTCCAGCGGGTCGAGCGGCGAGATGCCCCACGACTTGTCAAACGGCGCGTCATTTTGCAGCATGAGATGAAATTCACGCAGTGCACTCGACGGCAGGGCCGTTTTATACATCATAAGATAGACATCAAGGGAAGTTTCCGTTTTAACCGTCAGCCGATTTCCTTTGCCGCCATGCAGCAGATGAAAGCGATTGGCCAGCCATATCTCATTGTCGAGCCACAGCTCCCCTTGGCCACGAGCTACGAACACAAAGGTGCTTGTCGGCAAAATATAGTGATGAAGGAAATCGCCCTGACCGATTTTTTTTAGACGTACATCAAGCACCCGAACCAGCACCTGATT
Source organism: Paenibacillaceae bacterium (assembly GCA_004134985.1). Taxonomy (GTDB): domain Bacteria; phylum Bacillota; class Bacilli; order Paenibacillales; family Paenibacillaceae; genus Paenibacillus_D. The sequence continues at coordinate 13,685 of REGQ01000034.1, read as the reverse complement.
CCAAAGCTGAATATAATCGTCGCTTTGCATGGTTTGTTTGCGAGCCCCTCTCCGCTAAAATTCACTTTATCATATCACAAATTGGGAGAGTCATCGACGAAAGTGAGAGAGAGAATGTGGGCAGGGGAGGATAATGGGGGGGAACCACTAACCTCATTCTGCAAGAGCACAGAAATGGCGGCAGGTTCCCCCAACAGGCGGCAAGCTTATCGTTTGGCGTTCAATGTGCGGAATTCTTTCGGAGTCATGCCTGTTACGGTTTTAAATACCGATACGAAGTACTTGTATTCCTTGTAGCCAACCTGATCGGCAATTTCGAATACCTTATCATGGGTCGTAGCAAGCAATTCCTTGGCTTGCTCGATTCGCAGCTCGTTCATATATTCCTTGAAGTTTTTATTGGTGCTCTGATTAAAAATAAAGCTGAAATGGCTCGGCGTAATTTTCAACCAAGCAGCAACCTCCGAGGCTTTCAGATCTTCATGGGAATGGTCAGCAATATATTTCATCGCCTTTTCCACGATCCAATACGACTTATTCACGCTGTTCTGGTTAATTAAATCAAACAGATAGCGCATTTCAGCCTGAGCAATGGCCTCGATATGAGGATAGGAGTTACCCATATGGAGATCAATCGCTGAGTTTTGATTGGTGTCCAGTTCCATTTCAAGTCCATTTTGCCTAAGAAGCTGTCTGAGCAGCACCATCTGTTCAGTATATAGTTTCAGCGCCTCAGCCAGCAGCAGCTGCTGCTGCTGGCGCATTGCAAAGAAGAGCTGATGAACGAGGGTTTCAACTTCCTCGAGCGCTTTGCGGAACAAGGCATTCTTAATTTTGGCAGCCCACTCGGCATCGAGGGTCTCCATTGCAGAACGCTCCGGCCGCTTCAGGTCGCAATCGCCAGCATGAAGAACAGCGGTCGTTCTCAGCACATGATATTGCAGCAGCTGTCTGGCATCAGCACAATGCCCCGCGGTTTGTCCGAGCTCCTCATAGTCTGAAGTAACGGCGCAGTACATTCCACCCCCGCGCTGCCAGCTGTTCATTGTCTGCTCCAGCAAAGCAATCCACTGCTGCTCATTCAACTGCTGCATGCCGTCTTCCGTAATCGCGAGCGTATACAGCAGATTTTTATGATCGAATACAGCCATTGTCCGAATATGACGGCTGTTCAGACTGCTGCGGATGACAGCGATCCATTCCTCTTGCACCGCTTTATATTGCTGGGCGGTCAGATCGGCATAGTGGGACGCAAAATCAGCAAGCTGGCTGGCGATAATTCGGAAAGAGGAACCGTACCATTGGCTGTGGCTGGGAGGGGCGGATTCGGTGTATGACGATGTATTGCGCACTGCGCTTAGAAACCACAACATCTCTTCTTCCCGGGTGCCGCTCTGCTCTTTGATATAAATATCTGCTATGCTCTGTTTGACGACGTTGACCAGTTCCTCAATATCGACAGGCTTCAACAAATAATCGGTCACACCAAGCCGCACCGCCCGTCTCGCGTATTCAAAATCCTCATACCCGCTAATCATCACGACCCGGACATTCGGGTGGTTGTCCCGCAGCTGTTTCGCCAGCTCCAACCCGTCCATGCCATCCATCCGGATATCGGTCAGAAGAATGTCCGGCTTCAATTGCTGCGCCATCTGCAACGCCTGCTCCCCGTCGTATGCCACACCGACGACTTCCGCGCCCATACTTTGCCAATCAATGGTCAACTGCAGCCCTTCGCAAATAATCGGTTCATCATCGACGATCATCATTCTAATCGGACGTTTATGATTGCTGTTCAGACTAGACATCATTTTCACCACCGATCTTTTTGGTATAGGGTATTTTCAAACGTACCCATGTGCCATTAGAGGAGCTGGATACAATCTCTAAGCCATATCGCTCTCCAAAAAAGATAGATAAGCGCTCATGGATGTTATGCAGTGCACCGGTTCTGCTGTCATGCAGCGGCTTTCCGTGAAGGGAAGCTTGGATAAGCTGCAGTTGATGGGGGGCAATGCCCATGCCATTGTCCTGCACTTCAATCCAGATTTCGTCTCTGACTGTGAAGCAGCGCACCGTTATCAAATTGTTGGAGGCTTTCGTATTTAGGCCATACTTCAAAAAGTTTTCCACTAAGGGCTGAATTGTTGTCTTCGGAATTTGCGCATCGCCAATATTATACTCCGTATATAACGCATATTGCAGTTTATTGCTGCCCAGACGGCGCTGATGCAAATACAAATACGATTGCACAAACTGCAATTCTTGAAGAAGAGTGGTAACATATTGCCCGTTGTTCAGTCCGGAGCGGAAAAACCGCGACAGCACCTCGATCAATTGGCTGGCCTTTTCCGCTTTTTCCAGACGCGCGGTCCAACGAATCATATCTAATGTATTGTAGAGGAAGTGGGGGTCCATCTGGCTTTGCAGCAGCTTCAGCTCCGACTCCCGTTCCCGGATTTCCAACTTGTATTTATGATCAATCAATTCCTGAATGGTTAACACCATCTCATTAAATTTGCGGTTCAGATCCGAGATTTCGTCATTGGAACTGATGGGAACCCTTGCCGAGAAATCGCCCAGCTTAACCCGGGTTGTCTCATTTTTCAGGCGAAGGATCGGCCGGATGATCGTGTAATGAAACCCGATTAATGCTGTTGCCCCGAGCAGCAGAATAGCAACGAGAATGACATTCATAAATAGCCGCACGCCGAGTGATTGCTGGTTTACGACAGATTCCGGGATGGCCGTAATAATGTGCCAGCTGGTGCTTTCCATTGTGCGGGAAAAGGTGAGAAACCGCTCGGAACCCGCTTTATAATTCATAAATCGGACATCTTGCGCCGTCATCTTGGCAAGGACCTCATTTTTGTCAAAGTGAGTCGGCAGGGTGACCTCGGATTGCAATATATCTTCGCCATCAGGTCCAATAACGAAAACATTGCCCGACTCCTTATACAGCTCGTTCTCAAGCAGACTGACAATGCTAGCTTCGTCCAGTCGGATAACGAGACTGCCAAGGGGGGCAGTAATATTTTTATAGGTTCTTAAAATGCGAAACATGGAGACAACTTTCACTTGGCCGCTCCAGCCGCTGTCCACGGTATAGCCTTCGCTCCATACAATGCCGCCCTTGCGGGGAACAGCTTTCCCCAGCCACTTGGACTCATCGCCACTAGCGGGCTCTCCCATCGCAATGTGATTGCCGTTGAATCCGTCAATGCTGATGGAGTGGATGTACGGCTTGGAGAAAAGGTGGAAAATTAGCAGACCTTCCACCGATTCCTTCAAGCTGTCGGTTGTCGTATCACTGTATTGTGCAGCATCCGGATGCAAATAAGCACTCAAATTTGGGTTGAAAATCATGTAATTGGCAATATCCTCAACCATCGAAGTTTGCTCTTCAAGCTGGTTGACGACAGCATCCAGGTTGCGGATGGTAGAATTGACAAATTGATCATGCAGGATCGCTTTATATTTGAATTGCACAACAATTCCAACTGCCAACGTGGGAAAGATGACAAGCAGTAGAAAAATGAGCAATGCTTTCTGTTTTAACCCGAAATTTTGAAATAACCGGAACTTGGTTCTCATACAATGTCTACCCCTCGCCGTTGCAGCAAGTCACATTTATTACCCTTTTACTGCGCCTGCTGTCATTCCATTTACCAGTTGCTTCTGCAAGATCAGGTAAAAAATGATAATTGGAACTAATGCAATTGTAAGTGCCGACATCTGAAGCGTCAAGCTTGCTGTTTCAACACCGACGAAATTGGCGATGCCAAGCGGCAGCGTTTTTAACGATTCGGAGCTGATCAGCACGAGTGCGAACAAGTACTCATTCCAGTTGTAAATGAAGTTGAGAATAATAACGGTAGCCATCGCTGGTCTCGTAATCGGGAGGATGATCGACCAGAAAATCCGGTAAATACCCGCTCCGTCGATAACCGCTGATTCCTCCAGATCACGGGGAAATCCGCGCATGAAGCCTTCCAGTATAAAGATCGTGAGCGAGAGGTGAAAAGCTGTATAGGGCAAAATCAGAGAAAGATACGTATCCAGCAAACTCAAGTTTTTCATGATGATAAAAATGGGAATTAGCGTTGCGTGAATCGGTATCAGCATCCCTAACAGAAACAGGGCGTAGAGCGGTCCGCGCAATTTGAACTCAAACCGAGACAGGAAGAAGGCGGCCAATGCGCCAAGCAGCACGGTAACGACCAGGGAAGCGAATGTAATAATCATGCTGTTCAAGAAGTAAGAGCTCATATTCGCCACTTCCCACGCCTTGGCGTAGTTGCTGAACTGTAGCACTTCCGGCATGGAGAACGGGCTAGCCGAATATTCTGACTCCGTCTTGAAGGAGCCGACAATCATATAGAAGATCGGAACAATATTGAAAATCGCGAACAGACTCAAAAATACATAGGAGGCAATACGAGAGAGCAGTGATGATTTCTTTTCCAATGGACTCTGCTCCTTTCCTAATTTTTTTCCCGGGTAAATTTATTTGCAAGCATAACGACAATAAGGCTGAACAGCAGAATCAGGATGGAAACTGCGCTCCCGAAGCCAAACTGACGGTTAATGAATGCGTTATTGTACATAAACACGGTCATAACCTCTGTCTGATGAGCAGGGCCGCCGCCTGTCAAAATTTGAATCAAATCGAAAACCCGGAAGGAGTTGCTAATGCTATAGATAACGGAGAACACAATTGTCGCTCGAATCATCGGGATCGTTATGAAAAAGATTCTGCGCAATCCCGTTGCGCCGTCGAGTTCGGCCGCTTCATTCACTTCGGAAGGAATATTTTGCAAAGCGGCAAGGAAAATAATCATGTAAAGTCCGCAGTTTTGCCAAATATAAGCGATACTTATTGAGAACATCGACCAGGAGGGATCGCCAAGCCAATTGCGCTGCCAGCTTTCCAGACCGATTAAACCAAGAAAACTATTGAGAAATCCGTATTCGGTATTGTAGATCATGCCCCAAATCAGGGATACCATAACAGCGGAGATAACGACCGGCAGGAAGCCGACAGTTCTGAAAAATGATGATCCTTTCAGCTTGGTGTTGAGCAGCAAGGCGAGCAGCAGGCCAAGCGGGAGCTGGCCGAGCAGACCGGTGAGCATAATTATGACGTTGTTCTTAACAGACAACCAGAAGATATCGTCGCTGAAAATCGTTTTGAAGTTGCCAAAACCAACAAATACTTTGTCCGAAATGCCATCCCAATTGTACAATGAATAATACATTGATAATCCGATTGGGATAATTGCAATTCCGATATAAATGATCAATGAGGGAAGCAGCCCAAGTAAAATAGCCAGCCTCGTTCCCCTGAGTGTATGCATAAAACATCCTCCTCTTGAAAATACAAGCCAGTATAAGTATGACCTTAATACCGGCTTGTATGCGAACTGTGGTGCAGTCCGATGATTGCTTGAAATTGTAACCTGATTATTTTTTAATCAGTTTTTGCGTATCTTCGGCAACTTTCTGTGGAGTACCTCTGCCAACAGTCAATGCCTGCAAGTAGTTCTCGAACTCTCTGGCTGCCTGCGTAGGAATGATCGCATCGAATACTGGCGATGTGCCGTTGCCGTTCAATTCCATCATTTCTTTCAGGTACGGACTGACATCGTCGCCGATTTCAATATTGGCAGGAACGATGATGCCGTTTTTGGTCAGCTCTTTATACAGATCTTCGTTAACGAAATATTTCATGAACTCAAGAGCAGCTTCCTGTTTCTTGCTGTCCAGCTCGCTTTTAATTCCGATACCGAACTGGGCAACGCCAGCGCTTTCCTTAGGATCGCCTTTACCACCCGGTACGCTTGGGAACAATGCGATGCCGAATTTGTCGCCTTCCTCATTGTTCACCCGAATTCGTGCGTCAACCGTAGAAGAAGAAATATGCAGCGCTGCTTTGCCTTGGATGAAATAATCCTGGGCTTGTACAGAATCCATGTTGTTGGCATCGACATTGAATGCTTCCAGTTTAGTCAGTTCCTCGATCACGGCGATCGCTTTCACATAATCCGGATCTGTCAGTTGCGCTTCGCCATTGGCTACTTTTTGCAGGAAGTCTGTGCCGGCAAACCGCTGCCCGATAATGGACATGTAAGAGGATTGCAATGGCCATTTTTCTTTATTGCCCAAGGAAATCGGTGTGATGCCTTTTTCTTTTAACTTTTTGATTGCATCGATAAATTCATCATATGTGGCAGGGAATGTATCGTATCCGACACCGGAGAACATCTCTTTATTGTAGTAAATCACATCGACGAATGTTTGTTTGGTTGGAACGGCGTATTGTTTGTCGTCCGCATTGAAACCAACAAGCGCATCTTCACGAACCAGGTTCGACCAGTTGTCCATATGGTCATTAAGCGGCATCAACAACTCGCCTTTGGCAAGCGGCTCAAGGTCAGAGCCAGGCCATACGACGTTAATATCGGCCAAATTGTTGGCAGCCGCCAAGGTGAACAGCTTTGTTTTGTATTGAGCTGCTGCGACACCGTCTTGTTGAATTTTAATGTTAGGATGCGATTCTTCGAAAGCAGCGATCCGGGCTTTGTACACATCATTGTCCGGGTTAGGGGAGGTCCAAGGATGCATCATGGTCAATGTAACCGTGTCCCCGCTTGGCTTGCCGCCTGTTTCACCCTTGTTGTCTGTTCCTTTGTCACTTTGTCCGCAAGCGGATACGATAGCCAGTACAGCTGTCATTGCAAGTGCAAAAGTGGTTTTTGCTAATTTTCTTTTTTTCATGCTTAACCCTCTTTTCTGTGATAGTTGCAATACGAAAAATTTCATACTTAACTCTCTATAGTGAAAAAAGCGTAATCATAAGATCAGGGGCTGCACGGCATGATCAACACCATGCAGCATATTAAACTGTAAGGCACAATTCATTGCCATTTGTTCATAATCTTTGCCGCTTTAAGTGGTTTCATCCAACACATATTCAACCAACTCATCCAAAGGAACGGTTGCGAGTGCAATCGCTGTATCGGTAACACCATAATAAATGTACAGCAAGTCGTCTTTTACGACATTACCGGTCGGGAAAATAACATTCGGCAGTTGGAACCCGAATTTTTCGTAATACGTTTCCGGTTCCATAATGAAGTTATTCGTTCTGGCAATAATTTTCTCCGGGTTTTCCAGATCCAATAGCAGCGCACCTACGCGGTATACTGTGTCATAGTCAACGCCATGGTATAAGACAAGCCAGCCTTTGTCGGTTTTAACTGGTGGTGTTGAACCACCGATTTTCTTCTGTTCCCAGTCGCCAGGACCTGCTTTGGCAAGCAGTTTCGGCTCTTCCCAATGAATGAGATCTTCGGAATACGTAATCCACATCGCAGCTTTCTCCGTACCGTATTGTTCGCCCACATACTCTTCGGGACGTCGCAGCAGTACGAATTTGCCGTTGATTTTTTCCGGGAACAGGATGTTGTCACGGTCGTTAATGTCCAAAGGTGTTGTATCGCTCAAAAATTCCCAGTTGATAAGGTCTTTGGATGTCAAAATGCTTGAGCGAGTAAGCCAATGCCCAGGATCTTCTCCCCAACCATCCGGGTATTCCGGTATGGAGCGTTCAGGGATGCCTACGCCTGTCGGATAGTAGTTCATTGCACATGGACGCAGCGCATAGTTCAAATAAAAAGTGTCATCGATTTTTACAATTCTTGGATCTTGAACGCTTCCATAAGGGAAACCAAGCATGTCAGGCGTGACAATTGGCTCATCCTTCACATGAGTAAAGTTTACGCCATCTTCACTTTCGAGCAAGCCGAGAAAGTTTTTGCATGGTGTCAGGGAACCTGCTGTGCGCTCGATCATATAAAACTTGCCATTGTCGATAATAACCGCCGGATTAAATACGGTGGCTTTGCGCCATTCGAACAAGCCTGGAACAACAATCGGATTCTGCGGGTGTCTGGTGATTTGCAAGCGGGGTACCTCCTAAAGTTTTAAGTCATGTATTGTGTAGATTCTATTAATATGACCATTATATAACGCTACCATAGCACATAATATCCTATAAACTTTCGATTACATCCAATTAAAACTGAAATTGTGGATGTTCACATTTGATGAAAATTGAATGGTAAATCATTTCCAAAAGTGGTTTTCACACCCACTTCAGCTTGAAGGTCCATTAGTTAGTTATCGCATGGAGAGTATGGCGGGGGATAGAAGCTAGCAGTGTCCGCATTGCAAGAACCATTCTGTCGTGCGATTGGGAAGTACCCTGTAAAAACACGTACTGGAGAGGTTGAACGTCAACGTTACCGTTGTAAGTCCTGTCGCCAAACGTTTAATGACCTTACAAATACCCCTCTGCAACGAACGAGGATACCTCATATTTGGGTTCGTTTTATTGAATGCATGATTGAGGGCTTTTCTCTTAGAAAATGTGCAGAACGGTTAAACGGTGAAGTCACGCATGTCACCTTGTTTTACTGGCCGCATAAGATTCTTGCTGCACTGAAGCAAATTCCAACCGAATTTTTCCAGAGGATCGTCGAGATGGACGAGACCTATTTCCTATACTCTGAAAAGGGCAGACGGAATATATCCGAACGCAAACCTAGTAAACGCGGCGGCAAAGCTAAGTATCGCGGCATTAGCAACGATCAAATTTGCGTTTGGTCGCCCGCGACCGCCAGAAGATGACTTTCTCTGGGGTTCTTGGACGTGGGCGTATTTTCACAACGAAATTGGATGAGGCGATTGGTGGTCATCTGTCTGATTCAAACGTGCTTTGTACTGATTCGTGGAAGGCGCCGTTTGAAAAAATGGATGGACCGCTTTAATGGTGTTGCGACCAAATATTTGCAACATTTGGCTTGGTTCCGTTACATAGATAGCAAGGAATATGAGAATACAGCGGCGAATAAGAAGAATATGTTGGTTAAATCGTGCCTGTTTACTGTGACCGACACGAACACCAAACTTCGGCTTTCTGCTTATTCTTGTTAAGCTAACGGGCAGTAATGGTTAATAGGTAATTTGGTTTTGCAAGGTAATAAAATGAGCAATTGATAAGAAATCATAACATTTGTTACTTGCTATGATATAAGGAACTTCGCATGAAAGGAGAAATCAAAATGGCAACAAACAATATCAGTGAACCAGAGAATGATAATGCCCTTACTCCACAAAATCCGTCTAAACCTGATCCTGCAATGGGACGCTTGAATGTCTTCGTAGGGAAATGGAATACAGAGGGTGTGATTAAAGCGAGTCCGTCCGGGCCAGCTGATCAGTTGATAGCAGTAGATACCTACGAATGGTTGCCTGGGGGTTATTTTCTTATTCATCATGTTGATGGCCATATGGGGAAAGATGAGGTTAAGGCTATTGAGATCATTGGCTATGATGCTTCCAGTCAGAATTACACCACACACTCATATGACAACCAAGGCAATTTCAGTGTATACCAAGCGAACCTACTCGACCGTGCCTGGACAATTTTGGGGAAATCGGAGCGATTCACAGGAATGTTTAGTGAAGATAGCAACACCTTAACAGGTAGTTGGGAGCTGTCAAACGACGGTAAGAAATGGGTACAATGGATGGACATCAAGTTGACTAAAGTCATCTAGCTAAAAAATCCCCTACTATTTATATTCTGTTGAGGTTCGAATACGAAATCATTATCAATGGGCTGCTAAAAGCGGCCCCCCTATCTACTTAACTAACGGGAAACGATAGTTGAATAAAGAAGAGAAGGCAGTTGGTCAGAGCGATCAGTTGCCTTTTTAAGCTAACGGGCAGGTTAGTTGTATAAAGGGGTTTAAAAACCATTTAGATCATATTCACCTAAATGGTTTTTTTGTTTGATTTTTTTGTACGACTGTACTAAAATAAAAACATGAGTAAAAAAAATGATCCAACTAACCCAAAAAAAATGTCATTCATCGAAAAAGCCCGTAGAGCTCAAATTGTGGAATGTGCGATTGAGACAATCGCAGAAGTAGGTTTCACTCAAGCCTCTTTAGGAGAGATTGCAAAACGTGCGAAAATCAGTAAGGGGGTTATTTCTTACCACTTTGAAAATAAAGAGGAATTATTGGAGCAAATAACTATCGAATACTATATAGCTTGGCAATCATACATTGCTCCGCGAATAGAAGCCCAAAAATCTCCTAAAGAAATGCTTCGAGTATACATTGAATCCAATCTTGCATTTGTAGCTGAAAATCGGAAGCATGTTTTCGCTGTTATAGAATTGGTTTCTAAAACGATAACTGCTAATGGTAAACTTCAGTTTGCGGCAGAACACGATGAAGCCGTATTAGTTCCAATTGAAAATATTCTCACCCAAGGAATGCAAGAAGGGATATTTCGGGAATTTACCAAATCATCGGCAAGGGTAATGGCGTTAACAATAAGAAATGCCATTGACGGGTTCACCATGGAATTAATGAGAAAGCCCCATTTAGATGTTCAGGAATATACGAGAGAACTGGTTACAATCTTCGATATATCAACTAGAAAGCAGGGTGTCACTTAGGAGGGCGGATAACAATGTTTTACTATGAGGTACTTTGTTTTAGTTGTAAAAAAACATTCAAAGCATACGAAGGTTCACTAAAATATAAGCAAGCAAAGGAAAGAAAGGTTAAGTATTTTTGTTGCGAAGAATGCGCTGATAAAATACGCATTGAAGCTATATTGAGTTTTATGAACAGGATAAATCGTAATTTTTGATTTTCTCAACGATTATCGTCAAATATTGCACTAAAACGCCGCGGCAACAATTAAACCGAGCAACTCCGTCTTTACGAATTTTTCTTATGAGGATTAAGCTAACGGGGAACGTTAGTTGAACAAATAAGAAGCAGTATGCTAAGGCAACTGCTCCCCTTCTTTGTTAAGCTAACGGGCAGAATAGTTTTAAGAGTACGTTGAAGATTGGTAGATTTATTTAATCATTATTTAACTCATTCTTGGAGGTATCTAATGGAACACCATGTACCTAATTTTCAGTATTAATCCAAAGTTCTTGACTCTGACGTTAGGTCATAGTGCATAATTCTCACTATAAACGACTAGGAGTGAGAGATATGAACATAATAACATTGCGTTCAGACCACATTTATCAAAAAGTTGCCCAAGCTTCGCCCGAGGAAAAACTTGAATTATTCAGAAACGAAATGATGGCTCCTTTTATGAAACAATGGCAAATTCAACAGATGCCTTTTAGAGCTGAAGAGGCGAATGGTTTTGACGTTGTTACGTTTAATAGTATGATGCATCGATCCCCTGATCAGATTACCCAACAGATTTCACCTGAGGTAGAGTTGATTTCGTCAGATTCTTTTTGGTTAGAGTGTGAGCACGCTGTAAGGAAAAGCCTCCGTCTATTTATAGAACATGAAATAAGTCTCCCCGTATCTGAATATTTGTTTACCATTCAACTAGGGAATCCGGAAAACCGTGCCTTAACAATAAACGAAGGATATAGCGGCTTTGGGGGCATTCCCGGGTTTATCTGGGGTACACTCTTGCCAAATGAGTACACGATTCCTCGAATGAAGGCTGCGCTGGCGCACGAATGCAACCATAATGTGCGATATCAATTTATTCAGTGGGATCACACCGTTAATTTGGGCGAGCTCATTGTAAGTGAAGGATTAGCTGAAAACTTTGCTACGTTCATGTTTGGAGAAGAATTGCTCGGCCCTTGGGTAACGAAAACAAACGCAGACACACTTAACAGGCGCATAAAGCCTGTCCTTAGAGAGCAATTGCAATTAACAGGGTTTGATAAATTTGCTCCGTATCTTTACGGTGACGAGATCGCCAAACTTCAAAACTTTGAACCGGTCAATATGCCTTATAGTGCTGGCTACGCTTGTGGATATTATTTAATCCAATATTATTTAAGAAAAACAGGAAGAACGATCTTTGAGGCCACAATAACACCTGCTGCTCAAATACTAGACGAAGTAAAAGGATTTTGGGATGAAGAAACCATTATTAGCTGTTAAAGATATTGTTCAGATTACAGGCATTACAAGCCGGACCTTGCATTATTACGATAGGATTGATTTATTTAAACCGACACATCTGACGGAAAAAGGGTATCGCTTATATGATCGAAGCAGTTTGGAAAAACTTCAAACTATTTTGTTCTTAAAGGAAATGGATTTTTCCTTGAAAGAAATTGCGGACATTTTAAAGCTGACCAGGCAAGAACAGAAACAAATATTAAAGAAGCAAAGTCAAACCTTATTATCGAAAAAACAAAGACTAGAAACCATCATGGTAGCTCTCGAAGAATACGTTTCGGGGAATGATATTAGTCATTTGCAAATCTTCAACAGTTCTTCCGTTTTGCCATTAAAAGAACAATACGCAAATGAGGCGAGATTCATTTATGGTGAAACAGAAGCGTATAATGTGTTTAATGAAACGTTGGATAAACTATCACAAGATGAAAAAGATGAACGTTTTCAATCGATGGAGGAAGTATTCAAGCAAATTGCGTCTTGTGTCGATCAGCATCCTTCCTCCGATGAAGTTCAGCGATTAATCGAGGAGTGGAAAAAAAATCTAATGCAATTCATGCCATGTGATACAGAGTTACTGGCTTGCATTGCCGATACTTACAAATTCGATGCACGATTCAATAACTACTTTAATCAATATAGCAATGAGGATTTAGCAGATTTTCTACACAGTGCTATTATGCATCATATATCTCAATCGTGAACAGGAAAATGGCTGAAAATAGGAAGGGCATTGTAAAAACTCAAACAGTACCAAGACATTACGGCAGTCGGCCACGCGACCGGTTGCCGTTTTTACATTAAAGTAACGGGCATTATAATGAATTATTCGTTAACTTCTAGCGTTCATAATTATGAGATGATTACCCTTTCTTTGAAGATGGGAAGGTGCCACTTTTTATCTCACAAACGAACAGTTATAGACAAATTTGAACAGGTGGAACAAAGAAATTGAAAAAAGGTCTTCGGTTGATAAAGCGGAGTGTGCAGATAGAAGAGAAGAACAATATAGAAAAGACAGCCAAGATATCGTATTTGGTTTTGGAGATAGTTTGAAAGCCACAGATAATGCAGTTTTTTATAATAAAAAATGATGAACAGATAGAGATTGCCATACCATATAAATCGAAAACATTTTGGTATGAGTCTTGGCTGAAGATAAAAGAGTTCTACGGAGTCTAACACGGTTGAACTAACGGGAAACTTAGCTCAATAAACCGCCTTTTTATCAAGGCGGTTTTCTTATCGTCAAAAATCAACATTAGAATTTAACATAGCCATTAATTTAAAGGTGGTAATCTTAATGGAAAGTTCCCAAAGGCAGATTTCTTGTGAATCCGACTTCCTGCAATGCTACCAACTGTGAAAGGGGAGTGCGGGAAGGGTACGCGGCGTTCCAATGTGGTGAACCGACTGCCGTCATACAGCGAAAGCACCGCGCGCGCGTGGAATTCTAACCGGTGACAGCATAGCGGGCGCGAGTGGATTTCTAACCGCATGAATGGAATTCTAACGCTGATGACAAGCGCTATTCAGGGAAATAGAGCCCAATAAATATTGTAAGGAAACTGAGCCGGTAGCGTCAAGAAGTTTGTGTAAGTAAGATTTTCCATCGGGACAAAGAAAATAAGATGTTATAGGTGCTACGTT
>REGQ01000064.1 GCA_004134985.1 Paenibacillaceae bacterium | reverse complement strand
GAGAGCCTGCGGGCAGCACTGAAAGAAATCAAACGAATTGCAACGGAGAGTAAAGGACAGATATGGACAGGGGTGGGCATATGCGCGCAGGTAGACGCAGCCCTATCCTCCACTCAAGGGAGCAAGCCCAATGAAACCAGCTAAATGGACCCAAGAAACCGTATGGATAGCAAGAGACGATCAAGGCCGTATCATCCGTGCAATGGATACATCGCCTGTTGAGTTGCTGCAGGCAGCGGACGAGCTGGGAGAGACGATAAAAAAATATCAGCCGGGGGTCGTTGAAAAATGAGCATCTACAACGATCATAAGGATCTTGATAGGGAATTCGCTAAATTAATTGGCTACATGTCCTTAACAAATCAGTTAAATCCTGATGGATCATACGGAACTATTCCAACCTACTCCACAACATGGGACGGCATGCGCCAAGTGATAGAGGCGATGCAACGCCGGGGGTATCGCCCAAGGTTTGCAGATCAAATATCCCATTGGAAAGCAAGATTCTACAACGAATCCAATGGACAACCAACATCTTGGGTTTGTGGCGAATCAGCCCCGTACGCTGTCTGTCTGGCAGCAATAAGGGCGCTACAAGGGGAGGCGAAGTCATGACCGTTGAGTTGATCGAAGCGATTTGACGATACTGGCTCGGAATTGAGGATAAGGAGGAATAGTATGGCAAGGCTTAAATTTGAAATGTGGATTCACAGGAACCAACCCGAAGGCACACCAAACGGCGTCATGTCCAGATTCACTGACGGCGCCGGCCGTAGCACCGAATCATGGTGGTGCAGTCCACCGGCATCAATTGACCACGTTGGCCCGGAATATCTTAAGCAGCGTCATCGCCACCCGAATGTGGCAACCAAACGGCATGAAGAATTTATCAAAGCGCGCTTCAAGGAAGAGAACAAGCGGCTGCAAAATACCCACCAATCCAGAATTAACTGGATGGAGTACCCTATCAATCAGCCTGTAAGCCATAAGCTATACCTTGTATCAGACGGTGTGTGCATCCGGTCGGCGCAGCATGCAGCAAGTCTACAAGGATACAAGTGGTTCCGCGAGGGCAGTTACAAGCCGGACGATCCGGTTATCGATATCGCGGTAACACATTTTGCCGAATACAGTCTTCCAGGGGAGGATGGTAAAGCATGAGCATAGAGATTAAGTTCCAGGGCAAACGGATTGATACCGGAGAGTGGGTGTTTGGGTGGTATCACAAACTTAATAATCCTATAGATTGCAAAAAGTCCTACATTATCCCTGCTAGAGCTTCTGCTCTATATTCTTTCGAGGTAGATCCCGAAACAGTAGGGCAGTTTACCGGATTACATGACGATACAGAAGAAGAACAGAACCAATTGAGCGTGGGCGACATCGCAGAGGTAGAGCACGAAGGCTATAAGCACATCGCCAAAGTAAGTTTTGGAGCTGGCGGATTCATTTTTGTTGCAGACTCATTTTTAGATGGATATTTATTCTTATCCGAGTTGGCAGAGTATGACAGGAAATATGGATGGGTTGAAGGTGCTAAGAAATTGGGCAACATCCATGATAATCCCGAGCTGCTGGAGGTGGGCAAATGATCACAGTACGAGGGCAGGCCACTATTACGGTGGATTTCGAAGTGAAATTGGACATGACAGAAGAAGAGTTTGATTCAAACCCTCCAGAAGCTCAAAATGATATAATAAATCATAGGATAGATTGGTTGGAGTCGTGCAGAGCCGCGGAACTTGATGGAATAGATATTTTCGAAGTCGAATAATGATTATTCATCATAGGAGGGGAAAGATGGACAGCAAGCCGACGATTCTGGGGATGAAGGAAAGTTTGTATAACTGGGCTTTTGACGAAATGCACTATAATAAAAAAACTACAGTCCCATTCCTTTCAAATCAATTGAAGATTTTGATGGATGATTTTGAAAGGATGCTTGCTTTATATGGGCCTTTAGAAAGTTTTCGTGATTTTACGGATGAACGTCAGATCCACTTGCGTACACTTTGCAGTGAGAAACCGGAGATGGTAGAGGTGCCAATCAAATATCTTTTAAGCCTTTTGGGAGCTCATAATTTATTGGAAAATCAGGGTAATGAAACAAATACTCCTTCTATGCGGACGATCCGAGATTGACAATTTTACAGGCGGTTGAAACCTAATCATAGAGTTAAACCCCGGTTGATCGTTGGGGAACGGGGACCGGGGCAGACAAATTCTCCTATGGAAATTATACCATAGGGGAACGGTGATGATAATGCTACTAATGATGGATACGTTGTTTCCAGTAGCCACTACAGCTGATGTCGTCAAGGTAAGAATAATGCTCACAGACTATAAAAAGGCATTGCGAAGATTACGCAATGCGCCGGCAGAGCAGCCGTTGCAGATCCAAGCCTTACGCAATCTTGAGAGAGCTGTCGATGCAATCCTTGACCCAGAGATACGCAGCATTATGCAGTATCGTTTTATTCAGGGCCATCCACGCAAAGCGGCAATAATCAAGTTTAATCTAATTTGCGCAAGAACACTGGACCGTAAGATCAGGGAGGGCGCGGATTCCGTGGCCAACAGCCTTAAAACGTGGGGCTGCATCTAATTTTTGTCTACATCGTGTCTACTTTATGTCTCTACCGTGTCGCCAATGCACAACGTTAATAGGGTACAGTTGACGTATACAGTTGATCAGTGATCAACAGGGTAACGTCACTGTACCTTTATCATTGTGGCAGCCGGTCACGCGGTGGGATATTTATCCTTAGGCGCAAGTCGCCAAGCGTGTGGAGATGGCGAGGGGTTTGAGACCCGTTTATTTAGCCAATCCTACACTGACCGGTGGCACCGGATTACGATAAGAGGAGCGAATCCTTTATCCCAAATAACAACTTTTCTAGGATAATTTTTTGCCCATAAGTACCCATTGAATACAAACGTTCGTTCGCATATAATAATTATAAAAACGCGAAAGGATGTTCGCCATGAGAAAAAAGCTAGAAGGTAACGGCATGTGGGAAACGTCACGCATGATGATTCCTGAGCATGTCCGCGCAGCAAACTTGTATCGAAAAGAGCAACGCAAGCGCCAAAGGATTCAACTCGATGATCAGGAGCTTGAACTGTTTGGGCTGGCGATTGCTGAATCAAAAGAGCAGCGCAAAGAAATTGCAATCAAGATTTTTGACGAGTGGGAGCAGTTGCGGGTTGTCGGTGTCGTGGATCGAATTGATTACTATAAGCGGCGCTTCATGGTTGACGGTGAATGGTTCTTCTTGGTTGATGTGGAGAATGTAGATATTAGCAACTAAATTAATAAACAGAACCACCCTTTTCTGTGGACAAAGAGGAATATTTTGGAGTAAACTTTTTGTCAGGAGGGTGAGGAATTGAAAGTGGTATTTATTTTGCAAGACGACAAACAAGATCAGGGAACTACTGTGGAATTGAGCCAAGAAGAAGTTTTTGCATTGTTATCCGTGAAAAATGTTTCTTATTCAAGGCAACTATCTAGCAGCAGTTATTCAGGAATTGAAGCAGAAGTGAAGGATGCAAAACTTGTAGTTAGTAGTGCTGGGGGGCAAACACTCTCTCACTTGGAAGTAGTGGTTAAAGATAAGGGTATCGAACCTAAATCAGATTTGATAACTTAATTAAAAGCACCTTAACGGGTGCTTTTTTTGTTTCAAAATACATTAAAACAGCGAGGTGGTGAGATGAACGAGGTTCAGCCGATACGAGATATATCGGTCATTGTGCAAATAAAGAATTATCTCAAAGTCAAATCATTTCGTGACTATATCTTTTTTTCTATGGGCATTCATAGCGGATTAAGGGTATCGGACTTACTCAAGCTGCAGGTTGGTACGGTCAGAGATCAATCACACATCAATTTTGTGGCAGATAAAACCAAGAAACGAAATAAAAAACGAAAAAAGAAGAAATTCATTATTCATTCTGATTATCATGATGACTTAATGCTTTACATACAGGACTTGCCAGATGATGCCTACTTATTCGCTTCGCGGCAACGTAAAACGATCACAGGAGCAGTCGGGGAGCCTATTCGGAGGGAAACGGCTTGGAAGATGTTGAACGATGTCGCGGCGCGTTTCGGACTTGAAAATATCGGTACGCACTCGCTTCGAAAAACTTGGGGTTATCAACTCATAATGAGCACGCCTCCGAATGAAGCAGCATACACCATGGCGTTACTAATGGAAATGTTCGGTCACGAAACTCAAGAGGAAACTCTGCGATATTTAGGCTTGACGCAAGACGCGATGGACCGAGCAAATTTGCGAATGAGTTTCACATAATTCGGTCAATGTTGCACTCAAATATCATTTTTTTAAAAGTCTTGATTTATCAACATTCTCGGCAAATTATGAGTGCAACAGAAATATAGTTAAGTTGCACCCTACTGACAATTATTAGTGAAAACAACGATCAGCAGCAGCATAAATTTTCGACCGCTCGGATCGATAATTGAACGAAGAAGTTGGAACAGGAGCGTTACCAATCGTTTCCGAGCGTTCTTTCCAACTCGAATAATTTTCGGCGTAACAAATAGTGCATTAAAACCCCGTCAAAAAGCATGCTTTTTGACGTAGTCGAAAACACGCGGCTTTACCCCTTGAAACACAACGTCAAAAGGTGTGTTTGAACTATTGACGTACGTCATGTAAAACAGGTATAATTTGACGTACAAAGGTTGTAAAGGGGCGAATCATCATGGTTGTTAAATTAGGTTATGTCCGAGTGAGTGACAGGGATCAGAATACAGAGCGGCAGTTGATCAAAATGCGTGAGCTTGGAATACCAGATAAATTTATATTTGTAGACAAGGCATCGGGTAAAGATTTTAAACGTGATAAGTATCAGGAGCTGCGCAAAGTGCTTCGTGAAGGCGACCTGCTTTACATGGATGCGCTTGATCGGCTTGGGCGCGACTATGACGGCATCATTTCCGAATGGAAGCACATCACCCGGGAAGTTGGGGCGGACATCGTTGTTCTGGAGAATGAGGAGTTGTTCGACAGCAGAAAATTCAAGTCAATGGGCGACATAGGCAAGCTGCTGGAAGATCAGTTTCTTTCGATGCTCGCTTATGTGGCCGAGCAAGAGCGGAAGAAGAACAAGCAGCGTCAAAGGGAAGGTATTGACGTTGCAATGAATGCTGGCATTCAATTCGGTCGCCCGAAGAAAGGGATTACCCCTGAATTTATGAGACAGTATGAAGCTTGGAAGAATGGTGAAATCACAGCTACTGCAGCATACAAGGCTCTTGGGATAAGTGACAACACCTTTTACCGTAGGGTGAAGGAAATTGAATTAAGGGAATGATGATCAGTGAATAAAACGATTAAGTTCATTAAGAATTTAATCCCTGTGATAGCAATTTGCCTAATATTATACGGAGGCATCAGGCAGCTTCAAATCAATGCGCTCTATGAACAAAAGATTAGGCATATTTCGGAACTTAATGCGCAACGAGAAAGACATTGGGATGAACTGAGAGATGTTCAAATGGCATCCCTTCGAGAATTTCAAGAACTAACGAGTAAGATACGTGCTGCAGTCGAGAAAACGGATCTTAATTAAAAGGAATGAGGTGGTGACAATGATTGTCCAGACCAAAAAGCACCAATCGGACAGCGGCCCTTAAGCTTTGGCTCAAGAGCAGCCGCCAGAAAAAATTAACAGAAATCGCTGATGAGCTGGGCATAAGCCCGGCTCTTATTCGTAAGTGGAAGCATCTTGATAAGTGGGATGAGATCCCGACAAGGCGCCCAAAGGGCGGACAACCAGGCAACAAGAACGCAGTTGGCAACAGCGGCGGCCCCGGTGGGCCAGAGGGAAACGATTACGCAGTTAAGCACGGCGCGTATCGCAAATTTCTTCCACAAGACGAGCGATTTCAGGAGATACTGGAGATGGCCCGTAACCTTGATCCGTTAGACATGATTTGGGACAGCGTAGAGATCGCCTATGCCAAATTGATCGATATGCAAACGAAAATGTATGTAACGGATAAAGATGAAATGATCAAGGAACTTAAAAAGCAAAAGTTTGAGGTTGTCGATAAAGGCTCCAAAGAAGAACCGAATTATGAACAAATGGTTACCGAGGAAGAATACGAGTTTCAATTCTCTTGGGATCGCCAGGCGACCGATATCAAGGCGTACACTGTCATCATGCGCGAACTGCGATCTGCTATTAAGCAGTATCTTGCTGCAGCACCGGAAAACGACGAGCGCCGGTTGAAACTGGAGTTAATGCAGGCCCAGGTCAACAAGATCAATGCCGATGTAAAGATACTGGATAAGCAAGCGTTGGATGAGGGAGACAAGCCAATTGAAATCTTGATCACTCGAAAGGGTGAGAGGGTATGATCGAAAAAGAGGTCAATCCCCATTTTGAAGATTTTCTGTTCGATTGGAATCAGAAGTTTCAGTTCCTGGTTGGCGGCTATGGTTCCAGCAAAAGCTATCATGTAGGCTTGAAATTAATTTTAAAGCTATTGCAAGAGAAAAGAACGGCTCTTGTTGTGCGTGAAGTCTACGAAACGATTCGAGACTCTACCTTTTCGCTATTGGAAGAGATCATAGAGGATCTTGGGCTAACAGGTAGAGTTAAACCCATATCTTCACCGATGCAAATCAGGTTTCCTAATGGCAGCAAAATCATATTCAAGGGCATGGATAAGCCCGTCAAACTTAAATCTATCCATAACATCTCGATTATCTGGCTGGAAGAGTGCAGCGAAATAAAATATGCCGGCTTCAAGGAATTAATCGGTCGGCTAAGGCATCCTACTTTGCCGCTGTATATGATTTTGAGCACTAATCCTGTTAACACTGCTAACTGGAGCTACAAGCACTTCTTCAAGGATGTGAAGAAAAAGCTTTTTATCCTGGATGATGAAGAGTTATATCGTGTGCGTGTTGTAGTCGTGGGAAACACCTATTATCATCACTCGCTTGCAGATGACAATCTGTTTCTGCCGTTAAGCTATATCGAGCAGTTGGATGAATTAGAAATCCACGATCCAGACCTCCATCGTGTCGCTCGATTAGGTAGATTTGGAGTTAATGGACTGCGCGTCTTACCTCAGTTTGTGGAGTGGTCGCATGAAGACGTGATGGATGCGGTCAACCGGATTCGTTCCCCAATTAATCGTGTTGGGATGGACTTTGGATTCGAGGAATCCTATAATGCGCTTGTCCGTCTAGCTGTCGATCATAAGGAGAAAATTCTCTACATCTACTGGGAATATTACAAAAATAAGATGACGGACGATAGGACGGCCGATGATCTACAAGAATTCAAGAAAACACGCGAGATAATAAGGGCAGATAGTGCCGAGCCTAAGACAATAGCGTATTTCAAACAGGTGGGATTTAATATGCGCCCAGCCAAAAAATTCGCGGGTTCTCGGCTGCAATATACAAAGAAAGTGAAGAGGTTCAAAAAGATTATTTGCTCAAGCAACTGCCCGAATGTGATCGAGGAACTAAAAGATTTAACCTATGCCGTAGACAAGAATGGGGACATCATCTTAGATGAGTTCAATATCGACCCCCATACGTTTTCGGCTATTTGGTATGCCCTTGATGATTACGAAGTAGGGGATTTAAAGGGTGGAGGAGTTCATTTCTTGCAAGGATGAAAGGAGGGAATATGAAGTGCCTATTCCTTTTGGTGGATCAGAAGCACAACGAGAAATTGAAAGAATAATCATCCAAGGCGCAAAGAGCGCAGCTACCGACGAACAGATTATTCAATTGGAAGTCGGGGAATGGAAACGCTCAGATAAACGTAAATGGATGATTATTGGTGAGCGTTATTACCGTAACAATACGGACATCAAAGACCGTACTCGGACTGTTATAGGAGAGAGCGGCGCACAGGAGCAAGTCGCCAATTTGGCAAATAACAAGTTAGCAAATGGCTTTATTAGAAAACTTGTTGATCAAAAAGTTGGTTATCTGCTGGGGCGTCCGATGTCAATCCAGACGAAGGATGAACAATACGATGAAGAGCTTACAAATTTATTCGATGAAGACATGATGCAAAGATTGCAAAGCACAGGTAAGGAAGCGGTAAATAAGGGAATTGCCTGGTGGTTTATTTTTTATAATGAGCAATTCAATCTTTCATTCAAAAAAATGAATTCAGAAGAAATTATTCCTATATGGGCTGACGAAGCGCACACCGTCCTTGATGCGGTTATCAGAGATTATCAAGTAACAGTTTTCGAAGGCACTAAAAAGACAACCGTCCGTAAGATTGAATGGTGGGACAAGATGGGGGTACGCCGTTATGTATGGAGTGGATCAGGTCTTATTCCAGATGTAGAGGCAGGAGCAGAGGAAGCCCATTTTACTGCCTATTCGAAGACAGATAAGCTTGCCATGAATTGGGGTAAAGTTCCTTTTATCGCTTGGAAATACAACGAAGAAGAGCAACCGTTGGTGGAAATTATCAAGGAATTGGTTGATGACTATGATCGCAATAAAAGCGACAACAGTAATAACTTGGAAGACTTGCCCAATAGCATTTATATTGTTAGTGATTATGACGGAACAGATGCTGCTGAATTCAGAAAAAACATTTCCATTCACAGGTTGGCATTCGTTTCAAATGGTGGAGATATAAAAACGATTCAACTGGAAATCGACACAGAAGCCTACAAAAATCATCAGGATTCGAACAGAAAAGATATTTACGAATTTGGGCGAGGAGTGGACACCCAATCTGTTAATTTCGGCAGTGCACCGTCAGGAGTGGCGCTACGCTTTCTATATAGTGATCTTGAACTTGATGCAAGCCTTATCGAAACACAGTTTCAGACGAGTTTAAGTCAATTACTGTGGTTCATCGACGTTCACCTCTATAACACAACTGGTAAAGACTACAGTAAAGAGAAAGTTTCCTTCGTCTTCAATCGAGACATGGTTATTGACGAGTCATCGATTATTACAAACATCCGTGATAGCGAAGGCATCATATCAAAAGAAACTCAGGTTGCCCAGCATCCATGGGTGACGGATGTTCAAGCGGAAATGGAACGATTGGAAAAGCAATATCAAGAGAGTTTGTCCGATTATGATGGGCTTGGGAGTGAGCGTGATGTTGGAAAAGAAAACAGTTCAACGGCTGAATGAGTTAATTATCTGCATGACTGACCATTGTATTAAAGAGTATGAGAAGGGTGTTTATGTTGAGGATTTAAAAATTCTGACCTCACTCGTAGAAGCTGTTGGTGGAGCAAATCAGACTATGGATTTTTCCCCAGTAATCGGATTTTTGGCTGACCAGTCTGATAACGGCGAGGACGCAAGCGAATGAAGCCGCGCAATTACTGGAAGAAACGTTCTGAACAGATCGCTGTTGAACAGTTCCGGTCATCTGAAAAGTATATTGACAACCTATCTAGGGAGTATGTCAAAGCAACACATATAGTCAAAAAGGAAGTAAATAGCTTCTTTAATCGTTATGCCGATGAAAATGGGATTGTCAATCTATCTGAGGCAAGGCGGCAGCTTACAGCCGGCGAACTGGATGATTTCCGGATGGGGCTTGAGGAATTCATAACAAAGGCAAAGGACAACGATGATGAGCGTTGGACACAATCCTTAAACAACGCCTATTACAAGCAGCGTGTTAACCGTATGGAGGCGTTGGAGTTCCAGATCAATCAACAGATCGAAATACTGGCGGCAAGCCGGGAAACGGGCACAGGGAAGCTGCTAGCAGATGTTTACAAGGAAACTTACTACCGATCCATGTATGAGATACATACCGGGACCGGATTCGTTACGCCATTTGCCAAGGTTGACGCGAAAGGCGTTGAACGTGTGCTTGGAACTAAGTTCGAATCATCGAACTGGTCAAAGCGGATCTGGGTTGATCGCACAAAACTAAAAAAAGAGCTGCACACCAAACTATCACAAGCCTTTATACGCGGTGACAGTTATGACCGCACGACAACCGCTCTTGCAGAACGCATGCGGGTGTCCTATTCAAACGCCGCGCGCCTGGTACGCACCGAGACGGCGTTTTTTGTCGAGCAGGGAACAATGGACAGCTACAAAGCCAGTGGTGTTGTACAAAAGTATGAAATATTGGCGGTGCTGGATAACCGCACAAGCCCAATATGCCAAAGCTTGGATGGGAAGGTATTCAAGGTATCCGAAATGGAAGTAGGCGTCAATTGCCCACCATTCCATGTTAACTGCCGGACAACAACCGTCCCATACTTTGACGAGGACATTGATTTTGAGCAACGGGCGGCAAGGGACAAGAACGGCAAAGTGATTTATATATCGGCAGATACCAAGTACCCGGAATGGTACAAGGAATACGCAGCATAACTGTCCTCTTATTTAGCGAAAGTTGAGGAGAGGGAAGGGTGGTTGCAGCAACTGATGGTCGAGAATGATGAGTTGAGGCGTGACCGAAGCAGAGAGCGGATAAGGAGCTGACAAAGTGGCTAAATATCGCAAAAAGCCGGTAGTAATTGAAGCTTTCAGAATGGGAATCGATGATCGCCCGGACTGGTTCCAGGACAAAGTTAGTGAAAATGAGATCATCACATATCGCGTCACTGATGAAGATGACAATGACGACCCGTTTGAGTTCTCCAAAACTTATTGTGAGATCAAAACGCTTGAAGGCACAATGCGAGGGGATTATGGGGATTACATCATCAAGGGTGTCAAAGGTGAAATATACCCATGCAAACCTGATATCTTCGCAGCGACATACGATTTGGTTGACGGTGCCGATGATGATAGGGCC
Source organism: Paenibacillaceae bacterium (assembly GCA_004134985.1). Classification (GTDB taxonomy): domain Bacteria; phylum Bacillota; class Bacilli; order Paenibacillales; family Paenibacillaceae; genus Paenibacillus_D. The sequence goes on along the minus strand of REGQ01000064.1, from coordinate 447,723 downwards.
AAACACAAAACATACATTAACATCGGATATTAAATTCGGGCTCTGGCTGAGACTGCTGGGGCCTTAAAAATGACCGGACACAACCGGGACAAAAAGTGAAAGCGAGATGGTATTCATGGATTGGTTGAAAGAGCTTTTGAAGGCGCAGGGGCTTACCGATGCGCAGATTTCTGCTGTGGTTGGGGGTGTGGAAACCAACTACAAGGGGTGGGTGCCTGAACACCGTTTCAAGGAAGTGAACGATGCCAAGAAAACCGCTGATGACACGCTCAAGGAACGCGATAAACAGCTTGAAGCATTGAAAAAATCAAGCGGTGATGCGGAGGCATTGAAGAAGCAAATCGAGACTTTGCAGACAGAAAACACGGCTGCCAAGGACAAGTTTGAGGCCGATGCTAAGAAATTGCGTTCGGAAACTGCCTTGAGATTGAAGCTTTCTGGCAAGGTTCACGAAAAAGCGATGAGTAATGTAATTTCCGAATTCAGCATGGACAAGATTGAATTGGATGAAAACGGGGAAATCAAGGCTGGTTTTGACGATCAATACAAGACCATCCGTGAAGGCAAGGACTTCTATTTTATCCCGGAGGACACGGGCGGCAGTGGATTCAAGTTTCAAGGTGTCAATCCTTTTGAGGGTGGCGGCGATAAAGGAACTGGCAGCAATACAGCTGAAGATTTTGGGAAGCGAGTTGCTGAATTTGCCAAAAGCAATTCTGATACCAGTAAAGCACAAAATAATTATTTTGGAGGTTGATAACAGATGAAGTTTGTACAAACGGATTACGGCAACCGTAAGGAAATCCTTAAATTTCCTGACCATTATGTAAATTTGGCGGTCACTGTCGATGACACAGGTATTGCACAGAATGCACACGGCAAAAAGATTGTCCCTGCCGGCACGATCATGGGTGGCGGCGTTATTGTAGATGCAACGCAATTGGCCGTGAAGTCCAATGACGAGAATGCTGAGGGCGTTCTGTTTAACGATGTGGATGTTACGTATGGACCAGCGCCCGGTGCGCTTCTGATTCACGGCTTTATTGATCTAGCTAAACTGCCGGAACCGCCTGACGAAGACGCAGTTACAGCTTTGAGTCAAATCACATTTATCGCCTAATAGCGGAAAGGGGAAATGAAAAAGATGCCTTCTATCTTTGATTATGTAAATTCACGAGCGATTGCTACTTACATCGCCAATAACCCAAGCAATAACATTCCATACCTGGGGGCGGCGTTGTTCCCGGCAAGTAAAAAGTTGGGCCTTGATCTTTCGTGGATTAAGGGCGCACACGGGGTTCCGGTCTCATTGCAGCCATCGGCGTTCGATACTAAGGCAACGCTTCGAGATCGCATTGGATTCAGTAAGATTGAGACAGAAATGCCGTTCTTTCGCGAGTCCATGCGACTTGGGGAGAAAGATCGTCAAGAGTTGCTTCGGTTGCAGGATAACAGCAACGACCAGTATGTAATGCCGCTAATCACCCAAATTTTCAACGACCGGGCTAAACTAGTAGCCGGTGCACAGGTCGTTCCTGAACGCATGATTATGCAGTTGCTTTCGAGTGGTCACATCCGCATTACATCTGCCGAGACGCGTCAACACTATGATTACAACTACGGCTTTGCAGATAGCCACAAGGAAACGCTCACCGGTTCAGCAAGATGGAGCGATCCTAACAGCACACCGATTCAGGATATTCAGCGCTGGAAGAAGATTATTAATGGAGATACCGGCGCAACAATTACCCGTGCAATATGCACTGAGAAGACATGGGGCTATTTAATGGAGCATCCGGCCATCAGATTGGATATGAATCCAATTGGCGGTCAGAACATCATTATGACCGACGAAATGCTCAAGGCGTATTTGCTTAATAAACTGAGCATCAGAGTTTCGGTCTACAACAAGATTTATGGGCTGCAGGACGGCAGTAAACATCAGTTCTTCCCAGATGACTTCTTTACGCTCCTTCCAGACGGAAACCTCGGCACGACTTGGTACGGTACTACTCCAGAGGAAGCTGATTTAATGGCTGGAGCAACTTCGGCTGAAGTATCTATTGTAAATACCGGTGTGGCAATCACTACAATCAAGGAGCCACATCCTGTTAACGTTGAGGCGATTGTTTCTGAGATCGTTCTTCCTTCGTTCGAAACGATGGATGACATATTTATTGCAAAAGTAGCTTAAGGAGGGGCATTCGCCTCTCCTATTTTTATTGAAAGGGGTAGAAATCAGTGAAAAAAAGTAATCAGCCACAGAATGAAGATGCTCCACTGATCGTTGATGAAACGAATGGTGATAGTACAGCCATCGAGCAAAAACAAGATGCTGCAGGAGATGGTCCAGCAACACTGCCTGAACCGGAACCCGAGTTGGTAAAGGCCGTTGTCATTGCGAACTGCAAGCACAACCGGGACCGCTTTACTGTCGGCCAAAGGATTGAAGTGTCGGCAGAAGATTACAAAGTTCTTCTTGAAGCAAAAGTAATTCGCCCGGTCGGGGAGTGAGACAATTGAACTTCTTCTGGAACAAGCTATTAAATAAAGCGATTGCTGTATCAGCGGAAGACCCAATGCCGGTTAAAGTAATCGGTGGGGGAGGCGGAGAAGGTCCGGGTGGCTCGGATGAAGTGACGATCAAGGGGCCGTTAGATAATGAAGGCCGCATTCCGGTCACGCTACCTGGCGTACAACCAATAAGCGGAACGGTGTCACTTGCTACGGCGCAATACAACACATTAGCAAGACGTGACGATATCGCCAAGTTGGCCAGCGCGGTTACGGCCGCTGTTGTAACCCCTAATGACACAACCGACTTGGCTGCAGGTGCAACCAAAGGAATTATGGTTGGCACGTCCGGGGATATCGTCGTTGATATGGTAACATCCGGGGCATCAATCACACTGAAAAACATTGCTGCCGGGATCATACATCCATTGAGCGTTAAGCGGATCAGAGCAACGGGTACAACGGCAACGGACATTGTGGCGGTGTATTAATGATCGGCGTTGGCGTTGGATCACAAATATGCGTGTTCAATCCAAGTCGGGTGATTGCATGGGATGATTTTACCCGACCTAACGCGGCGGCATTAGGGCGGGCGGTAACGGGGCAATCGTGGGTTGTTGTCGATGGCAGTATGGCAATCAAAGACAACATCGCCCAAAACACCGCAAATACGGCGTCCAACATTGTGTATCTGGACGCCGGGGAGAAAAATGTAATGATTGAAGCAAAAATCTTTGGCTTGGCCAATCGTTCCCGCGTTGTCTTCCGTCACGAATCAGGGCCAAAGATATTTGTTATCAGCATTAACAATAGTAATGGACAGACGCAATTACGCCGTAACCTTGATGGTGTACAAACTGTACTGGCGTCAGGTAACATCGATAATTTCACGCCCAACGGAATTGTCCGTGTCAGGTTGTTAGGAGACCAAATATCCATTTGGTACAACAACGTACCGATGTTCTTGGCGCTAACGATCATTGATGATATGGCAATGAATTCAACTAGTTTTGGTGTAGGCTCCGAATGGGCAAATGCTGGAGTAGATTGGTTTAGGGTGATGACAATATGATTGTTACCGTTGCAAAGATTGGCACGGGGGAGGATGGCGACCCGATCAGGCCAGACCTACCAGAAGGCACGCCATACGTTTTCCAAAGCGAAGACGAAGAAACCATGACAGTCCAACTGGAAGGAGATGAAAGCAGTGATTAGTGCTGCAGATGTTTGGCCGATTGTGAAGAGTCGCATTCCCTTGGAAGACGATACGCATAAGCCAGTAATTTACAGCTATATTGCAGAGATTGAATACCGTATCAAACATTATTGCAATATTCAGCGGGTGCCGGACGGGTTGCTGTATGTATGGGCCAGTATGGTTATCGACGTTGCCAGGGTGGAGTTGTCTAACGTCGAGGAGATCGAGGATTCCGTTGGCGGCGGGGCTACGGTAAAGGTGGGCGATACATCGGTTTCCGGCGGCAGCGCAGGCGGTGGGGTGACGAATACGTCTAAATCGGTAATTGATCAGGTTGTGACAAATTACCGCATTGACCTAAATCATTATCGTCGTATGAGGTGGTAGTTATGGCAAAGATTAATTACCGCAGGCAGCGCAGGGCAATAGAAAAGCTTTATGAGGACAAAGTGACAATCAGCCGGCACGAAAACGCAAAGGACCCTGTGAAAAAAGTCACCAAGCAAACCCTTGTTAAGATCCATGAAGATCAGCCGTGTAAGTTATCGCAAACGGGCCTGCCGCGTAACGGCCAGACGGAAGCGCAGAACGATGTGAAGTATGACGCTAAACTGTTCATCGCCCCTGAAATAGAAATCAAGCAAGGGGACGTTCTGGAGGTTACACGCAAGGCTACAGGGCGCATCGAAACCTATACGGCTGCTGCGCCTTTCCCACCCTACAGCAGCCATCAAGAAATCAGCCTAAATAAAAAGGGTACAGCGTGATGGGCAAGTGGGCTAAGTTTGATTTCTCGGAATTCAAGAGGATGAAAAAGAATCTTGAAAATGCCGATCAGCACATTGAGCAATTTATCAGGGATTTTGTACATGAAATGGCGATGCGCGCATTTCGGAAGATCCGGAAACGCACCCCATCCAGTAACGGTCAATTAAGACGCGCCTGGACGGTGGGGGAAGTCATCAAGACTGGCGATTCCTATACTGTCGAGATATTCAACAATCTGGAGTACGCATCGTACATCGAAAATGGCTTTCGCGCTCACTGGATACCCGGTATATGGGAAGGAAACACATTTCGCTACATCGCAGGGTACAAACCTCCAAAAGGGGAGCCAGGCGGGATGTACGTTGGCCCTAAGGATGGTTGGGTGGAAGGCAAATTTATGCTGGCGATCAGCATGAAGGAAATCGAACGGGCTTTACCCGGGTACCTGCAGCGCCGACAGAATCAGTTGCTTGAAGATATTTTGAGCGGGAAGCCACCAAGAGGAAAGGAGGAAAAAGGTAATGGTGATCAATGATGTCATTAGCGCAATGTCGCGAGCCTTGGACGATAGGTATCCAGATATTCCGATTCACGGCGAAGAGATCAAACAGAATCTTGACCCTCCTTCCTTCTTTATCAAGCTTTTCCCGGTCAACCATACACGCAAGTTGGGGCGCCGGTACATGCGACAGCACACATTCGATGTCCACTACTTTCCACAAGGATTTGATGCGGATGATCAAGTGGCTGAGAATGAGGAAATGCACGGCGTTGCCGAATCGCTTTACGATAGATTGGAGTACATCGAATGCAATGGTCTGATCCGCGGTACAAAAATGCGGCACGAGATCATAAACGGTGTGCTCCATTTTTTTGTGGACTACAATATTCATCTCATGCGTGACAAGAAAGACGGCCCTGTCATGCAGGTTATGGTCCAGGAGGGACATGTCAAATGAGCAAATCTCAAACCAAAGCTGCTGCGCCAACGTATGCCAAGGCGCAGTTTTTGGCATCGGTTAAATACTCATCCGCAGAAAAAGATGTGCTGCAGGTTGTGCTTGATGACAACCAAGAGTACAGCGAAGCGGAAGCGCAGCAAAGGCTGCAACAATTTTACCAAAGGAAGGTGGACTAAATGGCCGGCGGTACCTTTAATACCCAAAACAAGATTAGACCAGGCGTCTATATCAATTTCAGGTCGAAACCGACTACCCCCAACACCATAGGGGAACGGGGCATTGTTGCGTTCCCGGCATCCATGCCATGGGGCGCCACGGGGATTACTATCATTGATTCTGAATCATTCGAAACGCAATCTTTGGCATTACTCGGATTCGCCCCATCAGACGCCCGTATTCGCCACATCAGAGCCGCTTTGTCCCATGCTCGCCGTGTGTTGATTTACCGTCTCGGAGCGCAAGGAGCAGCTAAAGCGACCGCGACAATTGGCGCTGCTACGGCAACGGCTAAATATGGCGGATTGAGAGGTAATGATCTGACAGTTTCTGTGCAGTCCGACCTGGACAATGCTGGCAAGTTTGATGTCATTACCTACTTGGATAGCTTCGAGGTGGATCGTCAATCTGCGGAGCTTGTCGAGGATTTGGTTAACACGGATTTCATCACCTTCACTGGCACCGGGGAACTAACGGCTTCTGCCGGCGTTAAGCTCACAGGCGGCACAACAGGAACATCGACGGGTAGCGACTATACGGCAGCCCTCGCTGCCTTCGAGGCGGAAGAGTACAACGTTATTGGTATCCCAACCGATGACCAGCCAACGATTCAACTTGTCATCGCCTACATTAAGCGACTGAGGGATGAGGGCAAGAAGGTAGTTGCTGTAGTTGTCCGGTACCCTCAAGCCGATTTCGAGGGTGTGATCAGCCTTAAAAACGGTGTGATCACCTCTGACGGTCTGCAAGTCGAGGCGGTCAGTTTGGTTTGGGAGATTGCAGCGATGGAAGCAGCAGCGGGCATGAATGAAGGGTTAACCTATATGGCCATCCCGAATGCAGTTGAAGGCTATCCCAAATACACCAATTCGCAGATTGTACAGGCGCTGCGAGATGGGGAACTGATCATTACAACAGCCAACGGGATGGCTGTAATTGAACAAGACATCAATACACTGACAAGCTTCACAGTGGAAAAGGGTAAGCCGTTCAGCAAAAACCGCGTCATTAGGGTGCTTGACGGCATTGCCAATGACTTAAAGCGTAACTTTGAGTTGGCCTATCTCGGCAAAGTGAGTAATAACGAGGACGGGCGCGCCATGCTCCGGAGTGAGATTGTGACGTATCTGGAAGCCCTGCAGGCGATGGGGGCCATTCAAAACTTTGATCCCCAAAGTGACATTCTATTGTCTGCGGGCGAAGAGGCGGACAGCGTATATGTTCAGTTGGCAATTCAGCCGGTGGATTCGATGGAAAAAATTTATATGGACGTCATGGTCGGTTAATTCATAGGAAAGGATGAGGGCAATGGGATTTTTAAAAGCTCAGGATACGATTAGCGGCCAAGAAGGACGAGCGTATGCCACAATCAACGGTAAGCGAGAAGAAATGTTTTACTTGAAAAACATCGAAGCGACTGCCGAGAAGCAGAAAGCTGAAGTCAAAGTATTGGGCCGCCGAGGCACCCAAAATAAGGCGACCGGCTGGAGTGGCTCAGGCAGTATGACAATCTTTTTTGTAACATCGGTTTTCCTGAAAATTATGTATCAGTACATCAAGGAAGGAAAGGATATCTATTTTGACATCATGGTGGTGAATGATGATCCTACTTCATCCATCGGGAAGCAAACCGTTGTGCTGAAAGGCGTCAATCTGGATAGCGTACCCCTGGTTATGCTCGATACAGATGCGGACGCCTTGGAGGCTGACATTGATTTCACTTTTGATGATGTGGATATTGATATGGCCAATACATTTAAAACCCCGACTTTGGGTTAATAAAAAATAGGAAGAGGGATTACAAAAATGAGCGATTTTCAAGCATTTTTTGCGCAAAACGCGCCTTTGGATACGGTTGAGGAAATTCCGGTGTCTCCACGATTTAAAGATGAGAACGGAAAACCAATCAAATGGAAGGTCAGGAGCATTACGGAGGAAGAGAACGCGGAGTTGCGGAAAGCATCCACGAAACGAATCAAGGGAAGAAATGGTACGCAAAAAACCGAATTCTCGACGGATGACTACACCGCCAAAATGGCGGTGGTTGGGGTTGTATTCCCTGACCTTAAAAATGTGGAACTGCAGCAATCCTATGGGGCCTTGGGCGCGGAATCGCTGCTGAAAAAAATGCTTCTTCCCGGTGAGTACGCTGACCTGCTTATTAAGGTGCAGCAAATCAACGGTTTCGACAAGGACATCAATGATCTGGTGGAAGACGTAAAAAACTAATTAACGAGGGTGACGGGGAAGCTAACTATGCTTACTACGCCCTCCATAAATTAAACATACTTCCGCACGAACTGTCCCGTATGTCGATAACCGAAAAGGCTGCAATATTTGCCATGATTGATATTCGAATCGCAGAAGAAAAAAAGCTCGAAAGAAAGTCTAAGAAAAAATAGAGCGCCAGCAATGGCGCTTTTTTGGTGGTGGGGAACATATCAACCATAAAGAGCACCATGGAGATGTATGATGCCTTTTCCGCCCCGATACGTAAAATGAGCGATGCGATGAACATTGCCATCAGTACTTTCCAAACCATGCAGGATGTTGGCGATAAAGCCGTTGATATTTCCGGACTGGAGCAAGCCCGGTCACAGTTGGGGGAAGTTTCCGCGGATATGATCCGCATGGGGGAGGAAATGGAGCGCATCCGGGAAGAGGCAGCCAAGCCACCGCCTGCGCCCCCACCTCCTGAATGGATCACGCAGCCTTTACCCGAATTGTTTCATTCGACGGGTATCGATCGCTTCCAGTTGGAATTAGGCGATGCGAACCAGAAGCTGCAAGAGATGATTGCAGCGCAGCAATCCATGTCTATGTTGGACATGTCCTTCTTACCGGACAATGCCCAAAATGAGATTGTTCAACTCAATCAACGGATCGCTGAGACGCAGCAGCGCTTTCAGGAAGCGGTGCGGGAAAAGGAACAGCTTGGCGAAAGGGCACCCCCCGAAGCGCTTGACGGCTTAAATGCAGCGATTGAGCGTATGCGCGGGCAGATCGATCAGGCACTTAGTACACAAAATAACTTAAACGATGCGATGCGTAGCGGCGACTTGTCCAAAGTTAATGATGCGTACAATCGGTTAAACGCCCAGGTAAACAGCATTGATGGCGGCATACGAGACAACATTAAGCAGCAGCGGGCATTTAAGCAAACGGTCGAAGAGAGCACCGGCGCCATGGGTGGGCTATTAAAAAAAGTCGTGGCCATCGGCGGGGCTTATGTTGGTGTTAATGCAGCCAAGGGATTCTTCAACAGTGCAACTGCAGCGGCAAATGAAACCATTCGAGCAGAGCAGCGGTTAGTCTCTATCATGAGTAATATCAACGGCATGACAAAGGACGGCGTTGACCTTGTGCGGCAGCGAACGAAGGAGTTGGAAGCTCAGGGAATAGCTATCGCGGCAAGCACAGGCGTCTACGGGCAATCTCAGCTCGCTGAATACGTCTATGATCCTACTAATATTGCCGCCATGACAGAAAGCATGTACAACCTGGCAACGGAGACGTATGGAGTCAACGTTTCCCAGGAACAGCTTATGCAGACGGCTAATTTAATGGGTAAAGTCATGATGGGTGATATCAACGCGTTGTCCCGAAATGGCTTTAAGATCGATGCGATTTTTTCCGAAGCCGAACAAAAGTTACTTAAGACGGGCACGGAAGCCCAGCGTGCTGCTTTGGTCATACAGATGGTGGAGGAAAATCTTTCCGGATTGTCTCAAGCAATGGGGGAGACGCCGGAAGGCCAAGCTATTCGTTTGGCAAATGCATGGGGCAGCGTACAGGAGAAAATTGGTTATGGCGTGATGCCTTTGATTGGTCAGTTATCGTCCTATCTCATGGAAAACATGCCGATGATCGAAAGTGTTTTCTTAAATGTATTTAGCAATATCATCAACGTGATGCAAAGTACATTACAGGTTGCAATGTCAGTATCCAATTTTATTGTTAGTAACTGGTCGGCTATAGAACCTGTTTTATGGGGGCTAGTTGGTGCATTTACGGCGTTTCTGGTAGTTTCAAGACTATACGCCGCGCAACAGGCCATAGCTGCATTAGCAACAGGCACAAGCACAGCAGCTATGTTTTATCAGACTATGACAACCCAAGGCCTTGCTGCAGCTTGGAGAGGTCTTAACACGGCGATGAAAGCAAATATATTTATTCTCATCGCATCCCTAATCATTGGGGTGATTGTGTGGATCGTTAATTTATGGCAAAAGAATGACGCCTTCGCCGCGGCCATGATGCGGGTATGGAATACGATTCTGAATTTCTTTGATCAGATTCCAATCTTCTTCCGGCGTGTAGGAAACGGAATTGTCAACGTATTCCAATCCATGAAAGTGCGATCATTGCAAATCATGGAGGACATGATCAATGGGGTTATTGATCGCATTAACACTTTGGTCAACACGTTGAATAAGATTAAGGGTGTATCTCTTAATACCATTGATAAAGTAGAGTTTGCGGCAAGCGCAGCAGCCGAAGCAGAGGCAATCAAACAAGCTGGTGAAGCTGCGGTAGCTGATATGGTGGCAGCAGCAAAAGAACGGGCCGAACAGCGTGAACTTGACGTTCAAACACGGATCAAAGAGCGTGAGGAGCAGCGAAAACAGGACGATGAGGATACAAACAAGAAATTCGAGCCGCCCCCAATCTATGGTGAAGATAAATTAGGTGATGGTCAATGGGAAGTGGACAACACTCCCCTTGGCGGAACAATAGACAAGGTTAAAAAGGTTGGCAAGATCGAGGACAAGGTAGACATTTCAAGCGAAGACTTGAAAGTCATGCGCGATCTGGCTGAAATGAAAACCATTCAGAACTTTGTCACTCTTACGCCTACTGTCCAAGTCACAACAGGGGACATAAATAACGGTACGGATCTTGATACACTCCTTAATGGGATCGAAGAGAGAATGGCGAATGAAATCGAATCATCAGCAAAAGGGCTTGTTAAATGAGTGTTCCCCTTTGTGGCAATGTTTGGTATTATGAGACAAAACTGCAAGGGGGAATTACAGATGAGATTCAAATGGTTTTTGATCATTGGATTGTTTGCCGTGTTGCTTGCGGCATGCTCACAGAGTGAAGGGGCGTCACCGGGGTTAAGTGATGCGATCAAGGCATTCCAAGATGCCGGTCATACTATTGATAAAGAAGAAAAACCGTTAGTTTCAATGGTAGGTGCAAAGGATGGAGTACTTTTCTATGTAAATAATAATCCGGTGAAAATTTATGAATACGAGTCCGGCAAGTCACTGAAAGCAGAAATTAAAAAGGGTGATTTTGATTTTGACTCTATAAATGGAAAATTAGGGTTGGAAACAAACAACGAAGAAGCAAAAGAAATTTTTTCTAAAATTAAATAAATTCGAAGGCTCCCATAATCATGGGGGCTTTTTTAGTGGGTGAAACCATGGATAAAGAAAAGCCGGAATACTTTATTGAACTGAGCCATAACAACGGCAAGGATCGCATTCTTTTCCCTGTGCTGCCCGAGCAGCTTGAAATAAAGCGCAAGGGTAGAGGGGAGACGTTTGATATTATCGGCTTGGGGCAGATCAATGTTATCCATTCCAAAGAGCTTTCTGAAATCTCATTCGAAAGCTTTTTCCCGGCAAACGGCAGGGCGCCGTATGTCATTCATTCAGCACTGTTTAAAAGTCCGGGATACCTGGTCAAAAAGATTAGCCGGTGGCAGGAGTCGCAGTATCCAAGCCGGATAACGATCAAGGCACCGAATATGAAGCTAACACTTGCGGTATCGATCGAACAGTTTGACAGGCGAGCGGTGGCCGGGACGGATGACATTGAATTTCAAATCTCGTTTCGGGAGTACAAGTTTTACGCACCGCGCAGGCTTAAGGTGGGTACCAAACCAGCCGCTGCGGCGGGGACAACGGCGACAGCGGCCAAACCGACAACAACGGTCAAGGATGCGGGCGCCAAGCGGCCAGATGAGCGTGTGCCGGCTACGACATATAAATTAAAGCCCGGTGAAAATCTTTGGTCAGTGGCAAAGAAGCAGCTTGGTGACGAAAATCGTTGGAAAGAGATCCAAAAACTAAATAACATCAAGGATGCTGACCTTAAAAAGCTGCAGGCGGGAATGATGCTTAAGCTGCCGCCTAAAAAGTAAGGGGGTGCTTGTGCTGGAAATCGTCATTGACAACAAGGATGGGACTTTGTGGGATATCTCTCGTTTAGTTTCTGGGATGAAGATTAGAACAAGTCGTTTTGGTAAGGCGGGGACAGCGGAGTTTTCCATAGTAACTGATTTTCCCATAGGTGATGCGGAATTCAAAGTAAACACGGGTGACATCGTGCGGATCAAGATAGAAGATGCCAAAATGTTTTATGGCTATGTGTTTACGATTGATTCGTCCCAATCCTCTGAAATCAAAATCACGGCTTATGATCAAATGCGTTATTTAACCGCATCGGATACTTATGTATTTACCAAAGTGACCGCGACACAGGTCATTCAAAAGATTGCAAAGGATGCTAACCTGTCCGTTGGCTCATTGGCTAACACAGGGTTTGTCATCCCCAAGATGTTGGAAGACGGTCAGACGCTGCTGGACATCATCTATAAAGCGCTGGATCAAACGTTAGTGTCCCAAAATCAGCTTTATGTGTTCTATGACGATTTCGGCAAACTGGCGCTCGCCAACATCAAAGACATGCTGCTTGACGTCGTGCTCGGTGAAAAGAGTCTTGTCTATGATTACAAGTACAAGCGATCCATAGACAGCGAGACTTATAACCGGATTAAGCTTGTGCGGGACAACAAAAAGACCAAGAAGCGTGACGTGTACATTGCTCAAGATAGCTCGACAATCGCCAAATGGGGGCGCCTGCAATATTACCGCAAAGTTGAAGATGGGATGAATGAGGCGCAGATAAACCAGGCGCTTAACAATCTGCTTGAGCTTAAAAACCGAGAAGGCAAATCATTCTCCATTGAAGCGCTGGGTGATCCTCGGATCAGAGCTGGCAACAGTATCTATATTGATATGCCTGAGTTGGGAATGAAGGCTACAAAGCATTTAATCAACGAATGCTCACATAACTTTGAAGGGGACAGCCATACCATGTCCCTTGAACTGGCGGTGTATTAATGTCGTTAATTGATAAAATCAAGGAAATTAGTCAAGGCACAAATCAAGCAGGTAATCCGGTTGCGGTTATGTTCGGAACAGTATCAAAAGTGAATCCCCTGGAAGTCATCGTCGAACAACGGCTGGCGCTCCCAAGGGATTTTTTAATCGTTCCGGAAACGCTGACGGAATACAAACTGCTCATCGGGGAGATTGAATACACGATTCGGCGCGGCTTGGAGGTTGGGGACCAGGTGATTCTGGCGCGTGTCCAGGGTGGGCAGGATTACGTCATATTAGATAGGGCGGTGGAATAATGCTACCAGTTGGCGGATTGCCTGCGGATGCCGAGTTGGATGACAGTCAACAGCCTAGTTACACGTACAACCTTGACCTGCAGCGTGGTAGAGTGCACGGCATGACGGACGGCCTGGGCGCTATTCGGCAATTCGTTTACAAGACGCTGCAGACCGATCGGTTCCTTCATGACATTTATAGCGATGATTACGGGGCTGAATTAAGTGTCAACGCGGGCGAGGAGGATTTGGAACGCTGGATTGTCGAGGCATTGACGCAGGATGACCGGATTGATGATGTGACGGATTTTGTGTTCACCGCACAGCAGGATAGCGTGCTGATCGCCTTTACGGTTGAATCCAATTTGGGACAAATCGAGGTGACTTTCGATGTATGAACAGTACACATTTGATTTTCTGCTGGACCGCATGCTGTCGCGTATTCCCGATACCATCGACAAGCGGGAAGGCTCGATAATTTGGGATGCGTTGTCCCCGGCTGCCGCGGAGCTGGCGCAAATGTATATAGAAATGGACGTCAATCAAAACCTTTCGTTCGCGGACACGGCGAGCGGGGAATTTCTTTCCCGGCGGACTGCGGAATTCGGCGTTGACCGGATGCCTGCAACTAAGGCGCGCCGCCGAGGCGTGTTCTCCGATGAAAGCAACAATCCACTGGCTGTGCCGGTCGGTCATCGCTTTGGCGGGGGCGGGATTAACTTTGTTGTTGTCTCGCAGTTGGGGGCCGGGGAATACGCTTTGGACGCGGAGACGGCGGGCATTATTGGTAATCAGTACTATGGTGCACTGCTGCCGATTGACTATGTTGATGGCTTGGCTCAAGCAACGCTTATGGACATCATCGCACCCGGCGCGGACGAAGAAACGGACGAGTCACTGCGGGCAAGGTACTACGAAATAGTAAATGAGCCGGCATTCGGCGGGAACGTATCGGATTACAAACGTAAAGTGGCATCCATTGACGGGGTAGGCAGCGTGAAGGTGTATCCGGTCTGGAACGGCGGGGGGACAGTGAGACTCGCTATTATGGCGGCTGATTGGGGTAAGCCTTCCCCTCAGCTAATTAATGACGTACAGACTATCATTGATCCTGTCGTAAACAGCGGGAAAGGGGTGGGCACCGCGCCAATCGGCCATGAAGTGACGGTTACCGGGGCTGATTCAGTCACGGTTAACGTGCAGACCACGATTGTCCTGGCGACCGGTTACACCGTGGGCATGGTGCAGGGTGGGATTGAAACGGTGATCGCAGCGTATTTGCTTGAGTTAAGACGAGATTGGGCGAACCAACAAAGACTTGTTGTCAGAACAGCACAGATCGACGCTCGCATACTCAATGTGCAAGGGATAGACGATGTGTCTGACACCTTATTAAACGGCGCAGCGGGCAATTTGACGCTCGGGAATGACGATATTCCTGTTTTGGGGGCGGTGACGCTCAATGTCTGATCGGATACTCATTCACCTTCCTGATTTCTATCTGGATGTACAGGATTTTGAAGAGATTGGCCAAACGGAAACAATTGAGTTGGATACGCTTGATGGTGCGATGAATCAATTGTTTGACGATCAGTTTGTCATGACAGCAAGCTTGCGAGCAATCAAAATCCGTGAACAGATGCTTGGTATTCAGGCCGATCCTACAATTGAGACAATCGATTTTCGGCGGCTGCGAATACTTAATCGTTACCAGACCAAACCGCCGTTCACGGTCCGCTATTTGCAGCAGCAGCTTGATATGTTGGTTGGAGCAGGAATGACAATCGTTTCCGTTGATGTGCAAGACTTTATTTTGACTGTGACAGCCAATATTGACGATGCTGCTGTTTTTCGTGAGGTCCTGCACACCGTTGAGACGATCAAGCCAGCCAACCTGATCTATCAACAGAATACCGCGCTGGGATCCAAAATAAAGCTCGAAGAACATATCAGTAAGCAGCAGGTTAACTGGCATTATAGGCTTGACGATACATGGCGGCTGGGTGAGCAGCCGTTTGCTACACTTGGACCGGAGGTGCCAATCAAATGATTGCAGCAAATTTATTGCATGATGTGGCGGTATACGTTGATAACAGGGTGGCTAAAGTTGTCATCAATGGGAACTATGAAATCGCCGATTTTCAACTTAAGCAAGTTACAGCCAGCACGCTGGCGCTTAATTATGTCGTTCCCATTGCGGATATTTCTCTTATTACATTGGTTGAGTTGCGGAACGCTGCCAATGATGTGCTGACATCGAATGTGGTCAATGTGCCGATCACGGCCGATCATCTCATGCTGCAGACGATTGAAGTGAAGGAGGCGCAATAGAAAATGGCAAAAATAGATTGGCAGCCATCCGACATCGTAAGGCCAGCTGACATGAATCAGATCGGGCAGGAGATCAACGGCGCCAAGGACGCTGCTGATAATGCTCAAAGTGCGGCTGCCGCGGCTCATGCAGCGGCCGGCACTGCGCAGGACGACATTAATGCGCACAAGGATGCAACATCGGCACACGGTGCGACCGCTGTTGCCACACCAAACCGAATTATTCAGCGGGATGCAGCAGGACAGGCTAATGTTGGAGCGCCAACACAACCAACGCACATCGCGACAAAGCAATATGTTGATGGACAGATCGAAAATCCGACTGCTGCGGTGGATGATTTGTATAGAAAAATGCGAATGGGGGCGATGTAATTGGCAGTCACGATTAAACGGCTGGCGCAGGCGGCGCTATCAGCTAGCGTCACTACAAGATATACAGCTCCTGCTGGAGCGACAGCGCAGGTCACGGAAATTTACCTTGTCAACACAGGGACGACAGAGCGAAAAGTCAGCATCTATCAGGGCGGCGCGGCCAACGGTAATATGATTATCAACGGGCTGGCTATAGAGCCGGGAGGATCGGTCATCATTCAGGATACTAAAATTGTCATAGCTGCATCCCAGGTCCTGGCAGCGAAGCAGGATGTCGGCACGGATATTACAATGACCGTTTACGGCGTGGAGGAGGTATAGCATGGGTATTGTTAAGATTCCACAACAAAACGGTGGGGGCGGATGCTGCCCGGATTGGTTGGCTGAGCTTGAATTTCTTAATGATGGGTCAGACGGAGCGTTCAGCCCAACGGCAAATACAGCGTTGCCATCGGGTATACACCGATTTTCTAGCATCAATATTCCGGCGGGAGTAACGGTGTCGCCCGAAGGCACCTACCTCGTTGTCCTTTGCTCCGGTACCGCAACGGTTAACGGACTATTAAGCGCAAGTGGTCGTGGTGGTGCTGGTGGGATAGGGAGTACTAATTCTGGTAACCCTGGAATGTCGGGCGGGGGCGCGGGTGCCGGCGGTGGTGGCGGGGGCGCGGGTGCCAACAGCGGTACGCGCGGCGGTGGCGGTGGTGGTGCCGGGGGCAATGGCAGCTCCGGCGGTAATGGCGGCAATGGCGGGCCTTCTGGCGCGGGTGGTGGCGGAGGTACTGGCGTCCAGGCCCTCAATAGTACTGGCGGCGCTGGGGGCTCCTCTAATATTACGCTTGTACAACAAAGCGATTCACTTGCGAATTTCCCCTCGCTTAGAGGTGCTGGCGGCGGCGCTGGCGCTGGCGCCAGCAGTACTGGTACTGGTATCGGCGGTAATGGGGGTGCAGGAGGAGGCGTGATAATCATGGTCACTGATATCCTAGGTGGCAGTGGTGGAGTTAAAGCAGACGGCATGTCTGGCACCAGCAATACCGCTGGTAACAGCGGTAGTGGCGGTGGCGGAGGCGGTGGTTTGGTTGTGGTAGTTGCAAATCAATCGAGCAATGTTGAAATCACTGCTACGGGTGGTTTGGCTGGTACTTTTTCTGGTAATGGTGGGACCTCTGGCGGTGCAGGCGGTGCAGGAGTTGTAATAAAAAGAATCGGTAGGAGGTAGGGTTTGTGGCTAAAATAATCGAAGAAGACGGCATTCAATACATCGTCGAAGAAGTCAACGGCGTCGAATACAAATACCCGTACACACCGCCTGAACCAACGCCGGAACCATCACCGTCAGCCGAGGAACGAATTGCGCAGCTTGAAGCCGAACTTGCGGAGTCCAGGCGGGAGAATCTGACGGCCATGGAAGCAATCGCCGAACTATATGTCTTGTTTTTAGGAGCCGGATAGCATGATTTTTAATATGCTTCTGCGGCTCCTTTTATTATGGGGAGGAGGTGGATACAAAATGGCACTCGTTACTGTATTTGCGACGCTGATCATTGCAGGAAGGCGTACATTCGCGCAAGTTCCTGCTACGCTGCAGCAAGATGTGGAAGTTGAATTGGCAGCCCTCGGACTCAACAAAGATGGACGACCAGAGTAACGACAGCAGCCCCGTGTAATGCGGGGCTTTTTCTTTTTATATTCCCAAACGCTTGGAATTTTTAGAGAGAGGGGGGCAGGCATGAATCAGGAGCAAACGATAAATGAAATCGCAGTGAAGATGGGAAGGATGGAACTCATGCAAGAAACCAATGCGAGAAATATTGGCGAACTATCGTCAAACGTTGGTAGGTTGGTCGATAAGTTGGAAAACTCAGACGACATCGCAAAGGAGGCCCTTCAATATGCCAAGGCGGGGCAACATCAAATAAACGAATTAAAGGAAAGTAACAGGTGGCTATGGCGAACGTTTGCTGCTGCTTTGATCACTGGCTTAATCGGGGGCTTAATAGCTATTTTGTTTAAAGTTCTTTCACCATAAAAAACTATTAGGAGATGATAGAAATGGAATGGAATATTGTATTGGAAATGATTGCACCTGAGTTATTGGGAGTTTTGGTAGCATGCTGGATTGTTGGTTTTACCCTTAAGAAAACACCAAGAGTGCCTAACTGGAGCATTGTGTATATCGTAACTGCACTTGCTATTGTGGCTGCAGGCTTTGTCCTCGGCTGGTCTGTCCTGTCGGTCATTCAGGGAATTCTGGTTGGGGCGTTTGCCGTCTTTGGTCACCAATTTGTAAAGCAAGTCAAGGTAGCGGCCAATGATTCAAACTAAAACGATTCAAGGCCACCAGATCCGATACGTTGTTTCAAGACCTCTTTTTGACAAGATCGCGGCGGCATACCGGGAGGGAGCGACCGTCAAGCAGCTAGGGCAGGAGTCCAAGGCTGATGTTGCCTGTAGTTTCAATTTCTCAAACGATAAGATTGGCGCCCCAATCGGTTTTTTAAAAGTAGACGGCGAAATTGTTGTCCAAGACGTCCCCAAGACAGCACCGCGGGACGTCCTGTATATGCTGCCAGAAAGAACGTTGCATATTGGCAAAGCACCGGCTGCTGCAGTTTGGGCGGTGCAGGGATCGCCGCGCCTGCTGGATAACGGTCGTAAGGTTATCGATGAGACAGCCAAACGTGACCAGACTGGCGCGGATATCCTTAACGGCTCCAGCAGGCGCACGGCGGCGGGAATTACCAAGGAAGGGTATTTGGTGCTGGCAACCTCCATCGGCGTTTTAACACTCGACCAGATGGCTGACGTTATGTCCTCATTGGGTTGCGTCCATGCACTCAACGGGGACGGCGGGGGCAGCACATACCTGTGGCCACAAGATAACGGATGGGGCCGCTTGATGGGATCGGGAATTACGATAACGGAAGGAAAAAGTGTAGTTATCGATGCGGGGCATGGCGGCAAAGATCCTGGTGCAATCGGAAGTGGATTACAGGAAAAGGACTTGGCGCTCAAGCTGGCGCTGCGGATTGGCAAGCTCTTGGCTGATTGGGGCGCTCAGGTGAGTTATACCCGACAAACTGATGTATTTCTTGAACTATCAGATCGGGCAGCGATCGCTAATAAAGCAGGGGCAAATTTCTTCCTTTCCACCCACATCAACGCAGGCGCGACCGACAAGGGCGGCTTTGAAACCTTCCGTTATACCAGCGCTTCTGCGAATAGTAAGACGTATCAGGAAACGATACACCGTCATGTGGCCGCGCTATACAAGGCCAAAGGCAGACCAGACAGGGGAGTCAAGACAGCCAACCTTGCTGTTTTGAGGCAAACGAAGATGCCTGCCGTGCTGATGGAATACGGTTTTATCTCTCATGCGGAGGATGTGGCACTGCTTAAGGACGCCACATGGCTGGAGCAATTGGCGCAGGCTACCGCGGAGGGAGTTGCGGAAGCACTTGGAATTGAAAAAAGAGAGGAGGCACCACAAGTGCCGAAGAAAACAGAATTTAATGATGTGCCGGCAGGTCATTGGGCAGAAGCTTCGATTGCCAAGGCTGCAGCGGCTGGCGTGTTGGCTGGCGTGTCGCCTGGCGTATTTGGGCTGGGTCAGCCTGTGACGCGGGAGCAACTTGCAGTCATCTTGGATCGGGTAGGGTTGTTGAAATAAAAAAATATCCCCACTGGCCTCGTGGCTGGTGGGGGTTGATCTAAACCTGAGAAAGCAGATTATCAAAGCGCTCGGTTACGTCATACACTAGCAAACATTTCTCTTGGTTGCACCAAGCTATCAAGACAACTTCCCTTTCGAGCGGTCTTTCAGGGTGGCACAAGCACCCTGACGTAATTTCAAACACACCCGGAAAAGCATTCTCTTTCGCAACACCAGCGTACTCCTCCCGGTATGTCCCTTCCGCACCAGCTTTTCTTATTATCGTTGCCGCTTTCCCTTCATTTCCAAACTCAACTCTACGGAAATGATGTAGTTCTGGTATGGTTTTTGTCATTTTTTACTCCTCTTCTTTGGGTTGTTCGCTGAGCCACTTCTCAGCGATAACCGCTAATTTTTCTATAGAATCAATTGTAAGTTCGGCGGTTGATCGGCAATAATTCTCCAGCCTATCCATTTCATATTTACCGCCGCGCCGCTTGGCTTTTTTGATAAGTTCTTTCGCAATTTCGGCACTCCACTGATCGCTTTCGCCAATCAGGACCGCCAAAGCGCGGTTATACACCACTGAATGCATATCTTCTTTGTATAGGTTGCTGCCTCGGAAACTCAAATACAATTTTTCCTCTGCCGCAGCTACAGCAACAGTTAGTGGATTAATGATCTCAGTTTGGTGTTCTTCTTCGATCTCCAGCGACACAGGCATAAGTCGCTCGCCCTCGAATATGAGCGCATCTGTATCATCACTTTGCCCCGATACAACGCAGATTGGATCTTTAATCGTGCGAACGGATACTGATTCAAATATACTTTCTATAGCCCTGAACGCCGCTGCAGCTGTGCTGCAGTTGCTATTTCCGTGTGTTTCAAGCCAATCCGGAAAACTCCCCTCTCTACGCTTAATCACATGCACCTTGCGAGGTGCGACAGGCTCCAGTGAACGTTTCAGCGTGAGTTCCCCAACAATCTCACAGGCGAAATGGTCATACTTTTCGAAAGATGGAAAAACGGTGACGTATCCCGCAGAACTCGCAGCTGAGTATCCTGTAGCGTCTATGATATAGTAATCAGCCGTTTTCGGCATCGTAGGGTAGCGCATCGCATGGCGCAGTACCAACTTACCTTGCTTCATTTGGGTTACGGATACAGCGTAAAACTCCAAATATCTGTCACGGGTATCTACGTAGACAACAGTACCCTCTTCCAGGATGTTCATTTTTACGTTATCTGAAATTGTCATATCATTTTTCCTTTCGCGCTGCCTACCGAAGTCAGGACTTATGCGAGGTTGAATATGTTGTGGTACATTTCCATTATTACCGGCAGTCTCCGTAGCAGTAGCTATGGCACCGGGTGCAGTAACCGTTGCTGATTTTGACCGCCAGATCCTTGCGCTCGGCTTCTTCGCGCGCTGCTCTACGGGCGTTCTTCGCCGCCTCAATCCGATCATACTCACCCCATACGGCGGTATGTACATCATCGGGTAGCATAACCAAGATTTTCTTTCTTGCTCCGTTGACGACTCGTTCCCCGGCGTCAACTACTGGTTTTCCATCAACTCTACTGCGGGAGATGTGGCTATTAAATTCCATATTGCCAATTTTGATTGAGCGGACATAAACCCAGTTATCCGCTTTAAAATGAACAACTCCCCAGTCATCTTTCCATTCTTTTTTTGTAATGTGCTCAGCAACCAATGTAACTTTCATGCCTCTAGCATTCGTCCATTGGTGAGTCTGAACACCGTTCTGTTTTGCTTCTTTCCACGCCATGATGAGGGCCTGTGGGAAGTACTCCTTTACTTTTCCGCCGAACTTCACAACTGCCGCCCTTGCAATCTCCCAAGCCCTCACCATAACGTTCATCATCGTTTCCTCCTTTTGTTTTGTATCAACTTCCTGATATAAAGATAACACTTCCTGATATACATGTCAACACAAAATATTAAGTAGTTGATACATAATTATATTTAGTGTATATTCACCTTATGAGGAGGGGTAATTAATGATAGTGAATAGATTAAGCGAGATAATGGGTAGAAAACGTCTTAGCCGGCGTGATGTGGTTCGCGGAACAGGGCTTGCCATCAACACTGTAGGAGGTCTCTATAATGGTACTGCTAAGCGCGTTGATTTGGAGACGCTGGATAAGTTATGTTTTTTCCTGGGTGTGACGGTGGGGGAAATTTTAGAACATAGCGAGGAAAACGTAGATGCGTAACTCAGTGGAAATGGTGCACATTCAAATTTTCTTTGTCGGCCAATGTGTATACTGCTCTAAACGCAATGAGCAGTTAGTTAAAGATTATGGAAGAATGCATTTTAAAGAATTTGAGTTGCAAATGGATGAAGATAGTTACCCATTAAGACCTATTCGCTGTACTCGCTGCGGAGCTGAATATAGTCCAGTGAGTATATTAAGCAAGACGGCTGAGGGGGAGGTAATCTCAGATAGTCCAATTTCCGAGACCATACAAGAAGACCCTGCGGTGGTTGAAGGACAACAAAACCGGTTAGAGTTTTTCAAGGGGCACGAAGAAGAATTCTGGCAGGCGTTTTGCCTGTTTGCTGCTGAGGACTGGAAAGCGGCAGTGGGGGAGTTGTCACGATCAGAAATTGAAGGAGCATACATTAAGCTCGGGGTTACTGCAATTGGGGTCAAAACCGAGCAGCAGGCACGGCGGGACGCAGCGAATCGCTTCACAACTTTTGATACAAGATCGGAGTTTTGGAGGACAGCCAACCACCAGTTTATTTATGACGAGATGTTGGATATCGGACCTTTGGGATGGGTCCTGGACTTAGAAGTTAAAATGTTTGGGGCTCGCCGTGTTAGATTTGTAGTCATGCATATGCCCATGTCAGATGCGCTGGAGCCAACGCGGACGAAGCATATTGCGACATTGTTCCGCCGCGACAAAGGGGACAACGCCTTTTTGTTCCGAAGGATCGCCCAACAGCAAGATGAAATATCCCGTTTGCGTGGGCGTTTGAGGGAACAGCAACGGCAGGTGGAGGCAAAGACCTATGAAGTTGCAGCGGCAGAGTATAAGCTGTCTGAGGCTTACAAAGAGGTGCGGTCGATTAGAGACAGCAAAGGGGTCACCACTCGCAGCCCCGACGATATACGCAAGATATCCGAACTCAAATCCTTTGCGAGCGATCTACTCAGGCAACTACGTGAAGTAGAGGGGACACCGGAGGAGGAGCCGACAGAGATAACAGAGGAGCTGGTCGAGCAGACGGAGAACGACCGTCAGCCTAACCTATCTCTGCTGTCAGGTAAGACAGTATCAATCATCGGCGGCTGGCGCAAAGGGGGGGCTGGAAACTATCCATGTGAGATCCTAACCCATGACGGACGCAAGCATGATCCCGACTTTATACAGGTGTTGGATGATGCGGATATCATCGTTGTGCTGACTAGGTTTGTCAGCCACGCGTCCATGTGGGAGGCCAAGGCGTGGGCTATTGATCAGGATAAGCCGATTCTGTTCCTGCCCGAGATCAACATGACCCGGATATTAAACGCTGTTTCCTTATACATTCAGTAATAAAAAAGCACCCAAAAGCAAAAGGGTGCTTTTTACTTGTCTCGCTGTTTATCAATCAACGGATTATGATATTCTTCCTCTGCTTTGACTCTTGCGGCTATCGCCTCCTCAAGAGTACTGAAGTACCCTAAGTTTATATTTTTTCCCTGCCAGCCAATGTAAGCTCGCCACTTATTGCGCTTATCGAGCCACGCAACCCCTTTATGACCGCTCTTATTACCAACATGCAACTTTGCCTTGAGCGCCGATATCCTTGTACCATCAACTCGGTCGCTTGCGATATGCCGTTTTACTCCAGCGTCTCTCTTGGCGACTTGTTTACACCCACAACTTTTATAATGGCCACCGCGAAGTGATGTGCCCGGCAAAAAAACAATTTTACCGCAGCTGCACCGACATTCCCACAACAGAGTGTTGTGCTTGTTGCGTACTTCGCTCAGCCGTACAACGATCAGATCTTCGAAGACCTGATTAGTTAGATCGATGCGTCTGGAAGCATTATTCTTGGGCATTTGCGTAACCTTCGGCTCTCGATCTCAGCCATACAGGCGTACCATCGACAATGGCGTCTGGCTTTAAAAAGGTGCCGCGGTAACTAGTTTTTATCGCTCTTGTTGCGGACTTACTCACGTTTTGTTGGCTTGTTCCCAACATCCGAGCAAATGTAACAGCACCGATGTATTCTGGTAACTCCGCCTGTTCTTCGAGCCAATCATCTAACGCGGCGTTAATGGCCGCGGCTTGGTCCTCTAAATCCCCGTCAGATGCGCCGGAGACGATGTCATGAATTACTTCGCTATCGTAAGTTTCCTTTAGTTCGGCGATCCGGTCATTTAAAGCTGATTGATCGGATACAACCTTTGCCCACCAGTCGTAAGTATCGTGAGTGCAGACGTATAAACCCTCTTCATCATCGTACAAAAACTGGTGGTCCCCCGGACCAAGGCTATCATACATGCCAATTAAATCCACAATGTAATTTGTTCCGCTGCGAAGATCTATTAGCTCTAATACCTCATTTTTACCTGTCTCTTTAATTATAATGTTCATTTCCGTTCCCCTCCATTAGCTTATCAATATATGGTTGGTGATACTTTTCCTCAGCCTCTTTGCGAGCACGAATAGCATCTTGCTTGTCCGCAAAGTATCCAAGATATACCGATTTACCTTTTATACCGATACTAGCCACCCATTTTCGCTCACGCTTGGCCCAGTAAACACCCTTATGCCCACTGGAATTGTCTTTTCTAGTCTTCGCTCGGAGACTTGGCACCTTAACCCCCTCAATATATCTCTTCTGTATCTCTAATATAAGATTCTGGTGGTCTTGCTCCTTCTTCAAACATCCGCAAGACTTAACCCCTTTTCCTTTAAGAAAATCTCCCCTCACAATCACTTCATTTTTACAATCACAAATGCATCTCCATAGGAACGTCTTATTGCCCTTAGCTCTACCTACAGTTTCGATTGCGACGAGCCTATCAAACCTCGTGTTCGTAAGATCCGGGGCGCGTAAAGTTTTGGCTCGCTCATCGCGCAGGCATCCACAGGATTTTATTGACCCGTTTCGTAAAGCACCCATTTTAACGGTATGTTCTTCACCACAATCACATTTGCACAAAAAATATCGAAAATTATTCCTGCGCTCCAACTCCAGTATGACGGTTAGGCGACCATAGCGATCGCCAATCATTTTTATTCTGTTGCTACTCACAACCTATAGCCTCCTTCTATGTATCCTCTAGCGGGATGTAATACTCTCTTAGAATATTTTTGCGATAACAATAGCTTCTTTAATTAGAATTTCATTAGCATCTGGATCTTCATGAGATCCGCAAATCTCCCCTGCAATTACGTAACAATGATCAGTAACGAATAATTTCTCGCAGGTCCTTTCCAAGTGCCAAGCTGAAATGCGACTGCCAAATCCGGGGCTATATACTCTGCCGTATGAGTTCGGGTCCATGTTCCAAGCGCTCGTGCCGTTCAGTTCCGGGAGGTCGTCATACTCTTCGGATCCGAACTCTGGGAAATCGCGCTCATCGTCGCGGTCGGCATTGTGACGGCTGTACTCACATACCTCTCCGATCTCACGCTCTTTGTCTTCGAATCGCAACCCTATGAAGTAGTATTTATCCTCGTTTGCTTCATAAATCTCTTTAACCTTTTCGTACATTTCGGCGATGTTCATTTCGTTTCCCCCTCGGCTTTTTATATTCTTATTATAACATAATGGTTGTGTATTACAACCGAACAATATAAGAACACAAAACTTTTTTTGGTTTTATTTACATCCAGTCTGTGCGCCCGTCCAGTGCTACAATTATCATAGGTGATCACAATGTTTATGCAACCAATGCTGCTCGAAAAGCGGGAGCAGCCATTTAATGATGATAGATACCTATATGAACCTAAGATAGATGGCCATCGCATGATATTATCCTTATCAGCGGGCACAGTCCGCCTATATACGCGTCACAACAACGATGTTACTCAACAGTATCCAGAGTTGCACGGAGTGCCTACATCAGCCAGAGAAATCGTCCTGGATGGTGAGGTTTCTTATGTAGAACCGGAGAATGGGACAACCGATTTTGAAATGGTCATGCGCCGGTTTAGGATGACAAAGGCACCACAAATTAAAGCGGGTATGCGAACGATCCCCATCCAATTCTTCGCTTTTGATATATTGCAGCTTAATGGAGAAGATGTGCGCAGCAGGCCGCTCACAGAGCGCAAGGAGTTGCTTAATACAGTTCTAGGGGACAACAACCACTACAGCCGCGTGATAAGTGTAGATGAGGCAGGGACGGCTTTGTTTGACTTGATCAAGCAACGCGGCCTTGAGGGTATTGTCGCCAAGCGCAAAGATAGCAGATACGTAGGGCGCCGCAGCTCGGATTGGCTCAAGATTATTAATTACCAGTATGCAGTTGTTACCATTGTAGGTTATCGCAAAGACCAGTTTGGATGGCTTGTGCAGCATGAGGGCAGGCCAGTTGGTATTATCGAGCTCGCGGTCCCAATAGCACATAAGCAGGCTTTTTATGGTGTTTCAAAGTCGATTGTGACAGGAGAGGATCGCAACTTTGTCTATGTGCAACCAGTGTTGAAGGCAAGGGTGAGATTCCGCAATTGGTACCGATCCGGTAAGTTGCGGAGTCCCGAGTTTGTTGAGTTTGTAGGCTTGTAATCTGAATTTATGATACTCAATAATCTGTGGAAGCAGGGGTTTATAGAGCATGAGGAAGGGAAGACCAGAGTTATTTACGCCAGTGAAAAAAGGTGGTAATATAAAAAAGAGCCGTATGAGGAGAGCATCCCTGCGGCTCTTTTTACTTGCTCAGACGTAAGGATTTGATTGCAAAAAACGATAGCATTAATCCATAAGCAATTATTGCCCCGATCTGAAAGCCAAGTGCCTGTATAAAAATAAAACATACAAGCGCGGGAGGCCACATAGCCTTTAACCATTTCTTCATTGCACTCACCCCTTATACTTACACATTTTAACAGATCACAACAATAAAATCCTGCTATTTTATTTACAGATAACCATACAACGTTATCTCGTTCCCTTCTTTGTCAGTGCCGATTGGATCGTGCAGGGAAACATCCTTGCGTGTTTTTTTCAATGAGCGCAGATGCATCAAAATTTCATTTTCGATACAACGAGCAGCAAAAGTTGCCAGCTTTGTTCCCTTTCCAGCCTGATAGCTTTCAATCGCTTTAATCAGACCGATGGTGCCAATCGAAATTAAGTCTTCAAGGTCTTCTCCGGTGTTGTCGAACTTTTTGACGATATGAGCAACCAGACGCAGGTTGTGCTCAATAAGCAGGTTGCGCGAATACTGATTCCCCTCTGCAAACAGCTTTAGATGCTTTGCTTCTTCTTCCTCTTGCAACGGTTGGGGAAAGGCATTGTTTTTAACATACGAAACGAGAAGCGAAAGCTGTTTAATAAACAGTGCGATCGCCGCAAACAACCCTGGCATGAATTGAGCCACCTCCAAGATGTATTTCCGGGCAGGAAAAGCTGCTGCTGAATTCCTTACCCTGATGAACATTGAAGTCTGTTCTCTAAGTGTATGTGGGTATGCGCCTATTCGTGCCTGTACGGCGAAGATGGCAGGGAAAATACCACCATGTCTATCTTTTCAGATTTTTGAACAAGAGATTGACAGCGATTTGCCCCAATATATGCTCACGCCTTCCAGCAAGCGGACATACAATGATAGCAGCCTACCGTATCTGCAGGAGAAAGGAGCCGGGGCAATTGAGACAACGGGAATTCTTATTGGTGCTGGTGCTGTTTCTGTTGTTGGTCATACTGCTCTGTATGGCCTAGGCACCCTGCAAATCTTGACAAGCGGCAAATGACGTATGATCCGTATTGTGTTTCATCGCCCTCTTTCTGTTACTTTAATGCGGAGACGGCGCTCGCGCTTGTTATTTGAATTGCTATGCCTGACGATATCGCTTCGGCGAACAGTCAGGTTTTTTTTTGTGAAAATAACGGTTTGAGCATAAATTGGTTCTCATTGACAAACAATTTGAACAAAGCAATTTAATGAAATTTTGGAGGAATGCTGGAATGTCTACCAACGACGAAGGAAACGGTAAATTCAAGAAAATGTCGATGTCTCCCAAAGAGTACAAAGATTTCGCCAAAAATCGCGAGCCGTCACGCTCTGTGCTTGTTAACTGCATCCGCGCGTTTCTGGTCGGAGGGGGGATATGCCTGATCGGCCAAACCGTTCAAACCTTATTTATGACAACGTTGAACTTGTCGGCCAAGCAGGCTGGTGATCCAACCGTTGCTGTCATGATTTTAATAGCCGTCATATTGACCAGTCTGGGCGTCTATGACAAGATCGCGCAATGGGCCGGGGCAGGCTCGGCAGTACCTGTCACGGGTTTTGCCAATTCAATGTGTTCTGCTGCAATCGAGCACCGGAGCGAAGGGCTGGTGCTTGGTGTTGGCGGCAACATGTTCAAGCTGGCCGGCTCGGTAATTGTGTTTGGCACGGTGGCGGCGTTTGTTGTCGGCATCATTCATCTCATTCTTGGCACAGGAGGACAATGATAATGCAGCGGGGGAAACAAACGTGGTGGTTTGACAACCGGCCGGTCATTATCGGAACAGCGACCGTCGTCGGCCCGGAAGAAGGCGAAGGTCCGCTTGCCGCTGATTTCGACCTGATTCATCCAGAGCTTGACATGCAGCAGAAAAGTTGGGAAAAAGCGGAGCGGCTGTTGATGGAGCAAGCATCTGATTTTGCCATTCACCACGCAGGTATCCGCAAAGATCAGCTTGAGTTTTATGTCGGGGGTGATCTGCTGAATCAAATTATTAGCACCAGCTTTGCCGCCCGTGATTTGGGCGTGCCGTACTTGGGTGTCTTCGGCGCTTGCTCCACCTCGATGGAGTCGCTGGCGGTTGCATCCCTCATGGTCAATTCCCGCGCTGCCCGCTATGTGCTTGCGGGGACATGCAGCCACAACTGTACGGCGGAGAAGCAGTTCCGCTATCCGACGGAATACGGCTCACAGAAACCGCCGACCGCGCAGTTCACCGTTACTGGCGCAGGCGCAGCGATTGTCGCTGCGGAGGGTGACGGGCCGGTTGTCACCTCGGCAACGATCGGCCGAATCAATGATTTGGGCATCACCGACCCCTTTAATATGGGGGCAGCGATGGCGCCGGCCGCTGTCGACACGATCCAGGCACATTTTAATGATACGGGAAGAGGCCCTGGCGATTACGACATGATCGTGACGGGGGATTTGGCCAAGGTAGGCCACCAGATTGCCTCCGACTTGCTGGAGAGAAACGGTGTGCCGATGAACGAAACGGAATTTGCGGACTGTGGGCTGATGGTCTATGACGTCGACAAGCAGAAGGTGCAGGCGGGTGGTAGCGGCTGTGGCTGTTCCGCAGTTGTGACCTATGGGCACTTGCTCAACCGTCTGCGCAAAGGCGAGCTGCGACGCGTGCTGGTGGTCGCAACTGGCGCGCTGCTCTCTCCGCTGTCCTATCAGCAAGGGGAGACAATTCCGTGTATTGCTCATGCTGTATCGATCGAAGGAAGGGGGTAAAGGTTGACATGCAATTTCTATGGGCATTTCTGGTTGGCGGCGCAATCTGCACCTTAGGGCAGCTCATGTTCGATGTGCTGAAGCTGACACCGGCGCACACGATGTCGCTTTTGGTCGTCATCGGAGCGATTGTGGATGGCATCGGGTGGTACGAGCCGTTTATCGAATTTGCGGGGGCCGGTGCGACGGTGCCGATTACGAGCTTCGGCAATGCATTGGTGCATGGGGCGCTGACCGAGCTGAATGATCGGGGCTGGATCGGGGTCATTTCCGGGATATTCAAAGTAACGAGCGCCGGCATCTCGGCGGCGATAATATTTTCCTTTCTGGCCGCGCTTGTTGTCAGACCCAAAGGCTAAAAAAGAGGGTTCAGCAGAACCCTCTTTTTTATGTTCATCAAGTCGATTTAGAGAAGATTTGCGTCAGCCTTAGGAGTTTTTCTCAATTTGAGGTCATCGACTGTACTCCCTCCACGCAATCCTGTAATATATAGTTAGAATGCAATTTTCTTCTTTCTATTTATAAAACCGGGAGGTATCAGCATGGAAAATCATAATGACGATATGCAACTATGCGCTACTATTCGCCGTAACCTTGAGACCTGTATCCTGGGAAAAAGAGCAGAGATAAATCGCTTGATGACAGCATTGCTAGCTGGCGGGCACGTATTGCTTGAAGATGTTCCGGGCACTGGAAAAACACAAATGATCAAAGCGCTTGCCCGTTCGATAGGCGGCAATTTCCGCCGGATACAATGCAATCCTGATTTGCTGCCAACTGACATTACAGGGGTCTCCATTTACCATCCCAAAGAGGAAACGTTTCTGTTTCGCCCCGGCCCGGTGATGTCGAACATTTTGCTGGCCGATGAAATCAACCGCGCAACGACAAAAACACAGTCAGCCCTGCTTGAAGCGATGGAAGAAGGTCGAATTACCGTCGATGGCACAACACATAATCTTCCGATTCCTTTCTTGTTGTTTGCTACGCAAAACCCGATCGAGTTCGAAGGTACTTATATGCTTCCAGAAGCGCAGCTCGACCGTTTTATGATGAAACTGACGCTAGGTTATCCGGATGAAGCGACCGAACTGCAGATGGTTCTGACGCACAAAGGCGGACAGCCGGCAGACTTGATCCATCAGGTAGCTGATATAGAGGATGTCGTTAGAATTCAGGAACGTGTGAAACAAGTTCATGTGGATGAGGCGGTCGCCGACTATTTGATTCGCATTATTCGCGGGACGAGGGAACACAGCGCTGTTGAGCTTGGGGCCAGCCCGCGCGCAGCCATATCGATGCTGGGCGCAGCCAAGGCGCACGCCTTTCTTAATGAACGGGATTATATTATCCCTGATGATGTGAAGGATCTGGCTGTCTCGGTGCTCGCTCACCGGATGCTGCTGCATACAGAGGCTAGGATGAACGGCATGACGACAGGCGAGGTTGTCGAGGATGTCGTGCAGCAGATGAAGGTGCCAGTCCGGTTGGAGCGATAATGGACAGGATTAAAGCTGCGTTCATACGGTGGCGGCTCGTCGCAGCAGTCTATGTCTGTTGTACGTTGTACTTCTTGTTTCAAGGGGGAAAAAGCTCCCTCATGCTCTTCATCATTTTAAATGTTCTCCTTGTATATTTAATGCTTGGCCGCTGGAGCGGCATCGCCAAGGTTACCGGTGAACGCCGGCTGGTCCATGGCGCATCCAAAGAGCATGTTATGCCGGCAGGCACCCGGCTTGAAGTCCATCTGCGCTTCCGCTTGCCTGGCGTATGGCCGATCCCTTATGTGCTTGTGCGGGAGCGTCTCATTCGGCAGGGAGGAAAGGACATGCCTTTTGAGGTGTCATTTGTCCCCGATTTCCGCAGGCAAGGCACTGTAATGTATTTAACGCCCCCGCTGCAGCGCGGCTATTATCGCTTTGCGCAAGGCATCTGCTTGACACGGGATATATTTGGACTGTTAGAGCATACCGGCAAATTTGCCTCACCTGCAACTTTTAGCGTATTGCCCCAGATTATACCCATCCGTACGTGGAATCAACTGCACCGCGGGCTGAAGGGGCCGTTCTCCCATGCGGCAACTTCACGTGCTGCCAAGGATACAACCCAAATAAACGGGGTGCGCGACTATCTGTATGGAGACCGTCTGTCACGTATTCACTGGAATGCAACAGCCAAGACCGGCGAGTGGAAATCTAAGGAGTTCGAGCGGGAAGCAATGCCAAGGTCCATTCTGATTTTGGATCGCCATGAGCCAGCCTACGCCCAATCGGAGCAGTTCGAGCTTGCCGTATCTACAGCGGCTTCATTGTTTGAATTCGGCATGCGCAAGGAAACATCGATGGGTCTGGTGTCCGCCGGCGCAAATCTGGAAGGGTTCGCTGCCCGTTCAACGCCTGATCAGCGCAAGGCGGTCATGAATCACTTCGTAGGTGTGGCTGCAGACAGCCCGCTGCCGCTATATCCGGCGTTGCGCCAGGCTGCCAGACTGCTCACCCCAGGCTCGTTCGCCGTTATCGTCAGTCCGCAAGGCGGTGAGGAAACGATCAAGGCGATGCAATGGCTGGATCGAAAGGGGCTTGTGCCAAGTCTGATTTACATTGAGGGCGCCAGCAAAGATGCAGATCCCGAGTCATGGCAGCGCGTTATCCGCAGCCAGGGCTGGCCGATCCATGTCGTGCGCAGCCTGCCTGAACTGCCCGGGGCGCTGGAAGGAGGCGGTCTTCATGCAACAAGCTAATTCGATCTGGCAATCTATTTTGAACAACTGGTATGGAAGACTTGTCTATGTTTTTATCGCTGTTCTGCTATGGCAGTGGTTTGATTGTCTCGAAGGGTTCTGGTGGGACGAGACATACCGCATCGTCCATGCGGTATTGATTGCCGGAGCAGCGGCAGAGTTTCTTATTCCCGGCTGGCGGTTTCTGCGCTTGTCGGTTCAGGCTATCGCAATTATTCTAATCAATTTGTATTACACCGGGTTTCAATGGGTTCCCAAAGAAATCGGCCCGCTGCGGGAATGGGGGCTGTGGGGCAACTGGCTCTCTTTGAATCTCAGTCAGTTGGAGCCGTTTATATGGATCAGCATCGTTGTCTGGCTGCTGTTTCAATTTGCTGGGAATGTGACAAAAACACGTCCGCAAGTCGTCATGATTATGTCATTGTTTTTGATGTCGCTGCTCATTGCAGATTCGTTCAGCCCGATTGTGCTGTGGGACAATATTGCATGGACGATCTTTATCGGGTTGGCATGGCTGGTAGCGGAGCACTTTGCCCGTTTCCAGGCCAAGCATCCGGAAAGCTGGAGCAGAATGATTGAATATCCGGCCAGCCTGCTGCTTCCGACATTGCTGATCATTGCACTGGTCATGGCTTCCGGCCTGTTTGTCCCGAACATGTCGCCGGTGTTGAAAGACCCGTATACGGTGTGGCGGGAGTCGCGCGGGGAAACGGTCCCATCTTTTGTAGGGAACAAAGGGAACCCGATTACTTCTTCGGGCCCGACTGGGGATAGTCGTTCAGGCTACAGCCGGCAGGATGAGGCGCTGGGCGGGGGATTTTTGTTTGATTATTCCACGGTTATGGAAGTGACAACAAACCGTAAAAGCTACTGGCGCGGCGAAACGAAGGCGATGTACACCGGAGAAGGGTGGATCGATGGGCCGCGTGAACGGCGTGAATCTTCCATGATCGGGCTTGTCGCCGGAGAGAAGCTGCCCCTTACCGACGGCCCGGGTAGTGATATTGAGACGACGGAAGTCGAGCAGACGGTGAGGATGATCAGAGAAGATCCGCTGCCGGTATTGTTTGGCGCCGCGCCGATGTCCAGCCTCGCATCGCTCACGATTGATGAAGAGAATATTGCAATTCCGAATCGTGTGTCCTGGCTTGCCGACTCATGGGAACTGCATTGGCCGGATGGTCAGACATCGGCGCCCTATCCATCACAATATACGATCGTATCTCATGTGCCTGTTTTGGATGAGGAAGTGCTGCGGTCGTCAGGTGTGGCGCTTGACAGTCCAGCCAAAAATGAAATGTATCTTCAACTGCCTGATGGTCTGCCGCAGCGCGTGAAGGATTTGGCACAAGAAATAACCGCTGTGGGCGATAACCCGTATGACAAGGCCAAGTTGATCGAAACGTATTTAAAAGAAAACTATGTATATACCAATTCACCCGATTTGACCAAAAAGAAAAGCGATGATTTTGTTGATGCGTTCCTGTTTGAGATTATGGAAGGCTACTGTGATTATTATTCCAGCGCGATGGCAGTTCTGGCGCGTGCGGTTGATTTGCCTACCCGATGGGTCAAAGGCTATGCGCCTGGGGTGTTGCCGTTCGATCCGCTGAGCGAGCTGCAGAACTTTGGCGGCAGAGGCTTCGAGCCCGACGGTTCGGGTACTTACACGGTGCGCAATGCGGACGCTCATTCATGGGTGGAGCTTTACTTCGAAGGCTATGGCTGGATTCCGTTTGAGCCCACAGCAGGGTTTGCCTATCCTTATGCCGCGGCGGAAGTTCGGCAGGATACCGTGGAAACCGATATTGCCCCGCCTGTGGAGCCTGTTGAAGAAGTGAAGAACCAAGAATCGTCATTCAACTTGTCCTGGATTGGCGCGATTGCAGCGGTACTGCTGCTTGTTGCAATGGCCATCGTTCGCAGACGTGAAATCGGTGAGGCGTATGTTCGCTGGCGTTTCCGGACGTACACTGCCAATCAGCGCATTGTGCTGGAGACGGAGAAGCTGATTCGCTCCGGTCGCCGCAAGGGGCTGCGACATGCCGAGCATGAAACGATGCGCGAGACGATTACAAGATGGTCTGAGGATCGTACCCCGCTAAGCGGTGAACTGCAAGCGGTGCTGCTAATGTTTGAAAGGGCGAAATATGGGGCGGCCGCTTTTACAAACGAAGAAGCGGAGCAATTGGCTTTGACAGTGAAGTCCATTCGCAATCGCTTGTAATGCAAACCAAATAATGCAAGATCATATCGACACACTAACAATCATGCAGCAAAAAGCCGGCTCTGAGCCGGCTTTTTTACGTTGTGGCAGGCTACAGCATCAACATCGTAGTGATCGGCATAGTAGATAGCATAGTAGTGACAACAGCATAGTCGATAGCATACTCCGCGATTTAAACAAAGGGGCCATGTAGAATTCTAACGCTGCTGAGCGGCGCTATTTAGGGAAATTCAGCCCACTAATTATTGTAAGGAAACTGAGCCACGTTATTTCTAGAAAATCGCATGATTTTAGCCGTCCAAGGGGTGAATAAGCGCTGTGACAAGCGTTAGATTTGAAAATGGGTCATTTAAGGCCAGTTAAGAGCTGTGGCAAGCGTTAGCGCAAGATCCCCCCGCTCGCATTCGTCAACCGCTGATTATGGCTTTGAGCCCTCATTAAAACAGGTTAGGTTGAGTTGGACGATCTTAGGTTAGCTTGAGTATTGCCTGACCAGTTGAACTGGACAATTACCCGGCCTTCGCTGAATGTTTGCGCCTACTGAGACAGGTTTGCGTCTTAATAATTATCTCGTCTCATATAAATAAGCTTAAGCTGCTTTTACTACGCAAAGCAATGTATATGCTTACGAAGTAAGTTTTGCTACGCAGAACTCTGAGGAGGAGAGCTGATGGACAAGAAGGCAAAGCGTTATTTTCAATTAAAGCAAAGGCACAAGGCTATCGAACAGGAGTTATCGAAGCTGCGCAACGATATTTTGGACCATTGCGCAGGGCAAGGCGTATCTGAGCTTGAGACGGGAGGGTATCAAGTGAAGATTGTCCTGCAGGAGCGGAAGGAATATGACGAGAACAAGCTTTACGAAGCGCTGCCGGACCCAGCGGTTTGGCGTATGCTCTCCAGACCGGATGTCTCCAAGATCGCAAGTCTCATCAAACTGAATGTCATCTCGGAAGAAGCGTTGAGAGGCTGCTATGCGGTCAAAAATATTACGCTGCTGCAAGTGGACAAAAGGTAGCGGGGCGCAGCGACAAGTTGAAGGGGGCAGCAATTTTTCTTGAAAAACAAGTTACAGCCGGTAGCGGGAGCTGCCGGTTATTTGGAGTGCTTGCGGGTTTGCTTTGCAAAAAAATCGTTTTCTATGGTATAGTTTTTGCTAAGATGCAAGCAGTAGCAGTTTGCAAGCAAGGCAAACTGTGAACATGAGGAGTCGAAGCTATGTTTACACGGCTGTTGCCGGATAAGATTGTAAGGTCTGTCTATGATATCGATTTAAATGAACTGAAACAAAAGGGACTAAAGGGGATTATTACCGATCTCGACAATACACTGGTTGGCGCCAAGGATGCGCTTGCGACACCGGAACTGATAGCATGGCTGGACGGATTGCAGGAACAGGGCTTCAAGGTTGTAATTGTCTCCAACAACAATGCTGGCCGTGTCACGCGGTTTGCAGAGCCGCTTGGCCTTCCTTTTATTTACGCTGCACGCAAGCCGATAGGCAGGCCGTTTCGCCGTGCGCTTGAAGTGCTGGGGCTGAAGGCGGAGCAAACGATTGTCATTGGCGATCAACTGCTCACTGATATGCTCGGCGGGAGACGGATGGGTTTGTATACGATTTTGGTTGGGCCGGTCGCCCCTAAGGATGAAGGGTTCACAACCAGAATCAACCGGCAGATCGAGAAGGTTGCCTTGTCCCGTTTACGTAAAAAAGGATTGTGGCCTGAGGAGGATACTAAGTGAGCCAGTTGTTTACAAATGAAAATAATTCGTTATCATGCGCAGGCTGCGGCGCTAAATTGCAGACGGAATCTTCGGCGCTGCCTGGTTATTTGCCAGCGACGGCCAAACCGCGCGACCCTAGCATTTGCCAGCGCTGTTTCCGTATCAAAAACTATAACGATGTATCTGAAGTGACCATTGACCAAAATGAATTTCTGAGGCTGCTTGGCGGCATCTCTGCCACCAACAGTCTGGTCGTTCATATTGTTGACTTGTTTGATTTTGAGGGGAGTCTGATTTCCGGACTGCAACGATTTGTCGGCAACAATCCGGTACTGCTCGTTGTCAACAAAGTGGACTTGCTGCCCAAGGTAACCAACTTGAATCGGCTTCGCAACTGGGTGCAGAAACAAGCAAAACAAGAGGGATTGCGCACAGTTGATATTGTCTTGTGCAGCGCGCTGCGCAGCACCGGATTTGATCACGTGATCGAAGCGCTGGACCGATACCGCAAAGGACGCGATGTTTATGTGGTCGGTGCAACCAATGTTGGCAAATCAACATTAATTAACCGGCTGATTCGCGATTACAGCGACTTAGGCAATGAACTGACAACTTCCCGCTATCCGGGTACGACACTGAGTGCGGTACATATTCCGCTTGACGACGGCAAATCGATCATCGATACGCCGGGAATCGTCTATCCTTCCCGCCTGACAGAGCTGGTGCCTGGCAAAGTGCTGCAGGCACTGCTTCCGGAACAGACATTAAAGCCGCTTGTCTACCAATTGAACGAGCAGCAGACATTGTTTTTCGGCGCGCTGGCGCGGTTTGACTTCAAGGAAGGGGAACGGCAGTCCTTCACCGTCTATATTGCCGGAGGGATCAAGCCCCACCGTACCAAGCTGGAGCGGGCCGATGAGCTCTATGCCAACCACAGGGGGACACTGCTCACGCCGCCTACGGCAGAAGAAGTGAATGAACTTCCGGCGTGGACGAGGCATTCATTGCGTATTCCGCGCGGCGGCGGGCAGGATATATTCATCTCCGGGCTCGGCTGGATTCAGGCAAACGGCACTTCCGGCGCGCTCGTTGACGTCTATGCGCCTAAAGGCGTCAAAGTGCTGCTGCGGGAATCTTTAATCTAACCTCTCATTTGGAAGGAGCATGTACAGCGGATGTCGGCAACAAAACAAGCGGTTAATGTAGACAGCGAAACGGTGCTCTACGGTGTCATCGGAGATCCGGTGCGCCATTCAAAATCGCCGGTAATGCTTAATCGGGCCTTCCGGGAACGGGGAATCAATGCAGTCTATGCCGCTTTTCATATTGCTCCCGAACAGCTTGGCAACTTTATTGGCGGGGTTCGTGCGATGGGGATACGCGGGGTTAACGTTACGATTCCGCACAAACAGAACGTGATGCAGTATTTGGATCATATAGACGAATCCGCGGCAACCATCGGCGCAGTGAACACGATCGTCAATGAAGGCGGGCGATTGACTGGTTATAATACCGACGGAATCGGCTATGTCCGTTCTTTGAAGGAAGAAGCAGGTTTTAATACTGCCGGCAAAAAAGTGCTTATGCTGGGAGCGGGAGGGGCGGCGCGCGGTGTCGCTTACGCGCTTGCCCGCGAAGGCGCTGCAAAAATATATATCGCCAACCGAACGGAGGCGAAAGCGGCGGAACTGGCCGAGACGATCCGTCCGCTCACCGCTGCTGACGGAATGGGCTACGGCGACATCGATGCGATTCGCAATGAGATTGACTTGATCGTGCACAATACGTCGGTCGGGATGCATCCGAATGTCG
Organism: Paenibacillaceae bacterium; assembly: GCA_004134985.1. Classification (GTDB taxonomy): domain Bacteria; phylum Bacillota; class Bacilli; order Paenibacillales; family Paenibacillaceae; genus Paenibacillus_D. The sequence goes on along the minus strand of REGQ01000064.1, from coordinate 410,122 downwards.
ATGACGTGCTTATCGATACAACTTGGTTTCATGAAGGGCTTACGGTCAGCGATCTGATTTATAATCCGCTGGAAACGCGTCTGCTCCGGGAAGCGGCAGCACGCGGCGCCAACGCCCATGGGGGACTTGGCATGTTTATTTATCAAGGGGCTTATGCTTTTGAATATTGGACGAACCAGCCTGCCCCAGTGGCGGAGATGCGGGAAAGTGTGCTGGCCGCTTTTCAAGCTGCGGTATTGCAGCAATAAACAAGACTTCGCGACAATACTGGGGTATTATTGCATAATAAATCATGAAAGAAGGAAACAGCAGCAATGTTAACAGGCAAACAAAAGCGCCATTTGCGCGCACTCGCCCATTCCTTGCAGCCGATTTTTCAAATCGGCAAAGGCGGTATGAATGATCACCTTGTAAGGCATATTGATGAGGCGATTGAATCAAGAGAACTGATGAAAATTTCCGTGCTGAACAATTGCGGGGAAGATGCCAAGGAATTGGGAGAAGAACTTGCCAAGGCATCCGGCTCAGAGCTTGTTCAGGTAATTGGCAGAACGATCATCCTTTATAAAGAGTCCAAGGATTACAAAACAATTGTCCTTCCTTGATTGGCTATTCAGAATGAAATAATGAAATCATATTAATAAAGAGAGGAGCTTGATTCATGATTCAAGTCGGCCTGATGGGTGGAACCTTCGATCCGATTCATTACGGACATTTGCTGGCAGCCGAGACGGCACGCGAGCAGGCAGGACTGGATGAAATCTGGTTCATTCCTTCCTTTATGCCCCCTCTCAAGGAAGGCAGGCAGCCTGGCGCAGCGGCGGAGGAACGGCTGGAGATGGTGTTTCGCGCGATCGATTTTCAACCGTACTTTCGCGCGATGGATATTGAGCTTGGCCGCGGCGGCACTTCCTATACCATTGATACGATTACTGAATTGCAGGAGCAATATCCAGACAGGGCATTCTCATTCATCATTGGTTCAGACCGCTTGAATGATCTTGACCGCTGGCATCGCAGCCGCGAGCTGGCAGAGATGGTCTCCTTCATTGCTTTGGAACGCCCGGGTGTATCTTCTCGTCTTGAAGAACTTCCTGATTACTTGCAGTCCAAAGTACAGCTATGCCAGATGCCGCTAATGGATATTTCCTCTACGGACATCAGAAACCGCCGCAAAGCGGGGCGATCAATCCGCTTTTTAACACCGGATAAAGTCCATCGGTTTATTATAAGGAATGGTCTCTATGAATCGTGAGGCGATGATCGCTGATGTAAAGCGTCAGATGCCAGAACGGCGCTGGATTCATACACAAGGTGTGATGGATACCGCAATGTTGCTTGCAGAGCGTTTTGGCGCAAATGCAGAACATGCGGAACTGGCGGCCATTTTGCATGATGTGGCTAAATACTGGCCGGTGGATCAGATGGCTGCTGCGATCCGGGAAGAAGCGAAGTATAGTGATATTCTAGACTACGATAAAGAGCTGTGGCATGCCCATGCCGGAGCTTATGTAGCTGAACGGGACTACGGTGTTGCCAACACGGATGTGCTTAATGCCATTCGCTATCATACATCGGGAAGAGTGGGGATGTCCTTGCTCGAGAAGGTGGTTTGGCTAGCCGATTTGATCGAGCCGGGCAGGGAATTTCCGACGGTGAATAAGATTCGCGAAATCGCGGAGCATAGCCTAGAGCAGGCATTGGTGGCAGGTTTTGATACGACGATTGTTTTTTTGATTGAAAAAAGAAAACGAATTTATCCGCTAACGATCAAGGCGCGGAATGATTTGATTTAAGGGAGGCTGAGCGATGAAGAGTAACTCAGAACAATTAATGAGACTGGTTGTAGACGCAGCAGAGGAAAAGAAGGCGCATCGCATTGTCGCGCTGAATTTGGTTGATATTTCTTTGGTCGCTGATTATTTTGTCATTTGTCACGGAAATTCGGACATTCAGGTCCAATCCATTACAACGGAAATCCGCAAGCGCGTTGAAGAGGCGGGCGGACGGATTCGCGGCATTGAAGGAATGGATTCCGCACGTTGGGTGCTGATTGATATCGGGGATGTCGTTGTTCACGTATTTCATCGTGATGAACGGGAGTATTACAATATTGAACGGCTGTGGTCCGACGCGAAAGTTGTGGAGTTCGCATGACGCTTGTAGCCGGAACGATGCAGCAGCTGCAGGTGGATCGGGAGGTTGTGCCCAACGGCTTTTACCTGACCGATGGCGAGCGGGATGTGCTGCTGCATTATAGTGAGATTATCGGGGACAGACCGCAAATTGGCGATACGCTGGAAGTTTTTCTGTTTCACGATACGGAGGATCGTCCTGCGGCAACAATGAAGAAGCCGCTGATCGAGCTTGGTCAGTTGAAAAGACTGACGGTTGCTGATGTGCATCCAAGGCTGGGGTGTTTTCTGGAGATGGGCTTGGGCCGTCAATTGCTGCTGCCCGCTTCGGATCTTCCTGAAGACAAAAGCTATCGTCCTGTCCCGGGCGATGAAGTGTTCGTTATTCTAGAACAGGATAAAAGCGGGCGTATGATTGCAAGGCTGGCAGTCGAGTCGGATCTCGCTCCGCTCGTATTCGATGCTCCTGATACATGGCGCAATCAGTGGGTGGATGGCTATGTCACCAAAACACTGAAGATTGGTTCTTTTGTCGTGCTGGATGGCGGTGTTGTCGGTTTTGGCGTATTCGGGTTCGTACCCGCTTCAGAACGGGTGCAGCCGCTCCGTCTGGGCGAACGAATCAGTGCGCGTGTTGCGTTCATTCGTGAAGATGGCCGGGTTAACCTGTCGATGGCTCCGCTTAAGCATATTGGCAGAATTGAGGATGCCGACCGCATCTATGCGGTGCTGCAGGAGCGCGGGACCGGAGCGATGCCCTATTCCGACGAGACGCCGGCTGACAGCATCAAGCAGAAGTTCGGAATAAGCAAGTCAGCGTTCAAACGGGCGATTGGCAAGCTGATGCGTGAAGGCAAGGTTACCCAGCGCGGGAGCTGGACCTATCTCGCTGAAGGTGAACAAGCCAAGACGGATAGTTCAGAGGTGCAATCACAATCGCAAGATGACACAATATAGCGGAGGAGATATGCGAGCTTACCGCCAATTTGCATCGGTATATGATCGATTGATGGAAGAGATGCCCTACGCCGAATGGATGGGCTTCATTCGACAATGTTGGGAGCGTTACGAGATCCCCGAAACGATTGCGGATTTGGGCTGCGGAACCGGAAGCATCTCCATCCCGCTTGCGAAGTCGGGCTTTGAGGTGTTTGGCATTGATTTGTCCGCAGATATGCTCACTGTTGCCCGGAGCAAGTGGGATGAAACGCCGCAGCAGGCGATTCGCCGCCGCAGCGGCTCCATTCGCTGGCTCCAACAGGACATGCGGGATTGGGAGCTCCCCTCGCCTGTCGACAACGTGCTTTCGTTTTGCGACTGCATCAATTATTTGACAGAAGAGAGCGACGTGGAGGCGATGTTTCGCGCCACCTGGCGCGGGTTGAAGCCGGGAGGACTGTTCGTGTTTGATGTGCATCCCCCGAGTCAACTCCATCGTTATGCTGAAGAGCAGCCCTTCGTGCTGGACGAGCGAGATGTCGCTTATATTTGGACATGCGATTTTGATGAAGGACGATGTGAAATTGAACATCATCTGACCATTTTTGCGCTGGATGAAGCGAAGGGCGGAGCAGGAAGAGAGTCTGCATTTACCCGTTTCGAGGAAGTGCACACACAGCGTGCTTATGAACCGTCCTGGATACGATCCGCGCTGCTTGCAGCCGGGTTTCGTGAGGTGGAGGAATTTGCGGATTTCAATCTGCAGCCCCCGACGGAAGCTTCCGAAAGGTTGTTTTTTGTCGCCCGCAAATAGGCTGGCACATCAGACGCTGCTTCTGCCGCACATCGTGACTCGCTTTGGCCAAACGTCAAAAAAACGCGTGATAGCAGGGAATAAGCCTTGACACTGGAAAAAGGCTTCTTTATAATCTGAATAATACAGCAAGTGGTGTTGAAGAGGAGCAGTAGTTGAATGTGCAGTTTCAGAGAGTCGGCGCAAGGGTGCAAGCCGAACTGCCGCGTTTGATGAACTCGCCTCCGAGCCCGTATGTGTAATCCGGCCGCAAGACAGCTGCCGGCAAGCATGCCGTTTGATCCGCGTTAAGGATATCAAAGTGAGCAACAGGCAAAGCATGTCTGCTGCTAACTAGGGTGGTACCACGGGAATAATCTCTCGTCCCTAGCCGATGCGCTAAGGACGGGAGTTTTTTGTTTTTCAAGGATTTAATAATGATGCACCCTAACAGGCTTGCATTTCGATGCGAGCTGCGTTGTCTAAAGAACAGCCTAAAGAACAGCGAAGCAGCCAACGCTTGTGCGGGGCAAATAAATATGGAACAGGGATGTGGGAAGCATGAGTCAGGAACAGCAGCACAGTTACAACCCCCTTGCCATTGAACCGAAATGGCAGCGTTACTGGGATGAACACCGGACATTCAAAACGACGGAGGACCCGAATAAGCCTAAATTTTATGCACTGGATATGTTTCCATATCCGTCAGGGGCTGGACTCCACGTTGGTCATCCTGAAGGCTACACGGCCACGGATATTGTGTCGCGCTATAAGAGAATGCGCGGCTATAATGTGCTTCATCCGATGGGCTGGGATGCATTCGGATTGCCTGCCGAGCAGCATGCGCTGGATACAGGCCAGCATCCGCGTGACATTACATTCAAGAACATTGATAATTTCCGCCGCCAGATCAAATCGCTTGGCTTCTCTTATGACTGGGATCGCGAGTTCAGCACGACTGACCCGGATTACTACAAGTGGACGCAGTGGATTTTTATTCAGCTCTACAATAAAGGGCTGGCCTATGTCGCCGAAGTTCCGGTCAACTGGTGTCCTGCGCTGGGAACCGTGCTTGCCAATGAAGAGGTCATTGACGGGCTGAGCGAGCGGGGAGGCCACCCGGTCATCCGCAAGCCGATGCGTCAATGGATGCTTCGCATTACCGCTTATGCTGAGCGGCTGCTTGAGGACCTGGAGGAACTGGACTGGACCGAGAGCATTAAGGATATGCAGCGCAACTGGATCGGCAAATCGAAGGGTGCTCAAGTGACCTTCGCTATTGAAGGGCATGAAGCGGCGCTGAATGTGTTCACGACTCGCCCGGATACATTGTTCGGTGCGACTTACTGCGTGCTGGCCCCGGAGCATGAACTGGTGGAAGCAATTACGACGGCGGAGCAGAGGGAAGCAGTAAATGGCTACAAGGATGCAGCTGCACGCAAGAGCGATTTGGAGCGGACAGATCTTGCCAAAGACAAGACTGGAGTATTTACAGGGGCATATGCGGTCAATCCGGTGAACGGCGCCAAAACGCCAATCTGGATTGCTGATTATGTACTGGCAGGCTATGGTACGGGAGCGATTATGGCGGTTCCTGGCCACGATCAGCGCGACTGGGAGTTTGCCAAGCAATTCGATCTGCCGATTATCGAGGTTGTCCAAGGCGGGGAGATAGACAAGGAAGCCTACTCAGGAGACGGTGTCCACATTAATTCAGGTTTGCTGGATGGACTGAACAACGAGCAGGCGATAGCGCGCATGACCGAATGGCTGGAAGCCGAAGGCAAGGGCGAAGGCAAGATAACCTATCGTTTGCGTGACTGGCTGTTCAGCCGTCAGCGCTACTGGGGCGAGCCGATTCCGATTCTCCATCTGGAGGACGGCACGATGAAACCTGTGCCCGAGTCTGAACTTCCGCTGCTGTTGCCGGACATCGATCAGATTACGCCGTCAGGCACCGGGGAGTCGCCGTTGGCTGTAGTGTCCGAATGGGTAGAGACGATTGACCCGGAAACCGGCATGAAGGCGCGCAGAGAAACGAATACAATGCCGCAGTGGGCGGGCAGCTGCTGGTACTATCTGCGCTTCATTGATCCGCATAATACGGAAGAACTTTGCTCCAAGGAAAAACAGGAGCAATGGCTCCCTGTCGACATGTATATCGGCGGTGCCGAACATGCGGTCCTGCATTTGCTCTACGCCCGCTTTTGGCATAAGGTGCTGTATGATCTGGGCGTTGTCTCGACGAAAGAACCGTTCCACAAACTGATCAACCAGGGCATGATTCTGGGCACCAATAATGAAAAAATGAGCAAATCGCGCGGCAATGTCATTAATCCGGATGATATCGTCAATGTGCATGGCGCTGACACGCTGCGCATGTACGAAATGTTCATGGGACCGCTTGAAGCGACAAAACCGTGGAATACCAACGGTGTCGATGGTATCCACCGCTTCCTGAGTCGGGTGTGGCGTCTGTTTATTAATGAAGATGGCGCGCTGAACGCGAAAATCACCGATGATGAGGGCAGTGACGCGTTGAAACGGGTATGGCACCGCACGATTAAAAAAGTGACGGAGGATTACGATCATCTGCGTTTTAACACGGCGATCAGCCAATTGATGATTTTTGTCAATGAAGGGTACAAGGCAGAACAGCTGCCACGCCAAGCGATGACCGATTTCGTGCAATTGCTTTCCCCTGTTGCGCCCCATATTGCCGAGGAACTGTGGGAGCGGCTGGGCCGCACGGGAACGATCAGCTATGCGGAATGGCCATCTTTCGAGGAAGCCTGGACAATTGATCAGGAAGTGGAAATTGTCGTACAGGTGAACGGGAAAATTGTCGAGCGCCTCTCAATTGCAGCCGATCTGGGAACAGAAGAGATGGAGCAGCTGGCAAAGGAACTCGACAAAGTCAAAGAAGCGGTCACCGGCAAGACGATTCGCAAAGTCATTGCCGTCAAGGGCAAGCTTGTCAATATCGTTGCAGGATAATCCGCTTCCTAAGAATGTTTCTTAGCCTTGAAGGTAGTTTTGAGGGCAGCGCCGATGTTTGCGTCTAGCTGTATTGATGCGGTGGGATCTTCATCGCGCACGCCCGGCTGAGTGCCTAGTCGTCGTGCCGTCCTCCGTCTGCAACGTGGAGCGCGTCGGCTGTCGCTGCTTTCCTGAAGGAGCTGGCAACCTTGGCCACATCTTCTTCATACTTGGCGTGCGTCGTGCGAATTAACCGGTTGAATACCCCGTCCAGTTCGTAGTCAAGCATTCTGAGCGCTTCGGCGGTGATGCCGCCGGGAACGGAAACACGGGACTGCAATTGTTCGGGGGTAAACCCGCCATCGGTTAGCAGGCGACCGGTACCAAGCAGCATATTGCTTGCTACTGCTGTCGCCTGGGCGCGATTCAGACCGGTTTCGGAGATGGCCGCATCGATGAATTGTTGGAGCAGGAAAGCAAAGAAAGCAGGGCCGCAGCTGGACAGATCGGATACGATTCGGGTATATTGTTCCTCAATTCGCAGCGGTTCGCTAATGTGGCGCAGCAGCCTTTCGATTGTTTGCGCATCTTCCGCCTCGATGCGACTGCCATAGATGCATAAGGTTGCGCCGCTTAGAGCAAAGTTTGTTATACTAGGGATGATTTTAGCCGCCTTGCAAGGCAGCCATTCCTCTAATTGGGCCAGTAGCACTGGACTTGTGATCGAGATGATCATTTGTTCCGCGTGCATACTGGCCTTTATGTCGTCGATGACAGATTTGAATTCCAGCGGCTTAACACATAAAAAGATGAGATCGCGGTCACAGGCCGCTTCTACATTGGCGTGGACGGCCCGGATACCGGGATGCCGGATTGCGAGTTTTTCCGCTTTGGCAAAGGTGCGATTGCTTACCGTGATCTGGTGCGCCTGCAGCGCGCCGGACAGAATCAATGAATCGATCAGCAGTCCGCCCATGCTGCCCGTTCCGATAAATCCGACCTTTAGCATATTGGGATTCCCTCCTTGCAGCATGAGATGTTGCTTGCTCTTACTACCGTATGCGGGGCGGCATGGACGATATGTCACAAGGCTGCGCAACATTGCGGCATTCTTTGAAAAAATACAGGTTGAAACGTCAGGAGTGATGAGAATGCATGAACCTTTGAAGATGAAGCAGCGGATGCATGCCGCTATTCTTGTTGGTGTTGGGGCGGTTCTGGCAGCAATCGCCCTGCTGATGCCCGCAAGGGGCGAACCTGAAGGGTGGCTGCCGGTTAATGCCCGCTTGGAGGCGGCCATTGCCGAGGTGCTGCCAGTGCCACAGAGCGGGGCGTCAACTGCTGAACAACAAGCAGCATTGAATGAGGGGAGAGACGGGCAGGAGAACGTTCAGTCGTCTGTGCAAGCGCAGGAGCAGAAGCAGCCTGAAGGAGAGCCACCGCAGCAGGACGGCAATTCTGAACGTGAGCCTGCTGATACAGGCCGTCAGGAGAGTCAGGATCAGGGGGAGTCTTCTGCTAAAGGCGGCCAGCCGGAGGGGAGCGAAGCGGAGCCGACGAAAGATGAACAGATGCAAGGGGTTCATGATTCAGGCAAAATTGACTTGAATCACGCTACAGCCGCACAACTGGAAACAATCCCGGGTATTGGGCCTGCCAAGGCGATGGCGATTATCGAAGATCGCCGCACCAGAGGACTTTTTCAGTCCATTGAGGAGGTTACCAGAGTCAAAGGAATTGGTGCCAAGATGTTTGAAAAAATGAAAGACAGCATTGTCGTTAACCCTTGAATATGAGACAATAGAAGGAGCTTCGGACATGAGTCCGCGCTTAATAGAAGCCCATATCCGGCAAGGAGGAACTTATTCATGTCTGAGGAACGTAAATTGTCACTAGAAACATTGGCAGTCCATGGTGGACAGGAGATTGATCCAACAACGATGTCTCGCGCAGTACCGATCTACCAAACAACATCCTATGGTTTTCGCGATACGGAACACGCGGCAGATTTGTTTGGACTGAAAGAATTCGGCAATATCTATACACGCATTATGAATCCGACAACGGATGTTCTGGAGAAGCGTGTTGCAGCGCTGGAAGGAGCGCCTGCAGCATTGGCTGTTGCTTCGGGGTCGGCTGCCATTACGTACTCTATACTGAATATAGCTGGCGCAGGAGATGAAATCGTTGCGGCAAGCAGTCTTTACGGCGGTACATACAACCTGTTTTCGACAACGCTTCCTAAGATCGGCATCATAGTGAAATTTGTTGATTCATCCGATCCTAACAATTTCCGCGCTGCCATCAACGATAAGACGAAAGCCGTATTCGTGGAGACAATCGGAAATCCGAAAGGCGATGTCGCTGACTTGGAAGCGATTGCGGCTGTTGCTCATGAGAATGGCATTCCTCTTATCGTGGACAATACGTTCCCATCCCCATTCTTGTGCCGTCCGATTGAGCATGGCGCAGATATCGTAGTCCATTCAGCCACCAAGTTTATTGGCGGACATGGCAATTCAATTGGCGGAATTATCGTCGACAGCGGACGCTTTGACTGGAAAGCAAGCGGCAGATTTCCTGGCCTGACTGAACCGGACCCAAGCTACAATGGTGTCGTGTACACCGATGCCGTCGGCCCGATTGCCTACATTATTAAAGCGCGTGTGCAGTTGCTCCGCGATATGGGTGCGGCGCTGTCACCGTTCAACGCATTCCTGCTCCTGCAAGGTCTGGAAACATTGCATCTGCGTATGGAGCGCCACAGCGAGAATGCCGCCAAAGTCGCTGCGTTTCTGGAAGGGCACGAGGCGGTTGAATGGGTCAGCTATCCAGGACTCGCAAGCCATCCTTCCCACGAGCTCGCCCGCAAATATTTGCCGGACGGCCAAGGCGCGATTCTTACTTTTGGCATCAAGGGCGGCATAGAAGCCGGCCGTAAAGTGATCAATGCTGTGAAGCTGTTCTCGCATCTGGCCAACGTAGGGGACTCCAAGTCGCTGATTATTCATCCGGCTAGCACGACTCACCAGCAATTGAATGAAGCCGAGCAAGCGGCTGCGGGCGTTGCGCCTGGTATGGTCCGCTTGTCCTTGGGAACCGAGGGAATCAACGATATTCTGCACGATCTTGAGAATGCGCTGCAAGCAAGTCAGGCATAGTTTATTGTTCTTAAGGATATAATCGCAATATTGAAACACATTAGACCGGCTCGGCTTCACCTGCGGAACGGTTCCGCTTTCGCAAAGGTGGGCTGAGGCGGTTTAAGTTTAGAAAGGAATTACAATGTGATGAATGAAGGCGTCCTTCGCAAAGATTGGGATACCTATTTTATGGATATCGCCTATATGGTATCCACTCGTTCCAGATGTCTGAGACGGCATGTTGGATCGGTACTGGTACAAGGGAAGAAATTGCTCGGAACAGCCTATAATGGCGCGCCGATGGGTGTTCAGGACTGCTCGGAAGCAGGTTGTATGATCGTTGAAGAATACGAAATGCAGCATGAACCGGATTCAGGCCAAACCCAAATGGTAAAAAAGCAGCGCTGTATCCGGACGATTCATGCGGAACAGAATTTATTGCTCTTTACGGATCGAATTGATCGGGAAGGTTCGACCGTGTATGTAACCGATCAGCCGTGCTGGACATGTGCCAACATGCTGGCCAACAGCGGTGTGCAGGAAATTGTGTTTCACCGTCCTTATCTGAAGGATAATGATAAAGTGACGCAACTGATGACCCAGAAAGGCATAATATTCCGGCAGTTGGGCGATTATGAGCCCCCGGAGCAGACGCTTATCCCAACCTCGCCGTAACTGGCATGGCACTGGGAACACCGACATGCGGCGTGCTTACAGCAAGCTGCACTATAGCAGGCATTGTTTAGGCTTGCGCACAATAACGCATGGGGGAAGAACCTCCTTACGCATCGATGATGTGTAAGGAGGTTCTTCCCTTTTTTATACCTGTTCCGTTTGTGTCAGGAGTGGGGGGCAAGGCAGCATGTACGTTTTTATTTGTATACCCTATCTCAGGTTGGGAGGGTTAGAAGGTCGGCAGGCTTTGTTGATTGTTGGGCCTGCGCTTATTGGTTTTTCGTACCGCGGCTGGCTTAGCGGAGATAGGGTGTACAACACAACAGAATACAACAGGGCATTTGCCCCAAGCCAAGGAGGGGAAGGAATGACAAAACGTCCGATCTTGTGGTTTACCATCTGTTGGGTGGCGGGGAGCGCCGCTGCGGCGGGGCTAGACAGACTGGGCGCAATATTGGCGCTGTCCGCGTTTGTAATCGCGGGGTCGGCGCTCATTGTGCTAAGACTTGCGCCATGGCGGCTGGTCGCGCTCTGCTGGCTTGCTTATGCTGCGGCAGCAGGCGAGCGGATGTGGGCGGACTCGCGCAACCATACCAGTTTGCAAGATTTGCGCGAGGAAGCGATGTCCTCGTTCCCGCCGCAGGCCATACCGGCCGCCGTTACAGGCAAGATCATTTCCGCGGTCACCGTCGACGGGGACCGCGTGCAGTTCCGCATCGCCGCCGATACGGTCAGCGCTGCCGATGACATAGCGCCTCGCCAGGCTGGCGAGCGCATGCAGGTGCAGCTCCGGCTGGCAGAGCAGCCGGAGCAGGCTGTCGCCGCAGCCTGGCGGCGCGGCGATCACGTGCAGCTGGCCGGCGAGCTGACGCTGCCGGCTTCAGCGACCAATTTCGGCGGCTTCGATTACCGCCGATACTTGAACAGCCAGCGTATCCACTGGCTGTTCAAAGTCGAAGGCGCCGCTGCTGTCAAGGCGGCGCCTGGCCCGCGCTGGTCCGCGGCTGCGCTTCGCGGGCAGATCGATGCGCTGCGGGCTGCGCTGGGCGCGCGGATGGATAAATTGTACCCCGACGAGCAGGCGGGCTACATGAAAGGGCTCGTGCTCGGTATACGCGATGATCTTGATCCCGAGCGCTATTTGCAGTACGCCGACCTGGGGCTTACCCACATTCTCGCCATATCCGGACTTCATGTGGGCATTTTTTTGTACGGTCTGAATTTGGTGCTGCGGCAGCTGCGACTTGCGCGTGAGACGGCGATGACAGTGATGATTGCTGCCATTCCTTGCTATGTTCTGCTTACAGGGGCGGAACCCTCGGTGGTTCGTGCAGGAATGATGGCCATCATCGGTCTGCTCGCCGCCAAGCGGCAGATGCTGAAAGACGGCTTACATCTGTTGGCTGCTGCTGCACTGCTAATGCTTGTCTTTGACCCCTATCTCATCGAGAATATCAGCTTTCAGATGTCTTTTATCGTCACGGGTGTCCTCATCATCGGTGTTCCGCCACTGCGCAAGGCACTGCCCCAGAGCCGCAAAGCAGGTCCGCTGCTGGATTCCCTTGTCGTGTCAGTCGTCGCGGACCTCGGTTCATTTCCGTTGACGATCTATTACTTCAATCAATACAACTTTATTTCCTTGCCGACGAACATACTGCTAGTGCCATTTATTAGTCTGGTGGCCATGCCTGCAGGCGCCTGTTCACTGCTGCTTGCGATGCTTTGGCCGACTGGCGGCAAATGGGTTGCAGCGGTAGCTGAGAAAGCCAATGATCTTACTTACCTGGCGACCGATTTCTTGCAAAAGTCGGACGCGCTCCGCATGATTTGGCCTTCACCACCTGGATGGTGGATGGCCGTCTGGTACATATTGCTTATTGCTGCCTTTAAATTGATCGCGCATCGGACAAACCGCAGAACCCTATCAACGGCTGCCGCATTTGCGGGGAAGGATGGACAGCCTGCTGGCCCGCCTACAATGCCTCTGGGCGGCATGGATGACAATGCGACATCACCGTTGCAGAACTTGGCGTCCGCCCATCAGGGAAGCACGTCGAGAGCCAGCGGCTCCATCGCTGCCGGGGCAATGGTCATGGCTGCCGCATTGCTGCTGTTGTATGCTTATGAGCCTGATCGTTTCGAACGCTCGGCGCAGGTGGCAATCATTGATATCGGGCAGGGAGATGCAACGCTGATTCGATTGCCATCAGGCGGATGGGTGCTGGTTGACGGCGGGGGCACAAGCCAATTTCGCAGACCCGGGACTGAATGGCGAATGCGGCGGGACCCTTTCGAAGTAGGACGTAAAGTGCTGGTGCCATTATTAAAAAAACGAGGGGTAAAGCAAATCGACATGCTCGTCATTACGCATCTGGATCAAGATCATGTCGGGGGCTTAAAAGCGGTGCTGCAATCCATCCCGGTCCGCCGCATCTTATGGAACGGATCGCTTAAACCTTCAGGAGAAATGCTGGAAACACTGCAGCTCGCGCTGAATCGCTCGATTCCTATATATGCTGCCTGTGCCGGCCAGAGGTGGCAGATGGAGAGAGAAGTCAGTCTGCAGGTACTCTGGCCTCAATCGCCTCAAGGGGAAAGCTGCACAGACAGCACGAAGATGGTCAACGCCATAGACGGCGCTCAATCGGCCGAAACGGCAATTGAAACAGTCAAAGATCAAAATAATCGCAGCGTAGTATTTCTAATCGAACTCTATGGGAAACGGCTGTTGATGACCGGTGATATCGAGGCGGCGGCAGAGCGGGGGTTGATCCGCTCATTGGCAAGGGATACCCTGCTGAATGAAGGGCTTGACTATGCAGATGGCACTCGACAGGAAAGCATTTCTTTGTTGAAAGTGGCGCACCATGGCAGTCGTACCTCGACCACTGACGAATGGCTGAATTATTGGAAGCCGGACGCGGCGCTTATCTCTGCCGGACGCTTCAATCATTATGGACATCCGCATCCTACCGTAGTTGAGAGACTCGATATTCGTGGAATTCCAGTGCTGCGAACAGATCTGGATGGGGAAATTCAGTTCCGCATCACAGCTGACCAAATGTTTCAACGCACCAAGCTGATCCGCTAGGATCAGCCTTTTTCCAATGATCGAGACTATACGAAGCAACTGTTTTCTGCTATTCTAAAAGCTGGATAAATGCGTGATTACAATGTTTATATAAATGAATGAAGCAGAACATTATTGGCTCCAATAACCAAGCTTATCCTTTTTTTTATGAAATCTTTAGTAAATGCAGTTTGGACTGCAACATTTTAATCAGCCTTTCCGTCAGAAAGGTTGCAAGAGAGGGGGACCATTTGTGGTGGAGCCTGGTCTCATCAGAGCCGCTCAGTCGGGCGATCGCGACGCTCTAATAACCCTATTGCGCGAGATTGAAAATCATGTATATCGGACAGCCTATTATATAGTTAACAATGAACAGGATGCGATGGATGCCGCTCAGGAAGCGCTCATTCGCATTTATACCAAAATCGGTTCTTATGAAGAAAAGGCTCAATTTAAAACGTGGGTACAGCGAATTGTTACCAACATTTGCATTGATAAATTTCGACGGAACAAACCGACGGTTTCAATTGATGAGCACGAGATGGTATTCAAGGAGAAGCAAAATGTTGAGGACGAGGTGTTGTCCGGCTATGTTGCTCAGGATATCAGAGAAGCGATTGACAAGCTGCCCGAGCATCATCGAGCGGTTGTGGTGCTCCGATACATGCAGGATTTCTCGTACAATGAAATAGCCGACTCTCTTGATTTACCATTAAATACAGTGAAATCTTATCTTTTTCGGGCAAGACAACAACTTCAATCGTTGCTCCAGGATTATCAGAAAGGTGGTGTCCGAGGATGAAATGCCAAGAGGTGATCGAATATATGCAGAGGCAGCTTGACGGTGACCTGGACGATCAAGAACTCGAAGTTCTGATGCAGCATACAAGGCAGTGCCCGGACTGTGCCGCGATGTACGAACGGTTGAAACGGCTGTCTGATGATCTCGAGAACTTGCCGAAGGTTACGCCAAGCTATAGCCTTGTCGATGCAATTATGCCCCGCTTGGAGCAATTGGAAGCTGCAGATAAAGTAAAAGAGCCAGAGATTCAAGCTCCTCCCGCAGTACCGTCACGTCGCCGCCAGCCGTCGGCTGAGAAGCGAAGATGGCGAGACCGCTGGTCGGTCCGCGCATTGGGCGGCGCAATTGCCGCTGGTGTGGTGGCTGGATTGTTTCTAATTACCTACAATCCATCATCATTGCCGAATGCGCTTGAGCATGCGTTGCCTTCATCCAATGATGTCAGCAGCAGCTCGGCTGAGGGAAATGAGTCAGCCACCGACAGCGATGCTTCAGCATTCCAGGTAACAGAACAAAGTGCTGATGCGATGAATTCCGAGACGGAAACAGACATCAACCATAAAGCTGCTGTAGAGACGGAGGAAGCACCTGCCGAAGCTGGTGACGCGCCAGCCGGAGGTTCTGATGGCAGCGGCAATTCACAGTTCGGTGTTACGATAACGGACAATAATAAAGTGAACGGCGGCAATAATGCGCCTTCAGCCGATCAACCGGTGAAGGAGCAATCAAAAGGCACGATATCATCTGCCAGCCCTTCGGGAACTGATGCCGGTAAAGAATCTGCGGAGAAGCATGATAACGGGGATGCAGGAGCCAGCGATCTGCCGGCTGATGTAGTGGATCAAAGCGGTGGTCAGATTTCGCCTCAAGGCACTAATTCCCGCTCTACGCATGACGCTGGTGAAATGACCGAAAACAGTGTTTCGCCAGACAAGAGCTTGCAAACGAAGGATGGCACAGCGAACCAATCAGCAAGCGATGAGCCTGCTGTAATGGAAAGCGCCGTTCCTCAGCAAGGTTTAGGTTTTATGGCGGATGATGCTTATTTGTCATCTACAGTTGCCGGAGTGGAACTGCTGTCTCCTGATGGCGTCTATAATGCGGTGTTTCTCTTTGGCGAATTGAAAATTTACGATGTGAACAATGGAACTTTGCTGTTCCAAAGCAGCACCAGAGCAGGAAGTCTGGGTAACTTTGAATGGGCCAAGGACGGAAAGAGCTTGTCGTATGAAATGGTGACTGAAAAGCCAACTGATGGCGGCAAGCAGGATACGGGCAATAAGACTGAATCCAAAGACGAGCAGGTAGCGGACGGCAAGCAAAATACAGAACGCTACATTGTCCAAATTAAAGATTGGACAGAGACAAAGCAGTAACGGATTGAACAGAAGAAGCTGCACACTTTGCACCGGCTTTGCGTATAGTACTTTTACGGGAAGTCGAGTCGAAGCCTTGACAAATCGTATGATCATCTGAAGGAGGGGAAGCCTCATACTCCTCTTGATGTTTATATAGATGCGCAAGGACAAAGGGATGGGCCTTAAGGCTCCATCCCTTTGTTGCAATAAAACAGTTATCGCTTAAGGATGGTTCTTCTTGAGAAAGGACGCTGGAGCCGCAAGCGTTAGTACAGCTCCCAATGAATGGAGGATAGTCGATGGATATGCGTACCGCAGCAAAGGAAATCAAGGAGGGCAAAAACCGTCCTATTTATGTTGTTTACGGCAAGGATCGTTACCGGATGCAGGAATTCGTCTCCTATCTATCGGATCAGTTGCTGGATGCAGAACATCGGGATCTTGGCTTAGTTAAATTTGATACGTCGGAGTCTTCGATTGATGAGGCAGTTTTGGAAGCGGAAACGCTGCCTTTTTTTGTCGCTCACAAAATTGTGTTGATCCGCGATCAAACCTTGCTTGCGGCAGGAGGCAAGGAAGGCGGGAAAATTGAACATAATACCGATCGCCTTCTGCAATATTTGAAAGAACCTTGCGATACGAGCACCATCGTATTTGTTGTACCTGTGGAAAAGCTTGATGAGCGGCGCAAGCTGGTGAAGCAGCTGAAGAGTCAGGATGCATTGCTGTCCTTCCCAGAGCTGGCAGGCCAGGAGCTGACGCGCTGGATTGTTCGTCGTGCATCAGGACAAGGTCGGACGATTACAGAGGATGCGGCTGAACTAATCGTGCTGCGTGCAGGAACGGCGCTGCAGCAGCTTGCCCAGGAAGTGGACAAGCTGTGCTTGTTTGCAGGGCAAGGCGGTACAGTGGGTCGTGAGGATGTTGAGCGGCTGCTGGTGTCTTCTGTTGAGGAAGATGTATTTGCTTTGGTTGACGCGATGACGGGGAGACAAACCGGACGTGCGCTGGGCATTTACAAAGATCTCCTGCTGCGCAGAGAAGAGCCGATTAAGATCGCTGCGCTCATGGCGAGACAATTTCGCATTATGCTGCAAATTAAAGGGTTGGAAGAGCAGCAATATTCACCGCAGCAGATGGCATCGCAGTTGGGTTTGCATCCGTATGTTGTAAAGCTGTCTGCTGAGAAAGCCAAAGGATTTGGTCAGAAGGAACTGGCTGACCGGTTGTCCAAGCTTGCAGACCTTGATTTTAAGATGAAGACCGGACAGGTGGACAAAGTGCTGGGAGTTGAGCTGTTTTTGCTTTCGATGAGCGCATAGTTGTTACCCATCATACATACTCATAAGCGACGACACCCCCGTTTTCGAAAACGGGGGTGTCGAGCATGTGGATAATAAAAAAGACCGTCAGAAGAAATTCTTCTGGCGGTCTTTAGGCAAAAGCGATTTAAGCTTGTGCAGACAATGCGTTTACTTTTTTAGTCAAACGGGATTTTTTGCGTGCTGCGGCATTTTTATGAATCAAGCCTTTAGTCACGGCTTTGTCCAATTTTTTCGTAGCAAGCGCAAGAGCCGATTTAGCATTCTCGACATCAGTGCTCAGGATCGCTTGATCAGCTGCTTTAACGGCAGTACGAAGCGAGGACTTTTGCGATGCGTTCAAGGCACGGCGTTTTTCATTCGTTTTTACACGTTTGATTGCGGATTTAATGTTTGGCATGTATTTCACCTCCTGTAAAGGCAACAAAATGGCACACTGAATAACACAACTTAAAATATATTACCATGCGATATTTTAAAAAGCAAGAGTCTGATTCATCTAAACACAAATGCAGTTGAACTTTCAAGCTGTCTAAGCTCGGTATAAAAGGGGAAGCCTGGCGCAAACTATAAGCATACCATCTGATTGAAAGGGGCGCGGCAGCTTCATGGACAAGCTCGATTTGCAAAATTACGCGATTCGTACTGATTTGGCGATGGAGGCACGGGAACTGGCGGAGCAGCCGGGTTCGCCGATACCTGGCATTACTTCCGAAACGTTGGAGGATGACGGCATCATTGTCACAAGACTTCAAGTGTTGAACGAAGATGGCGCGCGGGCCATTGGCAAGATGCCAGGCAATTACATTACCCTTGAGGTGCCTGGCCTGCGCACGCAGGACACGGTTTTGCAGGATAGAGTAGCAACACGCTTTACAGCAGAGTTTGACGCATTTTTGCAGCAAATTGGCGTTGACAAAATGTCCAAAGTGCTCATTGTTGGGCTTGGCAACTGGAATGTAACGCCCGATGCGCTCGGCCCGCTTGTTGTAGAAAATGTGATGATTACCCGTCACTTCTTTGAGTTGATGCCTGAGCAGGTAGCGCCAGGTTATCGCCCGGTGAGCGCGGTAGCGCCCGGCGTGCTGGGCATAACCGGAATTGAGTCAAGCGAAATTGTGGAAGGCATCGTACAGCATACGAAGCCAGATGTTATTATCGCGATCGATGCGCTTGCCTCCAAGGCGCTGGAGCGGGTAAATACTACGATTCAAATCGCCGATACGGGCATCCATCCGGGATCGGGAATCGGCAACAAGCGCCGTGGCATTACAAAGGAGATTATGGGTGTACCGGTTATAGCAATCGGTGTGCCAACTGTGGTGTACGCCTCAACGATTGTCGGCAATGCGATGGAAATGCTGATGCATCATATGGAGGCACAAAGCGGCAACAACAATCAGATTTTCGGAATGATGAGCCAAATTTCCGAAGAGGAACGACTTGGACTGGTGCGCGAGGTGCTGCAGCCGCTTGGTCATGATCTGCTGGTGACGCCCAAGGAAGTCGATGATTTTATTGAGGATATGGCCAACATCATTGCCAGCGGCTTGAATGCGGCGCTTCATGAAGCGGTTGATTCCACCAATGTAGCCGCCTATACGCATTAACTAAACAAACTATTCCCATTATGCTTCCCCTGAGAGGGCGAGCGAGCTTGGAAACTTCAGACGGCGACTGTCCGGGGTTTTGCTCGCACGTTCCTTCCAAGGGGATTTTTTTGTCTCGTATTCTAGCAATCTTTCTTTTTGCAGTTGGTTCTAGTAATAGTAAAAGGCTCATAGGATGATATAAAGCTGCTGAACAATCAGGCGAAGACATCACAGCAGCCTTGCTATACGTTACTGCCGATGATTGGAGGAAAACAATGAGACGATGGGTAGCAGAATTTGACCGTGGATCGATCGGCAGCCGGCTGCGTCTATGGTTGGCGACTGGGAGAACCTTTGCCTTGCTGTCCGTTTGCTCAGCCGCTTTCTTTATGGTGCTGGGGATTGGCACAATGGTGCATAGACAAGCTGCGACTTCACCTATGTCCTCAATGAAAGGATTGGCGTCAGCGGTTTCAGGTTCCTTGTTTGCGGGAATGATAGGAATGGAAATGCCAATGTTTGAGGGGGGCAAGCAGAACGGCTCGTTCTCCGGAGTGCAAACAACCTCATTTCTGATGCATTTGTTGACCGATATCAATCCAGGTGATCCGCGTAGCCTTGTAGCGGGCGAATTGCCTGGCTTAAATACGGAACGGGCTGTACTGCTGCGAAGCGGGTCGGGAACGAGTACGGCGGGCAGGCCGCATGATCAGCAGCCTTTGCCGATTAATCCCGATCAAATTGAGCAGGAATCGGAAGGAACAAGCCTCCCAGATGGTACGGAGGAAATCGGGCAGACTGACCCGCCTGAAGATGACACGCCAGCAGTTGAAACGACGGAAGACGATCCTGCGAAGCCAACGACCGGAGGACGGAAGATGGTGTTTATATATCACTCGCATCCCAGGGAATCATGGTATCCCGAGGTGGATGCCGACGATGCGAACTCGACCAAGAAAAATATTACGCTTGTCGGAAAACGGCTGTCGGAAAGCCTGGAATCGCTGGGCATCGGGGCGACACATTCCGGCACGGACTATCCTACAGCTATTGAAAAATACCGCTGGGAGCTATCCTACAAATATTCGATGGAAACGGTGAAGCAGGCGATGAGTCAGGATACGGATTTGAAATTTTTCTTCGACCTTCATCGCGACTCGCAGCGTAGGAAACATACGACAGCGACAATTAATGGTAAGGATTATGCGCAAGTGTTCTTCATTATTGGCCATCGCAATCCGGATTGGGAGCGTAACGAATTGTTTGCAACGAAAATACATGAAGCGTTGGAGCGGGATTACCCGGGGATTTCGCGGGGCATCTGGGGGAAGACGGCTTCCACAGGCAACGGCGAATACAATCAGTCGCTATCACCTGACAGTGTGCTCATTGAGGTCGGGGGAGTGGACAACACCTTGGAAGAATCTTACCGGACTGCGGACGCGCTTGCCAAAATTATTTCCGAGATTTACTGGGAAGCGGAGAAAGTGGACGGAAGCAAGATTGAGAGCAGGACATCAAAGGCGGAGAAGGAGAAGCGGGGATCATGAAAAGGAGGCGTACAGGCATGAAACGGGATGCATTCAAATGGGCGATACTTGGCGGGGCGATTGTTTTTATTGTCCTTTACGGAATCGAAATGGCCAGCTCGGGCATCGATAACATTTACGGTCCCGTTGAGGGGGGGCAAACTTCCCGAGTGACCGAAACGCTGCCGCAACAGCGGGAAGTGGCGGAACCCGGCAAGGACGCCGGACAACCGCTCGCAGCCAGCAAAGAGTTTACACCTGCTGCCCCGGAACAACGGCTCGACACCGTCGTAGAAGAACGCAATGTAAACCCTCGTGAAAATCGGCTGCCTGTGTTTTACGGTCAGCAGCGGGAACCTGGCGTCAACCGTCTTGCCGAATCGACAGGCGGGCTTCTGCAGTCGATTTCCAGCGGCGGCATCCGCTTTATTGTATCCTTGTTTGACTCCATTACGGAGTAAACCTCAGCCGGTTAGCGATCAGACATTGCTGATTGAAGCTCCAACTGATATAATATAACGAATGATTAGCATTTTTGACTCGTGTGGGGGTTAGGCATGAAAGACGTTCGTGACCGGCAGAAGAAAATAAGAAATTTTTCCATTATTGCTCATATTGATCATGGCAAGTCTACTTTGGCAGACCGCATTCTGGAATTTACAGGCGCGCTTACTGCTCGTGAAATGCAAGATCAGGTGTTGGACAAGATGGATTTGGAGAGAGAACGCGGCATTACCATCAAACTGCAGGCGGTACGGTTGAATTATCGTGCAGACGATGGTGAAGAGTATATTCTTAATTTGATCGATACCCCTGGACACGTCGATTTCACGTATGAGGTGTCCCGGAGCCTTGCGGCTTGCGAAGGCGCCCTGCTTGTTGTAGATGCAGCGCAGGGTATTGAAGCCCAGACGCTTGCCAACGTATATTTGGCACTGGACAACAATCTTGAGATTATTCCGGTGCTCAACAAGATCGATTTGCCAAGCGCGGAACCAGATCGCGTCAAACAGGAGATCGAGGACGTTATTGGTCTGGATGCAAGCGAGGCAGTGCATGCCTCAGCCAAAGCAGGAATCGGCATCAAAGAAATTTTGGAGCAAGTGGTCTCCAAGGTTCCGGCCCCGGAGGGCAATCCGGATGAGCCGCTTAAAGCATTGATTTTTGATTCGCATTATGATGCCTACAAGGGCGTTATCGTATATGTTCGAGTCGTTGACGGCAATATCCGGGCGGGCAAGAAGATCAGATTCATGGCGACCGGAGCAGAATTTGAAGTCATTGAAGTTGGCGCATTTATGCCTCGTATGTCCATTGTTGACGAGCTGCAAGTAGGCGATGTCGGCTTTGTCATTGCGGGGATCAAGAACGTGAAGGATACGCGCGTGGGGGATACGATTACCGATGCGAAGCGGGTGGCCAGCGAGCCGCTTGCGGGATACCGCCGAATTAACCCGATGGTATTCTGCGGATTGTATCCTATTGAAACACAGGACTATAATGATTTGCGCGAAGCGCTTGAGAAGCTTGAACTCAACGATGCGTCGCTTCGCTACGAGCCGGAAACTTCCACAGCATTGGGATTCGGTTTCCGCTGCGGGTTCCTCGGCTTGCTCCATATGGAAATTATTCAGGAGCGGATCGAGCGCGAATTCAACATTCCGCTCATTACGACCGCGCCGAGCGTTGTTTATAAGGTTACGCTGACAAACGGAGAAACCATTGAAATCGACAATCCTTCCAACTATCCTGAAGCTGGCAAGCTTGAGCATGTTGAGGAGCCGTATGTGAAGGCGTCCATTATCGTACCGAATGATTATGTAGGTGCGATTATGGAGCTTTGCCAGAACAAGCGCGGCGAGTTCGTCAATATGGAGTACCTTGACTTGAACCGGGTAACCATTGTGTATCAGATTCCGCTTTCGGAGATCGTTTACGATTTCTTCGATCAATTGAAGTCAAGCACCAAAGGCTATGCTTCTTTTGATTATGAAGTATCGGGATACCGCAAATCCAATCTTACGAAGATGGACATCATGCTTAACGGCGAGCAGGTGGATGCCCTTTCCGTTATCGTCCACCGTGACCGCGCCTATAACCGCGGCCGGGTCATCTGCGAGAAGATGAAAGAGCTGATCCCGCGCCAGATGTTCGAAGTGCCTATCCAAGCGTCAATCGGGACGAAAGTTATCGCTCGTGAAACGGTTAAGGCGATGCGGAAGAACGTACTCGCAAAATGTTATGGCGGGGACATCAGCCGTAAACGGAAATTGCTGGAGAAGCAAAAAGAAGGCAAGAAGCGGATGAAACAGGTTGGCAACGTTGAAGTGCCGCAGGAAGCGTTTATGGCTGTACTCAAAATCGATGATTAATATAAGCTTGCACAAGTAATTCGTATTTGTCTTATATGAGGGTTAGAGGGAGAGCCGCGCTCTCCCTTATTGCCGTCATCCGGAAAGGAAGGTGCATGGTATGCAGCAAAGTACGCCGCAAGCACTTTATATTCACATCCCGTTTTGCACGAACAAATGTTTTTATTGTGATTTCAACTCGTATGTGCTGCAGGGACAGCCGGTTGATGACTATCTGGATGCGTTAGAGCGTGAAATGGCCGAGACGGTTCGCCATCAGCCGCCTGCGCGGATATCGACTGTTTTTGTAGGAGGCGGCACACCTACGGTGCTGACGCCGACACAAATGACACGGTTTCTTGCCGCGATAAGAAAGTACTTTCCAATTGATGAAGATGCAGAGTTTTCCATGGAGGCAAACCCCGGGACGACAGATGCTGACAAGCTCGCGGCGATGAAGGCGGGCGGAGTCAACCGCATCAGCTTCGGAGTACAGTCCTTTGACAATCAATTGCTTTCGCGAATCGGGCGGATTCATGATGTGGATGATGTGTACCGCAGCATTGACAATGCCCGCGCCGCAGGTTTTACGAACCTGTCGATCGATTTGATGTTCGGATTGCCTGGTCAGACAGAGGAAACGCTGCGGGACAGCATAGAGCGGGCGCTTGCCCTCGACCTGCCGCACTATTCGCTGTACGGGCTCAAGGTTGAAGAGAATACACTGTTCCACAAGCTCTATGAACGCAACGAACTGGTACTCCCCTCCGAAGAGGATGAGTTGGCAATGTATCTTACGATTATGGAGCAGTTGACTGGAGCGGGTCGCAATCAATACGAAATAAGCAATTTCGCGCTGCCTGGCTATGAAAGCCGGCACAACACAACATACTGGCGCAACGAAGCTTATTACGGTTTGGGTGCGGGTGCGCACGGGTATGTAGATGGTGTGAGGCATATGAACATCCGGGGTGTACAGCCTTACATCGATGCGACACGCAACCGGCTGCCCATCTTGGAGCAGCGACCTGTGGAAGAAGCGGAGGCAATGGAGGATTTCATGATGGTGGGCTTGCGGTTGCTGGAAGGTGTTACGGAAGCAGACTTCAGTCGTCAGTTTCCGGGACATACGATCCAAAGCAAGTTCGGTCCAGCCATTCAGCGCCTCGTCGATGAGAAATTGCTGCAGCATGATGCTGCAGCTGGCAGCTACCGTTTGACCGCGGAAGGCATTCCGCTGGGGAATGAAGTTTTTGGAGCTTTTATCGGCGTGATTGCCTAGGCTTGCTGACCAAGCTCCAGTCCGTTTTTTGTTCGGTTTGCTGCTGCAATTTCCTGTTGAATATTTATACGAAATGATGTATCTTTATTTAAATATAAGAATTTATAAGTTTGGCATCCTAAACCGGCTTATAATTCTATGCGATGAGATGGCTCCCCCTCCGAAGGACGGGGACGCCATTTACGATTGCATTATTATTGTTTCGTGCGGCGGAGAAGGCAGGAGCGAGGATGGAGGGGTGCTGTATGCAGACCATATGCAGAAAGGCAACATTGGCTGATGTTGCGGCGCTGTATGAGTTGATCGCAGGATATGCGGAGAAAGGAATTATGCTGCCGCGTTCAAGTGAAGTGCTTGCCAGGCAGATTGATACGTTTATCGTTGCAGAAGAGGATGGGGAGATTATCGGCTGCGGTTCACTGTGCCAGTTGGGCAGTGACTTGGTTGAGATCAGATCGCTTGGCATTTCAGAAGGGCATAAGGGAAAAGGGATCGGAAGCAGGCTGGTTGAACGTCTGATTGAAGAGGCAAGGGTGCAAAACTTGCCGAAAGTTATGGCCCTCACCTACGAGGCGGCTTTCTTTCAAAAAAACGGATTCCAAATTGTCGATAAGGAAATTTTTCCGCAAAAAGTGTGGACGGATTGTGTCCATTGCGCCAAACAGCATTGCTGCGATGAGATCGCAGTACTGAAAACGATCGAAATTGCCAAACAAGCTAACAGCACCGACTTGCCTTCAGATTTTGTCCTGCAGGGAAATGCGGATTAATAAAATAAATTGTACGGCCCAAAATGCTGAACTGACTTGACAATTCACAAGTTGGTTTGGTATTTTTGTAATAATGATTAGCACTCGATGCTATTGAGTGCTAACGATGCTTATGAAAAACCATTCCCTAAAAGGAGGGGTTTGGATGCTGACAGAAAGACAAAGAATGATTTTGACCGCGATTGTGGACGACTACATCCGCTCAGCCGAGCCTGTAGGCTCGCGGAGCATCTCCAAGCGTGGCGATGTCGGCTTCAGCCCGGCAACCATCCGTAATGAGATGGCCGACCTTGAGGAACTGGGATTTCTTGAACAACCTCATACGTCTGCAGGAAGGGTGCCATCAACAAAAGGATACCGGTACTATGTGGATCATCTTGTTAAAGTTGGGGAAGTCAACGAGGTGGATATGAATCGGATTCGCCAGTTCATGGCGGAAAAGATGAACCAGATGGAGCAGGTTGTTCAACATGCCGCATCAATCTTGTCGAACCTGACCAATTACACATCCATTGTACTCGGCCCGGAAACGTTTAATAATTCGCTCAAACATTTTCAACTGGTGCCGCTTAATAAAGAGACGGCAGTTGCAATTGTTGTTACGAATACGGGACATGTGGAGAATCGCACCGTCACGATCCCCGAAAGCATGGATATGCTGGAGATGGAGAAGATCGCCCGCATTTTAAACAGCAAGCTTGCTGGCGTGTCGCTGCCGCGGCTGCGCTCCCGGCTCTATTCCGAAGTTGGTCAGGAGCTTGGAAAGTATGTCACGCATTGCGAGCAGCTGCTCGATGTGCTTGACAATGCGTTGTCCAGTGACAATGATGCGCGGATGTTCGTAAGCGGTACGACCAATATGCTAACTCAGCCGGAATTCAAGGACGTAGACAAAGTAAAGACATTGCTTGATCTGTTTGACGAAACACCGACGCTAATCAAGCTGGTTTCCTCTTTTTCGGATGGAATTCATGTTAAAATTGGTGCGGAGAACGATCACGAGGCAATTAACAATTGCAGTCTTATTACAGCAACTTATTCATTTGACGGCAAACCGCTCGGGACCATCGGTATTTTGGGGCCAACGAGGATGGAATACGGCAAAGTGATTACCTTGCTCGATGTGTTGTCCAAAGACATGGCTGTGCTGCTGGGCAAGTGGTATAAATAAACGATGATGTGATTCGGAATTTCATAAGGAGGTGAAACATTCGTGAGCGAACAAAACCAATCAGTTGAAGAGCAAACTAAGGAAACAAACGACAATTTAGATGAGCAGCGAGAGGTTTCTGCCGACTCAGACATTCAGGAAGAAATCGGCAATGTAGAGTCAGCAGAGAATGAGGGAGACGACACAGCGTCCGCTCCCAGGCAGGCTCTTGAAGATACATTGCATGCTGAATTGAAAAAGCAGGCGGAAGACAACTACCAGCGCTATTTGCGCACGCAAGCGGATTTTGATAATTTCCGCCGCCGCTCGATTAAAGAGCGTGAGGAGTTGGCGCAATATGCCTCGCTGAAGCTGGTGGAGCAATTGCTGCCGGTCGTTGATAATTTTGAGCGTGCGCTTTCGGCATCCAAGGGCACCGGCGAGATCGAGTCCTATTCCAAAGGTGTGGACATGATTTTCCGTCAACTGTCCCAGATTTTGGAGCAGGAAGGGCTCAAGCCGATGGATACGGTCGGGCAGCCTTTTAACCCGGATTTTCATCAGGCTATCATGCAGGTGGAATCCGATGATTATGAAGAAGGCATTGTTGTGGAAGAAGTACAAAAAGGATTTATGCTGAAAGATAAAGTGCTGCGCCCTGCAATGGTTAAAGTGAGCAGTTAAAAATACAATAGTTTACTAAACGCGATTTTCATTTGAAGAAGGAGGAGCTCACTAATGAGTAAAGTAATCGGTATTGACCTTGGTACC
Organism: Paenibacillaceae bacterium; assembly: GCA_004134985.1. Classification (GTDB taxonomy): domain Bacteria; phylum Bacillota; class Bacilli; order Paenibacillales; family Paenibacillaceae; genus Paenibacillus_D. Next base: position 383,461 of record REGQ01000064.1, on the reverse strand, counting down.
ACAAATTCATGCGTAGCAGTAATGGAGGGCGGGGAGGCCGTTGTTATTCCGAATCCGGAAGGCAATCGTACAACTCCTTCAGTCGTAGGTTTCAAGAAAGACGGAGAGCGTATTGTCGGGGAAGCCGGCAAACGTCAGGCTATTACAAATCCTGACCGGACGATTAGTTCGGTGAAACGCCATATGGGTACTGCCCACAAAGAAAACATTGACGGAAAAGACTATTCACCACAAGAAATTTCCGCAATTATTCTTCAGAAGCTCAAATCGGATGCGGAAGCTTACCTTGGACAATCCGTTTCGCAAGCTGTTATTACGGTACCTGCGTATTTCAATGACAGCCAGCGTCAAGCAACCAAAGATGCGGGTAAAATTGCCGGTCTTGAAGTGTTGCGGATTGTAAACGAGCCTACGGCAGCAGCACTTGCATATGGGCTTGAGAAATCCGAAGATCAGACGATTCTTGTTTATGACCTCGGCGGCGGTACGTTCGACGTTTCGATTCTTGAACTGGGCGATGGCTTCTTTGAAGTTAAAGCAACCAGCGGAGACAACAAGCTGGGCGGCGATGATTTCGACCAGGTTGTAATTGATCATATGGTTAGTGAGTTCAAGAAAGAGCACGGCATTGACTTGTCCAAGGACAAAGCGGCTGTACAGCGTCTGAAAGATGCTGCTGAGAAAGCCAAGAAAGAGCTTTCCGGCGTACTTACAACGACGATCTCACTGCCGTTTATTACGATGGTTGACGGCGTGCCTCAGCATTTGGAGATGAGCCTCTCCCGTGCGAAGTTTGAAGAATTGTCCGCGTCGCTCGTAGAGCGTACACTTGGACCTACTAAACAGGCGTTGAGCGATTCTGGCTTGTCCACAAGCGAGATTGACAAGATCGTTCTGGTCGGCGGCTCCACGCGTATTCCTGCTGTTCAGGAAGCGATCAAGAAGCTGACAGGCAAAGATCCGCATAAAGGCGTTAACCCGGATGAAGTAGTAGCATTGGGCGCGGCTGTCCAGGCTGGTGTATTGACTGGCGATGTGAAGGACGTTGTTCTGCTCGACGTAACACCACTGTCCCTCGGTATTGAGACGGCTGGCGGCGTGTTCACGAAGATGATTGAACGCAACACTACGATTCCAACAAGCAAATCGCAAGTGTACTCCACTTATGCGGACAACCAAACGAGTGTTGAAATTCACGTGCTGCAAGGCGAACGTTCGATGGCGAACGGCAACAAGACGCTGGGACGCTTTATGCTTGGTGACATTCCGCCGGCACCACGGGGAATTCCGCAAATCGAAGTTACCTTTGACATCGATGCCAACGGAATTGTCAATGTTTCGGCATTGGATAAAGGAACAGGCAAAAGCCAAAAAATTACGATCACATCTTCCAGCGGCTTGAGCGATGCAGAAATCGAGCAAATGATGAAAGACGCGGAATTAAATGCAGAAGAAGACCGCAAACGCCGCGAGTTGGTAGAGGCGAGGAACAACGCCGACCAATTGGTATACACGGTTGAGAAAACGATCAAGGATCTGGGCGACAAAGCCGATGCCGGTGAAGTGGAGAAGGCGAACGAAGCCAAGGAAGCATTGAAGAAGGCGCTTGAAGGCGACAATTTGGAAGAAATCAACGCAGCTACCGAGAAACTGACGGAAATCGTTCAGCAATTGTCTGTTAAGCTCTATGAGCAAGCAGCGCAAGCGGAACAGGCATCCGAGGCTAACGGTGCAGGCGGCGCAGATAAAGGCAAAGACAATGTGGTTGATGCCGATTACGAAGTCGTTGACGAGAACAAAAAGTAAGCCGGAAGCGCCCTTCGTTAAGACGGGTGCCCCAGGTTAAACAAACAAGGTCAAAGTCAGGCTCGGCCTGGCTTTGACCTTGCGTTGTGCACACAAGATTTACCAAAGTGGGGGTGACTTTAGTGGCGGAGAAACGGGACTATTATGAAGTGCTGGGAATCAACAAGGATGCGTCAGACGATGAAATAAAAAAATCGTATCGCGTCCTTGCGAGAAAGTACCATCCGGACGTCAATAAAGAGGCGGGTGCAGAAACACAGTTTAAAGAAGTAAAGGAAGCTTACGATGTTCTGAGCGATACGCAGAAGCGGTCTACTTATGATCGCTATGGCCATGTCGATCCGAATCAGGGTTTTGGCGGCGGCGGTGGCGCAGGCGATTTCGGCGGCTTTGGCGATATCTTTGATATGTTCTTTGGCGGCGGCGGCGGTCGGAGAGACCCGAATGCGCCGCAGCGCGGCAATGATTTGCAGTATACGATGACCATTGATTTTAAGGATGCCGTATTTGGCAAAGAAACCGACATTACGATACCAAGGACGGAAACTTGCGACAGTTGTCACGGCTCCGGGGCGAAGGTTGGCACCAAGCCGGAAAATTGTTCGGTGTGTAAAGGCAGCGGCCAGCAGGAAGTGGTGCAGAATACACCATTTGGCCGTATTGTCAATCGTCGCGCTTGTACGTCATGCAGTGGCACCGGCCGTGTGATCAAAGAGAAATGCGGGACTTGCCACGGCGCTGGCAAAGTGAAAAAGAATCGCACGATTCATGTGCGCATTCCTGCCGGTGTAGATGAAGGAGCACAGATCCGCTTGTCTGGTGAAGGAGAATCCGGACAAAAAGGCGGACCTGCAGGCGATTTGTATATTGTTATTCGCGTCAAGGCGCATGATTTCTTCGAGCGTGACGGGGACGATATTTATTGTGAAGTGCCGCTCACTTTTGCGCAGGCAGCGCTGGGAGATGAAATTGAAATTCCGACATTGACGGAAAAAGTCAAACTCAAAATCCCTGCTGGTACGCAAACAGGCACTTACTTCCGTTTGAAATCCAAAGGCGTGCCGCGGCTGCGCGGATACGGTCAAGGGGATCAGCATGTGAAAGTAACGATCGTCACCCCAACGTCATTAAACGATGAACAGAAGGAATTGTTACGACAGTTTTCTGGACTGCGCGGTGACGGGTCGGCGTCAGAGCATCATGAATCCATTTTCGAAAAAATGAAAAAAGCGTTTCGCGGGGAATAAAGCGAGCAGGGAATCCGCAATCAGTATCGAACTTACAGGAGAACCGGCTTGCAAGTCATTATTTTCATTCTGCTGTTTTGATGTTCGCTAAGCGGAGAAATAAGGTTGGTGCGGGAATTAACCCGTGTCTCCCTTATTTTCGAATGTAAGCGACTTCACGAGCAGATGAATGCGAAGATGCGGTTCGTACCGATCAAAACTACCGAACGATGGAGGAACAGAAAATGACAACCGTAGGGAATAACGTTCGTGTGTATGAAGTGGCTGAAGGATGGGCAAAAATTCCGGATTCGATTCAACTTGGTTATACACACGGCATTGAAGTCGACGAAACAGGCAATGTATATTTGTTTCATACCGGAAAGCAGTCAGTTATCAAATTCGATCAACAAGGCAATTATCTTTCTTCATGGGGCGATGAATTTGAAGACGGCGCACATGGCTTTCTTCTGCATCAAGAGAACGGACAGTCATTTCTCTATGTAACAGATACGAAGCGCTCACAGGTAGCCAAGCTGACGCTTGAAGGGGAGCGTTTGCTAACGATCGATACACCTGATCTTCCTGATATATACGATGAGACGCGCAGGTTCGTCCCGACGGATGTTGCTGTTGCTTCCAACGGAGATATTTATATTGCTGACGGTTACGGACAGAGCTGGATTCATCGTTATTCGGCAGATGGAGAGCGTTTGCATTCATGGGGCGGCGCAGGTTCTGAGCCGGGACAGCTGAAATGCCCGCATGGCATTTCCGTTGACTTGCGGGGAGCGGAGCCGGAGCTGTATGTTGCCGACCGTGGCAACAACCGGATTCAAGTATTCACAATGGAAGGCGAATTCAAGCGGATCATTGATGAGAATATGGACATGCCTTGCAATTTTTATTATTATAATGACGAAATTGTATTTCCGGATTTGCACAGCCGGATCACGATATTTGATAAAAATGATAAACTGATTACCCACCTTGGCGAGGACCAGCAGGCATATAAGCAGCAGGGATGGCCGAATCTTGAGGATAGTTACTTCCGTACGAACCGGTTCAGCTCGCCTCACGGTGTCTGCGTCGACTCCAACGGCGATATTTATGTGGCGGAGTGGACGATTAAGGGGAGAGTAACGAAGCTGCTGCGCCAAAGCTAAGCGGCATATATAGGAGCTACACATGAGGAGGATACGGCTTGCCGTGTTTTCCTTTTCTTTTTTTTGTGCGAAAGAAGCTTCTGTTGTAGAATAGAGGACAGAGCTTTACATATAGGGGAGGCAACGTACGTTGAAATGGCATGAGATAACAATATCGACCTCGGAAGAGTCGATTGAAATGATTACAAATTTTCTGCATGAAGCCGATGCAGACGGCGTATCCATTGAGGAAACAGGGTCGCTTAACCGACCGCGGGATACATCATTCGGGCAATGGTATGAGCATGATCTCAATGATATTCCCGAAGGGGAAGCGGTGATAAAAGGTTACTTCCCGGAAGGGTCGGATACGGACGCATTGCTTGCAAATCTTCGGGAATCGATCGATCAACTGCGGGAATTTGACATCGAGCCCGGCGATTACGAGCTGTCTGTTGCCCTTGTGGATGAAGAGGATTGGGCGGATGCTTGGAAACAGTACTTCAAGCCTCTTCGGGTAACGCCAAGTTTAACGATCAAGCCGACATGGGAAGATTATGTTGGAGAGCCTGGAGAACGCATTATTGAAATTGATCCGGGGATGGCGTTCGGCACAGGAACTCACCCGACCACAGCACTCTGCCTGCGGACGCTGGAGCAGGTCATTGAAGGCGGGGAGGAAGTGATCGACGTTGGCACAGGTTCCGGTATTTTGGCGATCGGTGCTTGTCTGCTCGGCGCAGAGCGTGTGCTGGCGCTTGATCTTGACCCGGTTGCCGTACAAAGCGCGATTGGCAACATTGCCTTGAACAACCTGGAGGACAAAATCCAGACGCATCTGAGCGACTTGCTCGGCGTGCTCCGTGCGGATGGCGCAAATACCGCCAAAGGCGGGGCAACCATTCCAAGCGTTTCAGAACTGAATATCAACGTTCCGGTAGATGTCGTAGTTGCCAATATATTGGCTGAAATTATATTGCTGTTTGTTGATGATGTCTATGAAGCGCTGCGACCTGGCGGCACCTATATTGCTTCCGGCATTTTTAAGAATAAAGAGGAGCTTGTAGAGCAAGGATTAATTAAAGCAGGCTTCGAGATCGTCGGACGCGAACGCGAAGAAGACTGGATTGCATTTGTGGCGAGAAAAGGCAAAACAGTGTATGATCAGACGAGGGAATAACGATGCAGAGATACTTTATAGATCCTTCACTGTTCGGTGAGGACACAGTTCAGATCGTTGGTGACGACGCGTATCATCTCTGTAAAGTGATGCGGATGAAGCCCGGCGATAAAGTGCTGGTCTGCGATGGCCTGGCAAAGGAAGCGCTGGTGAGGCTGAGCACGGTCACTAACGAACAGGCAGAAGCTGAAATAGTCGAGCTGCGCCAACTTGTGCAGGAGCCGCGCTGGAGCGTTGCCGTGGCACAGAGTTTGCCCAAAGGCGACAAGATGGAACTGATCATTCAAAAAGGCACGGAAATCGGCGCAAGCCGGTTTGCCCCGTTTCAATCGGAGCGGATCATTGTACAGTATGACGCGAAGAAGGAAGCCAAGCGTCTGGAGCGCTGGGGGAAAATTGCCAAAGAAGCGGCTGAGCAGGCGCACCGCGGCCGCGTGCCGGCAGTGGAGCCGGTCAGAACGTGGCGTCAGATGATGGAGATCATTCCGTCATTTGATTTGGCTTTGTTTTGCTATGAGAAGCAGAATGGGCAAGAAGATACCGGATTAAGAACGGTATTGCAAAGATTTAATACGAATCAGAAAGCAGATTCAGTCGTCCAACCGTTCCGTATATTGCTGATGATCGGCCCGGAAGGCGGGTTTTCGGAGCGGGAAGCGGAGGAGGCAGAGGCTTGCGGAGCCTGCATAATCGGGCTTGGCCAGCGCATACTTCGCACGGAGACGGCGAGCATTGCGGCGCTTGCCTGTTTAATGTATGAATCTGGAGAGATGGGAGGAGTTTAGAAAGATGCCATCGGTAGCATTTTACACGTTGGGTTGTAAAGTTAATTTCTATGATACGGAGGCCATTTGGCAGCTGTTCAAAAAGGAAGGCTATGAGCAGGTCGATTTCGAAGCGACTGCCGATGTTTACCTGATCAATACATGCACGGTGACCAATACCGGGGATAAAAAAAGCCGGCAAATTATCCGGCGCGCGGTAAGGCGCAATCCCGATGCGGTTATCGCGGTTACAGGCTGCTACGCGCAGACATCTCCTGCAGAAATAATGGCGATTCCCGGGGTTGATCTGGTCGTCGGCACACAGGACAGGGAGAAGCTGATGGAGTTTGTCCAGCAGTATCATACGGACCGCCAGCCAGTGAACGCTGTTCGCAATATTATGAAAACCCGTCAATTTGAGGAATTGGACGTCCCGGATTTTGCTGAGCGCACGCGCGCGTTTCTCAAAATTCAGGAAGGCTGCAACAACTTCTGCACCTTCTGTATTATTCCGTGGTCACGCGGGTTGTCGCGCAGCCGTTCCCCGGAAAGCGTCCTTGCCCAGGCCCGCCAGCTGGTGGGAGCGGGATACAAGGAAATTGTGCTTACCGGCATCCATACCGGCGGCTACGGGGATGATTTGGAAAACTATGATCTGACCGATCTGCTGTGGGATTTGGATAAAATCGACGGTTTGGAGCGCATTCGCATCAGTTCCATCGAGGCAAGCCAAATCGATGAGCGAATGATCGATGTGCTTAATCGCTCACCCAAAATGTGCCGTCATCTGCATATCCCGCTCCAGGCTGGCGATGACAGCGTGTTGAAGCGCATGAGGCGGAAATATACGACCGCTGAATTTGCCGAGAAAATCCGGCGGCTGCATGTGGCCATGCCTGGCGTTGCGATCACCACCGATGTTATTGTCGGCTTTCCCGGCGAAACAGAGGAAATGTTCGAAAATGGCTATCGCTTCATGAAATCGTTGGCGTTTGCGGAAATGCATGTGTTCCCGTACTCCAAACGAACAGGTACTCCTGCCGCTCGCATGGAGGAGCAGGTGGATGAGGAAGTCAAAAATGAACGGGTGCACAAGCTCATTGATCTGTCGGAACAAATGCAGCTTCAGTATGCGCGTCCGTTTGTTGGGCAAGTGCTGGATGTCATTCCGGAGCGCGATTACAAAGGAGCTCCAGGCACCGGGTTTGTGATGGGGTATTCCGGCAATTACCTGCAAATCGTCTTTGAAGGTTCGGAGTCGCTCATTGGCCAGTTGTGTACTGTCAAAATTACAGAAGCGGGCGTTAACGAGTGCCGTGGCCAGCTTGTTCGTGTGGAGCAGCCGGCGGCTGAGTCCAGATCTGTGGCGACAGCGGCCATCTAGTCAAGGAACGGGGGAGTCGTAGACATGAAAGAAATATCGGCGGGCGGCGTCGTATTTCGCCGTTCGGAGCAGCAGTTGCAAATTCAGCTTATTCAGGATCGATATGGCAAGATTTCGTTGCCTAAAGGGAAGATGGAGCACGGCGAGACAGTCGAGGAAACAGCGCTGCGTGAAATTGCCGAGGAAACCGGCATGGTGGGTAAAATCATCGCCCCGATCGATCAGATCAAATATCAGTATGTCAACGAAGCCAAAGGAACGGTCGACAAAGAAGTTCATTATTATTTGGTGGAGGCGGTTGGAGGAACGCTGCAGGCGCAGGTGGAGGAAATTCGCGGCGTCGACTGGTTCGAGCCGCAGGAAGCATGGCGCAGACAGCGAACCGCAGGCTACAACAACAATAACCGCATTTTGGCCGGCGCGCTCAAATTGCTCGGAATTGAAGTTTAGCCCGTGCAGTACACTTACTTAGCCGGTCAGGGACCGGCTATTGTTTTGCGGAAGACCGGCAAATAGCAGAGCGGCAGGGCGATCAGGGAACTTGCAATATTGAAAATCGTTTGGGCGTGCGCGATTTGGCTGGCCGGCTCATCCGATAGCAGGCTGGCTGCCGCGTGAAGCTGGCCGATAAATGGGGCAAACAGCAGTGCGCCCCCCATGTTGAGCACCACATGGGACCAAGCGACGAACTGTCCCGGCAGTGAGCCGCCGATGGAGGCGAGCAGCGCTGTAGCGCATGTTCCGATGTTGGCCCCAAGCACGACGGCAATGCCAAGCTCGATGGGCATTGCGCCTAACGTTACGAGCCCCATGATCATCCCGATAACCGCTGCGCTGCTATGGACCGCAGCGGTTAATGCTGCGCCTGCAGCAATTCCCCAGAGCAGATTGGAGCCAGCGTGCTCCATAAACCAGATGAACATCCCGCTTTCCTGAACATGGGGGGCAATCGATTGCATCTTGCCAATGCCGACCAATAGCAGGGCGAAGCCGCCGCAGGCTACAGCGCTAAGGCGAAACGGCTGCACCCATCTGTCAGACCAGGAAGCAGGCCATAAACCATATTCGAGCATGAGCGCAGATATCACCCATGCAGCGATCGAGCCCAGGAGCAGCGGCATGGCCAGCGCGTGCAGGTTCATGCCGATCAGTTCCGTTGTTATGCAAGTGCCGATATTGGTACCGAGGACGATGCCAAGGGTACGATTGAAAGTGAGCAGTCCGGCATTGACCATCCCGATCGTTATGACCGTGACGGCGGTGCTGCTCTGCAGCAGCGCTGTCGACATTGTTCCTACGGCAAGCCCATGCAGCGGAGTGGAAGTGCCGCGTTCAAGCGCGCTTTTGAGGTGAGGAGCGGCCCAGCGGTGCAGCGCCAGTTCCATAATTTTCATACCTGCAAGAAACAGCGTAAAGCCGATTGAGAGCGGGAGTATAATTGTGTGCAACATGGCGGTCAGCTCCTTAGGGAGATTAGTCTCGAATTTCATTTATATGCCAAGAGCCAGACAAGCATGACAAGCCGGGAATGTATAGCAGCATGAGGTTCAACCTGAGCATGTTGCGCTTATTTCAGCATTTGGAAGGGAACGGACAGCGAATGGAAACAAGAACAGTAATTGCATTGCGTCAGGAACGCCGGAAAAGATTGGAGCAGGGGCATCCGTGGGTCTTTGCGAATGAAGCGGGCAGAATCGAAGGGACGGCGTTGCCGGGCAGCCTGGTGGATGTTACAGATCATCGGGGACGATATCTGGCTACAGGATATTGGAATCCGAGCTCCCAAATCGCCGTTAGAATTATTGCGTACCAGCCAATTGAAGAGATGGACAAGGCTTTTTTTGTAGAGCGATTCCAGCGTTGTCTGGAGCATCGGCAGCGGTTTGCCGAAAACCCGTTATATTGCCGGCTTGTGCACGGAGAGGCCGACTTTCTACCAGGGTTGACAGTTGATCGATTCGGCAGCGTGCTGGTGATCCAGCTTCTGACCCTTGGAATGGATATGCGCAAGGAGGCCATCGTCGAAGCGCTTATCGAGGTGTTCACGCCGCAAGGCATCTACGAGCGCAGCGACGTGGGCGTCAGAGCGTTGGAAGGGTTGGAAGAGCGGCAGGGTGTGCTCTATGGCGAGTGCCCGCGTCATCTTGAAATTATTGAAAATGGCCTCAAGCTGGAAGTGGACATTGTGGAAGGACAGAAAACGGGCTATTTCTTCGACCAGCGTGAAAACCGTGCCTCGATCGAACCGCTTATGCAAGGGTGGGGAAGCCGCAGCGGCATCCAGCTCGCTGCACTTCCAGATCCCGACGGTGAGAACAGCACTGCGCTAAAAACTGCCGACAGGGAAGCCGCCCAGCTTCTCCCGGTCAATGCCAATGGCAAAGTCGTCACTTTCCCTTACTGGGATGGGGCAACCGTGCTGGAGTGCTTTGCGCATACGGGGAGCTTTACCTTGCACGCCTGCAAGTACGGGGCGAAGAAAGTCACCTGTCTTGATGTTTCCGAGCATGCGATTGAGACAGCGCGGCGCAATGTGGCGCATAACGGGTTTGAGGACCGTGTTGAATTCGTCGTTGACGATGCCTTTGAATATTTGCGAAGCCAAGTGAAGGGGCAGGAAGAGCGCAAGCAGCGCAGTGCGCCTGACAGCAAGACAGATACCTCCAAGCCGATTGGCGGCGCGGGCAGGACATGGGACGTTGTTATCCTCGATCCGCCTGCATTCGCCAAAACAAAAGGCGCGGTCACAGGCGCTAGCCGCGGCTATAAGGATATAAACCTGCAGGCCTTGAAATTGGTTAATGAAGGCGGTTATCTTGTGACGGCGAGCTGCTCCTACCATATGAAGCCTGAGTTGTTCCTCGCAGCTGTGCAGTCGGCAGCTGAAGATGCAGGCAAAGTGCTGCGAACGATTGAATGGCGGGCGGCTGGCAAAGATCATCCCCAGCTGCTTGGCATCCCGGAAGGGAATTATTTAAAATTCGCCATCTTCGAAGTGCGAAGCAAGTCGCGCATTTAGAAGGGCCTATTAGCTGCAACTGGTTCATGTGCACAATTACAAAATGCTGTTCAAGCACTTTCAGTGGAAAGGGCGTGGGCAGCATTTTTGCTGTTGCTGTTTACAGCTAAAATTGAGAGAGTCATCGATTAAAATCGTATGAAAAAAGTAATCGATGAGACAAAGCAGCAGCTAGTGGTTTCGTTCCCCAATTCAGCGGGACGAGTGGATTCGCAAGGAAGGGAACAGTTGTTGTTATATTTCTTACAACAATTGCAAAAATGGCCGCGACAAAAGTAAAATTGTTGTACTGAGATTTTACCTGTAGGAAGTCATTTCACTTAACAATTGTTGTACAATGTGCAGAAATTCCACTGCCTTGTGCGCTGGGCACTGGCACAGCCATTGTGCTAGCGCAGCCACAGCCATTGTGTTAGCGGAGCCCTGGCGCAATCAATGGCCGCGCTCCCTTCAAATACTGCAAATATGCAGGATTTGGGGGCGCTTTGGCCCACTTTTGCAAGAATTGCTGCAAATGTGCAGGATTCTCCCTCAACTTGGCCAACATTTCAGCTTTACGACTACAAAATCCTGCATAATCGCAGCAATTCAGCTCACAAACTCCAATTTGCATCTCAAATCCTGCACAAACACATTATTTTCAGACTCCCAAGCTCATCAAAATGACCGCAGTCAGCACATCAACCGTTCGAACGAGAATTGTCTCATATGTCGGGAATTTATCCAAAACAAAATACAATAATTCTTCCCAACTGTTAGGAGTAATGTTTCAGACAACGGTTGACGTATACAAATTTTGGATTTATATTTGAAGTGCGAATCACGGGTGCGAATGTGTAGTGCACATGAAATCCCTGGGGGATTCGCACCAATAAAACACCTTTTAATGGTAAAAGTTAAATTAATAGAAGTTTAAACAAACTAGTTTTCACCATTTTTTTGGAAAAAAAGCGAGTTTTGAGATGAAAACAAACATTTTTATTCCTTTTTCTAGAAAAAATCGCTGTCGCATCCCTCGCGGATGCGTGGATTGAAATGTTACATTGCGGGCTACAAACCTCCCAAAGGGGAGTCGCATCCCTCGCGGATGCGTGGATTGAAATCAGCTCTCTGGGATCGGGAAGTAGAAACGCATGGTCGCATCCCTCGCGGATGCGTGGATTGAAATAAACTTCGCTTGAAAATCACGTTAAAGCAAACCTGTCGCATCCCTCGCGGATGCGTGGATTGAAATAAGATTGTGTGGTATGCGCTCCTTTGCTTCTGCAGTCGCATCCCTCGCGGATGCGTGGATTGAAATGGGGTACTGTTGAGTGACATCGTTATTGTGACGCGTCGCATCCCTCGCGGATGCGTGGATTGAAATAAAGACACGGAACGTCGTACTGTGGATGTGGATGTCGCATCCCTCGCGGATGCGTGGATTGAAATTTGTTGTGTCGAGACTTTACGCCGCGCAACAGGCGTCGCATCCCTCGCGGATGCGTGGATTGAAATATTAGTATATAAATATTGTACCATTAAATAGAGTGTCGCATCCCTCGCGGATGCGTGGATTGAAATCTCCCTCATACCGTCATAAACCGCGTCGTGCCGATGTCGCATCCCTCGCGGATGCGTGGATTGAAATCCTGTGTACGTACTGGATGAATTAGAAAAGAACTGTCGCATCCCTCGCGGATGCGTGGATTGAAATCATTAACTCGGGCGACGCCTCACCTACCCCATTCGTCGCATCCCTCGCGGATGCGTGGATTGAAATAACATCAGATGCTAAAGATGTGGTTAACTTGGCGTCGCATCCCTCGCGGATGCGTGGATTGAAATCGTTTTATAAGCACGATACTCACTCAAATCCTGGTCGCATCCCTCGCGGATGCGTGGATTGAAATATTGATTAATTGTTGTACTCATCCAATAAACCTCAACAACAAGGCAGTTGTCCACTTAAGGGAGGACCCTGCCTCCAAATGTCCGCTACTCAGGACACTTCACTCATCAAAAACAGAACCAAATCCTTCCACCCTACCTATTCTCTCATCCCCCTGCTGCACCTACTCTCTAGACATGCTCAAGGACGCTCTGGATCTCATCAAGAGCCTGCTAACTCATCCCCTACGCTGAACGCTCGTCCCCAACTCGCTATTGACCCAACAATGATGTATTTTCTTCCCCCAACGAACACTTGGTACAATCTATGCAAATCAGGAACGTATGTTTGATTTTGGAAGTGAAATCATACGGACGGTATGATAGAATGATAGAATCAGCATTGCAGGGAAGGGGATTGGTCTATGGGTTTGCGTTTCGTGATCGGGCGGTCCGGCTCGGGCAAGACAAGGACATGCCTTGATGAAATTAGGGATCGGCTGCGAGAAAATCCGGACGGCCCTCCGCTTATTATGCTTGTTCCGGAGCAAGCAACTTTTCAGACGGAATATGAGCTTGCCCGTACACCCGATTTATCTGGGACCATTCGTGCGCAAGCGCTGAGTTTTCGGCGGTTGTCCTTTCGGATTATGCAGGAGACGGGCGGTACGTCGCTCATTCCGATCAATGATAATGGACGCAACATGCTTATATATAAAATTCTGCGCCGCTTCGAAAGCGAGTTTCAGCTTTTTCAGACCGCAGCCGATCAGCACGGGTTTGTGGAACGGGTAGGAGACTTGCTCACCGAATGGAAACGTTACGGCATCAACGAGACGATCTTGTCCGAATACATAGCCATACATGCAGACCGAAAGTCCGGCAATGCAACCGACGTAAGCGGCGGCACGCTGCTTGAGCGGAAACTTCATGATCTAAGGCTGATCTACCGCGAAATCGAACAGGAACTGGCAGGACGTTATCTAGATGCCGAAGATTACTTGCAGTGGATGGTAAAGGGGTGCCAGGAGGCGCCGATTTTACGGAATGCGGAAATTTGGGTGGACGGCTTTTACGGGTTTACCCCTAATGAGTTTCAGGCTTTGGAGCAACTCATGCGCCATGCTGACAATATGACCATTACGTTATGTTTGGACCGCCCTTATGAAGAAGGGGAACGTCCTCATGAGCTGGATTTATTTCATCCTGCTGCCGAAACCTACATACGGCTGCGCGCATTGGCAGAGCAAAATGAGATCGCTCTGGCTGCGCCAGTGCTGCTGAGTCAGGAACCGCTGCCGCGTTTCCAGGGGAACCCGATGCTTGCCCATTTGGAACGGCATATGAGCAGCAGGCAGCCGATGACCAACAAGGCGGAGCGGGTTTACGATACGACTGACGCCCGCTGCGGCATCTCGCTGCATGCGGCGGCCAACCGGAGGGCGGAAGTGGAAGCTGTCGCCCGCGATATGATCAGCCGTGCGCAGGACGGGATGAGATGGCGCGATTTTGCAGTGATGGTGCGCAATAGCGTCGACTATAACGATTATGTGGAAGCTGTGTTCAGCGACTATGAAATTCCTTTTTTTCTCGATCAAAAAAATAAAGTGTTAAATCATCCGTTAATCGAGTTTATTCGTTCTGCTTTGGAAACGGTGGTGCATGGCTGGAACTATGAAGCGGTGTTTCGCTGCATCAAAAGTGAAATGCTGCTGCCCTTGGACGGGAGCATTGGCCGGGAAGCGCTGGACAAGCTGGAGAACTATGTGCTGGCCGCAGGGATCGATGGGCGCCGCTGGCTCGACACCAAACGCTGGAAACCGCTGATTCACGATACACTGGATGACATTCCCGGTGAGCCGGGCAGGTCATCGATCAGTGATTTCGAACGGATAATGGAAAGCCGGGAGGCGATTGTAGCCCCGTTGCGACGGTTAGGTCTGGCGCTGAAGAAAGCGCCGGATATCCGGGCAAAGTGCGAAGCGCTTTACCGCTTGCTGGATCATACCGATGCTGCTGACCGTCTGGAGCGGTGGAGCCAGCGTGAAGCGGCAGCTGGCAGAGTACAGCGCTCGCGCGAGTATGGGCAGCTGTGGGATGGCGTGTTGAACCTGCTGGATCAGATGGTTGAACTGGCCGGAGATCAACAGGTTTCTATGGAGCTGTTCGCTGGCATGATGGAGGCGGGTCTGGAAAGTTTAAAGCTGGCTGCTGTCCCCCCATCGCTGGATCAGGTGCTTGTCGGCAGCATGGACCGTACGCGTTCGGGTACGATTGAAGTTTGTTACGTGCTCGGAGCCAATGATGGCATTATGCCGATGCGCATGCAAGAGGATGGCGTGCTGACAGAACAGGAGCGGGAGCGTCTGGAGGGCGGCGGCTTGCATATGGCGCCTGGCGTGCGCCGACGGCTGCTCGATGAACGCTTCCTGATCTACAATGCGCTGACTGCGCCGCGCAAGCATCTGTGGGTCAGTTACCCGCAAGCTGATGAGGAAGGCAAAAGCATGCATCCATCAGAAGTCATCCGCCACCTGAAACAGATGTTTCCAGGGTTGCCGGAGCAGTTGATTGCTGGTGATCCCCATCCGGAGATGACGGCAATCGAGCAGCTTTCCTTCGTGGCGCATCCAAGACGGACACTGTCTTATTTGGTGGCCAAGCTTCGGGAGTGGCGTGAAGGGAATGAAATTTCGGATCACTGGTGGGGAGTATTCAACTGGTTTGCTGCTCATCCGCAGTGGTCGGAAAAACTGAGAATTCTTGTGGATTCCCTATATTACAGCAACGAGGAACCGAGTTTGTCAGGGGATACCGCGCTCATGTTGTATGGTAATCAGCTTCAGGCGAGCGTCTCGCGGATTGAACGGTTCGTGTCTTGTCCGTTCCAGCATTTTGCGATTCATGGCCTGAAGCTGAAGGAACGCAGACTGCACCGGCTGCAAGCGCCGGATATCGGACAGTTGTTTCATGCAGCGCTCAGCAAGCTTGCCGGCGGTTTCGGCGAACGATGGGGCGCCGCCTCGGAAGCGCAGATCAGGGCGCAGGCTGCTGCAACGGTTGCGGAATTGGCGCCGCGCTTGCAGTCGCAAATTTTGCTGAGCAGCAGCCGTTTTCAATATATTGCGCGCAAGTTAACGCAGATTGTCGCGCAGGCAGCGATTATTCTCGGGGAACATTCGCGGCGGGCGCTGTTTCAGCCGGTTGGACTGGAGATTGGTTTCGGGAGCGGCGGAAGTCTGCCTGCCCTGACTTTGCCGATCGGTGCAGGCCGCTCTATGGAAATTATCGGACGGATCGACAGGGTAGATGCGGCAGAGACGGAAGAAGGCGTGCTGCTGCGGGTGATGGATTATAAATCTTCGGCAACCTCGCTTCGGCTGGAGGAGGTCGCCCACGGCTTGTCGCTGCAGATGCTCACCTATCTGGACGTGCTGCTAACGCATGCGCCGATTTGGCTTGGCCGTCCTGCTTTGCCTGCGGGTGTTCTTTATTTTCACGTCCATAATCCGCTGCTGCTCTCTGCCAATCGCTTGAACAGCGAGGAAGCAAACAGTCAAATCCTCAAGCGTTTTAAACTGAGAGGCATGCTGCTTGCCGACAATGAGGTTGTCAGGATGATGGATAATGAACTGGAGACAGGCCATTCGGAGCTGCTTCCTGTGGCATTAAAAAAAGACGGGGCATTCTACGGAACCTCTTCGGTAGCGGACAACCAGCAGTGGGATGTGCTGCGCCGTTCTGTGCGCGGCACGCTTGGACGGATCGGCAGGCGAATCGTGCAAGGGGAAGTGTCGATTGCGCCTTACCGAATGGGGAACAAGACGCCTTGCGCCTTTTGTTCCTACAAGCCTGTGTGTCAATTTGACCCGTTGTTTGAGGGCAATGACTATATCAAGCTGGGCAAAAGCGGGAAGGATGACGTCTGGCAGGCGCTGACGCATGCTGCCGCGGGAAGTGAGACGTTCGAACAACAAACGGATGGGCTTGATCACGAAGGGGGGAACAGTGGCGGTGACGGAATTTGAAGCGTTGACGAAAAAGCCAAGCGACAGCAATTGGACAGATGAGCAATGGCAGGCGATCGTCAGCGGCGGACGGGACATTCTCGTTGCTGCCGCGGCGGGCTCAGGCAAAACCGCTGTGCTGGTCGAACGGATTATTCGCAAAATATCGAACGAGACCGATGTGGACAGGCTGCTCGTGGCGACGTTTACGAAAGCGGCCGCTTCGGAAATGAAAGAGCGAATTCGGATTGCGTTGGAGCGGGCGCTTGACGCCGATCCCGGTTCCGAGCATTTGCGCAGACAGCTGGCATTAATGAACCGGGCTTCGATTACGACACTCCATTCTTTCTGTTTGGATGTCATTCGGCGTTATTATCCGCTCATCGGTCTTGATCCCGGATTTCGGATTGCGAACGAAACGGAAGCGGAACTGATGCGGCTTGATGTGCTGGATGCGCTGTTTGAGCAGCGCTATGCCGAGGCTGCAGCAGCGGTGGAGGCGGGAGAGGAAGAGAGCAGTTTTATTCAGTTGGCCGATGATTTCGGTGGAGAACGCAGCGATGAGCCGCTATACCGGCTTGTACAACGGTTATATGACTTCTCGAACAGCCATCCCTGGCCGGAGTACTGGCTGCGGGAGACGGCTGCTGCGTTCACTGCGCCCGATGAAGCGGCGCTTGAAGGGACACAGTGGGTTCGCATGCTGGTTGCGGATGTGCAGCTGACGCTTGGCGGGGCCCAGACGATGCTTCAGCAGGCGCTTGCCAAAACCGGCTTGCCAGGTGGTCCTGACAGCTACGGACAGACACTGACCGAAGATCTTGGCATGCTGGAAGGTTTGATTGATGCGACGAGCCGTTTGCCTTGGCGCGAATGGCGCAGCGCATTTGCCGGGGCGGCATTCGGCAAGCTGAAAGCGCTCCGTGGAGACGGTTATGACAAAGGGTTGCAAGACGAGACAAAAGCGCTCCGCGAGCAGGCCAAGGAAATGATCAATGACTTGAAGGAAGAGTTGTTTCAGCGCTCCACTGCCGACTTTTTATTTGAGATGAATGCGCTGGCTCCCCGGATGGCTGCGCTGGCGGAACTGGTTATCGACTTTGGCAGCCGTTACGAGCGTGCCAAGCGCAGCAAGGGTTTGCTTGATTTTGGCGATTTGGAGCATTACTGTTTGCGCATTTTGCGTGCGCCTACCTCTACGCCATTGTCTGAGCAACCTTCGGCAGCAGCGCATGCGTACCGTGAGCAGTTTGATGAAATACTGCTCGATGAATACCAGGATACAAATCGGGTCCAGGAAGCAATCGTATCCCTGATTGCGAGAGAAGCGGGCAACCGATTTATGGTTGGGGACGTTAAGCAGAGCATCTATCGGTTCAGGCTGGCCGAGCCAAACCTGTTCCTCCAGAAATATCACAGTTTTAACGGAAGCGAGGGTGTGGGACTACGTATTGACCTTGCGCGGAATTTTCGCAGCCGGCTTGAGGTGGTAGACGGTGTCAATGATGTCTTCCGGGCGATTATGCACGAGAAGGTAGCTGAGATGGAATATGATGAGCGCGCAGAGCTTGTATGCGGAGCATCCTACCCTGCCGCGGAGCGGATGGGCGGCAAAGAGCGCTATGCAGTGGAGTTCGCGCTCCTGAATCGCGGCGGCAGCTCGCCGGAAGAAAGGGAAGACGACCAAGACGCGCTGGATGGGGATGTAAGCAATCCGGGATCACCAAAAGCGGATGCTGCCGATTTGCAGACCGCTGAGCTTGAAGGCCGCTGGATTGCTGCGCAAATTCATGAGCTGTTTAATCCGCAGGGCGGAGCGGTCGGCAGGTTTCGCGTCTATGATTCGAAAGCAGGCGCTCATCGTCCGCTGGAGTGGCGCGATATTGTGATTTTACTTCGGGCGACCCAGCAATGGGCTCCCATCGTCATAGCCGAGTTGCAGGCGCTGGGCATCCCTGCCTATGCGGAGCTGAACAGCGGCTATTTCGATGCGACAGAGGTGGAGATTATGATCTCGCTGCTGCGCGTGATCGACAATCCGCTGCAGGACATTCCGCTGGCTGGCGTGCTGCGCTCGCCGATTTTTGGTCTGACGGCAGAAGATTTGGCGCTCGTGCGGATTCATGCTGACAAGGGCTCCTTTTATGACGCTGTGCTGCAGGCGGCAGGCAGTCTGCTGCAAACCCCGGAAGTGCGTGCCAAACTGATGCGGTTTCTGGAGCAGCTTGGCCGATGGCGCGAGGAAGCACGCCAAGGCTCACTATCGGATTTGCTGTGGCAAATTTACCGTGAGACGGGTTATTTTGATCTGGTCGGCGGTCTTCCAGGCGGTGTGCAGCGGCAGGCGAACTTGCGGGCACTGCATGACCGCGCACGGCAGTATGAGGCAACGAGCTTCCGCGGGCTTTTCCGGTTTCTGCGGTTTATAGACCGGATGAGGGAAAACGGCGGTGATCTGGGCACGGCGCGTGCGCTTGGCGAGCAGGAGAATGTCGTGCGAATTATGTCGATTCACAAAAGCAAGGGTTTGGAATTCCCGGTTGTTTTTGTCGCGGGGCTAGGCAAAATGTTCAATATGCAGGACCTGAACAGCCCGTTCCTGATGCACAAAGAACTCGGTTTCGGTCCGCGTTATGTGGACAGCTCGCTGCGGGTCAGCTATCCGACGCTGCCTTATCTGGCCATTCGGCGGCGGATGCGGATGGAAATGCTTGCCGAGGAGATGCGGATTTTGTATGTGGCGCTCACTCGTCCAAAGGAAAAACTCTTTCTGGTGGCGACTTCTACGAACGCAGAAAAACAACTCCATCGCTGGCAAAGCGCGGTCGTGGACGGCAGGATGCCGGACTTTACAGCGGCTTCGGCAAGACGGTTTGCCGATTGGCTGCTTCCGCTTGTCGCAAGCGGCAAGGCATTCGATATTGCGGCGATGATAGGCCATATGGATGTGCTCGCCGGAAAAGCAATGCCGTCAGTTACTGCCGGGGATGAGGCCAATGACTTGGTTGAAAATTTAACGGCTGAAGATGAGGCAGCAGGTCTTGGAGATGAAGCAGAAGCGCGGCATAACACCGATCATAGCCCGCTGCGCGATTCCGTATTGAAAGACTGGAAATTTACTGTGCCGCCTGCGGAACTGTTCGTGCCGCTGGCAGCGGCGGCAGTAGAGGCAGATCCTGCTGCCGAGGAAGCGCGGGAACGTATTTTAGGAGAAATTCAAAAGCTTGCGCCGCTCGCAACGGGGCTTGATGAGACGGCAGAGCAGCAGATTGACAGCCGCTTGTCCTGGCGATATCCCTATGCGCAAGCACCATTTATCGCTGCAAAAACTTCGGTGACCGAGATGAAGCGGATGCATGCGGAAGCGGGGATCGAGCAAGCGCTCACGTTGGAAGAAGCGTCTGCCGGGGCGATGGTTGACAGCACAGGCATTTCATATGCCAACGATAGTGAGCTGGCGGCAGATGGCCGGGCAGCGCCGGCAGTTTCTGCCGATGCTGTGACCGGGCTTGCGAAAAAGGACAAATTGCAGATGGTTGGGTTAACCGACGTTGCCGCCGAAAGTGCGAAGGGGCTGCCGACCGGATCGTTGCGGCTGCGGCGTCCGCGCTTCATGGAGGAGATATCGCTAACTGCCGCCGAGCGCGGCACGGTCAGCCATTTGCTCATGCAGCATGTGCCGCTGGAGGGTGAAGTTGACGGTGAACGGCTGCAAGCGGCCGTTCAGAATATGATCGACCGTAGCCTGCTGACTGTCGAGCAATCGGAAGCGATTGATTTGACGGCGGTTGAATCATTTTTTGCGAGTGAGTTGGGGGCAAGGCTGCTGCGGGCGCCATGGAAACGCCGCGAAGTGCCGTTTAGCTGCACGCTGCCGGCCGAGCGGGTGCACCAGGCTGCTGCAGCCAGTGCAATCAGCGGGGAGCCGGTTTTAATTCAGGGGATTATCGACTGCCTGTTCGAGGATGAGGACGGACTCGTGCTGGTCGATTATAAGACCGATGTGATCCGTCAGGGGCAATGGCGGCAGTCGGCTGAGCGGCATCGTTTCCAACTGGAGCTGTATGCGGAAGCGATTGGCCGTATTTTGGGCAAGACGGTGGATGAATGCTATGTGTTCTTTTTTGATGGGGGCAAGGCTATCCGCTTGCGTTAACGATTTGAACTGGGGGAGGTAAACTATGCGGGTACTGCATACGGCGGACTGGCATTTTGGGAGGACGTTGGAAGGCCGGAGCCGGCTGGAGGAGCAGGTTGCGTTTGTCGATGAGCTTGTACAGCTTGTTCAGGATGAGCAGATCGATCTTGTGTTGGTGGCCGGCGATATTTATGATTCGGTGAATCCCTCTGCAGCAGCAGAGCAGCTGTTCTATGAGGCGCTGTCCCGGCTTGCCGATCATGGCCGCCGCGAGGTGGCGGTCATTGCGGGCAACCATGATCAGCCGGAACGCGTCGCGGCGTCCACGCCGCTTGCTGAGCGAATGGGAATCAGACTGTGCGGGCTGCCGACAGCGCAGCCGATGGACATCGGCATCAAGCGCACAGGGGAACGGGCGCTTATTGCCGCGCTTCCGTATCCGTCGGAAGCGCGGCTGCGGGAGCTGCTGAGCGAAGATACGGATGAAGGCAAACTGCGGCTTGCCTACTCGGAACGTGTCGGCGGACTGATGCGGGTAATGGCGAAATCGTTTCGCCCGGACACGGTCAATTTGGCCATGAGCCATCTGTACGTGCTCGGCGGTTTGGAAACCGATTCGGAACGCCCGATTCAGGTGGGCGGCGCCTATACGGTCGATCCGTCGGCACTGCAGATCGGCGCGCAGTACACGGCGCTGGGCCATCTGCATCGGCCGCAGGCGGTTGCAGGGAATCCGGTGATGCGCTACAGCGGTTCGCCGCTCGGCTACAGCTTCTCCGAGGCGGGACAGACGAAGTCGGTTACAGTATTCGACGCTGCACCCGGAAGCATTATCGAACCAAGCGAGATTTGGCTGCGAAGCGGCCGGCCGCTGGTGGAGTGGAAAGCGCGCGGCGGAATAGCGGAAGTACATACCTGGCTTGATGAAGGACGGGATGCAGTGGGTTGGATTGACTTGCAGCTCTGGATGAATGAGGCGATCTCGCCAGAGCAGATTGCGCTGCTGCGGCAGCGTCATGAAGGGTTGCTCCATATTCGTCCGGTATACCCGGAGATGCACGAGGATGGCGAAGAACTGGCGGCGAAGCGCGAGCTGCTGCCGATCGATGAGCTGTTCAGACGATTTTTTGCAAGACAAACAGGCGGTGCGGAGCCGGAGCCAGAGACGGTTCAGCTGTTTCTGGAGCTTGTTGCCGAGGAAGAGCAGGTTGCCGCAGCGGCGGCGGGAGGAGAGGACGAATGAGGCCGATATCGCTTAAAGTGGCTGGACTGCAAAGCTACCGCCAAATGCAGGAGGTGGACTTCGAACGGTTGTGCGAAGCGGGCGTATTCGGCATTTTCGGACCGACGGGCAGCGGCAAGTCGACGATTTTGGATGCGGTAACGCTTGCGCTTTACGGCAAGGTCGAGCGGGCGTCCGGCGGCACGCAGGGCATTATGAACCAGGCGGAGAAAGTGTTGTCCGTATCGTTTGTGTTCGAATTGCGGGACGGAAGCGAGGCGCACCGTTATCGCGTTGAGCGCCAGTTCAAGCGCGGCGGGGAAGTTTCGGTTAACAATACGCTCAGCCGCTTTGTTGCCATTACCCCGCAGGGCGACGTCGTGCTGGCGGACAAGCTGGCGGAAGTGACGCGCCGCGTTGAGGAGCATATCGGCCTGACGATGGCCGATTTCACGCGCGCGGTCGTGCTGCCGCAGGGCAAGTTCGCCGAGTTTCTGTCGCTCACAGGCAAGGAGCGGCGCCAGATGCTGCAGCGCCTGTTCCATTTGGAGCGCTACGGCGACGGGCTCGCCGCGCGGCTGTCGCAGCGCGTGAAGGCGGCCGACTCGGCGCTAAGCGAGGCGCTGGCCGAGCAGCAGGGGCTCGGCGACGCCTCCGCAGCTGCGCTGGCCGCGGCCGAAGCGCGCACGGCGGCCGCCGCCGAGCAGGCAGCTGCCGCCAGAGCGGAGCTGGCTGCGGCCGAGGCGCAGCACGCCGAGCGGCTGCAGGTGCGCGAGCGCCAGGCGGAGCTCGCCGCCGCCGAAGCGCAGCAGGCGCGGCTGCACGCCGACGCGCCGCGCTTTGCCGCGCTGGAGCAGACGCTCCGGCGCCTGGAGGCGGCCGCGCGGCTCATGCCGACGCTCGCCGCTGCCGAGGCCGCAGACGCGGAGCTACGCCAGCTCGCTGCGCGCAAGGAGCAGGCCGGGCAAGCTTACGCTGCCCGGCAGCAGGCTGCCGAAGCCGCGTCGGCCGCATGGACGGCGGCGCAGGCTGAATCGGCAGCGGCTGAGCCGCGCCTTGCGCTGCGGCTCGACCAGCTCGGGCAGGCGCAGCAGCTGGAGGGCGAGCTCGCTGCGCAGACTGCGGCCACAGCGGCCACGCGGCGCGGGCTTGCCGAGGCGCAGGCGCGCCGGGAGCGCTTTGGAGCCGAGGCCGCGAAGGCGCGCGAGAAGATCGAGCTCGCCGTCGCGCGCCAAAGCGAGCTGAAGCGCCAGCTCGAAGCCGTGCAGCTGCATCCGGAGGAACGCCAGCAGCGCCTTGCCATGCTGCGCAGCGTTCAGCAGTTGGAGGCGGCGGCCGAGCAGACGGCCGAGCTGCAGCGGGAGCGGCTCAGCCTCGATGAGCAAGCTGCTGCGCTGGAGGAGACGGGGCGGAGGGCGGCCGATGAGCATGGCCGCATCGCTGCGCAAATCAGCGCGCTGTTCGCCGATTGGGCAGGCAGCGCAGCCGCGCTGGCCGAGGATAGCGGGCAGCTTCATCAGTTCGGCCAGCTCGTAGAGGCCCGCATTGAGCAGGAGCGGCTTGCCGAGCGCAGACTGTCGCTGCAGGCGATGGCACGCGAGCTCGCGGCCAGCCTGAAGGATGGGGCAGCCTGTCCGGTTTGCGGTTCGTGCGAGCATCCCAGCGCCCATGAGGGCGGCCAGTTGGCTTCATCTGCCGAGGCTGAAGAAGAGGGGACGGACCGAGAGGCCGAGGTTGCGACCGGCCAGTGGGAAAAACTGCGCGGGCAAGTAAGCGGCTGGCTGCTTCGCAACTCGCCGCTTGCTTCACGGCTGGCTGCGGCGGGCCGCAGGCTGAGCAAGCTGGCCGAGGAGCAGTTGGAGCTGCTTGCAGAAGGTGTCAAGCATGGCGAACATCAGCAATTGTCTGACATTCTGCATTCCGCTGAGCGTGCCCAGGCGCAGCTGGAGGCCGCAGCAGCCGCCCAGACGCTCGCTGAGGGCCGGGAAGGGTTTGAGTTTGCTGAGACGGCCGATGCGCTTGAGCGTGTCTTTGGCGAGCTGTCAATGCTGTCTGCGGATGAGGCGCAGGAGCGAATCAAGCAGCTTGGCGGCAGCGCCCAGCAACTGGAGCAGCGCCTGCAAGGCATCGAGCGCGCTTCTGATGCGCTGGCCAAGTCGCGCAGCGGACTGGAGCGGGAGTCAGCCGCGCATGCCGCCGACTCCAAAGCGCTGCAGCGGTCGCTAGCGGCGCTGCAGCGCAAGCTTGAAGAGCGTGCGCAGGCGTCCGCGCGCGCATTGGAGGCGTGGAGCGAAGCCTTTCCAGAAACTGCGCCGGAAGATGCGAATGCGAAGCTGACCGACTGGGAGCGTCGCGAGCAGGAGGAGCAGGACATTCAGACGAGGCTGGAGAAGAGTGTCCCCTTCATCGAGGAGATGGGCAATAAAGCGTCCGAAGGGCAGCGGCAGGCTGACGATGCCCGCGTGGAAGCGGCAGATATCGCAGCCCGGCTGGAAATTGCAGAGGAGCAGCTGCAGGAGAAGCAAGCCCGGCTTGTTTCCTGGACCGGGGGCGAGCCGGCGGCAGCTCTGCAGCAGCATGCTGAGCGTGAGCTTGCTGCGCTGCGCAATGCCTATCAGTCTGCCCGTGAGCGGAATGAACGCGAAACGGAAGGGCTGCGGGCTGCGATGGAACAGCGCGTGACGGCAGTGGAAGCGGAACGCTCTGCTGCTGAGCGGCGCGATCAGGCAGCCAGGCAATGGGAGCGCGACTTGCAAGACTCCGAATTCGAAGAGGCTGCAGCAGTGCGGGCGCTGGAGCCGCAGCTGAAGAGCGCAGATGCGATGGTTATGCAGATTCAACATTATCAGGAAGCCAGGCAGCAAGCGGCAGGGCAAGTTGCGCTGCTGCAGGAGCGGCTGGCCGGACGAGCGGTATCGGATGAGCAGTGGCAGGAGACGGCAAGGCGGCTTCAAGCGGCAAGGGCCGACAGCGACAGCAAGCTTCAGGAAGCAGCCAAAGCGGAACGGGACTGGGAGGAGACAGCCTCCAAACATCAGCGGTGGTCTGCGCTGGAGCTGCGCGTAACTGAGACCAGGACGCTGTCCGGGCGGCTGGCCCAATTGCAGACGGTTTTCCGCGGCAATGCATTTGTTGAGTATGTTGCGGAAGAGCAGCTTGTCCAGGTGTGCAAGGCGGCTTCCGAACGGCTTGGCTATTTGACGAAGCGGCGCTATGCACTGGAAGTCGATTCAGGCGGGGGATTTGTCATTCGGGATGATGCCGGGGGAGGGATACGGAGACCGGTGTCCACGCTTTCGGGGGGAGAGACCTTTCTTGCATCGCTTGCGCTTGCGCTGGCGCTGTCCACCCAAATTCAACTGCGGGGCAAATATCCGCTGCAGTTTTTCTTCCTCGATGAAGGGTTTGGCACCCTTGATCCCGAATTGTTGGAGACGGTCATAACGGCTCTGGAAAAGCTTCATACCGACCAGTTGTCGGTTGGCGTCATTAGCCATGTTCCGGAATTGCGCGCCAGACTGCCCCGTCGGCTCATTGTTACACCTTCAGAGCCGTCAGGAACAGGCAGTCGCGTACAATTGGAATCCATGTAAATTGAGGAGTGGTAGTAGAAATGAAAGACAGATCGACGCCCAAGCGATCCTATTTTTCAGCGATTGTGCTAATATTGCTGGTCATGAGTTCGATCGGCAATGTGGCGTTGTTTACGATCAAGCTGCAAAACAGCCAACAGCAGGTTGTCAATTCGGGAGAGCGGATTATCCATGCAGCATGGGACAGCAAACATCATGTGGAATTGCTGCTCGAAGCTGTTACGAAGCTGCTGGAAAGTGATGATGTCGGCGAGCGGATTGCTGCCAAGCAGGCAATCGGTTTTGCCTTTAATTATGCCGAGGGGCTTCCCGATTTTACGAACGCTGCGGATCAGTTTCACGCAAGCAAGGAGATCGAAGGCAGCCGGGATGTGAGACAATTCATCTCCCAAGTGGAGCTTTCCCTGCGCGCCATTGCCAATCATGGGGGGAAACTTACCGATCGGGAGCGCGCTTATTTGCTGCTTGTTCAGGATACGTATACGAAGCTGGCGCCGCTGATCAGCCAGTTTGACATTACCGAGACGACCAGGCATAATGCGCTCCGTACCGCCAACGGAGGTCCGTGGGTTGAGATTGCGGCCCAAATGAGGGCGGTTATTGCGGTGCCTGAATCGGTCATTATCGAGGGACTGCCTTCCTGATAAGAACAGTAGCGCATTTTGCTTTCCCTCAACCATGCGACGCCAAGGGCAGGCTCTCGTCAGAGGCGGCATACCGAATACGGTGGCATATCGCGTCAAGAAGCCAACAAACCATCGAACGGGGACGTCCTGGACGCCTTTGTTTCGGTGGTTTTTTCGTTATAGATGAGGTTGTTTTCGTCTGAAAAAATTTTTTGCAGGGTTTGGCACTGGGCTGGCGTCTAAATAACGTAGACGGGAAGGAGGGGAGCAGGCTGGAGGAAGCAGCATGGATACGATCCGTACTGGCAGGTCATCGCGAAGACTATCGCCATCTGGTTTCAAGGTATCAGGGCAAAGTGTATCAGCTTTGTTTGAAAATAACGAAAGAGCCTGAAGCTGCCAAGGATTTGGTGCAGGAAATTTTTCTTAAAGCTTATAAAGCCCTCCCTTCGTTCCGGGAAGAAGCAGCCTTCTCCACCTGGTTGTACCAAATTGCTTACCGGAGCTGCCTTGACTGGAAGCGCAGCAGCGGTCGCGAACTGCAGCATCGCAGCCAGAGGCCATATGAGGAGTCGGATTGGGTCACTCGCAAAACGCCTGAGCATATTTTGCTGCTCCAGGAAGCGCGGGACGATTTGAAGCGGATGCTTGAAAAGTTGAAGGATCCTTATCGAACCGTTATTCAAATGTATTACTTTCAGTCCTGTACTTACCAGGAGATTGCGAAGCAGACCGGAGTATCGGTCAAAACGGTGGAGTCCCAGCTTTATCGGGCCAAGCGGTTAATGCGCAAGGAAGGGGGCGGAGAATGGTGAAGTGTCAAACAAACAGGGATTTATTGTCCGCTTACATGATAGACACCATGCCGGCGGAGACGGCGGAAGTTGTAGAGAGGCATCTTGCAGGCTGCCCGGAATGTCGGGCATGGCACCTGGAAGCTGCTGAACTAGCTGCTGAACTGCGGGCGGAGTGGGATAATGAAGCGCTTTTTGAGCCGTTTCCAGAACTGACCGATGCAATAATGGCTGACATTGACCAGTTGTCAGAGCACGCTGTTGCGGCTGAGGTTATTCCGCTGTCAACGAAAACATGGCAAAGACGGCTGGCATGGATTCACTATGGTGTTGCCGCAGGTCTGACGCTGCTTTTGTTCCAATTCGGCATATTTGAGCAATGGGGAAACGGGATTAATGAGATGAATCTCAAATTAGCGGATACGGTGGAAGTGTGGGCCAAACAGAGCAGTGAGCAATAGAAAGCATCCGGGACGTCCTGGATGAAGAAATGGTTGGATGAACGATATTTTATGATGGAGGGATAATGATGCTGCTTAGAAAAAGAAGATGGCTCACTTTTATGTTCGCGCTAATTCCGGGGGTTGGCCATCTGTACCTGGGATTTTCAAAAATGGGACTGCAGTTTATGACAGCCGCAAGTCTATGCATTATTTTCAGCATATCGCTGCCGAATATTTTTCCGTTTGCACTGGCGATTTTGTGGTTTTACCAGATGTTCGACGCGCTGCAGAAAGCGGCTTGGATGAAGTTGGCCTGGAGCGAACAGCAGCGGATGATGTATGAAAATCATGGACTTGCCGTGCCGTGGCGCTTTGATTTTAGTGCGATTCCAGGCTTCCCGCAAGATCGCATCAACCCGGTTATGATCGGCGCTTCATCCGTCGTTGCCGGTATTCTGCTGCTGTTGATTACGACTTCGCGCCCGCTGTGGATTTGGCTGACCAATTACAATATCGGGACCATTCTGCTTGCGCTCGGTCTGGTAGGCTTCGGTTTCTGGATGCTGCGGGCGAATCGCGTGCCGGAGTAAGTACATCTATCCATTTATACGGTTTTGATTGTTTGCGAGCACCCTGACCATTAACTGTCAGGGTGCTGTTTGTCTGACGATCCGCTTGTTGTTGCGGAACAGCGGCCAGTCGCCGAGCCGCCGCTTGCATCTGCCTTATTCCGCCGATCCCTATTGGACGAGCACATTAATTCTGGTATGATAAAGCGAGAGGTTCCAAAAGGAGGTGTATGTAATGGACTGCATTTTTTGCAAAATCGTCGAAGGGGCAATTCCATCCAAAAAAGCGTTTGAGAATGAACATGTTCTCGCATTCCATGATATTCAGCCGCAGGCCCCAGTCCATGTACTGATCATCCCGAAGAAGCATATTGCAACCATGAATGATTTCACAGATGCGGACGGGGAACGCCTGGCAGAAATTTTTTCCACTGCCAAACAGCTCGCGCGCGAGCTTGGAGTTGCTGAGAGCGGCTACCGGTTGATCAACAACTGCAACGAGGAGGGAGGTCAGGTTGTGTACCACTGGCACTTGCATTTGCTGGGGGGCAAACAGCTTGGCAGCTTAATTAGTGAGAAGTGAGTTGACACAGCATTTTGTTTTAACATATAATGTAGTTTGATAAACCGTGTTGTTCTTCTGGACGGTCTGTTTTGGAGGGAGGGAAAACTGGTGTCTGAAACGAAAGTTCGCAAAAATGAAACAATTGATGCTGCACTTCGTCGCTTCAAGCGCTCCATTGCAAAGGACGGCGTTTTGGCGGAGGTCAAAAAGCGCAAGCACTACGAGAAGCCGAGCGTCAAACGTAAGAAAAAGTCCGAGGCTGCGCGTAAAAGAAAGTTTTAGGAGGATCCTTCCATAATGAACCTGAGCGAACAATTGAACGACGATATGAAGGAAGCAATGAAGAGTCGGGACAAGTTCAAACTTTCCACGATTCGCATGGTCCGAGCTGCAATTAAAAATCAGGAGATTGATTTGAAGCGCACGCTCGATGACAATGAAGTGCTTGATATTCTAAGTCGTGAAATTAAGCAGCGTAAAGATTCCCTCCAAGAATTTATAAAAGCCGGCCGTGAAGATTTAGCGACTAGCCTCGCCGCAGAAATAGATATTATTAGTGTTTACCTACCCGAGCAGCTATCCGAAGAAGAGATCAAAGTGATCGTACAGCAGACCATCCAGGAAACCGGTGCTTCTTCCAAAGCCGAAATAGGGAAAGTCATGAGCGCTCTAATGCCTAAAGTAAAGGGACGCGCTGACGGTAAGCTAGTAAATCGGTTCGTTCAGCAATTTCTGCAATAGATCATTCCCAGGAACGTCCCTTATTGGGGACGTTCTTTGTCGTAGCAGGGAGAATACATAGGGCATTTTTTTTGAAACGGAGGCCAGCTTTTTACGTATTAGAGATTATTAATCGAAAAGGAGGAACCAAGGTGCCTTCATCAAGCTTAAAAAGCTGGTTTTCCCGTTCAGCTCTTTTGTTGCTGCTTGCCGCGCTGGCATGGTCGCTAATCATTCCGTTTGCATCTGCCGCGGACACTGACAAGGCGAACCCGTCGGCTAACGGACCTGCCGTGTTCGTCATTCCGGTGGAGCAAACGATCGAGTCAGGCCTGTCCTCGTTTCTGACGCGGGCATACAAGGAAGCGGAGACGGCGCAAGCTGAAAAGATCATTCTGGTCATCAATACGTATGGCGGTCTTGTAACCAGTGCGGATGAGATTGGCCATTTGATTCGCGAAAGCAGTGTGCCTACGG
The DNA here is from genome assembly GCA_004134985.1 of Paenibacillaceae bacterium. Lineage (GTDB taxonomy): Bacteria > Bacillota > Bacilli > Paenibacillales > Paenibacillaceae > Paenibacillus_D. Next base: position 353,914 of record REGQ01000064.1, on the reverse strand, counting down.
TTGCTTTTGTACGTAATAATGCCATTTCGGCAGGTTCATACATCGCTCTGAATGCTGATCAAATTGTCATGCGCCCATCGAGTACAATCGGCGATGCCGCCGTTGTTGACGGGACAGGAGCACTAATTGATGATCCCAAGATTCTCTCATTGTGGACCGAGAAAATGGAGGGCGCAGCCAAAATGAATGGCCGCAATCCAGATATAGCGATTGCGATGGTTGATCCAGCCGCCGAGTTCCAGTTTCCTGAAATCAATAAGACAGTGGCCAAGGGACAAATTTTGACGCTGACTGCGGAGGATGCGCTCAAGGTCGGTTATGCCGAGAAAATCGCCGGTTCGGTAGAGGAAACACTGGCATGGTTAGGACTTGAACATCGCACCGTAATCGAGATTACGCCAAGTCCTGCTGAAAACCTGGCACGCTGGCTGCTCTCGCCGCTTATTCGGACCCTGCTGTTAATCATCGGCATCGCGGGCATTGCCATCGAGTTGTTTGTACCGGGTTTTGGAGCGCCAGGCATTATCGGAGCGCTTTCATTCGGACTTTATTTCTTTGGCCATTACGTGGCTGGATTTGCAGGTCTGGAGTCGGTTGCGATCTTTGTAATTGGCATTGGTTTATTAATTGTAGAGCTTTTTGTTCCAAGCTTTGGTATATTGGGGGTGCTTGGTATCGCTTCGCTTGTTGGAGGAGTCGTCCTTGCTGCCCATGACCGCGGTGACGCATTGGCGTCTTTAGGCACTGCTTCACTCATTGCGCTTGTCATCGTTATTATTTTCGCCTGGATATTCAAAAAGCGGGGAGTTTGGAACCGATTTATCCTGAGCGAGCGACTGACGAAGGAAGAAGGCTTCACGCCAGCGGCATCGAAGGATGTGCTGTTATTTCAGGAAGGCGTTACACAAACGCCGCTGCGGCCTTCAGGTACCGTTGTCATTGGCGATGAGCGAGTGGACGTGGTGACTTCCGGCGAGTTCGTGGACAGCGGAAGGAAAGTCAAGGTCATTAAAGTTGAAGGAACGAGGGTTGTTGTAAAGGAAATCGTGTAAGAGAAAAACAACTAAAATTGAGTTGGAGGGATTTTATTGCTAGAGCCGGTCGTATTATATTTGATTATCGCTGTTGTAGCCATTGTCGTGATCTCCGTATTTATGAGCTTTTTCCCGTTTATGCTATGGATTTCAGCCGTCGCTTCGGGAGTGCGCGTAGGGATTATTACACTCGTCGCCATGCGTCTGCGTCGTGTCGTACCAAGCAGAATCGTTAACCCGTTGATCAAGGCGACCAAAGCCGGTCTGGGACTTTCGATCAACCAGTTGGAGAGCCATTTCCTTGCCGGCGGTAATGTTGACCGCGTAGTCAATGCGCTGATTGCGGCGCAGCGCGCTGATATCGCGCTTGAGTTCGCCCGCGCTGCGGCGATCGATCTGGCAGGACGTGATGTTCTGCAGGCAGTACAAATGAGCGTAAACCCGAAAGTTATCGAAACACCAGTTGTTTCTGCGGTAGCGAAGGATGGTATTGAAGTGAAAGTCAGAGCGCGTGTTACTGTGCGTGCCAACATCGACCGTCTCGTCGGGGGCGCGGGGGAAGAGACAATTATTGCCCGTGTCGGCGAGGGGATTGTAAGTACAAACGGTTCGGCTTCCTCTCACAAAGAGGTACTTGAAAATCCAGACATGATTTCCCGTACTGTACTGAGCAAAGGTTTGGATTCAGGAACAGCTTTCGAAATTTTGTCCATTGATATCGCGGACGTAGATGTAGGTAAAAACATCGGCGCGTTCCTGCAAACCGAGCAGGCGGAAGCCGATAAGCAAATCGCACAGGCGAAAGCCGAAGAGCGCCGCGCAATGGCGGTAGCGCTAGAGCAAGAGATGAAGGCGCGTGTCGTTGAGATGAGAGCGCGCGTTGTGGAATCCGAATCCCAAGTACCGCTTGCGATGGCCGATGCATTGAAATCAGGCAATATTGGCGTGATGGATTACATGAACCTGAAAAATATCGAAGCGGATACTCAAATGCGCGGTATGATCGGCAAGCAGGATAATAACGCTGATAAAGACAGACCATTGTGAAGCAGCGAAGACTTTAGATAGGCTTCACTTATGGAGGGTATGCCATGGAAAATCTAATCGCTTTTTTGTTTGACAATATCTTTATTGTGATCATTATCGTCGGGTTTCTGTTTTCTTTGCTGGGCAAATTAAGAGGAAATCCGGGTCAGCAGGCGCCTCCCGGGAGAACGCCTTCCGGACAGCCGTCGTCTGACCCGCTTTCCCCTCGTCAGCCGCGTCCGGATATGAGGCGGGTGCCGTCTTCTGCGGACAGCGGATATCCTGAACCGGTAGTGAGTCGTCCCCCTGCCGAGCAATCAGGGCCGGTTCGCTATCCTATCCAGTATGATACGCCTGAGACGCCTCAGGAGCAGCGCAAGCGCCCTGAGCCTAAACCGGCCGTGCCCACTGTGCGGGCAGTGCAGACGAGGCAGCAGGCAGGCCAGCAGTCTGTCTCACGGTCAAGCGAGCGAGATGGTCAAGCCAGCCGGCAAGCTGGCGTGCTGTCATCACAGCTTCCGAAGCTGGACAGCCAGGAACAAAAGCTTGATGAGTTGAAACAGGCGATTCTTTGGGCTGAGATTTTGGGCCCGCCGCGTGCCAAGCGGCCATTTCGTTAATTCATAAGTTTGTTGTCATACACGATGAGGCTGTCTTTCCTGAAAGGGGAGGGCAGCCTCATTTTTTTGTGTCCGGGTCAACGCTGTACATAAAATTCCTGCCTGCCGCATATTTTTGTAAGGTACGGGAGGGGAGGCATCGTTTAAAGGATGCGTCGAATCAGTCGAAAAATTCGAAAAATAACGGCCGAAATTCTCGATTTGCCACAGGATGTCGTCTTTGATCTGCCCCGAATGACCCTGATCGGCAATCGTCAGCTTTATATTGAAAACCATCGTGGCGTACTTCACTTCTCCGAAGATAAGCTTCGTCTTGCCCTCAGCAAAGGTGAACTTGAGGTGAATGGCAAAGAGTTGGTCATCCGTGCGATCTGGACGGAAGAAGTGTTTATTGAAGGGCAGATTGCTCATATTCAAATCTATGATTGAAAGAGGGGGGACCATCTGTGAAGGTATCATGGCTGCAAACTGCAAGAGGTATGGTAACCGCGCAGATTCGCGGAGCAAGGCAGGAGGAGCTTGTCAACGCGGCGGCGGAAGCGGGTATCCGCCTGTGGTCGATCCGCAGGACGGGAGGAGAGGAGATGTATTGCGATCTGTCGGTCAGCGATTTCTTCCGTCTTCGTCCGCTTTTGCGACGGACAAGCTGTAAAATTCATGTTGTCGGCCGTCAAGGCTTCCCTTTCTGGCTGGCTAGAGTGGAGCGGCGCAAGTTTTTTGCAATCGGCTTGTTTCTGTTTATCGCAGGGCTGTACGCGCTGTCTTCTTTAGTGTGGGAAGTTGAAATTTCCGGCAATCATACGATATCGCAAGAGCAGATCCGTCAGGCAGCCTACGAGGAAGGCATTTATCCGATGCAGTGGTCTTTTCGCCTGGATGAAATGGACACGCTATCCCGCAATTTGATTCGGAAGCTGCCGGGAGCTGCATGGGTCGGAATAGAGAAACAGGGAATCAAAATCTCTATTAAAGTGGTGGAAAGCACGATTCCGGGTCCCAAAGCGCTCTATAGTCCGCGCCATCTGGTTGCCAATACAGATGCGGTAGTAACCGAAATTATTGCGGAGGCCGGCCGTCCCGTCGTCAAGCGAAACTCGAAGGTGAAAAAAGGACAAATTCTCATTTCCGGAACAATTGGAACCGACAATAATACATCGACTGTGGTGGCCAAAGGGTCCGTCAAAGGGCTCGTGTGGCATGAATATAGCATTGAGTCTCCGTTAGAAAGACAGGTTAAGGTCTATACTGGTAATGCAAAAACGAAATGGCATGTTGTCCTGGGCAGCCGCTCATTGCAAGTTAGCGGGTATGGCGACAATCCATTTACCTCCTTTGAATCGATTGAGCGTGCGGAACAAGCATCCTGGCGCAGTCTGAAGCTGCCTGTGGGCAGAATTAAACAAACCTTGATGGAAACGCGCATTGATAAGCACAAACTGACTGTAGAAGAAGCAAAAGCGGCTGGGCTGCTGCAGGCCAGAGCAGATATCTTGTCGAAAGCAGGCACGGATGCGAAGATCGTTGATGAAAACCTTTTGCATGAAAAGACGGAGAATGGTAAAGTTTATATGAAAGTATTTTTTGAGGTAGAACAATCGATCATGACGGAAATGCCGTTAGTCCAGATGCAAGGAGAATGAGGCTGTTTGTTGGATAAGACGAAGGTCGTTAAAATCCCGCTGCAAACCGCAGCGGAAGGAATGGCGCTGTTCGGCCCGCAAGACAGATATTTACGGTTCGTGGAGCAGCAGACGGAAGCGACGATTCTCTCGCGCGATGCGGAAATTGTCATTACTGGCGAGGAGAAGGAACTTGAGTCGCTCGAACAACTGTTTACAGTATTGCTTCAGCTTATTCGCGGCGGCTACACGCCTAGTGAACGGGACATCAGCTATGCATTCGAATTATCGCAAACGATGCAGGCCGATCAACTGCTCGATTTATTCAAGGAAGAGATTACAACTACGTACCGCGGCAAGCCGGTCCGTGTCAAAACCATTGGCCAGCGGCACTATGTATCAACGATCAGAAAGAAAGATATTGTATTCGGCATTGGGCCGGCGGGTACAGGTAAGACGTACTTGGCGGTCGTGATGGCCATTGCCGCGCTCAAGGAAAACAAAGTCAAACGGATCGTCCTGACCCGGCCTGCGGTTGAAGCCGGCGAAAGCCTCGGCTTTCTGCCAGGGGATCTTCAGGAGAAGGTAGACCCTTACTTACGTCCGCTTTATGACGCGCTGCATGATGTCATGGGCGTCGATCAATCGGCCAAAGCATTCGAAAGAGGACTGATTGAAGTCGCTCCGCTTGCTTATATGCGCGGCAGAACGCTGGAGGATTCATTTGTCATTTTGGACGAGGCCCAGAATACGACTCCTGAGCAGATGAAGATGTTCTTGACCCGTCTTGGATTCGGTTCCAAAATGGTGATTACAGGCGACGTGACCCAAATCGATTTGCCTAGAGGCAAGAAGTCCGGGTTGATTGAAGCGGCGCGGATATTGCAGCCTGTTGGAGAGATTGGTTTCATTACATTTAGCGAAGCGGATGTTGTTAGGCACTCGCTTGTACAACAGATTATTATGGCATACAATGAGGACCAGGAAAAACAAAGATAGAGAGGAATGCACGCCGTATGAACCGAAAGCAGGTCGCGAACCGGACGGTCTCTCAATCCACCAAACTAGCATTTCTAAAGCACAGTCAGGGCGTTCGCTGGCTGCTGCTGTTAATGTTTGTCTTGCTGTTCTATTTTAATTTATCTGCCCATCTTGTGCCCAAAACCTACAATATCCAGCTCAACGAAGTGAGCGCAAGCGATATTCGCTCGCCGACGCAATGGGTGGATGAGAAGGCGACTATCAAGGCGCAGGAAGAGGCAGCTGAAAAAGAGCAGACCGTTTACAATATTGTCGCCTTGCGCAACGAAACGTTGATTGACCAGATTTTTCAGCGGATGGAGCAGATCAATCAGGACAACCAGGTGACGCTGAACAACAAGATTGATATTTATCGTACTGAGATTCCGCGGTATTATTCGCAGTTTGTGGATACCTTTGTTCGGAATAACGCTACTACAGAAACGTACAATTCGACGATCATGGAAGAAATGAACAAAATCGTCAAGGAACAGCAATATACAATTCCGGAAGAAACCTTCTATAAGCTTCCACGGTTAAATTCGGAGCAATTGAATGAAATGCGTACTGTTACCCGCGACATCGTTCGAGAACTGATGATGGGTGAGCAGCTGCGAGAGGCCGAGACGGCCCGCACCAAAGTTGCAGAACTCGTCAATGCCAGTTCGCTTTCCGATCGGACGCAGCGGGAAATCGTTCAGGAATTGGCCCGCTACGGGCTGATGCCGAACAAATTTGCTGACAAGGAAGCGTCGGATGAAGCAAGAAGACTAGCCAAGGAGAATGCGCCGAAAGTCGTGGTCAATGAAGGCGACATCGTCGTGCGGGAAGGCGAGAAAATCACACAGGATGTCTATGACCGCTTGCAGGCGCTCGGTTTATTGCAGAGCAAGCGAACGTATTGGCCGCAGCTCGGCGTCTTGTTGTTCTCCGCTTTGTTTGCACTTGTGATCTATCAATTTACCGCACAATCCGCTGTCTTAGGGGCAGTTGGCGGCAAAATGAATTATTCCAATTCGCAGCTGCTGATGCTCTGGCTTATTTTTCTGCTAAACTTAATGATGATGCAAATTGCCAGTATGATTCAGACGCAGAACATGCCATTTGTCGGCTATTTGGCTCCCGTCGCGATGGGTGGCATGCTGATTATGCTGCTGCTTGACTTCCATTTGGCGATGGTAAGCTCGGTTGTGTTTGCGATTATTGGCAGCATTATGTTTAATATGCGCCAGGATCAAATATTTGATTTTCAATACGGTTTTGCCATCCTGGTTGTGTCGTTTACAGCGATTTTCTCACTGTACCGCGCCAGCCAGCGGTCAACGATTTTGAAGTCTGCCATTATGGTCTGCCTGTTCGGTTCAGTGGCCGTGCTGGCGCTGTTGATGGTCGGCGAAATGCCGGAGCGGTCGGTTGTGCTTTACTCGGTAGCTTCCGTTTTTGGAAGCGGACTGGTAACGGCCATTTTGGTCATTGGCTTAATGCCGTTCTTTGAAGTTTCGTTCGGCATCTTGTCGGCGCTTAAGCTTGTTGAGCTATCGAACCCGAATCACCCGCTGCTGCGCAAGCTGCTTACGGAAACGCCAGGGACGTATCATCATAGCGTCATGGTCGGCAATTTATCAGAAGCCGCTGCAGAATCGATCGGCGCGAACGGCTTATTGTGCCGGGTCGGTTCGTTTTATCACGATATCGGCAAGACGAAGCGGCCAAGCTATTTCATCGAGAATCAGACTAACATTGAGAATCCGCATGACTCCATTGAGCCGAAGCTTAGCAAATCCATTATTATCGCTCACGCCAGAGACGGTGTGGAAATGTTGAAGGCGCATAATATTCCAAAACCGCTGCGCGATATCGCGGAGCAGCACCATGGGACCACGTTCCTGAAATATTTCTATCACAAGGCGACTAAGCTTGCAGAGGAAGAGGGCGTCGAGCCTGACTTTACTGAGGACGATTTCCGCTATCCCGGACCGAAGGCGCAGTCGAAGGAGGCGGCCATCGTCGGCATTGCCGATTGCGTTGAGGCAGCGGTGCGCAGTTTGCGCAACCCGACGATGGAGCATGTTGAATCGATGATCAACAAAATTATTAAAGGCCGGCTAGAAGATAATCAATTCAATGAATGCGATCTGACGATGAAAGAACTGGATAAAATCGCTCAAACATTGAAAGAAACCGTCATCGGTATTTTTCATTCGCGGATTGAATACCCGGAAGATGTAAAACCAAAGGAGCGTCTGGCATGAGTCTGCGTTTGGAATGGAATAATGATCAGGAAGAAATTGAAATTCCCGAATCGCTTATTACGCGGCTGGAGCAATTGCTGCAGCTGGCGGGAGAGGCGGAAGGTGTGAGTGAAGGTGAGGTTGCGCTGAGTTTTGTCAATGATGAGCAGATTCATCAGTTGAACAAGGAATATCGCGGTATCGATCGGCCTACCGATGTATTGTCTTTTGCTATGCAGGAGGATGACGATAGCGAAGATGGCATCGTGTTTGAGGGGGAAGAGGGAGAGCCGGAGGATAATCCGTTTGCGGACATGCTTGGCGATATTATTATTTCTACTCCCCGCGCTGTAGAGCAAAGCGAGGAATACGGTCATTCCTTGGAGCGGGAAATTGGTTTTTTGTTCGTCCATGGTTTCCTGCATCTGCTTGGCTACGATCATCAGGATGAGGCTGCCGAAGCGGATATGACTGCGAGGCAGGAAGCGGTGTTGCAGCAAGCGGGATTGCATCGCTAATGAGACGGTTTGTGCGGAATCTTCACTTTGCGCTGCAGGGACTTGGTTTCGCCATCCGCTCACAGCGACATATGCAGGTGCATCTTGTTGCCGCTGTACTGGTCATTATACTTGCTGCCGCACTCCGGATTTCAAAAGTGGACTGGCTGTTTCTCATCGGGACCTGTACGCTTGTTATCTCGCTTGAATTGGTGAATACGGCAGTGGAAAAAACGGTGGATTTGGCGATGCCGCAGCAGCATCCGCTCGCTAAGGCGGCAAAGGATACTGCTGCGGCGGCTGTGCTTGTGGCAGCTGTCAGCGCAGTAGTCATCGGCGTGATCATACTGGGTCCGCCGCTGCTTGAACGGTTCGGATATTAAGGGGGAACGGGTATGTCAGGTGAACTTACAGAGGAGCAGCAGCGACTAGTTGCTGCTGCAGGTGAAGTGCGGCAGCACGCTTATGTGCCGTATTCCGGATTTAAAGTAGGGGCAGCGCTGCTCGATGCCTCAGGCAGTATCCATCTGGGTTGCAATGTGGAAAATGCCGCCTATGGCCCAACGAACTGCGCGGAGCGTACGGCTTTGTTCCGTGCAGTGGCTGATGGCAAGCCTGCCGGTTCTTTCAAGGCGATTGCGATTATTGGCGATACGGACAAGCCGCTGACGCCTTGCGGGGTATGCCGTCAAGTGATGGCGGAGCTGTGCCCGCCCGACATGCCCGTTATTATGAGCAATGTGCGGGGAGAATGGGCTGTATCAACTGTCGAGCAATTGCTGCCTGGGGCTTTTAGTTTGAACAAATAGCTAGCTTGTTTCTCAACATTGAAAGGTGGAACAACAAGAAATAATGAATAATAAATCTCAGGAAGACAATCGATTTCTGTCCGGTTTTGTGGCAATTATCGGCAGACCGAATGTCGGCAAATCAACTTTGATCAATCAAATTATCGGTCAGAAAATTGCTATTATGTCCGATAAACCGCAAACGACACGCAATAAAATTCATGGAGTATACACGAAAGATAATGCACAGATCGTCTTTCTGGATACGCCAGGCATTCACAAACCAACTTCACGGCTCGGCGATTATATGATTAAAGCGGCCGATAATGCGCTTAGTGAAGTTGACGCCATTCTGTTTCTCATCGATGCCTCTGAAGGTTTAGGGGGCGGCGACCGTTTCATTATTGAAAAGCTGAAGAAAACGGAAACGCCAGTGGTGCTTGTACTTAACAAAATCGACAAAATCCATCCTGAAGCGCTTTTGCCGCTGATTGCCCAGTATAAGGATTTGTATGATTTTGCCCAAATCGTGCCGGTCTCAGCGCTCCAAGGCAATAATGTCCAGGTGCTGCTTGATCAACTGACCGATTATTTGGAGGAAGGCCCGCAGTATTATCCGAGCGACCAGGTAACGGATCATCCCGAGCAGTTTGTGTGCGCGGAGTTGATTCGGGAGAAAATTCTTCATTTGACAAGGGAAGAAATTCCACATTCCATCGCCGTGGAAATTGAGCAAATGAAAGTGCAGGACAATGGCGTTGTGCAGATTGGCGCCGTTATTTATGTGGAGCGCGACTCTCAGAAGGGGATCGTCATCGGCAAGCAAGGCGCGCTGTTGAAGGAAGTGGGCAAACAAGCACGTCTTGATATCGAACGATTGCTTGGCTCCCGAACTTTTCTGGAATTATGGGTTAAAGTAAAAAAAGATTGGCGCAATCGTGAATCCGTGTTGAAAAACCTGGGCTTTCGTAATGACCTGTAATGTCATGACCTGAACTCGTCCCAGTTTTTCCTTTGTTTCACTCGGATAACGGGTCCACGAGCTTCGCATGCTATCTCCTAAGACTTCTACTTACGTGAGGGGAAGGGGTTAGCCTATGCGCAATTTTTCGTGGAACTATTTTTTGAACACTGGCAGCATTGAATCATTTCTTTTGTACAAGGAAATGAACCAGATCGGAGTCGAGGAAGTCGTCGCTGTAGGGATGGGAACAACTGCGGTTGATCCGTCTGATGGCAGCGGAGAGCTGTCTTCTGAAGGTACGGTCTAGCGTTATGGGCATGTGGGGGAGTGAGAATGCAATATCGGGTGGAAGGTATTGTAATCCGCAGTATGGATTACGGGGAAGGCAATAAAATCGTAACGATTTTGACGGAAACCCACGGCAAGGCAGGCATTATCGTTCGAGGCGCCAAAAAACTGAAAAGCCGTTACGGTTCGCTTGTACAGCCATTTACCTGGGGTGAGTTTATTTACTTCAAAAAAGGCGGACTCGGCACACTGAAGCATGGTGAGATTATCGAATCTCACCATCTTCTTCGTGAATCGCTTGAACTTGCTGCCTATGCTTCTTATACAGCTGAACTTGTCGATCGGGTGCTGCAGGATAATGAGGCCGGCTCGTACTTGTACAACCAGCTAAAAGCGCTTTACGGCGCGCTTGCGGAAGGAAAAGACCCGCAGATCACCACACATTTGTTTGAAATGAAGATCTTGGAAGCCGCCGGATACGGACCAGAGCTGTCTGCATGCATTAGCTGCGGGGAAGAGTCAGGCCCTTTTGTCCTGAGTTTCCGGGCAGGCGGTGTACTCTGCAAACGGTGTCTAATGAAAGACCCGGAGCATTTGGCCCTTGGCGAAGGTGCAATTAAACTGATGCGGGTATTCAAACAAATGGATTTGAGGCGGCTAGGGGAAATTCAGGTTCGCAAAGAAACCAGGCAGGCGCTGAAAATTGGAATGAGAAAGCTGATGGACACTCATTTGGGTCTAAAGCTCAAATCAAGGTCATTTCTGGATCAATTGGATCAGTTGACAAATAACTGAATCAGCCTTATGATAGTGTACTATATAACTGACAGTGATGGAGATAGTAGCCATTGAAGCTTTGCAATTGACAGCGAGCCGGGAATAGTGCAAGCCCGGGCAATGCCAACGGTGAAACGGCGCTCCGGAGTCGCAAGTAGCAGGTTAAACAAAAGCGGGTTTTCTATAGATTAGGAAGCCAAGTAGGGTGGAACCGCGGGATGAACTCCCGTCCCTACGTCTGTCGCCAGACGTAGAGACGGGTTTTTTTGTTGTCCTATGGCCGGCGGCTTTGATCGAATCGGACGACGCAGCGTATACGCGACGAAGCCGATGCCCAAGTTGATGAATATAAGGAGTGTGTTTTCATGAATTTACAAACCATGATTCTGACGCTGCAGCAGTTCTGGGCGCAGCAAAACTGTATTGTCGTTCAGCCTTATGATACTGAAAAAGGCGCGGGAACAATGAATCCTATGACGTTCCTGCGCTCCATTGGCCCTGAACCATGGAATGTGGCTTATGTGGAACCGTCCAGGCGTCCCGCTGACGGACGCTATGGGGAAAATCCGAACCGTCTCTACCAGCATCATCAATTCCAAGTTATCATGAAGCCTTCGCCGGACAACATACAGGAGCTGTATCTCGAAAGCCTCAAGCAACTTGGAATCGATCCGCTTGAGCATGATATCCGGTTTGTTGAGGACAACTGGGAGGCGCCAACGCTCGGCGCGTGGGGGCTTGGCTGGGAAGTGTGGCTTGATGGCATGGAAATTACCCAGTTTACGTATTTCCAGCAGGTTGGCGGTATTGACGCCTCACCGGTTGCTGTAGAGATTACTTACGGTATCGAGCGCCTTGCTTCCTATATTCAGGATAAGGAAAACGTTTTTGATCTGGAATGGGTGGAAGGCATCACTTATGGGGATGTGTTCAAGCAGCCGGAATATGAGCATTCCAAATATACTTTCGAAACGTCTGATACGGCAATGCTGTTTTCGCTGTTTACTATGTTTGAGGAGGAAGCGCGCAAGACGATGGACCAAGGTCTTGTTTTTCCGGCCTATGACTATGTGCTGAAGTGCTCGCATTCGTTCAACTTGCTGGACGCCAGAGGGGCCATCAGCGTGACGGAGCGTACAGGATACATTATGCGTGTCCGCAATTTGGCGCGTGATTGTGCAGCAACCTACTTGCAGGAGCGGGAACGGCTTGGATTCCCATTGTTGAAGAAAGGGGAGAAGCAGCATGGCTAAGGATCTGTTGTTTGAAATCGGTTTGGAAGAGGTGCCGGCCCGTTTTGTCCGTGCGGCGATGAATCAACTGAAAGACAAAACAGCCAAGTGGCTAGATGATGAGCGGATTTCGTATGGCAGCATTGAGGCCTATGCAACACCGCGCCGGCTTGCTGTGCTGGTGCGCGAAGCAGCCGAGGTGCAAACAGATGTACATGAGGAAGTCAAAGGGCCTTCCCGCAAAATCGCGCTTGATGATCAGGGCGCATGGAGCAAGGCAGCGCTTGGGTTCGCACGCAGCCAGGGTGTGGAGCCAGAGCAGTTGTTTTTCAAAGAGCTGCAAGGCGTGGAATATGTCTATGCTAATAAAAGCAGCTTGGGAACGGATACGATCTCTGTACTTCCCGAGGGTCTTCGTTCTATCGTTTTCGGAATGTCTTTCCCGAAAAACATGAGATGGGGAGCGCATGAGCTGCGGTTTGTACGGCCGATCCGCTGGATGGTCGCTTTGTTTGGGACGGCTATTATTCCGTTGCAGATTACCGACGTCCAGGCGGGCAACATAACGCGCGGCCATCGCTTTTTGGGGCAGGATACGGTCATTGACGAGCCGGCCAACTATGTGGAATTGCTCCGTGGGCAGCAGGTTATTGTCGATGTCAATGAGCGTGAACAACTGATCGTCGCACAGATCAATGAACTGGCCAAGGAACGCGGCTGGAATATTGCTGTGAAAGAAGATTTGCTGGAAGAAGTTCTCTTCCTTGTCGAAACGCCAAGTGTATTGAGCGGCGGTTTTGATTCATCCTTCCTGGACATTCCTCAGGAGGCACTGATCACTTCCATGCGTGAGCACCAGCGTTACTTCCCGGTCATGGACAATGAGGGAGCACTGCTGCCTTATTTCGTAACGGTTCGCAACGGCAACCGCGCAGCGATCGAGCAGGTAGCCAAAGGCAACGAGAAGGTGCTGCGCGCCCGGTTGTCTGACGCCAAGTTTTTCTACGCGGAGGATCAGAAGCTCGCGATCCAGGATGCGCTTCTTAAACTTGAATCGATTGTTTACCATGAGGAATTGGGTACATTATCTGATAAAGTCGCGCGTATACGAGCGATTGCCGACCGGATTGCTGCTGCACTCGCAATAGACAGCGAAGCAGCATCCGATGTTAGCCGCGCGGCTGATATTTGTAAATTCGATCTGGTTACGCAAATGGTATATGAGTTTCCGGAACTGCAAGGCATTATGGGTGAAGATTACGCACGCAAGGCCGGTGAGCGCGAGGCAGTTGCGAAGGCGGTTTTTGAACATTACCAGCCGCGGTTTGCCGGTGAGCGCGCACCTGCATCCATCGTCGGTGCTATCGTCAGTCTTGCCGACAAAATCGATACCATTGCCGGTTGCTTCTCCATCGGCATCATTCCGACCGGTTCTCAGGACCCGTATGCGCTGCGCAGACAAGCAGCCGGAATTGTGCAGGTCATTATTTCCCACGGCATGGCGCTGCCGCTCGGCGTGTTGTTCGATTTGGCGCTTGATGTCCATGAACAGCGTTCTCTGAAACGGAATCGGGATGAAATACGTAAAGAACTGTATGATTTCTTTGCACTGCGCGTGAAAAATGTATTGAGCGAGAACGGTGTGCGCTACGATGTAGCCGATGCGGTCATGGCGTCAGGCTACGATGACCTCCGTCTGACAGTGGAGCGTGCTTCAGCCCTGTTCGCCCGCGTGAGCGGTACGGATCGAGCGGAGTTCAAGCTTGTTGTTGAAGCTTTTAACCGGGTAGCGAATTTGGCGGCCAAAGCAGATAGTCAAGCTGTCAATCCTGCATTGCTGGTTGAAGCTGCGGAACAGCGTCTCTATGAGCGCTGGCAGGAAACAAAGCCGCAATTTGAACAAGCGCTGACCCAGGGGAACGCGGCTGAGGCACTGGATCGGCTGGCCGCTTTGCGAGTGGATATTACGTCCTTCTTCGATAGCGTCATGGTTATGGCTGAAGATGATGCGATACGTGCCAATCGCCTCGCATTGCTTGCTGATTTGTCCAAAGAAGTTTCTCGTTCCGCGGACTTTGCTAAGCTCGTTTGGTAACGGCATCGCTTAATACGAAACCTCGGCGGCAGCCGGGCAACAGGAGGCAAAGACATGGTTAAATCATTGAAATCGGATGTCGTTATTTTTGTCGTCTCGGATTCAGCCGGTGATACCGGTGAACTTGTCGTTCGTGCTGCTGTCGCACAGTTTCATCCCGTCTATGCGGACATTCGGCGAGTATCGTTTATTCAGAATGAGGAATCGCTGGTAAAAGTGATGGAGCAGGCGCGCAGCCTGAAAGCGATCATTCTGTATACACTGGTTATTCCCCAATTGCGAGAATGCATGAACACGCTCAGTGTCAAGTATGAAGTTGTCGCAATTGATCTGCTGGGTCCGCTCATTGATAATCTTGAGAAGAGCATCGGAAGACCCTCAAGGCATGAGCCCGGATTAAACCATGTGCTGGATGAAGACTATTTCCGCAAAGTAGAGGCTGTGGAGTTTGCGGTTCGTTATGATGATGCAAAAGATACCAGCGGTGTTCTCAAGGCGGATATTGTGCTCGTTGGAGTATCGCGAACGTCCAAGACACCGCTCTCGATGTACCTGGCGCACCGCAAGTACAAGGTTGCCAATGTGCCGCTGTTCCCTGAGGTGAAACCGCCGGATGAGCTGTTCACACTTCCGCCGAAAAAGGTGATCGGACTTACAATTGACACCCACTATTTAAATGTCATTCGCAAGGAGCGTCTGAAGGCGCTTGGTTTGCCGGGAAGTGCCGCTTACGCGACAAACGAACGGATCGAACGGGAGCTTGCCTACGCTGGCGAGATTATGAAGCGAATCGGTTGTGTTGTCATTGATGTATCTCATCGTGCGGTGGAAGAAACTGCCAGTTTGGTAATGGAACATATGCGAAAATAGCGAATTTCGAGTTGTTTCGACAAAAAAATAACGAAATTCAGGATTTATGAGTGAATTGAGCAGGAATTCATGATTTTTCATCGTATATAGTATTACGGAACTTAACGAGAAACCAGGTGATGATGCTATAGGCTATATTCCAACGATAATTGTGGATGGCGACGCCTGCCCGGTCAAGCATGAGATAACGGTTGTTGCCCGAGCGTTTGGCGCTCCCGTGCTGATGGTCGCTTCGTACGATCACCGGCTGCAGGCAGAGGAAGGCGTAGAGGTCATTCAAGTAGATCGCGGGGACCAATCGGTTGACCTGTATATTTCGAACCGTGTTAAGCGCGGGGATATTGTCATTACACAAGATTTCGGGCTAGCGACGATTGCCCTGGCCAGAGGTGCAATTGCATTATCCAATCGCGGCCAGCAATATGATGATTCCACCATTGATTTCCTGATGGAGCGGAGGCATGAACTTTCGAAACTGCGCAGAAGCGGAGGCCGTGCAAAGGGGCCACGTGCGATGACAGAGGAGGATCGTCGCCGCTTTCAACAAAAGCTGACAAAAGTTTTAACGGATTGGCAGGAAGTTGAATGAGTCATAGCGAATAGTATTACGTGTTATTTTGGATAAAGGTGATGAAAATGACTGGCAGCATGATTCCGGATGAAGTTATCCAAGCAGTGCTAAAACACCATGATATTGTGGAGACGGTCGGCAGGTACGTTCACCTTACGAAGCAGGGCAAGTATATGAAGGGATTATGTCCCTTTCACTCGGAAAAAACGCCTTCCTTTACCGTGACGCCCGAAAAGCAGATTTTTCATTGCTATGGGTGCGGTCAAGGCGGCGATGTTATCAAGTTCGTAGCGGAGACCGAGGGATACTCCTTCCCGGAGGCAGTTCGTGTCCTTGCGGAAGATGCCGGAATTCCGGTGACCTGGACACAGCAGCAGACCTCTCCAGGGTCAACCGCGGCGCAGCGTGAACGAGATACCGTGCAGGCGGCTCATGAATATGCAGCCAAGTTTTATCACTACCTGCTCGGCAATACGGAGTTTGGGAGAACGGCCAAGGAATATCTTCGTTCCAGAGGGCTGTCCGACAAACTTATTGAACAGTTTCAAATTGGCTTTGCGCCAGATCGTTGGGATACCTTAACGAACTTTCTAGCGCGCAGGGATTACGATTTGTCGTTGATGGAAAAAGGCGGGCTGTTATCAGCCAAAAACGATGGCAGCGGATATGTGGATCGGTTTCGCAACCGCATCATCTTCCCGCTGTGGAGCCGTGAGGGAAAAGTAATTGCATTTGCTGGACGGATCATGGATGACGGACAGCCCAAATACTTGAACTCACCGGAAACGATGCTTTTCAATAAAGGTAGAAGCTTGTACAATTTTCATCAGGCAAGACCGCATATTCGTAAAACGGGGCGGTTGGTTTTATTTGAAGGCTATATGGATGTGATCAAGTCGTGGGAGGCTGGCGTCCACAACGGGGTAGCGACCATGGGCACTGCACTCACGGAAGAGCACGTTGAAATTATCCGACGTAATGCAGCAGAGGTTATCATTTGCTATGACGGTGATGATGCGGGACAAGCTGCAGCGCTCAAAACAATCCCGATGCTGGAAAAAGCCAAAATCAATTCGACGGTGGCATTGCTTCCGCAAGGCATGGATCCGGATGAATACATCACGTCAAGAGGGGGCCCGGCTTTTACTCAGGGTCTGCTGGAAAATGCTGTTTCAGCCATGAAATTTAGACTTATATATCTGAAAAAAAGCCATAAGCTAGAAGAAGAAGGACGTAAAAACTATCTGGTCGAGGCTGTCAAGATGATTGCCCCGCTTGAATCCGGAATTGAACGGGAATTTTATCTGAAAGAGCTCGCACTTGAGTTTGACGATATTTCGCTGGATTCTCTAAAACAGGAATGCAACGAAATTCGCAATCAGTTGGAAAAAATGAAGCCGGCGAGGGATAATAACGCCATTTCGTGGAATAATGGTATGAATGAAAAACGCCCGTCAAAAATGCCTCCGACAGTTCTGCCTGCCTACCATAAGGCTGAGCGTCATCTGCTGTATGTGATGATTCAGGATGCCGAAGTGGCGGACACTGTTTATCAGAAGCTTGGAGAGGCGTTTGTGGTTGAGGATCACGCAGCGCTCGCTGCTTATTTATACGCTTATTATGCGCAAGGCAATGATCCGGATGTTAGCCGGTTTATCGCAACATTGCAGGACGACCGTCTCGAGCGGGCTGCCGCTGCGATTCTAATGATGGATGACAACTCCCCATTAGATCCGCAACTGCTTGATCGTTATATTATCGTTATTCAGCGGGAGCGACAGCTGCGGACTTTAGAGCGGCGCAAGGAAGAATGGGTGCGTGCCGAACGTTCAGGAGACCCATTGCTGGCAGCACAAATTTTTACTGAGATTAATGCCCTAGAGAGACAACTAAAAGAATGACTGCATGAATGTTTCTAGGGAGGAGGGAGTTGGAAGATGGCGAACGATCAACATACTGAACTAGAAACAGAACAAAAACTGGAACTGGTCAAAGATCAGCTGATTGAGCAAGGCAAGAAGAGATCTTCTTTGACTTATAAAGAAATTGTAGAGAAACTCTCTCCATTCGATCAGGACCCTGAGCAAATCGATGAATTCTTCGAACAATTGGATGACATTGGTATTGAGGTCGTCAATGAAAACGAAGATTCGCCGCTGGGCGGAAACGAAGAGCGTGAGCGTGATCACGATGATTTCAGTTTTGATGATGATCTTGCATTGCCGCCAGGTATTAAAATCAATGATCCGGTGCGTATGTATTTGAAGGAAATCGGACGTGTACCGCTGTTGTCCGCCGATGATGAGGTGGAACTTGCCAAGCGGATTGAGCAGGGGGATGGGGAAGCAAGAGGCCGGTTGGCCGAAGCAAACCTTCGTCTCGTTGTCAGTATTGCCAAGCGTTATGTCGGCCGGGGCATGCTGTTCCTGGATTTAATTCAGGAAGGAAACATGGGTCTGATTAAAGCGGTCGAAAAATTCGACCAATCCAAAGGATTCAAATTCAGTACGTATGCAACTTGGTGGATTAGACAGGCAATTACGCGCGCTATTGCCGATCAGGCGAGAACGATCCGTATTCCGGTTCATATGGTGGAGACAATCAACAAATTAATTCGTGTATCGAGGCAACTGTTGCAGGAATTGGGGCGTGAACCTACGCCAGAGGAAATCGCGGCAGAAATGGAATTAAGCACCGATAAAGTACGCGAAATTATGAAAATTGCTCAGGAACCGGTATCGCTTGAAACACCGATCGGTGAAGAGGACGATTCGCATCTGGGTGACTTCATTGAAGATCAGGAGGCCCTTGCGCCTGCAGATGCCGCGGCCTATGAACTGCTCAAGGAGCAGCTTGAGGACGTGCTCGATACATTGACTGAGCGTGAGGAAAATGTGTTAAGGCTTCGTTTCGGGTTGGATGATGGCCGAACACGTACACTTGAAGAGGTAGGCAAAGTGTTTGGCGTAACCCGCGAGCGGATTCGTCAAATTGAAGCCAAAGCTCTTCGTAAACTTCGTCACCCAAGCCGCAGCAAGCGGTTGAAAGATTTTCTGGAGTAGGTTGCCGGACCTTTCTGCTTCCAAGCAGCAAGGTCTTTTTTTCAAAATATAAGGAATAAGATAAAGTTCAAGCAATCTATAGTTCTGATTAGAGATGAAAGGAATATATCCATGGAAACGGAGCGCCGGGCTATTATCGTCAAGGAAATTGAACATTGGCGGCGAAGCAAACTGCTGCCTGATCAATATTGTGATTTCTTGCTTAATCTCTATCTTGATGAATTAACGGATCGTCAGCCCTCCAGCGTAGCTGGGAAGGCTGCACTGGCTGTCGGTAACGCGAAAGGTAGACAATGGCTGCTCGCTGCTGGATTTGTTTCCCTGATTTGCTTTATTGTCCTTTATTTTAACTTTTTCCATTACGCATTGCAAATAGGGATCGTGGCGATCGCAACATTAGGCTTGCTGATTAAAGGGCGTCGATTGCGGCGAAGTCATGAGGCTGGCGGGTTGGTCTATATCGGCGCAGGCATGTTGCTTATGCTCAGCGGCGGCATTTATTTGCTTCAATTGCATGATCTGCAGCAATGGGGTGCAGCTTTTCTGAGCTTCTGCGCATTGTTCTGGATTACATACGGAATTGCTGACCGGATTCCTTTGCTTCATTTCGGGGGATGGGCGGCAGCGATGATGGTATACGCTATTTTATTGTCAAGAACAGCCGAGCATCCACAATGGTATGAAGTCCAGTTATATTGGGTGCCGCTCTCCTTTGTGTTTGCATGGTGCACCTGGTTTGTGCAGAGATGGTCAAAGCCAGCCTCTGCGGTATTGCTTGCCGCTGCATTGGTTCTGTGGTTTATGCCTGAGATTTATAATGCGGTTCTGATCGAGGAACCTGCATGGCTGCAGTTGCAGCTGATATTAAAAATTGCAACGGGAGGACTTCTGTTGTTTACTTTAAGAAAACGATGGATTGCGTGGGTCGTATAAATGGTGAAACTTTCTAAAAGACTACAGTGTGTGGCGGAATTTGTTACGGAAGGGGCTCGTGTAGCGGATATTGGTTCAGATCATGCGCTGCTGCCTGTTTATTTGCGTCAGACAGGCCGCTGCAGGAGCGCTGTCGCCGGGGAGCTTAATCCCGGCCCTTATACAGCCGCGCTCAAACAGGTGCAGGCAGCGGGCCTGCAGGCGACCGTAGCTGTACGGCGAGGCAACGGGCTGGATGTCATTGAAGCAGCCGATGAGACCGATACGGTCATAATTGCCGGAATGGGCGGCGTGCTGATTTCGGAAATTTTGGAAGCGGGCCGAGTCAAAGGGAAGCTTGCCAATGTCTATAAGCTGATCCTGCAGCCAAATGTCGGAGAGTTTGCTGTCAGGCGCTGGCTGGTTGCACATAATTGGCTCCTCAAGGCAGAGACGATCCTTGAAGAGGATGGTAAAATTTATGAAATCATTCAAGCGGTTCGCGAAGTTGGCGTAAGCGAGGCTGGAATGAATGACAGCGGAAGTACAGGTGTTGACAATGGGACAGACGCTGATAATAAAACTGCAGACGCTCACAACGGAATGCGGGATGGCGATCCTGACACTGCACAGAATGGAAATCGATCCTTGTATGATACAGGATTAATTTTTGACGAATGCGGTATCCAAGTAACACAAGAGTTGCTCTATTCGCTGGGGCCGCTGCTTATTCGAAACCCTAATGAGGTCTGGCGCAAAAAATGGCAGTTGGAGCTGGATAAACTTGAACATATTTGCCAACAGCTCGCACAGTCGGGACAGCAGGAATCGCGGGAGAAGGAATCGACGCTGCGGCAGGAAATGAACAAAATCAAGGAGGTACTGGCATGTTCGCACAGGGACAAACCGTCATCCAGTTAATCGAGCAATTAGCGCCCAAGCAGTACGCGGTAGAAGGAGACAAAATCGGGCTGCAGCTTGGCACTTTACAAAAAGAAATTACGAAAGTGCTCGTGGCGCTTGATGTCACCGATGAGGTTGTGGATGAAGCGATTTCACAAGGGGCCAATTTGATAATTGCGCATCATGCCATTATTTATCGTCCGCTTGCCAAGCTTGATACGACGACACCAGCGGGAAAGCTGTATGAAAAGCTGATCAAGCATGACATTGCCGTCTATATCGCACATACGAATCTGGATGTGGCGGAGGGGGGCATTAATGACTGGCTTGCGGACTCGCTTGAACTGCAGGGCCGCAAACATCTGGAGGAAATTTATTCTGACAAGTTGTACAAGCTGGTTGTCTTTGTACCCGAGGATCATCATGACAGGCTGCTTGAAGCGATTTGGCGCGCGGGGGCAGGCGGCATCGGACAATACAAATGCTGCAGCTTCAATGTAGAAGGAACCGGAACGTTCCAGCCTGGTGATGATGCTAAGCCGTTTATCGGCACAAGCGGCCAACTGGAACGAGTACGGGAAATTCGGATTGAGACGATCGTTCCGCATAGCATTCATCGCAAGGTGGTGCAAGCTATAATTAAGGCGCATCCATATGAAGAGGTTGCTTATGACTTGTACCCGCTTGAATTAAAAGGACGCTCCTTCGGACTGGGACGGGTCGGCAGCCTGCCGAGCACGAAGACGCTGCATGAATTGGCCAATCAGGTCAAGCAGGTGTTTGACGTCCCGCAGCTGCGTGTCATAGGCGACCTGAACCGCAACGTCCGCAAAGTGGCGGTGCTCGGCGGGGCGGGGGCCAAGTATGTGCGGCATGCCTTGTTTGCCGGTGCTGACGTCTTGGTGACTGGGGACATCGACTATCATACTGCCCACGATGCGCTTGCTGCTGGTCTGGCTATTATTGACCCTGGACATAATATTGAAAAAATTATGAAGCCGCAAGTGGCACAGTGGCTCAGCCGTGAGCTGTCAGACCGTAAATATACAACGGTGGTTATCGCTTCGGAAGTGCCGACAGAGCCGTTTTTGTTCGTGTAGCCGTGGCGACACAGTACGGCACCAGGGCATCGGCGATGTGCATCACCTCCCGCGAGGCATAGCAACACCGCGCATCCTACTGATGCAGCTTCGCTGGGCTGCGGGATGCGCGGCCGAACATACGCTTTCGTTGCAGCATAATTTCAATCCAAAAAGGGGTTTCAGCCGATTAGTATGAGCCTGCAATGTAAATGCAGCGGTTCATACAATCGAGCCGAAACCCCTAATTTATTTAAAATGAAAAAATCGCGACGGAAAGCTTGCCGTAAGCCGGGTTCTGTACTTCCGGTGGTCATAACGGGAACGACCCTCCCACCATAAAGCGACAATCATCTATCTAGACCTGTCATTGCTAACAGGTTCAAGCGACCAACCCGGATGCGCCCCGGTGCCAGGGTGAAGGCTCGAAGCCTTCTGCATCCTCTCGGTCTTGCTCCAGATGGGGTTTACCAGCCGCGTTGTCACCAACGCCGCTCGTGGTCTCTTACACCACGGTTCCACCCTTGCCTGATCTTGCTCCTTATGAGAGCAAGCCATCGGCGGTCCGTTTCTGTGGCACTATCCTTCGGCTCACGCCGACTGGACGTTATCCAGCATCCTGCCCTATGGAGCCCGGACTTTCCTCTCGCAGCCTGAAGCTGCCAGCGATTGTCTGTCAAGCTTTCCGTTCTGCTCTACAGTATACTAAGAATTTTGAAAAACCTCAACCCGGCAGTGCATTTTTGCTGTAAAATATTTTGGACATGCAGTATAGATTAACCTGATGTCTACCTGAACAGTCTTTTCAACCACGCGAGCGGCTGCCAGCTTGCCTGGGTTTGATGCAGCGGGGCAGAAGGCTCAGCAGCAGCTTCGAGCGCCCGGACGACATCGATTTGACCGTATCCATAATAAATATCTTTGCCGCGGGTGCCCAGGTCCATCGCTGTGCTGCGCATAATATCCATTACTTCGGTATTGGTAAGTGCCGGATTTGCTGATCGCAGCAGCGCAGCTAATGCTGAGACATGGGGGCTGGCCATGGATGTTCCCGATAGCGCCGCATATTGTCCGCCAGGATAAGTGCTGGCGATGCTTGCCCCCGGAGCCGCAACGTCAATATAATCGCCGTAATTGGAGAAAGACGCTCTTCTTCCATTGGCGTCGGTAGCCGCAACAGCAAATACTTCAGGATAAGCGGCAGGATATCCGGGGCGCTCCGTGTTGTCATTTCCACTGGCAGCTACAATGACAACATCATTATCATAAGCATACCGGATCGCATCATGCAAAAATTGGGCGGAAGCATAATTCCCCAGACTGAGGTTGATGACTTTGGCTCCATTGTCCGTAGCCCATATAATCCCTTCTGCAACAGAATAGGTTGTTCCGGCGCCGCTGTCATCAAGCACCTTGACAGGCATGATGTTGTTGAACCAGGAAAGACCGGCTACGCCTTCGCCATTATTGACAGTAGCCGAGATAATGCCGGCGACATGTGTGCCATGGCCTACATCATCATCAGGCGGAGCTGTCTTGTTGACAATATTGATACCTTCCACCGTTTTTCCTTGCAGATCAGGGTGATCCAATTGAACGCCAGTATCCAATACAGCGACAATTACATCGCCGCTACCTTTGGAAACATTCCAGCCACGCTCCGTCTCAATGGAGCTTAAATTCCACTGATAGTCGCTATACAGCGCGTCGTTGGGAATAATCGGCTTAAGGTCTGAGGTTTGCTCATTGCTGCTCGTGTTATTGCTTGTCCATTCGCCGAACCAACTTTTCTGTTTCATCTTATTCAAGGAAAACATTTTATTATTCGTTACATACAAGTAGTGAGGCTCGACATATTCAGGCTGCCACTTCTCATTAAAATAATGGATCAATTGCTCCGTGCTTAAGGAGTGTGAGCGAAAGACAAATGTATAACCCAGCCGTCTGACTTCTTTTGCATCAATTTCCTGTCTAATTCGCGCAAGCTGCATTTCATCCGGATTTACAGCGAATTTGACAACAGCTTCTTTCTCATAATAGTGGCTGGCGTCACCGTTTTCTTCTCCGCTATTAACCGGATTTTCTTCCGTTGTGCCAGGCGCCACCGATTTCGTGCGGTATCTCCCCTCCGAAGGATAAGGGACGAGTCGCAAGTTGCGCCGCTGATGACGCTCAACCTCGTTAACAATATGCTGCCTGACAACCCCGATCAGACTTTCACCTGCCGTATTGTCCTTGTTCCCCGGTATTCCCAGCACCATGTAATATCCTTGATCATCCTTCAATGTGCCGGAATGGTAAATTTGACCTTTCGCAGTGGCCGACTCCGCTTGTTCAAGCTGGCGCTGCACGGCTGTGCTATCCCGTAATTTCCCGAAATCTTGGCGATTATTAGATCCATCTTGATGGATCCAGCGAATGAACTCCATGTGATGATGTTCGTCCAACAAAGCCTGGATATGTTCTTTGCGCTCCGCTGACGGTGCAGTTCGGGATAATATTTTTCCGAATTTGGCTGAACATTCGCGATAGCACAGGGCAGCCGTTGCATCCATATCCTGGCGCAGGGCAGCTGTCTTAAGACGATGCTCTTCATGAGGCGCCGGCGCCGCTTCTTGTAAGGGTGAACCCGCCCTGCCAAAATACTGCGTGGCGAAGAAGGGGACTGCGGTAATGAGAAATGCCATAACGGCGATTGCTGCGATCCAGCCGATACTTCTGCGGTGACGCATTATGCATAACCTCCAAATAAGCATTTAGGAATTAGGTATAGGGTAAGGAACAAAGTAATAAAATATACGTTTATTGCAGTCAATCTGCAGTACCTTTCCGATGTAATTTGTGGTACCATGTTGTTGGTGAAGTTTGAAGATTGAAGTGTTAGCGAAGAAAGGGGATACAATAATGCCGCCTGTAAATGTGAAACCTTTATCTGAAGCGACAAGAGAAAAATTGAAGTTGGCGATCGGCCAATTGGAAGCTTTTTTGAATGAATATGCAATTCCACAACTGACTGTAGAACAAGAGGGTGAGAAAGCGGAGCCATTTTACGTTGGCTTGCTGTCTGATTTGCGCCATCTGCTTGTATTTTCTGAAGTTTCCTATGAGAAACTGGGGGTTCTGCTGCGCCGTCCCAATTTTGATACGGAATCAGCCGAGCGTTCACTGTATGAGGTATACCATCATTGTGTCAATGCTTATTTCTATCCTAAAAATGAAGGTTATTCCGAGGATGGCCGTTATGCTTATACTGGACAAGATGCCATTCGCTTTCTATTCAAACCCATTCGTCCCGCGCGGGATATTGTGTTGAACTTATCCAAAATTTTCGAAGAACTGCGGGATGACCTGTCCTATTATGAAAGCGACTATATGACGCATCGTCGGATGCAGCAACAAAAATAAGGCAGAATATCGACCTTGGTTAACGGGCATCTTGTTAACGGGGGTGATTGTATGCCGCAAGGCGTGAAGTGCAGTGTTGCCAACTGCTCTTTTTGGGAGCAGGGCAATAAGTGCAATGCAGATCAAATCAGCATTGATGTGGACAAACATGCCAACATTCCTTATGATTCTGAATTTGCTTCAGAGCTGTTTGGGGAAAACCACCGTGATTCGGCGGAGGATTCTTCCGTAACCTGCTGCCACACCTTCAAACCGAAGGGGTGATACAGATGAGCTCGGAGAGCAAGGAGCAAGACAAGCATAACGTCAAGCCAATTGCGCAAGCCTGGAAAGTGGAAACCGGGATGCGTCCGGATGAAGCGGAAATGTCGGGGGAGCTGGCAGTACCTATGCCACTGGCAAGGGGAGCGGATTCTGGTCTGACTGTTGAAGCAGAGCCGGAAAGCACCGGTTCGACTGCAAAAACGATCGCTGAAGGGCGATCCACTGGAATTATAGCGTTGCTATTTTCCATTGCTTCCTGGTTTGTATGGCCGATTTTGCTTGGACTTACTGCTGCAGCTATCGGTTTTATTGCTTATCGGCAGGGAAGCCGTATATTAGGCGCGTGGGCAATGTCGCTTGGTGTTGTCGCCGCCGTGTGTTTTCTGGTGCTTATCCCTCTGTACTACTCCCAAATGTAAAAACCCAAAGACCCGCCATTGTTGGTGGGTCTTTGGGTTTTTAAAGCAGTTATGGCGTGTTCGCAAAATGCAAAAAAAGACAAGAAACTGACAATTGGGACTGGCGGTCTTTTGCAAAAGCGTGTACAATTACAAATGCAATACTATGAGATGGATTTGCAGTTTGAGGGGGTAAATCGTGAGCATCGATCCGCGCATTATGAAAACCATGCTTCAACTTCAGTGGTCATCTGTCGATCTTGATATGTCTGGAGGCGTGAACCGGTTCAAGACATCCGATCAATCGGCAATTAGCGGCGAACTGTTCAGCACGATGCTGCAGCAGTATATTGAAAATAATAATTCGCGGCAACCGGAATTTGAACTGGCATCTGCCGCAATGAATACGACTGATACCGGATCCTCCTGGAAAGTTTTTGAACAGCAAATTGCATCCTTGTCGGCTGCTTCGGCTACCGATAGCAATATAAAGGCTACAAAAGCTGCTCCAGCGGAATATGAGCAACTGATTCAAGCTGCCTCGGCGAAGTACGGGGTTGACCCGACCTTGATTAAAGCGGTTATTCAGACGGAGTCTTCTTTCCGCAATGATGTCGTGTCTTCTTCAGGAGCCAAAGGCCTGATGCAATTAATGGATGGAACAGCTCAGGGGCTTGGCGTTACGAACTCTTTTGATCCTGCGCAGAATATTGATGGCGGGACAAGATATCTTGCTTATTTGCTAACGAAGTATGAAGGCAATGAACTGGCTGCTTTGGCTGCTTACAACGCCGGGCCTGGACGCATTGACCGGCTTGGCATCAGCACGAATGAAGATGTCATGTCGAAACTGTCGCTGTTGCCTGGGGAAACGCAGCGCTACATTACCAAAGTCGGAGATGCGCGTTTATTATTTTAGTGATGAGCGCTTTATGCAATAATAGGCAATAATAATAAATAGATGTGGATAACTCTCGGATCACAATGGTTCCGCATAATGGATGCGGCTCCATTCGTTGATCTTTTTATTTGTTAACGATCGTACAGGAGGTTCAAAATGCTATATTTTGATCATTGTGCTTCAACTCCTCCCCATGAGGATGTCGTACGCACAATGTCTGAAGTCATGATGAGGCATTATGCCAACCCATCCTCGATTCATCAGAGCGGTACAGAAGCGGACAAACTGGTGAGCCGCTCCCGCAATTTGCTTGCTGAATTATTCAAGGTCAAACCGCAAGAATGGGTGTTTACCTCTGGAGGAACAGAAAGCAACAATTTGGCAATTTGGGGCGCTGCCCGCGCTTATCGCCGACGAGGAAATCATTTGATTACGACCCAGATTGAGCATGCTTCGGTTTTTGAAGTGTTCAAACAGCTTGAGAATGAAGGATACCGGGTTACGTATTTGCCCGTAGACAGCTCTGGCAGCGTAAATCCCGATGAGCTCCGGGCCCATCTTGTACCAGAAACGATTCTGGTCAGCATCATGCATGTCAATAATGAGGTGGGTACAGTTCAGCCGATTGCTGAAATCGGCAAGATCTTGCAGCAATTTCCCAAAACATTGTTCCATGTGGACGGTGTTCAGGGAATTGGCAAACTGCCCATTGACTTGCAAGGATGGGGAGTCGACTTGTTCAGCGGCTCAGCGCATAAAGTGCGTGGCCCAAAGGGGGCAGGATGGCTTTATGTAAGAAGCGGAGTGGAACTGCAGCCATTACTTTATGGAGGCACCCAGGAAGGGGGCATGCGCGCAGGAACAGCCAATGTACCGGCAATTGTAGCGGCTGCCAAAGCCGTCAGACTTGCGGTTGAACGGCAAGGAGACTACAGAGAGCGAATGCTCACGCTTCGCCGCCAGCTAATTGAGGAAATTCGGACAATACCTGGCCTGGCATTGACCGCGGTGCAGGAGGACAACAAGGAAGTGGATACTGCGCCGCATATTGTGCATTTCTGCTATCCTGGAATGAAAGCGGAGGTGATCGTGCATTTTTTGGAGCAGCGGGGAATGATTGTTTCTACCCAGGCGGCCTGTTCTTCCAAAACAGGCCGCCCCAGCCGTGTGCTTACTGCGATGGGCTATTCGCGTGAGAGCGCTGAAAGCGGCATTCGAATCAGCTTCGGGGAAGAGCATGATGAGCAGTCGGTGCTTGCACTCGCCCAGGTGCTGCGTGAGATGGCTGAAAAACTGCAACCATTGAAAGGGAGAAGATGATTCAACATGATTTATGATCGCATTATTTTGCGTCTTGGCGAATTCACGCTGAAAGGGCGCAATCGGGGTCGTTTTGAAAGGCGCATGCTGAAGCAAGTAAACAAGGCGCTTGCCCCGTTTCCCTCCGTTGAGTCAATTCCGGTTTACGGACGGATCTATGTTGACTTGAACGGAGAAAGCTATGAAGCAGTAGCCGAGCGGCTCAAACACATTTTTGGCATTCAATCGTTAAGCCCGGTTCTGAAAACACCGCCTGAGCTGGAAGCTATTACAAGCAAAGTGCTGGAAGTTGTGGCACCCTTTCAAAAACCTTCAACTTTCAAAATCTCTGTGCGCAGAGTATGGAAGAAGTTCCCTTATGACTCGCCAGCACTCAATCAGATCCTGGGCGGCCATGTATTGCGCAACTGTCCGCATTTCAGTGTAGATGTAAAAAATCCGGATATCGAGCTGAGGGTGGAAATTCATGAGGATGCGGCTTATATGTATTGTGATTGGATGGATGCGGCGGGCGGCTATCCTTATGGTACGAATGGCAAAGCGATGCTGCTGCTCTCGGGAGGGATCGACAGTCCGGTAGCAGGCTGGCACGCATTGCGCAGAGGGCTGGAACTTGAAGCGATCCATTTCTACAGTTATCCGTATACAAGTCCGCAGGCCAAGGAAAAGGTCATATCGCTTGCCAAGCGGCTTGCCTATTATAGCGGAGGTAAATTCAAGCTTCACCTGGTTCCGTTCACTGACATTCAGACAGCCATTGCCCAGAGCAACAGGGAAGCGTTAACCATTACCTTGATGCGTCGGGCTATGCTGCGAATCGCTGAAATGATTGCCGAGCGCAACGATGCGCAGGCGATTGTTACCGGAGACAGTCTCGGGCAAGTGGCCAGTCAGACATTGGGAAGCATGAATGTGATCGGCCGCGCTGCTTCACTTCCGCTTCTAAGGCCGCTGGTGACCATGGATAAGCAGGAAATTGTCGATTGTGCAGAAAGGATCGACACCTATTCTGTGTCCATTTTGCCTTATGAGGATTGCTGTACATTATTCGTACCGAAATCCCCGAGTACAAATCCCAATTTGCGTACGGTTGAGATGATTGAGGATCGCATTGGCGGGCTTGCGGCCATGCTGAATGCAGCGGTAGACAAGACGGAGCTTCTCACGTTGGCTTGGGATGAGCCTGAACAAATAGCGGATGAAGCAAGCGATTGGTTTTAGAACGTTTAAAGTGAAGGTTCTGTTATCCGCAAACAAAAAGAAAAGCCCTGTTATCGGGCTTTTTCTCTGCCTTTGGCGCGACCTTCGCCCCGATAGGCATTATGCCAGTATCCGGCGGCAAGTACGAATAAGACGGCCAAAATGATGATGATCCAGCTCGCTGCAGGATAACGGGTAAACAAGTTGCTTAAGACCGGTTCATTGGTAATCATTTTGCCTGCAGTATAGGCCAGTACAGCTCCCCCGGCATAAATAATCCACCTGTAGCGGTTGATCAATTTAATGAACAGCGTGCTGCCCCATACAATAATAGGGATGCTGATCAGCAAACCGAGCACGACGAGGATCAGACTGCCATGCGCTGCGCCGGCGATGGCAATCACATTATCGATTCCCATAGCAGCGTCGGCAATAATAATCGTGCGAATGGAAGCGAATAGCGTTGACCCGGCCTTGACGTCGTCATGATCTTTAGGCTGGGCAATAAGCTTATACGCAATCCACAGCAGGAGCAGTCCGCCAATCAGATGCAGCCAGGGGATATTGAGCAAATAGACGACAAGCACTGTCGCAACAATTCTGATTGCCACGGCGCCGGCGGTTCCCCATAAAATCGCGGGCTTCTGCTGCTCCTTCGGCAAATTGCGCGCCGCCATGCCGATTACGATCGCGTTGTCGCCTGCCAGAATAAGATCGATAAATACGATAGTCAGCAGGGCTGAAGCAAATTCAAGTGAAAAAAAGTTCATAGCTTAGTTCGCTCCTTCATTTTTTTGGACATAACCGCCTTACTTCAATCATAAGACTGAGGTGAGGGGGCGAGTCCAAGTGGAGAATCTGATTCTATTTACACAAATTGTATTTATTAATATTTTGCTCAGTGGGGATAATGCGATTGTCATTGCGATGGCCAGTCAGCATTTGCCGCCGCGTGCAAGAAAACGCGCGATCTTCTGGGGGGCCGCGGCTGCCGTCGCTTTGCGCTGCTTGCTTACATTGGCGGCGATTACGCTGCTTAAAATCCCCTTTTTGCAGGCAATTGGCGCTATATTGTTATATATTATTGCCGTTAAGCTGCTTCGCGATGCTGATACCGGAGCCGATTATTCCGGCATACGGAAAGCCGCTACGCTAGCTACGGCAATATGGACGATCGTCGTCGCTGATTTTGTCATGAGTCTGGACAACGTTCTTGCGATTGCCGCAATTGCGGAGGGGGAGCCGATTCTTATTTTGCTCGGAATCGGGCTGAGCATTCCTATGATTATTTGGGGCAGCCAAATCTTGGGCAACTTGCTGCATAAATATCCTGTGCTCGTTTATTTGGGCGCGGGTTTGCTTGGTTATGCCGCCGGCAAAATGCTTGTGCATGACCCTGCGCTGACGGGGCTGCTTGATAATCCGGTCTTTCCATTCGCTGTTGCAATACCGGTTCTTTCCATCCCGCTGGTGATTGCTATTTCCAAGCTTCGAAGGCTAAATTAAGACAAAATGATTTATTTTTTCTAATGAATTGACGTTTGAACTGGTTTTTTTCCTTCAGTTCCTTTAAACTAGAGAAAAAACGTGTTGACTTTCGTCAAAGTAGATGCGGTGGCGTTGCCAGGAACGGGGGAACCAGATGACCAAAAATCAATATACCGTCGGCATAATGATGCTTATTGCCGGCGTCATTATTTTACTTGGAAAATTAGGGGTTTTCAGCTTTATCGGATCAGTATTTTGGCCGCTCTTTGTGCTGGTCCCCGGCATATTGCTGCATGTGCTTTATTTCGGACGAATTTTGCCGGCTGTCGTGCTTGTTCCTGGCGGCATGCTCTCCACTTACGCGCTGATGTTCCTTTACTGCAATTTATTTGGCTGGAGCAGCATGCAGTATTTGTGGCCGTTTTTTATTTTTGGCGTTGCAGTGGGATTATATGAATATCACCTGTTCGGAATGTCGCGTTCACGCAGTGTACTGTCCTTGGCTGTTATTCTGGCAAGTGCTGCCGGAGTTTGTTTTGGATTAATGCTGTTGTGGAGCTGGGGGATTTATCTAATCGCGGTTACGCTTATTGCTGCCGGTGCCTGGATGGTGTTTGGTCGTCGTTACAAAGTGAAAGAATGGAAAGTAAAGAGCTGGAAAATGGGCAAGTAAACTATACTCGAGTTTGGAAAGGATTAAACAAGAATGCATTCAAGAGAACATTTGCGCAATATCGCTATTATCGCTCACGTTGACCACGGGAAAACCACGTTGGTTGACAAACTTCTGCAACAATCCGGAACGTTTCGCGATCATGAGGTTGTTCAGGAAAGAGCTATGGATTCCAATGATTTGGAACGGGAACGCGGCATTACAATCCTTGCCAAAAATACAGCCATCACGTATATGGACTATCTGATTAACATTGTGGATACGCCAGGACATGCTGATTTCGGCGGCGAAGTTGAACGGATTATGAAGATGGTTGACGGCGTACTGCTTGTTGTAGACGCCTTTGAAGGCTGCATGCCGCAAACGAAATTCGTATTGCGCAAAGCGCTGGAACACCAGCTGACACCGATCGTTGTATTGAACAAAATCGACCGTCCCAATGCCAGACCGGCAGAAGTTGTTGATGAAGTGCTTGATCTATTCATCGAACTGGGCGCCAACGACGAACAGCTTGACTTCCCGGTTGTCTATGCCTCTGCATTGATGGGAACTTCAAGCAAAGATGCAGACAAGCAGGATGACAATATGCAGGCATTGTATGAAACAATCGTCAGTCATATCCCATCGCCAACAGAAGAAGTAGCTGCTCCGCTGCAATTTCTTGTTACTCTGATGGATTATAATGAATACATGGGACGCATTGCTGTTGGCCGTGTCAACCGCGGCGTTATCAAACAAGGGCAGTCTGTCGCTGTTATGACCCGCGAAGGCGGCATCAAGCAGGCTCGAATTGACAAGCTGTTTGGATTCCAAGGCTTGAAGCGTGTCGAGATTGTTGAAGCAGGTGCAGGCGACATTGTCGCAATTGCCGGAATCAAGGAAATCAATATTGGTGAAACGATTGCCGACCCGAACAACCCTGAGGCGCTTCCGGTTTTGAAAATCGATGAGCCTACACTCCAGATGACGTTCCTCGTCAATAATAGCCCCTTTGCTGGCCGTGAAGGAAAATGGATCACTTCCCGCAAACTGCGCGAGCGTCTTTTCAAAGAACTGGAAACAGACGTTGCATTGCGTGTAATCGAGACCGATAGCCCCGATGCCTTTATTGTGGCTGGCCGCGGCGAGCTTCATCTTACGATTCTAATTGAAAATATGCGCCGTGAAGGCTTTGAACTCCAGGTTTCCAAACCGGAAGTTATCGTCAAGGACACAGACGGCAAGAAAGAAGAGCCATACGAGCGTCTGCTTATTGATGTGCCGGAAGAAAGCATGGGTTCAGTTATGGAAAGTCTTGGCGCAAGAAAAGCCGAGATGGTTAACATGATTAATAATGGTACTGGACAAGTTCGACTGGAGTTCATCATTCCAGCCCGCGGCTTGATCGGTTATCGTACCCAGTTCCTGACTTTGACGCGCGGATACGGCATTATGAACCATGCGTTTGACAGTTATGGCCCGCTTGTCGGTTCAGGCGTTGGAGGACGTCACCAAGGCGTTCTGGTAGCCAGTGAGAACGGGACTTCAACTTTCTACGGGATGCTTTCTGTTGAAGACCGCGGACTGCTATTCCTTGAGCCAGGGACAGAAGTGTACGAAGGCATGATCGTCGGCGAGCACAATCGCGACAATGATATCATTGTCAACTTGTGCAAAGAAAAACAATTGACCAACGTACGTTCGGCGACCAAGGAAGATACGGTCAAGATGAAGACGCCGATTCTCTTCACGCTGGAAGGTGCATTGGAATATTTGAATGATGATGAGTATTGCGAAATTACGCCAAAATCAATTCGACTCCGTAAAAAGCTGCTCAATAAAAATGAGCGTGAGCGTGCGGAAAAACATCGTAAAGTGGCTCAATCAGGCGTATAAATGAGGAGGGGAAGCAAGTGCAGGAGTGGTTTAGCAACCATCCGCTCGTTTCTTACGTCATAATATTAGGATGCACAATCTATATTTTCAACAAAGTGTTTCGGGTACAGAAGCGGATGCCGCTGCTTAAGGAAATTGTCGTCCATTTGTTAATGGCGTTTGGCGCGTTTGTCATGACGATCTTGCAAATCGACAAACTTCCAATTATACAGTGCTTGCTGGTTGCTGTAGCGATGATGATGCTGCTGCGCGGCCGTCAATTGTACGATAAGTGGAAGGGCAATGACAGCAAGGGCGATAAGCCGGCTTAGCCTGAGAAATTGTAAGGAGGAGGGGCGATGCGTTTGGAGGATGCGTTGTTCAATTGGCTGCAGATCGAGATTGTTGCATCTGTCCGGGGGGATGACCGGGCAGCAGCCGATACCCGGGATTTTTTCCTGCAAATTTTGCAGGAGGATCACGGGTTGAGCAACCTGCATATTGCAAGGACGGATGATACCATGATTCATGTCAAATATGAACGGGCTGGCAGTGTCAAGACGCAGCTGTTTCCCCGTGAGGCGGGCGAACAATTGCTCTCCGACATCAACGCCAATCCGAAATACAATTAAGCAAGGTGAAACGTATGGCTACTGAAACACAGCTGCCAAGTAGAAGAACCAGAACAAGGCAGCCTGTCAAAAAAACTCCCAAGCGTCCCCGGTGGGGACTGCGGATAATGTTTTTTATTTTGCTCGCGCTCGTTGCGCTCGGCGTTTATCTTGGCTTCATGGTCTGGAAAACAAAGGGCGCGCTTGAGCTGATCGGAGACGAAACCATCCAGGTTCCTCCAGAGGAATCGGTCAAAGTAAAACCGGTAACCTTTCTCTTGTTGGGGTTGGACGAGCGTGATAAAGGCGGCAGCATGAACACGGACGTCATCAAGCTGATTTCGATGAATCCTTCGACAACATCGGCTACGGTGGTTTCTGTACCAAGGGATTCAAAGATTGAATTGAGCGGCTATACCGTTCGGAAAGCAAATGCTTATTACGCGAATTTCTATGTCAAGGCCATCAAAGAGAAGAAAAGCAAAGAAGACGCGCATGCATATGCAAGAGCGGAAATAAAAGATCTGTTCAGCAAATTTTTTGGTGTTCCGATTGATTATACTGCTGTTATTAATTTCAAAGGTTTCGCTGATGTTGTTGATGCGCTTGGCGGCATTAATGTGGATGTTGAGCATGCGATGCACTATGTGGATAATGCGGATCAGACAAACATTGATTTGCAAGCCGGGCCTCAGACGCTTAACGGCCAAAAAGCGCTTGACTATGTTCGTTATCGCCAATCCAATCGCAACACCAAGCAATCCAATGATTTTGAGCGCAATCAGCGGCAGAGCAAGGTAATTGGCATTATTGCAGATAAGCTGACGTCGCTGGGCGGCGTGGCGCGACTGGACGGTGT
Source organism: Paenibacillaceae bacterium (assembly GCA_004134985.1). Classification (GTDB taxonomy): domain Bacteria; phylum Bacillota; class Bacilli; order Paenibacillales; family Paenibacillaceae; genus Paenibacillus_D. The sequence continues at coordinate 319,353 of REGQ01000064.1, read as the reverse complement.
CATTGATGCGGTCGGCAATAATTTGAAGGTTGATATGCCACCTTCTGAAATTCAAAATTTGCTGTCGACCTATTACAAGATCAACAGTCAAACCATTGAAGCCATTCAGTTGGAAGGCACTTGGCGGTCGCCATTTGTCGAATTGAATGCCGATGTTTTGCAGAAGACGCGCGAGGTGCTTCAGGCGAAGTTGGACGAATGATAACTGGAACGGGCAAAGAGGCTATGGTATAATAGTGCCAGGCAACGCCTGAATCTGGTTGTGAGGAGGCCAAGCAAATGGGGGAACCCGTTACGGCAATATCCGAATCATTATATGACCGATTGCAGACAGAAGCGTTTGTTTTACTTCACACGATTGATGCAGAGCACGAAAGTCCAACTTCAAGCGCGATTTCCTGGGTTTATGCGCCTGATCCGCAGCGGCTGCGGATCGCGATCGATGGCAGATCCAGAATTGTTGCGAATTTGACTGCGCGTTCGGATGTGTGTGTGACGGTATTCGCAGCAGGATCAGTACAAGCCGTGTATGGTCAGGCAGCCTTAGTAACCGATCAATTGAATAATGTTCCTTTCAATATTGTATGTTTTGATATTCATATTTCGGCTTTGCGCGATGCGATGTTTTACGGTGCGCGTTTGGCAGCTTTGCCCGAATATGAGAATACCTATGATAAGCGTGCAGCTGAGAAGCTGGACGGACAAGTTTTTGATGCAATGAAAAAAGCCTAGTGGTCATCACTGGGCTTTTTCCAATGGGCTGTTATTTATTTTAGATCCGGGTTAGGCACTTCTGTCTCATCAGGCTCAGGCTGTACCGTGTCCCGAGGCATCTGCGGGATAATACGGCCGATGATGTCAGCCATTTCATCGGTAAACCCGCTAATTGGATTGCCCTGGCGAATGTCTTCACGAATTTCGGCCAGGCGATGGGACATATCGAGGTCAGCTGTCACGATTGCATCGGCCCCGTAGGGGTCCTTGCGGAATGCTTCCGCAACCGAATATTTAATTGTTCCGACTCGGGAACGTTCCAGATTCCCGTCAACATCAATGCCTACAACCGCAGTATTGCCGATAACGACACAATGTGCGCGCTGCACGCCAGGAACGTTTTCGGCCAGCTTTTCAAGGTGGATGTTGAGATCAGCCGGCTCTTTCTCTCCCTCTTGGTTAGCAGCTTGCTGTGAATGAAGCTGGTTCTGATTTTGATTAGGCGGCTGGTTTTCGTTTTTATTTCGTGCGGCTGTGCCGCAGCCTGCAATGAGCAGGCAGAGCAGGATGGTAGTTGCTGTCCTGATGTACATGATATCCGACCTTTCCCTTTATAGCACGTTTTCTATTGTCAAGCCTAGTTTGTCCGCAATGAAATCAAGCTATGTATGCTTTCGTTTCTTTTCCTAATTTTATTGCGTCAGGGAGGGTTCGAGATGAATAAAATTATCGTGCTGGATACCAATGTGCTGCTTCATGATCCCCAGGCAGTTTATTCGTTTGCTGACAATGAGGTCATTATTCCGGCGGTCGTTCTGGAAGAGATTGATTCCAAGAAGCGGCTGGCCGATGAATTAGGAAGAAATGCACGTTCAGTTTCACGCTTGCTGGACAGCTTGCGTCAGCAGGGACATCTGGATGAAGGCATCATACTCCGCAGCGGAGGCAAGTTGAAGGTGGAGCTGAATCACCGCAGCTTCGTCCGGGTGCAGGAAATGTTCGGAGACATGTCGAATGATAATCGGATTCTTGCTGTAGCGCTTAATTATCATCTTGAAGAGGAGAATGCGGAAAATCCGCGCAGCGTTGTTATCGTAAGCAAGGATGTGCTTGTTCGGGTCAAGGCAGATGTGCTCGGCTTGCAAGCAGAGGACTACCAGTCTGACCGTTCGGTGGACGTGTCGGATATTTATACAGGTTACTCTACTGTCCATGTTCACCCTTCTGTCGTTGACGAGTTTTACACGTATCGCTTCCTGACGTTGAAATCATTGAATTTAACTCAGCCGATTCATCCCAATGAGTTTATTATTCTTCGTGATGAGCTCGGTACGAGCAAGTCTGCGTTATTGAAGGTTTCCCAAGACGGCACGCGTCTGGAGCCGCTGTATTTAAGCAATGATCCAATATGGGGCATAACCGCACGGAATGCACAGCAGCGCATGGCGCTCGAATTGCTGCTTAATGATGATATTCCACTGGTGACCTTGTCAGGGAAGGCAGGTACAGGCAAGACACTGCTGGCTCTTGCGGCCGGGTTGATGAAAGTCGAGGATGAGCATAAATACAAAAAACTGCTGATTGCCAGACCCGTCGTCCCGATGGGCAAAGACATCGGCTATCTCCCCGGTGAGAAAGAAGAGAAGCTTCGTCCATGGATGCAGCCTATTTATGATAATCTCGAATATTTGTTTGATACCAAAAAAGCGGGCGATATCGACAAAATATTAATGGGGATGGGGAGCATTCAGGTAGAGGCGCTCACCTATATCCGCGGCAGATCGATTCCGGGCCAATTCATCATTATTGATGAAGCACAAAATTTATCCAAGCACGAGGTAAAGACGATTGTTTCCCGGGCAGGGGAGGGCAGCAAAATTGTACTGATGGGAGATCCCGAACAAATCGATCACCCCTATCTTGATACGATTAGCAATGGACTTACCACCATTGTGGAGCGGTTCAAGCAGGAGCAGATCAGCGGCCATATGACACTTGAAAAAGGTGAGCGTTCTCGTCTTGCGCAGCTGGCTGCCGATTTGCTCTAGACGACCAGGGAAATACCAGAATAGACAACTTACAACCAGTCGTCTGCGAAATGCAAGCGGCTGGTTGTTTTTTTTAAAAGTTCACGCGACAAAAAAAGATATTATTGCTAATATAGAAGCTAATGGTAGTTACTTAATGAATATGGTTCGGAAAGGAAGATTTCCGTGTCCCGCAGGAAGTATGTACTGCTGCTCGGCTTTTTAATATTTATTATTGCTGTGCTATATCCTGTCTTTCGCTGGCCGGGCATAGAAGTACGGCGTCCTGGTGAAATGACGTTTGTCCCGCTGCCTGAACAGCAGATCGATGGGGACACTCTGCCCCAAACCTTGCATGTAACCGTTTCCGTAGATCCCAAAGAGCTGACTGCGCTTGAACAGGCCAGCCAGCGGTTTGTGGAGGAGCATCCGCAAATTACGGTAACAATTCATAACATGCCGTCTGTGGATGCTTACCATGAAATGGAGCGGCAGGCCGGGCTGGGAGACTTGTCGGATATTGTTCTCATGGACAACATGTGGGTGAGCCGCTTCGCTTCCCGCGGCTATTTGAAGCCGACGGATGCGGTATTTGCCGCAGGCTCCATCGCAGATCAAATGAAAGGACTCCTGCAGCCTCTAAAGTGGAACGGGTATCTATGGGGTGTGCCGAAGGATGCAGACCCGCTGGTCGTGGTCTGGAGCGATATGCTGCTGCAAAAAGCCGGTTATGAGAAACCGCCGGAACGATGGGTTGAATTCAGCGAACTGATTGAAGCCCTCGGGGAGCGTGAGCCAGCGCTGTTTGAACAGATGAGATGGGTAAATCTTGAGGGCGGGGATGCGCGGCAACTGATGGTGTGGTTGTCAGCCATGAACGGCCTGCCTGAAGATCCGTTGGAGCTTGGACCTTTGTCAGCAGATTCCCAGAAGCGGCTTGCTTATATTGACAGTTCCGCTGATCTCATTAGCGCTTGGGGCGAGGAGCAGGATAAAGGCAGGCTTGAGCGTGATCTTTCCCAGGGATTTCTCTTGTCTGCGGTTGTCCCTTGGTCGAAGCTTCGGCCGATGATGAAGCAGTTGAAAGACGCGGTGCAGATTAGCGAGACGCTGGACAAGCCGGTATGGCACGCTGGCCGCAGCTTCGTCATTTCATCCCATACGAAAGCAGAGGAAGAGGCGAGGGCATGGATCGAGACGGTGACTGCACCTGACAATCAGCAGCGGTTTTATGAGGCGTTTGGCAAGCTGCCTGTGCTGCAATCACTTTATGGGGCCACTCCCTATGGTTTGAACGCCGAGCAGGCTCCCAGCTGGCTGTTGGAACGGTTTAATGCAGAGCCGGAATGGAAGTTCAACCCGGAGTGGTTTACCCGTTATAATCATTACTCCGCTTTATGGCGTCAATGGCGCGCTGGAGAGATCGAACGCGAAGCATTTGTACGCGCTTGGAATGAAGCGACATGAAAGAAGCGCGGATGCCTCGTTAGAGGACATCTCGCGCTTCTGTTCATCACAATTCGAGCTTTAACTTGACGGTTAGCTTGCCATCGGCAATATTGACCGATTTGGCCTGGATAAAGGAGATGAGGTTTTTAGGATAAAAGCCGAGATCAAACTCTTCCTCCAGTGCCTTCTTTGTCGTATCTGGCAGTGTCAGCCCATTGAAAACAAGTTCACCCACGTGGAAGCGAATGGCATTCACCGGATCATTTTCTAATACGTAGCGCCCTGTAATCGCAATCTCTAGACCATCGCGTTTGCCTTGCACCGCAACTTCTCCATCTCCGAATACGAATGAGAAGTTGTTAAAAAGCTCATTTTGCTCCCGCAAAAACTCATTAAGCGCTTCTTCAGGAATGGTAATGTTATATTCCAGTCCCTTGAACTGCGCCAGCGATGGATTGTTTTTGAGCCAGCCGGGCAATTGTTGCATGGCATCGGCCAATGCGCCGAAATAATGCCTGACTTCATAAAGGCCGACATTCTCCCAGAAATTCGACATTTCATCAATCAGCAATTGCATACGCTCGCTATCGTTGCGCTTGCTCATATTGCTGTCAATATCCTGCTGCAAGGCGACAAGGCGTGCCCGCTGAGCGATCAGATTGTTCCCGACTTGATCAAGACGCTGGCGCTGCTGCACAACGCTATTGCGACTGCTTGTAAGCTGCTGATACTCGGTCTTGTATTTGTTGAGAACATCCCGGTCATGGGAGAAGATGAGGCCGAAATAATCTAGCATGGACAACAGGCTGTTCAAGTTGTCAGCAGACAGAAGCGCGGTCAGCAAGGAATCCCGCTCTCCCATATAGTAGGCGCGCAAGACGCGCCCGGCGGCTTCCTGATGGTCGGCAACTGCGCTTTCCTTATTTTCGATGTCTAGTTCCAGCTGCCCGATTTGCTGCGCCAGTTCGTCCTTTTCTCTGGACACCCGTTCAATCTCTTTATCGATTTCAATAACAGACAGACTTTTCTCAAGCAGCTTGCGAGTTTCCTCATCCGAAGGTTCCGCCTGCGAGACGGTTGATCCGAGCAGCCAGACGGTGCACAAGAGCGCAAGCCAGAGAGCTGGGCTACGGGCTATTCTCAGCATCAGGGTTGCCCTCCTTTGTCAATGTGACGGGATTAATCTATGCGTCATATCTCTATATTATATCTCCATGCACTCATTTTGTCTTGGAAGGGCTGGTAATTTAATGCGGCTAAGCGACCAATTGCACCGATCGATTGAAAGCTCGCAGTGGATGGGCTGGCTGAATGTGCATGATAGCGACAGCATGGTTCGCTGCATCCCGTTTAATGAGTATATGAATCATTGTTTGTATGATGAACAAGCAGGCTACTATAAAAGTGGTAAAGTGAGAATCGGCAAGAAGGGGGATTTCTATACCAGTTCAGGGATAGGCTCGGTTATGGGGGAGATGACGGCGGACTATGCCTTCTCGTTGGCTGGGGTCATGGAAGGATGCCATGACATTATTGAATGGGGCGGCGGTACCGGCGAGTTGGCTGGGCAACTGTTGGACAGATGGAATTCTTCGCAGCCGGAATGGGCGGCGCAGCTGAAATATTGGTTTATCGAAGATAACCCTGAGCACGTAGCCGCTGCACAAAATCGGTTGTCTGCCGCTGCCGGCTCCATCACGGTGAACTGCTTGTCCTCTGTGGAGGCGCTGTCCTGCCGCTGGGACAAGGCGCTGGTCATCGCAAATGAACTGCTGGATGCTTTCCCTGTCCATCGCGTAGTGTGTCAGGGAGGGCGATTATGGGAGCTTGGCGTGGCATCAGACAGGCAAGCAGGCTTCTGTTATTGTTATATGCCGTTTAATTCGCTTGCCGTGGCAGCGTCGCTGGAACAGTCTGAAATCAGACTGCTGGAAGGCCAGGAGACGGAGGTAAACCTTGCTGCATGCCAATGGCTGGCAGCAGCAAGCAGGCAGATCGGGGCTGGCTGGATGATTCTGATTGATTACGGGGACACTGCGGATGAATTAACGGCCCCTCACCGCATGAAGGGTACCCTGTTGTGCTATAGCGGGCATCGGACACATGACAACCCGTTTCGCCATCCCGGCGAAGAAGATTTGACCGCACATGTTAATTTCAGTTCGCTGCTTCATCAGGCAGGGAAGCTAGACATGGAGACGTTATTCTATGGTTCGCAGCAACAGTTCTTACTAAAGCAAGGGATTATGACGGAGCTTGCCGATCACGAAGCCACCGATCCCTTCTCTGGCGCTGCCAGACGAAATCGTTCAATTCGCGAGCTGCTGCTCGGCGGGATGAGCGAGACATTTAAAGTATTGACTCTGGCAAAGCGGGATCGTTGATTCTGTCATGTGCGCTGTGCCGCATGCAAAGCGGACGGTGCTGTTACTGGCAGCCTACGAAGCACGCATCACTGGATATGAAGTCATACAAAAAACCGCCAGGCAGACGCCTTGGCGGTTTTTTGTATGACTTACATAAGCTTGTTGTTAAAGCAGACATGGTTAACAGCTGGCTGCTTCGTACGCAGGATCCATCATTTCGTAACGGCTGAATTTAGACGGGCATGCCCATCTTAAACACTGACCAATACGAAAAGCCGACAAACGTAATGACCATATATCCCCAGAACATCAAAACATACGTTCTTTCGGAGAATTTCATGTATCCCAGCAGGACGAACACTGCAGTTTGGGCGAAGAACAAGATCGACATCTCGATCATGTGACCCGCATATGCCATGAGCGCAATTACCAATGTCCAGAATCCGAGTACGCGAAACATACGTGCCATGCTTCCATCCCCCTCTCCTCAGACTCGACCCAATTCTAAACAACATTATACCGCCAAGCAATTCCAGTGTAAACCTGAAAACTTTGACGAATTGGCAAACTTTGATTGCGTGTTCATAAGCTAGTTCAATTTCAGTTTGCACGGAATCCTCACGAAACATGTATGAGGGGTTCAAAAATTGGATATACAATTTAGTATCGATAGATTCTATGAACTCTACCACGGGCATAAAGATAAATGAAGCGCCCTTTAACGTTAGGAGGTTATGGTAGTATGACAGCAGTCAGACAAGATGCTTGGAGTCCAGATGATGATTTGATATTGGCGGAGGTAACGCTGCGGCATATCCGGGAGGGTAGTACTCAATTGGCGGCATTCGAGGAGGTTGGGGAGCGAATTGGCAGAACCTCTGCTGCCTGCGGTTTCAGGTGGAACAGTTGTGTGCGCAAAAGACATGAAGAAGCGATTCAACTTTCCAAGCAGCAGCGCCAGAAACGAAATTATTTGCGAAAACAGTCTTCGCTTGCGTCGGTGACGCATGTATCATCCGTAGCCAGTCTGGAAGTCGGAGAACCGGGGCAGGAATTTAGAGGCGATTTGGTATCCGAAGAATCAATTACGATTGATGCCGTAATCAGGTTTTTGCGCAGCTGGAAAACTACGTATCATGATTTAAGCCGTCACATTAAAGTGCTGGAAAAAGATTTGAAAGAGAAAAATGAGGAATTGTTCGATCTTCGCTTAAATAATGAGAAGCTCTCGCGTGAAGTGGACAATGTACAAACTGACTATCGTACCGTAAATGATGATTACAAGACTTTAATTCAAATTATGGATCGCGCCAGACGGCTTGCTAGCATGAGTGAAGAGGAAGAGGTCAAATCCAGATTCAAAATGGACGCGAATGGAAATCTGGAACGCATCGAATAGTTGGATTCGAACAGTCCTACAGCATTATATTTGCCGCCCGTAGTCGCCCCTAACTAATTTAGGGAGCGGTTGCGGGCGGTTTTATGTCATAATAAATAACGAGGTTTGACCGCCGACTTGTGACCGAGCCCCGCGCGGGGAGACGAGCGCGGGGTGGAAAAAGAACGGTAGTCGCCGCGACGGCGTTACAGAATCCGCATCATGCGGAATTCTAACGCTGATGAGCGGCGCTATTTAGGGAAATTCAGCCTCATACATATTGTAAGGAAACTGAGCCACCTTATTTCTAGAAAATCGCATGATTTTGGCCGTCCATGGGGGGAATAAGCGCTGTGACAAGCGTTAGAGTTGCAAAAAGCTCATTTGAGGCCATTTAAGAGCTGTGGCAAGCGTTAGCGCAGGATCCTCCCCTAGCTCGCATTCATCAACCGCTAATTGTTCCTTTGAGCCGTCATTAATGGATGAAGACGCTCGCCTGGGCACTGGCGCTTAGGCACAAGAGTTTGCTTTGAAAAAACAAAGTAATGCTTACGAAGTAAGTTTTGCTTCGCAAAAACAAAGTAATGCTTACGAAGTAAGTTTTGCTTCGCAAAAACAAAGTAATGCTTACGAAGTGAGTTTTTGCTTTGAAAAAACAAAGTAATGCTTACGAAGTGAGTTTTTGCTTCGCAAAAACAAAGTAATGCTTACGAAGTGAGTTTTTGCTTCGCAAAAACTTTAGGAGGATAAAGATGAATTTTTGTATAATAGGCGGCGGAGCGATCGGGCTGCTCTATGCAGCCAGACTGGCTCGCGCAGGAAACCAGGTGCTCGTGCTGACGAGAACGGCAGAACAAGCGCTGCGCTTGACGTCAGACGGCATCACATTGCTGGAGCAGGGCGGCAGCAGCGTGATCGCAGTGCAGGCGATGCCGGCCAGCGACGGATTTGCATACGGCGACACCGCGTTTGATGCCGTATGGCTGGCTGTCAAGCAGCAGCATATTGACGAAGAGATGCTGCACGTTATTCAACGCGCGGCCGCTATCATGGCAACTTCGGATGCATCTGCTCCCGTGCTCTGTTTGCAGAACGGTATCGGACATATGGAAGCATTGCGCGCTGCGCTGCCGCATTTGTCTTTCAGCGTCGCGGTCACGACGGAAGGAGCGCTGCGTCATGATATGTGCACGGTCAGTCATACCGGAATCGGGCAACTTTGGCTGGAATCGGACGAACAAGATGAAGAAAAGCAAAAAATGTTGCTAAATACCGTGAAAAAGGCAGGAATTGACGTTTTATTGTCGAATGAGATGAACATTAGAATTAACCAAAAATTACTCATTAATGCGGTAGTCAACCCGCTTACAGCGATTTATGGTTTGCGAAACGGCGATTTGCCGGCTGAACCGGTCCGGATTGCGTTGATGGAGGCGCTTTTTAATGAAACTGCGGCTGTGTTAGATATTGCTAAGGAGGACCGGGATGGAGAATGGCAGCGGTTGCTGCAAGTGTGCCAGGCTACAGCGCAGAATGAGTCCTCCATGCTTAAAGATGTGAAGAGTGGACGCAGCACGGAAATCGATTGGTTGAATGGAAAGATTGCCGCGCTTGCAGCGAAACGGGGGATGGCGGCACCGTTGAATGAGGCAGTGACAGCGTTGGTCAAAGCGATCTTAAAGTAATTCGGGTGAGAGGAGCTCAGCAGCATGCAGTGGTTTTGGGATAGCGCAAAATATTTTTATGCCTCCCTTGCTCTCATTCCCGTTGTTCCTTTTATACTTGTTTATTTGGGGAGTAGTGCAGTCACCGGGAATCGAAAGAAGGCAATACGCAATGCAATGGATGTGACAACCGCATTGCTGATCGGCTGCGTAGCGGTGTTATTCAATCTTATTTTTGGAAGCAGTTTCGGGTTTTACGGCATTCTGCTCATTATGCTTATTGGCGGAGGTTTGCTTGGCAACTTGCAGTATCGTTCAAAAGGAGTGCTCGATATCAAGCGGGTAACGAGAGCGGTCTGGCGGGTTGGATTTTTTGCAATGGGCTTTTTTTACATATTGCTGATGCTTATCGGGATTGGCAAAGTTTTTTTGGTTGCCTAAAGGGATGAAGCCGGTTTTTTGCGAAAATATGCCGCTTGCTCTCTTATTCCCCGGCTTTTGCAGCAAAAGCCGGGTTATTTGGTTTTGACGGTGAGGGTCTGGTTGTGTACAATCGATTCAGAGTGTCATTGATTCATTGTACTGGAGGTCAATACTGCGCCATGAAGTGGGAACGATTCGATTTGCCGGCAGGCCCCCGACTGACGGACGCCTATGTGCATCAGAAAGACCCGCGTGTGGCGGAACTGTTCGGGTACCATCCTGAAGAGCCTGCCTCCTGGGAACGACGGGCCAAACGGCTTGATCAGACAGTATCGAGCCGTGCGGATGCATCCGAACTTGCAGATGCACTGCATATATATAACAGTAAGTGGCAAGAGCCATCAGGCCGTGCCGCTCACAATATCCAATTGCTCGGAGCGGGAGCGCTCGCGATTGTCGGCGGACAGCAAGCGGGATTATGGACCGGACCGCTGATGGTTATTCATAAGGCGGTTTCTATTATTCAGGCTGCTCGTCGCGCTTCTGCCGACCTGCAGCGGCCTGTTGTCCCGATATTCTGGATTGCGGGCGAGGATCATGACTGGGAAGAAGCAGGTCATACTTACCTTGTTTCCTCGAAGCCTTCGTTGCAAAAGCTGTCCGTAAACCGCTCCGCTGCCAACCGTACCTCCGTCAGCCGTACGAAGCTGCTTCAGGCTGACTGGGATCGTGCGCTGCAGCAGCTTGCTGCCGCCCTTCCAGATTATGAGTACAAGCCGGAATTCATGAACAGGCTGCATGCGCTTGCGGAGCAAGCCGACTCGCTGCCTGAGATGTTCGCCGGCATAATGAGCTGGTTGTTCGGTCAGGAAGGCCTTGTGCTGCTTGATGCCGATGATCCGTCGTTACGGCGGCTGGAATCGCCAATGTTCAAGCGGCTGATTGCGCAGAACGACGAGCTTGAGTCGGCGCTGGCAGAAGCCGCGGCGCAAATTGCCGGGATGGAATATGATGTACAGGCAGCGGCTGCTCCGGGAAGCGCCAACTTGTTCGTCTATCTTGAAGATGACAACAACAGCAGTAACGATTACTCGGGAGACCGCATACTCTTGCATAAGAGTGAGGGTGAATTTGCAGACCGAAAAGGGCTGTTCAGCGCGTCTTCCGAACAATTGATGACGATTGCCGAGGAGCACCCGGAACGATTAAGCAACAATGTTCTTACCCGGCCTATTATGCAGGATTATGTGCTGCCGGTTCTGGCTACAGTGCTCGGTCCAGGAGAAATTGCATACTGGGCGATGACAGGCAAAGCCTTCCAAGTGTTTGGCATGGAAATGCCGATTGTTGTCCCCCGAATGTCATTTACGATCATTGAACCGACCAGCCAGAAGCATATGGAAAGATTCGGCTTGCCTTCGCTGTCGGACATCATGTCCAGAGTGGGGCCGCGTAAGAGGGAACTGCTTGAGGAGTGGGGCGATCCCTCGCTGGATGGCCGGTTTGACGAGGTGACCAGCGCAATGATGGAACTGTATGAACCGCTGCTGCAAATGGCGGCTGACGGCAGGCCCCCGATCGCTGCGCTGGTGGAGACGAACAAGCGGAAGATCGTTGCCCAAATTGAATTTATTCGCGGCAGGGTCAATGATGAGATAAGCAAAAAGCATGAGAGGGCGCTGCGTCAGCTGGACCGCCTGCAAACCGTGCTTTGGCCGGATGGAAAACCCCAGGAGCGGGTTATTAACTTTGCGGAGTATTGGGCGCGCTATGAATGCTTGTGGATTAAACAACTATTTGAAGTGCCCCATGACTGGCGTGGCGGCCACCACATTGTATACTTATAATTATTGGAGGAATGGATAAGCATGAGTGAACAGCAAAGCATCGTTCGTGATATGTCGCTTGCCCCTGAAGGGCATTTAAAGATTGAATGGGTGCAGGCCCACATGCCGGTACTGAACCGGATTCGGGAGCAATTCGAGAAGGAGCAGCCATTTAAGGGACTGAAGGTGGCGATTTCACTTCATCTGGAAGCGAAAACGGCCTATTTGGCAAAGGTGGTTCAAGCTGGAGGCGCAGAAGTAACGATTACCGGCAGCAACCCGCTTTCCACTCAGGATGATGTATGCGCGGCGCTTGTGGAGGACGGTATCCGGGTATTTGCCAAATACAATCCTGATCCGGCCGAATACAAAGAACTATTTATTAAAACATTGGAAACAAAACCGGATTTGATTATTGATGACGGTGGCGACCTGGTCAGCATTCTTCATGCGGAGCGCCAGGACCTTCTTTCCAACGTACGCGGCGGCGCCGAGGAAACGACAACCGGAATTCTTCGTTTGAAAGCGATGGAGAACGATGGTTCCCTGCAGTTCCCGATGGTTGCTGTTAATGATGCATTCTGCAAATATTTGTTCGATAATCGCTATGGAACAGGCCAATCGGTATGGGATGGCATCAACCGTACGACAAACCTTGTTGTAGCGGGCAAAACGGTTGTCGTTGTCGGATACGGCTGGTGCGGCAAGGGCGTGGCCATGCGTGCCAAGGGGCTTGGCGCGAATGTCATTGTCACGGAAATCGACGCGATCAAAGCTGTGGAAGCTTATATGGACGGCTTTGCGGTCATGCCGATGCTGGAAGCGGCCAAGCAAGGCGACTTCTTCGTAACTGTAACGGGCAACCGCGATGTTATCCGCGGCGAGCACTACGAAGTGATGAAGGATGGGGCGATTTTGTCCAATGCCGGCCACTTTGACATTGAAGTGAACAAGCCGGAGCTTGAGGCGCTGTCACTTGAAAAGCGGGTTGTGCGCCGCAACATCGAAGAGTACAAGCTGAAGGATGGCCGCAGCATCTATCTGCTTGCCGAAGGAAGACTCGTCAACCTTGCGGCTGGAGACGGACACCCTGCCGAAATTATGGATATGACATTTGCACTTCAGGCGATGTCGCTTAAGTTTGTGAATGAGCAATATGAAGCGATCGGCAGTAAAGTGGTTAACGTTCCTTATGAGCTGGATGAGCAAGTGGCCAGATACAAGCTGGAGTCGCTTGGCACAGGCATTGACCAGCTTAGCGATGATCAAAAAAGCTATTTGCAAAGCTGGGCGTCACACTAAATTAACGATTCATTTTCATAATTTAATAATAAAACCGAAGTCGATTTTCCATTTGGAAGAAATTACTTTGGTAAATATCCGAGAAAATCCTGCTGATGAAGCAGGATTTTTATTTTGTGTGGCGAATTACTGTTCATAAGTGGTGGAAAGTGGAGGAAAGTGGGGCAACAGGGGGAAGAGGTGGCGGATCCGCATGTTTATGGGAGAATATCAGCATAGCGTGGATGAAAAAGGGCGGATGATTATCCCCGCCAAATTCCGTGACGCACTCGGCACCTCATTTGTTGTTACCCGCGGACTTGATCACTGTTTGTTCGTCTACCCGATGAGCGAATGGAGCGCCCTTGAAAAAAAACTGAAAACTTTGCCGCTCATGAAGTCTGATGCCCGCGCATTTACCCGCTTTTTTTTCTCTGGCGCAACAGAATGCGAACTGGATAAACAGGGAAGGGTAAATTTACCGGGGAATTTGCGGGAATATGCCAAGCTTGATAAAGATTGTATTGTGCTTGGCGTGACCAATCGCGTGGAAATTTGGAGCAAGTCGACTTGGGAAGGGTACTTTCAGCAATCGGAAGAAACGTTTAATGAAATCGCTGAGAAATTGGTCGATCTTGATTTTAACTTTTGAGGAAAACAGGACAGCTTAGCGTCTGTAGGGCGACAGCTTAGAGAAAAACGAGCCAGGAGGGCTGCTTGTGTTTCACCATATTACAGTGCTTAAAACGGAAGCTGTTGAAGGGCTTGCGATTAAGCCGGATGGGATTTATGTCGATTGTACGCTCGGTGGCGGCGGTCACAGCGAACAAATTGTTTCCAGACTGGGTGCAGGCGGAAGACTCATTGTGCTGGATCAGGATGAGTGGGCGCTGGAAAATGCACGCAAACGGCTGGCGGACTACATAAATCAAATTACGTTTGTTAAAACGAATTTCAGGGAACTGGAGCAAGTGCTGTGTGGCGCTGATGTGCCGATGGCAGACGGCGTTCCCCAGGTGGACGGCATTTTGTTTGATCTGGGTGTATCCAGTCCGCAGCTTGATGAGGCGGATCGGGGATTCAGCTACAATCACGATGCTCCGTTGGACATGAGAATGGACAGGCAGGGAGAATTGACCGCGCATATCATCGTCAATGAGTGGGAGGAGCAGGAATTGTCCCGCATTCTTCACAACTATGGCGAAGAGCGTTTTGCGCGGAAGATCGCCCGAGGCATTGTACAGGCGCGAGCGCGCAGTCCAATCACCACAACAGGCGAGCTTGTCGAGATTATTAAGGCAGGTATCCCGGCAGCGACGCGTCGGAGCGGTCCGCATCCTGCGAAACGTTCCTTCCAAGCGCTTCGAATCGCAGTCAATGATGAACTTGGAGCCGAGGAAGAAGCGCTCAAGCAAGCGGTTCGCTGTCTGAAGCCAGGCGGCCGGGTGGCGGTCATTACCTTCCATTCGCTGGAGGACCGCATCTGCAAGCATACCTTTGCCAGTTATTTGGAACGGCGTACCAGTCCGCCGGATTTTCCGGTTTATATCAGTGAGCCGGGCACATTGAAGCTGGTGGGACGCAAACCGATTGTACCGAGTGAGGAAGAGTTAGAAGCTAATCCGCGCGCGCGTTCTGCGAAGCTGCGGGTCGCCGAAAAACTGTAACTTGCCAAGCCAACAGCCAAAAAGAGATGGGTGAGCCGCGTTAATCCGCAGAGTACAGCACGCACAATTCAAACGGAAAGAGGGGGAATAATTAATGTCCTATATGCATGGCAATCTGGCGCTTCAGCCTAACAAACGTCCTGAAGAAAAAGAGATTGTACGAGAGAAGAAACGCGTCATTGTCCGTCGCAAGACGCTGTCTGTTCAAGAAAAGCTGTTGTATATGTTTACAATAGTGGCATGCGTCATTATAGCGGGCACGATAATACTGAAGTATGCGCAGATTTATCAGATGAACCTCGATATCCGTGAGATGACCAGTCAACAAGACGCGATGGCGGTTGAAATGAAAGAGCTGCAGAAGAAAGTTGAGCAGTTGAGCGATCCTGATGTAATTCGCAGCAAGGCGCTGGAAGCAGGCATGGTGCAGTCTGATAGCACCATTACGCTGGAAGTCGAAAAAGCTTCTGGTCAGACTGCAATGGCAGAGTAGAGGTGCTGCCATGACAAAACGGATTAAATTACGTACGCTGCTGGTCGGAGGGGTCATAACCCTCCTTTTTGCCGTCCTGCTGGGAAGAGTATATGTTGTTCAAGTTGTACATGCGGATTTCTGGCTCGGCGAAGCGCGCAAGACATGGGTCACCTCAGAACCGATCATCGCCTCCCGCGGCACGATTGCTGACCGCAACGGAAATTTGCTGGCAATGGATGTGCCTGCCTATACGGTGGCCATTAATCCAAAGCGCATTCATGAATTGAAAATTGAGGATGATGTCGTTAACGGGCTGCATCAAATTTTGGGCAAACCGATTGTCAAGCTGCAGGAAGATGTAAACAAGAAGCGGGAAAACGGAGTCGACTATGTCGTGCAGCGCGAAGTGCACAGCGAGGGTTGGAAGATCGACCGGGAGCTCGCTGACAAGGTGGAGGAACTAGCAGATGAACTGCGCAAGAAGACCGGTGAGAAAGGAAGCGTCGGAGTCTATCTTCTGAAGCAGCAGAAACGCTATTACCCGAAAAACACACTTGCTTCGCATGTTTTGGGTTATATGCAAAAAACAGACGAAGCAAGATATGGACTGGAATTATTTTATGATGAACAACTCAGGGGAGAAGACGGTCTCATCAAATATGAAAAGGATGGCAAGCGACTGCAACTGGCTGACGGGCAGTTGGAATACAAGCCGGCGAAGGACGGGAAAAATCTGAAATTGACGATTGATACCGACATTCAATGGTATATTGAAGAGGCATTAAAAGAAGTGACCGAGAAATACAAGCCGAAAAGCGCGACAGCTATTGCCGCTGATCCGAATACAATGGAAATTCTCGGTATGGCCAATTATCCGGATTTTAATCCGAATGTATATTGGGAGGCAAATCCGGAAGGGTTCGCCAACCATGCGGTTCGCTCGCTGTATGAGCCTGGCTCCACCTTTAAAATTGTGACGCTTGCCGGGGCGGTTCAGGAAGGCATTTTCGATCCCGAGGATACTTACATGTCAGGTACAATGTATTTGGGCAAATCGAAAATTAGCGATCACAATAGCTATGGTTGGGGAGAAATCTCTTATTTGGACGGCCTGAAACATTCCAGTAACCTCGCGTTCGTCAAGTTGGGATATGAGAAGATGGGCGCGGCTAAATTAATGGAGTATATTCAAAATTTTGGATTCTCTAAAAAAACAGGTATCGAACTTCCTGGAGAAGTATCCGGATTAGTTAACTTTAACTTTAATATTAAAACCGAAGTCGCTACGGCTACATACGGTCAAGGGCGGGTTCAGGTTACACCGCTCCAGCAGGTTGCTGCTGTCGCAGCTGTCGCCAATGGCGGCAGGCTGATGGAACCAATACTTGTGAAATCAATAGAAGACCCGATCACCAAAGAAGTTGTCACAACACAGCCGAAGATGGTCCGTCAGGTCATTTCGGAGAAAACCTCGCGCGAGGTTAGTGAGTATTTGGAGCAGGTCGTATCCGACAAAGAAATCGGAACAGGGAAAAATGCTTTTATTGAGGGCTATCGCGTAGCCGGCAAAACCGGTACGGCCCAAAAGGTTATATCGGGTAGTAAAGAATATTCGACCAACAAGTTTGTCGTTTCGTTTATCGGCTACGCTCCGGTAGAAGATCCGAAAATTGTTGTCTATGTCGTTGTTGACGAACCAAATGACCGCTACGCCGGAGGCGGTAAGGTAGCTGCGCCGGTATTCAAACAAATCGTAGAGAAGAGTTTGCGCCATCTGGGCGTAGCGCCGACAAGCGTAATTCATGAGGGCGAAGACGGCGAAGTGACCGCCAACCGCAAGCGGACGATTGCAGTGCCTGATCTGATGGATCTGAACACCGTGCAGGCGCAAAACGAGTTGAAGCAGCGTTCTCTGTCGTATGATACTGTAGGTAAAGGAAAGACGGTGCTGCAGCAAATTCCGAAGGCAGGCACCATTGTGCCGACCAACCAGCGGATTTATCTCATCACGGAGGAGCGCAAGCAAATTGCCATTCCGGATATGACAGGCATCTCCTTGCGCGATGCGCTTGAAGTATGTTCACTGCTCGATGTGCGCTGTGTGATGGAAGGCGAAGGTTATGTGGTGTCGCAAACCCAGGATAAAGTCAACGGGGAAGCGGTACTGAGGCTGAGGCTCGCTCCGCCCGATGTCAAGCTTGAAGATTTGCCAGCAGACGAGTTGAATGATACGGATGAAGAAACCGATGGCGCTGCAGGCAACCCGGACTCGGATGGCGATTCAGACACCGGCGACAATTCATCGACAACGGAAGATCAGAATAACGGCGATGAGTCTGGCGCCAACGATCCCAATGCGGATGCAGATGATCCCGACGTGTAATCCATAGATTGCTTCCGGCCTGGCTACAAGCTTGTTCTATCCCCCGGTTGTCCCGAATAGGCTGGAATGAAAGCGACTTTCTCATGCGCGTCATGAGCCGTCGTTCGGGAGGGGGAAGAGAAGTGAAAGTCTCCAGTGTTACGGTAAGGCGGCGCTTGTTCACCGCTCTGGTATTTATGCTGCTGCTCTTCGGGGCGCTCGCTGCTCGGCTGGGATATGTTCAAATTGTCAAGGGAAGCGAGCTGTCCGAACGGGCGGAGGATTCCTGGCGGAGAGAAATTCCTCATATTGCCAAGCGGGGCGAGATTCTCGACAGCAAGGGTGAGAAGCTGGCTTACAATATTAGTTCACCTACGATTATGGCGATCCCTGTCCAGGTTAAGGATGCCAAATCAACGGCTGCCAAGCTTGCAGCTGCGCTGGACATGTCGGAAGAAAAATTGTTGGCATTAATTACGAAGAAACAATATATTGTCAGTCTCAGTCCGGGCGGGCGAAAAATTACTACCGACAAAGCCCAGGAGATAAGAGAGCTGAACTTGCCGGGCATCGTTGTGGCAGAGGACAACAAGCGATATTATCCTTACGGGAATCTGGCCGCTCATGTACTCGGATTTACCGGCATTGACAATCAGGGCCTTACGGGCGTTGAATTGACTTATGATGAGCGACTGAGAGGGATTGCCGGAAGTGTCTCGTTTTTGTCGGACGCCGCCGGTCGGCAATTGCCGGGTTCTTCCGACGCGTATCGTCAGCCGAGGGATGGGTTGAATTTGCAACTCACCATCGACAAGCAGGTACAGACGATCATGGAGCGCGAACTGGATCAGGCCATGCTGCAGTTTCAGGCGAACAGCATTATAGCTATTGCCATGAATCCGCAAAATGGCGAAATTGTAGGGATGGCGAGCCGTCCTTCCTATGAGCCGGAGAAGTTTCGTGAAGTTCCCTCGGAAATTTACAACCGCAATCTGCCGATCTGGATGACATATGAGCCGGGCTCAACCTTTAAAATTATTACATTGTCCGCTGCGCTTGAGGAAAATAAAGTGGATTTGAAACACGAGCGGTTCTTTGATCCCGGCCATATTGAAGTTGGGGGAGCACGGCTGCGCTGCTGGAAAAAGGGCGGGCACGGATCGCAAACTTTTCTTGAAGTTGTGGAAAATTCCTGTAACCCGGGTTTTGTCACACTCGGCAATCGGCTTGGAAAAGAAACGTTGTTTGAATATATCCGAAATTTTGGATTTGGTACAAAAACTGGTGTCGATATGCAGGGGGAAGCAAGCGGGATTCTCTTTAAATTAAGCCAGGTCGGTCCTGTCGAGCTGGCGACGACCGCCTTTGGGCAGGGTGTATCGGTTACTCCGATTCAACAAGTTGCTGCCGTTTCCGCAGCCATTAATGGCGGGGTTCTGTATAAGCCGCACGTTGCCAAAGCGTGGATCGATCCGGTTACCGGGAAGACAGTCGAAACGCTGGAGCCGGAGCAGGTGCGCAGAGTCATCTCCGAGGAAACGTCCAAGGAGGTGCGGGAAGCGCTGGAAAGCGTGGTAGCCAAAGGGACAGGACGCAACGCCTTCATTGACGGCTATCGTGTGGGCGGAAAAACGGGCACAGCGCAAAAGGTCATCAATGGACGTTATTCCACAACAGAGCATATTGTATCCTTTGTCGGCTTTGCGCCTGCTGATGACCCGCAGCTGGTCGTTTATGTGGCGGTGGATAACCCTCAAGGACTGCAGTTTGGCGGGCTGATCGCAGCCCCAATTGTTCGGAATATTATGGCAGATGCGCTCGGTGCCCTCGGGGTGCCTCCGCGTGAAAATCAGCTTGAGAAGAACTACAAATACGGAGAAACGCCCATTGTCGTTGTGCCCAACCTTGTTGGCAGAACGGTATCGCATATCTATGAAGATTTGAATATGAATTTCAATCTCGTCTCGGCAGGCACAGGCAATACGGTTATTCAGCAGGCGCCTGCGGCCGGCGCTCGTGTGGAGCGCGGTTCAACCATTCGCGTTTATTTAGGCGCAGGGGATGTTGAAACGGATGAGCATTGACTATAATTATATAATAAGCAATAGAGCATCATGGGAAGGAGGCGACGGCTGTGCAACTAAAGGAGTTTGCGAATATATTAACGACAGCGCGGCTCGTGGGAGAAGATACGGCAATTATAGATGTTAAAATTGATTCACGCGACGTAGGGCCCGGTGATTTGTTTATTTGCTTGCCGGGCCATACGCAGGATGGGCATGATTTTGCTCCGGAAGCGGTCGCCAGAGGCGCTGCGGCACTGGTCGTGCAGCGTGAGCTGCCGCTTGCGGTACCGCAGATCGTGGTGAAGGACAGCCGGCTGGCTATGGCGATGTTTGCCGATCATTTCTTCAATCACCCGTCACAGCAGCTCAAGATGATCGGTATCACCGGCACAAATGGCAAAACGACGATCACCTATTTGCTGGAGCAACTGCTGCATGACGCAGGACATCGCGCCGGCGTCATTGGCACGATTGAAATGCGTTATGACGGCCAAGCGCTGCCGATGAAAGGTACGACGCCCGAAGCGCTTGATCTCCAGCGGTATTTGGCGGATATGGTTGTAAGACAAACAGATTATTGTGTCATGGAGGTTTCCTCTCATGCCCTTGAACAGGGCCGGGTTAAGGGGGTTGCCTATAAGACGGCGATCTTTACGAATCTGACACAGGATCATCTTGATTATCATCATACGATGGAACAATATCAGGCAGCCAAGGGATTGTTGTTCTCCCGGCTTGGCAACAGTTATCACTCAGAGAAATCGGGTGGGAGCGAGCATGCCTATGCCGTATTGAATGCCGATGATCCGGCAAGCGCTGCGTTTGCGCGGCAGACGGCCGCCGAAGTGATAACTTATGGCGTGGATCATGAAGCCGATGTGAGAGCCAGCGCGATTCGCATCACCGCGCGTGGAACGTCGTTTCAGGTAAGCACGTTCAGGGGAAGCGTGGACATCGCGCTGCGAATGGTCGGCAAGTTCAACGTATACAACGCGTTGGCGGCAATTGCAGCGGGGCTGATTGAAGGTATTCCGCTGGAAACGATCAAGGCTTCGCTGGAGAAGCTTCCCGGTGTTCCGGGCCGTGTCGAATCGGTGGATGCCGGTCAGCCTTATGCAGTCATTGTGGATTATGCGCATACGCCGGATGGCTTGGAAAATGTGCTGGCTGCTGTCAAGGAGTGCGCAGTTGGCCGCGTCCTGTGCGTATTCGGCTGCGGTGGAGACCGGGATCGGACCAAACGCCCGCTGATGGGGCAGATTGCGGCCCGTTATGCGGATCATCTGTTCGTCACTTCCGACAACCCGAGAACCGAGGACCCGCTGCGGATTTTGGATGATATCGAAAACGGTTTGAAAATAGACGAGGTTTCGCAAGAACGCTACGATCTGATTGTTGATCGGCGGGAAGCAATACAAAAAGCGGTTGAAATGGCAAGCCCGGAAGATGTAGTATTGATTGCGGGGAAAGGTCACGAAACTTATCAGATCATTGGCCTGCAAACCTTTGATTTTGATGATCGGATGGCAGCCAAAGAAGCGATAAGGAGTTTGTTGGCGTGATTACGAAAACAATTGGAGAACTTGCCGTGTTGTGCGGAGGAACATTGTTTGCTGGCGATGAGAAAACAGCGCAAGCAAACTTTGCAGGAGTAACGACTGATTCACGGAAAGCGGGGGCGGGACGCCTGTTTGTTCCGCTGAGCGGTGAACGGTTTGATGGTCATGATTTTGCGGCAGTGGCGCGCGAGCAAGGGGCAGCGGCTTCGCTTTGGCAGCAGGAGCGGCCGGTTCCTCCTGAATTGGCGGACTGGAATTTGGTGCTGGTTGCTGATCCATTGGCTGCGCTGCAGCAGTTGGCTGCAGCATATCGGCTGGAATTGCCTGTGCAGGTAATCGGCATTACGGGCAGCAACGGCAAGACGACAACGAAGGATATGGTGGCGGCTGTGCTCGCCACCGTTTTTCGCGTACACAAGACCGCTGGCAATTTCAATAACCATATTGGTCTCCCATTGACCATTCTCGAAATGGATCAGCAGACAGAGGTTCTGGTGCTGGAGATGGGGATGAGCGGGTTTGGCGAAATCGCCGAGCTGGCCGCCATTGCCCATCCCGACTATGCTGTCATTACCAATATCGGCGATGCGCACCTGCTGCAGCTTGGTTCGCGGGCAGGCATTGCTGCCGCCAAGCTGGAACTGGCTGAGAGTGTCAGGCCGCATGGCGTGATCATTTACAATGGCGATGAGCCGCTGCTGCAGGAAGGGCTCGGCAAGGAAGGCTTTGTGCAGGAGGCGGTCAGTCTTCAATCATTCGGACTTGGCGACACTTGCAGTTGGCAGGTGGCAGGTGCAGCAATTGAGGCGGCAGGCGCAAGTTTCAAACTGAAGGCCGCGGTTTCAGCCGTAAGTGTCTCTCCCTCAGAGCCGTCTGAGGGGCCAGGCGCCTCGTCCGCGGAAGAGCGAACAGCTGCTGCGCATGACATCTCACAGGCTGATTGGCGCATTCCGGTGCCAGGCGTGCACAATGTGATGAATGCAGCTGCGGCGATCGCCATTGGCTGGAACATGGGGGTGCCGGTTGATCGTATCCGGGAGGGGCTTGCAGGTTTAAAGCTCAGTGCAATGCGGATTGAACAGATTGACGCATTTAATGGCGCGACATTGCTTAATGATGCGTACAATGCGAGTCCTACAGCAATGAAGGCGGCAATCGACATGGCGGAGCAGTTGGAAGGATTCGGCTGCAAGTGGCTGGTGCTTGGCGATATGCTGGAGCTCGGGCCGGAAGAAGCTGAGCTTCATCGGTCGGTTGGCCGCTATATTACACCGAGCAAGGCGGACCGAGTGCTGTTTTACGGTCCTTTAAGCCGCTTTGCTTCTGAATCGGCCGCTCCGCAGTTTGCGGACGGGGCGGTATGTCATTTCGAGGATAAGGCGGCTTTGGCCGCTTCGCTGAGAAGTTGGCTGCAGCCGAATGATCTTGTGCTCGTCAAAGGCTCGCGCGGCATGCGGATGGAAGATGTCGTGCGGGCGCTGGAGAAGTAGAGAGGGGGAAAACCAATGGACATGAAGGTCATTTTACTCGCGATAGCTGTTTCATTTCTGCTTGCCGTTATTCTCGGGCCCTTGTTCATCCCGCTGCTTCGCCGGTTGAAGTTCGGGCAGGAGGTTCGTACGGATGGCCCGCAAAGCCATTTGAAGAAACAAGGGACGCCGACAATGGGCGGCATTATTATTATGATTGCGCTTTGCCTGTCATTTCTGAAGTTTTCCGATAAAACGACGGATTTCTGGGTGCTGCTCACCGCATCGCTCGGATTTGGGCTTGTCGGGTTTCTGGATGACTATATTAAAATTGCTTTCAAACGGTCGCTCGGCTTAACTGCCAGACAGAAGCTGGGCGGTCAATTGTTATTTTCCATTATTTTATGCGTACTGCTGTATTCAATGGATCACAGTACGGTGGTTACCTTGCCGGGCAGCTCTTGGAGCGGCATCGATTTGGGCTGGTTCTACTACTTGTTCGTTATCCTGATGCTGCTGGCAACCAGCAATGCGGTCAACTTTACCGATGGTGTCGATGGACTGCTTTCCGGCACCAGCGCCCTCGCTTTCGGGGCTTACATCCTCATCGCACTGCAGCTGTCGGAGTACGAATCGGCGGTGTTCGCAGCTGCGATGGTCGGCGCCGTTCTTGGCTTTCTCGTTTTCAATGCCCATCCTGCAAAGGTATTTATGGGCGATATGGGCTCGCTTGGCATCGGTGGCGGATTTGCCGCAGTTGCGATTTTGACCAAAACCGAGCTGCTGCTCATCGTAATTGGCGGCGTGTTCGTAATTGAGATTTTGTCAGTTGTCCTGCAAGTAGGCTCATTCAAGCTGCGTCGCAAACGAATTTTCAAAATGAGTCCGATTCACCACCACTTCGAGCTGTCAGGCTGGTCGGAATGGCGTGTCGTTACAACGTTCTGGTTCGTAGGCTTGCTGCTCGCAGGTCTTGGCCTGCTGCTGCAGCGGGGATTATAAGCTTTGTTGAAAAAGGAGTTGTCTACTTATGAACCATCCTTCCACTTACCGGAATCAGCGTGTGGTGGTCCTCGGGTTGGCGAGAAGCGGGGTCAGCGTTGCGAAAGTTTTTCACAATGCCGGAGCGCTTGTCGTGGTGAACGACCGCAATGATCGGCAGCAATGCCCGGAAGCGGAAGAGCTTGAGACATTAGGCATAGAAGTGATTTGCGGTTCCCACCCGGAAGGGCTGGTTACCTCGGATACCGAGCTGCTGGTTAAAAACCCCGGCATTCCCTACCATGTCCCGCCAGTGCAGGATGCGCTCGCACAGGGCATCGAGGTCGTGACGGAGGTCGAGGTTGCCGGCAAGCTGACGACTGCGCCAATGATCGGTATTACAGGCTCTAACGGCAAAACAACAACGACGACCTGGGTCGGCGAACTGCTTGCCGATGCGGGAATACATGCGATCGTTGCCGGGAATATCGGCAGACCGCTATGTGAGGCAGCACAGGAGGTGCAGGAAGGGGATTGGATCGTTGCTGAACTGAGCAGTTTTCAGTTAAAAGGAACGACTGACTTTGCTCCCCGAATTGCGGCGCTGCTGAACGTCGTTGAAACCCATCTTGATTATCATGGCGGAATGACAGATTACATTGCCTCCAAAGCCAAATTGTTCGCCAACCAGCGGCCGCAGGATACCGCAGTTTTCAATTGGGATGACGCCATCTGCCGGCGGTTGGCTGAGCAATGTGCGGGCCGCAAGCTGCCGTTCTCGCTTGCAGAGCGCCTGCAGGAAGGCGTGTTTATTGAGCCGCCTTATCCGGCAGCCTATGCTGGCGCTGACCTCTCAGGCGGCGACCAGCAGGGCGAGCCGCAGCGGCATATGATGTACCGGGACTCCCAGGGCACCCTGCATACGATTGTTGCAGTTGATGAATTGGGAATTCCGGGCAAGCATAATGCGGCGAATGCGATGGCCGCAGCGGCGATCTGTCTCGCTGCCGGCGTAGCGCCGGCGCTGCTTGCGCGGCCGCTTCGGGATTTCCGGGCGGTGGAGCACCGGCTGGAGTTTACATGCACGAAGCAGGGCGTCCACTACTACAATGACTCCAAAGCAACCAACCCGACGGCAACGATCATGTCCGTTCAATCGCTTAAGGGCGATATTGTCCTGATTGCTGGGGGACTTGACCGCGGCTCCGATTACATGGAGCTGCTGCCGCTGCTGAAAAATCGCATCAAGGCGATAGTCTTGCTAGGCGAGACACGGCATAAATTGCAGCATGTCGCGGAGCTGGCAGGTTTAGCCGATGTAGAAGTGGTCGAACCTGTAGATAGCGCCGAAGCGACGCTGTCTGCGGCTGTACAAGCCGCCGCTGCATTTGCCCGGGAAGGTGACACTGTGCTTTTGTCACCAGCCTGTGCAAGCTGGGATATGTTTAAGTCATACGAGCAGCGAGGGGACATGTTTAAACATTCGGCGCATACCTTGTAAGTAGGGGGATTGTCCCTACTTTCTTATGCAAAGGGTGCATGTGCAATGGCTAAAGCCCGGTCCGCACCGGATGTTTGGATGATTGTTTCAATTTTGCTTATCTTGTCGATCGGCCTGGTAATGGTCTACAGTGCCAGCGCCGTACTAAGCTTCAATGAGCATGGGGATGCGTTCTATTACGTCAAACGGCAGATGCTGTTTGCGCTGCTAGGCATTGGCGCGATGGTTCTGACGATGAATACGGACTATCAACTGTGGAAGAAAGTGTCCCGCATTGGGTTGGTGGTATGCTTCGGACTGCTAATCATCGTATTAATACCGGGCATTGGCGTCGTGCGCGGCGGGGCACGAAGCTGGCTCGGCATCGGCTCATTCGGTATTCAGCCTTCGGAATTTATGAAGCTGGCTATGATTATATTTATGGCCAAAATGCTTTCAACAAGCCGCTATCAGATTACAGCCTTTACGCGGGGACTGCTCCCGCCGCTGGCTATTTTGGGTGCGGCGTTTGGTATGATTATGCTGCAGCCCGATCTGGGCACAGGCACGGTTATGATGGGGGCGTCGCTGCTCGTAATTTATGCGGCTGGCGCCCGGCTTGCCCATCTGGGAGGGCTGGCGCTCGTTGGCGTAGCTGGACTGGTCGGGCTAATTGCGGCAGCTCCTTACCGCTTGCAGCGGATCACCTCATTTCTGGACCCGTGGCAGGACCCGCTTGGCGCCGGCTATCAGGCGATTCAGTCGCTGTACGCGATCGGTCCGGGCGGACTGATCGGGCTGGGACTGGGGATGAGCCGTCAGAAGTACAGCTATTTGCCTGAGCCGCAGACCGACTTCATCTTTGCGATTATCGCGGAGGAACTTGGGTTTATTGGCGGCACCGCCATCATTCTTCTGTTTTTGATTCTGGTGTGGCGTGGCATGAGGACGGCGATTACCGCATCCGATTCCTTCGGAAGCTTGCTGGCAGTCGGCATTACCGGTATTG
Source organism: Paenibacillaceae bacterium (assembly GCA_004134985.1). GTDB lineage: Bacteria > Bacillota > Bacilli > Paenibacillales > Paenibacillaceae > Paenibacillus_D. The sequence continues at coordinate 293,157 of REGQ01000064.1, read as the reverse complement.
TAGCAGTGCAAGTGATCATCAATATCGGGGTTGTGATCGGCATGATGCCGGTAACCGGCATTACGCTGCCCCTGGTAAGTTATGGGGGATCGTCGCTTACGCTCATGCTAACCGCACTTGGCATTTTGCTTAATATATCCCGTTATTCCAGGTGAACTCTTTATGGGTTGGAATGCCGCAAGGCAGCTGTGGCGCTTCCGTGTAGCAATTTGAACGGGGTTGGCGTACTTCGCATACCCTTAATTTCGACGGATTCTTCGAATGATACTAGTGGATACGCTAGACTTGAATTTTTTAAACTGAAAATAGCATGAAATCTGCAGCAGCGCTAGGTTCGGCAATAGGCGACTGTAACACTCTATCGAGGGCAGGCATAAGATACCTTATAATCGTGACCGCTACCCAAGCGTGGACGGTTGGTATCCGAAATGCCGATTCCCGCTTCAGTGTTCATCCCTTTCCGAAAAGAGCGTATTTTGAAAACCAGGTAAGGAGGCTTTTGTTTATGAAGCAGCTTAAAGACAAGCTGATCCATGCCGATGTCGGGGAAGTCCGATTCGATGAGTCCTTAGCCCAATTTACGACTTGGAAAATTGGCGGCCCTGCCGACATCCTTATCATTCCAGGGAGCAAAGATCAGCTTGTAAATGCAATACAGCTGCTTTACCGCTATGAAATGCCCTGGAAGCAGCTCGGTAGAGGTTCCAATCTGCTGATCAGCGACCGTGGCATTCGCGGAGTTGTAATCAAGCTCGGACGGGGGATGGATGATTTACGTTTTGAAGGGAACCTGGTACATGCCAGCGCATCTTACTCGTTTATCAAACTGGCTGTGATGACGGGGAAGAAGGGATTGACCGGTCTGGAGTTTGCCGGCGGTATTCCTGGGTCGGTAGGTGGAGCGGTTTATATGAATGCCGGCGCCCATGGATCGGATGTGTCACGAATATTAAAATCAGCCGAAATTGTATTGGAAACAGGGGAATTGGTTCAATACGGTCGTGAAGAAATGAAATTTTCCTACCGACATTCCATATTGCACGACCGGCCGGGTTTTGTAATCGGAGCCACATTCGAGTTGGAGCAGGGCGATTCGCAACAAATCGCAGCAGCGATGGCGGCCAATAAAGCGCGAAGGCTGCGCACCCAGCCGCTGCAATTGGCAAGTGCTGGCAGTGTATTCCGCAATCCGAGCGAGGGCTACGCCGCGCAGCTGATCGAGCAAGCCGGATTAAAAGGCTTTCGGCTCGGCGGGGCCGAGGTATCCGGGCTGCACGCCAATTTCATTATTAACACAGGCCAAGCGACAGCTGAGGATGTTCTCGCCCTCATGACTCATATCAGGCATACGGTCAAGGAACAATTCAATATTGAATTGGTGCCGGAAGTGCTGGTGGTAGGTGAGCGGTAAATCGGAGGTGACACATTGGACAAATTGGTGATTGAAGGTGGGAAACCTCTCTCAGGAACCATTGTTATCCAAGGAGCGAAAAATGCCGCATTGCCGATTTTGGCTGCAAGCATTCTCGTACAAGGAGAAGTAACAATTGAGCATGTGCCGCGGTTGCTTGATATCGAGGTGATGCTCGAAATCTTGCGGGGGTTGGGCTGTCAGGCAGAACACGTCGGACAGACGGTCACTGTTGATACGCGATTTGCAAATTCAGCGCATGTACCGGAACCACTCATGCGGCAAATGAGGTCTTCCATCTTTTTAATGGGACCGCTTCTTTCAAGATTTGGTGAGGTTCAAATCTACCAGCCCGGCGGATGTGCAATCGGGGAGCGGAAGATTGATCTTCATCTCAGAGGGCTGACAGCGCTTGGGGCTGATATTGAAGAAACAGGCAATCGGATCATATGCCGGGCAAAGAAACTGATCGGCACCGAAATTGTGCTTGATTTCCCAAGTGTGGGCGCGACGGAGAATTTGATGATGGCGGCTGTGCTTGCAGAGGGAACAACGACGATTGTCAACGCTGCTCGCGAACCGGAAATTCAGGATCTGCAGCGTTTTCTTAACAAGATGGGAGCGCGCATTACGGGAGCTGGGGCAGATGTTATCCGTATCGAAGGGGTGAGCAAGCTTGTTCCCTGTCGGTATCGGATCATCCCGGACCGAATCGTGACCGGTACGGTTATGGTGGCGGCGGCTGTTACGCGCGGCCAGGTTACGCTGCAGAACACGAACCCTTCCCACTTGGCTTCGCTGATTCATGTTCTGCGCAGAGTAGGTGTGCAAGTCGCAATCGACGGTGATATAATAAAAATCAATAGCACATGCAGGCCAAAAGCGATTGAACGCATTGTAACATCGCCTTATCCGGCTTTTCCTACAGACTTGCAAGCCCAGGTCATGGTGCTGCTCGCTATCGCAGATGGTGTCAGTATAATTAAAGAGACCATATTCGAAGGCCGGTTCAAGCATGTTAATGAACTGTCGTGGATGGGGGCAGATATTCACGTTGACCTGAACTCCGCGTTCATTAGAGGGGTGAGCAAGCTGCACGGCACAACAGTAACGGCCACAGATTTGCGCGCAGGAGCAGCGCTGGTCATTGCAGGACTCGCTGCGCAGGGCAGGACGATCGTAGAAGAAATTCATCATATCGATCGGGGGTACGAATGCATCGAATCCACTTTTCAACGGCTGGGTGCACAGATGACCCGCTACGCTTCGGTTTCAGGTCAAGTGATACCTGGGTAAACACTATCATACATTTGCCGGTTTCCTCCGCAATCTGGGGGACCGGACGTTTTTTTTAACCATTGCACGAGTCATTTGTGCATCCGGAAAGGGGACAAGTCATGTTGCAATCGATGCCCGTTCTGCGGGGGGGCGGGGATGCTGTCAAACGCAAAGGCAGCCGCAGGCTGCTGATCGTGCTTTTTCTCCTGTTCGTCGTGCTGCTGGCTGTTCTTTTCTTTAATTCAGCTATTAGTAAAATCTCCTCGATTAACATTACGGGCGAATTGTTTGTGACGACCGATGAGGTCATTGCAGCTTCTTCCATTCAGGTTGGCGATGCGTTCTTTGGCGCCTCCGGCAAAAAAATCGAAGAGCGCATTGCCGAGCTTGCTCCAGTTGAAAAGGTAACAGTGACGAAGAAATTCCCAGGGGAAATCAACATTCAGGTTCAGGAGTATCCGGCAGTCGCCTTTGAATTGTCAACGGATGGGGAAATTACAGCGATTCTCGAAAGCGGCACCGATATTACGCTGACAAAGCGGGATTTTATCGTGGACAAGCCTGTGTTGAGCGGATGGCGTTCTGATGAGACAGGGAAGGCGAACATAAGCAGTGTGCTGGCGGAAATTCGTCCCGAAGTGCTGTCTGATTTCTCGGAGATTATTCCGATTCCATCGAACTCCTACCCCGACCGCATCAAGATTTATACTAGAACGCGGTTCGAAATTATTACGGCGACCTCCTTGTTGAAGGAGAAGGTGGACAAGCTGGAAGCGGTTATTGAGACGCAGGAACCAGGCAGAGTGACGATGTTGCTTGCAGACACATATAAGCCTTTCGAACTGGAATTGGAAGAAAGTGAAGATTCTAATGAAAAAGACTCTACTCAATAGTTATAAAGAATGATAGAATTTAAGGTATGGAATTTTGCAGATAAGCTGCTTTGATCAATTACCTGCAATTGGCAGTGGTTTTCGTGCAAAAAAATTGTTGAAAAAAGAGGGAAAATATAAAGTATGTTGAATTAGTAGTACAGCGTGTTTGTTAAATACAAGTATTTAAAGGTTTGAGCACTCTAAACTGGCTTGTATTTCTTTGCGAAACGCATCGCTCCTCCTTCGGAGGAAAGCGAAAGCCGTTGCGCTTGATTTCAATCTTTTTATATTTCTTGTGAAACGGAGGTGCCATGGATTGAGCAGCAGCGACATCATCGTAAGTTTGGACATCGGTACGTCCAAGGTTCGCGCAATTATTGGTGAAGTGACCAATGGAGCCATTAATATTATTGGGGTTGGATCGGCTGACTCGGAGGGCATCCGTAAAGGAGCAATCGTAGACATTGACCAAACCGTGCAATCCATCCGTAACGCTGTGGATCACGCGGAGCGCATGGTTGGCATTCAAATATCCGATGTTTACATCGGTATTCAGGGCAATCATATTGGACTGCAAACCAATCATGGCGTAGTTGCGGTATCGAATGAAGACCGGGAAATCGGTGAAGATGATATCGATCGCGTGCTTCAGGCCGCCAAGGTGGTTGCACTGCCTCCTGAGCGCGAAATTATTGGTCTTGTTCCCAAGCAATTTCTCGTTGATGGTCTGGACGGCATCTCTGATCCACGCGGGATGATCGGCGTCCGCCTGGAGGTAGAAGCAACCGTAGTTACGGGGGCCAAGACTGCGATACATAATTTGATGCGTTGTATCGAGAAAGCTGAACTGCATATTTCAGGCGTTATTCTGATGTCGCTGGCATCAGGACAAATGTCTTTAACGAAAGATGAGAAGACGATGGGAACCGTGCTGGTCGATATCGGTGCGGGCTCATGTACTTTGGCGATTTTTGAGCAAGGCGGTCTTGTGGCTACGTCAACCTTGCCGATTGGCGGGGAATATGTCACCAATGATATCTCCTACGGACTTCGGACCCAGACCGAGCAAGCGGAGAAAATTAAACTGAAATACGGCTGCGCTTTGATCGACAGCGCGGCAGAAGATCAGAAATTCAAGGTCATGCGGATGGGAAGCAATGTGGAGAAAGAATTTTCCCAGGTTGATCTTGCCAATATTATCGAACCGCGGATGCAGGAGATTTTCCAGATGATTGCCCAAGAGGTCAGAAGGCTTGGATACGGTGAGAAGATCGGCGGCTATGTACTGACCGGCGGCACAGTATCCATGTCTGGTGTATTGCCTCTGGCGCAGAGCGAACTGGAGTCCTCTGTCCGCATAGCCGTACCGGATTATATTGGTGTGCGTGATCCAGCGTTCACCAGTGGCGTCGGAATGATTCAATATGTGTTGAAATATATGAAGAATCGCCCTGCCAGCGCGCCTAAAAAACTGGGGGGCCGAAAAGCGGGTTCCAATGCGCCCTCCAAACCCGGACTGTTCGAACGATTGAAAAATATGTTTAGCGAATTCATTTGATCGGGGGAAATTAATATGTTGGAATTCGATTTCGATATGGAGCAGTTGGCGCAAATCAAAGTAATCGGCGTTGGCGGCGGCGGCAGCAATGCAGTTAACCGAATGATCGATAACGGTGTTAAAGGTGTGGAATTCATTACGGTGAACACCGATGCCCAAGCGCTCCATCTTGCCAAATCAGAGCATAAATTGCAAATTGGCGACAAACTGACGCGTGGTCTTGGAGCGGGAGCGAATCCTGAGGTCGGTAAAAAAGCCGCCGAGGAATCCCGTGATTTGGTAGCCAATACGCTGAAGGGCGCCGACATGGTGTTCGTAACTGCAGGTATGGGCGGCGGCACGGGAACAGGCGCTGCGCCTGTCATCGCTGAGATTGCCCGTGAGTGCGGTGCGCTTACGGTTGGCGTTGTTACGCGACCGTTTACTTTTGAAGGACGCAAGCGCTCTGGACAAGCCGAGCTTGGCATCGAGGCGCTGAAAGAAAAAGTGGATACATTAATCGTTATCCCGAATGATCGACTGCTTGAAATCGTCGACAAGAAAACGCCAATGATGGAAGCATTCCGTCAAGCGGATAATGTCCTTCGTCAAGCGGTACAGGGCATTTCCGATTTGATTGCAGTGCCTGGACTTATCAATCTTGACTTTGCTGACGTGAAGACTATTATGACGGAGCGTGGATCTGCCTTGATGGGGATCGGTGAAGCTACCGGAGAGAACCGTGCGGCAGATGCTGCCCGCAAAGCCATTATGAGCCCGCTGTTGGAAACATCGATCGATGGTGCCCGCGGTGTCATTATGAACATTACAGGTGGAGCAAACCTCTCTCTGTATGAAGTGAATGAAGCGGCAGAAATCGTTATTGAAGCTTCCGATCCGGAAGTAAATATGATTTTTGGCGCCATTATTGACGATGAGTTGAAGGATGAGATTAAAGTTACGGTCATCGCCACCGGTTTTGAGAACAACGGTCCGGTTCAGCATGTCCGCAAGACTCCAGGTCAATCATCTGATACGGCGGCAGAGTCGCGGAATGTGAACAACAATGCGCCGCTTAAGCCGTTTGGCAACAGTACGAGCGGTGATCAATTGGACATTCCGGCATTTTTGCGAAATCGCCCGCGTGGTGACCGTTAATCCTGCTGTGGCAGAATTGATGCCATATCATAAGGATAGCAGCTTAAAGGCTGCACTGAAGCAGAAGTTAATTCTGCGCAGTGCAGCCTTTTATTTTTTATATGGACGGATGATCCCGTCTGGCAACCTGACACGCACTGAGCGTGGGCTAGAAAGCTGTGCAGGGATCAGAAGCAGAAATGTACGATGGATGGAGAGAGACGAGTGGCAGAGTAAATAGTATGGTTAAACGTTTTTTTTTGATTCCCAGAGGGACTCGCTAGCTGAGCGGACACACGTTCCGCTAATCAGGCCGAAACACGCTTAAAGTGGACTTTGGCGGACACCAGATCCGTTATTTTTGTAAAAAGCGTGGATTATGGGGTTTTTTGGATAAATAACGGAACGTGTGTCCTCGAAAATCAATTTTCGTGCGATTTTGGCCAAATAACGGAACGTGTGTCCGCTTGGACAGTCCTGCCCTCCTGCCTTCGTCCGTTCATCGTGTCTGACGGCCTTGCGATCGCTCACATCTGCATCGTATCTGACGGCCTTGCGATCGCTCACATCTGCATCGTGTCTGACGGCCTTGCGATCGCTCACAACTGCATCGTATCTGACGGCCCAGCGGCCCCTCAAGAGCCTCGTTCTTACTCAGATCCTTATTGTTCTTTCCCACTCTGTTACGCAGTCTTGCCGCGCTCAGTGCGCCTGTGTCATCTAACTGCATGCTTGTGCCCACTCACGCAAGTGTCCTGGCCGCTGCAGAGACGCTATGCCCTCATGAATGACCTCCCGCGCCTATTGCCTCCCCCTAAGCCTGCACAGCCATTATCCGCAGCGATATCGCTTCCTGAGCGTGGCAGCCATTATCCGCCGCAGCATACTGCTCCCTGTGCATGGTCAGCCTTCAGCTGTGTTTTCGTCGTCGTGCGGCACAATTTGTGCATCGCAGCGGTTTTGAGTTAGAGACCGTTTATACGACAAAAAAAGATCGAACATGACGGCATGTTTAGACAGACATTGAAATAGTATTTTAATATACTTGTTTCAACCGTAACCGAAGCGGCCCGTCCGGATCGTAAATCCCGTCGCGCAAATGGCAGGAGGGTGAGCCAACTGGTTGTGTATGTGGATCTGGTGTTTTTGGTTAATTTGGTCATTGACGGTGCCGTCCTGCTCATGACGGCCTGGGTTCGCGGGATTAGACCCCGCTGGAGCCGGATTGCCGCCTCTGCCGGAATTGGGGCCAGCTATGTCGTATTGATGTTTTTGCCGCCAGTTGCTTTCATGTTCACTTTTATCATCAAGTTCGGGTTGTCGCTCCTCATGCTTTGGGTAGCATTTGGGTTCAGCGGACTGCAGTTTTTTATTCGCAATATAGCGGCGTTTTACGGGGTTAACTTTGCAGCGGCTGGCGGTGTGCTTGGCATCTACTACTTGCTCCAGAACTCATCTGAGGTTTGGAACGGCATTTGGCTGATGCGGACAGGCGGTCCCGGAATCAATTTCCGGTTTGGCCTGTTGTTTCTCGGCGGCGCGTTCGCTATATCGTTAATTATTTACCGACTTGTGCTGAAAGGTCGAAAGCAGCGTGAAGAGCTGCAATCGTACATCGCAGAAGTGACCGTTGCTATTGACGGAAGGGAATGGCGCTTCAGGGGACTTATTGATACTGGCAATCATCTGCGTGATCCGTTGACCAGAACGCCTGTTATGGTAATGGAAGCTGCGATTTGGGAAAAAGAATTGCCTGCCTCCTGGCTTATTAGAATTCGGGAAGCGCAGGTTGACAAAGTGGTTGCTGATTTTGGTGATGAAGCGTGTGAATGGCAAGATCGTCTCAGGTTGATTCCTTATCGCGGCGTGAATCGCGGAACACAGTTCATGCTTGCGATCAAGCCGGATTATGTCGAAATTGAACAGGAGGGAAGAAGCTGCAAAACCCATAGAGTACTGATTGGTCTGGATGGCGGAAAATTGGTGTCAGACGGAGCCTATCAGGCAATTATACATCCGTCACTGATCGAAAGCTTAACTCAAGATCCGTTAACTGGTTGACGGTCGACAGACAGGGAGGGAACGAGCCATATGGTCGTAAAGTGGAAATTGGTCCTGCAGTTATCATATTACCGTCTGCTCTTTTTATTCGGATTAAAAAGCGAAGAAATCTATTATATCGGGGGAAGCGAGGCACTTCCGCCCCCTTTGTCCAGAGAAGAAGAGGAATATCTGCTGGGCAGACTCCCTTCAGGCGATTCGGCAATCCGAGCGATGCTTATTGAGCGCAATCTGCGTCTTGTCGTATACATTGCCCGCAAGTTTGAAAATACCGGCATTAACATTGAGGACCTGGTTTCAATCGGTGCGATCGGGCTGATCAAGGCCGTCAACACATTTGATCCCGAGAAGAAAATCAAGCTGGCTACGTACGCATCCCGCTGCATTGAAAATGAGATTTTAATGTATTTGCGGCGCAACAGCAAAATTCGCTCGGAAGTCTCCTTTGACGAACCGCTGAACATTGACTGGGACGGAAATGAACTGCTGCTTTCAGACGTGCTCGGCACAGAAAATGATACGATCTACCGCAATATTGAAGAGCAGGTCGACCGCAAGCTGCTTCATAAGGCATTGGAGAAACTGACTGATCGGGAACGCATTATTATGGAGCTTCGTTTTGGCTTGACAGACGGCGAGGAGAAGACGCAAAAAGACGTGGCAGATCTGCTTGGAATCTCGCAATCCTACATCTCAAGACTGGAAAAAAGAATCATTAAGCGACTGCGCAAAGAGTTTAACAAAATGGTTTGAACGAATAAAAAAGGGTGCCAAGGGGATAATGTACATTAATGTTTCTCCTTGGGAGGTAATCACGTTGGCCCGAAACAAAGTTGAGATCTGTGGAGTGGATACCGCGAAACTGCCTGTTCTGACAAACGTCGAAATGAGGGAATTGTTCACGGCGTTGCAAACGCGGAATGAGCGGGCAGCCAGAGAGAAATTGGTTAATGGCAACTTGAGGCTTGTGCTCAGTGTGATTCAACGGTTCAATAACCGCGGGGAATTCGTTGACGACCTGTTTCAGGTCGGCTGCATCGGACTCATGAAAGCCATTGATAATTTTGATCTTGGACAAAATGTCAAATTTTCAACTTACGCTGTCCCGATGATTATTGGTGAAATACGAAGATATTTACGGGACAACAACCCGATTCGTGTATCGCGAAGCTTGCGGGATATCGCTTATAAGGCGTTGCAGGTCAGGGATAGTCTTACGAACCAGAATTCAAGGGAACCGACCATCTTTGAAATTTCAGAAGCGCTGAATGTGCCCAAAGAAGATGTCGTATTCGCGCTTGATGCGATTCAAGACCCGGTTTCATTGTTTGAGCCGATTTATCATGACGGCGGCGATCCGATTTATGTAATGGATCAGATTAGCGATGACAGAAACAAAGATGTCACCTGGATTGAGGAAATTGCGCTCCGCGAAGCCATGCATAAACTAAATGAGCGTGAAAAGATGATTTTGTCGATGCGGTTTTTCGAAGGGAAAACGCAAATGGAAGTAGCCGATGAAATCGGCATCTCGCAGGCACAAGTGTCCAGACTCGAAAAATCAGCGATACAGCAAATGCAAAAGCATGTGAAAACTTAAAGCGAGTATATGTAAAGTGAAAGACGCTCAAACAAATGGCTGTGCTGTCCGCTCGGCAGCATAAGCATTCGTTGGTGCGGTAATGTGCAAGCCAGTATTGCAGTTTGCTCCTCTAACTGTATTTCACAAAAAAAACGGCGCTGATGCGCCGTTTTTTTTGTGTGGACAGGACAATTTCTCAGCTTGGGACATATAGTTAGGTAAGAGAGAAGGAACAGGATTCTAGCGAAAAGTGGTGAGCGAACCGTTGAAAATATCTGATTTTCAAACCAAAGATGTGATTAATATCGTCGACGGCAAAAAACTCGGATTTATAAGCGATCTGGCGCTCGATTTGCATAATGGCCGCATCGACTCCATCGTCGTGCCAAGCAATTCAAAGTTTTTTGGCTTGTTCGGGGGCGGTACGGAGGTCGTAATTCCATGGCGCAATATTGTAAAAATTGGGGAGGACGTCGTGCTGGTAAGACTGGAGGAAATTGGTGTCTATCGGCCGTCGGAGCAGGAGTTTTTCATGCGGTCGGCGACCTGACGGGTGGCAGCTTGCAGAAGGCATATGTTACACTAAAAAGGAAGGAGTGAGCGAATGGAACCGTTTAATTGCAAGCAGCATGCCAATGCTGACAGCCCGTCGCTTTTTTGGCTGACCCCATGGCTGAAAGAGAATGAGGGACTGACAGCAGGCATGACAGGGCGCAGCGGCGGACACAGTGCAGTACCCTGGCAATCATTGAATATGGGGCTGCATGTCGGCGATGATCCGGCGCATGTCATAGCTAACCGCCAACGGGTGGCGGAAGCGTTGGGCTGGCCGTTTGAGGCGTGGACCTGCGGGGAGCAGGTCCACGGCTCGCATGTACATCGCGTTTCACATGCAGACCGCGGCAGAGGACGAGCGGACAGGTTGAGCGCGCTCGCCGATACGGATGCTCTAATGACGAACGAGGAAGGCATTCTGCTCACCTCATTTTATGCTGATTGTGTGCCGCTGTTTTTCTATGACAGCTACAGGCGCGTCATCGCACTCGCGCATGCGGGATGGCGGGGCACGGTGCAGAGTATTGCCGCCCGGACCGTAGAGGCGATGAAAGCCGAGTATGGTTGCGTCCCTGAGCAGATTCAGGCGGCAATCGGTCCGGCGATTGGCGACTGTTGCTATGAAGTGGATGCGCCTGTCATTGCCAGGGTGAATGAACTGCTGGACCGTCTGGAACTTGCGGACATAGAGCGGGGGACGATGCTTAAACTGTCCATTTCCGGTGAAAAAGCGCAGCTTAACTTGAAAGAAATTAACCGACAGATTATGATAAAAGCAGGAATATTGCCGATGCATATCGAATTAACGGAGAGATGCACCAGTTGTCAAGCCGATCTGTTCTTCTCCCATCGTAAAGAAAACGGGCGAACAGGGCGAATAGCCAGTTGGATTGGCATGAAAGTGAGGTGATCGATTCTTTTGCAATTAGCGGACAGAATCGAAAATGTGGAGCGGCGCCTTCAAGATGCCTGCTTGCGTAGTGGACGGATGCGTGCCGATATTCAAGTCATTGCGGTAACCAAATATGTGGAGACTGCGGTGGCGCAGGATGTACTTCGAGCTGGTTATGTTCATTTAGGTGAGAATAGATGGCAGCATGCGGAAGAAAAATGGCGGGCAATCAGCTCTGATCCCGCTTTGGAGTCAGACGAGGCAAACCATCGCAGACAAGCTGTATGGCACTTTATCGGATCGTTGCAGACCAACAAGGTCAAAGATGTCGTCGGGAAGTTTTCCTACATTCATTCGCTGGATCGTGAATCACTCGCCAGTGCGCTGGACAAGCGTGCCGCGCAGCTTGACATCACTGTCCCGTGCTTTATTCAGGTCAATGTGTCTGGTGAAGAGGCCAAGCAGGGACTTGCTCCTGAGCAGCTGCCGGCATTTGTGGCGGGGATGAGACAGTTTCCCAATCTTGCTGTAGCAGGTTTGATGACGATGGCTCCCTTCGAAGCGGAGCCTGAGCAGACACGGCCGGTATTCCGCGGCTTGCGGGAACTGCGCGACGACCTTAACAAACAAGCGATTTTACCTAATCCAATACTAGGATTGTCAATGGGAATGTCCAATGATTTTGAGGTAGCGGTTGAAGAGGGAGCCACCTGGCTGCGTTTGGGAACTGTTCTTGTTGGCAAAAAGGAGGAAAAATCATGAGTGTCATGAACCGATTTATGAATTTTTTCGGCTTGCAGGACGATGATGAAGCGGTGGAACGCGACAATAACAAATTAGTCAATTCGGAGGAACAGGACAGTGAGCCAACTCCACTTGACACACGTAAAAACAATGCAAAAGGGAATAATATCGTGAGTATCCACGCCCAGAAAAATGTGCGAGTGGTTCTTAACGAGCCGAGGTCTTACGACGAAGCCCAGGAAATTGCCGATTACTTGCGGTCACGGCGCTCGGTAGTTGTCAATTTGCAGCGGGTCAGAACCGATCAGGCGGTGCGGATTGTTGATTTCCTAAGCGGAACTGTCTATGCTTTAAATGGCAGTATTTCAAAGCTTGGGCCTAATATTTTCCTCTGCACTCCGGATACCGTTGAAATTCAGGGAGCCATTACGGAAATGCTGGCTGAAGAGCAAGACTACAAAAAAATGAGGTGACCTTGGCATTGCCACAAATTGAGAGTTTTATTAGTACACTGCAAACCGTATATACTTTTATGATCATTGGATATGTGTTGCTATCCTGGTTGCCAAACGCCCGTGAAAGCTTTATTGGCGAAATGCTGGGCAAGCTTGTGGAGCCGTACTTGTCTATTTTCCGTAGAATTATTCCTCCTATCGGCGGGATGTTCGATATTTCCCCAATTGTTGCCGTATTTGCGCTGCAATTCGTCGCGGCCGGGTTGATTGCGGTAATTCAGTTTCTGGCGAGATAATGATGAAAAGCGAAATTTATACTCATTTCCATCCTGATGAGCGGATTTTTGTCGATCGTGCATGGGAATGGACCGAGCGGGCAAGCAAATATCATGAGACAACTCTCACTGGATTTCTCGATCCCCGGCAAAGCTTTATCGTGACTTCGCTTGCCAATCGGGAGCCGGATGTGTTTGTTCGCTTCGATGGCGGTTATTCCGGCGCAGAGCGTCAGCGCGCGCTGATCGTTCCGGAATACCGCCAATGGGATGAGGAACGAACGGCCATTTCAGTGCTGGCTGTTCAGCTTGGCGAGCGCAGCGGCTCGGAGCTGGACCACGGCGATTATATGGGGGCAATTCTTGGCCTTGGCATAAAGCGGGATCGGGTGGGAGACATCCATGTTCATGAGGACGGCTGTCATTGCCTCGTTTCCGATGAAATTGCCGATTATCTGAACATTCATCTGAGGCAGGTACACCGTGTTCATGTCCTGACAGACATTCTTCCGCTGACTAGCCTGAGAATTGCCAGGCAGGAACTGGAGGAAATGAACTTTACGGTGGCTTCTTTGCGTCTGGATGCGACCTGCAGCGATGTGTGCCGCCAAAGCCGGGCGAAGATCGCTGATGTGATCCGCGCCGGCAGATGCCGGGTCAATTGGAAAGTGGAGGAAGACCCCTCCAAGCTGCTGCGTGCCGGGGATGTCGTTTCTATCCAGGGGTTTGGACGGTTTAAAGTGATGGAAACCGATGGACCGACCAAAAAAGGCCGGATTCGTGTCAAAGCAGGCAAGTTTATTTGACTTTATGCAGGAAATTGACTCCAGCTGTCGAATATTTCTGAGCATGCAGTAGGCAATCGTCATTCAAATAGGAGGTGCGCCAATGCCGCTGACGCCATTGGACATACATAATAAAGAATTCGGTCGCCGACTTCGTGGCTACGACGAGGACGAGGTCAATGAGTTTCTCGATCAGGTTATTAAAGACTATGAAGCTTTGATTCGGGAAAACAAGGAAATGCAAACGCAGCTGTTGAGTGTGGAAGAGAAGCTTAATCATTTCTCCAACATTGAAGACACGCTTAGCAAAACGATCATCGTAGCCCAAGAGGCAGCTGATGAACTGAAGAACAATGCAAAGAAGGAAGCGCAGTTGATCATTAAGGAAGCGGAGAAGAACGCTGACCGGATCATTAACGAGTCCTTGGCCAAATCGCGAAAAGTGGCGCTGGAAGTCGAGGAATTACGTAAGCAAGCCTCCATCTACCGTTCGCGTTTTCGAATGCTTGTCGAGGCGCAGTTGGACCTGCTTAGCAATGACGGATGGGATTCGCTGGAATCCGGACATTCCGAGGTGGCAGATCGGGACTGACGCTGTATTGCGGAGTATGGGAATGCTGAGCGATGTGCACAATAGGCTGAACAAGTGCAGCTTGCAGCGCCGTTGACAAATAACGGACAAAAGAGTATATATATTAATATTCAAAATAGTAACTTCAATGACGGGAAGAGTAAAGGGCGTAATTGATCTTCAGAGAGTCGGCATCAGCTGAAAGCCGACGTTCAAACGCCGCTTGAAAATCAGCCCTGAGAAGCGACGCCGAATTTGCAGTAAGCGTCGACGGATGTCCTTCGTTAACAGGACGGCTAACCGGTGCAGTTGTATACGCATAACGCGTATGCCCGGTTGTGCGCTAAGGTGCTGTCGTTTGAAGCTTTGAGGTCGAACGGCAGAATTAGGGTGGTAACGCGAGCATAGACTCGTCCCTTTTCAGGGACGGGTCTTTTTATTTTCTGATGATGAAAGGATGGAATCGCAATGCAGCGTGTAGACGTGAAGGAGCGTGCCCGCACAAGAGAATTGCGGGTACTTGAAAAGTGGAAGCAAGAGGAGACGTTCAAAAAATCGATCGAGCAGCGTGAAGGCAAACCGAATTTTGTGTTCTATGAAGGGCCGCCGACAGCGAATGGTGCCCCGCATATCGGTCATGTACTGGGCCGGGTAATCAAGGATTTCCTGTGCCGTTACAAAACAATGGCTGGCTACCGGGTTGTCCGTAAAGCGGGATGGGATACGCATGGATTGCCTGTTGAGCTGGGGGTTGAAAAACAAATTGGCATCTCAGGCAAAGATGAAATTGAAAAGTACGGTGTTGAAGCATTTGTTAAAAAGTGTAAAGACAGCGTGTTCGAATATGAGAAGCAATGGCGGGAATTAACCGAGGCGATCGGCTATTGGACGGATCTCGACAATCCATACATTACGCTGACCAACAACTATATTGAAAGCGTCTGGCACATTCTGTCGACGATTCATAACAAAGGGCTGCTTTATCGCGGCCATCGTGTAAGTCCATACTGCCCTTGCTGTCAGACAACTTTGAGCTCCCATGAAGTTGCCCAAGGCTACGAGGATGTTAAGGATTTAAGCGCAACGGTTAAATTTAGGCTGAAAGATCGCGATGAAGCAATTGTGGCCTGGACGACAACGCCATGGACGCTGCCTGCCAATGTGGCGCTTGCTGTTAACCCGGCTTTGAACTACAGCCGGATCAAGCTGGAGGACGAGATTATAATCGTTGCCGAAAATCTGGTTGAAAGTGTTGTAAAAGGCGACTATGAAGTGCTCGGCGTCGTCAAGGGGGCGGATCTGCTCGGGCTCAGTTATGAGCCGCCATTCCGCTATGCGGCGTTGTCAGACGGCTACAAAGTCATAGCAGGCGATTTTGTTAGCGATACGAGCGGAACAGGCATTGTACACATCGCTCCTGCGCACGGGGAAGACGACTACAAGGTCGCACAGCAAAACGGTATCAGCATGCTGAGTGTCGTCGATCGTGCCGGCAATTATACGGAGGAAGTGGCCGGGCTGGCTGGTCGGTTCGTGAAGGACTGTGATGTGGACATCGTCAAAATGTTGAGTGAGCGTGGGCTCCTCTTCAGCAAAGAGCGCTATGAACATAGCTACCCGTTCTGCTGGCGCTGCAAAGGACCGCTCATCTACTACGCGATGGAAAGCTGGTTCATCAAAACGACGGCAGTCAAAGATCAATTGATCAAAAACAACAACAGTGTTGACTGGTACCCTTCGCATATTCGCGAAGGACGGTTCGGCAAGTTTCTGGAAGAGCTTGTTGATTGGAATATTAGCCGCAATCGCTATTGGGGCACACCGCTGAATGTATGGGTTTGCGACAGCTGCCATGGCGAATATGCGCCAGGAAGTCTCGCCGACTTGAAAGCCCGCTCAATCGGACCGCTGGCTGATGATCTGGAACTTCATAAGCCCTATGTTGACGAAGTGCATTTGAGCTGCCCGCATTGCGCTGCAGGGACAATGAAGCGGACCTCCGAAGTGATCGATGTCTGGTTTGACAGCGGGTCGATGCCATTTGCTCAACACCACTATCCGTTTGAGAATGAGGAGCGCTTCAAGGAGCAGTATCCTGCCGATATCATTTGCGAAGGGGTCGATCAGACGCGGGGCTGGTTCTTCAGCCTGCTGGCGGTATCGACGCTGTATAACGGTCAGGCGCCGTACAAAGCGGTTATTTCGACCGGTCATATACTGGATGAAAATGGACAGAAGATGTCCAAATCCAAAGGCAATGTAATCGATCCTTGGGAAATCATCAATGAGTATGGAACAGATGCTTTCCGGTGGGCGCTGTTGTCCGACAGTGTGCCTTGGAACAGCAAGCGTTTCTCCAGAGGCATTGTCGGCGAAGCCAAATCCAAGGTAATTGACACGATAGTCAATACGCATGCTTTCTATGCGCTTTATGCCTCGATCGATGGTTATGATCCTGCAGCGCATGAAGCTCAGACTTCCGACAACAACCTTGACCGCTGGGTACTGTCTCGTTTGAACAGCCTGATCAAACAAGTGAATCAGGGGCTGCAAGCCAATGATTTCCTGAACCCTGCCAAACGTCTGGAAAGTTTTGTCGATGAAATGAGCAATTGGTACATTCGTCGGTCGCGGGATCGTTTCTGGGGTAGCGGTCTGAGCGAGGACAAAGTGAATGCTTACCAGACTTTACACACTGTGCTGCAAACGTTGGCCAAATTGCTGGCCCCATACGCGCCCCTGCTTGCCGATGATGTTTATCTCAACCTTGGCGGCACGACAAGCGTCCATCTGGCTGATTATCCGCAAGCGGATGAGTCGGCGATTGACGAAGCGCTGGAACGTGATATGGATACAGCTAGACAAATCGTTGAACTGGCGCGCAATGTCCGCAACGAAAGCAGTATTAAAACCCGTCAGCCGCTATCGGAGCTGATCGTTTCACTTGACCGTGATTTCCATCTGGCCGATTACGAGGCGATCATCAAAGAAGAAATCAACGTCAAATCGATTATTGTGGAAACGGATGACAGTGGTTTTGTCGATTTTACCCTCAAGTTGAATCTTAAGGTTGCAGGTAAAAAATACGGCAAATTCGTCGGCCCGATTCAGGCGCAGCTGAAGGCGCTCCAGCCTGAGCAAACCCGCGCAGCAGTACAGTCTGGACAGCTAGTGCTCCAAATTGAGGATGAACAGCTGACAGTAAGCGCAGATGAGCTGCTGGTTGACAAACAGGCGAAGACGGGCTTTGCCTCGGCTTCAGGCAATCAGTTGACTGTGGCGCTTAACACGGAAATTACGCTGGAACTGGAACAGGAAGGCTGGGTGCGGGAAGTGATCCGGGCTGTTCAGGATACACGTAAAAAGCGGGATCTTCCAATTGAAAAGCGCGCTCATCTTATTTTGGATGTGGACAGCGAATTAACAGAAGCGCTGCAGCGGTTTGATCATGTACTGCGGGACAATGTTCTGCTTACTGCGGTGGAATTTGCAGAGTCGGCTGATATGGAACGTGTGCAAATCGGTGACAAGCATATTGGAATTTCCGTTCGCTAATCAGGGCATAATAGGGAAATAAAGGCTCGCCATGACGAGCGTATGCTGCATTCGTGCGTAGGTGGAGGGAAGCCATGAGCGGGGAAGGACAAGAGCCAGAGGAGACGGTTAAGCTGAGAAAATCACTGGATGCGCTTGAGCGCAGGCTGCAGAAAGTAACAGTGGAGATGGAGCGTTCCATGATTGCGGATTATGTGCAATTGCTAAACCGCCCCTGGTCGCTCATGTGGCGGAATATGCTCGGGGGTATTGCCCGCGGCGTAGGAATCGCTATTGGCTTTACCTTTTTTGCCGCCACCATCTTGTACGTTCTGCAGCTGCTCGGTGCGCTTAACCTTCCGATTATTGGCGATTATATTGCAGAGATAGTTAAAATCGTTCAACGACAGCTTGAAGGGAAGTCCTATTAACATCGGAAGAAGCCTATGCGGCGTGATCAGGTGCCGATATCTGACTCATCGTCAAAGCTGGACAGTGTTGTATCACCTTCGCCTTGTGCGAGGTATTCTCTGTATTTGCGGTTCGGAACAACGGTGACATGGCTGCCGGTAATATCGGTAGCCAGAAAGCTTTCCAGTGATTCAACGTATCCGTCGTTTTCATCTGCTTCAATCATCAATTGGTCATAGTCGTCAACATCGTGCTCCGCCATGGCCGGGGAGTCCGACGTGCCCCACCGCTCCACAATCTGCCACACATCTTCGCCATCGATGCCAGGTTCTTCGGAGCCATCTCTGCTGGAGCGGCCAAAGGGATGAGGCATTACCGATTCCTCTGCAGGCCGGCGCTCTGACAGTTCCTGCCGGGGCGCATGCTCAATACAGTAGAGTGTGTCAGGCAAGGCATTTAATCGCTCTTGCGGGATCGACGCTTTGCAGGTGAGGCATTGGCCATAAGTGCCATCTTCCCACGCTTGCAAAGCAGCCTCGATCCGCTGCAAGTGAAGTTCTTCCTGTTCTAGCAGCACGGAGTCTTTACTGCGCTCATATATTTCGGTAGCTACATCGGCCGGATGGTTGTCGATAACACTCAGTTCGCCTGTCCCATCGCGAAGTGATTGTCCTAGCCCGTAATGATCGCTTGCTGCCAGCTGCTCTGTAAGCATCTGTCGATCCTGAAGCAGGCGTTCATGACACTTATGCAAATCAGTATTCCTGGCGGTTTTCATCCATAAGTCCCTCATTTCAAAAGTCAAATGAATTGCTGCTTTATTGTTGCCCTTGAGTGGTAATTTTAATGGAGGAGGGCGTGTTTAACTTTTACCAAGCGCTTGCTTGCCCAGCTTGGCTTACAGGATGCAGAATGAATAATTGGCTGTAAAAACCTTGATTGTGCTACACTTGAATCAGGCATTGCGGCATGTCCGCCTTGTCTGTCAAGTCCAAGAGCTGGAGGGGAACAGATTGAAGTATTTTTATTACTGGATTGCATTAGTGGTTTTCATTATTGACTTTATTACGAAGCGCGTCATTGAAACAAAACTTGAAATCAATGAAAAGATCAATGTTATTGGGAACTTCTTTATTATTACCTCACATCGAAACAGCGGTGCAGCCTTTGGCATTTTGCAAAATCAAATGACGTTTTTTATTATTATTACTTCTATTGTGATTGCTGGAATCGTCGGATACATCTATATGAACCGTCATTCCGGCAAACCGATGCTGCTTGCCGCTCTTGGGCTGGTGCTCGGCGGCGCGCTGGGCAATTTCTTGGATCGGGCCTGGAAAGGCGAGGTAGTGGATTTTCTGCAGTTTACGTTTGGCAGCTACGTCTTCCCGATTTTTAATATTGCCGATTCGGGCATTGTCATCGGTGTCGGACTTATCATTTTGGATACGCTGCTCAGCATGAAAGATGAAAACAAACCGGAATCGAATGGAGACAATAATGACGCAAACAAACAACAGCCGGTTTCCTGAAGACCAATTGGAATGGACCGTTGCGGAAGAGCATACAGCCGAACGGCTTGATAAGTATATGATGGACAGTCTTCAAGAGGAAGGCGTATCAAGGACCCAAATTCAGGAATGGATTAAAAGCGGACAGGTGCTTGTTAATGGCAAACCGGCCAAAGCCAATTACCGCGTTGCCTCTGCAGATGAAATATCGCTGACGATACCGGAACCTGAAGAAGCGACGATTGCAGCGGAGAATATTCCGCTTAAGGTTGTTTATGAAGACGGCGATGTTATTGTGGTTAACAAGCAGCGGGGGATGGTTGTTCATCCGGCTGCAGGACATGCTGCTGGCACGCTGGTGAATGCTTTAATGTATCACTGCAAGGATTTGTCTGGCATTAATGGCGTGCTGCGCCCTGGCATTGTGCACCGCATTGACAAAGACACTTCCGGGCTGCTGATGGCTGCCAAGCATGACGCGGCGCATCAATCGCTCGCCGAGCAGTTAAAGGAGCACAGTGTTACACGCAAATATATTGCGATCGTCCATGGCAACGTTCCGCATGACCAGGGAACGATTGACGCTCCAATCGGACGTGATCCTCAGGATCGCAAAATGTACACTGTGACAGACCGCGGAGGCAAGCATGCGGTAACGCATTTTGTCGTGCTTGAACGCATCGGAGATTTCACACTGGTGGAATTGCAGCTTGAAACTGGACGCACGCATCAAATCCGTGTTCATATGAAATATATCGGCTTTCCGCTCGCTGGAGACCCGGTGTATGGACGCAGCAAGACGATCGCATTCAAAGGCCAGGCGCTGCATGCGGCAGCACTTGGCTTTGACCATCCCCGCACAGGGGAGAGGCTGCTCTTTGAAGCGCCTCTGCCAGAGGACATGGAAAAGACGCTTGCCATTTTGCGCGGCAGATAAGTGTGAGAGCAGAGGGGTTTTAAAGCAGAGAATTTCCCGGGCAATGCCTGTTTCATTCGCCAGAAAGTGCAAACTTTTCGTTACATTCTTCATTAAGTGTGCTCGCAAAACAAGATATGCTTGTAACAGCGACCGCAGGCGATACAATATGTTGCCTGGCGGCACAACAAAGAACGGAAAGGTGATCGACTATGGCAAATGTAAACCAGCATTTTTTAGAGCTTCAAGGAAGTTATCTGTTCTCGGAAATTGCAAAACGCCGCACCAAGTTCATTCAGGATCATCCAGAGGCGGAACTGATCAGCCTTGGCATCGGAGATGTGACACGCAGTTTGCCGGATGCGGTCATTAATGCGATGCATGAAGCGGTGGACGAGTTGGCTGACAGCGGGTCCTTCCGTGGATACGGACCAGAGCAAGGATATGATTTCTTAATCCAGGCAATTATTGACGGCGATTATAAAACGCGGGGAGTATCACTTGATACGAACGAGGTATTCGTAAGCGATGGCTCCAAATGCGATGTTGGCAATATCCAGGAAATTTTTAGTCAGGACAGCATTGTTGCTGTGCAAGATCCGGTATATCCGGTGTATGTTGATACGAATGTGATGGCTGGCCGTGCGGGAACCTTCAACTCGGCAACCAATCGCTATGACAATATCACCTACTTGTCTTGCAACGCAGACAATGATTTCAAGCCAGCCCAGCCAACTAGCCGCGTCGACTTGATCTACTTGTGCTATCCGAACAATCCGACTGGGATGACGCTGACCAGAGCGGAACTTGAACAGTGGGTGCAGTATGCCAAAGCGAACAACAGCATTATTCTGTACGATTCGGCATATGAAGCCTATATTCAGGAAGAGGATGTTCCGCACACGATCTACGAAATTGAAGGCGCAAAGGAAGTTGCAATCGAATTTCGCAGCTTTTCCAAAACGGCAGGGTTTACTGGCGTACGCTGCGCGTATACCGTCGTGCCGCGCGAGTTGAAAGCCAAAGATGCCAACGGTCAGGAAGTGCTTGTTAATGATCTGTGGAATCGGCGGCATACGACCAAGTTTAACGGGGTGTCCTATGTGACGCAGCGCGGTGCCGCTGCTATCTACTCTCCGGAAGGCAGGGAGCAGATTGCCACGTTGGTGGACTATTATATGACTAACGCAGCAATTATCCGCGATGGTCTGAAATCGCTCGGGTTGCAAGTATACGGCGGGGTCAATGCGCCATATATTTGGTTGAAAACACCGAATGGCCTTGATTCCTGGGCATTTTTCGACAAACTGTTGTCGGAAGCCCACATTGTAGGGACACCAGGTGTCGGCTTCGGGCAAAGCGGACAAGGCTATTTCCGGTTAACCGCTTTCGGAAGCAGGGAAAACACGGAACGGGCTGTGGAACGCATCCGCAAGCTCAGTTTGTAATCACAGCAGCTATTGACTTCTTTTGTCGAACGTGGGATAATCCTTCTTAATGAATGCAGTACCTTTAATTCAGTCCGTGAGACTGGCAAGGTAGCGTGAATGACGGAAGAGGTTTCTTCGGCAAATAGAAGAAAACCTTTCTATCCGCATGCAAACTCCTTGCGATTGCCGCAAGGAGTTTTTTTTAGATTACCCGCTGCCGCGAACTGGATAACCAATCGTTTCCGCCGGGAGGAGGAGGCACGATCATGAGCGAAGAACGCCATGTTATTATGGATGATACCGCCATTAGGAGAGCACTTACCCGCATTGCTCACGAAATTCTGGAGAAGAACAAAGGAATTGACAACTGTGTGTTGATCGGGATTCGAACCCGCGGAATTTACTTGGCCAACCGCATCGCAGAGCGCATCACCGAAATTGAGGGCAAGCAGCCGATAATCGGCGAGCTGGACATTACACCTTACCGGGATGATCTTGCCGATGGCAAGCAGCAGCCGATTATCATGCCGACAGCTGTGCAGGGGACAGACGTCTCCGATGCGGCTAACGGCGCAATATCAATTCAGGATAAACGCGTCATTCTGTTTGACGATGTGCTTTTTACCGGCCGGACGATTCGCGCCGCAATGGATGCGATTATGGATCGCGGCCGACCGCAAATGATCCAACTTGCGGTACTGGTTGATAGAGGCCATCGAGAGCTGCCAATTCGGCCAGATTACGTCGGGAAGAACGTGCCGACTGCCAAACTTGAAATTATTGAGGTGGCGCTCTCGGAATTTGACGGCGAAGATAATGTAACGATTATTCAGCAGCGCGGGCACAACGGTTAAGATTGCAGGTTGAGAGGAGCGAGACAGCAAATGGCATTATGGTTGGTAAATGGACTGGTATGGGACAAGGAAGCCGGTAAACTGGAGAAAAAACACATTCGTATCGAGGATGGCCGGATAGCAGCGATCGTGAACAGCGAGACTGTACCGGCTGCAGAGACGGGAGATGAGACGGTTGACATCAGCGGCAAGCTGGTTTCGCCAGGATTCATCGATATGCACGTTCATCTGCGCGACCCCGGGTTTGAATATAAGGAAGATATAGCAACTGGCACGCTTTCTGCGGCGAAAGGCGGATTTACAACAATCGCCTGCATGCCGAACACAAGACCTGTGACAGATACGCCTGAAACCGTAAAGTACATTATAGATAAAGCCGCTTCGGAAGGCATCGTCCGTGTTCTGCCGTACGCAGCGATTACTAAAAATGAGCTGGGACGTGAATTGACAGACTTCGAAGCACTGAAGGAGGCCGGCGCAATCGGCTTTACAGATGATGGCGTAGGCGTCCAAAATGCACAGATGATGAAAGATGCCATGGCGCGCGCCGCAGCATGCCATATGCCGGTCATCGCTCACTGCGAAGATGACTCGCTTGTCGTAGGCGCTGCCGTTTCCGAAGGCAAATTTGCTCGCGACAACGGACTTAAAGGCATTCCGAATGAATCGGAAGCGATCCATGTTGGCCGTGATATTCTGCTCGCCGAGGCAACTGGCGTCCATTATCATGTATGCCATGTCAGCACGGAACAATCGGTGCGCCTCATTCGTCAGGCGAAGCAGATTGGTATCCGTGTGACCGCTGAAGTATGTCCTCATCACCTTGTTCTTTCCGATGAAGACATTCCAGGGATGGATGCGAACTGGAAGATGAATCCTCCACTGCGTACACCGCGAGATGTTCAGGCAGTAATTGAAGGGCTTGAGGATGGCACGCTCGATATCGTCGTGACGGATCATGCTCCGCACAGCGAAGAGGAGAAGGCCCGGGGCATGCAGCTTGCGCCGTTCGGTATCGTCGGCTTCGAGACAGCTTTCCCGCTGCTGTATACCAAATTCGTCGCAACTGGCAAATGGAGCCTTGGCTTCCTGCTTCAGCGTATGACGGAAGATCCCGCCCGCGTATTCGGCCTGGAGAGTGGAACGCTGGCCCTGGGTTCGCCTGCTGACGTGACGGTTGTCGATTTGGATTCCGAGCGCGAGGTTGATCCTCAAAGCTTCGTTTCCAAAGGACGCAATACGCCATTTGGCGGCTGGAAGCTCAGCGGCTGGCCGGTCATGACCATCGTTGACGGCAAGGTTGTTTGGCAGGAACAGTAATATTTAATGATAACTAGGCAAGTAGGAAATTATACAAATTAAAGCCAACTAGGATTCAAGGAGTGATAGAAATGCAAGCAAGATTGTTATTGGAAGACGGCACCTTGTTTACCGGGCAGGCATTCGGCTCGGAAGGCCAAACAATCGGAGAGGTTGTTTTCAATACAGGAATTACAGGCTATCAAGAGGTATTGTCTGATCCGTCTTACTGTGGACAGATTGTAACTATGACTTACCCGCTAATCGGAAATTATGGCGTTGCTCGCGATGACTTCGAAGCAATCGCTTCTCATATTCATGGGTTTGTTGTACGCCGTCACGAGCCGGTGCCAAGCAACTGGCGCGCACAAAATTCGCTGGACTACCTGTTGAAGGAATTCGGCATTGTTGGTATCAGCGAAATCGATACGCGGATGTTAACCCGTATTCTTCGCCATCACGGCACAATGAAGGGCGTGCTCACGACAGGCGCGGAACGGATCGAAGAACTGCAAGAGCGACTTGGCTCAGCGCCAATGATGCGCGATCAAGTTGCCCGTACTTCCACCAAGCACGTATTTTCGAGTCCAGGTAACGGCGAGCGGATCGTCCTGATCGACTACGGAGCCAAAAGCGGTATTCTGCGTGAACTGACTCAGCGCAATTGCGATGTCGTAGTTGTCCCGCATGATACGACTGCAGAGCAAATTCGTCGCCTGAATCCTGACGGCATCCAGCTTTCCAATGGACCTGGGGATCCGAAAGATGCGATGCATGCTGTAGCAACGATCAAGGAATTGCTCGGTGAATACCCGATTTTCGGCATTTGTCTTGGCCATCAGCTGTTCGCGCTCGCTTGCGGCGCAGACACAACGAAGCTGAAGTTCGGACATCGCGGGGGAAACCATCCTGTTAAGGAACTGTCCAGCGGACGCTGCTACATTACTTCGCAGAACCACGGCTACACCGTTTTGGACGAGTCAATCGCCAATACCGAACTGGCTGTGACGCATATCAACAATAATGACCGTACAATTGAAGGCTTGAAACATAAGAAATACCCGGCTTTCACCGTGCAATACCACCCGGAAGCTTCGCCGGGACCGTTTGATTCCAGTTACTTGTTTGACCAATTCATCGAGATGATTCGCGAACATAAACGCAATAATCCGCAAAAACCGCGGCAAGCGTATCTATCGGAGACGCTGAAAGGGGAGCTTCAATATGCCCAAAAATAATCAATTGAAAAAAATTCTAGTGATCGGTTCCGGCCCGATTGTTATCGGACAGGCCGCAGAATTCGATTATGCCGGTACGCAGGCTTGTCAAGCATTGAAAGAAGAGGGTATGGAGGTTGTGTTGATCAACAGCAACCCTGCCACGATCATGACCGATACGAATATGGCTGATAAAGTGTATATCGAGCCGATTACGCTTGAGTTCGTATCCCAGATCATTCGTCAGGAAAGACCGGATGGACTGCTGCCGACACTTGGAGGGCAGACTGGACTTAACATGGCGGTGGAATTAGCTCGTGCAGGCGTGTTAGAGCAGGAGAATGTCAAGCTGCTCGGTACGCAGTTGACGGCAATTGAAAAAGCCGAAGACCGGGACTTGTTCCGTGACTTGATGCGCGAACTGGAACAGCCTGTTCCGGAGAGCACGATTGTCACTTCTGTCGAAGAAGCTGTCACGTTTGCCAATGAAATCGGCTATCCGATCATTGTTCGCCCTGCGTACACGCTTGGCGGAACAGGGGGCGGTATTTGTGCAACTGAAGAGGAACTGCTGGAAACGGTAGCTTCAGGTATTCGCTACAGCCCAATCGGCCAATGTTTGATTGAGAAAAGCATTGCCGGCATGAAGGAAGTCGAATATGAAGTTATGCGTGATGCGAACGATAACTGTATCGTAGTGTGCAACATGGAAAACTTCGACCCGGTTGGCGTTCACACGGGCGACAGCATCGTTGTGGCGCCTAGCCAAACGCTGTCCGATCGTGAATATCAAATGCTTCGTTCGGCTTCATTGAAAATTATTCGTGCACTGAACATCGAGGGCGGCTGTAACGTTCAGTTCGCACTTGACCCGCAAAGCTTCCAATATTTTGTCATTGAAGTTAACCCGCGTGTCAGCCGTTCATCGGCATTGGCCTCGAAAGCAACCGGTTATCCGATTGCCAAGATGGCAGCTAAAATTGCGATTGGCTACACACTGGATGAGATCGTCAATCCGGTGACAGGACAAACATATGCTTGCTTTGAGCCAACACTGGACTACATCGTCTCCAAAATTCCGCGCTGGCCGTTTGACAAGTTCATCTCTGCCAACCGCAAGCTGGGCACACAGATGAAAGCAACCGGCGAGGTGATGGCCATTGGCCGCACGTTCGAAGAGTCGATTCACAAAGCGGTACGTTCGCTTGAAATTGGCGCCCATCGCATTCACTTGAAAGATGCGGAAACCTTGGATAATGAAGTGCTCAGCACGCGTTTGCAAAAACCTGACGATGAGCGGATGTTTCTGGTGGCTGAAGCGTTCCGCCGCGGCTGGAAGCTGCAGGATATTCAGGATTTGACAAACATTGACTGGTGGTTCCTTGATAAAATCGAGAAGATCATCGAATTTGAAGATGAAGTCCGCCAAACGGCGCAGCTCAGTCCTGAACTGTTGTACCGCGCCAAGCGGATCGGATTGACGGATCGTTCGATCGCCGAACTGCGCAGTGAAGGCAATGCGACTTCATTGACGACAGAAAGCGAAGTGCGCGCGCTTCGTCTGAATAACAACCTTCGTCCGGTTTATAAAATGGTCGATACATGCGCTGCAGAATTTGAAGCAACTACGCCTTACTACTATTCGACTTATGAAGTAGAGAACGAGGTGGCTCCTTCCAGCAAGGAGAAGGTGCTTGTGCTCGGATCAGGACCGATCCGGATCGGGCAGGGGATTGAATTCGACTATTCGACTGTACATGCCGTCTGGGCCATTCAAAATGCTGGCTATGAAGCCGTCATTATTAATAATAACCCGGAAACCGTCTCGACGGACTTCAATACGTCAGACCGCCTTTATTTTGAACCATTGTTCTTTGAAGATGTTATGAATGTGATCGAGCAGGAGAAGCCGATCGGCGTTATCGTTCAATTTGGCGGTCAAACGGCGATCAACCTGGCAGCGCCGCTTCATGCAGCAGGCGTCCGGATTCTCGGCTCCAGTCTGGAATCGATTGATTCCGCAGAAGATCGCAAAAAATTCGAAGCTCTGATGCGCAAACTCGAAATTGCTCAGCCAGAAGGCAAAACTGTCATCACGGTTGATGAAGCTGTCGATACAGCGAGCGGTTTGGGCTATCCAGTGCTGGTTCGTCCATCTTACGTGCTCGGCGGCCGGGCAATGGAAATTGTGTACTCCGATGAGGAACTGCTCAGTTACATGGTGCAAGCTGTCAAGATCAACCCGGAACATCCGGTGCTGATTGACCGCTATATGCTTGGCAAAGAAGCGGAAGTGGATGCGATTTGCGATGGAGAGACTGTGCTTATCCCAGGTATTATGGAGCATGTTGAGCGCGCAGGCGTTCACTCCGGCGACTCGATTGCGGTCTATCCGCCACAGTCGCTTTCTGATGATATCAAACAGCAAATTATCGACATCACGATTAAAATTGCAAAAGAATTCAAAGTGCTTGGTCTGGTCAATATCCAGTTCGTTATTTACAAGGAACAGGTGTACGTGATTGAGGTTAACCCGCGTTCCTCGCGTACCGTACCATTCTTGAGCAAGGTAACGAATATTCCGATGGCGAATTTGGCTACCAAAGCGATTTTGGGCAGCAAGCTTGCTGACTTGGGCTACACGGAAGGACTATGGCCTGAGGATAATTATGTGTCCGTCAAAGTGCCGGTCTTCTCGTTTGCCAAACTGCGCCGCGTTGACCCTACGCTGACACCTGAGATGAAATCGACAGGCGAGGTCATGGGACGCGATGTTCAATATGCGAAAGCACTGTACAAAGGTTTGATCGGGGCAGGCATGCGGATCCCGCAAGCCGGAGGTGTCATTGCTACTGTAGCTGACAAGGATAAAGAGGAAGCACTCGAAATTTTGCGCGGATTCTATGGACTTGGGTATCATATCTATGCTACCGGCGGCACGGCGACGATGCTGGAAGAGGCGGGTCTGCTGGTTACCCGCGTCAATAAGCTGAGCGAAGGCACACCGAATATTCTTGATTTGATTCGCGGCGGCAAAGCTCACTTTGTAGTCAATACGTTGACCAAAGGAAAAGCGCCTGAGCGTGACGGTTTCCGTATCCGTCGTGAGGCGGTTGAGAACGGCGTTGTTTGTATGACGTCACTGGACACTGTGAGCGCGCTGCTGAACATGCTGCAGACGATCAACTTCTCGTCTCGTGCAATGCCCGTTCATAAGTAATAACAATGAAGACGGTTTGGCCCTCATGAGGAAGGTTAGCCGTTGAAATAGGCAACAAGAGCGTGGATGCAGGGGCAGGTCAGCCTTGCATTCACGCTCGCCAATGCAATGGCCAGCGTATCTCGCAGCCCTGCTACCCGGTACAGGGGGCGGGCGCGTCGACGAATGGCCTTCTTGCATGCCCATTATTCAGATGAAGGAGCGGATGAAAATGCAACAACAGCTGACAGCGGAGCAGGCGGCTGGGAAAATTATGGTGGCGCTTGATTACCCGGATGCCGCCGCGGCCAACAGACTGCTAGGCGCACTGGCAGGGGTGCCATGTTACATTAAAGTGGGCATGGAACTCTACTATGCTGCAGGCCCTTCTTTTGTATCGCGATTGAAAGAACAAGGCTACAAAGTGTTTCTTGATCTGAAAATGCATGATATTCCGAATACCGTGAAGGGCGGTGCATCCAGCATTGCCCGGCTCGGGGTTGACATGTTCAATGTGCATGCGGCAGGCGGGGTCACCATGATGGAAGCGGCGCTGGAAGGGGTGGACAAAGCGCTTGCAGGCAACGGTCAGGAGAGGCCGCTCGTCATAGCAGTCACCCAGTTGACAAGCACCAGCCAGTCAACGATGAATGATGAGATCGGCATTGCAGGCACGGTTGAAGCCGCAGTTGTCCGATATGCCAAACTTGCGAAGCAGGCAGGTCTGGCCGGTGTAGTTGCCTCCGCACAGGAAGCGGCAGCAGTGAAACTGGTGTGCGGCAGCGGCTTCAAGACTGTGACGCCCGGCATCAGACCGGCGGGATCAACGATTGGCGACCAGGCTCGTGTACTGACGCCTGCACAAGCGCTTCGGCAAGGCACGGACTTTATGGTCATCGGTCGGCCGATTACAGGCGCTGACGATCCCCGTGCTGCTTTGGAATCCATAATCGAGGAGATGGTGTAAAAATGACAACGAACAGACTGGAACAACTGCCTTATGATATTGCCCGCAGCTTGCTGGATATTGGTGCGGTCGCTCTGCGGCCGAATGAGCCGTTCACTTGGACGTCAGGGCTCAAATCGCCGATTTATTGTGATAACCGCCTGACGATGTCACACCCTGAAGTTCGTGATTTGATCGCTGAAGGGTTCGCTGCAATAATCCGTGAGCGTTACCCTGACGCGGAAGTGATTGCTGGAACAGCCACCGCAGGCATCCCCCATGCTGCATGGGTAGCCGCCAAGTTGAACCTGCCGATGATCTATATTCGCGACAAGGCCAAAGGCCACGGCAAACAGAATCAGATAGAAGGCAAACTGGCAGCAGGCCAGAAGGTCGTCGTTATTGAAGATCTGATCAGTACCGGAGGCAGCTCGCTCAAAGCTGCACTTGCTGTACAGGAAGCGGGGGGCGAAGTTGCTGCAGTATTGGCTATTTTCACTTATCAATTCGCAGCGGCTGCAGAAGCTTTCGTTGCGGAAGGAATTCCGCTGGCCACGCTTTCCGGTTATTCCGCGCTGATTAAAACGGCTCATGAACTGGGCACCGTTAGTGATGAAGAAGTGAAGATTTTACAATCCTGGCGCGAGGATCCGCAATCGTTCGGCAAATAATTAACCAGATTAAGCAATGAATCAAAAAGATCATTAAAATAGAAACCTCCGTCTGCAGACGGAGGTTTTTTCCATGCTTGGGACCGTTTGGCGGGTACCGGGTATTTGCTATTATAGTTGGTAGCGCCATGGATAGCGGCCAGCCAAAAAAACGATCGGGGGTCACGCGGAAAATGGAACAGTTAGCGCAAGAAGTCGTGCTGGAAGTCAGCAAGCTGCGCAAGACGTTTGGCAAGGTGACAGCGGTGGAAGAAATCAGTTTCAAAGTAGAAAGAGGGGAAATATTTACGATTATCGGCCCGAATGGAGCTGGCAAAACGACCACGCTGGAAATGATTGAAGGGCTGCAACTGCCTGATGAAGGAAAAATCATCATTTTAAATAAGAGCTGGGCAGGTCAGGCAGACGAGATTAAATTGCAAATTGGGGTGCAGCCGCAGGCGAGCGCGCTATTTGATTTGCTTACAGTGGAGGAAAATCTGGAGGTGTTCGCCTCATTTTACGACCGCCAGTTGCCAGTAAAGGAAATTATGAGCCTCATAAATTTAACCGATCATCGCGGGAAACGGGTTGTAAAGCTCTCCGGCGGTCAGAAGCAGCGGCTGGCAATCGGTCTGGCTATCATTAATGACCCGGATCTCATTTTTCTCGATGAGCCAACGACAGGACTCGACCCGCAGGCAAGGCGCAATATATGGGACATTATATTGAAACTTAAGCAGCTCGGGAAAACGACGATTTTAACAACACATTACATGGAGGAAGCGGAAAAGTTGAGCGACCGGGTTTGTATTGTGGATCAAGGCAGCATCGTTGCGGTCGATACGCCGCAAGCTTTAATCGGCCATTTAACCAAAGAGCGCGAGATTCATCTTTCCTTCACAGGAGGCGAAGCTGAGGCTCAGCAGGTGGAATCACTTGTCCATCCGTCGGTTACCCATGTAGAGCGCAACGGCAACCGGCTTGTGCTGTGGTCTGTTCAGCCGGAGCTGACACTTCATCATCTGTTTAGTTACACAATAGAACAGAGCATTCAAGTGGAACAAGTATCTATTCGCGAAATGAGTCTTGAAGACGTATTTATCGCTTTTACTGGCAAGGAATGGAGGGATTAGGCGTGAAGCAGGGCAGACAACAATTCAAGAAACTGTTCGGAGCCAATTTGAAAATGACGTTTCGGGAAAAACAGGTATGGTTTTGGTCCATTCTATATCCGGTTTTTCTAATGGTAATCTTTATGATTATTTTTGGGAGGAGCAGCGGGGGAGATTTTTCGGCCAAGCTAGCCATTGTGGAATCGGAGCCAAATGCGGTGACAGATGCTCTAAAACAAGGCCTGACGCAAATGGAGATGTTTACTTTCAAGGAAGCGGAGCAAGCCGCGGGTTCCGTGACACGTGAGCAGGCTGAGCAATGGCTTAAAGACAAGGAGATTGATGCGGCGGTCATTTTGGGAGCTGTACAGGAAAATGGGGAATTGCTGCTTATCTTTAATAAAGAGAAGATGAATGGAGCCACCTCGCAAGCGATCAGTGGGATCATGGACACTTTCGTGCTGCATACGAATTATTCGTTGGCTAACGAAGGAACGGAACTCCCGCAGCGAATTCGTCTGAACAGTGATTATGTTTCTTCCGGAAGCGACAGCTTGGGCTACAATGATTTTTTGTTGACGGGGATGATTGCTTTATCGATTGCCCAATCTGGACTGTTCGGCATGATCGGTATGGTGGAGATGCGTCGCAATGGGCTGCTGAAGCGGCTTAAGATGACGCCAATCCGGATGGAGCTGTTCGGGATGGGCAGCATGGCGGTCCGGTTTATTTTGTGCACGATTCAGCTCGTCATTTTGACGGCCATCGGCGTGCTGTTCTTTAAAGCCAATCTGAATGTTGATCCGCTGGCATTTCTGCTAATGTTTATCGTTGGCACACTTGCATTCTCAGGAATTGGCTTTATGATTGCCGCCTTGAGCAAAACGATGGACAGTTATTTTGGCATGGCAAATTTACTCAGTTTTGTGATGATGTTTTTGAGCGGCATCTTTTTTGAATTGAATATGCTGCCTGACTATATTAAGCCGATTTCCATTGTCCTGCCTCTGACGTATTTTGCTGATGGCGTCCGTGAAACTTTTGTTTATGGAAACGGAATTTTTCATGCAGACTACTGGATTAACATGGGCATTCTGGCCGCATGGGGTCTCATTACGTTTTTGATTGGCTCAAGATTCTATAATTGGAAGGCTGAAACCCGCTGATTTATGTTCCGCATTTCATGCCAATATGACAAAAATCGACCGTTAAATCACTCGTTTGCAGCATTTGCAGACGAGTTTTATGTTTTTTTAACAAAACTTTAAGGTTTCCATATCTGGAATATGTAACTTTTCCCCTTTCTGCACCGTCTATACGATATAATGAAAGTTTAATTGGGATATATGGGAAGGAGGAGAGAAATATACGATGGCATGGTGGCAACGCAGCAAGTCTGGCACCCCGGTAGTTGAGCCGCCTTCTGAGGCGGCTTTAGCTGGGGCCGCTGAGGAAATAACACAAGCAGGTGCAATTGAGGGGAAGAGTGAGAAAGAGCTTGAAGTGGAACCAGAGACCAAGCCAGAAAGCAAGCCTGTGGACAATAAGCCGCAGACGCAGCTTTCCAAAGAGCCGATCCTGGTCGTATCCGGAGTGGAACAGACCTTTCAAGTAGGAGGTCAGCCGCTTCACGTCCTTAAGGGAATCAACATGCAGTTGGATCAAAATCGTCTCATTATGCTTCGGGGACGTTCAGGTTCAGGAAAAACAACGCTGCTTAACTTGATCGGAGGACTTGATCAGCCGACCAAAGGAGAAATCTGGTTTAATGGCTTGCCGATTCACAAGCTGAGTGATAACAAGCGAACAATAATTAGACGCAGGGACATGGGGTTTATTTTTCAGGCCTATGCTTTGATGCCTTTGTTGTCAGCTTATGAAAATGTCGAACTGTCGCTTCGTATGGCCAAGGTTCCCAGAGGGGAATGGAAATCTCGTGTCACGGAAGTGATGGAGATGGTTGGACTTGGAAAACGGATGCATCATCGTCCTTTTGAAATGTCAGGGGGGGAGCAGCAGCGGGTGGCTATTGCCAAGGCGATCGCCCATCGGCCGCGGGTTTTGCTGGCCGATGAGCCTACAGCTGAACTGGATTCCCAGATGTCTGCTCAAATTATTGCTGTGTTTAGAAACATTATTCAAACGGAGAGCGTTACGATTTGCATGACAACGCATGATCCTACGATTCTGGAGGTTGCAGACCATGTCTACGAAATGGTGGACGGAAAATTCGTCTAACTTACACACTAGGGAGCGGGAGACAACGACTTTTCCGCGCCGCAGCAGATGGAAGAAAGGAGCTTGCGTGGCACTGCTCAGCATGTCGCTTGTCGCAGCAAGCGGATGTTCCTTATTGCCTGCTGAGGCAGAAGAAGAGGTGCTGCCGGCAATAACCCCGTCCCAAATCTCAAAAAAACCGGAGCATGAGGTTACGACCACAACACTGAAAACAGAAGTCAAAGGTACCGGTAACCTCATTTCAATGCAGGAAGAAACACTGTTTTTTACAATGGAAAACAAACGATTAAAATCGCTGAATGTTAAAGTTGGCGATGTGGTTAAAGCCGGTGATGTAATCGGTGAACTTGATGTGGATGATATGGTGAAAGATTTGCGGCTCAAACATTTGCAGTTTCGCTCTCAGGAAGTGCAAATGAAAGAAACACTGCGTC
Organism: Paenibacillaceae bacterium; assembly: GCA_004134985.1. Lineage (GTDB taxonomy): Bacteria > Bacillota > Bacilli > Paenibacillales > Paenibacillaceae > Paenibacillus_D. The sequence goes on along the minus strand of REGQ01000064.1, from coordinate 259,245 downwards.
AGCGCGATGAAATGGATCCGGTGAAGTTTGAAGAAGCCGTAATTGTGTTCGAGCAGGGCCGCCAAGCATTGACGGATCTGGAGGAAGACATCGCCAAAGCCACGCTTGTAGCACCATTCTCAGGCACGGTCGTCAGCTTGACCGCCAAAAAGGGCGATACTGTCAAGGCTTACGACCCAATCTGCATTATTGCCGATACAAGCAAGCTGACAGTAGCAGCGACGGTGGCTAAGGATAAGCTTGCCAGCATTGCTGTCGGAATGCCGGTTACAGTGGATATTAACAATGCAGGCCAGTTTACCGGCAAGCTGAAGCAGCTTCCGATGAATACAGAAGGCAACAATGGCAATAACGGCGGCGGCGCGCCAGGCGGCGGAGACCCGGGCAATAAGCCGGAAAATTTCGTGCTTGTTGATTTAGACAAAGCCCCTGAAGGATTGAACCGGGGAACGCCATTGTCCATTACTATCGTAACGAAGCGCAAGGAAAATGCGGTTGTTATTCCAATCTCTGCATTGCGTACAATTGGCGCGCGCACGTACGTTCAAGTTGTGGATGAAAACGGCAAACGGGAGGTTGATGTAGGCGTAGGACAGCAGACCTCCACACAAATCGAGATCCTAGAGGGCTTGCAACCGGGACAGAAAGTTGTAGGTCGATAACGTATGGGAGTTCCGTTGTTTCGATTCCTGTTCCGCAAAATGTGGAATACGCGCTGGTTGACGCTTAGCACGTTGGCTGGTCTTGTCATGGCAGTAGCATTCGCGACAAGCATTCCAATGTACGCGGACGGATCATTAAAACGTGTTGTTGCACAGACCTTGCAGGAGAAAAGTGATGGCCTGCCTGCTGGCTCGCTGCTGATGCGTTATCAGGCAACGGGCGGCAACCAGACTGATCTGACTTCCCTGGCGAATGTTAGAAAATATATAAATGATGAGGTTCCAGCGCTAATTGGCTTCAATCATCAAACATTCGTTGAAAATATGTCGATTCGCAGTACCGAAATTTCACCGGAAGACCCGACCAAAGTAGATGCCAGCCGCAAGCGGCAAATGTCGATTACGACAATGTCGGGATTGACGGATCAAACCGAGATGATGCAAGGTCGCTGGTTTGAGAATAAAGCAGGGGCCGATGGTCTGATTGAAGCGGTCATTATGGAAGAAGCGATGTACCGCAGCGATGTACATATCGGCGATATATTTGAATACCCGGTTTACGGCGGCTTGAATCTCACCTTGAAGGTGAAGATCGTCGGCGCATACAAGCCTCTTAATGATACGGACCCGTTCTGGTATCAAGGTCTGGAAGGGATGATGAATTCGCTGCAAATCAGCGAAGAAGTCTTCCGTACTCAACTGCTGGAAAAAATGAAAGTGCCGCTTCATACGGCCAATTGGTACTATGCATTTGATCTGAGAGAAATTCAGACCAGCCAGCTTGCGCCGCTCAGCAGAACGCTGGATCGACTTAATGTTGTACTCTATCAGCAGTTGAAGGACACGCGCGTAGAGCTCTCATTCGCTTCCTTGCTTTCAGAGTTCAAGCAGCAAAGTTTGCAATTGACGACACTGTTGTTCACGCTCGCGGCACCGATGATTGCGATGGTATTTTATTTTATTGCCATGAACGCCAGACAGTCCCTGGATAAACAGCGCAGTGATATCGCCGTGCTGCGGAGCCGAGGGGCTGGAACGTTTCAAATTATCTGGATTTATTTATTGGAGGGGCTGCTGCTTGGCGGGGTCGCCTTTGCGCTCGGTCCGATGCTGGGCTGGTTTATGGCCAAAAGCATCGGTTCGGCGAATGGATTCCTGACATTCGTCGACCGCAAATCGATTCCAGTCGGTTTTTCGAATGAAGCGATTATTGCGGGAGCCGCAGCCATTCTCCTTGCTTTGCTGGCTACGGTTGTGCCAGCGATTATGTATGCTCGCTCATCGATTGTCAACTATAAGCAGCAGCTCGCCCGCTCAGACCGCAGGCCGTTCTGGCAGCGATGGTTTCTGGACGTAGCGCTGCTCGGCGTGGCAGGGTATGGCTGGTATATGTTTAATGAACGGCAAATGATTTCGTTCCAGACGGGAATGACAACGGATCAGTTGAATGTTCAGCCGTTTCTGTTCTTTGTTCCGGCAATTGCCATTTTCGCGATGGGGCTATGCTTCCTGAGAATATTCCCTTGGCTGCTGTGGCTGTTTAATAAGCTGGGCAAGAAGTTCCTGCCTGTGCCGCTATTTTTGACACTGACTCAATTATCGAGATCATCCAGATCGTATTATCCTTTGATGATCCTCCTTATATTGACGCTCGGACTGGGTGTTTACAATGCTTCGGCAGCTCGGACAATTGATCTGAATTCAACGGAGCGCACTTTGTATAAATACGGTACCGATGTCATTATTAAAACGGTATGGGAAGGCACGCCAGAGATGCCGAAGCCCAATAGCGGCGGCAATCCAGGCGGCGGAAATGGCGGTGGAGGAAACGGCGGAGGCGGAGGAGGCGGCAATCCGGGAGGCGGCAACCCAGGCGGTCCCGGAGGCGCTCCTCAAACGCCGACAAGAGTTAATTTCAATGAACCGCCGTTTGAAGTTTTCAATACGCTGGATGGCGTAGAGGCGGCTGCCCGTGTGCTGCAAACGAAGGCGAATGTTGTTATTTCCGGCAAGTCCATCGGCCAGGGCAACATTATGGGGATTGATAATCTGCCATTTTCCAAGGTGGCCTGGCTGCCTCGGGAGCTGTTCCCGTCCCATCCTTATCTATACTTGAACGCGCTTGGGCTCTATGAACATGCCGCGATCATTCCGGCAGGAGTAGCGAAGAAATATCAACTTGAGGTAGGCGATGCGGTTTCTGCAAGCTTCTCAGAAGGCATGGTAGAGTTTGTAGTCGTCGGAATTTTGCCCTACTGGCCTAGTCTCTACCCGGATAATGCGCCGTTTATTATTGCGAATCTGGACTACATCTTTGACCAACTGCCAATGATTCCATATGAGGTCTGGTTAAAGATGGAGGAACATGCCAAGACCGGTCCTATTATGGAAGAGTTGACGAAAAAGGGAATTGAACTGGCTTCAGTAGATGATGTGCGAATCGAGCTGTCCACCCAGTCGAAACATCCAACCCGCGGCGGAGTGTTCGGGATTTTGAGTCTTGGATTTCTCGTTTCCGTAGTCGTTTCACTGGCGGGCTACATCCTGTACTGGTTTTTCAACCTGTCGGGACGTGTCGTGCAGTTCGGGGTGCTGCGGGCGATGGGGCTCTCCAAAAAGCAATTGACGGGGATGCTGCTGCTTGAGCAGGTTTTTACTGCAGGACTTTCTATCGGACTCGGCATTCTGATCGGCAAGCTGGCAAGTGTGCTGTTTCTGCCCTTCCTGCAAACCGCAGAGAATGTGGCTGGTTCTGTCCCGCCATTCAGGGTCGTGTTTGATTCCAAGGACACAACACAGCTGTATTATGTCGTAGGGTTCATGATGTTGGCTGGCGCTTCACTGCTGCTGCTTCATATTCGCAGATTGCGTGTGCATCAGGCTGTCAAAATGGGAGAGGAGCGATAGAACAGGATGATACACTGTGAAGGCCTTGTTAAAATTTATAAAACTGACGAACTGGAAGTTGTTGCGCTGCAAGGTCTGAATTTGTCTGTACGTAAAGGCGAAATGATGGCGATCATCGGCAACAGCGGAAGCGGGAAATCTACGCTCCTCAATACATTGGGGGGGCTTGACCGCCCCTCTGCCGGCCAAGTCAAAGTCGGAGATTGGGATCTGCTGAAAATAACCGATGAGCAATTGGTTCAATACAAGCGTGATACCGTCGGTTTTATCTGGCAGAACAATGCCCGTAACTTGCTGCCGTATTTGACAGCACTGGAAAATGTGGAAATGCCCATGATGCTTGCCGGCAAACTGGATCGCCCGTATGCCAAGCAGCTTCTGGAGTGGGTTGGTCTCAAAGAGCGGATGCATAATAAGCTGCATCAGTTATCCGGGGGCGAGCAGCAGCGGGTCGCCATTGCGATCTCGTTGTCCAATCGTCCGCAGATGCTGCTTGCTGATGAGCCGACAGGTTCGGTTGACAGCCGCACATCCGATTTAATTATGGATATTTTCAGGCGGCTGAATCGGGAAATCGGGATTACAATCGTCATCGTCACGCATGATTTGTCCCTTGCGAGCAAGGTGGATCGGGTTGTGGCGATTCGGGACGGTTTAACCAGCACGGAATTTATCAAACGCAATCCGAATTTGGATCAGGCGGCTGAAATGCAGCATAATCAGCTCGGAATACAAAGCGTGCATGAGGAATATGTCGTTGTTGATCGGGTAGGCAGGCTGCAAATTCCGAAAGATTATTTGACCAAAATGAACATTAAAGATAAGGCTTCGATGGAATTTGACGGCGAGAAAATTATTATTACTGCGCCAAAACTACTGGAGGAATAAAAATGAGGGCCAAAGGGATTCGTAAATTTGTTTTTGGGATGTTATCAGTTATTATGCTGTTGACTTTGCTATCTGCCTGCTCACGCAATGAAGGTGGCGCAGATGGGGAGAATAAAGTGCTTCGCATCGGGGTTCTCTATGGCGGCGAGGATAGTGAGTCCTATTTCCGTCAGCAGTACACTGACATGTATGAATTCAACAAAAATATCGAAATTCAAATTGTTCCTGCGATTAATCAGGAAACAATGCGTTACCCTCAAAACGGCGAACGTAATGACATGCCAAATCCTTACGATGAGATGAAAAAACTGCTGACCGGCGACAATCCGGTCGATGTCGTCATATTTGAGTACAATATGCTGCGCAGTCTCGTACAGGATAACTTATTGGCAGAACTTGACCCATTCATTACGCAAGATAAATTTGATGTAACAGATTATGTTCCTGCTGTCATCGATGGCATTAAAGATGCAGGCGACAACAAAATATTTGCGCTGACACCGACCTTTACCTCATCTGCATTGTTCTACAACAAGAAGATTTTCCAGGATCTTCAGCTATCCCCTCCTACCGATGGCATGAGTTGGAATGATGTTATGAATCTAGCGCGCCAGGTAGCCAGCGGTGAGGGCGATGAACGGAAATTCGGCTTGCAGCTTAACCGATGGGGCGGCGATGGTTTCTGGGACACTCAGACGTTCGCAGAACCGCTTCAGTTGCGAGTGTTCGATGACAAGGGCGAGAAAATGCTCGTCAATTCCGATAACTGGGCAAAAGTATGGGATACGATTTCCGGACTGTACCGGGATAAGATCATGCCGTCCCAAAATGATAACCAAAGCATGTACAAAGAAGACAGACCTTTCAATCCTTACGCCAATGACATGTTTCTGGCCGGCCGTGTAGCGATGATGATTGGCGACTATTATTACTTGGGTGATTTGAAACGAGCGAGCAACAATCAGGCTGGTGTCGAAGATTTCCAAATGATCGATTGGGATGTCGTTAGCCATCCGTTTCATGACGAGCTGCCTGGTGTGGGCGGCAATGTTTACTTGAGCGCCCTGACTGGGATTAATGCCAAGGCGCAAAATCCAAAGGGCGCTTGGGATTATGTTAAGTTTCTAAATGGAAAAGAATGGGCGAAGTTGAAATCGAGAAGTGTGAATGAGATGGTTTCCCGCAAAGAGTTTTTGAAAGAGCGGGAAGGCATGAGTTACAACTTGCCAGCTTTCTATTCCATGAAACCAACTCCGCCGACTACCGATGTTTATTCTGAGCTCTACAGAAGCAAGCCAAATATCGATGAAGTGCGCTGGATGGGACAACAATTCTTCCAGGAAGTGATGGAAGAGAAGAAAACAGTCAAAGAAGCACTTGCCGAGTGGGAAACCCAAGGCGATGCCAAGCTGCAGGAGATGGAATCTCCGGAGAGCTCTGGCGGCGAAGGAACTGAAACGACTGGCGAAGCATCTCCAACGGTTACCGAATCGGTATACTAAACTTTTGCCGCGCGTTTGATTCAAACCGAAAAACCGTACCCGTTTTGATGGGTACGGTTTTTGCTGTGGATGTTTCTTGCTGTTTGTTGCTTGTTTTGTCGTAAAATGGGTACGCTAAATAGAAAAAGCAGGAGGCGGAAGTGATGGCATGGGTATACTGGGTACGGTTGTATGAATCAAAGTTTCAGGCAGGATGTCTTGTGCAGCGGATGGAAAACGATTGGTGGGTGTACGGGTATGAAACACCGCGCGAGATCGAAGTATTTCGCTCGCGCAAAGGCAGGTATGGTGTCCGATTTGTCCCCTGATCCAAGAGATTTTAAAAAAAGGATTGACTTACCATACGATTATGTAGTATATTAATTCTTGTCGCCATTGAGAAATATTTAACAATGACATTGTCGCGGGGTGGAGCAGCCCGGTAGCTCGTCGGGCTCATAACCCGAAGGCCGCAGGTTCAAATCCTGCCCCCGCAACCAACTTTAAAATTGATGGAGTACCCCTTTTAGGGCCCTTAGCTCAGTTGGTTAGAGCGGTCGGCTCATAACCGATTGGTCGGGGGTTCGAGTCCCTCAGGGCCCACCAATTTATCTGTGCCGGGGTGGCGGAACTGGCAGACGCACAGGACTTAAAATCCTGCGGTGGGTGACCACCGTACGGGTTCGATTCCCGTCCTCGGCACCATCTTTACCAAACCCAGTAAAGCCTAGCGCTTTACGATTGCGGTTAAATTACTGAACGTCTACATAATAAAAAATCCTGTTTCATCATTATTCGTACAAATGTACGTAAATGATGAAGCAGGATTTTTTTATTTATCATAGAAAAAAGAATGTTTAGCGTGAAGAATAAATTGTAAAGGCCACTTGACATTAAATATAAATGTAAAGTATAGTTTACGTAAAGGTCGCTTTACACGAGGGGCAGGGATAGGATGAAGCATCGTTTGAAGGAATTAAGGGCTGCAAATGGATGGACGCAGGAGAATTTGTCTCATCAAGTTGGCGTTTCTCGGCAAACGATCATCTCCATCGAAAGTGGCCGGTATAATCCATCATTGGAATTAGCTTATAAGATCGCTAAAGCATTTCGTTGCACAATTGAAGACGTGTTTATTTTTGAGGAAGGAAGTGAGGAGTCATGAATATGGTACAGCTTTCTGGCTTGCTCGGCATACTTGTCGGCGCTTCTGCAGGGGGCGTTGGTATATGGTGGGGGCTCAAAAAAGCAGCCAAGAACAGAGGGATAGATGAAAGATTAAAAGTCATTGTAGCCAAATCGCATAGTACTTCCTGGTTTATTACATTAGGAGCAAGCTATTTTTTATTTATTTTATACCTATTAGGTGTGGAGTTTTCTGTTCCAGCCGTGCTAGGTATCCTTTTATTTATTCAAATAGGGGGCTGGTCCCTTTCGTTCTTTTTCTATAATAACAGGTATTAGAAGAAAGGTCAGAGGCGGAACTGGCAGACGCACAGGACTTAAAATCCTGCGGTAGGTGACCACCGTACGAATTCGATCCCGGTCCTTGGCATCATAGGAAGTGAAAACATCGATAGTTATCGTGAAAACGACGGCTGTGCGATGTTTTTTATTTTGTCCTAAAGACCGGGGTCATTTACTTGAATCACTTCTGGTGTTATATTTGATTTACTATTGATTCAACACTTCAATTGCAAGTTTTACAGAGAAAAGGGGCAGGTCAGATGGCTGAAATATTTTGTTTGAACGCAAGTGGCGCATAGATATCAGTAGTCAACTAGATCAAGTAGAGGAGCGCGTCGGTTGTGAAGTATGTTTTTTTTGTCATCGGGTCTTCGATTGAATATTTTTCGATTTTTATGCTGATGTTCACTTTGTTTCGCTTTCAAATAACAGAGCGGCTGGCAACAACATTAATGGTCTCCATCATGATGAGCCAGGTATCCTACATTACAAGACTGTCCTCGGACATTGGCGAGCTGTCATCCTATATTCAGCTTGTACTGATGATTTTGGTCGTATGGATATTGTTTCGTGTACCCTGGTATTACTCAATTCTGATGAATTTTGCAAGTTTTGTGATCGGATTTGCCATTCAGGGGATTACGATTTTCTTGCTGTCTCTGTTTCAAGGCGTCACGTTGGAGTCGATTCAAGGCGGAGATTCGATGGTATCAGCATCGGTGCAATTATTATGCGCAGTGCTTGTCATTGCAGTCAGCAGATTGATCTATCTAATGAATTTTGGGTTTGATTATGTGCCGGTAGATCACCGCGCCTATGTCCAAATAAGCGGAACGAATGAAGTGCTGATTGTGGTCATTATAGCAACAATTCTTTTGGCAGTTTCCGCTGCGCTCGTGCTGCGGGACGACTACAAAGGGTATGCCATCGTTGCGACTTCTATTTTTGCACTAACGGTGCCACTGTTCATGTATTATTCGAGGAGAAAGGACAGAGAGGATGCTTAACAGAATTGCGACAGGCTTGCATGACCGGATTATTGCGTCAGGCGCGCAAGCGCCATCCATTCCTGTTATTCAATACGCGCTGCATATTCTTTTCAATACGTTCTCTACAGCTGCCGCTGCGCTCCTTATTGGCGCCTTGACAGGAAAATTTGTGGACACGCTAATTGTTCTGCTGATGTTCTCCATGATTCGCTATTTATCCGGTGGATTTCATCTGAAGTCAGGGGTATGGTGCACGATCGTTTCCACATGCGTATTGGTCGTCATTCCTCATATTCCTGTTTCAAGCACTGTAGTATATGTCCTCACCGGGTTGTCGTTTATTGCAATGCTTTGGTTTGCTCCTGCGAATTATGACAAGTACGCAAGAATACCCGTGCGCTATTACCCGGTACTCAAAGCTTTGTCTGCTGCCGTAGTAGCGATCAACTTCCTCGTTGTTTCGGAGTTACTTGCGATTACATATATAATTCAGGCAGTATTATTGCCATTTGGAGGAGAAAAGAAAACATGAAAAAAAAGGTGTACTCCCTCATTTCAGCTATGCTAATCAGTGTTGCCGGTCTCTTTGTTCTTACTGGATCGTATTTCCTAATTAATAAGCCTGAAATTCCGGAAGAACTCAGAACCAAAAAGGCGGTGTAATCAGGTTTGAAAATCCCAGTTGTCAAACGTTACAGCAAGAAGGAGTTTGACATAATTTATTTGGATACCTCAGATATTCTGTTTTCACGGAGTTTTCGCGGAGAGATCTACTATCAAACCAAGGATGAGCTGTATGCTAGAGTTTCCACGTTCGAGGAGCACGAGCGCTTTCTTGAGTTGGAAGGTTTCAAAAAGGTGGATCGCTGTTACTTGGTTCAGATGGAGAAGGTCGAACTGTTTGATACGGAGCGTCACCGGCTTTATTTTGAAAAACAGCCTGTTGGCAAGGATGCGCCGAGCGCTCCGGTATCCACCGCACACCGTGCAGAGATTACGAGTGTCCAGATGACTTCAGACGCCTATAGTGAGGGTGCACGTCACCGACTGAACACCTCGTCGAATATGAGCAAAATTTGATCCGTACAGGCAGTTGTGGCAGTACCCCAAACGCAAATAACCGTCCGATCACAGATCGGGCGGTTATTTGCAAAGGCGAATCAGATCAAGTTCCTGCTCAGCACCTGCTGTTCGAATTCCTGGGCGTAATTGCTCATGCAATTGCAATAGTAGTCTTTTCGACAAATTGGGCAGGGAATATTCAAAAGGCGATTGACACCGATAATCTTCCAGTCCGGATTTTTACTGAAGAATAGACGGCATTTGGAATGATCTGACAAGGTAATGATAAATTGATGCAAGCCAGTGTCTTCGTTCTGGTCAGAAGCTTCGATCTGTTTAATAACCGGTTTAAAAGCCATGTTGTCCCACCTACTTCATTAGTTTAACAAATGCCTTGTAAGCATAACTTTTTTCATGAAATGTGTCAATAAGCCGATTGCTGCGCGCAAGGACTTGTACAGATGGCAGCGTTATCCAGAGATGTGATCTTCTTATTGTTACCAAGAAAACGATCGCCTATAATATAAAGGCAGCTTATAAATAAAATTTGACTTAGGAGAACATACTGATGGCAGCTATTTTCCAAAATGATTGGGCCGAATTGCTTCAGTCTGAACTGGAGCAGCCGTATTATCGCAAGTTAAGAACGCATATCGCTGAAGAGTATCGCAACCAAACCATTTTTCCCAATATGCATGATATTTTTAATGCGCTTCATTACACGTCCTTTGCAGACACGAGCGTTGTTATTTTGGGACAAGATCCGTATCACGGACCGAACCAGGCTCATGGACTAAGCTTTTCAGTGCAGCCTGGCGTGCGTGTTCCGCCATCATTGAAAAATATTTATAAGGAATTGCAGGAAGATCTGGGCTGTTCGATTCCGAATCATGGCTATTTGATTGATTGGGCAAAGCAGGGTGTACTGCTGCTGAATGCTGTGCTTACCGTGCAGGCCAGCAAGGCTAATTCTCATCATGGTCTCGGATGGGAGCAGTTTACCGATCGTATTATCCATGCACTTAATGAGCGGGATACCCCGGTTGTCTTTATCCTCTGGGGCAAGCATGCCCAGGACAAGGCGGCGTTTATCAATGAGGAGAAGCATTGTGTTATCACTTCTGCACATCCAAGCCCATTTGCGGCGCATCGCGGGTTTTTCGGGAGCCGTCCATTCTCGCGGGCAAATGCCTTTCTTCAATCGATTGGAAAAGCACCGATTGACTGGCAAATTCAGTCGCTGGAAAGCGACATCACACAATAAGGTCTGCTTGGTGAGTGGATAATCTTCTCAGACGCTTCAGAATTGCCTCTCATGGATTTTTTTGCTTATCTTCTGGTGAGTGGGTGGGACATGGCTATGGGGCGTGAGAGAGGGTTTTCAACCGAATACTAAGAGACAAAAAGGGCCTTCCTCAGGTATGAACCTGACAGAATGCCCCTTTTTGCTTGTAAACGAATCTCGTCTTTATTTTTCGTACTGTTTCAACAAGGCGGCGAGTTCATCTTCCACTGCTTTGTTGCTGCCCAGCTTTTCAAATTCATCATCAAGCGATTTGCCTTTGTTGTTCAGTTCATTGCTTGCTTCGGCTTGTGCTTCCATGCTAAGCATTTTCTCTTCCATTCTTTTAAGACCAGCTGCGGCTGTATCTGTGCCAAAGCCGTTCATGGCACGGTTAATTTCATTTTGTGCTTTTGCAGCATTGTAGCGGGCATTTAATATTTCGCGTTTGTTTTTCATTTCTGTCAGCTGCTTGCGCATATCCTGCAGTTTTTCCCGCAGATTGTCTGCCGCGGCCTTGTTCTGGTCGTAATGAACACTATACTCATTCATTTTTTGCTCAGCTGCGTTCTTCTCTTCCAGCGCACGGCGGGCGAGATCGATATTTTGTGCCTGGGCGGCAATATGGGCCTGATCAGTCCGTCTTTGTACAAGTGCGGCCTGCTCATCGTAGAGCAGCTTGAATTTTTTCTCAATTGCAATTTGCGAAGCGACAGCCTTCTCGGCATCTTCGAGATCGGCTTGCATATCGCGAATATACTGATCGGTTAGTTTAACCGGATCTTCGGCTTTCTCAATTAATGAATAGACGTTGGACAGGGTAAGATCACGCAATCTTTTGAATATGGACATGGATAATCCTCCTTTAAGTCAAAAGCTGATTTCAGTTTCCTATTTATACGCGGTCCGAACGGCTGTGGTTTCGCAAATAAAATAATTGTGCTAAGGATTCGTATTGTTTGACAAAATAATACGAGCCGTTCTGATAACAGAACGGCTCGCTAACATTGCAATTATTGAGAGTTATTCTCTTGCAATGCAATTTCTTCATAAATTTTAGTAACGCGATCCCATTCTTGGTCATCTTCGATACCGACCAGGAACGCTTCGTCGTTTTCTTCTTCAATGCGGAAGATAATGCCGTCAGATTCCGGATTATTGCGATCCAGCAGTACGGCATACACTTGATTTTCTGACTCAAATGTAAATACCATTACCATCTCACGTTCTACGCCATCTTCATCGCTTACCATAAATACATGTTCTTCTTGCTCATGATCATGACCGCATCCGCAATTATCGTCATGTTTGTGCTCGCTCAACGTAATACCCCATTTCAATCAATATTCGTTATCCAACGTATCGTAACATGTTCTTTACCCTTGGTCAAACAGGAAAGAGGGGGCAAATTATTCCGCACTGATTGTTTTTTCTGAAACGAGCACCCAATCATCGTTTGAGCCCAGTTTCATATAGCAGCGAACCGCATATTTCCCCCCAGAGGAAAAGTGGTAGCGGATTTCTTTGGTGGGGAACCAAAAGTTATCCTTCGCTTTGCCGACAACATCCTGTGATTGAATTAATTCTTCTTTGCCTGAAGGGTCGGCAATGACAATTTTCAATGCACTGATGTCTGCTTTTAAATTGTCCACCTGTGCCATTACATTGAAGGTAATCCGGCTGTCCTTGTCAACATTGCCAAATACTTTTTGGTTTTGAAAGAGGAACATATGAACATTCGGTTTATATACTTGAATTCGTTTTGTATTGTCATCCCAGACAATTAACGATTGCAGTGTATTGGATATTGCGCGCAAGGGCAAATAAGTCGTTCCTTCATCCAACAACCCGCCATCACTCAGCTCGTTTCCATTGACAAATACTCGGACTTTTTGACTGGCGGCACTCGCGGCAACCATCGTACCGCTCCATATTGTTATGACCAGCAGAACAACTAAAAATCGTTTGAACTTCATATGTAGCTACCTCCATTTGAATCTGGTTGTAAAGTTATACTCGCCATTCAAATCAAAGTTGCGCTGCGATTTTTTTTTTCTGATCAGGCATCTTTTATTTTTTAATAAAAAATGTTAAATTTTAAGAAATGATCTTTCGGGGGGAGCGGCAAGTTGAATATACAGATGATCGGAACGGGCAGCGCATTTGCCAAAAAGTACTATAACAATAATGCGTTACTGCATGTGGACGACTGCACGCTCATGATTGATTGCGGTGTAACAGCAGCAGCTGCTCTGCACCAACTGGGGAAGACGCCAAACGATGTTGACGCCATTTTGGTTACGCATATTCATGCAGATCATGTTGGCGGACTCGAGGAATTTGCATTTCGCATGAAGTTCCAGTACGATCGCAAGCCTCTATTATATGTAGCGGAGAAGCTTGCAGGACCGCTATGGGAAAATACATTAAAGGGCGGGCTGACACAGGGCGAGTGGCAAGCAATGGATGATTTTTTCGATATTGTGCTGCTCAAGGAAGGGGAAGCGACACAACTGTTCCCTAATTTGAAAGTTGAGCTGATCCAGACGCCGCATATCCCAGGCAAAACCAGCTATTCCTTGTATATCAATGATTATTTCTTCTATACAGCCGATATGCGCTATCATCCGGAATTGCTGAAGCATTTAATTGAAGAACGGGGCTGCCGTCTTATTTATCATGATTGCCAGCTGCAGTCTCCAGGGACAGTGCATGCCAGTCTAGAGGAGCTGCTCCAGCTTCCGGAGGACGTGCAGCGTTTGATCTGGCTAATGCACTACGCGGATGACAAATCCGACTATATAGGCAAGACCGGTCAGATGCGTTTTGTAGAACAGCATCATGTGTATGAGCTGTAGCCTGACGCATCCTAGCATGCACCAAGGCATGGATAGCAATCTTCAATTGTACAAGCTCTAACGTGAAGAAAAGCCCGCTGCGGTGAGCAGCGGGCTTTTCTTGGGAATTTGTCCTGGATTCAGGTGACGTTCGCGCTGTGTTGGATTAGAAAAGTGGCAGTTGATCCAGGTTGTTGGAAGGGTCGCCATCGGCATCGCCGCGAATGTAGGTTTCGCCATCTCTGCCTTTAAATGCGTTAACGCCGGCAATGTGCCCGGCCTGAACTTCCTGGAGCGCTTCATTATACTGCAAGGTGCGTCCTGATGACGTTTGAAAAGCAGTAAGATCGCCATCGCCATTCTTTTGAACAGCGACGATACGTTCGCGTTCCTCATTGTTGTTGAATGAGTTGAATTCAGTCATTGTAGTTCCTCCTTGGATTTGAAACATCCCTTTAGTATGGCAAGATAGGGGAAGAACATGCATAGACTCGGAAATGTCACATTTTTGACATAAAAAATGACTTTATAGCTCGATAGGCTCATATAAAATGAAGAGTGGGCAGCGTATGGTCCAAGGTTAATGTCAAGAAAGGGTGAAAGCAAGTTGACGACTGTATACGTGATTTCATTTATTATGATTGTCTTCATGGTGCTTCTCCTGTTGTGGGTTACCAAAAAAGCTTATTCCCGCAAATGGGACGAAGAGTAAGAGGAGAGGGTTACACAAGTCGTTTCCTCTCTGCAATAATTATCTGAATATTCATATTTATTAATAGATCGCTGAGCAAGTCATGCAACAGCTTAAAAGAATGAACTGAACTTCCTGCTGGCTTGCTGATGTTGATTGCCCTTGCCGATAGCATTGTAAAACGTTTTCATTTTTGCTATGATGTTGTTACTCTTAGTGGGGGTGGATAGTGTGAGCCAAAGCGCCTATATTACTTTTGTTGCTGGTTCATCTGTGGAGAAACTGTCATTACAAGGGATTAAGGAGTGGCTTGAGCATTATCGTCAGCAGACATCACTAACAGGCCAACAAATTGGTTGGGATTACGCAAATGCCGCTTTTCCTTATACGATTGAGACGAAGGCAGGAGAAGAAGAGCGATGGTTTTTTCTAAAAGGGAAAGCGCCGCTGTATCGTTATATCCTGTTTGGTGTAGGCAGTCGTGAGCATGATCAGCAGCATTATGTGCAAGTGGTATTGCCAGAGGACGCTACACATGGCGACAAGGCCAAGGGCAATGAGCTTTGCAAATATTTGGCCAAACAACTGAAAGCAGAGCTGAAACTGTTCAATGGACGGACGATATTCTACAACCCGCGTAAATAATAAAGTGAATAAAGGCATATCGCAATTGGTTGCTGTTGTCTCGTTATAATAAACACAAGCTTCGCCGAATTACAGGCGAAGCTTATTGCTGCCCTAAGGCAAGCTGAATCTCAAGCCGTTATTAGTCGCTTCGAGCGGTTGCCTTACTGTTACTCATCCCGAAGTCCGCCATCCGAGTGTCCGGGTGTTGAACCAGACAGATTGTCTGAATATCTTGTCGGCGGCGTATCGGATAGCGGGTAAACATCACGGGTTACCGATTCTGGATAAACTTCCTCCATTACGGATACGGGCATGGCTGGCAGCCCGGCTGAAGGAATAGCATTCTCGCTCCGGTCGCACGACAACATTGCTAGCGTCAAGATGGAAAGCACCGCCCATCTGTACATGGCTGTTCACTCCCAATCGAGGAATTGTAAAGCACACCTACAGTATGGACATTCGTTGCCGGTCTCAAACGATAGCGGGTCATGGTTGTAAGGAAGGACAAAAAAAGTCTACCGGCTAGCGTAGACTTTAAGTTATACCGTCGTTTACCTGATCTGCCTACTGCAGATCAGCCATTCAAAACAGTCGGGTCGCTCCCCGCTCTAAATGTTGAACTTGCTTTAAATAATGTGTGATGTTGTTGTCCTCGTCAAGAGGGTAGACATAATTCAAACGATCGGCAACCTCGTTCGCCGTACTGCGAAACAATTCAATCATGGTAAATAAAGCTTCCCATACTGCCTCATACGAACCGCCAGCAAAAGTAGACATGAGTTTACCCCAATTGTACTCAGTCATATAGTTCTCCAAATATTTGCCGTGCTTGCCGATGCTGACCGAAAAATCCGTATCGAGTCCAACTTTCCATTCGATCATCTTCAAAAGCATGGGCCGCGCGATCTGGCTGAGATGATCTTGCGCAAACAAAATTTCTTTGCGCCATAATCCTTTTGCCACATAAGTGGATACCATCCAAAACTCATTGCAGCAATCCGCGAAATATTCGACCGACGGGCGTTTTACCCGATAATCCTCATCGGTGGAGGGAGGCAGCACAGGAAAGATGCCATCCTTGTCCAGCAGCACCTGCATCAGCTTGTCTTCCTTGCAGTATTCCTCGGCTTCATCCAGTGGAATCAAGGTCAAGTCTGCCTTGTTACCGTCTGTAAAAATGATCAGGTATGAAAACCTTCGCCCCAATTCCGGGGGGAACATGGCCATCGCTTCAGGCGTCTGCAAAATCAAACGTTCGCCAAATCTGTCAATCCAGGAGGGGGTGTTAATAAAGGAGTTCATATCCGCTTCTGCAATATGAAAGCTGATATCAAAGTCTTGCAGCAGATCTTTGGGCGCATTAGGATTTGTCCGCGAACCTTCCAGCGTCACAGCGCGAATTTGCTCGTTGCTGCTGGCGTAGCTGAGGAACAGATCCAGCATTTCATGTTCGTCTCGCAAGTGCAGTCAGCTCCTTATTCAAAATATAAACAGCAAAAAACCCTTGCAGCGCAAGGGTTTTTTCGTATGATCTGTAGTGGGCTCGAACCACTGACCCCCACCCTGTCAAGATGGTGCTCTCCCAGCTGAGCTAACAGATCGCGTTTGGGAACAATTAATAATATATCAATTTGCAAATAGAAAGTCAACAGTTTTTTAGAAAAAAATAGGGAGAATATTTTTGCGTGCTGCAGAAAGCGGAAGGTTGTACAGAGGCGCGATAAGATTGGTAAGCGCGGATGAAGCGCTCGTTGCTGCTTATCGGCGTCTCTGTTTGATTTGCAAATGTACAAATGGTTAATGGCATAGCTTAGAAAATCGCATTTTCCTCAACGATAACTTTCACGAATTGAATGCTGCGATCCTCGGGTCCTTTGACAGGCAGGCCAACTTCGACATGATCGATAATGTAGTCAATGTTGGATTGCGAGATGACTTCCCCGGGCAGTAAAATCGGAATGCCTGGCGGGTAGACATAGATAAACTCGGCAATAATACGTCCTGCCGACTCTTTGAACGGGATCACTTCCGTTTCAGCATAGAATGCATCACGCGGGGTCAGCGACAGCTGCGGAATTTCCGGAATTTTAATAATCAGCTCTTTTGCTTCATTTACAAGATGAAATTGTCCCGACAAATTGCGAAGCGCATCCAGCAAAATATTAATCGGCGCTTCTGTATCCCCCGGTGTGACGAGACACAGAATGTTGTACATATCGCTCAGTTCAACTTCCAGATTATAATGATCCCTCAGCCAGTTCTCCACCTCATAGCCGGTAATGCCGAGATGCCGGACATGGATGGTCAACTTGGTCGGGTCATAATCAAAAGTCGCTTCGCCACCGAGAATTTCTTCACCGAAACAGTACAGCCCGGGAATTTTGTTAATCTCACCGCGGGCATAGTGGGCAAGTCGAATCGCTTCTTCAGCAATCTTGTGTCCGTTCAAGGCCAGCGTGCGGCGCGAAGTGTCCAGCGACCCTAACAAAATGTATGAGGTCGATGTAGTGGTCAGCATACTGATAATTGTTTTGACACGCTGCGGGTTAATGCGATCGGTTTTTATATTCAATACCGAACTTTGCGTCATGGAGCCGCCCAGTTTATGCACACTGGTTGCAGCCATATCCGCTCCGGCTTGCATGGCAGAGATCGGCAATTTCTCGTTAAAATGAATTAACACCCCATGCGCTTCATCGACCAGCACAGGAATGTCATAGCTGTGCACGATATCAACGATTTCCTTCAGATCGGCGCAAATGCCGTAATAAGTCGGATTAATGACAAGAACGGCCTTGGCATCGGAATGCCGTTTGAGAGCGCGGCGCACAGCGTTTGTTGTAATACCATGATCAATACCCAGATTCGAATCCCGCGCTGGCGAAAGGAATACTGGCCTTGCTCCAGCGAAAATTATCGCTGACATAATCGATTTATGAATGTTGCGCGGCACGATAATTTTATCGCCAGGCGAGCAGACCGTCATAATCATCGTCATAATTGCACCGCTTGTCCCCTGCACGGAGAAATAGGTGGAATCTGCGCCAAACGCATCCGCGGCTAATTTCTGTGCTTCTTCGATTACACCGGTTGGCTGATGCAAATCATCAAGCGGTGCAATATTAATTAAATCGATCGACAGCACATTGTCGCCAATAAACTGCCGAAATTCAGGATCACTGCCCATTCCTTTTTTATGACCGGGAATGTGAAACTGCACGGGATTGCTCTCGGCGTGCTTGCGGAGCGCGCTGAAGAGCGGCGTCTTGGTATGGTCCATCGCTGCATCCCAGCCTTTCTATGTTAAATGGTACAAACAAGGATGAGTATAACAAATACAAAGTGGATTGCAAGCTGATTTTTTTTCAGCTGGGCGCAGATGCTGATTTGAACTTTCAAAGCGGGTGTTTTGTTCTTCAATTGTTCATTTCCATGGCTGGGAAAGTTGTGATAGGATTAGCAGATAGGGGGAGGCACTATGAAAAAACAATTAACCGTCGTAATGATTATGTTGATGACGACCTTTATCGGCTTCGGGATTATTATTCCTGTTATGCCTGAACTCATTAAAAACGTTGCTCCTGACTCGCTTGAATTACATACGGGTTTAATGTTGTCTGTGTACTCGGCTATTTCGTTTATTCTGTCGCCGCTCTGGGGAGCGCTATCCGATCGAATTGGCAGACGCCCTGTTATACTAACAGGAATTCTGGGCTTTTCAATCAGTTTTGTGCTGTTTGGACTTGGCACTGACAGTCTGGTGCTCATGTATGCTTCAAGAGTGCTTGGCGGTCTGTTCTCAGGGGCAGTTGCTTCTGTGATTGTCGCCTATGTTGCCGATGTGACTCCTCCTGAACAGCGGACGAAAGGCATGGGGCTTGTCGGCATGTCAATCGGCCTTGGCTTTACAATCGGACCGGGCGTGGGAGGCTTGCTCAGCACGATTACGCTGGCAATGCCGTTTTTTGTCGCGGCAGGTCTGGCGCTTGTTACTTTTCTTTTGTCCCTGTCGGTGCTTAAAGAGTCGCTGCCCAAAGAGAAGAGACGATCGAGTACCGAAAAATCACCTTCCCGCTGGCGCGCCTTTACCGGTTCTGTCCGCTATTTGTATGTGCTTGCTTTCTTTGTGTCCTTTACGCTGGCATGTTTGGAAGCTACGCTGCAAATATTCGGCATGACACGGTTTAATGTCACTCCGGCGCAAGTTGGCATGATGTTCTTTGTCTGCGGACTGGTCGGCGCTCTTGTTCAGGGCGGTGTAGTGCGCCGCTATATTAAGAAAGGTGCTGAGCCGAAGTTTATCGCAGCGGGCCTAATCATCTCCGCGGCAGGTTTCTTACTGTTGACGACATCCCATTCACTGTGGACATCAACGGTTTATCTTGCGATATTCGGCATAGGCAATGCGCTCATTCGACCTTGCGTCACTTCGCTGATCACTCAGAAAACAACGGTCGGCCAAGGGATTGCCTCAGGACTCAGCTCCTCTATGGACAGTCTGGGCAGAATTGCCGGA
This sequence comes from Paenibacillaceae bacterium, assembly GCA_004134985.1. Lineage (GTDB taxonomy): Bacteria > Bacillota > Bacilli > Paenibacillales > Paenibacillaceae > Paenibacillus_D. The sequence goes on along the minus strand of REGQ01000064.1, from coordinate 239,836 downwards.
CCATTAATCGGAACCTTCCTGTTTACATTTAATTTGCAGCTGCCTTATCTATTTGGCGGACTGCTGTCGCTGGCCGCGCTGCTGCTGCTGTCCCGCTTTGTGCTAAGGGACCGCCAGAGCGCTACGGCAGACGCGTAAGCGCTGCGATTTCATTTTATCCATAGGAAGCAAGAAAGACGGGGTGCAATCAAAGCATCCCGTCTTTCTTTGCTTGAACTGCAGTTATACTGACAGCCGATGACCTTCCCTGACAGAGTCGGCAATTTAGAATGCCATCCGATAGAGCGGCATCAGCGTTTTGAACGTATCCTCGATCGTTGCGGCAAGCTTTGCCCCATCGCTCAACAAAGGATCATCGCGTTCAATGTTTAATCCGCATACGAGTTCAGCAGCTTTTACTGTTTTCAGGCGATGAAACAACGTTTCCAAATCTTCGTTGTGCATTTGCAGATGGGGAGTACCGCCGGGAAGCGAGTGATCCCCTGACCAGACATAATGAGCCGGCACCTGCTTGCGAAGGTCTTTGAGACGCTTCAAAGCCTGATCAGCGAATACGGCCTTCGTATTTGCTTCATAAATAAGGGCGAACTGAACAAAGAGATGTGACTTCCACAACCCGATTTGAAAATGAGGATGAGCCTTGTAGCCCCGTTTGTTATTGGCAAAAGCAACCCAAGTGTCATTAGGCGGATTAATGGTGCGCCGGGCATGCTTGGCGACGTGGGGATGCATGACTTCGCCGCACAAAACGGACAGCAGGGGAGCGTACTGGCTGCCCAAAACATGCAGTTTTGGACGGATTTGCTCAATTAACGCGGTCATGCGCGGCTCAAGTCCGGGAATTGTAAATACATCAAAATCGTCCGCTGTAAAGCCGACGAATGCTTCTTGCTGCGTAGTTGTCATAACGATCAGTCCTCCGTTGTCAAATCCATTCCTAGTAATTGTACCATATTTTTGTACTTGCCTATATCGCAGACGCTGCTGCAAAATTAATATAGGGTTGAGAGGGCGGCATGCCGGCAGCATTAATCTCTCAAAAATTGCCGCTTTGAACCCATTTGTCGGTAACTGTGCTTCTGAACGTAACTTTTTTGAATTGTGCGCGTAAAATAATCAATAAACCAAGTTGCCAGAACATATGATGAGGTATAAGATAGGATTAAGCACTAATTGTCAGAACATTTCGTCAATGAATGGGAGGCAACTGGTCAGCATTATGAGGAGGAATTGCCGTGAATAAGAGCCATGAAGTGGAATATTGTAATTTGGAGCTGCGCTTCGACCGCCGGCAAGTCCAGAATCTGATCCGCGATTTAATACAAGAGGGTTATTCGCTTTATTGGAGTGAAACCGACGCCCATTTTCTAATTTCGATTCGTACAGGTCGAAAACTTGTGAAGCTGCGGTTTCAGCGGATCCGCAACCGTTACAAAATAGTAGGGGATTACACGATTAAAGATGAGAGATTGTCTGTGCTGCTAGAGAAGCTGATCAACGATACTCGCGGGCATGCTGTTGTCAAACGGATCAAGGATCGTAATATTGTCATTGAAAATATTATGTTTGGCGAAGTTATCCGACTTGTGGAGGTGTCTGGTATGGAGCATAAAATTATTTATCAGCGCAAACCCTTTGTCACAACAGAAGAGATGATGCAAGCGTTTCAGTCCAAACGGGCAGAGGAGCGGGCAGTGGTATTACGCTATGAGCTTGACTACGAGCTGTCGGTACTTCATGAAGCATTGGAAGCTGATGCTGAAGCCGATATTGCCGCTTCCAAAGAAAGACTGGTTCATCTGAGATTGGAAATGCTGCAGCTGGAGTTGTAAAGAAGAGGTGGGAGACTATTGAAGGCGATGTTTGACTATTGAGGATGTTTTCGCAGCGTTATATGCGAAGGCATCCTTTTTTGAATGAATGGATTGTGCAGAAGCAGGCTTGCAAGGCTGTGGGGACTGAATTAGAATGAAGACATTGCAAGTTGCAAAAACCGCATAGGGAGTAGACTGCTGATGGCAAACAACGAACAACCCTCTCATATTGTAGCAATTGACATCGGCACGACGAGCGCCAAGGCGCTTGTGTTTGCGTTGGATGGCGGCGAAACGATCGGTAAGGTTTCGGCTGCCGAGACAGCTGTGAGGACGATTGCGCGCGCTGAGAGAGAATATCCGCTGCATGTACCCAAGCCGGGATGGGCAGAGCAGGACCCCCGGTTGATTACCCTAATGGCTGAAGAGGCGGTTAGTGAAGCGATCAGCGCGGCGAAGCTGTCAGCTGATGATTTGCTTGCCATTTCCTTTAGCACGGCGATGCATAGTTTAATTATGGTGGACAAGTCCGGTGAGCCGCTTACGAAATCTATTACCTGGGCAGATACACGTGCCGAGGGTTTTGCGCAGCGTTTAAGGGAGCGGGAAGACACCGCTGAATTGCACCTCCGCACCGGTGTGCCGATTCACGCGATGACACCGCTTTGCAAGCTGATGTGGCTTCATGACAATGACCCGCAGAGCATAGCAGAAGCTTCATACATGATCGGCATCAAAGAATACATACTTAACCGCTGGTGCGGAGCTGATCCGTCTAGCGGAGCGGCCTATGTGATGGATGAAGCGGTAGCGGGCGGAACCGGATTGTACAATGTGCACAGCCGGGACTGGGATGATGAGGCGCTTGCCCTCGCTGGTATCGGACGCGAGCTCTTGCCTGAACTTGCTCCAACCACACGTTATTTTCCTGGACTTCTTCCCGAAATCGCTCTGAAACTGGGTATTGCCGCGAATGTTCCCGTCGTTATCGGGGGAGCAGACGGTGTGCTTGCCAATTTTGGTTCAGGGGCTGTGCTGCCGGGAATCGTTGAAGTGACCGTTGGAACCAGCGGAGCGGTGCGTGTAGCGGTTAATCAGCCATCTGCAGGCGACGTCGGAAAGCTGTTCTGTTACCCGCTTGCCGAGCAGCTGTGGATTGCCGGAGGCGCGGTCAATAGCGGCGGGGTTGTATTCCGCTGGCTGCGGGACCAACTGCTGCCTGACGTGAAGCTGGAGGCGGCGCGCGATGGTGAAGACGCTTATAAACGGCTGCTGGAAATGGCGTCGAGCGTCCCGCCCGGGGCGGGCAGCTTGCTGTTTTTGCCTCATCTGACCGGCGAACGGGCCCCGCACTACGATGAGCGTGCCCGAGGGGTATGGTTCGGCCTATCACTGGAGCATGAGCGTCAGCATATGCTTCGGGCAGGGCTGGAGGGGATATTGTTCGGACTTCGTTCTGTATTGGAAGGGGTCAGCGCCGCTGCCGGCCGGCCCCAGGAAATCCGGGTTTCCGGCGGGTTTACGAAACCGGTTGCCATCCGCCAATTGATGGCGGATATGTTCGGCTGCCCGGTTAAAATATCTTCGACCGGGGACGCCTCTGCCGCAGGTGCCGCCAAGCTGGCGCTTTTTGCGCTGGGGCTTGCACCAACGCTCGCGCCTGCCTACATTGCTCCGCCACCGTCGCTGGACAGCGACAGCGCGGAAGAGTATCTGGCAGGAGAGGTGTGCTATCCTAATAAAGCGAACGCTGCCGTTTACGATGCGCTGTATCCGCAGTTCCGCCGAATTTATGAGGCGCTGAAGCCTTCTTTTTCCGAGCTGGCCGCTTATCGGGAACAGTCAAGCGTGGTTGCCAAGAGCTGATATGGGGTGACTGTTTCAGAGGCAGCTGTCCGATAAAAAGCGGGGCGCATCGATTTTTTTACGTCTCCCTTGTGAAAAGTGGGTTTTCTTATGGGGACAAAAAGAGTAAAATAGGAGTAATGTGTTCGATCTAAATAAAATAAATTACAAAAGGATGGAAGAAACAGATGTCTAAACAGCAAATCGGCGTTATCGGCTTAGCCGTTATGGGAAAAAATCTTGCCCTTAATATTGAAAGCAGAGGGTTTACCGTTTCCGTGTTTAACCGCTCGCGTGAAAAAACAGATGATCTCGTTCGCGAGGCAGCCGGCAAAAATCTGGTGCCATCTTATACAATCGAAGAGTTTGTTCAATCGCTTGAAGTTCCGCGCAAAATTTTGATCATGGTTCAAGCGGGCAAAGGAACGGACGACACAATTAACCAATTGGTTCCCCACCTTACCGAAGGGGATATTATCATTGACGGAGGGAATGCATATTTCCCTGATACACAGCGCAGAAGCAAGGAACTGGAAGCGCAAGGTTTCCGTTTTATCGGCACAGGCGTATCCGGCGGCGAAGAAGGCGCTTTGAAAGGACCTTCAATTATGCCTGGTGGACAAGAGTCTGCCTATAAGCTGGTTGAGCCTGTTCTGACCGCGATTTCGGCCAAAGTCGATGGCGACCCTTGCTGTACTTACATCGGTCCGGATGGTGCTGGACACTATGTCAAAATGGTGCACAACGGCATCGAGTACGGCGACATGCAATTGATTTGCGAAGCCTATCAACTGCTTAAATCCGTGCTGGGCGTATCGACAGAAGAACTGCATGAAATTTTCACAGAATGGAACAAAGGGGAGCTGGACAGCTACCTGATTGAGATCACAGCTGATATTTTCTCCAAATATGATCCGGAAACGAATCAGCCGATGGTTGATGTCATTCTTGACTCAGCCGGTCAAAAAGGAACCGGTAAATGGACAAGCCAAAGCTCGCTTGACCTGGGCGTGCCGCTGACCATTATAACCGAGTCCGTATTCTCGCGTTTCCTGTCCGCGATGAAAGAAGAGCGCGTCGCTGCAAGCAAATTGCTGAAAGGACCGCAAGCAGCTCCTTTCCAAGGCGACAAAGCGGCATTTATCGAGTCCGTTCGCAAAGCGTTGTTCGCAAGCAAAATTTGCTCTTATGCGCAAGGCTTCGCACAAATGCGTGCTGCTTCCGATGAATACGGCTGGGATCTTCGCTACGGAGATATCGCAATGATTTTCCGCGGCGGCTGCATCATCCGTGCGGGCTTCCTGCAAAATATTAAAAATGCCTATGACCGTGATCCAGCGCTTCGCAACCTGCTGCTGGACGACTATTTCCGTGAAATTGTCGAGTCCTACCAAGGCGCATGGCGTGAAGTTGTGGCGACAGCCGTTGCTGCAGGTATTCCGATTCCGGCATTTGCAAGTGCAATTTCCTACTATGACAGCTACCGTACTGAACGTCTGCCAGCAAACCTGCTCCAAGCACAGCGCGATTATTTTGGAGCGCATACGTTCAAACGCGTTGATAAAGAAGGATCATTCCATTTCAACTGGCTGAGCTAGTTTCCGCACTGATCGCGGATCGCTTGTGTTCCGTCTTTCTGCAGAGAAGGAAAGAGTTAACCAGGCAAGAACAAAGCTTTGAATTACAGCGGCTGCGACGGTCCAAGTACGCTTTGGCCAAATCGCAGCCGCTTTTTTAAAAAACATTTGCAAGAAGGTGCCATATGACAGAAACGCTTCGCTCGATTGTTTTGGTCGGCTTTATGGGAACCGGGAAATCCTCGGTAAGCAAGCTGCTGTCTGAGCGGCTTGGACTTATTCGCGTTGATTTGGACGAGGAGATTGAAAAGCGGGAAAACTGCAAGATAAGCGAGTTGTTCGCTGAAAAAGGGGAAGCTGCATTTCGTGATATTGAAAGCGCGGTGCTCGCATCTGTACTGCAAGGCGACAGTAAAATTATCGCTACGGGCGGCGGCGCAGTGCTGCGGGGCAGCAATTGTGACCGCATGCTGGAAGCTGGACTAGTCGTAGCGCTGAAGGCTGATGCCGAGCATATTATAGCCCGCGTTGGCAAAGACGAGTCGCGGCCGCTGCTGCAGGGCGACTTGGAACAGCGGGTCCACCATCTGCTGAATGAGCGTCGCCATGTTTACGATTTTGCCCATGTGATGATTGATACGACACATTACAACACCAGTGAGGTTGCTGAGCAGATCATCGGGCATTTGAAAACTGAAACAGAGAGGACAGAATAAGAATGGATGTTTTGGTAACGCCTACACAAAAGCTTAATGGAGAAATTCAAGCGCTATCTTCCAAAAACTATACAACACGTTATTTGCTCGTTGCAGCGCTTGCGGAAGGAACAAGTACGATCTACTATCCGGCTCATAGTGAGGATAGCGATGCGATGCGTCGCTGTATTCGAGATCTTGGCGCGACGGTAGAGGAAGATGAGGAAAAAATCGTAATTAAAGGTTTCGGTAGCAACCCGGCTCCGGTCAAAGAACTGAATGTAGGCAATGCGGGCGCTGTTTTGCGGTTTTTAATGGCCATCGCGGCATTGGGCAAGGACATCACATTTGTCAATACGTACCCGGATTCTCTTGGCAAGCGCCCGCATGATGACTTGATTGATGCGCTGCAACAAATGGGAGTGGAAGTTGAGCATCAGAACGGCAAGCTTCCAATTACCGTTCGTGGTGCCGAACTTCACGGCGGCAAAATTAAAGTTTCCGGCAATGTCAGCTCACAGTTTTTGAGCGCGTTGTTGTTTTTGACGCCGCTATTGCCAGAGAATAGTGAAATTGAAGTGCTGCATGATTTAAAATCCAAAGTCGTCATTGGCCAAACGTTGGAAGTTATTCGTCAAGCGGGTATCGTTATCGAAGCGAGCGACGATTTGATGCATTATTCGATTCCAGGCAACCAACGCTACGAAGCCAAGCAATACAGTGTTCAAGGCGACTATCCAGGCTCGGCAGCGGTTCTGGCTGCTGCAGCGGTAACGGAGTCTGACGTTACCATCCATCGGTTGGAAGAAGAAAGCAAGCAGGGAGAGCGGGCAATAATCGATGTGCTGCGTATGATGGAAGTGCCGCTCACACATCATAATGGAACGGTGCGCGTGCAAAGCAAAGGCGCTATAAAAGCGGTGGAATTCGATGGCGATATCGCTACAGACGCTGTGCTGGCAATGGTGGCCGCCGCAGTGTTTGCTGATGGAACTTCACGTTTTTACAATGTGGAAAATTTGCGCTACAAGGAATGTGACCGCATTACCGATTATTTGAACGAGCTTCGCAAGGCCGGCGCCAATGTAGAGGAACGGCAAAGTGAAATTATTGTTCATGGTCGACCTGAAGGGGTTGAGGGCGGCGTTGAAATTGACGCGCACTATGATCATCGGGTCATTATGGCATTGACAGTGGTCGGTTTGCGCGCCAAACAGCCGCTGCGTATTCGTGACGCCCATCATGTCGCGAAATCCTATCCGATCTACTTCGACCATTTGAAGGCGCTGGGAGCCAATGTTGAATGGATTGAAGCTTAACTAAACAAGAACGAAGGAGGCAATGAATCACAATGGCATACCAGCATCCGTCGCGTGAAGCGATTAAAGAAATATTGGAAAAATCGAATACGATTGCCGTTGTCGGACTGTCGGATAAGCCTGACCGCACTTCTTATATGGTATCGGAAGCCATGCAATCCAAAGGATACCGTATTATCCCGGTTAATCCGAATGCGGATACGATCCTTGGAGAAAAAAGCTATGCTTCACTAAAAGAAATTCCTTTTCCGGTTGATCTGGTCAATGTGTTTCGCCGCAGTGAGCATTGTCCGCCTGTAGCGGCTGAAGCTGCTGAGATTGGCGCCCCAGTGTTGTGGCTGCAGCTCGGCATAGTTAGCGAGGAGTCTGCGCAAATCGCCGAGGCAGCCGGTATGGAGATCATTATGGATCGTTGTATTAAGGTTGAGGATTCGATCCTGCTTCCAGAAGGAAAACCCAAATTCTGAGCAGGATAAAACGACCGACTTTCTCCTACACTAAAAAGGCTTCGGGGGCAGTTCTGAATGCTGTCTCAGAAGACTAAAGTGTTATTTCAAGGAGGAAAATACGGTGTACGGAGAGTCTTATCAACAAGGTTCGTTCCAAGGCCAACAGTCGCAATCTTCTTTTGGACAAGCTAACAACAACAGGTACCAACCAACCGGTTACGTGCCATCACAGTACCAAGGACAATTGAGACAAAGCAACTTTGGTTCGTCACAAAACGTAGGACCGGTTATTTCCCATTTGGGATACCAAGCTTCTTCGCAACAAGGCATTTTCAACAATCAATTTGCACAGCAAAACAACATGAGCCATTTTGGAGCTCAAACCCAGCAACAACCTGTCATTTCCCATGTTGGGTATGAAGCTGGGCGTGATTACTATCCAAGAGCAGCTGCGGCTTCCATGAACCAGTCTTATAACCAAGGCTACCAGCAGCACAGCCCGTCTAACCAACAATACAGCAACAGCAATAACAGCCAGCCTGTTATTTCCCAATTGGGCTACCAAGTAGGACAAAACAACCGTACACCGGTGCTGAATTCTTCTTCGCAATTTGGAAATTACAGTGGGCAACAAGGCGGCCAGCAAGCTTCAATGCATCAAAACAGCTATGCTCATGCTCAAACGCCAATCAACCCTGTGTATCAAGCGTCCAACGCACAGCATCAGGAAGGTCCGGTAATTTCGCACTTGGGCTACCAAACAGGTTCCCAGTACGGATCTAACGGTATGAACGGACAAAACAACCGTTTTTAAGAAAAGAGATACGTTGACGGCAGGCTATTACAGCCTGCCGTCTTTTGTTGTTGTTTTTGCTTTGACAAAACAGCAGCAAACGCTTACCATCGAGTATAGATCAATTTCGGAAGAGGAGGTAGCCTTCGTTGAATATAATGGGCAATCTGCAGCAGCTCGGCCGGGCGATGATGCTCCCTATGATTGTTTTGCCAGCCGCGGCTGTATTTCTTAGTTTAAGCCAGATTCCCTGGGCCGCGATTGGTCTTGATAATTTGTCCGGACAGCTTGAGACGGCAGGACAGGCCTTGTTCCTCTTTATGCCTTACCTCTTTGCGCTTGGGATTGCCATGGGACTTACGAATAATGCAGGAGCTGCAGGCGTAGCCTCGCTTGCGGGCATGTTTATTTATACTGCAGTCACCGAGTCGTTTAGCGACAGCATTCAGCCTACCGTCTTAATTGGCGTGCTAATCGGCATCGTATCGGGTTATGCCTATGAACGGTTTAAAGAATTTCGCTTGCCAGAATATATTCAGTTTTTTGGCGGGCCGCGATTTGTGCCTATATTCGTAAGCTTTGTATCGGTATTGTTTTCCATTACTATGCTCTCTATTGCCCCGGCCATTCAGGAGGGCATGCATCAGCTCGGCAGCATCGTATCTTCTGCCGGAGGCTTTGGCGTTTTTTTGTTCGGTTTTGTACATCGGATTCTCGTTGTGTTCGGTCTTCATCATCTGGTAAGCCATGTGTTCTGGTTCCAGGTCGGCGGTTATGAAACACCTGGTGGCCAGCTCGTATATGGCGATTTGCCGCGCTTTTTTGCCGGAGATCCGACGGCGGGGGCCTTTATGGCCGGTTTGTACCCGACGATGATGTTTGCACTGCCTGCGATTGCTTTTGCAATTATTCATGAAGCCCGGGAGGATTTGAAGCCCAAGATCAGAAAGATATTTCTGTCCGCTGCGCTGGCCTCCTTTCTTACCGGAGTAACCGAGCCGATTGAATTTGCCTTCTTGTTTGTTGCGCCTTACTTGTTCGTTATTCACGCGGTGCTCTCTGGACTCATTATGTGGCTGACTTATGAAATGGGCATTCTTCATGGATTTTCATTTTCAGCAGGGGCGATCGATTTTATCGTCAACGAGCATTTGGCGACACGCGGCTGGCTGTTGCTGCCGATCGGGCTTGTGTTTGGACTGTTGTATTATGTGCTGTTCCGCTGGGCGATCTGGCGTTTCCGCATTCCAACGCCAGGGCGCGAGGAAGGCTCGCAGCTTGACGAGTGGGCAGGGGATATTCCTTACCGCGCTCCGCTTATTCTGCAGGCGCTCGGGGGCAAGGAGAACATCGTCCGGATGGAAGCGTGCATTACCCGCCTGCGTCTGAATTTAAACAATGACCGCCTGCTCGACATCAACGCATTGCGCAGTCTGGGGGCAGCTGGTGTAATCAGGCTGGGTGCGGGCAGTGTGCAAGTTGTATTCGGCACCTACTCCGAACTTATTCGCGAGGAGATCATGAAGACGCTCCGCCGCGATGTAGCGCAAGTGCTGTTCTGCTCGCCAATGCAAGGCAAAATGATTCCGCTCGAGGAGGTGCCCGATCCGATTTTTGCGGGCAAGCTCGTCGGCCAGGGCGTAGCGTTTTTCCCTGACAAAGGTGAACTTGTGTCACCGGTTGAGGGAACGGTCGTTCACATTTATCCGACCATGCACGCCATCGGCCTGCGAACGGACAAAGGACTTGAGGTGCTGCTCCATATCGGCATCGATACTTCCCAGTTGAAGGGCAAAGGATTTCATGCCGTTGTACAGGAAGGGGATCATGTGCTGCCCGGGCAGCTGCTGATTCGATTTGACATGCAGCGCGTGCGCAAAGGCTGTAAATCACTGGCCACACCGATGGTGATTACTAACTCGGATATGGTGAGGTCGTGGAGCTTTGCCCCGTTCAAGGCCGTCAAGAAAGGGCAGGCCTCGGTAATGTCGGTCGTCTTAAAAGAGAGAAATGAGGGGGATTCTAAATGATTCAAGGAATAGGCGCGTCATCGGGGATTGCGATCGGCAAAGCGTTTGTTCTGCCAAATTGGGAGTGGGATTTGCCGGAACAGCGCATCGATGTCTCTGATCTGGCGCAAGAATTCGACCGTTTGTATGAGGGAATCAGGACATCGAAGTTTGAAATTGAACAAATTAAAGGGGAGTTAAGGGAAGTCGTCGGAACAGAAGAAAGTCAAATATTCGACGCTCACCTTGCAATTTTGGATGATCCTGTGTTTATGAATGAAGTGCAGGGGATTATTCAGCGGCAATATAAAGCGGCAGAGGTAGCTGTTAAGGAAGCGATTGACCATTTTGTCACAATGTTTGATCTGCTTGATGATGATTATATGAAGGAACGGGCACTCGATATTAAAGACGTGGGCAATCGCCTGCTGAAGCATCTGCTTGGGGCACCCGAAATCAAGCTTCCATCCGACACGCAGCCGTTTATACTGGTAGCCAAAGAAGTGTCGCCTTCACAGTTTGCCAATATGAATACGCAGCGTGTGCTGGGCATCATCACTATGGCAGGCAGTACGACGTCTCATTCCGCGATCATGGCGCGCGCGCTCGGTGTCCCGCTCGTCGTTGGACTTGAAGCGAACATGGAGGAGCACGTCATTACCGGCGATCTGCTTATTATTGATGGTGACCGGGGGGAAGTGCTGCTTAATCCAGCGGAGACGATTGTGAATCAGTATGAGCAATTGCAACAGGCACAGCAGGATGAGAAGCTCAGGCTTCGTCAATTGGCAGATTTGCATGCCGTCACATTGGATGGAAAATTAATCCGGCTGTCAGCCAATATCAGCTCCCTTAAAGAGCTTGAGGTAGCACTGCCATCTGGTGCGCTTGGTGTAGGGCTGTTCCGCACTGAGTTTCTGTATATGGACCGTCATGATTTTCCGGGCGAAGAGGAGCAGTTCGAGGTGTATCGCACTGTGGCAGAACGGTTGGAAGGACAGACCGTTATTGTGCGAACGTTGGATATCGGCGGAGACAAACAGCTGGATTATTTTCCGATTCCGGAGGAAGAAAATCCGTTTCTTGGCTATCGGGCGATCCGCATTTCACTTGACCGCAAAGAACTGTTCAAAACCCAGCTTAGAGCCATTCTGCGTGCAAGCTGTTATGGCAATGTGAAACTGATGTACCCGCTCATAACTTCCGTTGAGGAGGTTCGTGCTGCCCAGGCGCTGCTTGTGGAAGCGAAAGAGGAACTGCGGCAGGCTGGCAGAGATTACAACCCTCATCTGGAAGTAGGAATTATGATTGAGGTGCCAGCAGCGGTCTGCATAGCTGATCTGCTTGCGGATGAAGTGGACTTTTTCAGTATCGGGACGAACGATCTCGTACAGTTCACCCTTGCAGTCGACCGCATGAATGAAACGATTGCCCATTTGTATGAGCCGTTTCATCCCGCTGTGCTGCGAATGCTGAAGACGACCGTTGAAGCGGCGAAGCGCAAGGGGATTCCGGTTGGGGTGTGCGGAGAATTGGCGGGGGATGTGCGGGCATTGCCTATCTGGCTTGGCCTTGATGTAGATAGTTTGAGCATGTCCGCGCACTCCCTGCTTCAGGTGAAGGAACGGCTGCTCTGCACGAAGCAACAGGACAGCCATGTTCTACTTCAGCAGTTGATGGAATGCCGCACAAGCGCTGAACTGCTCGATAAGCTGAATGAATTCAAAAGCCAAATCGACGAGCAGCGCAGCAGCGGCAAAGTCTGCGGTTCAAAATAACCTCTGGCGTAAAATACTTACTTGGTTAGTGCATCGACAAACGCTTTGGCGTATGCGGGAAGATCGGGCGGACGGCGAGCAGAAATAAGGTTGCCGTCCACGACCACTTCTTCATCGAACCATGTTGCTCCGGCATTTTCCATATCATCACGGATTCCGGGCGTTGAAGTTACTTTACGTCCGGATAATATTTTTGCAGAGATAAGCACCCAGCCGGCGTGGCAGATTTGTCCGATCGGCTTGCCTGCCTCGTCCAAGTCTTTAACCAATTGCAATACTTGCGGATAGCGGCGCAGCTTGTCCGGCGCCCAGCCGCCAGGGACGAGCAGGCCATCGACTTCCGCGCTGACCACTTCGTCGAATGATAAATCGGCAATAGCAGGCACACCGTATTTTCCAATATGTTTCTTGCCCCGTTCAGGCCCGGCATAGCGCACCGTTGCCCCTTCTTCCCTGGCGCGATAGACAGGATACCATAATTCCAAATCCTCGAATTCATCATCAAGCAGACAGATGACTTGTTTGCCTTGCAGTTTCATGTGGAACCTCCATTTAAAAGTATGACTTGGGAAGGCAGGAGATATCGTTACTGAAATTCTGCCAACTCCTATTTTAGCGAAGCAGGTGGGTGGAAGCAAACAAGTTTCGGGATATTCCTGTACCTGTGAAGATTGACAGTTAAAAAATACTATTACAACGCGGCAGGAAAATGCGCGAAAGAAGTCGAATATTGTACATCGTTACGCGTTTTGACGAAGGAGTGGACCATTTTGCAGAAACAGTGTCCTTGTGGTGCAGAGATGATCATCAAACTTCGGACGGTGATATATTCGGGTAAAGTGGAAATCGACAATGTACCGATTTATTCTTGCAGTTCCTGCAATCGCAGTGAAGTGTTCCCGGAGGTAAAACCGGACCTGACCGGATTAATCGACCAGCTCGGAGCGAAGCCTGACAAGCAAAATTTATTGTTTAACGAATGGAATGAGTGGGCGGATTTACTTGTGGAAGTGTGTTTGAAAAAGAAGCAAACAGACACTCGCATTGTAGAACAGTTGATTGCTGAACGGATCGACAAGCTGCTTGATCTGTATCTGGTAGTCATGCAGCAAAATGACGAGGACTGGATGAACGAAATCAGGAAGCGACTGACCCAGCTCAGCCGCCGTCCGATGCATACATAAAATGCCCGGGTTTGATTTAATGCACTTTTGGCAACAATCAAGCATAAACGCCTCGTACATCTTGAGTGGGTGCGAAACGTTTCGCGAGAAAATGTAAGCTAAGTTTATCTAATTTTAAGAAAAAGCCTGTCCGATTTGCGAAAAGTAATAAATTGTCGTATCATTAGTTTTAATATGATTCCGGCCAGAAATGACGGTTATTCTAACAAAAATTGAATTTAAATGGGGAGAAGGAACGTGACGGTAACCATTTATGATGTTGCAAGAGAAGCGGGAGTATCGATGGCGACGGTATCTCGTGTTGTAAATAATAATCCCAACGTAAAGCCTCAGACACGGAAGAAAGTGTTTGAAGCAATAGAAAGGCTGGGCTATCGGCCCAATGCAGTCGCAAGAGGACTCGCGAGCAAAAAAACGACAACGGTAGGCGTCGTAATTCCTGACATCTCCAACGCCATTTTTGCTGAGGTTGCTAGGGGAATTGAAGATATCGCCAATATGTACCACTACAATATTATTTTATGCAACGCGGATAAGAAGAAAGACAAAGAAATTCGGGTTATTAACACACTGCTTGAGAAACAGGTTGATGGTCTGTTGTTCATGGGCGGCGCTGTAACCGAAGAGCATCTGCAAGCATTCAGAACATCCAATGTACCGATTGTGCTTTGCGCGACAACAGACGAGCAGGGGGCTATTCCTTCCGTTGATATCGATCATGAGGCTGCTGCATTCGATGCCGTAAGCGAACTGATTGCTAAAGGGCATAAGTCTATTGCGATGATCAGCGGTACGCTGCAGGACCCGGCGAACGGTTATGCCCGTTTCCAAGGTTACAAACGTGCGCTTGATACAGCAGGAATTGCCTACAACGAGGATTTGGTGCGTGTCGGCAATTACCGGTATGAGTCCGGCATTGAAGCGATGAAGTATTTCCTTGAGTTGGCGGACAAGCCGTCGGCCGTGTTCTCGGCAACAGATGAAATGGCCATCGGCGCAATTCACTGTATACAGGATTACGGTTTGAAAGTGCCGAGCGACATTTCGGTTATCAGTGTGGACAACAGCCGGATGGCTTCTATGGTGCGGCCGCAGTTGACAACTGTTGCTCAGCCTATGTATGACATCGGTGCAGTATCGATGCGTCTGCTCACCAAATTGATGAAGAAAGAAAGTGTGGAACAGTCCAAAGTGGTACTGCCGCACGAAGTGATTTCTCGTCAATCCGTTGTCTCGGTATAAGGACAGCTGCGAAAGGACACATCTTAACGATGCATGCGTTATGAAGAGATCGCCAACAACCAAGGTCCATCCGGGCCTTGGTTGTATCTGTGCGGAGGCTTGAAAAGAAAAGGAGTTGAAGCTGTTGTCTTATCAAACGATCGGAATTGTTGGCGCAATGGTGGAAGAGGTTGAATTATTGCATCAGCAAGCTTCGGATGTTCGGGAAATTAATAAAGCGGGCATTACGTTCTACGAAGGAAAATTGCATGGCAAGCGTATCGTATTCGCCAAATCCGGTGTCGGTAAAGTCAATGCCGCCGTTTGCACGCAAATTATGATTGATTTGGGTGCTGACTGTATTTTGTTTACCGGCGTAGCAGGAGCGCTTGATCCGGCCTTGGATGTAGGCGACATAGTCATTTCTTCAAGCAGTGTGCAGCATGACATCGATGTCACGCCGCTTGGCTTTGCACGCGGAGTTGTCCCCTATCAGGAAGTGTCGGAATACAACGCCGATGCTCGTCTAATCCAGCTTGCGGAAGAGGCGGGGAGCCGCTTGTTCCCTGGGCGCTGCCGCACTGGCAAAGTGCTGTCAGGCGATCAATTCGTGGCAAGCCGCGAGACGGTCAAGGAGCTGTATGAAGTTTTCGGCGGCAGCTGCACGGAGATGGAAGGGGCTGCGCTGGCACAAGTGTGCGCAATGAACAGTATCCCTTACCTGGTCATCCGCTCCATGTCGGATAAGGCGGACGGTTCGGCCGCTGTCAGCTTTACGGAGTTTACCATTCAGGCGGCAGACAATTCGTCCAGAATGATCGATGCCATTATTGCGAATTTATCTTAATTTACAATTCAGAGTACGATAGAAAGCCGGGCTTGCACAACATAGGTGCGAAAAGCCCGGCTTTCATGCGTTTAACTGCATCCGCCCGATAAGCGATCCATAGACCGACAATCCGCAAATATCGTTAAAGATCCTGAATCGCCACCTGCTTGACGGCACGATTGTTCATTGTAATCGTCTCCCTTCTGGGCATTGGTGCCCAGGAAGCGGTCTGATCAAGCCACAACGGCGGGATACCCTCCGGGCTTTGCGTTGACCAACGCTCTAGCCACTGCTGCGGCAGCGGGAGGTTTGCTCCGGTTTGCTCCAGCGCAGCGGCAATCGGATGGCCGGTCATTTCAAGCCAGATCAGCGACCAAGCCCGCGGCACAACACGCCATATATCATAACCGCCGCCGCCAATAGCTACCCAGCGGCCATTCGCATAGTCATGGGCAAGACGATGAATTATCCGTGGCATTTCCTGGTAAATTCGCATGCTGCAATGGATATGAGACAGGGGATCGAAGGCATGTGCGTCGCAGCCATGCTGGCTGATGATAATATCCGGGCGAAATGCGGCAGCTATTTTTTCAATGCTCTCAGCGAAGCATTCCAGCCATGAGTCATCTTCCGTGTAAGGCTCCACCGGCATGTTGTAGCAGGCGCCAAAACCTTCCTGATCGCCTTTCTCCGAAACAAAGCCTGAACCGGGAAACAGAAATTTGCCTGTCTCATGAATGGAATAGGTGCAAACGTTAGGATCATTATAAAAAATCCACTGGACGCCATCTCCATGATGAACATCAGTGTCAATATACAGCACCCGGGCGTCATAACGCTCCCGTATTTGAGCGATAGCGATAGCGGCATCGTTATAGATACAGAAGCCTGCGCCACGGTCTGGGAAGGCGTGATGCAGTCCTCCGGCCATGTGAAAGGCATGTTCTGCCTGACCCGACATTACGGCCTCTGCTGCATGGATCGAGCCGCCGGCTATCGCCGCCGCCGAGGCATGCATGCCTTGGAAGAAAGGGGTGTCTTCAGTTTGCAGGCCATAGCGCTCCGCTTGTCTGACCCAAGCGTCAGGTGGGAATTGTCCGCTCAGCCCCATGACAGCATCAATATAATCTTCCCGGTGAATCTTTGCGATTTGGGCGAGGTCTGCTGTGGAAGGGGTGATGATTTGTCCGGGTTCCAGTGCAGAGCAGGCTTTCAGCAGATCAAAAGTAAGTGTCAGCCGCAACGGGTTAAAAGGATGATGGTCATTAAATCGATAATTTAACGCATCAGGATGATGAATAAATACGGCATTAGCCGTCATAATAGCAAACGCCTCCCATAGTGTCTTCTCTATGCATCATCAATACATGAATCGCTGCCTGAAGCGGATTCGGTCGAATCTCTCTACTGAATCCAGAGGAACCTCCTTGCCGATCCGCACCATCAGACAATTGGCAGGATGAGAACAAATCTCCGGATCATCTGTCGCATACCAGATCATATCCACTGACTTCATCAGCTTTTCCATCATGACCCTATATTCCCATACATTCAGGCGGCTTCCTTCCAAATCCCAATGCCAGTAGTACTCGGTGGTGAACACAATAATATTTTCGAGCTGGTCGGAAGCAAAGGCGGTTTGAATCATATGCTTGCCAAGTCCGAACGAGCGGAAATCATTAGCGACTTCGATGGCGCCAAGTTCAACGAGGTCATCCATCTTCGCTTCAGACCAACGCTCCATTTCATCGGGATAGTGGAAGGTGACATAGCCGACAATCTGCTCCTGCTCGCGGGCGACAATAATTCTGCCTTCGTCCAATTCGGCAATTTCCACCAATGCTTCATGCTGATCTTTGGGACGGCGGAAAGCGTCCAGATCAGGGTGCATCGTCCAGCTTGCGAGCTGGTCCGGATGGACAGGCCCTTCGACGATGAGTTCTCCGCCCGAATAGGGAACAACTTGTTTGTGAAATATTTTTCGGTGCTCCACCGTGTAGTCCCCTTTCATAAATTTTCCTTATAGCAAATCGTAACAAATATTCGTCTCAAAAGTAAAGCCAATAGGCGAATGGAAATGACTGTGCTATAATATAACATATTGATTTCAGTATACCACAGCAATGAGCCTTTTTTGTAAGCGTATTCGCATAATGTGTCAGCGAAAGATTTTGTAGGAGGATGATACGGATGGGAAATCTTCACGAGGAAAGAATTGCAGCGACTGCGGTTGACGCCAACATGAAAAGCTATGAGGAAATGTGTGCTGAATTCCGCTTTGAAGAGGTTGAGAAGCAATTTTCATGGCACGAAACAGGGAAGGTCAACATCGCATTTGAAGCGATCGACCGTCATGTGCAAAACGGTTTGGGCGAGAAAATTGCACTTTATTATAGTGACAATACACGCGAAGAACAATATACCTTTTCTGATTTAAGCAAGCAATCCAACCGATTTGCCAATGTGCTCCGCAGTCTGGGGATCACAAGAGGAGAACGTGTATTTATATTTATGCCGCGCACACCTGAACTCTATTTCGGTTTGCTGGGCTCGTTGAAAGTGGGAGCTGTTGTCGGTCCACTGTTTGAAGCCTTTATGGAAACCGCTGTCAAGGACCGTCTGCAGGACAGCAGCGCGGTGGCGATCATTACGACGCCAGCCTTGCTCGGCCGGATTGCACGGGAGGAATTGCCGGAACTCAAGCATATTATCGTCGTTGGCGATGATGTGGAAGCAGGGGAAGGCATTGTCGACTTCAAGGCCGAAATGGCCAAAGCGTCAGACGAAGCCGAGATCGAGTGGCTGGGCAGAGAAGACGGATTAATTATTCATTATACCTCAGGTTCAACAGGCAAGCCGAAGGGCGTTTTCCATGTTCAGAATGCCATGATCCAGCATTATTTTACCGGGAAAATTATTCTTGATCTCAAGGAAGATGATATTTATTGGTGTACTGCCGACCCGGGCTGGGTAACTGGAACTTCTTACGGCATTTTTGCCCCGTGGCTGAACGGAGCGACCAATGTTGTCCGCGGCGGACGGTTCAGTCCGCAGGACTGGTACTCAACTTTGCAGAAGTATGGTGTAACTGTCTGGTATAGCGCGCCAACGGCATTCCGCATGCTGATGGGCGCAGGCGATGATCTTGTCAACAATTATGATCTTTCCCGGCTGCGCCATGTGCTCAGCGTTGGCGAGCCGCTTAACCCCGAAGTCGTACGCTGGGGGATGAAAGTATATAACCATCGCATTCATGATACATGGTGGATGACAGAGACAGGCGCGCAGCTCATCTGTAATTACCGGAGCATGGATATTAAGCCAGGCTCGATGGGCAAGCCAATTCCGGGTGTTCAAGCGGCGATTATCGATGACAACGGCCAGGAACTGCCTCCTTACCGAATGGGGAATTTGGCGATTCGCACACCATGGCCATCCATGATGCGAACAGTATGGAACAACCCTTCCAAATACCAAGAGTATTTCCGCTTGCAGGGCTGGTATGTTTCCGGTGATTCTGCCTACAAGGATGAAGACGGTTATTTCTGGTTTCAGGGCCGGATTGATGATGTCATCAACACTGCGGGCGAGCGGGTGGGCCCCTTCGAGGTAGAGAGCAAGCTGGTAGAGCATCCGGCGGTAGCCGAGGCGGGCGTTATTGGCAAGCCTGACCCGATGCGCGGGGAAATTATTAAAGCTTTTATTTCCTTGCGGGAAGGTTATGAGGTGTCAGATGAGCTGAAACAGGATATTTACAAATTTGTAAAAGAAGGTTTGTCGGCACATGCGGCCCCGCGTGAAATCGAATTTAAAGACAAGCTGCCCAAAACACGGAGTGGTAAAATAATGCGCCGCGTGCTGAAAGCATGGGAGTTGAATTTGCCGACGGGCGATTTGTCAACGATCGAAGATTAGCGATACCAGCTTATAATAACAGCAAAAAAACCTGACGGTGCATCCCGTCAGGTTTTTTTGTGTCTATTATGCTGCTATTGGAGCTGTACGGCCCCGGAGAGATCAGATTCTTCACCGCTCAGGTTGACGGCAGAAATACGGAACCAGCCTTTGTTTGTTGGTGTCACGTATTCAAAGAAAGTGTCGTTCGTCGAGGCAATCTTCCGATAGCTTCCTTGATTGTTCTGACTGTAATAAATATTGTAGAGACTGGCCAGTTCAGCACTAGGGTTTCCTGACCAGTTCATCTTAATCCCGTTATCGGTTGCTTCCACCGATAAGCCGCTTGGCGCGCTTGGGCGTGCAGGAGGCTTGTCGTTATTGCCGTTCTCTGGCGGCGCCGTTGCACCATTCCCAGCATTCTCAGTCGGCGTATTGCCTCCTGCGCCCGCATTGCCATTCCCTGATCCAGGCACATTGCCCTGGCTTTCTCCGCCTCCTGAGCCTGTCTCTGGGCCCGTAGGGCCTCCCGATTCCGGCTCTTGCGGGATAACCGGCGTGCCGGTTGTTACCGTCTGGCTCGGCGCGGATTCATTGCCTCCCACATCGACCGCTGTTACATAGAAGCTGACGATGCCAGAGTCGGTAACTGAGCTTGTAAATCGGGTATCCTGACCAGCCAGCAGCGAACTGCCGGACCTCTGGAACGATCCCTGATTTGCGGCACGGTAGAGACGGTAGCCTACAACATCGGATTCCGGGCTTCTGTTGAACGTAATCGTAGCACTTCCGCTGCCAGGACTGTAGTTCAGTCTCACATTAGCCGGTGGAGCTGGTGCGCGGCCATCTTCCACACGCGGATCAACTTTGTATGGCGCATCGCTGCCAGCATCAGTCGGCACGTAGTAGCTCAATGCGCGTCTGCTTCCGCTCGGCATTTTCGAGAGTGCAGCCTCAATTTCGGACATTAATTCAGCGAGCGGTTTCTCCCGCTTGATGACAATTTTTTGTGACAGCATATCATCCGGCGTTCCCGATTGCGGGATATAGTTGACGCCATTGTAGACGATATAGGACATATTGACGAGCGAATCTTCCACATCTTTAGGGATAAACTTTTTGTTGAACCAGTCGGTGACGAGTTTTCCGGACTGTCTTGTGAGCGAGCTTGGAAGCTTGCCGCTGTAACCGGAAACCGTCGCCTTAACGATGCCTTCAGGCTGCGAAAAGGACTCCGTGGAGAACAATTCCGGCTTGGCATCGGCCACACCATCCATAATCTTGCTCCAAATGGAGCGCGCGCGCGCTTTTCCTGCTTCGGTGAGCGTATACTTCTGTTCTTTATACCCCGCCCAGACGCCAAGCGTGAGGTCGGGGCTGTAGCCCATAAACCAAACATCGCCATAGTTTTGGGTGGAGCCGGTTTTCCCCGCAACCGGAATGCTTCCATAATGGGAAAACATCGATTTGATGGAGGTCGCCGTTCCGTTCGTAATGACGGTGCGCAGCATATCTGTCATCAGGAACGCCGTTTCCTCGGAAAATACGCGTTCAGGGTTCACCTTATGTTGATACACAATTTTACCGTTGGAATCGGTTATTTTGCTGATCATGTACGCATCGTTGAAAATGCCGTTATTCGCAATGGCGCCGTACGCGTTGGTCAGCTCTTCCACCGTAACCCCGATGCTTAACCCGCCAAGCACCCCGGTTTTTGCTTCATCATCGATCGGTTGAAGCGTAGTAATGCCAAGTGTTTTTGCGAACTCCCATGCCTTGGGAATCGTAACCTTCTCATTAAACAGCTTAAGGGCAGGGATGTTAAGCGAACGGTTGAGCGCATCCCGGGCAGTAACAAGACCGCTGTAGCGGTTGTTGGCATTTTTCGGAATATGGAACCCTTTGCCCCCGTCTTTCAAAATAATCGGTGAATCATCAAGAATTCCGCCCGGTTGTATCAAGCCTGCTTCCAGCGCGGGAAGGTAAGCCGCGACAGGCTTCATTGCCGAACCGGGTTGCCTGGTCATCTGTGTCGCGTAATTCATCTGCTCGACATAGAAATCCCGGCCTTCCAGCATGCCGAGAATGGCGCCGGTTTTATGGTCGATCATCATTGCGGCAATTTGTTCAATTCCCTTTTCACTATGGTCCGCTGTGAAGTTCGTTGGGTCAGATCCAATCTGACGCATTAAATTGTACACTTTCTTGTCAATCGTTGTATGGACGTAGTAGCCGCCACGCAGCAGCAATTGACGTGCTTCTTCCACCAACGGTGCGTTCTCTTTTTTGCGGACCTCGGCCAGCGTCATCTTCGGCTTCTGCTGGAGCAATAAAATTTCAGCTGCCTGCCGCTCTGCTTCCAGCATTAAATAAGGGAAGGTAGAGTAGGCTTTTTTGGATGGTGCAGCGAGTGAGTCGCGAATATCGAACTGCTTGGCTTCTTCATACTGGCTTTCTGTAATGCGTCCCGTCTCCAGCATCCGCTTCAGAACACGCTGCTGCCGGTCAATGGCAAAGTTAAAGCCTCGCTCATTGAAATCACCGCGGCCGTTAAAAGCTGTATACGCGGAAGGACGCTGCGGCAATCCAGCGAGATAAGCTGCCTGGGCAATGTTCAACTCCTTCAGGTTGCTGATGTTGAAAATGCCTTTTGAGGCTGCCTTTATGCCATACAGATTATAGCCGCTTGATCCGTTACCGAAAGGAACTTTGTTTAAATAGGCCGTCAAAATTTCGTCTTTCGTCAAGAAACGTTCCAAACGAAGGGAAAGAAAAATTTCCTTGAACTTGCGACTGTCGGTTACATCGAGATTCAGGAAGACACGTCGTGCAAGCTGCTGAGTTAATGTACTTCCCCCGGTCTGTATATCTTCATTAAATAACTTTTGTTTTACAGCTCTCCCAAGCCCGTTCAGATCGACACCAGGATGCTCTTTGAAATTATTGTCTTCAATTGAAAGCACCGCATCGATCACATGCTGAGGGATGTCTTCCAGTTTGACAGGCCGTCTGTCTTCCTCAGTGCGCAGCTGCCCTATGGGGGCGCCGTCATTGAAATATACGAAGCCGGTAATGGCATCTTCTTTCATTTCAGCTTCGATCACCGATCGGGGCCTTACAGGATCATCCTTAACGAGTGAAGCCACATATCCGGTTACTGCTCCACCGGCGAACAGAGCGGCAATCAAGCAGAAAATGACGAACCACTTAACTGTTGCCCATATGACGAACCCGAAAATACGCCATTTTCTGAGTGTGTTTTTCCGTTTTTGACGCTTTGAATCCATGGTTATGTACTCCTCCTCCAAAATAACATTCTTATTATAGCACAATTTGTATTTTTCAGGCATAATCAATCTGCGCTATATACAAATGTGATGCAGGTCATATTGACTTCATGGAACTGCTGTGATATAAAAGCCGATGACGGACAAAGGCGGCAGTAACCGGGGGCGGCAAATGACCCTGTTGCAAAAGCTTTTGAAAAGATGAAACGCAATATGACATTTCCGCGTAATAAATAACGGAACGGTTAGCAGGAAATGGATAGTTGGAAGGGGGGAGGGCCAGTGGAAACACTGTTTTGGGCTTGTCTGATCGGCGGCATTATTTTTGCGGTAGTCAGTGTCGTATTCGGCGATATCATCAGTCACGGCATAGACGGGGCGCTTGATTTTCTCTCAATGGAGAGCTGGGCGTGGCTTCAGCCGATGACACTGGTAGGAGGCATTACCGTCTTCGGAGGAGCTGGGCTGCTGCTCCATCGCCACAGTACGTTCGGGGCTGCCGCGGTGATCGCTCTTGCCGTGCTGGCGGCGGTAATTGTCAGCACCTGCGTTTATTTTCTTTATGTGAAACCGATGCAGAACAGCGAGAACTCAACGGCTTTTTCAATTCAGGATATGGAAGGGAAAATAGCTGAGGTGCTTGTTCCAATCCCTTCCAACGGCTATGGTGAGGTGCTCGTACGGATCGGTTCGGCCGGTGTGACGAACCAGATCGCGGCAAGTTATAACGACCAGCCGATTCCCGGGAACGCGAACGTTGTTGTCGTGGAAGTACGGGAAGGAATCTTGTATGTAGCCCTGCTGGACATGTATGAGAAGTAATGAAATTTGGGAAGGAGAGATGAAATGCCAGAAGAATTTTTGATTCCTGCAATAGTTGTTGGTGTATTTGTTGTATTGGGCCTCGCTTTTTGGGCTCGTTTCAAGACGGTTAGTCCTGATGAGGCGATGGTTGTTACCGGTTCATTTCTTGGCAGTAAAAACACGCTCGTGGATGAAACGGGACGCCGAATTAAAATCGTTAGGGGTGGCGGAGCATTTATACTACCGGTCTTTCAAAAAGCGGAATTTCTTTCGCTGCTCTCCCATAAGCTGGATGTCTCCACGCCGGAAGTATATACCGAGCAAGGTGTTCCGGTTATGGCAGACGGCGTCGCCATCATTAAGATTGGCGGTTCGGTGGAAGATGTCGCAACCGCGGCCGAGCAGTTCATGGGCAAGCCGACAGAAGCACTTAAAAGCGAAGCCCAGGAAGTGCTGGAAGGTCATCTGCGGGCAATTCTCGGCTCCATGACAGTGGAAGAGGTTTACCGCAACCGTGATCGGTTTGCCCAGGAGGTGCAGGGCAATGCGGCCAAAGATTTGAAGAAGATGGGTCTGCAAATTGTTTCCTTCACCATTAAAGATGTGCGCGACAAGCATGGGTATCTCGATGCGCTGGGTAAGCCGCGAATTGCGGTAGTTAAGCGAGATGCGGATATCGCAGAAGCGGAAGCGATCCGGGATGCCAGAATTCAGAAGGCCAGAGCGGAAGAGGAAGGCCAGAAGGCTGAGTTGCTGCGCGATACGAATATCGCTGAAGCGTCGAAGGAGAAGGAGTTGAAAGTCGCTTCTTTCAAACGCGATCAGGATACCGCCAAGGCGGAAGCGGACCAGGCCTATGCGATACAAGAAGCTCGTGCCAAGCAAAGTGTCGTAGAGGAGCAAATGAAGGTTGAACTGGTGCGGAAAGAACGCGAGATTGATTTGGAAGGGAAAGAAATATTGCGCCGCGAGAAGCAATATGATGCTGAAGTGAAGAAAAAAGCGGACGCTGACCGTTATTCTGTCGAGCAGGCTGCGGAAGCGGACAAAGCCAAGCGGCTGCGTGAAGCGGATGCTGTACAGTATCGCATTGAAGCGGAGGCGAAGGCGCTGGCAGAACAAAAGCGTCTTGACGGGCTTGCGGTTGCGGATGCAGAACGCGCCAAGGGTACAGCGGAAGCGGAAGTTATTCGACTGCGCGGTCTTGCAGAAGCCGAGGCCAAAGAGAAGTTGGCGATCGCATTCGAGAAGTTTGGCGAAGCAGCCGTACTCGACATCATTGTCAAAATGCTGCCTGAACTTGCGGGCCGTGTGGCTGAGCCGATCAAGGGAATTGACAAGCTTACAGTGGTGGATACCGGCAACGGCGAGGGCGCAGCCCGCGTCAGCAACTATGTTACTTCCTTAATGGCTACTGCACCGGAAATGCTTAAAAATGTGTCAGGCATTGATTTGGAAGGTTTGGTGAAAGGACTTATGTCCAAAAAG
Organism: Paenibacillaceae bacterium; assembly: GCA_004134985.1. GTDB lineage: Bacteria > Bacillota > Bacilli > Paenibacillales > Paenibacillaceae > Paenibacillus_D. The sequence continues at coordinate 214,850 of REGQ01000064.1, read as the reverse complement.
CCGTCTGCACCTGAAACGAAGTCTTTCAAAGAAGCGCCTAAACTCATCCCTGCAGTAGAGGAAGTCAAGCAGGTGAGGGAAAAGAAGGAAACGAAAGAAACGAAAGAACAGCCAACAGAAGGACAAAGCTAGTTCAAGCAAATTGAAACCAAAAAAAGACGACCCCGGACGTAAAACGTCGGGGTCGTCTTTGGTCATGCTAATTATTAACGGCTGTAGAACTCGACGATTTGTTTCTCGTCAATTTCTTGCGACAGCTCAGCGCGCTCTGGCAAACGAATATATTTGCCTTCCATTGCAGTGTCATTGAACTCGACATAGTTAGGAATGTGGTGGCGGCCTTCGAGAGCTTCTTTGATCGCTTTCAGGCTGCGGCTGCGCTCACGCAAGCCGATTACATCGCCTAAAGAAACGATGTAGGAAGGGATATCTACTTTGCTGCCGTTAACTGTAACGTGTCCGTGTGCAACCAATTGACGGGCACCTGCACGGGTGTTGGAAAGTCCCAGACGGTAAACCAGGTTGTCAAGACGGCTTTCCAGCAAGAACATGAAGTTTTCACCGGCAATACCTTTCAATTTGGTAGCTTTGTTGAACAGGTTACGGAACTGCTTTTCATTCAAACCATACATGTGACGCAGTTTTTGTTTCTCTTGCAATTGAACGCCATATCCGCTCAGTTTCTTACGTTGTCCGGGACCATGTTGTCCAGGAGGGAATGGGCGTTTCAATTCTTTACCGCTGCCACCGAGTGAAATTCCGAGCCTACGGCTCAATTTAAATTTTGGTCCTGTATAACGTGCCATGCGTTGTCAAACTCCTTCTTCAAATGGAATGTTTGAAAAAGGGTGTTCGCGTTTCGCCGTATGCTTTCGGTGGATCATCCTGATGGAGTATCCCGACAAACGCTTCAGCCGCTGGTCTGTCGTTAAAAGCATTCATGAGGGTGACACAAAACCGTATTCCCTTTATTCATCAATAAATGATATAGGATTCGCCCGTCCTTTGTCAAGTAGATGAGCGATACATGGCGTAATCTCCAAATCAATTTGTGATTTTTTACTCTTGAATGCATATGGAAATAGAGGTATGATGTAGAAAAGATTTTACAGAACCTATTTTGGAGGGGATTTTTTATGTCCAACAACGCAGCAATCGTCGATATTTCCCAAACAGCAAACCGTTTCCGTTCTTCCATCGTTCTGCAAGCTGAAAACAAATATATTGATGTCAAGAGCATCCTTGGTTTGTTCACAACGCTGGTTGGCGGCCATTCTTATGAGCTGCATGTTCATGGACCTGATGCAGATGAAGCGAAGGCAGCTATGAATGAAGTGTTTGCCAAGCATAATCTGAACATCAACATTGTTGCCGACTAGATTCGATATTTCAGAAAGCGCCCACATTGGGCGCTTTTTTGTTTTGTCCTTGTGTATCGTGGCGTTTTGGTCTAATATAAACGTATAGTGGACGGCAAGGAACGCGCACAGGGGGGAGTACCATGTCTTCATCAGATGTAATGTTGACGATGCACCAGAAATCGCTCCATCTTCTTCAGGAAGATGCTAATAAAATTGAGAAGCTTATCGAGGTCCAGATGGAAAATTTGGCTACTCGCAAATGTCCATTGTACGAGGAAGTGCTCGATACACAAATGTACGGCTTCTCTCGCGAGGTTGATTTTGCAGTTCGGGCCGGCTTGCTTCCGGATGCCGAGGGCAAACAAATTCTCAGCAAACTGGAACGGAATTTGGCGCAGCTCTATGAAGCGTTAAATCCTAAAGAGTAGGTCTCACTAGAGACTGCTCTTTTTTTTGGAGCAAAGCAGCATCGCAATTTCGCGATGCAGGCAAGTCGTCTTGATTCCGTCTTGCGCATCCAGTACAATTGTAGTATATGGAACATTAAGGAGTGGAACCAAATGACCGAAGACCTTCAAAATGGAATGATTCGTATTTCAGATGATGTGGTTTCTACAATAGCAGGACTTGCAGCCTTGGAAACACCTGGAATTTCCGCCATGTCCGGAGGAATTTCGGAAGGATTGGCGAAACGGCTGAGCGGCAAAAATGTGCAGAAGGGCGTTACGGTCGAAGTGGGCCAGCTTGAGGCAGCCATTGACCTGCGCATTATTGTGCAGTACGGCATTCCAATTCAGGAAGTTTGCCGGGTATTGCAGGATAATGTAAGGGAAGCGGTTGAGAATATGACAGGGTTGAATGTAGTTGAGGTAAACATTAAGGTCGAAGGTGTTGCCTTCAAAGGTGAAGAGCTGACTGAAGATATGCAGCTTCGCGTGAAATAAGTTTGCTCGTGCTTACAAAAAAACCAGCCGGGGCTGCCCCGGCTGGTTTTTTTGTGGTCTAGTTTCCTTGCAAATTGGGGGCGCCTGTTTCGCTGCCAAATGGCTGCCGCTCCTTCTTCTTCTGTTTGTTCACGGAAGGGGTAGAGCGGGAGATACTAAGCAGTATACCGGCAGATGCCAATGTCACGAGCATTGATGAGCCGCCGTAGCTTATAAAGGGCAACGTAACGCCAGTAATCGGAATGAGCCCGGTAACGCCGCCAATGTTGACGAAAGCTTGAATGGCGATCATCGAAATGATGCCGACACCTACAACCGTACCATAAACATCCGGGCAGCGGAGCGCAATTACAAGCCCCCGCAGCATGAAGGCGAGGTAAAGTCCCAAAAACAGAATGCTTCCGATAAACCCGAATTCCTCGCCGATAACGGCAAAAATGAAGTCATTGTAAGCGTAGGTCAGGTAATGAAGCTTCTGCACGCCATGGCCAAACCCTGCACCTGTAAACCCTCCATGACCAAGTGCGAACAGCGAATGGCTAAGCTGGTAACCGGTATCAAGCTTGTCCTCCAGCGGGTTCATAAAGGAGGTGAAGCGATTGAAGCGGTACTGCCAGGCTTCCGGCGAGATCGCGTACGATAAGCTGAAAAGCAGTCCGACAATAATCGAGGCTGCAAGGCCTGAAAAAAATACCTGCTTCAAATTTGAACCGCCGGCAATAATCATGACGACTGCGCAGAGGGCCAGAATCATACAGGAGCCAAGGTCCGGCTGCAGCATAATTAATCCGCAAATAAAGCCGATAATAACGATGACAGGCAGCAGCCCTTTTTTAAAGTCCCGAAATTTCTCGCCTTTTTTGGTGATCAGACGCCCCAGGTACAGAATCATGGCCAGCTTCGCGAATTCTGTAGGCTGAATGCCTAGCGAGCCGACTCCCAGCCAACTGGTTGCCCCGTTCGCTTTGGTACCGACAAACGGTACAATGGCAAGCATAAAAATCACAGGCACAAAATAAAGAATAAAACCCTTCTTGAACTTTTCGTAGGAAATATTCATCACAATCAGCATAAAGAAGGTTCCCATTACAACCCAAATCAGTTGGCGCTTAGTAAAGTAAAGCGGGTCATTGCCAAACTTGTCGCTGACGACCGCCACGCTTGAGCTGGCGCTGAATACCATGACCAGCCCGAAGCCGACAAGCAGCAGGGTCATGATCAACAGCGGGAAATCCGGCCTGCCCCGCGGTCGGATCTGTCCCTTATTCATCGTCCTTGCTCCGTATTAGGCAAGCGATTTTTGCAGATCCTGCAATCTTTGCGTAGCTACGTTCAAAATCGGCTGCGGAATTGGTGATTCATACTCCAACCCGTGCGGGAAAGTAGCTCTCCCGATATAGACCGATTCCACTGCAAGCAAAGCGTGGGGCTGCTCCAGCTTGCCTTCAACGACACGTGTGTTGATCCGCAGGAAATATTCACTTTTGTCAGCGCTGTTTTCAATTTTCAAGTCATACGTAGCGCGATAATACTCCCATTGCCAACGTACGAAGCCGAGTTTTTCCGCAGAATCGTCGAGGTGATGAAGTTCACTCGTCATGCCATTCAGGCCTGTATTTTCAATAATCATGTTTAAAAAAGCCTCCTTCAAATTGCCAACCTTTTTCTTTATTCATGATAGTATGTTTCCCCTTACAGTGCAAGCCTATCAACAGCGGTTCAACAGATGTAAAACCGACAATTTAAAGAAATATGATTTTATAACGTACGCTTTCGTTTTCCTCCCTCAGTCTGATAAAATAGAGAACAGGAAAGATATAAAGCAAATTGCAAGCCAAAGGGGGAGGTTGACGCATGAGAGCAATCGCTGAAGTCAGAGAAGCACTGCACAATCTTTATCCCGAAATGATCGGGTGGCGCAGATATTTGCATCAGCACCCTGAGCTTTCGTATGGCGAGAAGGAGACGGCACGCTATATTGCAGCAGAGCTGCGAGAGATGGGATGCGAGGTGACAACAGATGTTGGTGGGCATGGCGTGGTGGCTGTGCTGCGCGGCGCTGCTCCCGGCAGGACCGTTGCGCTGCGCGCCGATATCGACGCGCTGGCGATCCAGGATGAGAAAACTGTGGACTACGCTTCCAAAGTGCCGGGTGTAATGCATGCGTGCGGCCATGATGCGCATACGGCAACCTTGCTTAGCATCGCCAAGTTCTACAGCAGTCGTTCTAATTGGAGCGGGGAACGCCGGCTGCTGTTTCAGCCCGCCGAAGAAATATCGCCTGGCGGTGCGCAGGCGATGATCGGCGCAGGCGTACTGGAAGGGGTGGACGCAATTTATGGCGTTCATTTATGGACACCGCTGCAGTATGGGCTTGTTGCTTCAAGGGCCGGGGCGTTGATGGCGGCTGCGGATGAATTTTCGATCGAGGTGTCCGGAAACGGCGGCCACGGCGGTCTTCCTCACCAGTCGGTGGACGCGATTGTTGTGGGCAGCTCGCTTGTGCAAGCATTGCAGACGATCGTCAGCCGCAATGTTAATCCGTTGGAGCCGGCTGTGTTGTCCATCGGTTCGTTTCAGGCTGGACAGACTGCCAATGTCATTGCAGGCAAAGCGGTGATGAAAGGAACGGTACGTGCGTTCAATTCAGAGACAAGGGAGCTGGTTCGCAATCGTCTTGGCGATATGGTGAAGCAGACTTGCGAGCTGTACGGAGCACGCGGAGAACTTGATTACCGGGAAGGGTATCCCCCAGTAGTGAACGATGCTCGCGAAGCTGAACGGTTTTTCAGAGTAGCGGCCGATCGCTTTACCGCTGAGGCGGTCCGCCAGTCAGAACTCATTATGGCGGCCGAGGACTTCGCTTATTATTTGGGACACAAGCCCGGCTGTTTTATGTTCGTGGGCGCAGGGCACGGTCAGGGCACGGATACAGGTTACCCTCATCATCATGCCAAATTCGATCTGGATGAGCGAGCGATGCTGATGTCTGCCGAATTGATGATCGCTATGGCTGAAAATTACGCGTTGGAGTCCGCCGGGTGAGTGATGTCTCGATTGGGGCGCAGTATGATAAGGCCGCGGATGGGAAAGCCTACTTACGGATCGCAGCGTACGCCGCACTGAACATCGCCGGATTACGGCTTGCCGCTTGGTGAGGCATGCGTACGAACCATTCCATTATGAAGGGAAACGCCTTATGAAAACTGTGGAAGAACTAATGACTGCCGATTGTGTAACAGCTTCAATGAATGACAATGTCTACGAGCTTGCCGTGTTAATGAAGGAACATGATATCGGGATGGTTCCGATTGTTGACGGCAAGAAGCTGGTCGGCGTTGTAACGGACCGTGATTTGGTTATCCGCGGATATGCGGAGAAGCAACCCGGTTCTTGCGCTGTATCGGAAGTAATTACAACAGATGCTCAAACGATTGAGCCGGAAACATCCGTTCATGAGGCTGCCCGAATTATGGCTGACCACCAAATCCGCCGCTTGCCAGTAACGCGAGATGGTGAATTGGTTGGCGTAGTGGCCATCGGCGATTTGGCAATTACGAATATTTTTGCCGATGAAGCTGGGGAAGCGCTAAGTCGGATTTCGGAAGACGAACAATCGACATTTCATTAAGGTCATGAATGCCTTGCGTCATCCCTGGGTCGATCTGTGATGATGCAAATGGAAGCTGCAGGGAAGACAAAGTTGCAGGGAATACAATAGTTGTGACTCCGGCTTGATTATAAAAGCGGAGTTGACATTATTGTGTACCCTGCATTTTTTTGTATAAAATATTCCATTTCCTCGCAAACTAGAAAAAAACAGTTTACGGAGAGTGGGATTGCAATGCGCAAACAGGGGACGTTGATTGTCCAATCGGATTTCACTGTGCTGTTGGACGGACGGCAGGAGCACGGTGAGTTGGCGGCAGAACAACTAGCAGTTTTCGCCGAACTGGTTAAACGGCCGGGTGATATGCATACGTACCGCATTACCCCGTTGTCCGTATGGAACGCTGCATCGACAGGGGCAAACGGTGAGCAGATGATTGAAACGCTGCGCCAGTACGGGCGTTATGAGGTCCCGGCTGCGGTGGAGAATGAGATCAGGGAATGGGCAGCTCGTTACGGAAAGCTGCGGATGGAGCAGTGTGAAGGTCGGCTGCTGCTCACTTGCGACTGTGCGGAACTGCTGACGAAGCTTGCGGGCAAGCCGTCGGTCAGCGAGGGTCTGCTGCAAAGAGACAGCGAGCACAGTTGGTCTGTAAAAGGTGCGCATCGCGGTTATGTAAAGCAAGAGCTGCTAAAGTGCGGATATCCTGTACTCGATCTTGCCGGCTACCATACGGGGGAGTCATTGGCAGTTGCGCTGAAATCAAACACTGCCGACGGCGTCAGCTTTAAGGCGCGTCCTTATCAAGAGCGGGCGGTTGATTTGTTTTATCGCGAGGGCAGCGCGCATGGGGGCAGTGGTGTGCTGGTGCTTCCATGTGGAGCCGGTAAAACCATTGTCGGCATCGCCGCCCTCGCCAAACTCCAATGCGCTACCCTTATTCTTACATCCAGCGCAACTTCTGTTCAGCAATGGAAGTCGGAACTGCTGGATAAAACGACGCTTGACGAGGAAAAGATTGGGGTATATGCCGGTGCATCTAAAGTAGTCAGGCCGGTGACAATTGCCACTTATCAAATGCTGACACATCGCGGCAGCAAGCAGGCGGAATTTGTACATATGGGACTTTTTCAGGAGCGGGACTGGGGGCTGATCATTTATGATGAGGTCCATCTTCTGCCTGCTCCAGTTTTTCGCATGACGGCGGAAATTCAGGCTACGCGACGCCTGGGACTTACAGCGACGCTTGTTCGCGAGGATGGTCGCGCCGAAGACGTTTTTTCGCTGATTGGACCCAAGCGCTTCGAACTGCCCTGGAAGGCATTGGAGGCGCAGGGCTATCTGGCTGAGGTATCCTGCACGGAAATTCGAATACCGCTGCATGAGCGGCTGGCTGAGCGGTATTATGGCGCCCGCATAAGGGATCGTCACCGCATTGCCAGTGAAAATTCCTTAAAGCTTGCTGCACTGCAGCTGCTGCTTGAACGGCATGCCGGGCATTCAATTATTATTATCGGGCAATATTTGTCGCAATTATCTATTGTGGCCAAGCGGTTCGGGCTCCCCCTGCTGACGGGATCGACGCGGCAGGAAGAGCGCGAACGATGCTTCAGTGCATTTCGCAGAGGGGAAACAAAGATCATCGTTGTATCTAAAATCGCAAATTTTGCAATTGATTTGCCTGATGCGGCTGTTGCAATCCAGCTTTCGGGCAGCTATGGCTCCCGGCAGGAAGAGGCTCAGCGGATTGGCCGCATCGTCCGGCCGAAGCGAGATGGAGGCCAAGCCTGGTTTTACACCATTGTTACCGATCATACCGTAGAGACGGACTATATGGTGAAGAGGCAGCTGTTTATGATTGAACAGGGGTACCGCTATCAGTTAGAAAGCTGGAACGAGAAGAGACTAAGCCAGACCGGAGAGGAAGTGAGCGCATGCTTGTCGGTGAATTGATTGCACGTCTGCCGCCGGACTGCGTCACATCCTTCGTGAGGACGCAGACTTGGAACTGGGCCGCCCAGCAGGGGATCGATTGGCCAGCAGCAGCCGTAAGCGCGGAAGCTGTGCAAGCTGCCAAGCTTGCTTTGCCAGCTGCAGCTGCTTCAACGCTGGAGTTGATCATTAACCGTATCGGCATCCGGCCGTTCGATGAGGAGCAGCTGCTGGCTTCTGCTGCTCGGGAGCGGTGGACTGGTGCTGAAATCCGCTGCGGCCTGCGGGAGCTGCAATGTGCGGGAATTGTTTTCACGGTGCGGAAGTCATGGGGGGAAAGGATGCATTTCATCGCTCGTGACAGCTTCGTACATTGGCTGCAGCAATTCAAACCGCTGCGACTCCGCCCGCTTCCGCTCGAGGAAGCGATGAAAATAAGACGGGAAGGAAGCAACAGGCCGCCGCTGAGTCTGCAATGGCTGGGGGCGCTGGCAGAATTGCGCTTGGAAGGAATGCGCTTGACAGCCAAAGGGATGCTCCCCAAAAAAACAGTGAAGCGGATGCTTCAGCGGATCGCGGCGACCGACGAGGAGCTTGCCGGATGGCAGCCGCCGCTTGCCCACGCGGAAGAATATCCGCTGACCATCCGGCTGCTGCTCGATATGGCGCTGCAGTCGGGCTGGCTTGTCAAAGAAAGCGAACAGTACCGGTTTGACGCCGACGTCTGGCAACGCTGGCTGTGCCAGCCGGCAGAATCCCGTGAAGCTGGATTAATTCAAAGCTTCGTCTGCCGCTATGACGGCTCCAATCCGCTGCTTGCTTCTGCAGGAGCAGCGCTCGGGCAGCTGTCCGGTGGAGAATGGTTCAAAGCAGCGGAGGTGCGTCAATGGATGGAACAGTTCAATTACCCGCGTGCAGCCCGCCAGGAGCAGGGGGAAGACGAGGGGGCAGAGGTCTCGGGCCTGCTCCAAGCCTGGAGCGCCTTCGGGTGGATCGAACTGGGATATGGCGCTAATGATGAAGAACTGTTTCGATGGTTGGTTAATCCGGCGTTGGCCACTGAGGACAGGCAGCTAGCGGAAGCGGAACCGATACGGATTTTGCCAAGCGGTGAAGTGCTGCTGACGAGGGACTGTACGGCGCAAGCGAGATGGAGAATGGAGATGATATCCACCATTGTCACCGATGACTATGTGTCCGTTTATCGCATTACCCCAGCTTCATTTGCAGCTGCGCTTGCTGAAGGGGAAACATCGGGGACCCTAGTGGACTTCTTGTCTGAGGCGGGTGGGGAGCCAGTTCCCGACACGCTGGCGGCTGAACTTGCCGGTTGGTCGGAACGAATCGGACAGATCGAATTTGCTCAAGTGACGCTGCTGCGCTGCAAGTCGGCCGAAGCTGCGCAGCGTATTGCCAAGGAGCCAGCGATCGCGCCAATGCTGCTGCAGCGTATTGGCGAGCAGGACTTCATCGTCGCAGCAGATGAGGTCAAAGAAATTCGCAAACGGCTTGACCGCATCGGCTTTCCCGTCTTGGCTAAGGCTCAGCAAGGGGACGACCAGACGGCAGCGCCAGGAGCGAAGCAGGCAGTGTCTGCTGAAGTGTCCGCCGGTCTGCTGCTGGACCGCAATGCGCTGTATTATTACAGCATAGACCCGGTGCTCCCCGACACTGAAGGAATAGCTGAGGAACTGTTTCCCGGCTTGCGTCAAATTCCGGCGCCCTGGGTGGATCACTTGCGAACCTACCACCCCTCAACAAGGCTGGAGATGATCGAGCAGGCGCTCAGCTGGCAGGTGCCGCTGGAACTGAAGACAGGACATGAAGGGATCGTATTTATGCCTGCCCGCGTGCAGAAGCAGGACGGGCAATGGACGGTTGCCGGCAGAGTGCGGCGCCACGAGGGACTTGAACAGGCGGAGATTCAGCTCGACCCGGGTATGTGGGACCAGATGAGGCTTATTATTCCTGGCCGGGATAAATCATAAACACTCTACTTTTGACGCTGTTTCTGATATGATAGAAAAGGATACAATCAACAGTCTGAGGAGAGAAGAGGTGGAGCAATGCCAACAGCCGAAGTCATCAATGCCGGATTATCAGCCCCGTCTGTCTACCATGGCGAGACTACATCGCTGGACATGGCGGGATTGCTTCTAAACGCTTACGAACTCGGCGATATGATCAACCATTCGGCAGATGTTGCCGATTATGCATATTGGAAAGCTGCTGTGGCAGACAACACGGAAGTCCAACAGCTCATTTTGCAGTTCCGCAAAGCGAAGGAACTGTTTGAAGAATGCCAGCGTTTTGGCAGATATCATCCCAATTTTCATGAGGCCAAAAATAAAGTGAAGGAAATTGAGCGTCTGTTGGACGGTCATGAATGCGTGACACGGTTTAAAGCAGCCGAACAGGCGATCGATGAGTTGCTGTATGAGGTTTCCCGCACGATCGCTCTGGCTGTCTCGGAATCGGTGAAGGTGCCTGGAAATGATTCTGTAGTCGGGGGAGGCTGCGGCAGTGGCGGTTCTTGCAGCTGCGGCAGCGGAGGCTGCGGATAACCAAGCTTGCACAAGGACGGAGGGTAACGATTGTTTTCGGAACGAACGGGTTATATTATATGGGTCAGTGATTTAAAAGCGGCACGTTCTCTGGATAAGTATGGAACGATTCATTATATGTCTCGTAAAATGCATTATGTCGTCATTTATCTGAATGCGGAGCGTGCGGAGGAAATTATTCGAAACATTAGCCGCCTGTCTTACGTCAGAAGAGTAGAGCGTTCTTACCGCAATGAAATCAAGACAGAATACAGCTCTGATGTACCCGATAAAACAAGGTTTTACAGCCTATAATAGCTCATTTGCCTCCTGCTGGCCGCAGTTTAGCAGGAGGTTAAGTATTTCAGGTTGAAATCTTGCGCATTCGTGGTAGAATAAATAGGTAATTATACATAGATAAATAGGTCCTGCTTCCCAGGAAGGAGTGGATTCGAGATGAAAGACAAGACAACGGAGAGATGGAACACGTATGAGTCGTTTCATGTCGTGTTGGGAGATAAGAAAGTTGCAGATGTCGTCATCACGAATCATGCTAAAGTCCGCTGGGCAGATCGTGTTGAGGGCGAAAAGACCGGCTTCGAGGATATAGCCGATTACATCTGGCAAAGTCTTAAGCAGGGACGAGTAGAACCATATTACCGCAATGAAGAGGATGTTTACTTGATTGACGAAGACCTTGTGTTTGTAGCTGAGTTCACCAATTTGGAAGGGGAAACCGATTTGCTCGGCAATCCGCTGCACAAGATGATCGTCGTTACATTTCTTGGCAGAATGTCTGAGACAATCGAACTTAGAGATTTGAAGTCCTACTATTCCTGGCTTCGTCATTCCAGACGGATGACCTTAATTAAAAATAGCCGCAAACGGAAATAACGCTTTGTCACTCAGATTTATGTTGTACGCAGCATCGCCGTTGTCCCGCGGAATGCTGGCTGGCTATGCGAGGACCGGCACGCCTTTCAGGCGTGTTTTTAACATTTCGGGACTTATTTCCTGGTCCCGAGCTGCACATGAGTGATTTTCAAGCCAAGGGCGTTTGCTATATAATACTTTTATCTTTTTTCAGCAGGGAGGAACGCTGAGATGGCGCTGAACTTTCATCAATTGCATATTTTTTATACCGTTGCGGATAAGGGAAGTTTTTCCGCTGCTGCGCAAGCGCTTCATATGACCCAGCCTGCCGTTACGATGCAAGTGCAGTCGCTGGAAGACTATTTTGGCACGAAGCTGCTGCTCCGTTCTACGAAACGAATCGAGTTGACAGAGGCCGGCAGCGCGCTGATGCCTTTTGCGCAGCGGAGCATCGCGCTGATCCGTGAGACGGATGCGACGATGTCCAAATTTACGAGCCAATTGAAGGGACGGCTGCAGCTTGGAGCGAGCTTGACGATTGGGGAGTACATTTTGCCGCGGCTTCTCGGCCCGTTCGGACAGGAGTACCCTCATATTGCAATCAGCATGAAAGTTATGAACACCGCGCAAATTATGGAAGAAATTTTAAATCATCACCTGAACTTTGGATTGATCGAGGCGCCGGTTAATCATCCTGATATGCATATGGAGGCGGTAATGAGCGATGAGCTTAAGTTGATCGTTCCAGCTTTCCATCCGCTGGCGGAGGCGGACGAAGTCTCGCTGCACGATGTGATGAAATACCCGGTCGTCCTGCGGGAGCAAGGGTCCGGAACGAGACAGGTAATGGAGGAAGAGCTGCGCAACAAGCAGATCGACCCGTCTTCCTTGAAGATCGTCATGGAACTCGGGAGCACCGGGGCAGTCAAATCAGCCGTAGAGGCAGGCCTGGGTGTTTCTTTCGTGTCGGCTTCATCTGTCAAACATGAGGTGGCGCTTGGTCTGATCAAAACGATTTCGATTTCCGATGTCCGCTTTAAGCGGCAGTTTTACTCGATTTATTTGAAATCGGCTCTGCTGCCTATTTCAGCTGTTACGTTTCTGACTTTTCTTAGAGAAAGGAACTTGCACCAATGGCTATAGACCGTGCAGATTTGCATTCGCATACGACAGCATCGGATGGGCTGCTCACTCCGCAGGAGGTGGTCAGGCTTGCCCATGCTACGGGGCTCGCTGTGGTCGCTATTACGGATCATGATACGACAGCTGGCGTTGAAGCGGCGCTGGCCGAAGGGAGCCGGCTCGGCATCGAGGTTGTACCCGGGGTTGAAATTAGCACGACGGTACGCGGCAAGGATATTCATATTCTCGGCTATTACCCGGACTGGAAAAACACGGTATGGCAGGAGCGATTAGGTCAGCTCCGGGAAGGCCGGGCGGCGCGCAATGAGCAGATTATAGCGAAGCTTAACCAGCTTGGCATTTCGATTTCGCTGCAGGAAGTTGTGGAATCAGCGCAAAAAACCGGTATCGACGAATCGGTCGGCCGTCCGCATATTGCTGGCGTGCTTGTGAATAAAGGAGTAGTGGCCACGATTGGCCAGGCATTCGACACGCTGCTGGGAACGGGTTGCCCTGCCTTCGTAAGCGTGCCCAAAGTCAGTCCTGGCGAAGCGATGACCTGGATTCGGGAAGCGGGCGGGGCCGCAGTGATTGCCCACCCTGGACTGTATGGTGATGATGAGCTCGTGGAACAATTAATACAGGAAGGACCTGTCGGTCTGGAAGTGTATCATTCCGATCATTCGCCCGAAGACGAGCATCGCTATGAAAGCATGGCTCGTCGCTATGGGCTGATCGAAACCGGCGGATCGGATTTTCACGGGGAGCGTCATGGCGAAGTATTCCACGGCAAGCTGGGCAACCGAACGGTTGCGCTTGCCGTGGTGGAGCAGCTTCGATCGCGAGCGATCAAGATTTGATCGCGGAAGCCAATGATTTCAGGCGCTGTTCGTCCGGAGTGACGAACAGCGTTTTTTGGTGATCATAAATGACAAAACCAGGCTTGGCGCCGTTTGGTTTGCGAACATGCTTGACGATTGTGTAATCAACGGGAACAAGACTCGAAGAGCGGGCTTGGCTATAATGAGCAGCAAGCATTGCCGCTTCCTCCAATGTCGCATCCCCGAAATCGCCACCGCGGATCACCACATGGGAGCCGGGGATGTCTTTGGTATGCAGCCACGTATCGGTCGAGGCGGCCAAGCGGTTTGTCAAATACTCGTTTTGGGTATTGTTTTTGCCGACCACAATCGCTGCCCCTTCCGAGGAAGTGTAGACGAGCAGCGTGGGCTTGGTCGGTTTTTTCTTCTTCTTGCTTCCTTTGCGATGGCGTGCCCGCAGGTAGCCCTCTTCGACCAGTTCCTCCCGAATTTCCTCAATATCTTGCAGTGCAGCGCTGTCCAACTGTTGAAGCAGCGACTCCAAATAGCGAATTTCCTGCTCTGCAATGCCGATTTGCTCTGTAATGTAAATATGACTGTTTTTTAATTTAGTATATCGTTTGAAAAACCGCTGTGCATTGGACGCCGGCGACAGTTGGGGATCAAGCGGAATGACGACTGTTCGCTCTGGCTCCTCGTAGTAATTGATCACTTCCACAGATTTATCCCCGCTTTTGATCTGATGCATATAGGCGGTGAGCAGCTCGCCAAGAACACGGTACTGGCCTGCCCCGGCGGCCTCTTCAAGCATCTCCGTAAACTTCTCCAGTTTCTTGCTGTTTTTGTTCCGCTCATTATGCAAAAAGCGAATAAGATCAGATGCGCGCTGTTTCACTTTATCGCGTTCTGCCTTGTCGCTGTAGAAAACTTCCAGACACTGGCTTATTGTATCATGGCGCTGCACGTCTCCGTTAAGATGAGTTAACACTGTCACAGAGAAGTAAGCTTTGCCGTCAGCATCCTGGACAATAACGGGTTCATACTGACCATTGCGCACGGCGCTCATCAACTGATCAAAAGCCGGCCACATTTGTTCTGGCGCCGTCTCTGCCGGAGCTGCCGCCAGATCGCTTCGGTATACCAGTTCTTTGGACAGCAGCGGACTGAAGCCGCTGAACGCTTCCACGAGCTGTTTGGCAAGCGGTGCTTCCGGGTTGGCTGTCTTCAGCGCAGCGAGGAAGTCGGATTCCGAAAGTATGGCAAGAGGATCACTCTTGTGCTGCTCCGGCGGAGCGATATAGCGGCTGCCGGGAAGAATGACGCGATAGCTGCTGATCGCCGGGGTTACATGATGGATTCCATCATGAATGATGCCTGATTCAGGGTCAAGCAGAATAACGTTGCTGTGTCTGCCCATCAGTTCAACGACAACTTTGCGGAGAGAAACATCGCCAAGCTCATCGCGCCGACGGATAGAAAGATGAAGGATACGTTCGCAGCCGATTTGTTCAACCGCTTCGATAACGCCTCCCTCGCAGTATTTGCGGAGCAGCATGCAGAACATTGGCGCTTCTTTCGGATTGGTGAAAGATTCTCTTGTAAGATGCGCGCGCGGATAGGTCGGATTGGCGGAGAGCAGGAGTTTGTCCTGCATGCCGCTGCCGCGCAGCTGAAAAATCAGGTCATGAGCATCGGGTTGATAAATTTTATGAATTCGAGCGCCGACGATAGGCTGCAGATCATTTGCAATTGCACGGGTTACAATGCCGTCTAAGGCCATAAGTTAAATTCTCCTTTTAAACATGTCTGTCATTTTCCACATTTTAAACGACTCTTTCCTATCATGCCATAGTTGGGACAAAAACTTAAGTCCCTGCATTGGGATATTTTACGGTTTGTCCGAATACATTGTAGGCAAAGTGCAAAAGGGTTGTCTGATTTTTTATTTACAGACAGCCGATTGAGATGGGAAGCAATCGGGAGGGAGACAATTATGGATCAGAAGAATTGGCATCAGATGGAGTTGGGAGAACTGACAACGGCAACGGGTTGTGTTCCGGGTCAGGGATTAACGGCAAATGAGGCTGCCGAGCGTTTGCAGCAGCATGGTCGCAATGAGTTGTCTGAAGGCAAGCGGGTTTCGGCAATTGCGCTGTTTTTAAACCAGTTTAAAGATTTTATGGTGCTGGTACTTGTCGGGGCTACGCTCATTTCAGGGCTGCTCGGTGAATATCTTGACGCGCTCACGATTATCGCCATCATTATGTTGAATGGAGTGCTCGGATTTATTCAGGAATTTCGCGCCGAACGCTCGTTGCGTGCGCTCAAAGCTTTGTCTGCGCCTACGGCCAATGTGCTCCGGGATGGAACAATCTCCGTCGTGCCGGCGAACAGTCTCGTTCCGGGCGATATCATTCATCTTGAAGCAGGGGATCGCATCCCGGCTGATCTGCGCTTGATGGAGACAAACGGCTTCTATGCTGAAGAATCAGCGCTGACCGGCGAATCCCTGCCCGTAGGCAAACATGCGGCTCCCATCCAGGAGATCGACCTGCCGCTTGGCGACCAGCGCAACCTCGGTTTTATGGGAACAATGGTGACGAGAGGCAATGCCAAGGGTGTTGTCATAAGAACAGGCATGCAGACCGAGATGGGGAAAATAGCGGATTTGATTCAGCAGACCGATGCAATGGAGACGCCGCTGCAGCATCGTTTGGAGCAGCTAGGCAAAATACTGATCTTCGTCGCGATCGGACTTACGATTATGGTCGTTGTCGCAGGAATTATGCATGGACAACCGACTTATGGCATGTTTTTGGCTGGGGTCAGTCTCGCGGTGGCTGCTATCCCTGAAGGGCTGCCGGCCATTGTTACCATTGCACTGGCACTCGGTGTTCAGCGCATGATCAAGCAGAAGGCGATCGTCCGGAAGCTCCCCTCCGTGGAGACGCTTGGCTGTGCATCGGTCATTTGCTCTGACAAGACGGGAACCCTTACGCAGAATAAGATGACGGTGACCCGGATTTGGACGGGCGGAAGGAAGCTGGAAGTAACCGGAGAAGGTTTCGAGCCGGTTGGAGAAGTGGCGGAGAACGGGAAATCGGTTGATCTGCGCAATGACCAGTCGCTGCGTCGTCTACTCCAGATTGCAGCGCTTTGCAACAACGCTGTGTTGACCCAGCAGGCAGCTCCTGAGCAGCGCAAGTCCAGGGTGAAGGCAGCAGAGCAGCCGCAGTGGATTATTAATGGTGACCCGACCGAGGGAGCATTGACTGTGCTGGCAGCGAAGCTTGGCGTATCTGCCAAATCGCTGGAGGAGGTCTACAACAGGGAGAAAGAGTTCCCGTTCGATTCGGAACGCAAGCGGATGTCTGTCATTGTAAACCACCAGGGCGGCAAGCTGCTTTGTGTGAAAGGGGCGCCGGATCTGCTGCTGGAGCAGTGCAAATATATATTATGGGATGGCGGGGTGATCCCGCTTACTCCGAACTTGCGGCAGAAGGTGGCAGCGGGTGCGGACAATATGGCGCAGGACGCCTTGCGGGTGCTGGGGCTTGCATACCGCGACATGAAGCGGCAGGACGCGTGCATGACGGAGCAGGATGTTGAAAACAATCTGGTATTCGTAGGCTTGACCGGGATGATCGACCCGCCGCGCCGCGAGGTGCGCGAGGCGATAGCGACCTGCCGCCGCGCAGGAATTAAAACGGTGATGATCACGGGGGATCATCAGATGACGGCCGAAGCGATTGCTCAACAGCTCGGCATTATGCCGCGCGGCGGCGTGGCCATTAATGGGCGGCAGCTGGCTGCGATGAGCGAGGAAGAGCTTGACCGCAATGTCAACAATATTTATGTCTATGCCCGCGTATCGCCGGAGCATAAGCTGCGTATCGTCAAAGCTTTGCAGCGGCAAGGCCATGTCGTAGCGATGACCGGTGATGGCGTAAACGATGCGCCAGCCATCAAGGCGGCGGATATCGGCATAGCGATGGGGATAGCCGGGACCGATGTTTCCAAAGAAGCCTCAGCACTTATTTTGGGCGATGACAACTTTGCATCCATCGTGTCGGCGATTGAGGAAGGGCGCAATATTTATGAAAATATCCGCAAGTTTATTCGCTATTTGCTCGCTTCCAACGTCGGGGAAATTATGACGATGTTTTTGGCGATGATGGTCGGGCTGCCGCTGCCGCTGGTGCCGATTCAGATTTTGTGGGTGAATCTGGTGACCGACGGCTTGCCGGCGATGGCGCTTGGCGTCGATCAGGCGGAGAAGGATCTGATGCAGCATAAGCCGCGTTCCGCCAAGGAAAGCATCTTTGCAAGGCGGCTCGGCTGGAAAATCATTAGCCGCGGCGTTTTAATCGGCCTTTGTACACTCGGGGCTTTCTGGGTGACCTTGCAGTCAGGGGCAGAGCTGATGGAAGCACAGACAGTCGCGTTTGCGACACTTGTCATGGCTCAGCTCATTCATGTGTTTGACTGCCGCAGCTCGCGTTCGATTTTTCATCGGAATCCGCTGCAAAACCGCTTTCTGGTGCTGGCCGTGCTGTCGTCGCTGGTGCTGATGATCGGTGTCTTGTATCTCGAGGCGCTGCAGCCGATCTTCAAGACGGTGGCGCTTGACTTCCGCTCGTGGTGCCTGGTGCTGGTAGCTGCTGGCATACCGACCTTTGTTATGGGAATCGGCAGCGTGCTTTCGACCGGAGGCAAGAAAAAGAAAACACGGACACCAATCGGAAGAGCAAAGCCGCTCGCCCGTTGAGTCTACAGCCCCTCGGCCGCAAATTAGCAATGGCGTTTATCGTCAATTTGCGTTATGCTAGTAGGAAAACCACTACGGTTTATTCTGCTTCATATGGGCGCCGAGGGAGTGCGGAAGAATGCAATTTACTAAGATGCATGGTTTAGGAAATGACTTTATTATTGTTGCAGGGGAACAGGAACTCCCGGCCGATGTTTCATCATTGGCGGAGAAGCTGTGCAACCGCTACTTCGGAATTGGCGCAGACGGGCTTGTCTATATTCTCCCGTCAGAGCGTGCTGATTTCCGAATGAGAATTATTAATTCAGACGGCTCTGAAGCAGAGCAATGCGGCAATGCGATTCGTTGTGTAGCCAAATACGTCTTTGATAACGGGATGACCCAGTCAGAGGAAATTACGATTGAAACGCTTGGTGCGGGTGTGCAGAAAGTACAGCTGCTTGTGGAGAACGGCCGTGTCGCTACCGTAAGGGTAGACATGGGAGAGCCTGTGCTTGAGGGCCTTCAGGTGCCGACGACAATCGACGCTGATGTAGTTGTCATGCACCCGATTGAAACCGGCGGCCGCGAGTTTTCGTTTACGGCAGTATCGATGGGCAACCCGCATTGTGTGATTTATGTTGATGATGCGCCCCAGTTTGATTTGCAGGCATGGGGACCGCCGCTTGAGACGCATCCATTGTTTCCACGTAAAATCAACGTCGAGTTCGTCACCGTCACTTCACGCAGCCATGTCGATATGCGGGTGTGGGAACGCGGAGCGGGACCGACGCTCGCTTGCGGGACAGGCGCTTGCGCGACTGTTGTGTCATCGGTGCTTAACGGTTTTACCGACCGGATCGTCACCGTTTCGCTCAAAGGCGGGGATTTGCTGATCGAATGGAATGAATCCGATAATCATGTTTATATGAGCGGGCCTGCGGAAGTGGTCTATACAGGCACTGTCCAGTAGCGTGAGCAGCTTGGAGCCGGGCTAGGCTGGCAAAGGGCACAGTTGTCCATATGCGCGCTTGTTGCCCCTCAGGCGGGAGGCTGGCGGGCGCGATCAAAGCAAAAGGGGCCATGTGGAATTCTAACGCTGATGAGCGACGCTATTTAGGGAAATAGAGCCCAATAAATACTGTAAGGAAACTGAGCCGCGTTATTTTTAGAAAATCGCACGATTTTAGCCATCCATGGGGTGAATAAGCACTGTGGCAAGCGTTAGATTTGCAAAAGGGCCATTTGAGGACATTTAAGCGCTGTGGCAAGCGTTAGCGCAAGATCACCATGAACACCCGCGAAATAGACAGCCTCTTAACAAAGGGACATGGCGGTTTGTCAGCCACCACTGGTAATGGCCTGATGGAACTTCCGGATCGCTATTGCGAGGAAATTATGCAGCTGACATAGGGCCATCCTTAAATGGACGAAGATGCCCTGCGCTATAAGACGGGTTGTCTGATTTTATTTTTGCGACAAGCGAATAGGGGAACATTAGCTAACTTGAGGTTACACTCATTGTCAGGCTTTATGCAACGCTAGTGAACGTCTGTCCGCTTGCTGCGTTCGTTAGACTCGCATTAGACTTTCGGCTTAATAATTGTGATAGAGCGGGCAGCAAAGCAGCACTCGCGCGACGCTGCCCAAGCTTGATTTGAATACGGCAAAGAGGTGAAATAACGATGGTCAAACCTGGCTTGAGACAGGCTTTGCAGACAGAATGGCTCGCCGGGGACGGCGCAATGGGCACATATTTGTATCAAAAAGGCTTCCCAGTTGGAATCTCTTATGAAGAGTTTAATACATTGCGGCCGGAAGTGATAGAAAGTGTTCATCGTTCCTATTATGAAGCGGGCGCTCGGGTAATTGAAACGAATACGTTTTCTGCCAACCGGGAGAAGCTTTCCAAATACGGCTTGGAAAACGATGTCGAGCTAATCAACCGTGCAGGGGTAAGAATCGCCAGATCGGCGGTAGGCTCAGATGCGTATGTTGTCGGGGCGGTAGGCTCAATTCGTGCCGGACGCAGGCTCAACATCCAGAACGTGCAGTTGGAGGAAACCTTCCGGCAGCAAATCGAAATTTTGCTGGATGAAGGGGTGGACGGCATCCTGCTGGAGACATTCTACGATCTGGAGGAGCTGCTGATCGCGCTGCGCACTGTGCGCAATGAGTCCGACACGCCGCTCATCTGCCAGCTTGCTGTGGAGGATGTAGGCCGAACGCTGGACGGATTTTCATTAAAGGAAGCGTTTGATCGCTTGCAGGAAGCCGGGGCGGATGTTGTCGGGCTGAACTGTCGGAGCGGCCCGAACGGGATCATGCGGGCGTTCGATACGATTGACGGAGTTGTCCAGCTGCCGTTCTCGGTGTTTCCTAATGCGGGAATACCCGATTATGTTGATGGAAAATATATGTATACTGCTACGCCTGAATATTTCGGCGATACCGCTCGTCAGTTTGCCGATCGCGGCGCGCGTCTTGTCGGCGGCTGCTGCGGTACAACGCCAGCGCATATTGCCGCGATTGCCGCTTCGCTGCGCAGCTACCGTCCGCAGGCAGCTGCACCGGCGGTTGAGCAGCCTGAAGTTATTGTGACCGATAGCGCCAAAGATGCTGCGCCTGCCACGTTGAATGCCGTTCCGGGAAGCAGCGCAGGAGCTGCCGGAACTACAGGCGCGCTGCCCTCGATCGTTGACCAGGTCAAGCAGCGTCATACTGTCATTGTGGAGCTTGATCCGCCGCGCGATTTGGATATTCGCAAATTTATGGCGGGGGCTGCGGCTTTGAAGGCAGCGGGTGTGGACGCGGTGACAATGGCTGACAACTCGCTGGCGATTACCAGAATGAGCAACCTGGCGCTCGCATCGCTTGTTCAGGAACGCATCGGTCTGCGTCCGCTTGTGCATATTGCTTGCCGGGATCGCAATCTGATAGGGACACAGTCGCATATGATGGGACTGGATGCGCTTGATATCGACCATGTGCTGGCAGTAACAGGCGATCCGGCAAGGTTTGGCGATTTGCCGGGGTCCAGTTCGGTGTATGACTTGACTTCGTTCGAGATGATCCGTATGATCAAGCAACTGAACGAGGGGATTGCCTTTTCCGGCAAGCCGCTGAAGCAGCAGGCCAAATTTGTGGTGGGGGCCGCTTTTAACCCGAATGTCAAACATTTGGACAAAGCTGTCATCCGGCTGGAGAAAAAAATCGCCTCAGGCGCAGATTATATTATGACGCAGCCGGTCTATGATTCCGGGTTGATCGAGCGAATTGCCGAGGCGACGAAACATCTGTCGGTTCCGGTATTTATCGGAATTATGCCGCTGGCGAGCGGTCGCAATGCCGAATATTTGCATAATGAAGTGCCAGGCATTCAGCTCTCGGAAGACGTCCGCAGCCGTATGGCCGGGCTCGAGGGGGAAGCAGGCCGGGCAGAAGGGGTACAGATTGCCAAAGAATTGCTAGACAGTGCGCTGGCTCACTTCAATGGCATCTACTTGATCACGCCGTTTATGCTCTATGATATGACTGTGCGCCTGACGGAGCATGTTTGGAGCAAAACGAAGCATGCACGTTCGATTTCGCAATAGGCGCACCTGGGTCAAACGGGTTAGTTATACCCTGTTTTGGCCCTGTTTTTTAGAAGATAGCGCTTTTTCTCTTGTTCCCTCCAGAAAAATGAATTAGAATAAGAGAATAGGAACAGACAGAGCGGTATCCGCAGACAGTTCTGTTCGACTGGGACAGGCAGCGCCAACTGGCAATCAGGCAGAGCCGGCTGATGCTGTGTATCGTAATAAACGAGCTTCCTGCTCGGTGATTGCCTGTATGCTAAATTGTGTGCTGACCTTCCCGTCTGCGGCAATTAATAGAATAGAGATCGCGGGTATAAGTCCTGATTCTATTCTATTGCAAGAAAACCCGTAAAACGTATGCTCTGGGTTTTTTTCGTCAACAATAGTGCAATCGGCTAAGCAAACGTGTATTACCTGAGCGAGTGTTGATCATTATTATGTTCTTTCGGGCAAATGCACGAGGAAGACCGGAGGGGAAACCTGTTCATGGCTATTAAACTTATTAATATCGGATTCGGGAATATTGTATCAGCTAACCGTATTATTTCGATTGTCAGCCCGGAATCGGCACCAATCAAGCGTATAATTCAAGAAGCCCGCGACCGCCATATGCTTATCGATGCAACGTATGGCAGACGTACGCGGGCCGTCATCATTACGGACAGCGATCACGTTATTCTCTCGGCAGTTCAGCCAGAGACGGTAGCGCATCGCTTGTCTACCAAGGATGACGATCACGACGAGTAGATGGGGAGTATCATGAGAAAAGGAATGTTAATCGTACTGTCCGGGCCGTCCGGTGTCGGAAAGGGAACCGTATGTTCTGCTCTTCGTACCCGGATGCCGGATCTGGTTTACTCGGTTTCGGCAACAACGCGGCTTCCCCGTGCAGGGGAAACGGACGGTGTCAATTATTTTTTCAAAAGCAGGGATCAATTCAAGGATATGATTGCCCGTGACGCGTTGTTGGAACACGCTGAATACGTTGGCAACTGCTACGGTACGCCCCGCGATTTCGTGGAGCGTACCATTGCAGAGGGCAAGGACATTATTCTTGAAATTGAGGTGCAAGGCGCCCTGAAGGTTAAAGAGAAATTCCCTGAGGGCGTATTTATTTTCCTTCTGCCCCCTTCCCTGGATGTACTGAAAAAGCGGATCACAGGGCGCGGGACGGAAAGCGATGATTTGATCGATCACCGGATGAATGTGGCGGTCGAGGAAATCAACCTGCTTCAGCATTACGACTATGCAGTAGTTAATGATGAGATTGAATCAGCCTGCTACCGCATACAATGTATAGTTGAGGCGGAACATTGCCGAAGCGATCGTTATTTAAGCGAATTTGCCCAAATGCAAACCGCATCCGAGAAAGTTTGAGCGAGGTGAAACAATTTGCTATACCCATCTATTGATGAAATGGTCAAGAAAGTTGACAGCAAGTATTCCTTGGTGGTTGCCGCTTCACGTCGGGCGCGCATGCTGCGTGACGGAGAGAAATCAGAATTGAAGCAGCCCAAGTCACACAAATTCGTCGGCGTGGCGCTGGAAGAAATCTACAATGACTATATCATTGTGGAATCGGACCCGACAATCAAAACTTAATGAACAACTAGTGACAACCCTCGTGGTTGTTATTTTTTTAAAAAATATAAAGTCTACGTCAGAGAGGGAGACGGCGTTATGCTGAAAGGAAAAACGATCGTGCTTGGCATTACAGGCGGGATCGCAGCGTATAAAGCTGCGACGATTTGCAGCAGGCTTGTGCAGGCTGGAGCGAATGTTCGTGTCATTATGACGGCTTCCGCTGCCAAGTTCGTGACACCGCTGACGTTGCAAACTTTGTCGCGTCACCGGGTGTACACAGATACGTTTGATGAAGCAGATCCAGCGGTTGTGTCGCATATTGACACAGCGGACAGCGCGGATCTGTTTGTTGTTGCACCGGCTTCGGCTAATACGATTGCGAAGATGGCTCATGGGCTGGGCGACGATATGTTGAGCACAACCCTTCTGGCTGCAACTGCACCGATTGTGGTCGCTCCGGCGATGAATGTGCATATGTACGAGCATCCGGCTGTTGTTCATAACATGTCCCTCCTTGCCGCACGCGGAGTTCGCTTTGTCGAGCCTGGCACAGGCCAGCTTGCCTGCGGCTATGTTGGCAAGGGGAGACTTGCCGAGCCGGAGGACGTGGTGAATGCTGTTGTATCCTATTTTGCCCAGCAGAACAGCATGCACGGCCAGAAGGTGCTGATCACGGCGGGAGGCACCCTGGAGCGAATCGATCCTGTCCGTTATTTGACCAATGATTCTTCAGGGAAGATGGGGTTTGCATTGGCTGAAGCAGCCGCCATACGAGGAGCAGAAGTGACGGTAATTGCTGCAAGGACGACAGTACCCGCTCCAGGCGGTATCGAAATTGTGCGAGTTGAATCCGCTGAGGAGATGAAGGAAGCTGTGCTGGTACGGTTTGAAGATGCGGATATCGTAATTAAATCAGCCGCCGTCGCAGATTATAGACCTGTCGTTCAGCAGGCGCATAAACTGAAGAAGTCAGGGGAGCGTTTGGTGCTGGAACTGGAGAAGACGACAGATATTCTGGAACTGCTTGGCCAGCGCAAAACGCGGCAGATGCTTGTCGGCTTTGCGGCTGAAACGGAGCATGTGGAAGACCATGCGCGTGAAAAGCTGCGCCGCAAAAATTGTGATCTGCTGGTCGCCAACGATGTCTCGCTTCCTGACGCCGGTTTTCATGTCGATACGAATATTGTGCAGGTATACGATCAAGATGGGCTCGCGGCGTCCTGGCCGCTGCTTCCCAAGCGCGAAGTGGCTGAACGGCTGATGGAATTAATTGTGCACAAGTACGCGGACAGCAGCAATACGGAGGCGCAATGATCGCTCGCGTTATCGTCGATGTGCCAAGCAGGCAGACGGATCGGCCTTTTGATTATGAAGTGCCCGAAGCGATGGA
This sequence comes from Paenibacillaceae bacterium, assembly GCA_004134985.1. GTDB lineage: Bacteria > Bacillota > Bacilli > Paenibacillales > Paenibacillaceae > Paenibacillus_D. Next base: position 190,342 of record REGQ01000064.1, on the reverse strand, counting down.
GGCCTGGATCGATATTGGCAGCCGGGTCGGAGTTCCGTTCGGCGGGCGTACCTTGCAAGGTTTCGTTGTCGGGCTTACGGACGTTACAGAGGTGGCGAAGACACGACTGAGACCAGTCACCGAACTGCTCGACGCCAGTCCGCCGCTTTCCGCTGATCTTGTTGAACTGGCTCGCTGGATCAGTCAGAAATATTGCTGCACCTGGACAGCCGCGCTGCAGGTCATGATTCCTTCCGCGCTGAAAGGCAAAGCCGAGCAGTTGGTTGCGCTCGTGGATCCGGATGATAGCGGCAATGATGTGCTGCCCGCAGAGATCCTCGACTATTTGAGGAAACAGACTGGCGTGAAACTCAACACACTGCAGCAGCGATTTCCGCATTTGCAGCATCGAATCAAAGATGGTGTGCACAGCGGGATATTGACCGTGCAGGCGGCAGTGAAGGACCGTTTGGCAGTTCGTATGGTGCTGACGGTGTTCCCGCCTGCCGACAAGGAGGCGGCTGCGCAAGCGGCGGCAGCGCTGCCTGCGCGCGCGGCCAAACAGCGTGAAATATTGACTTATATGATAGGGCAGGAACGACCTGTCCCGCTGCAGCAACTGCTCGGGGAGATGGGGGCTTCTTCCACAAGTGTGCGTTCTTTGGCAGACAAGGGGCTGCTCGGATTGCAGGAAGTCGAGCAAGGTCGCGATCCTTACGCAGGGAGAGTATTCGAGCAGACCGTGCCCCTCGCCCTGACCGAAGGGCAGCAGGCGGTGTTCGCCCCGATTACCGCCGCTATAGACAGGGAAGAGTCAAGCGTATTCCTGCTGCAAGGGGTAACAGGAAGCGGCAAGACGGAAGTTTATATGCAAGCGATCGCCCAATGCATCGAGCAGGGATGCCAGGCGATTGTGCTCGTCCCGGAAATTTCGCTGACGCCGCAGATGGTGGAGCGGTTCAAGGGGCGGTTCGGAGACGCGGTCGCTGTGCTGCACAGTCGTCTCTCCGGCGGCGAACGTTATGATGAATGGCGCAAAATCAAGGAGCGGCGCGTCAAGGTTGCAATTGGCGCACGTTCTGCGGTGTTCGCCCCCTTCGAGAGAATCGGCCTCATTATTATCGATGAGGAGCATGAGACCTCCTATAAGCAGGAGGACGCGCCGAAATATCATGCCCGCGAAGTTGCTGTCAAACGTGCGAGGCAGCATGGCGCTGTTGTGGTGCTCGGCTCGGCCACGCCGTCACTGGAGAGTTATGTCGCAGCGCGCCGTTCCACGACCAATGCTGCTGCAGGAAGCGGTTCGGTAGGGGCGCTGCTGCCGCTGCGCGAGCGGGCACTCGGCGGAGCTTTGCCGCCCGTGGAAATTATCGATATGCGGGATGAGTTGAAGCGAGGCAACCGTTCCATGTTCAGCCGTCGCCTGCACCAGGCGCTCGGCGAACGGCTGGAGCGCGGAGAGCAAGCTGTTCTGCTGCTCAACAGACGCGGCTATTCAACCTTTGTCATGTGCCGCTCCTGCGGTTACACTGCGGATTGCCCCCACTGCGACATTGCGCTTACCTACCATCAGAAAACAAGACTGCTGCGCTGTCATTACTGCGGCTACACGGAACAGGCTCCCTTGAGCTGCCCGGAATGCGAAAGCGAGCATATCCGTTTTTTCGGAACTGGAACACAGCGCGTTGAAGAAGAGCTGGCGAAGCTGTATCCGGGCATTCGGGTCATCCGCATGGACGTGGACACAACAACGGAAAAAGGATCGCATGAGAAGTGGCTGAAATTGTTCGGCGAACAGAAGGCTGATGTGCTGCTCGGCACGCAGATGGTAGCCAAAGGGCTCGATTTTCCCCATGTGACGCTGGTAGGCGTTATTGCCGCTGATTCATCGCTCAACCGGCCGGATTTTCGCGCTGCGGAGAAAACCTTTCAATTGCTCACGCAGGTTGCCGGGCGAGCGGGGCGGCATCATCTCCCAGGCGAGGTAGTCGTTCAAACGTACACGCCGGATCATTATTCGATTAAAACAGCGCAGCGCCACGACTATGAGGCGTTTCTCGATGAGGAGCTGAGGCATCGGAGAGCAATGCGCTATCCGCCCTACTGCAGGCTGATTGCGATTACGATGTCCCATGAGCAGCTGCCGCTGCTGGTAGAGCAAAGCGAACATTTCGCATCACTGCTGCGCGAGCTTGCTATCCAGGCCGGTGTGCTGCATTCGCTCAGCGGGCCGCAGGAGAAGGCGCTGGAATTGCTGGGCCCTGTCGCCTCGCCAATTCCGAGACTTAAAGATCGCTACCGATTTCAATGTATGATAAAATATCGTGGGAACATCGACACAGGCAAATTGCTGCGAGAGGCGCTCGCTCCCTTCACGCAGGGTGCGGCAGGCAAACAGATTTTGTTCAGCGTTGATGTCGATCCACAGGTCATTATGTAGGTATTGCTTACCGATTATTCATGAACCGTGTGAAACTATTTTAGAGATAAAGGCAGGGAAGGTCGATGGCCATTCGTATTATTGTGAAAGATCCCGATCCGGTGCTGAGAGAGCGGGCCAAAGAAGTTACCAAATTCAATTCCAATCTTCATAAGCTGCTCGACGATATGGCGCTCACCATGTATGACGCAGAGGGCGTAGGTCTTGCGGCACCGCAAGTTGGCATTTTAAAACGGGTCATCGTTGTCGATATTGGTGATGAGCACGGGCTGATCGAAATGGTCAATCCGGAAATTGTGGAACAAGACGGTGAACAGCTTGGCCCTGAGGGATGTCTGAGTATTCCCGGTCTTAACGGCGATGTGCGCCGGGCGCAGCATGTGAAGCTGAAGGGTGCGGACCGCCATGGCAATCCGATTGAAGTGGATGCTTCGGATTATTTGGCACGCGCTTTTCAGCATGAAGTGGATCACCTGAATGGTGTGCTGTTTACCGATTTAGCGGAAGCCGTTTATGATGTTACGCCAAAGTCAAGACAAAACGGAGAGTGAACGAATGCGTATTTTGTTCATGGGGACGCCGCAATTTGCCGTTGCTTCCCTGAACGTGCTGTTGGATAAAGGATATGAGGTGGCTGCGGTTGTTACGCAGCCTGACCGTCCCAAAGGTCGCAAGCGGGAATTGACGCCGCCGCCTGTTAAGGAAGCTGCGTTGCTCCATGGTATTCCGGTGCTGCAGCCAGAGCGGCTGCGCAGTGCCGAGGCGATTGCACAAGTCGCCGCGATTGCACCGGATTTGATCGTCACCGCCGCCTACGGGCAGATTTTGCCAAAGGCGGTGCTTGAGCTTCCGCCGCTTGGCTGCATTAATGTGCATGGTTCTCTGCTGCCGAAGTATCGCGGCGGCGCGCCTATTCAGCGCGCCATCATCAACGGGGAGAGCAAGACTGGCGTCACCATCATGTATATGGCGGAGGGACTGGATACGGGCGATATGATTACCCGGATCGAGGTGCCGATTGAGGATGCCGATACGTCCGGGACATTGTTTGAGAAACTCAGCAGCGCTGGGGCCGTTCTGCTTGCCGAGACGTTGCCGCTGTTTGCGGAAGGAAGACCGCCAGCTGTACAGCAGAATGAAGCGGAAGCAACCTACGCCCCGAATTTGTCGCGGGCGGACGAATTAATTAATTGGGAACTTTCGGCACGTGCATTGTATAATCAAGTGCGCGGACTCGCTCCCATGTCCGGCGCCTTCACCTACTTGAATGGCGAGGTCTTTAAAGTATGGGGTGCTCATGCCGTATCAGACAGAACTGAGGCGCTTGCGCCTGGAACCGTAATCGGTACAGAAAATGATGCCATTCTTGTTCAAACCGGCGAGGGGGCGCTTGCCCTGACCCGGATACAGCCTGCAGGTAAAAAGGCGATGAGTGCGGCTGATTGGCTGAAAGGCGCGCGAATTCCGTCGGACACCGTCTTGGGCGGTGAACAGCCATGACCAAGCGAACTCCCCCTGCAGCTGCCACAACGGGAGAGGCTGCAGGCAAAAGACACCGTGCAACTTCCCGGGAAGTTGCGCTTGATACGCTTTACAGTGTGTCGCGCGACAAGGCGTTCAGCAATTTGCAGTTGAACAAGGCGCTGCAGACCGCGGATTTGTCCAGAGCGGATGCTGGCCTTGCTACTGAGCTCGTCTATGGCACGCTTCAGCGGCGCAATACCTTGGATTACTGGCTTGCGCAGTTTGTATCCAAGGGCTTGCAGCGTCTGGAGCCGTGGGTGGTGGAATTGCTGCGGATGAGCGTCTATCAGATCGTGTACCTGGATCGGATTCCTCCTCATGCGGCAGTCAATGAAGCAGTGCAAATTGCCAAGCGGCGCGGGCATGCAGGTATAGCCGGCATGGTGAACGGCGTGCTGCGCAACATGCTGCGGCGCAGGGATGAACTTATTGTGCCGGATGAAAGCGATCCGGCGCAGCGGATTGCCTTGCAGCACTCCCATCCGCTGTGGCTTGTGAAGCTGTGGCTGAAGGAGCTAGGCGAGGCGGAGACAGAGGCGGTCTGCGCCGCGGGCAATGTGCCGCCAAGCAGCAGCCTGCGCATCAATCTGCGTCGTCTAAACCGCGATGAAGCGGTGGCTCGGCTAAGCGAGGAAGGCTGCGAAGCGGTGGCCTCAGCGCTGGCCCCTGCTGGCGTGATCGTGACAAGCGGCGGCAATTTGGCTGATACGATCGGCTTCCGCGACGGTTTCTGGACCGTCCAGGATGAAAGCTCCATGCTGGTGGCGGAAGCAGCTGATCCACAGCCAGGCATGAGAGTGCTTGACTGTTGCGCTGCGCCAGGCGGGAAGACGGCGCATCTGGCGGAGAAAATGAACAATGAAGGAACCGTGTGGGCCAACGATCTGCATCCGCACAAACAGAAACTGATTGCCGCGCAGGCCGAGCGGCTTGGACTGACCTGCATCAAGACGATGAGCGGCGATGCTGCGCAGTTGAAGGAGCACTTGACAGTGGATTCAATGGACGTTGTTCTGCTCGATGCGCCATGTTCCGGGCTCGGCGTTATCCGCCGCAAACCGGAAATCAAGTGGACGAAGTCGCTGCAGGACATCGATTCGGTCGCGCAGGTGCAGCAGCGGCTTCTCGCATCTGCGGCACAATTGGTCAAGCCCGGTGGGACGCTAGTGTACAGCACCTGTACGATTGCGCGGTCGGAAAATGAGCTGCAAATCGAGCAGTTCCTTAAGGAGCATCCCGATTATTCGCTCGACCCGAACTGGCCTGCTCCGCTGCTCGACAATCTGCGTCTGGCCGGGGCGATCCCGCCGGATTTTGCAGGTATGGTGCAGTTGCTGCCCAATTTGGCAGGCAACGATGGTTTTTTCATCGCCCGCTTGCGCCGTCAAGCAGAATAGCAAGTTGACGCGCTCCTTTGACAGGCCTTAACCGGCCTTGGTGGTCTGCACAATGGCTTTTGTGTTAAAATAAAGCGATGGTCTGAGAGATAAGCAAAAAACAGGCCAAACAAACGGAAACAGGTGTTGAAAAGATGAAACCCTTTATATATGATTATTCGCTTGAAGAGCTGCAAGAATGGATGACGACGAACGGAGAGCCTGTTTTCCGTGCTGCTCAGCTGTTTGATTGGCTCTACGTCAAGCGTGTCAAAAGCTTTGAGGAAATGAGCAACCTGTCCAAGGCGCTGCGTACCAAACTGGACGAGCAGTTTGCCTTTGTTACCCTGCAGGAGATTACGAGGTTTGAATCAAAGGATGGCACGGTAAAATTTCTATTCGGTCTGCATGACAACCATGCGATTGAAACGGTCATTATGCGCCACAATTATGGCAACAGCGTCTGTGTGACGACGCAGGTAGGCTGCCGGATCGGCTGTACTTTCTGCGCTTCTACGCTAGGAGGCTTGAAACGCAATCTGACCGCGGGAGAAATTGTCGCGCAAGTAGTAACCGCGCAGCAAATGCTGGATGCGACCGAAGAGCGCGTGTCAAGCATCGTCATCATGGGTTCCGGCGAGCCTTTTGAAAACTATGAGGCAACGATGACTTTTCTCCGCACAATGATTCACGAGAAGGGATTGCAAATCGGTCAGCGGCATATTACCGTCTCGACCAGCGGCATCGTCCCAAGCATGTATAAATTCGCCGACGAAAACACACAGATTAATTTGGCGCTCTCAATTCATGCGCCCAATGACGCGCTGCGCTCCAAGCTGATGCCGGTCAACCGCCGCTTTCCGTTTGAGGAAGTGATGGATGCCTGCCGGTATTATATTGCCAAGACTGGCCGCCGGATTACATTTGAGTATGCATTGATCGGCGGGGTCAATGACCGTCCGGAGCATGCGGAAGAACTTGCGGATGTACTGCAGGATCTGCTCTGCCATGTGAATCTGATACCGGTCAACCATGTGCCGGAGCGCAAATATGTGCGTACACCGCGCGAGGATATTTTTGAATTTCAGCGGATATTGGAGAAGCGGAAAATCAACGTGACAATCCGCAGGGAACAGGGACATGATATTGCTGCGGCCTGTGGACAACTGCGGGCGAAACATATGGAGTCACAAACGAGGTGATGAAGTTTGATAACGGCAAATCGAAGTGATATCGGCCGTATTCGGCTGGTTAATGAAGATCGTGCATCGGTGGAATTGCTTGATAGCGGTGTGACGCTGGCTATCGTTGCCGATGGCATGGGCGGGCATCAGGCCGGAGATGTGGCAAGCCAGCTCGCGGTGGAAGCATTTCGCGAAGCGCTGTGTCATACAGCCGCCGAAACGGATATCGATAGCGCAAAGCAAGTGATGCGTCAAGCGATTTTGCAGGCAAACGAGGTTGTGTACGATATGGCCTCGCAGAATGAGCAATATCACAATATGGGGACAACGGTGGTGGCGGCGATGCTGTTTGCTGAGCAGGCCATCATCGGCCATATCGGCGACAGCCGAGCCTACAAAATGCGCGACAGTGCGTTAACCCGTCTTACGGAAGACCATACGCTTGTCAACGAGTTGGTGAAGAACGGTCAAATTTCGCCTGAGGAAGCGGCCAACCACCCAAGGAGAAATGTGTTGACACGTGCACTCGGCACGGATCAACAGGTGGAGGTCGACGTTCGGGTTGTTCCCTGGAAAGCCGAGGATTTGCTGCTGCTGTGCAGCGACGGGCTCAGCAACATGCTGACAGAAGAGCAAATGCTGGAGACACTTCAGATTGAAGAACTGAATCTTGACGAAAAGGCTGACCGGCTGGTGGAGCTTGCTTTGCATGCGGGAGGCGACGACAATATTACGGTCGTTCTCCTTCACAACGATGCCGTTATGGAGCAAGAGGGGTGAACATGAATATGATTGGACACGAGCTCAGCGGTCGGTATGAAATAATTACACGAATTGGCGGCGGCGGCATGGCGCTTGTTTATAAAGCGCATGATATTTTGCTGAACCGCTATGTGGCCATCAAAGTACTGCGGCAGCAATTTGTGCACGATGAGGAATTCATTCGTCGTTTTCGCCGTGAAGCACAATCCGCTGCTTCTTTATCGCACCCTAATGTCGTAAGCATCTACGATGTCGGGCAAGAGGATGAAACGCATTATATTGTGATGGAATATGTTGAAGGGCAAAATCTTAATGAAATCATTCTTGAACGGGCTCCGCTGCAAACGGACGAAGCGGTAGGGATCGCGATACAGATTTGTGATGCACTTGAACATGCCCACCATAATCAAATCATTCATCGGGATATTAAACCGCACAACATACTGATTGGCAAGCATGGCCGGGTGAAAGTGACCGATTTCGGAATTGCGCGGGCGGTGACTTCATCGACAATTACCCAGACGGGTTCTGTCATCGGTTCTGTGCATTATTTCTCTCCCGAACATGCCAAAGGAGTCAGCACAGGAGAGAAGTCGGATTTGTATTCGCTTGGCATCGTGCTGTATCAGATGCTGACAGGGCGTCTTCCCTTTCTAGGGGAAAGTCCGATTAGCGTGGCGCTTAAACATTTGCAGGAAAGCTTCGAGGAACCGAGGGTTGTCAATCCGCACATTCCGCAAAGCGTCGAAAATATTATTATGCGATCAATGCGCAAAAATCCTTCTGAGCGTTATGAGTCTGCAACCGAGATGGTTCATGATCTGGAAACCTGCCTGCAGCCCGATCGGCTTAATGAATCCAAGTATGTCGTTGACAATGATATGGAGGCGACCCGGGTGATGCCGGCGATCCGCGGCAGCGGCGAGCGTACAAGGGCACTGGCTGGCGATGATACCGGCACCTTCGGGAGTTATGATGCGGCGAAACATCCAGAGGAGTCTTCAGCAGGCAAGCCCGGACGGAAGAAGTGGGTTAAGCCGCTTGTGACGATCGGTGTAACGATTGCATCGCTCGCCTTGTTGATTTGGGGATTTTTATTTTTTCTCGACTACATAGATATGGAGGAAGTGGATGTGCCGTATGTCGTGGGCTTGACCGAACAGGACGCGCGCACTATGTTGGAGGAACACGGCCTCAAAGTACAGGAGCCTCCTAACAGGGAAGTGAACGAGGAATTCGAGAAAGGTTATGTCTTCCAGCAGACCAAGCAGAATACAAAAGTGAAGCAAGGCGCATTAATTCAATTATATGTCAGTCTCGGGCCAAAGCTTGAGCGGATGGAAGATTACACCGGCCAGCGTTTTACTGATGTAAGGCAGAAACTGATCGATCTTGGCGTTGAGCAGGATCGCATCAAGCAGGAAGAAGTGCATGACCAGCAGGAGCCTGGTAGAATTCTAGGCCAGCGGCCTGCCCCAGATGAGGAATTTGACCCGACGAAAACCGAGTTTGTATTTACGGTAAGCCAGGGGCTTGAAACGTTCGCAATGCCTAATCTGATTGGCAAAAGCCGAGATGAGGCAATACGAATTATTCAGGATCATGAGCTTAAGCTTGGCCCGGGCGGCGGAATTATTGATGAAGGCAGCTACAAGACCCAGGGAGAAGTGTTGGATCAATCGCCTTACAAGCCGAATGATCCTGTATCCAAAGGGATGGAAGTGTCCATTACGGTCAGCTCGGGATTCCCGGCAGACGCCGTTGAACATATATTCAACATCGAAGTTTTCCCGACGCAGTCGGGAGGAGCAAGCGAAGTGAGAATCGTCTATTCCGATGCAACCGGAGAGAACATTGAGGCGGCCAGACAAACGGTTAGCGGCGGCTCCCAAACGTTCTCTGTCAAAGCCATTATCAAGCCTGACTCGGAAGCGCGGGTCACCGTATATCGCGATGGCACGCCGGTGCACACGATTTACAGAGCTTACAATGATGCCAAATCAGGTTCAAAAACAAGCCAGGAGACGGTTCTTGGCGAAGAAGAGCCAGTGCCGCCGCCGGTTGAGCCGGAAAATCCGCCGGTTGAAGAATTTGAGCCGGTATTTGAGGAGACAGAGGGAAACCAGCCAGGCGATAATAATGGCAACGGAAATGGCAATGGTAATGGCAGGGGCAAAGGAAACGGCAACGGCAACAATCAAAGCGGGAATGGCTTTGAACAGCAAAGCGAAGGCAATGCAGAGGGAGGCAATGATGGCGGAGACGGAAACAACGAAGGCGGCAATGGCTAACATCAAAGCAGGTGAAGCAGGCGAGACGCCAGCTGTCGCAACAGGAAGCCCGGAAGCTGTTTCGGGACGCATTGTCAAGGCGCTTAGCGGTTATTATTATGTGCAGGCCGACAACGCCGCCGATGATGATACTGTACAGTGCCGGGCGCGCGGCATTTTCAAAAAACGGGGACAATCGCCGCTCGTCGGCGACCGAGTCCTCTTCGCCCTGACGGAAAACGGCGAGGGCATTATCAATGAGATGATGCCCCGCATTTCCGAACTGATTCGCCCGCCAGTAGCCAATGCAGAACTGGCCGTTCTTGTATTTTCCGCGTCGGAACCCGACTTGTCGCTCCAACTGCTGGACAAGTTCATTGTTCACATTGAGCATGCCGGGATGAAGCCATTGCTCTGTCTCAGCAAGTCGGATCTCGACACAGAAGCCGGGACAGACAAAGCAGGCTCGGCAAGCTTGTCTGCTGCCGAGACGATTGCTGGCATTTATGAACCGCTTGGTTATGAGGTTTTCAACACCAGTTCGCTGCTCGGCGAAGGGGTGATCCGGCTGAAAGAGCGGCTTGCCGACCATTTGAGCCTGTTCGCAGGGCAATCCGGAGTGGGCAAGTCCTCGCTCTTGAATGCGATAGTACCCGGACTTGCGCTTGAAACGAATGAAATCAGCATGCGGCTTGGCCGCGGCAAGCATACGACCCGCCATGTGGAATTGATTCCGATTGGCAATAATGGCTATGTCGCGGATACGCCGGGTTTCAGTCAGCTTGACTTCCAGGAGCTTGGCATCTCAGAGCTGGCCACTTGCTTTGAGGAGTTCCGTGTGCGCGCGTCAGACTGCAAGTTTCGGGGCTGTACTCATGTGCATGAACCCGAATGTGCAGTGCTGGACGCGCTCCATAACGGGGAGATTGCACCTACGCGTTACGAGCACTATATTCTTTTTCTCGCTGAAATGAAAGACAAGAAACGGAGGTATTAATTTTCATGTCCATTATCGCGCCTTCTATTTTGTCGGCCGACTTTTCCAAACTTGCCGAAGAAATTGCCGATGTCGAGCGCAGTGGGGCCGACTGGATTCATGTCGACGTTATGGATGGTCATTTCGTTCCCAATCTTACGTTTGGCCCGCCGGTAATCGGTGCGATCAGGAAACATACGTCGCTGCCCTTCGATGTCCACTTGATGATTGAGCATCCGGAGCATTCGATTGCGGATTATGTAGCGGCAGGGGCGAATCGGATTACTGTACATGCCGAAGCATGCGTTCATCTGCATCGGGTCATTCACCTGATTCGTGAGCATGGCCTGCCCGCGGGCGTGGCGCTGAATCCGGCTACACCGCTTGCGGCAATCGAACATATCCTTGATGATATTGAGCTTGTGCTGATTATGACTGTTAATCCCGGTTTTGGCGGACAGCAGTTTATCCCGTCAAGCCTTCAAAAAATTAAGACGCTGCATGAAATGCTGCTCGACAGAGGTTTGGATAAGCAAATTCTCATACAAGTGGACGGCGGTATCAATGCGCACACCGCATCGCTTGTACGCGCAGCCGGCGCAGAGGTGCTGGTTGCCGGCAATGCGGTGTTCGGTCAAGCAGACCGCGCAGCGGCCATTACAGCGCTTCATGAGGAGAAGACTCGATGAACAGTCCGGTGAGAACGGTATTTATGATACTGTGTTACGGGCTTTTGTGCGGGCTGCTGCTCGCCGTATTCTCGCAGATCGATAGCCTTACACGGTTCGCCTTCTCGCTCGGCGCCTTGCTGGCCGGAGTGCACTTTTTCAAGAGAGAGGAACGGCTTGCTCCGCGAATTTGGTTTGTTGTCACTTCAATCATTTTTTATTTTATGATCACGATTGTAATTACGGTTGTTCTCATTGCTCAAGGGAAAATACCCCTTCCGGAAGCTGCTTGATGGGCATAGGCCCTTTCGCTTTTGCTCTGGAATAGGACAAACGGTACACGCATAGGATGGTTACATGAGATTATAATTTCATGTAGCCTTTTTTAAATACAAGGGTTTATCAGCCTGATACCGTAAACCGTCTTGTATTTCGCTGCGGAACGGACGCTCCCCCGTCGAATGGACGGCGAAGCCGTTTACGCTTGTATAGGTGGGGCGCAGATTCAATGATTGCGAATAGGATGAGCGTGGCTTACAAGGAGGGGTGAGGCATGAAATTTTACACAATCAAGTTGCCGAAATTTTTGGGCGGTTTCGTGAAGGCGGTTCTGAATACGTTCCAAAAAAACTAAGTTCCTGCTGCCATACGCTGTCGCACCATCGCAGCTTTCAAAAAAAAGCGTCTGAACATACCAGACGCTTTTCGGCACGCATGGCGTGCATTGGTGCCCAATGCAGCAAAAAAGCCCGCGACTGGGTCGGGGCCATGCTTTCGGCCAATTAACGCAGGCCGTTACACGCGGGTCACTTTACCGGATCTGAGCGCACGTGCGCTGACGAAAACGCGTTTAGGTTTGCCGTCAACGAGAATGCGGACTTTCTGCACGTTAACGCCCCATGTGCGCCGGTTTTTGTTGTTCGCATGGGAAACGTGGTTGCCTGTTCCAGGCGATTTCCCCGTAATAAAACATTTCCGAGACATGAAATACACCTCCTTCAAAACGTTGCTGCATCCGATTTCGTACCGCGAAAGAAGCCATGATAATTCATGAAAAATCGCTTGTCACGAGCACAGAGAAACAAACACTAAAATATCATATCATAAAGCGAATTCAAAATCCAGTATGGAAGTTTCAAGAATACGCGAAGAAGGCTATGAAAACGAGCGGGAATGAGCATGTGAATGAAAAATGCGGGAAATCGCTGTTCTAGGCTTCTATATCGCTTTTTTTTATAGTACAATGGGGGTTAGTCCATAATACATAGGAAAAGGAGTGAGCATTATGCCTCTGGAGCTTCATACAGAACTCGGGAAAGTATTCATTATGGATGAAGTGATTTCCATAATCGCCGGTTCAGCGGCGATGGATTGTTATGGACTGGTAGGCATGGCTTCACGCAAACAGTTAAAAGACGGCATTGCTGAACTGCTCGGACGCGAGAACTTGTCTCGGGGTGTTGAGGTACGTCGGGAAAATGATCAATTGCATATTAACTTATACATCATCGTAAGCTACGGTACTAAAATATCAGAAGTCGCACACAATATTCAGTCAAAAGTCAAGTATGTGCTTGGTGAAGTGATCGGATTAAAGGTGGACCATATTGGTATTTTTGTGCAGGGCGTACGCGTATTACGGTAAGGGGGGAATCTCCGATGAGTAAGCGCTTAATTAACGGATCGGATTTTGCAAATATGGTATACCTGGGAGCGGAGATTTTGCAGGAGCATGCAGACCATGTGAATGCACTCAACGTATTTCCAGTTCCGGATGGAGATACCGGGACGAATATGAGTTTAACGATGAGCGCCGGCTCGCGTGAACTGAATGCGAAGCCTTCGCAGAGCATCGGCAAAGCGGCTGAAGTGCTCTCCAAAGGTTTGCTGATGGGCGCGCGCGGCAATTCGGGCGTTATCCTGTCCCAATTGTTCCGGGGATTCGCCAGATCGTTTGCTTCTGCAGAGGAAGTCGGCACAGTGCAATTTGCCGCAGCGCTTCAGCATGGCGTGGACACCGCCTATAAAGCGGTCGTCAAACCGGTTGAAGGAACGATTTTAACGGTTGCCAAAGACTCCGCGAAGCACGCTGTCTTTTTTGCGCGCCGCACGTCTGATTTGGCTGTATTAATGCGTGAGGTGTATGCCAAGGCGCAGGAATCACTGGCCAGAACGCCGGATTTGCTGCCTGTATTGAAGCAGGTCGGGGTTGTGGATTCGGGGGGGCAGGGCCTTGTTTATATTTTTGAAGGGTTTCTGAAAGGTTTAACGGCGCTTGAGGATGAAACGGCTGTTGATCTGCCGCGCAATGCCTCAGCAGGGACAAGCCGTAGCGTACCCGTTGCAGGCAATGCAAGTCCGGCGTTCGGCGCGCAGTCGCGTGCGCAATCCCGGCTTGCGACAGAGACGATTGAATTTCTTTACGATATGGAATTTTTCATCAACTGTCCGCAAGCTGGCCGAGTCAGCCGTTTCGATGCTGCGGCATTCAAGCGCGCACTCGCCAAGGACGGGGACTCGATCATTGTCATTGAAGGTGATGACATCATCAAAGTCCATGTTCATTCCCGCAAACCGGGCGATGTATTGAACTATGCGCTGCAGTATGGCGAATTGACCGAAATTCACATTTTGAACATGCGTGACCAGCATCGCGATTTGCTGCAGTCCGGTGAGGCTTCGGAAGGTCAAGCGGCTGTACAAGACCCTGAGCTTGAAGCGATTATTGGCGCGGACAAGGATTTGGCGGCTGCGCTGCCAGAGCTGCTGACCGGCGCACCCGTTACAGAAGCGCCTGCCGAGCCTGTATACGAGCTGGCGCCTTACGGAATCGTAGGCGTCGCAATGGGAGATGGGATCGCATCGATTTTTGCCGATAACAATGCGGACATTGTATTGTCAGGCGGGCAGACGATGAATCCCAGCACTGAGGATTTTGTACAGGCGATTGCATCATTGCATGTAGAGCATGTGTTTTTGCTTCCCAACAATGCCAACATCATTTTGGCTGCGCAGCAAGCAGCTGAACTGAGCGGTCGCAGCGTGAGCGTTATCTCCACTCGGACGATCCCGCAAGGTTTGGCTGCGCTGCTTGCCTTCAAGGATTACGAGACGCCGGACCGCAATGCCGCGCTGATGCAGGATGCTTGCGATCAGGTTCAATCCGGTCAGGTCACGCATGCGGTGCGGGATACCGTATTTGGCGAACTGGTCATCAGTGAAGGGGACTATATCGGCATTCAGGAGAAAACGATTGTAGCCGCTTCTTCCAGCATGCTGCAGACTTGCCAGGAGTTGCTGACTAAAATGATCGGTGAGGGCGGGGAGCTGCTTACAATTCTGACTGGCCTTGAAGCGTCAGAAGAGGACACGGAAGCTTTATCGCAGTGGCTTGCATCTGCTTATCCGGATGTGGAACTGGAAGTGCATAGCGGCGGACAGCCGTTGTATCCGTATCTTTTTGCTGTTGAATAATTCGGGTTGGGGGACGGGGATATGAGTCAAGTAATTAAAGTGGTGACAGATAGCACCGCCGACATTCCAAAAGAAGTCATTAATCAATACGGCATAACCATGGTGCCGCTTAAAGTTCATTTCGGCCAGGAGGTTTTCCTGGACGCGGTCACAATCGAACCTGGGCAGTTCTATGAGAAGCTGGCCGCTTCACCAGTGCTGCCGACGACTTCACAGCCGTCGCCAATTGAATTCATGGAAGTATACCAGGAAATTTTGGCGAAAGAGCCTGAGGCGATCATCTTGTCTTTTCACTTGTCGTCGGCATTAAGCGGCACGTACCAGTCTGCGGTACTTGCCCGCTCCATGCTGGAAGGGGAAGCAGGGGACATCACTATCGTGGATACGAAGATGGCGTCCTTCGGGATTGGTCTCATGGCTGTAACCGCGGCGCGGATGGCTGCGCAAGGCAGTTCCAAAGAAGAGATTATTGCGGAGACAGAGCGTCTGCGTGGAGAGTTGCGGCTGTATTTTCTGGTGGACACACTCGAATATTTGCAAAAAGGCGGCCGGATTGGCAAAGCAGCGGCACTGTTCGGCTCAATTCTTAATATTAAACCGATACTTACCGTCAATACGGAGGGGACTGTGGCTCCGGTTGATAAAATTCGCGGACAACGAAAAGCGATGCAGCGTATGATGGAGTTGCTGAAAGCTGATTTCGGCAATGATCCGGTTCATCTGGCGCTTGCTTATGCACAGCATGACACGCTCGCCAAACAGCTCGAAGAGCTGGCGCAAGCTTATCTGAACGTACAGGAAATAAGCCATACAACACTAGGTGCGGTTATCGGTACGCATGTAGGGCCGGGAGCGGCAGCGATCTTCATGGTCAGGGCAAGAGGTTGACAACATGAGTTTGGAACAGCTTTCAGTCAGGCAAATCAAAGGCGTGAGCGCTCCGAAAGAACAAGAGCTTCACGCCTTTGGCATCTATACAGTGGCGGACTTTCTGGAATATTACCCTTTTCGTTATGAAGATTACCGGATACGGGAACTCGCTGACGTCAAGGATGGCGACAAAACGACCATTCTCGGCAAAGTGATGAGCGTTCCGGTGCTGCAGCGCTACGGGAAAGCCAAGTCGCGGCTGACCTGCAAAGTGGCGGTTCAGCATTTGCTGGTGACAGCGGTATGGTTTAACCGTCACTATTTGCAAGATCAGCTTGTGCCTGGCCGTGAGATCGTGTTGACCGGGAAATGGGATCAGCGCCGCTTGCAGCTTACGGCAACGGATTCGGAATTTCCTGACAAAGGACCGGCCAAGTCAGGCACATTGCAGCCGGTGTATTCGGTTGGCGGGGCTATCACCCAATCGTGGATGAGAAAAACACTGCTCCAGGCGTTCACGCAATTTGGAATGATGATCGAAGAGGTGCTCCCGCGTGACTTGATTAAAAAGTATGATCTAATGCCCAGACGCGAGGCGATGGCGCGCATTCATCGGCCGGAAGATTCGGCGGGAGGGACGGCGGCCAGAAAGCGGATGGTCTATGAGGAGCTGTTTTTATTTCAGCTTAAGCTGCATGCCTTCCGCACGCTCACCCGCAGCAGACTGGATGGGATTAGACATACGATCGATAATACCGCGGTGCTGACTTTTGCGAAAGGGCTGCCGTTTGAGCTGACGGAGTCGCAGAAGAAGGTGACGAACGAGATTTTGCACGATATGCGTGAGCCATACTGCATGAATCGGCTGCTGCAAGGCGATGTAGGCGCAGGTAAAACAGTTGTTGCGGCTATCGCACTCTACGCGGCAGTAACGGCCGGCCACCAGGGAGCGCTGATGGTGCCCACGGAAATTTTGGCAGAGCAGCATAGCCGCTCCTTGCAGAAGCTATTCGCTGATACCGGCGTGCAGATTGGCATGTTGACCGGGGGAATGGCAGTAGGCAAGCGCAGGGAGCTGCTCGCAGGATTGCAGATGGGGCTGATTGATATTATTGTCGGCACGCATGCATTGATTCAGGAAGATGTGCTGTTCCGAAGCTTGGGACTCGTTGTGACGGATGAGCAGCACCGCTTTGGCGTCAATCAACGCGGCGTTTTGCGGCAAAAAGGATTGAACCCTGACGTGCTGACGATGACAGCGACTCCGATTCCGCGGACGTTGGCCATTACAGCCTTTGGGGATATCGACATTTCAACGCTGCGGGAGCGGCCGCAGGGCCGTAAGCCGATCAAAAGCTACTGGGTCAAACATGAGATGATGGATCGTGTATTTGGGTTCATCCGGCGCGAAGCGGCTGAAGGACGTCAAGCTTATATCATCTGTCCGCTGATCGAAGAATCCGAGAAAATCGATGTGCAAAATGCGATTGATGTTCATATGCAAATGCAGCAGGCGTTTCCCAGCTTGCGTATCGGGCTGCTGCACGGACGCATGCCTTCAGCAGAAAAGGATGCTGTTATGCGCAGTTTCTCGGACAACGAGCTTCACGCATTGGTATCGACGACAGTCATTGAAGTGGGCGTTGATGTGCCGAATGCGACTTTAATGGTCATTATTGATGCGGAACGCTTTGGTCTCTCCCAGCTTCATCAGCTTCGCGGACGGGTTGGCCGTGGCGCACACCAGTCTTATTGTGTTCTTGTGGCTGATCCGAAATCAGAGACAGGCCAGGAACGAATGAAGGTTATGACGGAAACGGATGATGGCTTTGAGGTGGCGCGTCGCGATCTCGATCTGCGCGGTCCGGGGGATTTTTTCGGTACTAAGCAGAGCGGGATGCCGGATTTTCGACTGGCTGACATGGTAAGTGATTATTCCGTTCTTGAGATGGCTCGTGACGATGCGGCCGAACTGGTGGCGGAGGAGGCGTTCTGGAAAGCGCCTGAGTTTGCTGTACTGCGGGAGCGGCTGCGGCGGGATCAAATTTTTCAGGGCGGCTTGCTGGATTAGGCCGCTGTAGAGCGCATGCTTGTTTTTTTGCAGGCGACAATATGCAGACTGGCAGCCGGCCATATTCCCGGCTGTTTTTTTTCATTGAAATGAACGCTCATTGTGCGAACCAAGCGGATTCCGCAGTGTGCGTAAGGTTTTTGTGACAATGCAGTATAACTCGTCAGGCAATATTGCTTCTATGTGTGCATATAGTAAAACGATGCATGGGCAGACAGATAGGAGGATTTGTGGATGAGTTACAAAAATTACGGCATTAAGCCGGAACTCGTGGAACGGGTTAAGCTCAAGATGAAGAACAAAGCAATCAAGGAGCGGATCAAGCAGCAGTTGGAAGGCGTTAGTAAATATGATTTGCAGGATCGGGTGAAGGTGCGTCGTCTTGTCCGGACTTCTGCGCAAATTTTACAGGAACCGCTGACAGAAACCCAGCAGGAGCAGCTTGTCGCTTTTGTACTGGCACAAAAAATTGATCCCAATAATACGTTTCATCTCATCAAATTATGGGGCATGTTTCGCTGACCTTCGGGTCAGCCTTTTTTTTGCCGCTATAAAAATAAATAGAACGGCAATTGGCCGGCAAATGAGAACGAATTGGTCTGTGACGGATAGCTGAAGCGCCTTGTTGGGGACAATGAGATTATCGAGGATCGAAGTTGGAAAAAGCAAATTCGCTGCAAAATACAATTGCTAATGGGAGGTTGTCAGCTTGCACGATTACCGAAACATCGGCTGGATTGCCCGCAAGCTTAACTCAGTGCTGCGGTGGCCTGAAGCTGTGTTTCGCTATTGGCGCTTAAAGCGGGCGGGGCATGCCCACTCAAGAAAGCAGCTGCGTTCAGCCAAGCAGCTGGAATTCCATCATGGTGCCGTGCGGGAGCTGGCCGACGCATGGGAGAGGAAGTTGCATCCCCCGAATTTAGATGCAAAGGGGAGTCCGGTTGCCGCATTTCATCTGGAAGCGGCTGCGCCGCTTGGCGACGTGCAAGTTGCAGGTACCAGCAGAAAAGCGGCTTTATCTGCGCAGGAACAGGAGTGGCTGGCTGAGATTCGGGCAGAAACGCAGCGCTGCAATCGTACCAATGTAACGAGGACGGCAGCCTATTTGGCATGCTACCGCAGACATCCCGAGCTGCATTGGGCGCTGCTGGCGCATATGGTATCGCGCAATGGCGGGTGGAATATGACAGATCTACGCGGAGAGTTGCTGCCTCGTCTGCTTAAGACAAGTCAATGCGAATCGATATTTTATATGCTGGAGCGTGCCAACGCTCTTATTTTCGGCGATGCGTATCCACAGCTTTTATTGTATGAGCAAGGGAAGCGGCTTGGCAAAAATTTGACGCATTTGCTGCCTGAGCTTGGTGTCTCCCGGTTTATGGAACCGGTGTGGCATGATTTCTGGGAACGGCAGGACGCCGTATTGTTGAGTGTTTCGCTAATTGTTAATGAGCAGCATTATATTGAAAAGCGGGTCGTGCGCCATCCATTCTATCAGCAGCAGGTGCTCGGAACGATGCTTCCGGCCATCCAGGGGCTGCTGCAATTGAATCAAGTCATGTTTCCGTATGCTGACCAGGACGGGAGAAGGCGGCTAAGCGGCATTATTTTGGAACATTTCGACGATCTTCATGAACGGATCGCGTTTGGCAAGCAGCTCTATATGATGCTGTTCGCAATTCCAGAGATAAAGGATGGCGTATACAAATTTGCCTGTTCGACATCGCATACAGGCTCACGCGCCGATTATGCGGACGATATTTTTACTGCGGTGCGGACAGAGCGGCAACAGGAGCGTTACGACAGGCGGCTGCGCCATGGTCAATTGCGGACGGGGGCGCCGCCGTTGTACAGTCCGCCGCTTGCAGCTGCATGGCCGGAGCAGCGGGTGCTGCCGGCTGAGCCTGGTGACTGGTATGGTTCGTCCACAGATGTGATGTCCTACTTTCAGCAATTGACGCTGCCTGCTTCCTTTGATCTGACGCATGCGTTTCGCTTCGGCTTAAACAAGCTGGAAACCGCTGTGTGGGCTGAACAGGAGCTTGGACTTGGGGAATAAGCCATTTACTTCGACCTTTGTAAACCACTGATATAGAGCCAAAATTGTAGCGCAATAAATTTGGCCGGCTGGTCAGGGGATGGCTTTTTTCTCGGAATTTGTTATAATGAGAGCAACGACAACAAAAGAATAACCTTGGGGAGCTGGAAATGGCCGGCTGAGAGGGTATCCCGCTAGATGATACCGACCCTTCACCTGATCTGGATAATGCCAGCGTAGGAAACTTGGGTAGGCTTCGCCCTGTCTTTTCTTTGTTCACCAAAGGGAGGATTGCGGGCGTGGACGAAGTGGAGCAGAACGCAGCGTCTTCCGGATACGGGGGACGTTTTTTTTGTTGTGCGAAATCGAAAAGCACGCTGAGAGGGGAAAATATGAATTTACATGTACGA
Source organism: Paenibacillaceae bacterium (assembly GCA_004134985.1). Lineage (GTDB taxonomy): Bacteria > Bacillota > Bacilli > Paenibacillales > Paenibacillaceae > Paenibacillus_D. Next base: position 170,300 of record REGQ01000064.1, on the reverse strand, counting down.
GTACTGAAATACCGCCCATGGGGAGTGGCGCTGCTCGCATTGCTGCTGCTGACTGCAGCTGGCTGCGGGGGAAAAGCGCCGTCAGAAACAAATCAGACCACTGATGCGGCAGACAAGCCGCTTACTGATGTAAAGGTTGTGCTGGATTGGACGCCGAACACGAATCATACTGGATTGTATGTTGCGCGCGACAAAGGTTTTTTTGAGAAGCATGGACTGAAGGTAGAGATTGTTTCTCCACCTGAAACCGGGGCTGATCCGCTGATTGCGAGCGGCGGCGCGGAATTTGGCGTCAGTTACCAGGAGTCGATTACACAAGCGCGTGTGGAGAAGGCGCCGATTGTGTCGATTGCCGCCATCATTCAGCATAATACGTCAGGCTTTGCATCTCCGGCAGAGAAAAGTATTACTTCCCCAAAAGATTTTGAAGGGAAAAGATACGGCGGCTGGGGCAATCCGGTAGAAGAAGCGGTGATCGCCTCGCTGATGCAGGGGGAAGGGGCGGAGGTGTCCAAAGTTGACTTCGTCAATGGGACGGGAGATTTCTTCACTTCGGTCAAACGCGACATTGATTTTGCATGGATCTTCTACGCCTGGACAGGTGTTGAGGCCGAGCTGCGCAACGAACCGATCAATATGATGTATGTGAATCAATATAGTGACAGTCTGGATTATTATACGCCTGTGCTGGCGACGAGCGAAAAGCTGATTGCCGAAAATCCTGAACTCGTGAGCGCTTTTCTGGCTGCGGCGACGGAAGGCTATCAATTTGCCATCGACAATCCCCAGGAAGCTGCTGAGGTGCTGATTGCCGCAGAGCCGGACTTGAATGCCGAACTGGTGCGCGCCAGCCAGGAATGGCTGCAGACGCGCTATCAGGACGATGCGCCGCGTTGGGGCGAGCAAAAGCTGGAAGTTTGGGAAAACTATATGAAATGGATGTTGGATCATCAGCTGTTGTCTGGGGAAATTGAGGCCGATAAAGCATTCACCAATGCGTTTCTCCCGCAATAGCGTGCAACGAATAGACAAGGAGGTTCTCGCATGGCCAATGCACTGGTAAGTATTCAAATTTTGCCTCATACGCCGGATGGAGCAAGTGTCATCCCGTATGTGGACCGGGCGATCGATATCATCAAAGCGGCAGGGGTGCCCTATCGGGTGGCGCCGCTGGAGACGACGATGGAAGGGGAACTCGGCGCGCTGCTTGATGTCGTGAGACAGATGAGCGAAGCGATGACGGAGATGGGCTGTCCATCGGTCATCTCCCAGGTCAAGATCTATTATCGCGGACAGGGGGAAGCTTCGATGGCCAAGCTGCTGGAGAAGTATCCTGATGGCCAGTAAGCTTCGTTCGATATGGCCGCCGGCAGCGGTAATCGTGGCGCTGCTGGTTGTCTGGCAGCTTGCTGTCTGGGTGTTTGGCATCGAGGCGTGGCTGCTGCCGGGTCCGGATGAGATTTACCGCCAGGCAGCGGCTATTTGGCCGCGGCTCTGGGAGCATGTCCAGGCGACGATTCGTCTGGCGGCGCTTGGCTTTACGGCGGGGGTCGCCGTCGGCATCGTTCTGGCAGCTCTGCTGCACTTGATCCCAGGGGCGCGGGCAGGCGCTATGCCGCTGCTTGTATTGTCGCAAAATGTGCCGACCATTGTGCTCTATCCGCTGCTGATGATCTGGTTCGGCCTTGGGCTGATGCCCAAGCTGCTGTTGATTGTACTCGTTTGTTTTTTTCCGGTGGCTGTATCTATGCTGGGGGGGCTGGCCCAAAGCGATCCGCGGCTGATGAATTACATGCAGATGATCGGGGCCAGCAAGTGGCAAATCTTTCGGCGGCTGGAGCTTCCGCATGCAGTGCCCTATTTGTTTACCGGTTTAAAAATTGCCGCTACTTACAGCATTACGGGAGTTATTGTGGCGGAGTGGATGGGCGCAAGCAAAGGGGTCGGCTATTTTATCAAGCTGTCCTCGAGCAGTTTTATGACTGCGCGGGTGTTCGCCGGTGTACTTATTATTGTTGTGCTTAGTTTGGCCGTCTTCGGCATCATCGCGTTGTTGGAGCGCTGGTTTATCCGCTGGCGGCCACGGAAGGAGGCGGGTCCCCATCAATAAGACGGATATTGCGAGCGGGGGGCAGCCCGGCCAATCGGGGGCGCTGCTGGAGATAAAGGAACTCCATCAGCAGTTTGGCAGCAAGCGGCAGCCATTGCATGTGCTGGGCGGGATTAGTTTAACGGTCAACGAAGGGGAGTTCGTCTCGCTGATCGGCCCCTCGGGAAGCGGGAAAAGCACTTTATTTCAATTGATTGGCGGGCTGCAGCGGCCAACAAAGGGCGAGATTTGGCTGGGCGGACGCAATACGACCGGAGAGCGGGGGCATATTGCCTATATGCCGCAGCAAGCATCGCTGATGCCATGGCGGACGGTAGCGGCCAACGTGGAGCTGGCGCTGACGATAGCAGGTCTTACGCTCGGCGAAGCCCGCGCGCTGGCGCTGCAGTGGCTGGCGCGCGTCGGGCTGGCGCGCTATGCGGACAGTTATCCGCATGTGCTGTCAGGCGGGATGCAGCAGCGCGTTTCGTTTCTGCGGGCGCTGCTGACGCCGCGTGACTTGATGTGTCTTGATGAGCCGTTCGGTGCGCTTGATGCGCTGACCAGGCTGCAGATGCAGCAATGGCTGCTGGCGCTCTGGGAGGAAAACCGCCGGTCTGTGCTGTTCATTACTCACAGCATTGAGGAGGCGCTTATGCTGTCGGACCGGATTATTGTGCTTTCAGCTTCGCCTGCAGTCGTGCTGCGCGAAGTGAAGGTGCCGTTCGCCCGGCCGCGCGAGGAGAAGCTGTGGGCTGAACCGGCTTTCAATGAGATGAAGCGGGATATTTACGATTTGTTGCAGCAGGAAAGTGCCAAAACTGCGGCAGGCAAGGAGGAAAGCAGGTCATTATGAACATTGACGGGCGAGACAATGAATTTGCACAAGCGCAGTCTGCTGGGCTGGCCAGCGGCAGCCCCTCTGAGGAGACTTTAGACATGGGGGCATCGACAGGCGAGGGGGTTATCGACGCTCATATTCATCTGGACCTGTACCCGGAGGAGGAGCGCGAACCGCTGCTGACCGCAGCATTTGCAGCTGGCGTGGAGGCGGTCATTGCCGTATCGATGCAGTTGGCTTCCTGCAAGCTTAACCGGTCGCTGGCTCAGCGGTTTGGTTCGCGCATTTTGCCTGCTTATGGCTTTCACCCCGAGCAGCCGCTGCCTGATGCTGCACAGACGGACGAACTGATCGCGTGGATTCGCGAACGGGCGGTTGCCGGGGAGTCATTCGCCATTGGCGAAGTCGGCTTGCCCTATTACATGCGCAGCGAGGCAGAAGCGGCGGGACATGCATTCGATCAGGCCCCTTATTTGGCTCTGCTGGAGCGTTTCGTTCAACTGGCCGCTGAACTTGATCGGCCGATTGTGCTGCATGCGGTGTACGAGGATGCTGAGCAGGCCTGCGATCTGCTGGAGCGCTACGGAATTGCACGTGCCCATTTTCACTGGTTTAAAGGGCCTTGTGAGACTATTGAACGGATGATCCGGCGCGGCTATCATGTGTCGGTGACACCGGATGTCGCCTATGAGCAGGAGATACAGCAATTAGTGCAGCGGTATCCGCTGGAGCTGCTGATGGTGGAAACCGATGGGCCGTGGCCGTTTGAAGGGCCTTTCAGCGGACAGCAGACGAGGCCGGAAGTGGTGCGGGAGGTTGCGCGCCACATCGCCGCAATTAAGGAACTGCCGGAGTCTCATGTGATTGCTGTTCTCAGCCGTACTACCCGGCTCTTGTATCACATAGAGTAAGGCGGCTTGCCTGAGCAGAGGAATTTTTTACTATTGAAACGGGAACGTATATTCGCTTAGAATAAAAGCCAAGCTAAGGTGAAGACCTGGGTTGGCTTTTAGTGATGGCCATCTAATCATCGCTCTTGGTGCAAGGAGGATGGAAGATGAAGCAAGCGCCTCTGGAAACAGAAGAGGACCTTCAATTGGTTAAGGAATATATGCTGCTCCCTGTCCTTCTCGATGTGTTGGAAAGAGACATTCGGATATTGGGAGCGGCGGGCTTGCGGATGGATGCGATCTATGAGCAGGTTTTGCGGCGCGCACAAGATCGAATTATCGCGGATGTGGCGCTGTTTCGCAAACATTTGCGTGAGCGCGGGATAAAGGTATATGTGCAGCAGCGGACCAAACTAAGTTTGGATGCGCGCTACTTGTGCAGGGGGTACCATCATAACTTCTCGATGCTTTGGAGCCTGGTGAAGGCGGAGCTTGACAGAAAGCTGAGCCTATATTTGCGTATTGATTTCAAAGGGAGCAAACGTCAGGAAAGCGGCCCATCCTGAATACAGAGACAGGCCGCTTGGCATCCACATCAATTACATCATAAATATGAAAAAGACGGCGGCGAGCACGAAACGGTAAATTGCAAACCATTCCAATCTAAGCCGCTTGATCAGGTTCAGGAAGGTGACTACTGCGATCATTGCTATGACAAAGGCGGCGATGAAACCGATCAGAAACAGTACAAGTGAATCTCCGTTCAATAGATCCCGGCTGTCATACATGTCCAATACAGTTGCCCCGAGCATAACCGGAACAGAGATAATAAAAGTGAAGTCAGCAGCCGCTTTCTGGCTCGTGCCAAGAAGCAGTCCGCCGGATATGGTCGATCCTGATCTTGAAAATCCTGGCCATAGCGCAAAACATTGAAACAATCCGATGCCGAATGCTTGCTTGTAAGTAATGTCGTCCGTATTTTCGGCGGTAACTTTGCGTTTGGCCTGGGCGGCAATAATCATCAGGATGCCACCGATAATCAAGCCGATCAGGACGGGTGCTGGTCCGAACAAATACTGTTTGATGTAATCTTTAAAGATGAGATAAACGATTAAAGCGGGAATCATGGCAATGATCATGTGAATCGCATTCAATTTGTTTTTGGCCGAAAAGTCGAAGGCCAGTAAATCTTTCAGAATTGTCATGTACCTTCCCCAATAAAGCACGAGAACGGCCATTACCGCTCCCAATTGAATGACGATTTTGAACGTTGTGGCTGTTTCGCCTTCAAAACCCAATAGATCACCGACCAGAATCAAGTGGCCTGTGGACGAAACAGGAAGAAATTCTGTCAGCCCTTCGACAATACCGAGTACAATTGCGCAAATGATGTCGTACATTAGTGGACATCCGCCTTCCTGAAATAAACTTGGAATAATAAAAAAAAGTAGATAAACGGCAGCCCATATGTAGTTGATAACGCTATTGCGGTTCATCCGTCCGGAAAATGTACCGCTGTGCCGAATCGAACGGGCTATATCAATAATCAACATATATTAAACCATTGCAACCTGATATGGCAATAGGAAAAATGTCGGGGAAGAAGGGGGACTGGAGCGCTGGTCATACGTCAAAAATCGGGGCTGTCCGCCAGTGGTTTTTAAACCCGCTCCCGGCTAGCCCCGATTCCGTTGTCAGACAATTGTTCAGCCGATCAAACTGGCAAGGTATGTCCGCTTGCAAGGTCAGCATGTCCATCCGACTGAAATAAGGGGCTGCCCCTTTGTCATTTTACTGACAAGCGGGACAGCCCCTATTTCAATGGGAGAGGAGAAACCGGACGAAGAGCTTATGGGGAACGTAAGTCTTCTTCGTGGTTGTCTACGGTATCTCTCGATACCGATACATTAAAGGATATCCCAAAAAGCTATAATTATACCTCGCTTTTGCAGACTAACGGTCTTTTAGCGTTTTCCTTTTCTCAACGGAGGCAAATTGTGATACGATAGCAGAAGAGTTTTTTTGGAATATTAAGACGGAGAAGCGGTTTACGCTTGAAATACAAGACAGTATGGGTGCAAATCGCCCTGCCTGGCTTCTATTTCTTCGCGAAACGAATACATCACCCGTCCAAAGGACGGGAAAGCCGTTTACGCTTGGAAGGAGCAGCATCAGGTGAGAGTAATAGCGGGCATAGCGAAAGGCCGCCCATTAAAGGCGGTGCCGGGAATCAATACCCGGCCGACCACCGATAAGGTTAAAGAAGCGATATTCAGTATGATTGGTCCGTTTTTTGACGGCGGCACGGCACTCGATTTGTTCGCCGGCACCGGGGGGCTCGGCATCGAAGCGCTCAGCCGCGGCATGGCGCATGCGCTGTTTATAGACCGCGACAGACAAAGCGTGGAGATTGTGCGGCGCAATGTGGAAGCAGCCGGGATGAACGGGAAAGCCGAGGTCTATCGAAATGAGGCGGAACGGGCGTTGAAGCTGCTGCAGAAGCGGGAGCTAGTCTTTCGACTCATATTTCTCGACCCTCCTTACAAGATGACAAACGCCGATGAGCTGATGGCTGAGCTTGCGGAACGCGGGCTGCTGGAGCAGGAGGCACGGATTGTAGTGGAGCATGACAGTACGCATCGATATCCGCAAACGATTGGCGACTTTATAGAATTGAGGCATTCCCAGTATGGGGAGACGGCAGTTACAGTCTATGCCTATCGCCCAGATTATTCACTAACAGGAGGAACATTGCATGCAAGCCCATGAACCCATCCAGCGTATCGCAGTCTATCCGGGGAGCTTTGATCCGGTCACATTGGGCCATCTGGATATTATTCATCGCGCAGCGAAGCAGTATGACCGGCTCGTTGTTGCGGTACTTAACAACATGAGCAAGAAACCGCTCTTTTCAGTAGAAGAGCGCAAGGCGCTGCTATCTGAGGTGACCAGCGACCTTCCCAATGTGGAAATCGACAGTTTCCGCGACTTGCTGGTTCGCTACATGCGTTCCAAAAACGCGCAGGTCATCGTGCGCGGCATCCGTTCGGTAACGGACTTTGAGTATGAATTGCAGCTTGCTTCAACCAACCAGCATCTGGATGACGGCATCGAAACGGTTTTTATGATGACCAATCCGAAATATTCGTATTTGAGCTCCAGCATTGTCAAAGAGATTGCGCAGTTTAACGGCAACGTGCAGGACTTGGTGCCGCCAGCGGTAGGCCGGGCGATGAGTGAAAAGTTCAATTCGGTGTAGAAAGGACCGCCTCCGCGCTTTTAAAGGCGTTGACGGTCTGTGCTCAGTCTGAGCACCCAGTTGGCAAGCATGCCGATGAACAGCGTCGCAGCCAATGCTCCGAGTGCAAGCGGGACGTAGGTCCAAAGTGAAGGCAGCCTGCTGAAGCCAAGCGCTGGCGGGGCAAGAGCGCCATGCCAGACGGCGGCAACGGTTGAGGTTCCGGCAAAGGGCCAGTAGGCCAGCGCTTTGTGGAAGGGTGTCCAGAGCAGCAAGGCCGTAGCGAAAGCCAGCAAAGCATGGCCGATTCTGGCTGCCAGAAAGGGTGCGAAACGCAAGTCGCTGCCCGCAAAGGCGCTGCGTGCCAATATTAAGCTGCTGAAGCCGCTGAAGCTTAGCACAGCGCAGATCAATGCCAGCGCTGCCGGCATGCCCCAGAAGGCAGCCTGCTCGCTTGCCGAATAGACGCCCAAATGGGCTTCATAAAGACCAGGGAAAGCGAACAGTGCCCATTTTTCCGGCAGCGTGAGCTGCAGCAGCCGGGCAAACAATGCCCAGACGATCATAAATCCGCCGATCGTCATCAGCTTTTGAACGCTAAGCGTAACCGCTTCGCCAAGCACCTGGCCGAAGCTGCGTCCGTCCTCTGCACGTCCGGCCGCGAGCGCCTCCATAGGGGAGGAATAAGCAGTGGCATTCGAACCGGCGGAGGGAGGGCAAGCCCCGCTCTCTGTTTCCTTGCGGTGTCCAGGGAACAGCCGCAGCACCAGGCCGAAGAGCAGGGCTGAAATCCAGACCGCGCCGGCAATGAACAGGCCGTAGAGCGGCTGGTGAAGAAAACCCGCTCCAATGACAATGAACATCAGCATTGGGCTTGGCATATGCGCGACAGCCAGCAGCCACTGCCCGTCGCTGCGCGAGATTTCCCGCTTGGTGCGCAGTCTGGCGGCAGCTTCGGCACCGGTCGTATAGCCCGCGGTCCATCCGAGGGCAAGCGCCCAGGCAGCGGAACCGGGCAGTCCGAGCAGCCGTCTGACAAGCGGTTCAAGCAGTGCGCCGAGCGCATGCACCACACCGAATGCAACCATTAATTCGGCAAGTACAAGGAAGGGGAGCAGGCCGGGGAACACGATGTCCCACCATATGGTCAGGCCCTGCAAAGCAGCTTGAAAAGCTTCATCAGGACTAATGATAATGGAAGCGACAAGCCACAGCGACACCAGCCCCAAAAAAGCTGTTCGTACCATTTATGTGTTCCTCCTTCGTTGAGGAATTAGGACAGACAATACAATGTACGCGGATGGAACAAGCCTTAGACCAGTGGATGAAGAAGGAGGGCCAAAAATGCGTGCGCCAAACCGCTCGGGAGGGGTATGGAAAGTGGCGCTGTTTACGGCGCTGTTCATGACTTTTTTGTTATATATCCCCTCCCCTTATGTTGTGTATGAACCAGGGCTTGTTGAACCGGTGACCGAGATGGTGCAGGTCGCCGAAAGCGATGATCCGGGCAGTGGACAGTTCATGCTGACGACGGTCAAAATGACCTATGCCAACTTTTTTATGACGTTTCGTTCGCTGTGGGACAGCGATGTCATGCTGCTCAATAAAAAAGATGTGCTGGGGGGCCGGAGTGAGGGAGAGTATGTGGAAAGACTCGTCTATGTAATGCAAAACTCGCAGAGCAATGCGATTGAGGCGGCTTACCGCATTGTCCATATTCCCTATTCGGTCGAACCGCAGCAACTGGTAGTTATCGATGTGAATGATAAGAGGGATAGCCCTTTCCGTGCGGGTGACGCGTTGATCAGTGTCAACGGCACGCGTTTCAAGGATGCTATCGAACTCGTTGATATTTTAAACAAGAGCAAGACGGGGGAACGTCTCAAATGGACGATTCAGCGCGGAGGGCAAATTACGCGGGTGGATACGTCGTTGAAGCAGCAGCCTGCTGATCCCGATGGCGGCGATCTGCCGCAGGCGATGGGCGGGGTGGTGCTCGCAGAAATTAGCAAGGTCGTCCCGCGCGATAGCGAGAATTCGGTGACGATTACAGCCGGAGAAATTGGCGGTCCGTCCGCAGGACTGATATTTGCCCTGCAGACCATCGATTATCTGACCCCGGGCGACCTGACCCATGGCATCCGGATTGCTGGCACCGGCACGATCACCCCGGACGGCAAGGTTGGTCCGATTGGCGGCATTGCACTTAAAGTGAGGGCGGCCGACCGGACAGGGGCACAATTGTTTCTCGCGCCGCGAGAAAACTATGAGGAAGCGCGCAGAAAGGCAGCGGCCATCGGTTCGGCGATGCGCGTTGAACCGATTGGCACGCTTGCTGAAGCGCTTGAAGTGCTGACTGCTGCCGACGGCGAGGCAGCTGCTTAAATGATAATCGGCCGTTCATAGTAGTCCCGCAGCAGCCCTGCGGCAGGCGTGTCTGGCGCTGCGGCCAGCGCATAGACGGCCGATGCCCTGACATCCAGCTCAAGATAGCGCAGCCCGCGCGGCGGCTGAGCCGCACTGTGCAGTACAGGCAGACGCGCTGTTGTTTTCATTTTTTTGAGCAGCTGGCGTCCCTTGTCGGTAAAACCAAGGACGCGAATGTAGTCAATGCCGCTCTGCAGCCGATCGGGATGCAGCTCGTCCTTGCGGTGGTTCAGCAGCAGGGCAAGCAGAGCGCGCTGCAGCTTGGTGCGTGTATACCGTCGTGTTTTCAAAGCTTGCATGAGCGCTTCGAAACGCAACGATTCCAGTCGCGGAACCGCCTGTGCCAGCCTGTGCTCCAGTCCTTCGCTTATTTCATGAAACTCGGCGAGCTGCGTCGGGGAATGAGAGAGCAGCTGGTGGAGCAGCTTGGGCATGAACGTCTCCCAAGTGGTCGGCGGCCGCTGTCCCAGCCCTTCGCGTTGCAATAAATGCAGGGTGGTGGCCGGCACGAAGGGGGCCAGTTCCTCCAGGGTTTGGCCAAGGCTGAGCATGCGCCGCAGCGCGGTCGCGCTGGCAATATGCTCATCGGCAACGTCCTGCTGACTGTAGCCGGCCTTCTGCCGCACAATGGTATAGGGACGGATGCGGCTGTTCAATCTCCGGAGCGCAATCAGATAGTGCAGGGCAAGCGTATTGTTCGGCTGGGCAAGCGGATAGCTCGCCGCTTCATGCTCTCCAAGCTCGGTCATATAGAGCTGCACCGCGCTGCTGTATGCGGCAGGGTAGCTGCTGCCGCTGCGCAGGCTGGCGCGCAGCAGCTCCTGAAATCGCTCAGGCTCCTCGGCAAGCACAGCTGCGAGGGCAGACAGGCTGGCAATGCTGCCGCTCTCACTGCCGAAGCACATGCTGTCCACCACACCGGTCGCCTTAAGCAGCGAAACAGCGCCGAAAGCGAACCATTCGGCAGGTTGTGTGGCATAGGCGGTAGGCAGCTCGATGACAAGGTCGCATCCGCCGTGCAGCGCCATTTCGGCACGGGTCCACTTGTCGAGCAGAGCCGGTTCTCCCCGCTGCAGGAAAGAGCCGCTCATCACGGCGACAACGGCGTCTGCCTCTGTTATTTTGACAGATTGCTGCAAATGATAAGCATGTCCGTTGTGAAACGGGTTATACTCAACGATAAGACCTACGGTACGCATAAATGGGCCTCCGAAAACGATAGAATTATTACTAACTATACCATGCGCCAGCGCGCAGCGCCTATGAATTCAAAAGAATCGTCGGATAACCTGCTTAAATTGTTGACAAGATGCTGCCGGAATCGATATAATAAACTTTGTTTGTTTGGAGTGATTTGTATGTTGTTGCGAATGCAAGAGTTGATATCAAAAGGAACCAAGCTGCCGTTGCATGCAACGGTGGAGGTTGACAAGCTTCTAGAGGGAAACAAAGATGTGCAGAAAGCAAGCCCGCTTGTCGTGGAGCTGGAGGCGCAAGCCGAAGCTGATGTTGTACGGGTGGAAGGAAAACTGCATGTTGATTTGGAACTGGCTTGTTCCCGTTGTCTCGAACCTGCGCATGCTCATCTTGATATTCCGTTCTTTGAACGGTTTAAACAAGGCGTGAGCGACGGCGATGAGGACGAGGCGGATGATATCATAATGTCAAAGGAAGACAAGATCAATTTACAGCCGTACGTAGAGGAGTCACTGCTCTTGTATGTGCCCTTTGTGCCACTGTGCAGCGAGCAATGTCGCGGCCTGTGTCCGAAGTGCGGCGTGAATTTAAATGAAAGCCAGTGCGATTGTTCGCGTGAAGTGATCGATCCGCGATTTGCGGCGCTTAAGGATTTGTTCAAGTCCTGACCGCTGCCCTGTGTTTTTTTGTGAAGGAGGTGGGAAACATGGCAGTACCACAAAGAAGAACGTCCAAAACCCGTCGTGACAAACGGCGTACGCACTTTAAATTGTCAGTGCCGGGCATGGTGAAATGCGAGCAGTGCGGAGAGTTGAAATTGTCTCATCGCGTTTGCAAAGTGTGTGGAACCTATAAATCAAGAGAGATCATCAAGCAATAGGCAAGTTTTCAAGTAGTACTTCATCCATGGTGAGGTGCTATTTTTTTGCCCTGACATTCAAATATGAAGCGATTCAATCAGGCACCCGTTGATTCCTGGGCTATTTTTCTTTATACTTGTATTAGTACCTGGTGATAATATCTAACATCAATATTACTCGTATAAAGGTGGTGCGGACCATCGAACGTCTGCCCAAGCGGCAAAGGCAGCAGCAACTGGCCAAATTGATTGAAGAGAATCCGTTTACGACAGACCGTGAGTTAAACCGGCTGCTTAAAGTAAGCATTCAGACGATTCGGCTGGACCGGATGGAACTTGGCATCCCGGAATTGCGCGAACGCGTCAAATTGATGGCCGAGCTTTCCTATGATTCGGTAAAATCACTGCCATTGCATGAAGTGATCGGCGACATTATCGATTTGCAGCTCGACAAGAGCGGCATTTCGATCTTTGACATTCGAGAGGAACATGTGTTCTCGAGGACGGGAATTGCCCGGGGACATCATGTGTTCGCGCAGGCCAACTCGCTTGCGGTAGCGGTCATCAATGATGAGATCGCCCTCACGGCTTCGGCGGATATCCGGTTCGTCCGTTCCGTTAAACTTGGCGAGAAGTGTATTGCCAAGGCGTATGTGAGGTCGATTTCCGGCGGACATAGCAAGGCGAAAGTGGAAGTCTTTACTTATGTGGCTGAGGAAATGGTGTTTCAAGGAAACTTTGTAATTTACCGATCCGCAGGAGAGTCAATTGTTGAAGGAGGAAGTGAGCATGCGGATCGCGATTGATGCGATGGGCGGGGACAATGCTCCGGATGCTATTGTGCAAGGAGCGCTGCAAGCGGCGGCTGAGTGGCCGGATGTTCATATTGTGCTGATCGGGGACCGCGCGCGTATCGAGCCGCTGCTTGGCTCAAGTTTGCCAGGCAATGTGGAAGTGTGCCATGCCTCTGAAGTTGTGGAGCCGGACGAGGAGCCAGTCAGAGCGATTCGTCGAAAAAAAGACTCATCGATGGCTGTAGCCGGTCGCATGGTACGTGACGGCGAAGTAGCAGCGATGATCTCAGCCGGCAATACGGGCGCGCTGATGGCAACCGGACTGCTGGTCGTAGGACGGCTGGCCGGCATTGAGCGTCCGGCGCTTGCCCCGATGGTACCGACGATGGACAATGTTGGCGTGCTTGCGCTTGATCTGGGAGCCAACATGGATGCAAAACCGGAGCATTTGCTCCAATATGCATTAATGGGCAGTTTGTATCGCCAGAAGGTTCATGGCATGAAGAATCCCCGGGTTGGCTTGCTGAATGTCGGCACGGAAGCGAAGAAGGGCAACGAGTTGACAAAAGCGGCTTATGAGCTGCTCGAGGCTTCAAGTGTAAACTTTATTGGCAACATCGAAGCTAGCGCCGTATTCAGACGGGACTGTGACGTGCTTGTCTGCGACGGCTTTGCCGGCAATATTATGTTGAAAGCGATGGAAGGCACGGCAAATACTATTTTTGGCGTGCTGAAGGAAGAGTTTAAGCGAAATTGGCGCACCAAGCTGGCGGCGGCAATTATGATGCCGGGGCTGCGTGGACTCAAGAAGACGATGGATTATAAGGAGCACGGGGGCGCCCCGCTGCTTGGCGTGAGCGGACTGGTGATGAAGAGCCATGGCTCCTCCGATGCGCTGGCGGTTAAAAACGGGGTCAGGCAAACCCGAATCGCGCTGCAAAGCAGTCTTATCGAATCCATTGCATCCGAAATAAGCGGGAAATGAGAGTGACCTTATGAATTTGCATCCAGTTGGAATTATCGGTACGGGGAAATATGTTCCCGAGCGTATTCTGACCAATCTGGAATTGGAGCAGATGGTGGAAACAAACGACGAATGGATCGTCACCAGAACAGGCATCCGCGAGCGCCGGATTGCTGCGCCGGAGCAAGCGACTTCGGATCTCGCCTATGAGGCGTCCAAGCAAGCGCTGCAGTCGGCAGGCATTGAGGCGGAAGATTTGGATCTTATTATTGTTGCTACGATTACGCCGGATATGTTCTTTCCATCAACCGCCTGTTTGCTTCAAGACCGGCTTGGCGCGCGCAAGGCGGCGGCTTTTGATTTGTCAGCGGCATGCTCGGGCTTTATATATGGATTGGCAAATGCAAGCAGCCTGATTGCTTCCGGCATGTACAAGCATGTGCTTGTTGTAGGCGCGGAATGCTTGTCGCGAATTACGGATTACACCGACCGCAACACTTGTATTTTGTTTGGCGACGGGGCAGGGGCGGTCGTGTTGGGCCGCGTTCCTGAGGGCCGCGGATTCCGTTCCTTTGAGCTGGGGGCTGACGGTGCAGGCGGTGAGCTGCTCAAAGTGAGCGGCGGCGGTTCGCGCATACCGTCCTCGGAGGCCAGTCTGGGAGATCGCAGTCATTATATCTATATGGCGGGCAGCGAAGTGTTCAAGTTCGCGGTTCGGATCATGGGCAGCGCGGCTGAGGAAGCACTCAAGAAAGCGGACCTGGAGAAGAGCGATATCGATCTGCTTATTCCCCACCAGGCGAATATCCGCATTATTCAATCGGCGCTTAACCGACTGAATCTGCCAGAGGACAAGTGCATGATCAATTTGAACAAGTATGGTAACGTCTCGGCAGCATCTATCCCGATTGCACTGGCTGAGGCTGTCGAGCAAAACCGCATCAAGGAAGGCGACAAGATCGTGTTCGTCGGTTTTGGGGGCGGACTCACTTGGGGATCTTCTGTCTTAATATGGTAATTACGGGAGGGATAAACGATGGGTAAAATCGCGTTTGTATTTCCCGGACAAGGCGCGCAAGCGGTTGGTATGGGAAAAGATGCCTATGACGGCTTGGCAGCATCGAAGGCGATTATTGATCGGGCGGATGAGGCGCTCGGCTTTAAGCTGAGCGAGATTATTTTTGAAGGGCCTGACGATAAACTGAAGCAGACGGCCAATACGCAGCCTGCGCTGCTTGCGGTCAGCATCGCACTGTTGGAGGCGCTGAAAAGCAAAGGGCTGAAGCCGGATTATGTGGCTGGCCACAGTCTGGGCGAATACAGTGCGCTAGTAGCGGCAGAGGTGCTAAGCTTTGAGGATGCAGTGCGTACAGTTCGCTCGCGTGGAGAGTTTATGGAGCAAGCCGTGCCGAGCGGGCAGGGTGCGATGGCGGCCGTACTGGGCGCTGAGCGCGATACGCTGTCCCGGCTGTGCGAAGATGTCAGCGCAGCTGGCAGCCGCGTGGAGCTTGCAAACGTCAACTGCCCGGGACAGATTGTTGTGTCCGGAACTGCAGCCGGCGTTGCCGCTGTAGTCGAGCGGGGCAAGGAAGCGGGGGCGAAGCGGGTTATTCCGCTTGAAGTGAGCGGACCGTTCCACTCCTCGCTGATGCAGCCGGCAGCCGATCGGTTGGCGGAAGTGCTGGACGCGGTGGAACTGGGCGATGCATCGGTACCGGTTGTCGCCAATGTGACCGCCGCTCCGGTGAGCGAAGCAGCTGCAATCCGCAAGCTGTTGACTCAGCAGGTTGTTTCTCCCGTACTCTGGGAGGACAGCGTTGCCTACATGATTGCCCAAGGTGTCGACACATTCGTTGAAATCGGTTCAGGAACGGTGCTTGCCGGACTGATCAAGAAAATTGACCGAAGCGTCGCTGTAAAGTCGGTCAACAGCTTGGCGGCAATTGAGGCGTTGGAACTTTAAAAACGACACGAAGCTAGCGCTGCACAGGCAATTAAGCGGACAGAGAATCCGCTATTTGGCTGAAACAACGGTTTTTAGCGTTTTGGCGGACAGCAGTTCCGTTATATGCGTCGAATACCCTTGTTTTCTAGGGATTTTGGGGGAATAGCGGAACGTCTGTCCGCTCAGTGGCCCCAAATGCGCCTTTTTTGCAAAATAAGGGATCGTCTGTCCGCGAAACGTTATTGCAAGGCGTGCAGGGCGTGGCACTGCCGCCATCTGGCGTTTACGATGCCGCTACCGGGCGATAACCTCCGCCGAGAGGTTATCTGGAACAAACGAGTGCTTAAGAAAGGCAAGTTTTGCTTCAAATCCAAGATATTATATGGCTGCTGCCATAAATTGGCTGGCCTTTCTGTGCGAAACGCTCGCTTCTCCATCCAGGAGGCGGTGAAGACGCTACGCAAAACTGAGCCTATGCTTACAAAGTCAAGTTTTGCTGCGCAAAACTTGTTAGGAGGGAATCTATATGTTTGCTGGCCTATCAGGCAAAACCGCCCTGGTTACCGGGGCTTCACGAGGAATCGGACGTGCGATCGCGATTGCGCTGGCGGAAGCGGGCTCCGATGTCGCCGTCAACTATTCAGGCAGCGAGGCTGCAGCGGCAGAGACAGCGGCGGCAATCGAAGCGCTTGGACGCAGGACACTCACGATCAAGGCGAATGTGGGCCGTGTCGATGAGTTTGACAGTATGGTCAAACAAGTCGTAGACACGTTCGGCAAGATTGATATTCTGGTGAATAACGCAGGCATCACCAGGGACAATTTAATCATGCGCATGAAGGAAGACGAGTTTGATCAAGTAATTGAAACGAACCTTAAAGGAGTGTTTAACGGCATTAAGGCCGTTACACGCCCGATGATGAAGCAGCGCTCCGGAAGAATTATTAATATTTCTTCCGTTGTTGGTTCCATCGGCAATCCCGGACAGGCGAATTATGTAGCTGCCAAAGCAGGGGTCGTCGGTCTTACCAAAGCCTCAGCTCGTGAGCTTTCCTCACGGGGCATCACAGTAAACTGCGTGGCGCCAGGCTTTATTACGACCGATATGACCGATCAATTGCCGGAAGAGACCAAACAGCAGCTGGCGACGCAAATTCCGCTTGCAAGACTAGGCTCGCCGGAGGATATTGCATCGATCGTCCGTTTTCTGGCTTCCGATGCAGGGTCATACATGACAGGCCAGACCGTCCATGTTGACGGCGGCATGTATATGGGCTCATAATCGAAAAAGCGGGTAAAAATCGCAAAAGCCTTGCCTGGAGCGGGCTGAGCGCACTTTTTAAAGGGGATATGGCATTTTGTCCGCAATTCTCGTATAATACCAGAAGGAGGTGAACCGGATGTCCGACGTATTTGATCGCGTGAAACGCATCGTCGTTGACCGCCTTGGCGTTGAAGAAGCAGAAGTATCACTGGAAGCGTCTTTTAAAGATGACCTTGGCGCTGACTCTCTCGATGTCGTTGAATTGGTCATGGAACTGGAAGACGAGTTCGACTTGGAGATCTCTGATGAAGACGCAGAGAACATTACCACTGTGGGAGAAGTAGTCAATTACATACAATCTCATACGTAAGAATTTTATTAACACAGTCCCGTTTACCGACGGGGCTTCTCCATTCTCGAGTCCTGGTAAGCACCGATTTAATTTAATATGGATAACAATAGAGCATAAGCTCTCAAAATAGAAAAGTCAGCAGCAAATCAGTCCGAGTGTAATGTTATTCTGCTGTTCATAGAGGTGGGTTCTTATGAAGCAAAGAGTTGTGGTAACCGGCATGGGCGTGATGACGTCGCTTGGTCATGAACTGGACAAGTTCTGGGGAAATTTGCTGGAAGGAAAATCAGGCGTTTCGCTGGTTGAGGCTTTTGATGTATCTGATTATTCCACGCGGATTGCCGCCGAAATTAAAAACTTCAAACCTGAGGATCATGGCGTTGACAAGAAAGAAGCGCGCCGGATGGACCGGTTTGTACAGTTTGCAGTGGCTGCCAGCTTGTCGGCGCTCAAAGACGCAAACCTGAGTATTGGCGAACAAGCTGATCCTGAACGTGTTGGCGTGATGATCGGTTCAGGCATTGGCGGTTTGGGGACATGGGAAGATCAGCATAATATCCTGCTTGACAAGGGCCCGCGTCGTGTCAGTCCATTTTTTATTCCGATGATGATTGCTAATATGGCCTCCGGCCAGGTATCGATCTCCACGGGAGCGAAGGGGCCGAACAGTACGGCAGTTACGGCATGTGCAACAGGGACGCATTCGATCGGGGATTCTTACAAAATGATTCAGCGCGGTGATGCCGATGTGATGTTATGCGGCGGTGCTGAAGCGACGATCAGACCGACAGGCATGGCCGGATTCTGCGCCTTGCGGGCGATGTCAACCCGCAATGAGGAGCCGGAGAAAGCCAGCCGTCCGTTCGATACTGATCGGGATGGTTTTGTAATGGGGGAAGGTTCGGGCGTACTTATTCTTGAATCGCTTGAGCATGCACAGAAGCGCGGCGCACACATTTATGCCGAGGTGATTGGATACGGGATGAGCGGTGATGCTCATCACATGACCGATCCTGATCCGGATGGTGCAGCTCGCTGCATGGTGCGCGCGTTAGAGGATGCGGGCATTGCGCGCGAAGAAGTGGATTATATTAATGCGCATGGCACTTCAACACCGGTCGGCGATATTTCGGAAACGACCGGGATGAAGAAAGCATTTGGCGAGCATGCGTATAAATTGGCCGTCAGCTCCACGAAGTCAATGACAGGGCATCTGCTCGGTGCAGCAGGTGGCGTGGAAGCGGTTATCGTCGGGTTGACTTTGCAAAATGGCATTATTCCCCCGACGATCAACCTTGACAATCAAGATCCGGAATGTGATTTGGACTACGTGCCTAATACGCCGCGCAAAGCGGATGTGAAAGTCGCCATGTCCAACTCCTTCGGGTTTGGCGGACATAACGCAACTATCATTATGAGGAAGTATGAAGCCTGATCCCTTTAAGGAACTGCAGCATCGGCTGCAGGTTCGCTTCCGCCGCATCGGTTTGCTGAAGCAGGCTTTTACGCACACTTCGTATGTGAACGAGCATCGCCGCGGTTCTGCCAAACATAATGAGCGGCTTGAATTTCTTGGCGATGCGGTGTTGCAGCTCATTGTATCGGATTATTTGTACGTTGCTTACCCGACGCGTCCTGAAGGCGAGTTGACACGCATGCGGGCAGCAATCGTATGCGAGCCGTCGCTGGCCGGGTTTGCCGAATTGCTGGATTTCGGCGCTTATGTCCAGCTTGGACGAGGTGAGGAGCAGCTTGGCGGTCGTTCCCGGCCGGCACTGCTTGCTGATTTGTTCGAAGCGTTCGTTGGCGCATTGTATCTGGATCAAGGGCTGGAGGCAGTTCGCCTGTTTCTGACGGAGCGAATTTTCCCGCGCGTCGAAATCGACGGCCCGCTGATGGTCAAAGACTACAAGTCCAAACTGCAGGAGCGGGTTCAGCACCGTTCACTTGGTGCGGTAGACTATCGAGTGACAGAGGAGCGCGGACCTGCTCATGACCGAGAGTTTGTCGTCGATGTGTATGTCGGCGCCAATCGGTTCGGCAGCGGGAGCGGACGCACGAAGAAGGAAGCGGAGCAGCGGGCAGCTTCAGAAGCGTATGCTCGATTATCTGCAGATGATGAATGACCGGCAAGTGCTATATACACCTTACCAGGCCATTATCGTCTGATCTGTTCGAGGAAGAGTGATGGAAATGACATTCAAGCCGGGAATCAATGGCTGTGGGTGTCATTTTTTCCATTATTCGAAGTGGCAGGCGGGAGAAGCCTCGCAACTCCGGCATCCGCCTTGCTCCGTTTAAACTGCAGGAAGCATGGAATGACTGAGCAGGCCAGCAGTCAACAAAGTAATGCTTGACCATCCTGCCTCCCGGTGGGAAAATAAATGCGTGGTCAAACAATTGCTGCCAAACAAAACACTATGCACAGAAAAGTACTCGAAGAAGATGAGGTGGCTTACAATGAAAGCTCTTGTTGTTGAAACGCCAGGCGTTGCTCGTGTAAAGGAAGTTCCCTACCCGCAACCCGGAGCCGGAGAAGTTACAATTAAAGTAGAGCGCACGGGGATATGCGGAACTGATATCCATATTTATCATGGAGAGTTTGCACCTAAATTTCCCATTATACCGGGACATGAATTTTCCGGAGTTGTTCATGAGATTGGCGAGCAAGTAACCGAATTCAAAGTCGGGGACCGTGTTACAGTTGATCCGTCGATTTTTTGCGGCGGGTGTTTGTACTGTCTGACCCAGCGCGGCAATCATTGCAGCAACTGGGGGGCGATCGGAGTAACTGTAGACGGTGGAATGGCGGAGTTTGTAAAATCGCCTGCACAAAATGTCATCAAGCTTGCCGATCATGTGTCGTTTGAAGAAGGCGCATTCATTGAGCCTGTCGCCTGCGTCGTGCACGGTTTGAACCGTCTGCAGATGGAATACGGCAGTAGAGTGCTGATCTATGGCGGCGGAGCGATGGGGCAGCAGCTCGTGCAATGCCTAATTAAAGCAGGAGCGTCTGAAATCGTTGTCGTTGACATTTCCGAGGAGAAACTGGCGCTTGCGCTGAAGTTCGGAGCAAGCAAAGGAGTGCACAGCCGCGACGCGGAGAAGCTGCTGGCTACGCCGGCTTATGCAGAAGGTTTTGATGTTGTTGTCGATGCGACAGGCATCGCATCTGTCATTCAACAGGCGATCACTCATTTGGGGCCAGCCGGAAAGTATTTGCAGTTTGGCGTAGCGTCCGAGAAATCAGTCATTCAGCTTTCGCCGTATGATCTGTATCGCCGGGATTGGACATTCATCGGATCGATGGCAATCAATCACACGTTTGTTCCGGCCAGTCGCTGGATAACGGAAGGGCGGATCGATGTGAAACCGCTCGTCTCCAAATTGATTTCACTTGAGGAAGCCGTAAGCTTTCTGGAAGGACCGCGCGACCCTGATTTGTTCAAAGTGCAAATTCGCTTGTAAGCTGTCATCCGGAAGGATCATAGCAGCAGCGAAGCAGCGGAAGAAGCTCTCCTTGCCTAAAGGGGGCTTTTTCTGCATGAATTGTGCATGAATGCGGTCGCTTGCCAGAGTGGAATATGATACAATACTCGGGTGAGGTGAAGGGCCAATATGTACCTGAAACGAATTGAATTATCAGGATTCAAGTCATTCGCCGACCGGACGGAGCTGGAATTTGTAAGGGGAATTACGGCCGTCGTTGGACCGAATGGCAGCGGTAAAAGCAATATTTCCGACAGTATCCGCTGGGTGCTTGGAGAGCAAAGTGCAAAAAGCTTGCGCGGCGGCAAGATGGAAGATATTATTTTTGCCGGAAGTGATGCGCGCAAAGCCGTCAACTATGCTGAGGTATCGCTATCACTTGACAATACCGATCAAGTGCTGCCGCTCGAATTCAATGAAGTGACGGTAACCCGCCGTGTGCACCGCAGCGGTGACAGCGAATATCTGATCAATAAGCAGCCTTGCAGGCTCAAGGATATTACGGAGCTGTTTATGGATACCGGCATAGGCAAGGAAGCGTATTCGATTATTGGACAGGGGCGAATTGAGGAAATATTAAGTACCCGTTCAGAGGACAGGCGCGGCATCTTCGAGGAGGCGTCGGGCATTGTCAAGTACAAGTCCCGCAAGCGCGAAGCACAGCGCAAGCTGGATGATACGGAGAATAATTTGATTCGTATTCATGATCTTGTCTCCGAACTGGAGGTTCAGATTGGACCGCTGCAGGAGCAGTCCGAGAAAGCGATTCATTATAAATCGTTGAAAGAGCAGCTGAAAACAAAGGAAATATCGATGTATGTCCACCAGATTGAGGAAGTGCACCGGTCCTGGACAGAAGCATCAGCCAAGCTGACCCGTTTGCAAGAGGATCAGCTCGGTTTGTCGTCGGTTGTCAGCAAGCATGACGCGCTGCTCGAGCGCGATCGTCAGAAGCTTCGGGAGATCGAAGAGGCGCTCGACCGGCTGCATGAGGCCATGCTGCAGTACAGTGAAGAATATGAGAAGAGCGAAGGCTACGGTGAAGTTCTGAAGGAGCGCAAACGCAATCTGGAGCAAAATCGCAGCCAACTGGAGCAATTGATCGCTTCCCAAGAAGAACGCATCGACCAGCTTGCGCTTGAGGAAGCGGACATGCAAGCCAAGGAAGCCAAGTTGACCGAAGAATTGGTGCAATTGGAGGCGCTGCTTGCAAGCGAGGAAGCGAATTTTCTCGGGGTCGCCGGCGAAAGCGGCAGTGCCGAGGAAGAAACGCTTAAAGGTGAACTGTTGGAAGTGCTGAGCGGGATGGCGCAGGCGCGCAACGAAATTCGGTATGCCGAACAGCAGCAGGAAGCGGTTCAGCGCCGA
Organism: Paenibacillaceae bacterium; assembly: GCA_004134985.1. Taxonomy (GTDB): domain Bacteria; phylum Bacillota; class Bacilli; order Paenibacillales; family Paenibacillaceae; genus Paenibacillus_D. The sequence continues at coordinate 148,583 of REGQ01000064.1, read as the reverse complement.
ATTGAGCGTTTGGATGGCGAGGAAGCGAAGTGGCGGGAACAATCGGAGAAGATGATGGCCCGCAAGCTGTCGCTGCAGCGCAAGCTGGAAGAAACGATTGCCGACCTTGGCAAAACCCGGAGCCGTTATCTAGATGAGAGCGAGCAGCTTCAGTCCTTGCACAAACTATATGAGGAGGCGCAGGCTGCGGCGCGCAAGTGGCAGCAGAAACAGGATGCGCAGGAGTCCAGACGCGACACAATGAAAGAAATGCAAAATGATCTGGATGGCTTCATTCAAGGCGTGCGGGAAGTGCTCAAAGCATCCAGGCGAGCAAACGGCGGGCTTACCGGGGTACATGGCGCGGTTGCGGAACTGGTCAAGGTTCCGCAGGAGTTGGAACTGGCGGTAGAGACGGCTCTCGGCGGAGCGCTTCAGCATGTTGTCATGGAAAATGAGCGTGCAGCCCGCGAGGCCATTGCTTTCTTGAAGCAGCGTCAATTAGGGCGAGCGACCTTTCTGCCCCTTGATGTCATCAAGAGCCGCTATGTTCCTGAGAACGAGAAACGCTCCATTCAAGCAGCAGAGGGGTTTGTAGGCATTGCATCCGAACTGGTGTCATGCTCCGAAACCTACAGCTCGATTGTGGGCAGCCTGCTTGGCAATGTCCTGATTGCGACTAAGCTTGAGGAAGCGAATCGAATTGCTGCCAAGTGCAACTACCGGTATCGGGTAGTTACGCTTGAGGGCGATGTCGTCAATGCAGGCGGCTCCATGACAGGAGGCAGTCTGCACAAGAAAGGCGCCAACCTGCTTGGAAGAACGCGGCAGATTGAACAGCTTGATCTGGAGATCAAGGAAACCGCAGCGCAATTGGCGCGGCTCAAGGACAAGCTGGGTGATATCCGCAAGGAGCAATCGATTCGCAATCAGAACATTGAGGAATTGCGTGAACACGGCGAGAAGCGCCGGATCGAGGAACAGCAAATTCGCGCGGAACAGCAGCAACTGGAGAAGGAAGCGCGTCATTTGCAAGAGCAAAATCAGATGTTTGCCCAGGATCTCAGCGGACATACGGCCGAACGGCGCGAGCTGGAGGCGGCAATCGCTGCTGCCCAGGCGAAACTGGTGGAATTGACGGCAGCGGAGCATAAGCTGCAGAACGAAATTCGCCAGGCAGAAAGCCGGCGCAAGGAGACAGAGTCGGCCAAGCAGCAATTGCAGGGCCAGTTGACTGATCTGAAAATCAAGGTGGCCAAGATGTCGCAGGAGAAGCATTCCTATGAAGATCAGGCAGTTCGGGTGCGCAGTGAATTGACGCGGGCCAGGCAGGAACTCACCGGGATGCGGAATCAGTTCAAGCAGCAGGAGCAGGAGATGAGCCGGCATCACGAAGAGAGCGTCAAACAACTGGAGAGCCAGAATCACTACCGCCTAAAGAAAGAGGAATGCGCTGAGCAGACCGACTTCAAACGGGCAGAGCGTACGGAGATGACGCGCTATCTTGAGGAAGGCGAGAGCGAAACCAAAGAGCAGCGCGCTCAGCTGCGGCAGGTGGAAGATCAGATCCGGCAAACCGAAATTGCCGCCAACCGGCTCGATGTGGAATTGGACAATGTGCTTCGCAAGCTGAGCGAAGAATATGAACTCAGCTTCGAACTGGCCAAGGAACGCTATCCCGTGCCTGAAGATATCGCGGGAACCCAGCAAGAGGTGCGCGAGTTGAAACGCAAAATTACCCAGCTGGGCGATGTGAATCTGGGAGCGATCGAAGAATATGAACGCGTACGCGAACGGTACGAGTTTCTGGATGGCCAAAAAAACGATCTTATGGAAGCCAAGACGACACTTTATCAGGTGATCCGCGAGATGGAAGACGAAATGGGCAAACGGTTTCGCACGACTTTCGAAGCGATCAGGAAACATTTTGTTGTCGTTTTTGCGAAGCTGTTCGGCGGCGGCCGCGCTGACCTGATGATGGTTGATACCGATCGGGTGCTGGAGACGGGCATCGATATAATGGCTCAGCCTCCAGGCAAGAAGCTGCAAAATTTGCAGCTGCTCTCCGGCGGAGAACGGGCGCTGACGGCAATTGCTCTGTTGTTTGCGATCCTGCAGGTCAAGCCTGTGCCGTTCTGTGTGCTTGATGAAGTTGAAGCTGCGCTTGACGAAGCGAATGTCGCCCGATTCGCACAATATTTGCGCGAGTTTTCGGAGCTGACACAATTTATCGTTGTGACGCACCGCAAAGGTACAATGGAAGAGGCGGACGTCCTTTACGGAGTGACGATGGAGGAAGGCGGCGTATCGAAGCTGGTGTCGGTGAAATTGGAAGATGAGGAAGCAGTTTCAGCATAGCCTCGAAGGCGTATCAATGTTCGGAAGGGAAGAGGAACCATGAGTTTTTTTAAGAGGCTGAAAGAAAGTATTGCAGGCAAAACCGAAGCGGTCACGACGGCATTTAAAGAGGGCCTGGCCAAAACAAGAACAGCGTTTGTTGAGAAGGTTGAGGAACTGATTACCCGCCGCAAAAAAATCGACGAAGAGTTCTATGAAGAGCTCGAAGAGATTTTGATTGGCGCGGACGTCGGAGTTACGACCGTTATGGAATTAATTGAAGAGCTGCGTAAAGAAGTAAAAAAACAAAAAATCGAGGATGCCTCCGATTTGCAGCCGATTCTCTCGGAGAAGCTGTCCAGCCTGCTTCGCGGCGAGGAAAACCCGGGACTGAACATGTCCCCGAGCGGAATGACAGTCATTCTGTTCGTCGGCGTCAACGGCGTGGGCAAAACGACGACGATCGGCAAGCTGGCCCATCGCTTCAAAAGCGAAGGCAAAAGCGTACTATTGGCAGCGGGAGACACTTTCCGCGCCGGTGCGATCGAGCAGCTTGAAGTATGGGGGCAGCGTGTGGGCGTTGATGTGATCAAGCAGCAGTCCGGCTCCGATCCGGCAGCAGTTATGTTCGACGCGGTACAGGCCGCCAAACAGCGCGGGGTCGATGTGCTGCTTTGCGATACGGCGGGAAGATTGCAGAACAAAACGAACCTGATGGAAGAGCTGAACAAGATCTTCCGTGTCATCAGACGGGAAGTTCCGGATGCACCGCATGAAGTGCTGCTTGTACTTGATGCGACAACCGGTCAAAATGCGCTCAGTCAGGCCAAGCTGTTCGGCGAGAAAAGCGGTGTAACCGGTCTGGTGCTGACGAAGCTGGACGGGACAGCTAAAGGCGGCATTGTCATCGCGATTCGCAATGAATTGAATCTGCCGGTTAAATTTGTCGGTCTGGGTGAAAAAATGAGCGATCTGCAGGCGTTCGATGCGGAGCAATTCGTACATGCGCTGTTTGCGGGACTTGTCCAGAAAGAAGAAGAAGAAGTTTAAGGTGACAAGGTAAAACACTTGACAGTGTTCTTCTGTTGGGATATGATAATAATCGTTGACTATAGTCAACAGAGTTTGTCCGTGTCCTGGATGGAAAACGGCGAAGCCGTTTACGTTTGCTTGCAGACTGTTGTACAGGCTGCACAACGGGAGGAGGGGCTGACGGTGACCAATGATCCGGGCGCCCTCGCCAAAACAAACCGAATTAATTTACTATTTGATTTCTATGAAGCGTTGCTGACGGAAAAGCAGCAGACCTTTCTCAAATATTATTTTCACGATGATTTCTCACTTGGGGAAATCGCCGCGGAATTTACAATTAGCCGTCAGGCGGTTTACGAACATCTCAAACGTGCCGAACAAGCGCTTGAAGGCTATGAAAGCAAGCTTGGCCTACTGGCGCGGCATGGAGAGGCGCAAGTGTTGCTTGCAGAGCTAGAGAGCGGATTGAATCTGCTGGCAGACTCGGAAGTGCGCAAGCCGCAGCTGCTCGAGCTGCTGCACCGCCTGAAACAGACAGAAGGCATTTCAATGAATAAGGGGGGTGACGACGATGGCGTTTGAAGGTTTGGCAAGCCGACTGCAGAACGTATTCAGCAAGCTGAAGGGCAAGGGGAAAGTATCCGAAGAGGATGTTGGCGAAGCGATGCGCGAGGTGCGGCTCGCACTGCTGGAAGCCGACGTTAACTTCAAAGTTGTCAAAGATTTTATCGGCAAGGTGAAGGAACGTGCGGTCGGGCAGGAAGTGATGAAGAGCTTCACACCTGGCATGGTCGTCATCGATATCGTCAACAAGGAATTAACGGAATTGATGGGTGGCACGCAGAGCAAGCTGGCCAAGGCCAATAAGCCGCCAACCGTCATTATGATGACCGGTTTGCAAGGTGCCGGTAAGACTACTACGACAGGCAAACTGGCAAAGCTGCTGCAGAAGGGCAATCATCGCCCGCTGCTGGTCGCTTGTGACATCTACCGCCCTGCCGCTATCAAGCAGCTTCAGGTTGTGGGCGAAAGCATCAATGCGCCTGTGTTCTCGCTTGGCGACAAGGAGAACCCGGTTGAGATCGCTCGCGCCGGCTTGCAGCATGCGAAGGAAAACGGCAACGATTATGTCATCATCGATACAGCAGGACGTCTTCATATTGATGAAGCGCTCATGGATGAGCTGAAGCAAATTCATGCGCTCGTGAAGCCTGATGAAGTTTTGCTCGTTGTTGATGCGATGACAGGACAGGACGCCGTCAACGTAGCTCAAAGCTTCCATGATCAACTGGAACTAACGGGTGTCGTTCTGACGAAGCTCGACGGCGATACGCGCGGCGGTGCTGCGCTGTCCGTCAAAGCGGTGACCGGCTGCCCCATCAAGTTCGTAACAATGGGGGAAAAGGTCGACTCACTGGAGCCGTTCTACCCGGACCGGATGGCATCGCGGATTTTGGGCATGGGGGACATGCTCTCGCTCATTGAGAAAGCCCAGGTGAATATCGATGCCGACAAGGCGGCTGAACTCGAACGGAAGATGCGCAATGCGGAGTTTACGTTTGATGATTTCCTTGATCAAATGGCGCAAGTTCGGAAGATGGGTCCAATCGATCAATTGCTTGAAATGATGCCGGGAATGAATAAGAAGGCGCTCAAAGATATTAAGGTCGATGAACGCCAAATTAACCGCGTCGAGGCGATTGTGAAATCGATGACGATCGAGGAGAAGCAGAAGCCAGAAATTTTGAACCATAGCCGCCGCAAGCGGATTGCTGCGGGAAGCGGCACTTCGGTTGCGGATGTGAATCGTCTGATCAAGCAGTTCGACGATATGCGCCGGATGATGAAGCAGATGTCATCGATGATGGGACAAGGTTCAAAAGGCGGCAAAAAAGGACTCAAAGGTCTGAAAGGGATGCTTGGCAAAGGCATGAAATTCCCGTTCGGCTAGTATTGAAGACAGTTTACTATTGAAGGAGGTGAATTTTCATGGCAGTTCGTATTCGTTTGAAACGTATCGGTGCGCACAAATCACCGTTTTATCGTGTTGTTGTTTCCGATTCCCGCTCGCCCCGCGACGGTCGTTTTATTGAAGAGATCGGTACTTACAATCCGATCACTCAGCCGGCACAAGTCAACATCAATGAAGAAAAAGCGTTGAAATGGTTGCAAACTGGAGCGCAAGCTTCAGATACCGTACGCAATCTTCTGAGCAAAGCTGGCGTCCTTACAAAGTTCCATGAGCTTAAGCAACAGAAATAAGTGCTTGTGCTGCGGAGGGCCTTGAAATGGAAGAATTGATTCTTGTCATGGCTAGGGCTTTGGTGGATCATCCGGAAGATGTGCGCGTCGAGATCAAAGAAGATGATCGCGGCATCGTGTACGCCCTTTCCGTTCATCGCGAAGATGTCGGGAAAGTGATCGGCAAACAAGGCCGGATTGCCAAAGCGTTGCGAACGGTGGTTGCTTCGGCAGCCGTGAAATCCGATAAACGCGTCATTGTTGATATTATCTCGTGAAAAAGCACACATAAGAAGCAAGGTTAGGACCATGGTTCCTAACCTTTTTTCGATTAAAGCGGAATGTGCGCATAGAAAGGGGTACAGCGTTTAAAATGACTACAGAATGGTTAAATGTGGGTAAAATTGTAAACACACATGGTTTGCGCGGCGAGTTGAAAGTGCTCTCCCAAACGGATTTTCCGGATGTTCGCTTTGCGCCAGGCGGCAAGCTGGTGCTTTGGGAGCCTGAGGGGAAGGAGCAATTGTCCGCCATTGTTGAGCAATCTCGGGAGCATAAGGGCAGCTTCATAGTAAAGTTGAAAAATTTTGATGATATTAATGCGGTGGAGAAATATAAAGGCTGGAACGTTAAAGTTGACGACAGCCAGCGCGTCGAACTGGCTGAGGGAGAATATTATTACAATGATATTATCGGCTGCCTTGTCGTAACTGACGAGGGTGAGGAACTGGGCACAATCAGCGAAATATTGCGTCCGGGAGCTAATGACGTGTGGGTCGTAGAGCGGGCTAAAGGCAAGCCGGTATTGCTTCCCGTTATTGACCAAGTGGTGCTTCAAGTGGATACGAGCCGCAAGCATGTGACGGTTCATGTGCTGGAAGGGCTGATTTAAACGATGAAAATTGATGTGTTGACCTTATTTCCAGAAATGCTGGAGGGGGTATTCGGCGCGAGTATTCTCGGAAAAGCTAGAAATAGCGGAATTGTCTCGTTGGGCGCGGTGAATTTTCGGGATTATGCAGTCAATAAGCACAATACGGTCGATGACTATCCTTACGGCGGGGGCGGCGGCATGGTGTTGCAAGCGGAGCCGATTTTCGCGGCGGTGGAAGATATCGCCAAAGGAGCGGCGGTGAAGCCTCGGGTCATTCTGATGTGCCCGCAGGGCGAGACCTTCACCCAGCGTAAAGCCGAAGAACTTTCCAAGGAAAGCCATTTAATTTTTATTTGCGGCCATTATGAAGGCTATGATGAGCGGATTCGCGAGCATCTGGTGGATGATGAGTTGTCGATAGGAGACTATGTGTTAACGGGCGGGGAACTGCCGGCAATGGTCATGATCGACAGTGTTGTGCGGCTGCTGCCGGGGGTGCTCGGTAATGAGCTGTCCGCTGTAACCGATTCATTCAGTACAGGGCTGCTTGAATATCCCCACTATACAAGACCGGCTTCATTCCGCGGCTGGGATGTGCCAGAAGTGCTCGTGTCCGGTCATCATGCCCGCATTGACAGCTGGCGGCGGGAGCAATCGCTGCTGCGGACATTAGATCGTCGTCCGGAGCTGCTGGAGCAAGTGGAGCTTACCGAGCGGGAGCGTGTCTGGCTGGCGCAGCAGCGGAAAGAACGAAACCAACAATAACACCAAGAATAAGCTGTGCACATTGGTCACAGGCAATGAGGGGGAAGAAGGATGATGGAGCTGACATTTCTCGGGACGGCGGCAGGGCGGCCGATGAAAGGCCGCAATGTATCCGCCGTTGCGCTGCAGCTGTCACAGTCTGGGCAGTTTTGGCTATTTGATTGCGGAGAAGCTACACAGCATCAACTGCTGAAGACATCACTCAAACTAAACAAGCTCGACCGGATTTTTATCACCCACATGCATGGAGACCATGTATTTGGCTTGCCTGGACTGCTCAGCACTCGTTCGTTTCTGGAAGGGACAGGCCCGCTCACGCTTTATGGGCCCCCTGGCATACGTGAATACCTGGAAATGGCGCTGCGGCTGACTGGAACCAATCTTAACTATGAGCTGCATATTCACGAAGTTGCAGACGGCACGATCTTGGATACTGACGCATACACGGTAGAAACGGCTCTTCTTGATCACCGAATCGCTAGTTACGGCTATCGTGTGACCGAAAAACCCAAGCCGGGGCGCCTGTTGGTAGAACTGTTGAAGGAGCTGAACGTTCCCTCTGGTCCGCTCTACGGTCAGCTGAAACGGGGCGAAGATGTTGTGTTGGAGGATGGCACAATTGTAGCTGCTTCACAAGCGACGGCTCCGCCGGAGCAGGGGCGCATCATTACGATTTTGGGAGACACTGCGCCTTGCCGCAACGCGGTTGTGCTGGCCAGACAAGCGGATGTGCTCGTGCATGAAGCGACATTTAGCGCTGAACTTGCTGAAAAGGCGATCAAATACGGTCATTCCACGACTCATCACGCGGCGGAAACGGCGCGGGAGGCTAAAGCAAGGCAGTTGATTCTTACCCACTTCAGTACAAGGTACAAAGAAGAGGAGTTATCGGAACTGGCTGCTGAGGCGCGCACCATTTTTGAACAGACATCCGCTGCTGTGGATTTGAGGAATGTAACGGTCACCCCGCCTAAACAAGTGTAAAAAACGCAGCAAAGAAAACGCAGGAAAAAAATGTGCGGCTGAATGAATAATTTTGTTGTATTTTTAGTCTGCATATGGTAAAATTTCAAATGTTGTTTGTATTAATGGGACGGTCCGCTATCGGCGGTGATCTGGCTGCAGAACGGAGTCAGTGAGCTTATATGAACGTCTATCACGGAAGGAGGGAATCCGATATGAATATTGTACAAGCGATTGCCAGAGAGCAACTGCGCCAAGATATTCCCAGCTTTCGTCCAGGCGACACGCTGAAGGTATATGTAAAAGTTATCGAGGGATCCCGCGAGCGGATTCAGCTGTTCGAAGGCGTTGTAATTAAACGTCGCGGCGGCGGAATCAGCGAAACGTTTACTGTGCGTAAAATTTCTTACGGCGTCGGTGTTGAGCGGACTTTTCCAGTCAACTCACCAAAGATTGATCGTCTTGAAGTGGCTCGTCGTGGTAAAGTACGTCGTGCAAAACTTTACTATCTTCGTGAACTGCGTGGTAAAGCAGCGAGAATTAAAGAAATTCGTTAAAAAACGATTCGGAGGGGCTTGCACAAACAAGTCCCTTTTTCGTATCTTCATAAGATGACCGCAGAAGGCATACTAATAAGGATGCCGCTGCTCAACAGCGGCGCTCGTTCTAAATGCTGAGTGAAAGTGGGCAACTAAATGGATCAGAAATCATCGGACAACGAATTCTCTTCCCAGGCCGGGTCTTCCGGTCAGGATACAGAGCAATCGACGCAACAGTCTTCTGTGCCGTCCAGAAATGGGAATGAGGATAGTTTGCCGCCCCGAAGCGGCGGAGGGCAAGCGAAGAAAGAAATTGTGGAATGGATCAAGGCATTGGCCATTGCCGCAATATTGGTATTTGTTATCCGTACGTTTCTGTTCTCACCCTTTATCGTTGACGGTCCTTCCATGCAGCCGAACTTTGAGACGGGAGAGCGCGTGATTGTAAATAAAATTATTTATGACATTCGTCAGCCGAAATACGGTGAGGTTGTCGTATTTCATGTTCCCGAGGAAAACCGCGATTTTATCAAGCGTGTGATCGCGCTGCCTGGTGATCGCGTCAGGCTGGATGGCGATGAATTGTATATTAACGATGAACGTGTTGAAGAGAAATACCTTGCTGAAGCAATTGCGCAGGCCCAAAATAAAGGCCTCCCTTATAATACCGGTGATAATTTCCCGAACGGTTACGTTGAAGAGGATGTCGTTCCGGACAATACGATTTTGGCATTTGGAGACAATCGCGGCAACAGCAAAGACAGCCGGATGATTGGTTATGTCTCCATGAAAGAAATTGTCGGCCGCGCAGATCTTATTTTCTGGCCGCTCGACAAAATTAAATTTATTCCCCACGGGTGAGGTGAAGACTTGACGATTCAATGGTTCCCGGGGCATATGACAAGGGCGCGCCGGCAAATTCAGGACAAACTGAAGCTCATCGACGTCGTCATTGAGCTGCTGGACGCCCGGATTCCGCTTTCTAGCAGGAATCCGATGATTGATGAGATTTTGCTGGACAAGCCACGTTTGATTTTGCTTAATAAGGCTGATTTGGCGGATCCCCGTTCAACTGAACGGTGGATTTCTTATTTTACAAAGCAAGGACATGACTGTCTTGCTGTCGATTCTTCGACGGGTAACCGAGTGAATGAAATCCCGGTTCGCGTACGGAAAATACTTGAGCAAAAAATTGCGCGTATGATTTCCAAAGGCATTACGCCGCGCGCGCTGCGAGCGCTTATCGTAGGCATCCCGAATGTAGGAAAGTCCACGTTGACGAACCGGCTTGCCGGACGCCATATTGCGATGACCGGAGACAGGCCAGGCGTAACAAAAGGCCAGCAGTGGATTAAAGTAGGCACGGAGATGGAGCTTTTGGATACACCGGGTATTTTGTGGCCCAAGTTCGAAGATCAGGCTGTGGGCTATGCGCTTGCCGTAACTGGGGCAATCAAGGAGCAGATTTTGAATGTCGAAGACATTGCTTTGTACGCGACCCGTCTGCTCTCGGAACGTTATTGGCCAGCGTTGCAGGAGCGATTCGGGATTGAAAACCCGCCTAGCGACTACGAGGATACGAACGAAATTGTCCGGGTAATGGAAGATATCGGACGCAAGCGCGGCTGTCTGGTTAGCGGTGGACATGTTGATCTTGAGAAAGCCTCCGGCATTATTCTTCGGGAATTGCGGGCAGGCAAGCTCGGGAAAATTACGTTTGAGGAGCCGCGGCAAGTGCAATAAGTTCAAGGTGCGGGCAGATTTGAAGGATGACGTGCCAGTTAACTTCGGCCAACGTATGATTTCAAGAAGCTGCCCTATGAAGAAACTGAAGCTGCATCGGTAGTCTACGGTGCAGCTGTTGCCCGTTGGGAACGGAAGGGGAACCGATTATGCTGACGTATGAAATGGCGGCATGGGAGCAAGGGTACCGCCGCATCGCGGGGGTAGACGAGGTTGGGCGGGGATGCCTGTTTGGCGACGTTGTGGCTGCTGCCGTTATTATGCCGGAAGGCCTCATAGTGGAAGGGATTGACGATTCCAAGAAATTGACCGCCAAAAAGCGGGAACAATTATATGAAACGATTGTGGAGCAGGCGGTATGGGCGGTAGCCCGGATCGATGCGTCAGTGATTGACTCGATTAACATTAAACAGGCTTCCCGGCTGGCGATGAAGCAGGCGCTGCTCGCGCTTGACGAGCAGGCGGATTATGCGCTGGTTGATGCAGAGAAAATTGAAATCGATGTGCCGCAGCTTGCGATTATACATGGCGATGCCCTCAGTCAATCTATTGCCGCAGCTTCGATTATTGCCAAAGTGACGAGGGACAGGCTGTGCGAGCAAGAATGGGATGCCATGTATCCTGAATACGGAATTGCTGTACATAAAGGCTATGCAACAAAACTGCATCGCGAGCGGCTGCTTGAATTCGGGCCAAGCCCTCTGCACCGTCGTTCTTTTCTCAAAAAATTGTTTGCCGAACAGGAGCAAATGCTGCTGTTTTGAACTTATCGTATATTATTATTTAACAAATCAGTGTTTGACTTTTGCGAGCAGATGCAGCGAACTGATCCAGAAAGAGTGGATAGATCTGGGCTTGAAGGGTGATCGGAAGGATCCCTGATAGCTCGCGCGCAGCACACTTGCAACGTGTCAAACACTGATTTTGGTTTTGAGCCTTAAAAGCAATGGTGCAATTACCGATATAGTAATATATAAAACAAACATTGCCTCCATTCAAAAGGCGGAGAAAGTCGTTACATGTGTACAATGAATGATGTCGGCCAGCACTGCTCACGGGGGCCGGACGGATAGAAGAAGAGGTGACCCCATGAATATCGGACAACTAATGCGCGGATTTCTTGGCGAGCCGCAGGCAGGGGAGAGCAAGACGCTTGAACTGCGTGCAGGACAAGTCGTCAGAGGTGTCGTGCTGCAAGTATTGGAAGGACAGGACGCGATCGTGCAAATTAATGGCTTGCAGGTACGGGCGAAGCTGGAGATGCCGTTGATGCCCGGCCAGGCGACAGCAATGCAGGTACAGCCTGAAACGGCAGGCGGCATGATTGTGCTCAAACCGGTCGATGGCGCTGCGATGCCTGAGGAAACGCTGCGGGAACTGGCCAAATCGCTTGGCTTGCCGGAGACGAAGTGGGCGATGGAGTTGATCCGCGACATGAAACAGAGCGGTTTCGCCATCAACCGCGAGCTTGGAGCCGCTTTGGCGAAGGCACTGGCCGCAGCGCCGCCAGGAGTGAACAGCGAACTGTTCATGCAGGCCGCTGCAATGGCATTCAAGCGGGGGCTGCCGATGACTGGCACGACTATCGGAGCGCTGCAGCAAGCTATGTTCGGCAAGCCTGCCCATGAGCTGCTTGAAGGCCTGCGCGCACAGCTGCAGGCGTTCACTGCCGCGAGCGGCGGCGCAGGCGCAGCAGCCGCTTCCCCGGCCGCCACAGCGCCGCCCGTCAGCACCGGAGCAGCCGCCGCAGCCGGGCGGCTGCTCGCGCTGCTGGCCGAGGGCGCGCCGCTGCTGCGCGCTGCTGGCGAAGCCACGGCCGCACAGACGCCTGCTGCCGGAGCAAGCGGCGGCCGCGGCGAAGCGGGCACGCTCGCGGCCGGGCAGCCAGCAGCGGGAGCGCTCGCTGGCAGCGGGCCGGGCAGCGCCGTCAGCACGCCTGGCGCAGCCGCTGCAGGCGGCGCCGGAGCAGCAGCGGGCGCAGCGCATGCCGCCAGCAGTGCGGCGGCAGCTGGGGCGAGCGCCGGCAGCGCGGCAAGCGGCGCAAGCGCGGGCAATGCGGCCGCTGCGGCTGGCAGCGGAGCGGTTGCGCCGCCTGGCGCAGCGGCGGACCAGGCTGGCGGCTGGGTCGGCCAGCTCATGAAATGGCTGGGCGTTGACCATGAGCGCCAGCTCGCTCGCGGAGCGGCAGCAGCGCCATCCGGCGCAGGCCAGCCCGGCGGCGCGCCAGCCAATGCGGGCAATGCCGCCGGGCTGGCTGGCAATGCCGCAGCCGGGGCGGCCGCTGGCGCCGCCGAAGGGCTGGCGCAGCAAGAGGCTGCCCGCGCCGCAGGCTCGCCGCCACAGGCGGGGCCAGCGCTGGCCGCTTCTGGTGGGCAAGCGCCCGGGCAGGAGCGCGCCGCGGTACTTCCCGGCGGCGGACTGGCGGACTTGCCGCCAGCAGCTGACGCGGCGGGAAGACCGGCTGCAGCCGCGCACGAATCGTTAAAAAGCGCGCTGCTGACGCTGCTCGCATCCGATGACGTGCCGCCAGCGCTGCGGGAGGTTTCGCAGCAGCTGCTGCAGCATGTTACTGGCCAGCAGTTGCTGCTGGCTTCGGAGCGCAACGGGGCAGTCCTGTCACATCTGACCATGTTCATTCCGTTTGAAGGGGAGAGCGGAGAGCAGACGGCTTCTGTACATATTCAGACGAGGCGCGGCCGCAAGGGCGAACTTGATGCTTCCAACTGCCGTTTGCTGTTTGATTTGCAGATGAAACGGCTTGGGGACACTTTGGTGGATGTCCATGTTGTCGACAAAATCGTCAGTTTGACGATTTGGAATGATCATCCGGCAATGGGCATGCTGCTGGAAACAACGCGTGAAGAAGTGGTCGGCGCGCTGGGGCAGGCGGGCTATCAATTGTCGGCGCTGCGGACTTCTCCGCTTCCTGACCGGGCAGCCGCCCAGTCGGATCAATCAGGCAAGCCGACCAATTCGGAACAGAAGCAGATCCAGCCGCCTAGTCTATCCACATTTTCTCCTCGTCCCTATAAAGGAGTCGATCTGCGCGCATGACGAAGAATGAAGCGAAACTGTCCGCCAAAAAAGCGGTAGCGCTGAAATATGATCCGGATCAGTTGAGCGCGCCTGTTGTTACCGCCAAAGGGCGGGGGCGTTTGGCGGATACGATTTTGGAGAAGGCCGCAGAGCATGGTGTGCCGGTACAGGAAGACGCATCGCTTGTGGAGGTACTGTCACAACTCGATATTGAGCAGGAGATACCACCTGAACTGTACACGCTGGTAGCGGAAATTTTAAGTTTTGTATACCGCTCGGACCAGAAAGCGGGGGAATGGGAGCATGGCATTTTTTGAGCATGGAAGGCCAAACGATTCTGCTGCCGCTCCGCTCAGCCGCCATGAGGTCGGACGCCTGGGCGAGGCGGCTGCGGAAGAACATATTATGCTGCTTGGATGGACGGTTGTGGAGCGCAATTGGCGCTGCCGGTCCGGTGAAGTGGATTTGATTGCAACAACGCCGGACAGTGCTGGCCCGCTTGTTTTTATAGAAGTGCGAACGCGCAGTACAACGAGCCGGTATGGAACCGCAGCGGAATCGGTTGATGCGCGCAAGCAGCTTCAAGTTCAGCGTACGGCGCAGATGTATTTGCATGCCAGCCGGCAGCACGAACGCCTGGTGCGCTTTGATGTCATCGCCGTGCTTCTGACCCGGCAGGGAGAGGTGCGGGAGGTAACTCATTATGAAGCAGCCTTTTGAGAGGCTGCTCTCTTTGTGTTTAGAGGCAACGAGCACGAGCGCAACGTATTAGGGATAGCGATTTAATGAAGGGGCTGCCGATCCTTAGCTATGTTAACATTAGCATCTGAATCGCGCATGCTCCTGCAAATCCCCGCGTGTCGAAACCGCGCTTCGTTTGCTAAATTCAGCGCTTGTACTCACGATATATTTCGTGTAAGCTTATACATAGATTACCGATGCATAGAAATACGATGTGTGGAAGCGATAAGACAGCGATAGCGGCCATAAGGAGCGTGTCGATTAATTGTGGACAGTTTTAATCTCGGCGTTTTTGGGCCTCTAGAAGGCTCTCAGATTGATTTATTTTTCAAACTAAATATGCTGATGATAAAAATTCGATCTGAGAGGCGTTTTCAGGCCAGAAAAAAAGTTATGCACAATTAATCGACAGCCTCATAAGTTGGGCTATGAAGTGCTGTGGGCACACATCGAACTGTTTCATTACTATAGGTACAGTGGCCTAGCAAGTTAGAGGGGGACGGATGGATGAAAGTCAGCAAGGAATTGATGAAGGGCAGCACTGTGGTGCTGATTTTGTCCCTTCTGCAAGAGAAAGAGATGTATGGATATGAATTATCCAAAGAAATGGAAAAACGTTCCGAGGGCGTATTTGCTCTGAAGGAAGGAACGCTGTACCCGATTCTCCATGCGCTTGAGTCAGAGGAATGGGTGGAAGCGCGCTGGTCGGAGCATGACGGCCGAAGGCGCAAATATTATAAAATTACCGCAGATGGTATTAAACAATTGGCAAATAAGCGCAAGGAATGGGCAGTCTACCGAGGAGCTGTGGAACGAGTGCTCGGGGAGGGATACGCTTAATGTCTAAAGCAACAAACGACGAGATTCAGCATTTTTTGAATACCGTCTGCAAGCAGTTGCGGGGACAAGCACTGCATGATGATGTGAAATCCGAAATGTCTACCCATATCGAGGAGATGGTAGAAGAGCTCGAGCAAAGCGGGATCGGCCGGCAGGAGGCCGTCCGGATGGCTGTGCTGCGGATGGGCGATCCGCTTCTGATCGGCAAGCAGCTGCGGCGGTCGCACCGGCCCGCTGTGCAATGGGGGTTGATCGGAGCGCTGCTGTTACTGCTTATTATTGGGCTGTTCGCCAGACTTGTCTCTGCGCATGTTGTACCGTCCGGTCAAAGTATAATGCTGTTTGAAAAGCAGCTCACGATGGTTTGCATCGGCTTTGTGCTGATGCTCGGCTTGTGGTTCATCGATTGCCGCAAGCTTCTTAACTATCCTTACTGGTTATTCGCAAGCGGCCTCGGACTTGCGTTCGCAACGACGATGAGCGGTATCGGTTTACATATAAATGGTGCAATACGTTACGTAAGCGCTGCAGGCGTGAGCATTGATATGATGGCGGTCATTTTGTTTATTTGGCTGCTTGCGCTGGCGGGGATGAAGCCTGCGCGCCTATGGAGCGGAGCGGATACGATCGTGCAGCTTGTCATCTGGCTTTTCATTCCGGTGCTGACGTTTGTCGCGGCAAACGTCATACTCCTTTGCTTTTTGTATTGCTGCGCCTTTATGATCGCTTTTTGGATGACTAGACGTAACCTGGTTCAGGTGATGACGATTGGCCTCGGAATATCGCTTGCTGCCGGTACGCTTGGCGCATTTTATGTCGCATCGAATGATAAAGTGTACTACATACTGGCAAGGCTGATGTCCTTTGTATCTAAAGACCCGAACGGTTCAGGATATATGACCCATCAGGCAGTCAATGCGGTCCGCTCAGCCGGATGGTGGGGGGAAGGCGAAGCGCTGCCGAACGGCTCACTGATCCACATCGCCTCTGAAAACATGTTTACCTATATGATTTACAGCTATGGCTGGAGTATGGGAGTACTCATTTCTGCCGCGGCTGTCCTGTTTATGGCGATGATCGGCCGAATTGCCCGGCGTATTCAGGACGAGGGCGGGCGACGGGTTGCCGTTTTGATCGGTTTCTTTTTTGGCATTCAGTTTGCCTGGTCCATTTTAATGTGTCTTGGCATGGCGCCGTTTGTTGGCGTTGTGCTTCCATTCTTAAGCTACGGCCATTCGATGCTGCTCATCTTCTTCGCGGCCTGCGGAGTATTGCTTAGCGTAAGCAAACAAGGCTATAAATCAGGAACAAAATCAACAGTGCTCGGCAGCTGACGCCTTGTGCGGATTGAAAACAAGCAAACGCGGCCACTAGCAAAACAGCTTGGCGAATGGTACAACAGCTTGACGGAGAGGCGCTGCATAAGGTAGGATAGAAAAAAATAAGTGTAAGTTCTCGGTATAGTAAGGAAGCACCTTCATCCGGTCATTTTATGATGCGATGGAGGTGCTTTTTGTTATGTATACAAAGTTGTTAAGCGCTAGTGTGCAAGGTGTTGAGGGACGGCTGATTGAGGTCGAGGTCGATATTACCAACGGTCTTCCGCTCGTCAACATTGTCGGTTTGCCTGACCCTTCGGTTCGGGAATCGATGGATCGGGTCCGTTCGGCAGTTAAAAACTGCGGATACAATTTCCCGCTCCAACGCATAACCGTTAATTTGGCTCCGGCAGATCTGCGCAAGGAAGGCACCGCCTATGACCTGGCGATTGCTGCAGGCGTGCTCGCTGCCAGCGGGCAGCTCAATGCCGATGCATTGGAAGGGATGCTGATCATTGGCGAGTTGGCGCTCAGCGGTAAAATCAGGCCGGTCGCTGGAGTGCTGCCCATGGTGGAACAGGCGCGCCAGCAGGGGGTGCTGCGTGTACTGCTTCCGGCAGCCAATGTGGAGGAGGCCGCTCTTATTCAGGGAATGCAGCTTCATCCGGTTGATCATTTGTCAGATATGGTCACAGGTGCCAGGGTGGGCGCTATGCCGATACGGGATGCGGCGATGGATGGTTCTGTGGCAGAGCCAGCTAGAAGTCTGTTCCATAAAGGCGGTATCGATTACAGTGAAGTGCGGGGTCAGCATCATGCCAAGCGCGCGCTGCTGACCGCTGCGGCAGGAAGACATAATATATTGCTGAGCGGCGCGCCGGGAACAGGCAAGACGATGCTCATCCGCCGGCTGCCGGGAATTATGCCGCCGCTCTCCGAAGAGGAGGCTTTGGAAGTAACGAAAATCTATAGCGCCGCAGGCAAGCTTGCACAGCAGCGGGCCGCCTTAATCCGCGAACGTCCTTTTCGCTCGCCGCATCATACAATTTCGGCGGGCGGACTGGTAGGCGGCGGCACTCATCCGAAGCCGGGGGAGGTGACGCTCGCTCATCACGGCATTCTCTTTCTGGATGAGCTGCCGGAGTTTTCAAGAAAGGCGCTGGAGGTGCTGCGACAGCCGCTGGAAGATTGCGGTGTGACAATTGCCCGTACAAGGGCGGTATTTCATTTCCCTGCCCGCTTTATGCTTGCGGCTTCGATGAATCCCTGTCAATGCGGGTTCGCAGGGGAGGCGAGTGAGGAGGAAGGACAAAGCTGCAGCTGCACATCGGTGAAGGTAGCTGCCTACCGTGCCCGGATTTCCGGACCGCTTCTTGACCGCATCGATTTGCAGGTGGAAGTTCCCCGTCCTCCTTCATTGCTGAACCACAAGCCCGGGTGGACGACGTCGCAGATGCGCGAGATGGCGATGGCAGCCGAGGAACGTCAGCATGCGCGGGCAAGCGAGACCGGTGTGAGGTGGAACAGCGAGCTTGGTGGTCATGCGCTGCAGTGGGCTGCAAGGCTCCAACCTGCAGCCCAAACGATGCTTCAGGACGTGTACAAGTCGCTTGGACTCAGTCTTCGGGGGCATGACCGGATTTTAAAACTGGCGCGTACGATTGCGGATTTGAATGATAGTGACGAAGTACAGTTTGAGCATGTGGCTGAAGCCGTTCAATATCGCTGTATGGACCGCAAGCTCAATTAAAGATCATGATCGGAGTCGGCTGGCTGATGACGGGCTGGAGCCGGTCAAGCATCCGGTCGAGCATGACGCAAGCTTGCGCTCGCGTAAGGGTGTCTTCAGGAGAGAGACGGTTGCCTGGCATGCCGTTCATGACGCCGTTCCTTACGGCAGCGCCAATCAGGCCGCGCTTGTCAATGACATCGCTGGCATCGTCAAAGGTTAGTGTATTCTCGCTGGGCGTCAGTTCAAGCACCTTGGCAACCCATTCCGCAAGCTCGGCCCTCGTCAGATTTTGTCCGGGACGGAAGCGTTCGCCATACTCTGCCGGATTGATGATGTGATGGGCAATCGCCTGCTGAATGTAGTTATGAGACCAGGCTGTTAAAGGCACATCAGCAAAAATCGCGTCCGGCTGGCCGGATTGCCGGTCAAGTGTCTTTTCGGGAAGCAAGTGCCTACTTGCCAATGCTTCCATCAGCATTCGAATCGTCTGTTCCCGGGTGACGACGGCGGAAGGCCGAATCGTGCCGTCCGGAAACTGACGGACAACGCCGATCTCAATCATCCGCTCAATAGATGAGGCTGCCCAGTGACCGTTAAGTTCCTCCCACTGCGGTTTTTTATGTTCATAGGAACGGAACAGCTCGTCCAGAAAGGCGAAGGTGCCTGGGGCGAACTTCTCCAGTCTTTGGCGTGATTTATCGCTATAGAAAAGCATACAGGTCGTTTCAGCAAAATATTCTTCCGGATATACCTCTTCATATTGGTTGCCGCCGAATAAAGCTTCCGCCTCCCGATGGAACAGGTCGAGAAAGGCAGGCGAACTGGAGATCCGGTTAAAGACAGCATAATCGATGGCATGCGCGGTTTCGTGAAGTTCAAGATTGTAGGAGCCGTGACCCATGCCTGTCGTACTGTATCCGATCCGCACGAGTACAGGGTTGCTTCCGACACCCGGAACGTCATCCCAGGTCAGGCCGCTGCCCTGCCACCCTCGCGGCGTAACTCCTTTGTAGCGCTGCATTTCCGGTTCATCTGTAATCGGACCATTCAGAAAACGGATCGTAACTTTGCTTGCGACAAGCGATGAGATGATTTCCGTGGGAATCTGCTCCAGCCTTTCAGTCATCTGCTTGGCTTCAAGCACATCATACTCGCCTGTCGGCAGAACGATCAGCTTATCAATTAAAGCTTGTTCATGAGAAGAGTCTTCATGTAGTGTCGTTTCACTGGCTTCGACAGCAATGGCAGATGCGGGAAAATGAAGGAACAGAATGAGTGCGCAGAGCAATATATGAACATTTAAGGGCATCTTTTGCATCTATGAATCCCTCCCACAGTTTACCTATGCAGAATTTACCATGTTTATACCGCATTAGCAACTTAACTGAAACAGCGATATTATAAGAATCATGATAACTTCATGAACATTGGGAAATAAATATAGGGAATCTGTGAGGAGAAAACCGGTCGTTTAGGCAGGTTTTAACACCAACTATTAGTATTTTATTAATACAATCTCGAATTGAGATGAATACGATATCAAAAAGTATTCATTTTTATTGTTCAAAAAGAGGTACGTCTTTGAAAAAAGTGGTACAATGGATGAGGTTTGGGTACATACCTGAGGATTTTGCGGCAGATAGGAGGATTTCGTCAAATGAATATTCATGAGTATCAAGGCAAGGGAGTCCTGAAACAATACGGTGTCGTTGTCCCTGAAGGCAAGGTGGCATTCACCGTTGAGGAAGCCGTAGAGGCTGCTGAATCGCTTGGCACCCCGGTTGTTGTCGTTAAAGCCCAGATTCACGCGGGTGGACGCGGTAAGGCAGGCGGCGTCAAAGTTGCCAAAGGATTGGATGAGGTGCGCAAGTATGCCGGTGAAATACTGGGCAAGGTGCTTGTAACGCATCAGACAGGACCTGAGGGCAAGGAAGTAAAACGCCTTTTGATCGAGCAGGGCTGTGACATTAAGAAAGAATATTATGTAGGTGTCGTTGTTGACCGCGCTACAGGGCGCGTTGTCATGATGGCTTCCGAAGAGGGCGGCACGGAAATCGAAGAGGTTGCCGAGCATTCCCCTGAGAAAATTTTTAAAGAAGTTATTGATCCAACCGTAGGCTTGCAGCCGTTCCAGGCGCGCAAACTGGCGTATGCGATCAACATTCCGAATGAGCTGGTTAACAAAGCAGTCAAATTTATGACGGCATTGTATACTGCTTTTGTGGAAAAAGATTGTTCCATCGCCGAGATCAACCCGCTGGTTGTCACAGGCGACGGCGACGTGATGGCGCTTGACGCCAAGCTTAACTTTGATTCCAATGCACTGTTCCGTCACAAGGATATTTTGGAGCTGCGCGATTTGGAAGAAGAAGATGAAAAAGAAATTCAGGCGTCCAAATTTGACCTTAGCTACATCGCACTTGACGGCAACATCGGTTGTATGGTCAATGGTGCGGGCCTTGCTATGGCCACGATGGATATTATCAAATACTATGGCGGCGACCCGGCCAACTTCCTTGATGTAGGGGGCGGTGCGACGACGGAGAAGGTTACGGAAGCTTTCAAAATTATTTTGTCTGATGACAAAGTAAAAGGCATATTCGTCAATATTTTTGGCGGTATCATGCGCTGTGACGTCATTGCAAACGGTGTAGTTGAGGCAGCGAAGCAGCTTGGACTTGAGAAGCCGCTTGTCGTTCGTCTTGAAGGTACTAACGTGGAGCTTGGCAAACAGATTTTGAACGAATCGGGACTTAACATTGTTGCGGCCGATTCCATGGCGGATGGCGCGCAAAAAATCGTAGCCCTCGTGAAATAACAGCATTGCATACGTGAATAACGATTACCAATAGGGGATGTGAGCCTTCGATGAGTATTTTGGTAGACAAGCATACAAAAGTCATTACGCAAGGCATTACGGGGAAAACAGCCCTGTTCCATGCTAAAGGAGCCTTGGATTACGGTACGCAGATGGTTGGCGGAACTTCGCCAGGCAAAGGCGGTACTACGGTTGAAATTACACTGGAGAACGGCTCAGTCGCTTCGCTTCCAGTATTCAATACAGTTGCAGAAGCTGTGGCGGCAACCGGCGCTACAGCGTCAGTTATTTATGTGCCTCCAGCATTTGCTGCAGATGCGATTATGGAAGCGATCGATGCCGAAGTGGAATTGGCCATTTGTATTACAGAAGGCATTCCAGTATTGGACATGGTAAAAGTGTCCAAATATTTGGAAGGCCGCAAAACGCGTTTGATCGGCCCGAACTGTCCGGGTGTCATCACGCCGGATGCTTGCAAAATCGGCATTATGCCGGGCTACATTCATAAAAAGGGTCATGTGGGCGTTGTTTCCCGCAGCGGCACGCTGACGTATGAAGCGGTTCACCAGCTTTCAACGCGCGGTATCGGTCAATCCTCTGCGGTTGGTATTGGCGGAGACCCTGTTAAAGGCTCCGAATTTATCGACATTTTGCATTTGTTTAATGAAGATCCGGACACCTATGCGGTCATTATGATTGGTGAAATCGGCGGCACCGCGGAAGAAGAAGCGGCAGAGTGGATCAAAGCCAACATGACCAAACCGGTTGTCGGATTTATCGGAGGAGCAACTGCGCCTCCGGGCAAGCGTATGGGACATGCAGGCGCTATTATTTCCGGCGGCAAAGGAACAGCTGCGGAAAAAATCGCTACGCTTGAAGCATGCGGCATTAAAGTATCCCCAACGCCATCCGAAATGGGCTCAACACTTGTTGGCGTCCTGGAAGAGCGCGGGCTGCTGGAAAAATGCAAAACACACTAATCGTATAATGAAGCACTGAAGACAAGCAGTCTTCCAAACCTTTCACGGGTTGGAAGACTGCTTTTTTTTGCATTATTGCACTGAAAAATAAACGGCCGCTTGCATTCTTGTCATTTGTCAAGCAAAATAAGAAAGGAATGCATACGCCGAAGGAACGGAGAATCGGGTATGAGCAATTCAAAGTGGGATGACCGATTGGCGCTCATTGCGCTTCATGAGATGACAGGAGTCGGATGGCAAAGCATCAAACGCGCAGTTGACAACGGAGAGCTTTCGAAAGCACCTTACTATACGGAACTCCAATGGAAGAGGCTGGGGCTTCGCAGTGTTCAGGCTCAGGCGGCAGTCCAGGCTTTTGCGCTTGATAAGGTTCAGAGGCTTATGGACCGCTATGAACAGCTTGGCGTTCAACTCATCACGCAACACGATGAATTGTATCCGGCATTGTTGAAGGCCTTGCATGAACCGCCATGGGTATTGTACGTCAAAGGCCGGACGGAACTGCTGCGTCGTGCTAAGATTGCGGTCGTCGGCACCAGGGTTCCGACGACGTATGGCAGGCAGGCGGCTTCCCGCATTGCGGCGGGGTTGTCCCATTCCGGGCTTGCTGTGGTGAGCGGCTTGGCCAGAGGAATAGACCGGCATGCGCATGAAGCGGCGCTTGAAGGCAGCGGCAGCACGATCGCGGTGCTGGGAACGGCGATTGATAATATTTACCCGCCGGACAATAAGGCGCTGTTCAGGGATATTGCAGAGCGGGGGCTTATCGTTACGGAATATCCGCTTGGAACACCAAGTCATCCCGGCTTGTTCCCCAAGCGAAATCGCATTATTGCGGGGCTATCCTTCGGCACGCTTGTCGTTGAGGCTTCTGCCCGCAGCGGCTCGCTTATTACCGCAGACTTGGCGCTTGAAAATTCGCGTGAAGTGTTCGCGGTGCCGGGACCGATCTATTCCCCGAAGAGTGCGGGGACGAACGCATTGATTCGCAACAGCGCGGCGAAACTGGTCAGCGGGGCGGAGCATATCATGGAGGAGTTTTGTGATCGGTCAGATTTCACAAGCCTGCTGCCCTATGCCGCTCGCACTGCGGAAACAGCGTCCGGGATGTCTGTTGACGAGCAAAGAATATATGAGTTGCTGCGCAGCAAAGCAGGCACAGCCGACGAATTGCATGAGCTTACCGGCATGCCGTTTGGACATTTGCACGCAGTTCTGATAAATTTATCTATAAAACGGAAGATTGAACAGCAGCCGGGCTTCATATATATTGCCCTATAGAGCTGCGAGAGCGAAAGGAGGATGCTTGATGGCGGATTCACTTGTCATTGTCGAATCACCCGCGAAAGCGAAGACAATCGGTAAATATCTTGGCAGCAAGTATATTGTCAAAGCATCCATGGGTCATATTCGTGATTTGCCAAAGAGCCAGATCGGTGTAGAAGTCGAAAACGATTTTAACCCGAAATATATAACGATACGCGGCAAAGGCAGTGTGCTCAAGGAACTGAAGGACGCAAGAAAAAAAGTGAAACGCGTCTTTCTGGCGGCTGACCCGGATCGCGAAGGGGAAGCAATTGCCTGGCATCTTGCGCATTATCTGGAATTGGATGAGTCGGAGGATTGTCGCGTTGTATTTAATGAAATAACGAAGCAGGCGGTCAAGGATGCGTTTAAAACACCGCGCCCGATCAATATGGATCTGGTGAACGCCCAGCAGGCCAGACGGATTCTCGATCGGCTTGTCGGTTACAAAATCAGCCCGCTGTTGTGGAAGAAGGTAAAGAAGGGGTTGTCTGCCGGCCGCGTGCAGTCGGTGGCAGTCAAGCTGATCAGTGATCGCGAGAATGAAATTGATGCGTTTATTCCGGAAGAGTACTGGTCCATTACGACGAAACTGAAACATGGCAAAGCCGAATTTGAGGCGAAGTTCCATGCGATAGACGGAGCAAAGCGCGAGCTTGGCAGCGAACAGGCTGTCAATGAAATTTTGGCGGCAATGGGCAATCATCCCTATACGGTAGCGGAGGTCAAGGAGAAAGAGCGGCTGCGCAATCCGGCTCCGCCGTTTATAACGAGTTCCCTGCAGCAGGAAGCGGCGCGCAAGCTTGGATTCCGTGCTGCCAAAACGATGTCGGTCGCCCAGCAGCTTTATGAAGGGGTCGACTTGGGCAAGGAAGGGACCGTTGGTCTTATCACCTACATGCGTACCGATTCCACGCGTATTTCGCCGATTGCACAGGATGAAGCCAGGGAGTACATTGCGGAAAAGTACGGACAGGAGTACAGACCGGAAGAGCCGCGTGTATATTTGAAGAAAAATGCGAACGCCCAAGATGCGCATGAGGCGATCAGGCCGACTTCTGTACTGCGGTTGCCTGATCAGATGAAACCGTTTTTGACCAGGGATCAGCTCCGGCTTTACAAACTGGTTTGGGAACGGTTCGTAGCCAGCCAGATGTCCTCGGCTGTGCTCGACACGATGTCTGTCGATTTTGCAGTAGGATCGGTGACGTTTCGCGCTACCGGCTCCAAATTGAAATTTCCTGGATTTATGAAAGTGTATGTGGAAGGCAATGATGACGGGACGACAGAAGAGGAGAAGTTTCTGCCGCAGCTGCAAGCCGGGGATACGGCAGTTCAGCAGTCCATTGAGCCGAAACAGCATTTCACACAGCCCCCTCCCCGTTATACGGAGGCCAGGCTTGTCCGCACCTTGGAGGAACTCGGAATCGGGCGTCCCAGCACCTATGCGCCAACGCTTGAGACGATTCAGAAGCGCGGGTATGTGGCAATCGAAGAGAAGAAATTTGTGCCGACGGAACTTGGCGATCTCGTCATTCAATTAATGGAAGAATTTTTCCCTGAAATATTGGATGCTGAGTTTACCGCGAATATGGAAGGCAATCTTGACCATGTGGAAGAAGGGGAGCAGAATTGGGTTAAAGTGCTCGCTTCTTTCTATGACTCGTTTGAAAAACGGCTGACCGTCGCGGAAGAAGAAATGAAAGAAATCGAAATACAGGATGAAGTATCTGATGAAATTTGTGAGAAATGCGGGTCTCATTTTGTATACAAAATGGGGCGCTATGGCAAATTTTTGGCGTGTTCCGGTTTTCCGGACTGTCGCAACACAAGACCGATCGTCAAAGACACCGGGGTGGATTGTCCCAAATGCGGTGAAGGCAAAATTATTGAACGGCGCAGCAAGAAGGGCAGAATATTTTTTGGCTGCAGCCAATATCCAGGCTGTGACTATGTGTCCTGGGATAAACCGATCAGCAAGCCTTGCCCTGCCTGCAATGGAACGATGGTGGAAAAGCGCAATCGCAGCGGCGGGAAAATCCAGTGTACACAATGTGATCATACTGAGGAATTGCCGGAGGATCAGGAACAATCCTGATCGTTAACCGTTCTGTACGAAAGAAATGAAAGCGGGGAGTAAATGTTGAACGATTATAAAAAAGTGACGGTAGTTGGCGCTGGATTGGCTGGCAGTGAGGCTGCCTGGCAAATTGCATCGCAAGGGGTGCCCGTTACTTTGTATGAGATGCGTCCGGTGAAACGAACGCCGGCGCATCATACGGATAAGTTTGCAGAGCTTGTGTGCAGCAACAGCTTGCGCGCTAACGGGCTCAGCAACGCTGTAGGGCTTCTGAAGGAAGAAATGCGCCGGATGGACTCCCTTGTCCTCTCGTCCGCTGACAAGCATGCTGTGCCTGCTGGCGGGGCGCTTGCCGTAGACAGGGACGGCTTCTCCGGTGCGATTACCTCCTCGCTCAGAGAACATCCGCTGGTGGAAGTGCGGAATGAGGAATTGACGGAGCTGCCCGAGGACGGTATCGTCGTCATCGCTACAGGCCCGCTGACATCGCCTGAGCTGTCCCAGCGAATCCAGGAGCTGATGGGGGAAGAGTATTTCTACTTCTACGACGCTGCGGCGCCAATTGTTGAGAAAGAATCGATTGATATGAGCAAGGTGTACCTTGCGTCCCGCTACGACAAGGGAGAGGCTGCCTATCTGAATTGTCCGATGACAGAAGCAGAGTTCGAGACGTTCTATCAGGCGCTGATCGAAGCGGAAAAAGCAGAGCTCAAATCATTTGAGAAAGAAATCTATTTTGAAGGCTGCATGCCGGTGGAAGTCATTGCGAGCCGCGGCAAACAAACACTGTTGTTCGGAGCGATGAAACCTGTAGGACTCATAAATCCGCATACCGGCAAGCTTCCGCACGCAGTCGTTCAGCTGCGCCAGGACAATGCTGCCGGCACGTTGTATAACCTCGTTGGCTTCCAGACCCATCTGAAGTGGGGGGAGCAGAAAAGGGTATTCTCGCTGATTCCAGGATTGGAGCAGGCTGAGTTTGTCAGATTCGGTGTCATGCACCGCAATACGTTTATCAATTCTCCAAAACTGCTTAAACCGACCTACCAATTCAAAGGGCGCGACAATCTGTTCTTCGCAGGTCAAATGACAGGCGTGGAAGGCTATGTCGAATCGGCAGCTTCAGGGCTGATTGCCGGGATCAATGCGGGCCGGCTGGCGCGCGGGCTTGATCCGCTGGTGCTTCCTGCGGAAACGGCGCTAGGCAGCATGGCGGAATACATTACGACGGCTGACTTCAAGCATTTTCAGCCGATGAATGCCAACTTCGGGCTGTTTCCGCAGCTGGAAGAGCGGATTCGCAACAAAAAAGACAAGTATGCGGCCATTGCTAATCGGGCGCTGGAGCATTTGGAGACGTTCAAAGACACGTCGCTGTTGAATCGTACAGACGTTTGATTATGGGAAAGTGAACGGAGGGGCAGCAATGGAAATGCAGTTTCATGCGACAACGATTTGTGCGGTTCGTCATGAAGGGAAAGGTGCGATTGCCGGCGATGGCCAGGTGACTTTCGGCAATAGTATGGTTATGAAGCATTCCGCCAAAAAAGTACGGCGTTTGTACCGCGGCCAGGTAGTGGCTGGCTTCGCTGGCTCGGTAGCCGATGCGATCACTCTGTTCGAGAAATTCGAAGGCAAACTGGAAGAACATCATGGCAACTTGCAGCGCGCGGCGGTGGAACTGGCGAAGGAATGGCGCTCAGACCGCGTGCTGCGCAGGCTGGAGGCGATGATGATCGTGATGGATAAAAGCGGGATGCTGTTGATTTCCGGCAACGGCGAAATTATTGAGCCGGATGACGGTATTCTGGCAATCGGTTCCGGAGGCAGCTTTGCGATGTCGGCAGCGCGCGCCTTGAAGCTCCATGCGACCCATTTGGATGCGAAAGCGATGGCAAATGCGGCGCTCGAAATCGCTGCCGATATTTGCGTATATACGAATCGCAGCATTATTGTTGAAGAGGTATAATTTCCAAGCTTGCGGTAAGCCGCGGCTGTAACGGAGGGATGAACAGTATGCGTAACGTAGCGCTAACGCCGCGTCAAATTGTCGCGGAACTGGACAAATATATTGTAGGACAAAAATTTGCGAAACGCTCTGTGGCGATTGCATTGCGCAATCGATACCGGCGCAGTAAACTGGATGAGTCGATCCGGGATGAAATTGTGCCAAAAAATATTTTGATGATTGGTCCGACAGGTGTAGGTAAAACCGAAATTGCCAGAAGGCTTGCCAAGCTGGTCAATGCGCCCTTCGTAAAAATAGAGGCAACCAAGTTTACCGAGGTCGGTTATGTGGGCCGGGATGTAGAGTCAATGGTTCGCGATTTGGTGGAGACGGCGATCCGGATGGTGAAGCTGGAGAAGACAGAACAGGTGAAGGACAAAGCTGAGAAGCTGGCCAACGAACGGCTGGTTAGCCTGCTCGTGCCGTCTGATAAGAAGTCCAAGCCGCAGCGCAACCCCTTCGAAATGATTTTTGGCAATCAGCAAAATCAGGAAGAAGAAGCGCCGGAGACCAATACAGATGTGATTGACAAGCGCAAATCGGTCAAGGAACGGCTTGAGGCCGGCGAACTGGAAAATGAACTGATCGAAATCGAGGTGGAGGATACCGCCCCTTCGATGATGGACTTGCTTTCAGGTCAAGGCGGAGAAGGCATGGGTATGAATATGCAGGAAATGTTCGGGCAGCTTATGCCGAAGCGCTATAAAAAGCGGAAGCTTCCTGTACGCGAAGCGCGCAAAGTGCTGACGCAGGAAGAAGCGAACAAGTTGATCGATATGGAGGATGTTATTCAGGAATCGATCAAGCGCGCGGAGCAGTCCGGTATGATTTTTATTGATGAGATCGATAAAATTGCCAGCCCGTCCCGTGGTTCGGGTCCGGATGTGTCACGCGAAGGAGTGCAGCGCGATATTTTGCCGATCGTGGAAGGTTCTACGGTCATGACCAAATATGGCCCTGTCAAAACCGACTATGTGCTGTTTATCGCTGCGGGGGCCTTCCATATTGCCAAGCCTGCCGATCTGATCCCTGAACTTCAGGGCCGCTTTCCGATTCGTGTCGAGCTGACGAATTTGACGCTGGAGGACTTTGTTAAAATTTTGACAGAGCCCAAAAATGCGCTGACCAAACAGTATACCGCCTTGCTGGAGACCGAGGGGATCAGCGTGGATTTCTCGGAAGAAGCTATCCGGGAAATCGCCTCGATCGCGGCGGATGTCAACCGCAATACGGAAAACATCGGCGCGCGCAGACTGCACACCATTTTGGAAAAGCTGCTTGAGGATCTGTCGTTTGAGGCACCGGACTTAACGCTGGAGCAAATGACAATTACCCCGGAATATGTGCGCGATAAAGTCGGTGATATTGCGCAGAACCGTGATTTAAGTCAATATATATTGTAAGTGGATTGATTTTGGGAGGCAATGGCATGACGTTACTTGCAAAGACAAGGACGCTGAACCGTTTGCTGCAGCGCGCAGCAGGGAAAGCGTTGAATTTCAGAGAAATGGCGGAGGTGCTCTGTTCGACCATTCAAGCTGATGTGTTTGTGGTGAGCCGAAAAGGCAAAATTCTCGGCTGCGCCGCCGTCAGCGTATGGGAGCACGAACGGCTGCGCAGCATTCCGGCAACAGAGCTGCGCCTGTCCGTGCAAAGCAATGAGCGCTTGCTGCAAATACAGGAAACGGTAACCAATGTTCTGCCAGATGAAGGCATTGCTGCGGCATTTCCGGATATGTCGGATCAGGCGATGATGACCGTGGTGCCGATCAGCGGAGGCGGCGACCGTCTGGGAACTTTGGTGCTGACGCGCAAATCAGGTGTGTTTGACGATGATGATCTCATTTTGGCTGAATACGGCTCGACGATCGTAGGGATGGAAATTCTGCGCGAGCGTGCCGAGGAAGTGGAAATGGAGGCGCGCAGCAGGGCCGTCGTTTCGGTAGCTGTAAGTTCGCTGTCTTTCAGCGAGTTGGAAGCTGTGGAGCATATTTTTGAAGAGTTGAACAGCAAGGAAGGACTGCTGGTTGCTTCGAAGGTGGCAGACCGGGTGGGTATTACCCGTTCCGTTATCGTCAATGCTCTGCGAAAATTGGAAAGCGCAGGGGTCATTGAGACTCGTTCTCTAGGCATGAAAGGGACATATATTAAAATTCTTAATGATCAACTTTTTCGCAGCCTGGAAAAAACTAAGGCATAATTATATATAAAAACAGGCCTTTTATACCTTGACTGCCCTATCTTACAAAAAAGATAGGGCTTTTTACTTATTGTTAAACAATTGTAATTTATGGAATATTATCATTATCGGCAAAGATCGACATCAACTACACGATAAATTGTGGGAGAATTGTCGAATTAAAGAGGGAAAGTGTAAAGGTCTGTTGAATATTACCAAAGAAGATGAAACGAAAGCGAGGATTGGCCGTGAAATTGTTGAATGGATCCGGATTTCGCAGACTGGAAAGCGCCATGAATGCAGCTGAGCTGCGACAAAAGGTAGTGTCCAATAATATTGCGAATAACGACACGCCCTATTACAAGCGTTCCGAGGTATTGTTTGAGGAAATGCTCGGACAAGCGATGTCCAACCAGACGGATGGGCAGTTGGCCTTGAAACGAACGGATGCCAGGCATATAGGAAACGGGGGGACGGGGGATATCCCGCAGTCCATTGTTCGGACAGATGAGCATACTGTCATGAACAACAATGTAAACAACGTGGACATTGACCGAGAAATGGCGCTTTTGGCCAAAAATCAGTTGCGTTATAATGCGTTTATAGATCTGGTGAACCATGACGTTCGTATGATGCGAACAGGCATTGATGGGAGGGGATGACGGTGAAATTAACGAACGGTTTTGACGCAAGTGCGTCGGCGCTGACTGCCCAAAGATTCCGGATGGATGTCATTTCGTCCAACATCGCGAATGCAGAAACGACAAGAGGGAGGCTAGTTGACGGACAGTATGAGCCTTACAAAAGAAAACTTACAGTGATGGAGCCGATTAAAACCAAGTTTTCTGATTTATTGACAGGCGAGCTTGGCAGCGGCAGCTCCTCCGGAGGGGTGAAAGTAACGCGTGTCAAAGAGGATCAGACCCCTTCGAAACTCGTTTATAACCCGAGTCATCCGGACGCAGACAACCAGGGATATGTCAAAATGCCCAATGTCGACATGCTGAAAGAGATGGTCGATATGATCTCGGCTACCCGCTCGTATGAGGCGAATGTCACTGCATTGAACGCAACGAAGTCGATGTTCTCCAAAGCGCTGGAAATTGGCAAGTAGGTTTTGAAGTCTAACAGTGGATAAGTTTTGGTGCGAGTAATCGGTGTAGATTTTCATGTGAAACGTTGGCTGTTATCCAAAAGGACGGCGGCGCCGTATACGCTTGGTAGATGGAGGGGTTCAAATGGTTACAAATACAATGCTGAACGTAGGACATAAGTCGCTCTTTTCTGAAGGGGCTATCAAACAAACGGCCAAGCCAGCAGAGACGATCGAAGGGTTCAGTGATGCGCTCAAGAAAGCCATTGACAATATGAGTGCACAGGAAACAGAAGTACATAAAGTGTCGGATCGGTTTATTATCGGTGAAGCAGATATTTCGGAAGTTATGATTGTATCGCAGCAGACTTTGCTAGGCTTGCAGCTCACCTCGCAAATCCGCAACAAAGTGATCGAATCTTACCAGGAAATCATGCGGATGCAAATGTAATCTCAAGGTTGTTTCAGTTATAGCACTTGTGGGGTGAAATCGTGAATGAAAAAATCGCTCAATACCGGGAAGGTATTTCCCAGTATTGGATGAAGTTCGGAAAAAAGCAGAAAATCATTTTCGTTGCGACACTGGGACTCTTTCTCTTAACAGTCATCTTCCTGATCTTGATCTTTTCCCGAACGGAATATGAGCTCGCATTTAAAGATTTGGATGCAGCGGATGCAGCAGCTATCATTGAATATCTTGAAGGCAGTAATATTTCCTACAAACTTGGGGCCACAGGCACAACGATTTCGGTTCCCAGCGCAGTTGCTTCAAAGGTGAAGGTGGACATTGGTTCCCAGGGACTGGTGCAAAATGGTGCTATCGGCTTTGAGTCTTTTGGGCAAAGCGCATCGGCTTTCGGTAAGACGGACAATGAATTCAATGTGATGTTCCGCAGTGCGCTGAATGGCGAAATTCAACGCTTGCTGGGCGGCCTGCAAGGCATTCAAAAGGCGGATGTGCTGGTCACACTGCCGCAGGAAACGGTATTTATGAATCCGGATGAGCAGCGCCGTGCTTCAGCTTCCGTACGACTGACATTCAAAAACGGAGCGCGACCAAGCCAATCCGATATTGACGGATATTTCAATCTCGTCAAGACGTCGGTGCCTGACTTGACAGTAGAAGACATTACGATTACCAGTTCAGGGCCGGAAGGCGAGCTGTTCCCCTCCGAGAAGTTGAGCGGGAGCGTTGGCACAACTCAACTGGTTGATACGCAAATTCAAATTCGCAACAAGCTGGAAACGGAAATCAAACGCAACATTCAGCAATTTCTGGGCAGATTCTACGGTGCTGATAAAATTACGATCAGCGTGGCGAGCAGCCTGGACTTCTCACAAAAAGTAAGTACGGAAATGTTGGTTAGACCGCTTGCAGATAACAACAACAACGGCATTATTATCAGCGAGGCGGAAACAAACAAATCAGCTACTGGCGCAGATGCGCAAAGTGGAGGCGTGCCGGGAGCCGGTGAAACGGATGTTCCGGGTTATGATGCCGTTGACGGAAACACTTCCTCAACAATGGAAGAGACGTCCAGAACGCGCAATTATGACGTTGACCGCATTACGAATGAAATTATCTCAGGTCCCTATGTCGTAAAAGATATGACGATAGGCGTAGGTCTGGAGATTGCTTCATTGCCGGAGGATACACGCAATGAAATTACCAAGCATTTAGTCGCATTGGTTCGTGCTCATCTCGCAGACTCGGGGCAAGACATTGACGATGATGACCAGATGGCCAAGAAAGTTACAGTCATTGCTATGCCGTTCGCAGGAACAGAAGCGACTGCAGCTGCATCAGGACTGTCCTGGGCTTGGATCATCGGAATTGGGGCTGCCGCCCTGTTGCTAGTAGGCGGAGCAGCCTATCTGCTGGCCAGAAGGCGTAGAGCAGCTGAGCCGGAAGAAGAAGCAGAACTGCTTGATCAGCCTAATGTGGAATATCCTACTATTGACCTGGAGAACATCAGTTCAGACAGTCAGGTTCGCAAACAATTGGAACAACTGGCCAAGCGCAAGCCGGAAGAGTTCGTCAATCTGCTTCGCACATGGCTTGTCGATGAATAGAGGTGAGTGTAATAGCTAAAGCAATGCAAGGGTTATCGGGACGTCAGAAAGCAGCCATCTTGCTCATCACACTTGGGCCGGAAGTATCTGCGCAAATATTCAAGCATTTGCGTGAAGAAGAAATTGAACAGCTTACACTTGAGATTGCCAATGTCCGTAAAGTCGATAGTTTGGACAAGGATACCATCCTGAGCGAATTTCATCAAATTTGCATGGCGCAGGAATATATCTCGCAAGGCGGCATCGCGTATGCGAAGACGATTTTGGAAAAAGCGCTCGGCGAACAAAAAGCGCTTGAGGTCATCAACCGTCTGACGGCTACGCTTCAGGTTAGGCCATTTGACTTTGCACGCAAAGCCGATCCAGGACAAATTCTTAATTTTATTCAAAACGAAAATTCGCAGACGATCGCTCTGGTATTGTCCTATTTGCAGTCGGATCAGTCTTCAGCCATCCTGTCTTCCCTGCCTCAGGACAAGCAGGCGGACGTGGCGCGCCGGATCGCGTTGATGGACAGCACATCGCCGGAAGTCATCACTCAGGTCGAGCGGGTGCTTGAACAGAAGTTGTCTTCTACCGTTACACAAGATTACACCATTGCGGGTGGTATTGAATCAATTGTACAAATATTAAATGGCGTCGACCGGGGGACAGAACGTACGATCCTCGATTCCTTGGAAATTCAGGACCCTGAATTGGCTGAGGAAATCAAAAAGCGGATGTTCGTATTCGAGGATATCGTCAATATCGACAACCGCTCGATTCAGCGTATTATCCGGGATATCGAAAACGCCGATCTGCAGCTTGCGCTCAAAGTGGCAAGCGAAGAGGTGCGCGATGCGATTTTCCGCAATATGTCCAAGCGGATGTCCGAGACATTCAAGGAAGAAATGGAGTACATGGGTCCCGTCAGGTTGCGTGATGTGGAAGAAGCCCAAACCCGCATCGTAGCGACGATTCGCAGACTGGAAGAGTCCGGTGAGATCATTATCGCTCGCGGCGGAGGAGATGATATTATTGTCTAGACTTTTTAAGTCATCTCATGTTGTGACCCTTGAACAATTAAAGAAATTAGAGTGGGACAACCGCCATGCGAAGCAGCAGGCTGCGATGGAAAGCAACAGGGCGGAAGAAAGCTGGGCAGCGCAGCCCGTGCCAAGCGAAGAAACGATTACGCTGCGTGATCAAATTATTAACGATGCGGAAGCATTCGCTGCAGAGCGCATCAGGCAAGCTGGTGAAGAGGCGGAGCGTCTGTTGTCTGAGGCGCGCGGGCAAATCGAGATGTGGTGGGCTGACCGTCGCGCAGAGGATGAGGAGCTTGTTAAGAACGCCAGGCAGACCGGCTATCACGAAGGGTATGAACTCGGCTTCACCACGGCGGAGGCGGAGAATAACGTGCAGTGGGAACGTCAGCTGTCTGAAGCGCGGACGCTGCTGGAACAGGCGTATCAAACGCGCGAGCAAATTATTCAGGAAGCGGAGCCGTTCCTTGTCGAGCTCAGCTGCGCGATCGCCGACAAAATTATCGGCAAGCAGCTGACCGTTTCACCGGAACTTGCCATTGAGCTGATCGGCCGTTCACTGGCGCGCAGGCGGGAGCAGGGCACGATTACGCTTTGTGTTGCGCCGGCGCAGCTCGCGTTCGTACAGGCAGCCCGTGAAGAGCTGAATCTGGCCATTGATTCCCAGGCAGAACTGCAAATTCTGCCGGACGCAACAATCAAGGATCATGGCTGCGTCATTCGCTCAGCGTATGGCAGCATCGATGCGAGAATTGATACACAGCTTGAGGAAGTCAAACGCGAGCTTCTCCAGCTAGCCTTGCATAATGAAGAGTGGGGGCAGGATGATGACGCGGCAACCTCTTGATGCACAACGGTATTTGGGGCATCTGCGAACATTGGACCCTGTGAGGGTGAACGGAAAAGTCACACAGGTTATCGGTTTGACAGTTGAATCCGAAGGGCCGGACGCAAGTGTCGGGGATTTATGCTATATCTACCCCGTCAAAGGGGCTAAGCCATTAAAAGCGGAGGTCGTTGGCTTTCGGGACAATAAAGTGATCTTGATGCCACTCGGCAATCTGCAGTCCATTGGTCCCGGTTGCGATGTTGTCGGAACAGGCAAACCGCTTACGGTACAAGTCGGATCGGAATTGCTCGGCAAGGTGCTTGATGGTCTCGGACAGCCGCTTGATGGTTCTTTTATCCCAAGCCGCATGCCGCATTACCCAACGAACAATACGCCTGGCAACCCGCTTATGCGGCCACGGGTTATTGAACCGCTGGGCATCGGAGTGCGTGCCATCGACGGTTTGCTGACCGTTGGCCGAGGACAGCGTGTAGGTATATTTGCCGGCTCAGGTGTCGGGAAAAGTACATTGCTCGGGATGATTGCCCGCAATACATCTGCTGATGTCAATGTGATTGCCCTGATCGGCGAGCGGGGCCGGGAAGTGCTGGAATTTGTAGAGAAGGACCTTGGACCTGAAGGGCTAGCCAGATCGGTCGTTATTGTAGCCACCTCGGATCAGCCGGCGCTTATCAGAATGAAAGGCGCGTTGATTGCCACGACGATTGCCGAATATTTCAGAGATCGCGGACTGAATGTCATGCTTATGATGGACTCGGTTACCCGTTATGCGATGGCGCTGCGGGAGGTTGGACTGGCAATCGGCGAACCGCCGGCTACCCGCGGTTACACGCCATCGGTATTTGCCGAGCTGCCCAAGCTGCTGGAGCGGGCTGGGACTGGTCCGACAGGCTCAATTACCGCTTTCTATACGGTGCTGGTTGACGGCGATGACATGAACGAGCCGATTGCCGATGCCGTGCGGGGCATACTGGATGGGCATATCGTACTAAGCCGCCAGCTTGCGCATAAGGGACATTTTCCAGCGCTTGATGTGCTGCAATCCGTCAGCCGGGTGATGAAGGAAATCGTGACAGAAGAACAGCAGGATGCGGCGAACGAGCTCAAGCGGCTGCTGGCGGTATACAGGGAGTCGGAAGACCTAATCAATATTGGCGCTTATCAGCGCGGCTCCAATGCGGAAATTGACAAAGCGATTGAACATATCGACGCAATCCATGCCTTTACCCGTCAGAAGACAACGGAGAAGGCCATCCTTGATGAAACCATACAGCGTCTGATTACCGATTTTTACAGGAGATGAGCAATGAGATGACCAAGTATCGATATCCGTACCAGAAAATCGTCGATCTTAAAAAAAGCGAGAAAACGCAGGCGGAATGGATGTTGTCTACCGCGCTTGGGAAGTTGCAGCAGGAGGAGCGAAGTCTGGAGCAGCTGACTGCTGAGAAGGCGATGTGGCAAAGCAAGCTGCAAGCTTCCTCGGCCCAGATCGTTTCCTTGTCCGAACTGCGGGTTGTCCAGGATTATCTCGATTATTTGGAAGAGCGGATCTCATTGAAGTGTCACGATGTACATCATGCAAAAATTGATGTGGAGCATCAGCAAGTACGGCTTTCCACAAAGATGATGGACGAGAAGGTATGGCTCAAAGCGAAGGAAAAGGAACAGCAGAAATTCACGTATTCACTAATGCAAAAAGAACAGCAGGAGTTGGATGAAATGGCCACCGTTCGTTACATGATTCCAGCCCAATAGCAAATAAGCCAGATCAAACATGATTGGGCGAAATCATGGTTTAGGGGTGAATGAGCGGAAATGGAAACAGAAAGAAGCTATTCAGGATGGGAACGGTTTATGTTTTTTGTAACGCCAATCCTGTTTGTTGTTGTATTGCTTGTCGTACTGCTGGTAATGTTCAATCCCGACTTCAGGACGAAAGCACTTGAAATTGGCAATGGCATCCCGCTGTTGAATCGTGTACTGCCCAATGCGCCATCCTCTGAAGTTATCGAGGACGACAACACGAGCAAGATGGCTACGGCCACCTCGCAGATCACCGAGCTTGAAGCGAAACTTGCGGAGAAAGAAAGCGAGCTTGCCGAGGCGGCAGGCGAATTGACCAAGCAGGAACAAGAGGTGCTTAAGCTGCAGCAGGAGCTGAGCAAGCTGAAGCAGGAAGAGGAAGTCAAGCAGCAGGAAAACGATGAATACAAGGTACATATAAAAAGTTTGGCAAATGTCTATGTCAAGATGACGCCAAGCAAGGCGGCGCCCATTCTGGAAAGCATGGGACTGGAAGAAATGGTGCTGATTCTAAATAATATGAAGCCGGATGACCGGGTCCGTATTATGGAGAAAATGAGGCCGAAAAATGCGGCTGACGCGACCATGATGATGAAGGATCTTGTACCGTCACGTGATCAGGAAATCGCAGCGCTGCAGGCAAGATTGAAATGGCAAAAAGATTCGGCGGACGCCTCAGGCACAGAGCTGGATGAAGCGAAAATCACCGCGACCTTCTCGGCGATGAAGCCGGCCAGTGCGGCAGAGTTACTGCTCAAAATGGCCGAAAACAATCGTTCCAAAGTGCTTCGCATCCTGAATCTTGTGAACAGTCAGGCACGTTCTGACATTATTGCCGAAATGTCGAAGGTGAACGCAAAAACGACTGCGCAGCTCGTGTCAAGCATCGTATCCCGGCCTTAGCCTTAGCGTACGGCCTTCGCATAAGGGGAAGGGGGTGAAAAACATGGATATGATTACTAGCCCGCCAATTGCCAATGCAGGAAGCGGGACAGCCTCGGCAAAAGTGGGATCAGGCGCAGCAGGGCAGACAGGAGCAGGGTTCTCGAATACATTGGTGCAACTGGCGACGGGCAATGCCTCTGCTGATAATGCAGATGGAACAAACACGCCAGTCACGGGTCTTTTTGAAAGTTTGCTCGGTCTTGCCCCGTCTGGCCAGCCGTTAACGGGCAGCCTGCCGGAATGGACAGCCGCTTCGGATGAGCTGTTGCAGCTGCTGGAAACTCTTCCTCCAGAGGAAATAGAAAACAACGGTGCAGCGCTTGAAGCAGCAATGGAGCAACTGAATGCTTTGCTGATTGCCATTCAAATGAGCAGCCCTCAGCCTGCTGCTGAAGCCGATCTGAAGCTTTCCGGTTACGGAGAACAGCCGCAGACGGCAGTTGAGCCGGCTGTGACTGCGCGCCTTAAAGAAACGGTGCTTGCGCTGCAGGCGCTGGTCAGCCAAGGGTTGGACAAAGAAACGGTCAAGACGTTTGGTCCGGTTATTGAAGACCGCCTGGCTGCACTAAAGCAACTGCTGCCTGCAAGAGAGAGCGCAAGCCAGCAGAACTTTGCAGCCTTGTCCAATGACGACGAAGGGGAAGCCTTCAAATGGTGGGGATCAAACCTCCAACCGACTGCTGTTGACCGATCTGGCCAACATCTTCAGCGTCTAAGCCATCTGGCGGTTCGCTACGATTTGGCGGCACAAGGAGCAGTGGCGAATGAAGGGGCTGCAGAGCAGCCGATTCAGGCAGAAGCCACCGACAAGCCTGCTGCAGTAGCGGTTCAGCAGCTTCAGGACCAGGCTCGTCCGCTTGAAGGAGCAGCGAGAGCGGCCTTGCCGCAGCCTGTCCCAATTCAGCAGTTTGCAGATAAGATGACGGGATTTCTGGTGAAGCAGTTTCAATTGACGACGACAGGCGGCATCTCAGAAGCCAAATTGTCGCTCTATCCTGAGCAGCTTGGACAGGTCGATGTTAAGATCACGGTTCATCAAGGCCAGCTTACCGCTATCTTTATGACGGATAACGGTATCGCCAAAGATTTGCTTGAAACCCAAATCAACCAGCTTCGGCTAGCGCTTCAGCAGCAGGGGCTGCAGGTGGACAAGCTGGAGGTTGCGCAGCATGACACCGCAAAAGAATTGTTCCAGGAACAGCGCCAATCGCAATCCGGAGGACGTGAAGCTTCCCAGCAGCACAAAGCCGATAAAGGCAATGCCGAGGACAGTTTTGATGCGGAACTTGATGAATTGTCTAATTATAGCGAATTAGGCTATGGGACAGAGCTTAATGTTACTGCCTAGCGACCGCATATAAGCCAGAGCGGCAGGAGGTGAAGGAAAGGGTGGCAAACGATAACGTTTCAACGAAAAATATATGGCCCTATTATCATCAAAACAATGTGCAGGCGGCAGTAGCCAAGTCCAAAGAAAAGGACAGCACACTTGGCAAAGACGATTTTCTTAAAATCCTGGTCACGCAATTGAAACATCAGGATCCGCTGCAGCCGCTGCAGGACCGCGATTTTATAGCACAGATGGCACAGTTTTCCTCCGTGGAGCAGTTGGCGAACATGGCCAAGGAATTGACGCTTATGCGCCAAAATCTTGGCACGGCGTCCAGCATGATCAACAAAACGGTAGAGTGGATCAAATGGTCGGAAAACGGGCAATCCGAGGTGCTGACAGGCACGGTCGAATCGGTCGTTCAAAAGGAAGGCAAGCTGTATGCCAAAGTGGGCGACGAGACGATTTTGCTGGATGACGTGATTTCAATTTCGATGGGCGGTGAGCCCGATGAATCCAATGAGACCAATGAGCCCGATAAGCCAGGTGAGCCCATTGATGAATGAACGGATTACCGCTCACCGGATGTTTCCGGGACAGACCGCTCCTCTGGGAGTTCGCAAGAATCAGGAGGCGGCCAGCCGGGAGACTGATGGTAGCAAATCGATCGGCTTTCGGGAGTTATTAAATGAAAAGTCGCTTCATTTCAGCAGTCATGCGGCAGCGCGAATGCGGCAGCGCGGTATCACCTTCCAACCGGAGCAATTGACTGAAATTGCGACTGCGATTGATCGGGCGGAAGCCAAAGGGGCGAAGGACTCTCTGGTATTGTTTCGCGACATTGCAATGATCGTGAATGTGCCAACACGCACCGTGGTGACAGCAATTGAAGGCAATGCAATGCAAGGCAGCGTATTTACCCAGATTGACAGCGCAGTGGTCATTTCGTAACAGGGAACTTACAACTGCAAAATGGGCTGGACCGCAAGGAAGCCTGAGGCTGTGGATCGACTGAAACAGCTTGTCAACAACTATTGAGAATCGGAAGGGACGACTGCCCAATGTTAAGATCGATGTATTCCGGCGTTTCCGGCATGCGGGGTTTCCAAACCAAGCTCGATGTAATCGGAAATAATATCGCCAATGTTAATACGATCGGCTTTAAAGCCGGAAGGGTCATGTTCAGGGATATTTTAAGTCAGTCAGTTGCCGGGGTCACCGCGCCGGTTGATGGAGAGAGCGGAGGCGTAAATGCCAAGCAGATTGGCTTGGGGGTTTCAATCGCGGCCATCGATACGCTGCATACACCGGGCAGTGCGATGACAACGAACAAACCAACGGACCTGCGTATTGACGGCGACGGATTTTTTGTAGTCAGCCCGACAGGCGAGGTAGACGGGAGTTTTCTGACTCGTGACGGGAACTTCAAGCTGGATGGTGCACGTCAGCTCGTTACTGCGGATGGATTGTTCGTTCTCGACGCGGGCGGCGGACCGATCGTGCTGGAAGATACAGTAACCGCCTTTACGATCGCCCAGAATGGAACGATTATTGCAGTAAATATAGATGGTACGACCGAGGCTACTGAATTTCAAATCGGGATGACGAAAGTAGTCAATCCTGATGCACTGGAAAAACTCGGAGGGAACCTTTATCGTGTAACACCTAACGCCAACCCTGAAGGTGAATTTGACATTGGCACAGCGCAAGATCCTGAAACAGGTACAGGCTCAATTATTTCCGGACAGTTAGAGATGTCCAACGTAGATCTTACATCGGAGTTTACAGAAATGATTATTGCTCAGCGCGGATTCCAAGCGAACTCCCGTATTATTACAACTTCCGATGAGGTGCTGCAGGAAGTCGTAAATCTGAAGCGCTAGATTCATCTGGAACATAAGTTCAAATACCACAGGGAGGCTGCTTAGGCCTCCCGGGTAATTAGGAGGTTAATCATGATAGCAGTGACGCGTTTGAACGGTACGAAAGTGGTTATCAATGCGCTGTTGATCGAAACGGTTGAAGAGGTGCCAGATACACTGATCACTTTAACGACCGGCAAGAAAATAATTGCGCTTGAAAGCTCTGCAGAGTTGATTTTACTCATTCAGCAGTACCTTCGAACGATCGGTGCGCTTCGAGCAAGCGTGGGGATTGATCCATTGGAGGGAACCGACAAATGAAAAAAATGCTACCTTGGCTTATAACGATTTTGCTTTCAATTACATTGATTGCTGTCGTGGCGGTCTTCCTGTTTAACCAATTGTTCTCCAACCCGAATTCAAGTGATCCGCTCACGAAGGCAGAAGGCAGTGTGGATAGTGTGCAGGTCAATAAATTAACAGCCAAGCAGCGCGTTGATCTCACCAGTCAGATTTCCGATATTACGACCAACTTAATCGATAGTGAGTATATCGTCAGAACGTCGATGGCATTTCGGTTTGATACGAAAAAGGCCAAGGAAGATTTCGAGAAAGTGAAAGATCTGGACATTAAGCCGATCATTATTCGCACGCTGGGCGATATGTCGCCTGAGGAAATTAACGGTTCCAAAGGGAAGGACGCGCTAAGCGCCAAGCTGTTGAATTTAATTAATCCCGTTCTTCCGTCGGGCAAGCTCACTAAAATTGAAATCACCGACTTTATTATAAACCAGCTTTAAATCCGGCTCATACTTGAAACGGAATTCCTGGGGAGAGGGGGGAGAGAATTGGTAGATGTTTTGTCGCAGAACGAAATTGATGCGCTGCTGGCGGCACTTTCATCCGGCGAAATGGATGCGGAAGAGCTGAAGAAAGAAGAGACGCAGCGCAGAGTCCGGGCTTATGATTTTAAACGGGCAGTTCGCTTCTCGAAAGATCATATCCGCAGTTTAACGAGAATTCATGAAAATTTTGCCCGGTATCTGACTACCTATTTCTCTGCACAATTGCGTACCTTTGTCCAAATCAGTGTTGTTCAGGTGGAGCAATTGCCATATGACGAATTCATTCGTTCCATTCCAAAAATGACGATTCTGAACATCTTTGAAGCGGAACCGCTGGAAGGCAGGATGGTGATGGAGGTACACCCCAATGTGGCGTATGCCATGCTGGACCGTCTGCTTGGCGGACAGGGTGCTGCCCCGTCGAAAATCACTTCGCTCACGGAAATCGAGACGATTGTGATGGAACGGATCTTCAGCAGAGCATTTGAAAGTCTGCAGGAGGCATGGAAGACGATAGTCGATTTGTCTCCAAGACTGGAGGCGCTGGAGACCAACCCGCAATTTATGCAGATTGTGTCTCCGAACGAAACGATTGCCCTTGTCTCGCTGAGCACCAAAATCGGCGAAACAACAGGCATGATCAATCTATGTATTCCCCATGTTGTTATTGAACCGATTATGCCGCGTTTGTCTGTGCATCATTGGTTTGTGTCTCAGAAGAAGGCGCGTGCGCCGGAAGAAGTAGAAATGCTGGAAAACAGGGTCAGCAAAGCAAAGCTGCCGATTGTTGCGGAGCTGGGCAACTCAAAACTGACCATTCGCGAGTTTCTGGGCTTGGCGGTAGGTGACGTTATCGGACTGAATAGCAAAGTCGATAACGGATTGCAGATTAAAGTAGGCGACAAGCTTAAGTTCATCGGCAGTCCAGGGTCGCTTAAAGATCGTCTGGCCGTTCAGATCGACGAGATTGTCAGTGAAGGAGCGGAAGAAGATTATGACGAGTAAAGACTATTTATCTCAGGAAGAAATCGATGCGTTGCTGCGGCAAACGGCAGGGGATTTCGATTCGCCCAAGGAGGAGAGCAGTTCCACTGAAATCGTGCGGGCTGAAGACTACATCAGCTCCATTGAACAGGATGCGCTTGGGGAAATCGGCAACATCACCTTCGGGAGTGCGGCTACTGCTTTATCCACCTTGCTAGGCAAGAAAGTCGATATAACGACACCGCAAGTGTCTGTCATTATGCGCGACAATCTGGATAAAGAGTTCCCCAAACCGCATGT
This sequence comes from Paenibacillaceae bacterium, assembly GCA_004134985.1. GTDB lineage: Bacteria > Bacillota > Bacilli > Paenibacillales > Paenibacillaceae > Paenibacillus_D. The sequence goes on along the minus strand of REGQ01000064.1, from coordinate 105,959 downwards.
GGCCGTTCATGTTCATTATGTGGATGGTTTCCAGGGCGTGAATTCTCTCGTGATCAAAACGAAAGATGCCCAAGTCATTGCTGACCTGATGCTTGGCGGTGAAGGCGAAATAACGGTTGAAGAGCTCAATGAAATTCATATTAGTGCGGTTCAGGAAGCGATGAACCAGATGATGGGTTCGTCGGCTACTTCGATGTCCACAATCTTCAATCGGTTCGTTAATATTTCACCTCCCGGAATCGATATATTGGATACGAACAGTGGAGAAGGCGTCAATAATTTGCCGCCGGTCGATGTGTTCATTAAAATTTCGTTCAACCTGAAAATTGGCAATTTGATTGACTCTACCATCATGCAATTGCTCCCGGTATCCTTTGCCAAGGAAATGGTAGCTACATTGATGGCTGGGACATCAACTGAGCCGGAACCGCTGCCGGCGGCAGCTGTCCACCAGGAGGCGCCACAACAGCCTCCAGCAGCACCGCAACAGCCTGTATACCAGCAGCCTTCCGTTGAGCCTGCACCCGTTGCGCAGCAGCCAGTCTACGCTCAGGAAACAGGAGCGCCGGCAGGCATTCCGCCACAAACACAGGGGCCGCAGGCGTATGGTGGAATGCCCAATCGCAACATCAATGTGCAGCCTGTGCAATTTGCTAATTTTCAACCGTCTCCTTATGCGCAAGTCGATGAAACAAACTTAAATTTATTGCTCGACATACCGCTTAAAGTCACTGTAGAATTAGGAAGGACGCACAAGCAAATTAAGGAAATTCTTGAATTGTCGCAAGGCTCCATTATTGAGCTGGACAAGCTTGCTGGCGAACCGGTAGATATTCTGGTGAATAACAAGTTGATAGCGAAGGGTGAGGTCGTTGTTATCGATGAGAACTTCGGTGTGCGGGTTACCGATATCGTTAGCCAGTGGGATCGGATCCAAAAATTACAATAAACATCCTTAGGAGGAAGAAAAAAGATGGCAAACCGTATTTTAATCGTGGACGACGCAGCTTTCATGAGAATGATGATCCGAGACATACTTAGCAAAAATGGCTACGAAGTTGTCGGCGAGGCACAGGACGGTGCGCAAGCGGTTGAAAAATACAAAGAGCTGAAACCGGATTTGATTACGATGGATATTACAATGCCGGAGATGGACGGCATCACTGCCTTGAAAGAAATCAAGAAGCTGGACGGTGACGCCAAAGTAATTATGTGTTCAGCGATGGGGCAGCAGGCGATGGTTATCGATGCGATCCAGGCCGGGGCAAAAGATTTTATCGTTAAGCCGTTTCAGGCAGATCGTGTTGTCGAGGCGATCAAGAAAACGCTGGGATAGGGACAAGGTTAAGATGGGGTTATCAATCTCACTGTCATCTGTGACAGCAGCGGCCTTCTTCACTGCAGACAACACAGGCGCGGTCTCCGCGTTCACCAATGACGGCCCGACCAAAATGCCAGATGACAACCTGGCAGGCAGCCTTCTCTGGGTCATTGTGGCTCTACTTATTGTTATCGGCATGATTGTGCTTTTCATTAAGTTTTTATCGAAGCGCAGCCGCAGCTTTGGTGCCAACCGTTCGCTCAGAACACTTGGCGGCATCTCGCTCGGCCAGAATAAATCACTGCAGATTGTCGAACTGGCGGGTAGAATCTATGTTGTCGGCGTAGGCAATGAAGTGAAGCTGCTGGATAAAGTTGATGATTTGGAAGAAGCGCAGGCAATCATTGCCTATATGGAAGAGCAAATGGACAAGTCGATGAATCTGTCTTCGCTGACGGGCTTGATTCAAAAGTTGCGAAAGCGGCAGGATGACAAACAGGAACAGGAGCCCGGAACCGAGTTGTGGCAGGCTTCATCATCGTTCCAGGATGTGCTGCAGGACAAATTACAACGACAATCTATAAGAAAGCAAAACGTAGAGGCGGCGCTCAAAGATGCCAAGTCTAAAGATCGGTTGATGGACGAATGAATAAAAAACAAGCTCTAATGTTTATGGCTGTCCTGCTGTTTACGATCGGCTTCTCAAGCACGGCAATTGCAGAACCGCTCCCCAATATCAACATTGAAATCGGCAACAATGGAGGAGAACCGGGGACATCGGCGCTTTCAATTTTGTTGATGATCACCGTACTGAGCCTTGCTCCTGCAATTCTGGTATTAATGACAAGCTTCACAAGAATTGTCATCGTACTAAGCTTTGTCAGAACATCGCTCGGAACACAGCAGATGCCGCCCAATCAAGTGCTCATCGGATTGGCTTTGTTTCTGACATTGTTCATTATGTCGCCAACATTGTCCGAGGTGAACAAGGTTGCGCTGCAGCCGTACTTGCAAGGCGAAATGTCGCAGACGGAGGCGCTTGCTGAAGCGTCAGTGCCGATGAAGAAATTTATGTTTTCTCACACTCGTGAAAAAGATTTGATGCTGTTTGTGCAATATACGAAAATGGAGCGGCCGACGAGCTTTGAGGATATTCCGATTACCGTTCTGATTCCGGCCTATGCGCTAAGCGAGCTGAAAACAGCATTCCAGATGGGCTTTATGATTTTTATTCCATTTCTTATCATTGACATGGTTGTAGCGAGTGTATTGATGGCGATGGGGATGATGATGCTGCCACCGGTCATGATTTCACTCCCGTTCAAAATTTTACTGTTCGTGCTGGTAGACGGCTGGTATTTGATCATCAAGTCGCTGCTGCTCAGCTTCAATCCGTAAGACCGTCAGAAAGGGGACAGATATCATCATGAGCTCTGATTTTATTATCGGTCTGGCGGGCCAAGCATTGCTTACGATATTGAAGGCGAGCGCCCCGATGCTCGTGCTGGGGCTACTGGTTGGCTTGCTCGTCAGCATATTCCAGGCGACGACGCAAATTCAGGAGCAGACGCTGGCTTTCGTTCCGAAGATCATTGCCGTCATGCTTGCCGTTTTGTTATTTGGCCCATGGGTGCTGAATACATTGGTTGATTTTACATACAATCTGTTGAACAACCTTCATAATTACATTGGATAGGCTGTGAATTGATGGAGCTGTTCCTACAGGCATTTCCTATTTTTTTGTTGATATTTTGTCGAATTACCGCATTTTTCGTCGTCGCGCCTATTTTTTCTACGCGCGGCGTACCCGCAACATTCAAAATCGGGCTCGGGTTTTTCACGGCTGTTATTGTTTATCTTGTATACGGGATTAACGAGACGCTCGCAGTTGGTGCAGAATACCCCTTGTTTATTATTCGTGAAGTGCTGGCTGGCTTGCTGCTGGGGTATGTTGCCTATCTGTTTTTTACCATTGTGCAGACAGCCGGCGCTTTCATCGATTTGCAAATGGGCTTTGGGATGGCCAATGTTATCGATCCGATGACAGGCGTTTCCGCTCCGCTGCTCGGCAATTTCAAGTTTATGATCGTTGTGCTGCTTTTTCTGGCGATGAATGGCCATCATTACTTGCTGCTTGCCATAATGCGCAGTTATGATTGGCTGCCGCTTTCCAATGAGCTGTTTGCGCGGATTTATGAAGGAAATGTCAGTACATTTCTGACAACGACGTTTGCTTACACCTTCATGCTCTCATTGCAAATGGCGGCGCCGCTTGTCGTCGCGCTATTCCTCGCGGATGTCGGACTCGGATTTTTGGCAAGAACGGCGCCGCAATTCAATGTCTTCGTTATCGGTATGCCGCTCAAAATTATTATCGGATTTATTATTTTTATGATGCTGATGCCTGGACTCGGGAGCTTGATCGGAGCGCTGTTTGACCGTTTATTCAAAGCGTTGGAGAATTTGCTCGTTATTATTGGCAATGGAACGATTTCCTAGGAGGGAGCACGGTGCGCAACTATCGGTGGACGCTCGATTTGCAGCTTTTCTCCCAGGAAAAAACAGAGAAAGCGACGCCCAAGAAGAAACAAGAGTCCCGCAAAAAGGGACAAGTGGCCAAAAGCATGGAAGTGCCGGCAGCGTTTATTCTGTTGTTTACCTTCCTTAGCTTTATCCTATTGGGCGGATACTACAAGACGCGTTTGATGGCCATGTTCAGCTCTATATTCGAACACAAGCTCGCGATGAAGGTTACCGAGAGCGATATAATGGACTTGTTCTGGGATATCATCGTTCAAGGCTTGCTGCTGCTGGCGCCAATTTTCTTAATAACAATTGTAACGGCATTGTTCGGGAATTTCATTCAAATCGGGTTTCTCCTAACCGGTGATCCGCTCAAAATGAAAATATCCAAAATCAATCCGTTGAAAGGCTTTAAACAAATTCTTTCACTTCGGTCGGTTGTTGAGTTTCTGAAAAGCATTATTAAGCTCATCATTATTGGGATCGTCGTCTACTTCTCCCTATGGGGGGAACTGGAGCAAATATTGGCATTGGCCCAAGTGCCGATAGAAAATGTGGCGAGTTTTATCGCTTCCGTCACGTTGTCTATGGGTTTGAAAATCGGGGCGATGCTCGCAGTGCTTGCCGTATTCGATTATTTGTATCAGCGTTATGATTACGAAAAAAATCTGCGCATGTCCAAGCAGGATCTTAAAGACGAGTATAAGAAAACGGAAGGAAATCCCATCATCAAAGGGCGGATTCGCGAAACCCAGCGAAGGATGGCACTTCAGCGCATGATGCAGGAAATTCCCAAAGCCGATGTCATTATTACGAACCCTACTCACTTCGCAATCGCCTTGAAATACGACGGTGAAACGATGGAAGCTCCGGTGATTACCGCTAAAGGTATGGACTATGTGGCGCTTCGAATAAAAGAAATTGCCAAAGAAAACGGCGTTATAACGATGGAAAACAAGCCGCTTGCGCGCGCGCTTTATGAACGGACGGAAATTGGCGATACCGTACCGGGCGATTTGTTTCAAGCTGTGGCGGAAGTTTTGGCATACGTATATAAATTGAAACGGCGCAGTATTTAATATGCGGGTAGAAGCGGGGGGATCGTCATGAAAATAAAGGATTTGGTCATACTCATCGGCATTATCGGCATTGTGCTCATGATGGTTATTCCGATCCCGACGCCATTACTGGATGTTCTCTTAATTATTAACATATCCGCGGCAATCATGATTCTATTAATCGGCATGAACACCCAGAATGCGCTGGAGTTCTCGATTTTTCCGGCCATTTTGCTGATTACGACCTTGTTTCGCTTGGCGCTTAGCGTATCGACAACGAGAAGTATTCTGGCAAATGCCGACGGCGGAAAAGTTATTGACACGTTTGGTGCGTTTGTGGCCGGCGGTCAGATTGCGATTGGTTTTGTCGTCTTTCTGATCCTTGTCGTTGTACAGTTTATCGTTATTACCAAAGGATCGGAGCGCGTTGCCGAGGTAGCAGCGAGATTTACGCTCGATGCGATGCCCGGCAAGCAGATGAGTATTGATGCCGATTTGAACGCCGGACTCATCAATGAGCAGCAAGCGCGCGACCGCCGTCAGAAGATTGAGCGTGAAGCGGATTTCTACGGTGCGATGGACGGTGCCAGTAAATTCGTCAAAGGGGATGCGATCGCCTCGATCATCATCCTGATTATCAACTTGCTCGGCGGTTTTGTCATCGGCATGGCGATCCATGGCATGCCATTCGGTGAAGCATTGTCCAAGTACTCCATTCTGACCATCGGTGATGGATTGGTCAGCCAAATCCCGGCGCTGCTTATTTCCACTTCTGCCGGTTTGATGGTGACCCGTGCCGCATCGGAAGGCAATCTTGCCTATGACCTGACGACCCAGGTGTTCCGTTATCCCAAGCTGCTCTACATTGTTGCGGGCACCATTTCGATGCTTGGTATCTTTACACCCATCGGACCGATGGCCACCTTGCCATTCGCAGCGCTGCTTGTGTTCGCAGGATGGAAGATGTCAGGGGCGCTTACCAAACGCCAGCAGGAAGAGGAACAGATGGAGGAGGAACAGCAAATCGAAGAGGTGCGAAGTCCGGAAAGTGTCATCAGTCTGCTCCAGGTCGATCCGATCGAATTCGAGTTTGGCTATGGGCTAATTCCGCTGGCGGATACACAGCAGGGCGGAGATTTGCTGGACCGGATTATTATGATCAGACGGCAATGCGCTTTGGAACTGGGGCTTGTTGTACCGGTCATTCGCATCCGAGACAATATTCAGCTTAAGCCTAATGAATATGTCATTAAAATTAAAGGAAACACCGTGGCCAGGGGAGATCTGCTGCTCAATCATTACCTGGCAATGAGTCCAGGGTTTGATGACGATGCGATTGTCGGCATCGAGACGTCAGAACCGGCATTCGGCCTGCCTGCGTTGTGGATTGATGAGAACATGAAGGAGCGGGCGGAATTGTCCGGTTATACGGTTGTCGATCCACCGTCCGTGGTCGCTACCCACCTTACGGAAGTTATCAAGAAACATGCGCATGAGCTGCTTGGCCGCCAGGAAGCGAAGGCGCTCGTCGAGAATCTCAAGGAAAGCTATCCGGCACTGGTAGACGAGTTGATTCCTTCGATCCTGTCAATCGGGGACATTCAGAAGGTGCTCGTGAAACTGCTGCGTGAGAAAATTTCGATTCGCGATATGGTGACGATTTTCGAAACGCTGGCTGATCATGGTCCTTATACGAAAGATGCTGATGTGTTGACCGAGTATGTAAGACAAGCATTGTCACGGCAGATTACCCATCAATTTTCCAGCGGAGCTGATCCACTGCGTGTCATTACGGTCGGCCCGACATTGGAGAAAAAAATTGCAGAGTCGGTTCAGCAGTCCGAGCAAGGCAGTTATCTTGCACTGGACCCGGTATCTTCGCAGCAAATTTATCAAAGGCTCAATGAGCAGGTCAACAAGCAAATTCAATCCGGCCAGCAGCCGATCGTGCTCGCTTCTCCAACCATTCGCATGTACTTGCGGCAAATCGTCGAGCGCATGATGCAGGATATTCCGGTTCTGTCTTATAGCGAACTGGAGCCGAATGTTGAAGTGCAGAGTGTCGGGGTGGTGAATTTATGAGAGTGAAGCGCTATGTGGTTGATGCTGTGCCGGATGCGCTGCCGCTCATTCGCAGCGAATTGGGCAAGGATGCCGTTATTCTGAATACAAAAGAGATTCGGATCGGCGGCTTCCTGGGCATGTTTCGCAAGAAGAAGATGGAGATTATTGCGGCGGCCGAAACAGCGGCTGAGAAAGGTGCGGCAGCCAGTGCGGCCGCCGCAAATGCAGCGGCTGAGGCTGCCCAGAAATCGGCAGTGCTCCAGGCAGTGGCCAGGCCGCAACAAGCCTTCGTTCCGCAGGCAGCCGCTTTGTCTGCACCAGCGGTTGCCGATCCTGCGCCAGACAGAAGGGAGCAGGACGACAAGCAGCAAGCGCTCAAACGGCTTGAAGCGCCGCAGGATGAGAATTTGCTTAAGGAAATCCGGCAGATGAAAGTGATGATGACCCGGATGGCCAAACATCAGGAAACAGTGGCCATGCCCGAATCGTTGCAATTATTAGTGAATCGTCTCCGGCAGCAGGAGGTAGCGGAAGAATGGACTTCCAAGCTGCTGGAGGAAGTACAGGAAGATCCCGATTATTCTGATGACAGCACAGCAGCCGAAATATGGATGCTTGCTGCCGCCAAGCTGCATGAGTGGCTTGCGCCGCTGCAGCATAAGGGCATTGCCGGCAATGTGAAAGTTATTCATTTTGTCGGGCCGACAGGTGTCGGGAAAACAACGACAATTGCGAAGCTGGCGGCAGAGCAGTCGCTCAGACATAAGCGAAAGGTCGGTTTCATCACTTCCGATACGTACCGGATTGCTGCGGTAGAGCAGCTTCGAACGTATGCGACGATTCTGAATGTCCCCCTTGAAGTGGTGCTTTCGCCCGCTGAACTTGGCCGGGCCTTCAAGCAGCTGGAAGATTGTGAATTACTATTCATGGATACCGCTGGCCGTAATTTCCGCAATGAGCTGTATGTATCCGAAGTAAACAGTCTGCTGCAGACTGCTGAAGACAGCGAAACGTTCCTTGTGCTGAGTTTGACTGCCAAGTCCGTTGACATGGAGCTGATTGCCGGACAGTTCGCCAAATACGGAATTGACAAAATCGTCTTCACCAAACGGGACGAGACGGAAACTTGCGGCGCTATAGTAAATGTCATGCTGAAACATCGGTTCCAGCCCGCTTACATTGCATATGGGCAAAATGTACCAGACGATATCGGACCGTTCAAGCTTGAAGCCTATGTGACCGAACTGCTGGGGGCGCCTCATGAGTGATTCCATCCAATCGTTGAGCGATCAGGCCCATTCTCTTCGCAAATTGGTGAGTGCGGCAGATGCCGCAGTTGTTCGCAACACAAGACTGGTCACCGTGACCAGCGGCAAAGGCGGAGTTGGCAAATCAAACTTCAGCCTGAATTTTGCACTAACCTTGCAGCGTCAAGGGTGGCGGGTGCTGGTGTTCGATGCGGATATCGGGATGGCGAATATCGATGTGCTGATGGGCGTGTCGGCGCCCTATCATCTCTACCATTTACTTCGGAAGGAAAAGACGATATGGGAGATCATTCAGGAGGGACCGCATGGTCTTCATTTTATCGCAGGCGGTTCCGGGTTTCGCGATCTCTTTGAATTGACACCGGAAGATCTGGACGATTTTGGAGAGCAGATTAGCAAGCTTCATGGGCATTATGATCTCATTTTGTTTGATACAGGTGCAGGACTTTCCAAGGAAACGGTCAAGTTCATCGCTGCTGCGCAGGAGACGATCGTGGTAACAACTCCTGAGCCTACCTCGATCACTGATGCTTACGCACTAATCAAGATGGTGAGATCGATGGATGAAGAGGTCGCTTTCAAGCTTGTCATCAACCGGGCGATGAGTGAACGGGAGGGCAAGCAGACCGCTGATAAACTCGGCTTGGTGGCCGGCCAATTTCTGAAACTGGAAATACCATCGCTTGGCACTGTGCTTGATGATTCGAATGTGGCCAGAGCAGTCAGGAAGCAGGTGCCGTTCACACTGGCATATCCCGGAGGAGATGCCGCGCGGAGCATCGAGGACATCGCAAAAAGATTTAAGGATGGTTCAAGCCAGATCGCAGAACAGGACAGCGGTGTCAAAGGATTTATACAGCGATTGTTTAGACTTGGAAAGTAGTCCTTTGAAGGAGTGGAATGCATAATGACTCCCTATCGTGTGCTTGTGGTAGATGACTCTGCGTTCATGCGCAGGCTGATCAGCGATCTGATTGTCCGCAATCCCAAATTTATTATTGCGGCTACTGCTACGACAGGAACGGAAGCGCTCGAAGCGTTAACGAAATACAAACCCGACGTCATCACGCTTGACCTGGAAATGCCGGAGATGAACGGGCTGGAAGCTTTGAAGAAAATAATGGAAATGCGCCCGACGCCTGTTATTATGCTCTCCGGCATTTCGGAGGACGGGACAAGAGAGACGATTAAGGCGCTGCAGTTCGGCGCGTTTGACTTTATCCGCAAGCCTTCCGGCGGCATTGCCCAAGGCTTCGATGAAGTTGCCAGGCAGCTTCAGGAGAAGCTGCTGCTGGCGGTAGCCACTGGCCGTCGCCATGAGCTGTGGCGGCTGCCGGTGCAGCAGGAACCGGCTCCTGCGCCCAGCCGGCCGCTCGCGCCGCTGCGAGAGCCGCTGGTTAAGCCCGCGGGCGAGCTAATCCGGGGCATAAACGCACCGGTGCCAACGGTCGGACCGGCTAAGTCAGCCAAGGAGGCGAAGGTCAGGGAAAGCAAGGAGACGCAAGCGGCCAAAGCCGATTCGAAGGCCAAGTCCCCTGTGGTACCCCCTTCCTCCGCTGTCAGGCCATCGCTTCAGCCATCTGAAGGCAGGGCGGCGAGCGATCAGCCAGTGAAGCCGTTAACGCGGAGCAGCCAGCCGCTAACCGATGTTGTCGCTGTCGGCACATCAACCGGCGGGCCGCGCGCGCTGCATCAATTAATTACAGGGCTGCCCGCCGATTTCCCTGCCGCAGTGCTAGTGGTGCAGCATATGCCGCCGCGCTTCACGAAGTCATTGGCTGCCCGGCTCGATACGTTCAGCAAGCTGCAGGTTGTAGAGGCTGTGCAAGGGGAAAGCGTCAATAGAGGGGTTGTATATATTGCACCCGGAGGGTTTCATATGACGCTTGTCAAGGAATTGGGCGGCTACAGTATCAGGCTGAGCGTTGAAGAGCCGCGTCATGGACACCGGCCGTCAGTAGATGTGCTGTTCGAGTCGCTGCTCCCTTGCAATCAGCTGCGCAGACACGTTGTTCAAATGACCGGGATGGGCAGCGATGGAGCGGCAGGAATGAAAGCTTTGGCTGATGATCACTGTCTTGAAACGGCGATTGCCGAATCAGAAGAGACTAGCGTTGTGTACGGCATGCCCCGTGCGGCAATTGAATGCGGAGCCGCATCCACCGTGCTCCCTCTGCATCAAATCGCTTCACATCTCGTGCAATCCGTGCTGAAGCATACGAAATAAAAACGGTTGGCAAGTAATCAGGAGGTGTATGTGAATGGACATGAATGCCTATTTGTCGATGTTTATCGACGAATCCAATGATCACCTGCAGTCACTGAACGAAAATTTATTGAAGCTTGAAAATGATCCGGAGGACATCGGGATTGTACAGGTTATTTTCCGTTCTGCGCATACGTTGAAAGGGATGTCTGCCACAATGGGGTTTGAAGACCTTGCGTCTTTGACTCACGAGATGGAGAACGTGCTTGACCTTGTGCGTAATGACAAATTAAAAATGGATAGCTTTATATTTGATACGTTGTTCAAATCGCTCGATGCACTGGAGACAATGGTGCAGGATATCGTTGGCGGCGGTACGGGCGTGGCGGATATCGCTGCGATTGTTGCGGCGCTGCAATTGATCGTCCGCGGGGAGCATGATTCCTTGCAGGCTGGGGAGCAAGCAGCCGCTCAAGGAGAGGGTCTCGGCAGTCTGGCGCTTGATGAATTTCAAACTTCCGTGATGAAACAATCACTGGAAAGCGGCCACACGGTCTATCATTTGAAGGTAACGGTAGAAGAGAGCTGTATTCTCAAAGCAGCCCGCGCTTATATGGTATTTGACGTGTTGGAGCGAAACGGGGAAGTTGTGAAATCCGACCCTTCTGTGCAGGAATTAGAGCAGGAAAAATTCGAGCGATTTTTTACCGTTTTTTACATATCACAAGTCGATGAAAAAACATTAAAAGAGCAAATTGAGCACATTTCGGAGATTGAAACGGCAGAGGTTACTGTACTTGATCAGGACTCGCTCTCATTGCTTTCGCGTCCAGCAACGGCAGAAGTTGCTGCCACTGCGGTTAAAGAGCCGGCTGAGGCGACTCGCAAGGAACCGGCCAAAGCTTCGCCGGCGCGCTCGCAATCGGGTGCCACACCGTCGGCTGCGCCTGCCAACCGGACAATACGAGTTGATATCGAGCGCTTGGACACATTGATGAATCTCTTCAGCGAAATGCTGATCGACCGCGTCAGGCTTGAGCAGCTTGCGAGTGAAATCCGCCGCACTGATCTGACCGAAACAGTAGAACATATGGCGCGCGTAAGCGGAGATTTGCAAAGTATCGTACTTAAATTAAGAATGGTTCCGGTCGATTCGGTATTTAATCGTTTTCCGCGGATGGTGCGCGATCTTGCCAAGTCGCTCGATAAAAAGATTGATCTGGTCGTATCTGGCGCAGAAACAGAGCTTGATCGGACAGTCATTGATGAAATTGGCGATCCGCTCGTACATCTGCTGCGGAATTCGCTGGATCACGGCATCGAATCTGTTGCCGATAGAATTGCGGCCGGGAAGCCGGAAACCGGGACGGTTCATCTTCGTGCATTCCATAGCGGCAATCATGTCTTCATCGAAATCGAAGATGATGGCAAAGGAATTGACCGCGAGCGGGTTTCCAGTATTGCGATCAAAAACGGGGTCGTAACCTCGGAGCAGATTCGCAAGATGAGCGAGGAGGAAATCTATCTGCTGCTGTTTGCACCAGGATTCAGTACTGCCGATAAAATTTCCGATATTTCCGGCCGCGGTGTAGGTCTTGACGTTGTCAAAACGAAAATCATGTCGCTTGGCGGCCATGTTACCGTCAGTTCACGACTTGGTGAGGGAACTCGTTTTTCAATTCAGCTTCCGCTGACATTATCCATCATCTGGGCGATGCTCATCAAGCTGGGCTCAGAGAAATATGCCATTCCACTTTCCTCCATTGTCGAGACGGCGATTATCAAACGGGATCAAGTCAGACGCATTCACGGCAATCGAATGATTGAATTCCGCAGCGCAATCATTCCTATTTTGTCGCTTAGCCGCATTCTGGAATCGCCTGATTTTGACGAGGAACTGGAAGAAGAGACAGAGATCGTTGTCATCCGCAAAGGGGATAAGTGGGCGGCAGTTATGGTGGACGAGTTTATCGGTCAAAGTGAAATCGTGTTGAAAACGCTGGGCGGTTACCTGGGTTCAGTCAAGACGATCTCTGGCGCAACGATTCTTGGCGATGGCCAGGTGGCATTAATTATTGATCCGAATGCTTTAATTAAATAGGCGGATGAATAAAAAGTAAGTTTTGCTTCGCAAAACGGAGCTTGCGCTTACGAAATAAGTTTTGTTTCGCAAAACGGAGCTTGCGCTTACGAAGTAAGTTTTGTTTCACAAAACGGAGCTTAAGCTTACGAAGTAAGTTTTGTTTCACAAAACGGAGCTTAAGCTTACGAAGTAAGTTTTGCTTCACAAAACGAAGCTTACGCTTAAGAAGTAAGTTTTGTTTCACAAAACTTTTAGGAGGGTTCACATGGGAGAAGAACTGAAGGTTATTGTCTTTGCGCTTGCCGATGAGGAGTACGGCATTGAAGTTGAGAAGGTGCGGACGATTGAACGGATGATGCCGATTACCCGAGTTCCAAAAACACCAGCCTTCATTAAAGGTGTCGTCAACTTGCGCGGGGTTGTAGTGCCTGTCATTGATCTGCGCGGCCGCTTCGGTCTTGCGGAAACCGAACCAACGGAAAACACCAGAATTGTCATTGTAGCTGCCAATGATATGGAAGTTGGCTTCATCGTTGATGCTGCCAACGATGTTATCGACTTGGACAGTGATGCGATTGCCTCTCCTCCTGAGGTTGTGGGCGGCATTAAGGCCAAATATTTGCGTGGCGTGGCGCAACTGGAAGAAAATCGTCTGCTGATCATGTTGAATTTGGCCGAGGTATTGAACAAAAAAGAAATTATTCAGCTTGAGAATTTAGAGGACTAGCCAGTGAGCTTATTCGATAAGTTCGAAGACTTCAAGATGGATGTGCTGAAGGAAGTCGGCAATATCGGTACAGGGAATGCGGCCACCGCCCTGTCCCGATTAATCGGAAAGCCTGTCGATATGGCGGTCCCGAAAGTTAGTTTGCTGTCTTTTGAGGATATCGCTGAGCGGGTGGGAGGATCGGAGCAAGTTGTAACAGCGGTGTTTCTGCGTGTTGAAGGGGAAGCGCCGGGCAATTTGTTTTTTATCCTCAGCCCTGAATCGGCCGAAAAGCTGCTGCGGCATGTTCTTTCCATCGAGCCGAATGAGCAAAGTGACGGTCCGTTTACCGAGATGGAACGCTCAGCCCTTAATGAGATCGGCAATATACTTGCCGGATCGTATCTATCCTCTCTCGCGGACTTTACAAAGCTGTCGATGGCGCCTACTGTCCCATCGATCGCCGTCGATATGGCTGGAGCAATTCTCAGTTATGGGCTAATGCAATTTGGACATATGGGCGACGATGCTTTGTTGATCGACACGACGTTTCTGGAAGACGGCGCATCCATTGAAGGCCAGTTTTTTCTCATTCCGGACCCGGAATCGTTCGAGAAAATATTCAGCGCATTGGGAGTGCCAAACGAATGAACAAGCAGAATTTGATTCGTGTAGGCATGGCGGATTTAAAGGTGGCGCAGGATGGCGCGGTCATTCGAACGACCGGCCTCGGCTCCTGCGTCGGTGTAACGCTGTTTGATGCAAAAGTCCGTGTGGCAGGTATGGCGCATGTCATGCTGCCCACGTCTACCATTGCGCGTGAAACGAACTTCAACTTGGCCAAGTATGCTGACTCGGCGATTCCTGAACTGGTCGGCCGTATGCTGGCTGAAGGCGCGCTGCTGCGCCATCTGGAGGCTAAGCTTGCCGGAGGCGCCCAGATGTTCAATCTTCCGGGGCAATCCGATACGATGCGTATCGGACCGCGCAATGTGGAATCCTGCAAGCTCGTCCTTAGCAAATATGTCATTCCAATTATAGGCGAAGATACGGGGGGCAATTACGGCAGAACAATTGAATTGGACAGTATGACCGGTAAACTTCACATCCGGAGCGTCCAGCACGGAATAAAGGAGCTGTAAAATGGTAGGTTCCATACGTTGGAATGTCGCGTTTGGGTTATTTGGAAGTGTGTTAACCTTCCTTTTCTCACTGGGAGCAAACGGCATTGCGGTTACATCCTTAAGAAGCTTGTATGCATTTATCGCATTATTTCTCCTTATGTTTATGCTGCGCTTCGTGCTCCGGCTGCTGCTTGGACACGAGGAAGAGGCGGCTGTGGAGGAAGAGACAAGAGGGGCGGCGCTTGATCTGGTTACCCCTGAGGATCAGGAAGATCTCAATGACCTGTTAAAATCGCAGTTGGCGTCAGGAAGTACCGGTGCAGATGTCAAAGAAACAGGGTTTCAGCCGCTGGCGCCGCCCAAGCTTGCCTCAACACAAGGCAAATCGCCCGAGGAGCTTGCCGAAGCGGTTCGACGTTTGGCAGAGGATTAAGGTGTTAATTTCAAGACGTGCTTGTGCAGTCAACTGGTTAAAACGGGTATCGTCCATAACAAGTGCGAGCGGAAAAATGGGCAGCTGCCCGTCCGAACTCGCGGTTTCGGGAGGGTGAGACGATGAATAAGTCGAAAACGCCTCTTTTGTCCAATTTCGAGATGTGGCAAAAATGGAAAGAAGACAGTGATATTGAAGCAAAAAAAGAGCTGATTGAAGGTTACTTGCCGCTGGTAGATTATGTTGCGAACCGCATGGCAATCGGCTTGCCCAAAAATGTCTCCAAAGATGATCTTGCCAGCAACGGTATTATGGGACTGATCGATGCGATTGAAAAGTTCGATTACCGGCGCGGACTACAATTTGAAACTTACGCTTCCTGGCGAATACGCGGTGCGATGATCGACGGCCTCAGGCAAGGCGACTGGGTACCCAGATCCGTCAGGGAAAAGGCGAAAAAAATAGAAGAAGCCTATCAGCATCTGGAGCAGCGTTATTTAAGGTCGGTCAACGATTCGGAAATCAGTGCTTATCTTAATGTCAGTGAGCGGGAGTTCCAGCAGATGGTTCAGGAGATTGCCGTTACGACGGTATGCTCACTTGAAGATCCGATCCGCGATGAGGACTCGGAGACGCGCAGCTCGCTGCTGGTGGATGAAAAAGCCAAAAACCCGGATTACAAAGTGCATGAATTTTATATTAAAGAAGCGATTGTCAAAGGCATTGAGCGCTTGACCGAAAAGGAACGGATTGTTATTTCTTTGTTTTATTATGAAGAGCTTTCGCTCAGCGAAATTGCGGAGGTGATGTCGTTGTCGCCATCGCGGATTTCCCAACTTCACTCCAAAGCGATTCTGCGTTTGCGCGGCGCGTTGGGCAAAAACAAAAATCAGCTTATGGAGCATTGAGGAGGAGAATTGACCGTCATGACCAGACCATTAACTTTGGAATCATTTATGGGCATTGAACTGACTCAGGATAAACTGACCGCAGCGCTGTTTTTTATCCATGCAAAACCTGACTTCTCAGTAACACTGAAAGAATTGGAGCAGTGGGTCAAGTCGCAAGGAATAGTGTACGGTCTCGATTTCGTCAAACTCCATCAAATTGCAGAAAATCCGCAAGCATACTATAAAGGCAGCACGATTATTGCCAAGGGAACTCAGCCACATGATGGAAAAAACGGTGAAATCCGCTATTTGATCAACATGGAGGATCGTTACATAAAACCGGCCGAGCAGGAAGACGGCACTGTCAATTATAAAGAAATCATTCAATTGCGCAATGTGAAACGCGGTCAATTGATTGCTGAGAAAGTTTCGCCTGAGCCAGCCGAGCATGGCAAAGCGGTTACTGGAGAGTTGCTGTTTGGCAAGGATGGCAGGGCGGCCCGCTTCAAGCTGGGCAAGAATGTTGTTGTTGGCTCTGACGGCAGTACCTTATACGCGGCTCTGGACGGGATGGTTACCCATACAGAACGGGAGAAAATCAATGTATTCCCGGTATATGAAGTTAACGGCGATGTTGATTACAAGACAGGCAATATCGATTTTGTCGGAACCGTTATCGTACGGGGCAATGTGTTGACCGGGTTTCGCATCAAAGCTTCCGGTGATATTCGAATTGTTGGCGGCGTGGAAGGCGCAGAGATTGAAGCTGAAGGCTCGATAGTTATCACTGGAGGCATTCTTGCCGGCAACAAGGGCATGATTAAAGCCGGGTTGAATGTGCACAGCTCCTTTGTGCAGGACGGGAATGTCATCGCCGGTGAGGATGTCATCGTATCGCAAAGCATTATGCATTCCCATGTTCGGGCGGGAAGAGCGGTATTATGCAGCGGTGCGAAAGGGCTTTTGGTTGGCGGCGTCATTCAGGCCGGCGAAAAGGTGGAGGCGCGCACGATTGGCAATACGATGTCGACAGCGACCACGATTGAAGTTGGCGTCAAGCCTGAACTGCGTTCAACGATGACAGAAGTGCGCAAACAGCTGCGGCTGCTCAGCGATAATATAAGCAAAGCAGAGAAGGCGCTGACTTTGCTTGACCAGCTTGCTTCCATCGGTCAACTGACCCCTGAGAAGATGAGAATGCGCGTTCAATTGAATTCGACCAAACGCCAGACGCTTGAGGAACAGGCGGCTTTGAAAGATCAGATGCTTGAATTTGAAAAGTCGCTGGAAGAGACAAGCCGCGCTCGCGTTGATGTCATCAACTATGTGTACGGCGGCACAAAAATTGTAATTGGCAGATATACCAAGTTTATTAAAGAATCAGCCAAACGGGTATCTTATTGTTACTCTGAAGGCGATATCGTTGCGATGCCCCAATACTAGCGCTTAACCTTTGCATGTGTACTTGGAAAGGGAGGGACATTAGATGAGCTATCAGTCGCTAGATTTGCAAATGTCGGTGCCGCGTACCCCGGACGCAAGCAGCTTGCAGAGCCAGATGATGCAGAAGCCTGTTACGGATCAAGAAAAACTGGCAGGCGAGCTGGCTAAGAAAACGGAGGAGCTGCGGCACAAAAATTCGGAACTCGAACATACGGTTGGCCTTAATGTCCGTGACGATCAGGAGCGGGCCAAAGATCAGAGGAAAAAACAAGGGAACCGTGAACAGCTGCAGGAAAGGCAGGAGGAGGCTCCTGTGCAGCATCCTTACAAGGGCAAGCATTTTGATGTAACGCTGTAGTTGCAGCGTACACAAGTGCGACAGTTGAAGAACAGCAGGTGAATGGGATGAATCAACCTTGGCATTATATCGTATTATTAGGGGCTTTTATTATCGTATGTGCGCTAGTTTTGCCGCGCAGATCAAAAGCCGAGCCAGCCAAGCCGGCGGACTTGTCCAATCTGGAAGATTCTCTTGAGCTTTTTATGTCTTCTATGGAAAAAGACAACCGTGAACTAGTGGAGATGGTGGCGCAGACCCGGCAGGAATGGCAGGCCGACACAGCGCAGCGCGAGCAGCGAATTACCCGACTGGAGCAGGCCAATACAGAATTGGCCCGCACGGTTGCCAGCCAGCGGCAGGAGTTTGACGCCCTGACGTTGCGAGCGGCGCAAGCACCCCGCCGAAGTGAGCCCGGGACGCTGCATGCAGCGAAGCAGCTTGCTGCAGCGACGGAGGACTCCACTGCCGGCGAACGGCTGGAGGAGCAGGGGATCGCCCAAGAAACGCCGGATATTCGAGGGCGGTATGCTTCATTATTTGCGCTGCATGAACAAGGCAAATCGATTGAATATATTGCGCGCAAGTCAGGGATGAACAAAGGCGAAGTACAGCTTATCCTGCAGTTGTCGAGACAGGAGGAGCAGCATCGTGCTTAAAAATCGTTCATTGCTTATCGGCCTTGGCATCGGTTTGATTTTGGGAACGCTCATGCTGCAATTGATGAACCTTGCCGAGGAGCAGGGGATGGAACTGTCGCAATATGCCCAAGAGGGGGTACAGGAACAGCAGCTCTATACACAGCAACAGCTCACGGAGCAATTGGAGGAGCAGCGCGCTGCATTGACCAAAGCGGAAGCTGAGGCAGCGGAAGCAGTCGAGGCGTTGGCGGCGGCTGAGCTTAAGGCGGCCGAGCCTGATCCGTTGCTTGAGCAGGCGAAGCAACTGGTGCGAGTTATACGAATTCGCCGAGGCACCGGGCTGGAGCAAACAGCCGAAATGCTCGCAAATTACGGTCTTGTCGCTGACCAGCAGCAATTTATGCAATCGATGAGCAAGCGGAGTCGGGAAATTCGCAGCGGTGTCTTCTATTTCACGGGCTTCCCAAGCGAGGACGAGGTACGGGAAATTATTACGAGCGATCCGACGTTAACCCATCCTGCGAATTAGGCCGCATCGGTCGCAGAATTGCGGAGCAATAGAGGTGTTGACAGGGGCAGACGCGTCGGGTCGAAGCGTTTGCTCGATAACCTAAATTATAGCTAATGTTCCCCTGTGGCTGACAAACTAAAACGCCATGTCCCCTTTGTTAAGGGGCTTTTTATTTTGTTGGTGTTCGTTCGTGGGAATCTTGCGCTAACGCTTGACACAGCCCTGTCTGTAAACGGTCGCGCACATTCCGCAACGTTCACCATGAAACACTAACATTCCGCAAATAATCGCTACCACTGCAAACACCCCCACAAACCCAACAAACTACAATCGACCCTGAAATAAGAGACTCAATCCCAAGCAACAGCAAGCGGGCTGCACTCGTTCCGAAACGCCAACATCATGTTTTATCCCATTATGCTGTCAAGGATAGCGAAGATTAATACTTGTTGAATAAAACCTTAGCAATTTGTTGCGCCCGCTCTGCAGATATGATATAGTAATTGATGGTGTTAAAAACACACGCCAATCAATTTCGTTAAGGGTGCTTGCGTCCCGGATGCGAGTTTTGACGAAAGATGCGATTTGGCGGAGGCACAAATAAAAAAACCATTAGGAGGTGTTGTGGAGATGGCGGTTATTTCCATGAAGCAACTGCTTGAAGCCGGAGTTCACTTCGGTCACCAGACTCGTCGTTGGAATCCAAAGATGGATCGGTATATCTTCACTGAAAGAAACGGAATTTACATTATTGACCTGCAAAAAACAGTTAAAAAAGTGGAAGAAGCTTATAACTTTGTACGCTCTATTGCGGAAGAAGGCGGCACAGTGCTGTTCGTCGGCACAAAGAAACAAGCCCAAGATTCCGTTAAAGAAGAAGCTGCTCGTTGCGGCAATTTCTACATCAATCAACGTTGGCTCGGCGGCACGCTGACCAACTTCCAAACGATTCAAAAACGTATTGACCGTTTGCGTCAGTTGGAAAAATGGGAAGAAGACGGCACATTTGATGTTCTTCCGAAGAAAGAAGTTATCATTCTGCGGAAAGAAAAAGATCGTCTTGAGAAATTCCTCGGCGGTATCAAAGGAATGAGAAGCCTGCCTAGCGCGCTGTTCATCATTGATCCTCGTAAAGAGCGCATCGCTGTTGCGGAAGCTCGCAAATTGGGTATCCCAATTGTTGGTATTGTCGATACGAACTGTGATCCGGATGAAATCGACTATGTTATTCCTGGTAACGACGACGCTATCCGTGCCGTTAAGTTGCTGACATCCAAAATGGCGGATGCAATCGTCGAAGCAAATCAAGGCGAACAAACGACGGCATAACAGCCTCGCGTTTTGGAAAGGGTGGTCGGAAGGTTCATAACCTCTCACCGCCCTTTTTTTGAAATCAAATGGCATTACATATTATGATGAAGATCCAGGAGGGGTTATATTATGGCAGTAAATGCGAGTGCGGTAAAAGAATTGCGTGAAAAAACAGGCGCGGGCATGCTTGATTGCAAAAAAGCGCTGGAAGAAGCTAATGGTGATTTGACAAGAGCGGCTGAACTGCTCCGTGAAAAAGGACTTTCAGCAGCAGCGAACAAAGCAGGACGCATTGCAACAGAAGGACTTGTAGAGTCCTACATTCACGCTGGCGGCCGGATCGGCGTGCTGGTTGAAGTGAACTGTGAAACAGATTTCGTTGCAAAAACGGATCAATTCCGTGAATTTGTAAAAGACATTGCAATGCAAATTGCTGCTGCAAATCCGAAATTTGTTCGTCGCGAAGAAGTTCCTTCCGAAGAGCTTGACAAAGAACGCGAAATTTTGAAAGCTCAAGCGCTTAACGAAGGCAAACCTGCGCACATCGTTGATAAAATGGTTGAGGGACGCATCAGCAAATACTATGAAGAGTATTGTTTGCTGGAGCAAACATTCATCAAAAACCCTGACAAAACAATCTCCGTGCTGTTGAATGAGAAAGTTAGCGCAATTGGTGAGAACATCTCTATCCGTCGTTTTGTTCGTTATGAGCTGGGCGAAGGCTTGGAGAAAAAGCAAGACAACTTTGTTGAAGAAGTAATGTCGCAAGCAAAACTTTAATCCCGGGCGCGAGCAGGGCGGGGCGGAGCGTCCGCCTCGCCTTTATCGCGATTAGGGTGAATTTGATTCATCTCATTCGAGGTGCAAGAAAAGAGGAAACTACGTTGGGACATCCCGTGTATAAACGAATTGTTTTGAAAGTGAGCGGAGAATCGCTGTCCGGAAGTAATGGTTATGGCATTGATGCAGCGATGATTACTTCAATCGCCGAACAAGTCAAAGAAGTAGTCGAGTTGAATGTAGAAGTCGCAATTGTCGTGGGCGGAGGCAACATCTGGCGGGGAATCGCCGGTACAGCCAAGGGAATCGATCGGGCGACTGCAGACTACATGGGAATGCTGGCCACCGTCATGAATTCACTTGCCTTGCAGGATGCGCTGGAGCAAATCGAAGTGCCGACGCGGGTGCAGACTTCCATCGCGATGCAGCAAATTGCCGAGCCTTATATCAGGCGTCGCGCAATCCGCCATTTGGAGAAGGGAAGAGTTGTTATTTTTGCCGCAGGAACGGGCAATCCGTTCTTCTCAACCGATACAACTGCAGCATTGCGTGCGGCAGAGATTGAGGCAGAGGTCATTCTGATGGCTAAAAATAAAGTGGATGGCGTTTATTCCGCAGATCCTTTTAAAGATGCAACTGCAGAAAAGTTTGAAGAACTCACCTATCTTGACGTGCTGAACCGCAATCTTGGCGTAATGGATTCCACCGCTTCCTCCCTTTGTATGGACAACAACATTCCACTTGTCGTATTCTCTATTACAGAGAGTGGTAATATTAAACGTGTCGTGCTTGGTGAAAAAATCGGTACCATTGTGAAAGGAAGTGTGCGTTAGTGCCACAATCCATTAAGAAAAACACGGAAGAAAGAATGGACAAGGCAATTGTCTCTTTGAAACGCGATCTATCAACGCTTCGCGCCGGAAGAGCGACGCCAGCGCTGCTGGACCGCATTCAGGTTGAATACTACGGAGCGCCTACACCAGTGAACCAACTGGCTAATATTAATACCCCTGACACCAGAACGCTGCTGATTCAGCCATGGGATAAATCCTCCCTGTCGGCAATTGAAAAAGCGATCCTGAAATCGGATCTCGGCTTAACGCCTTCGAGTGATGGCACAATGCTCCGTCTTTCCATTCCGCCATTGACTGAAGAACGTCGTGCTGAACTGGTTAAATCTACCAAGAAATTTGGCGAGGAATCGAAGATAGCGATTCGCAATATTCGTCGTGATGCGAACGATGAGATCAAAAAGCTCGAAAAAACGGATATCACTGAAGACGAGTCAAGAAAACATCAGGAAGACATTCAAAAGACGACAGATCGTTTTGTGACGGAAGTCGACAAAGTTTTATCCGCCAAAGAGAAAGAAATTATGGAAGTATAAATTGTTACCGGCCCCTCCGTCAGGTGGGGTTTGTTGTATCCGCATCTTTGTCTTCAGGTCCCAAGCGGGAGGGTTTCGAATGATTAAACGGTTCAAAGAATGGTTTGCCAAACCGTTGCCCAAAGATGGGGAAGCATCATGGCTGACGGAGCAAGTTCCGCGGCATGTGGCCATTATTATGGACGGGAACGGCCGATGGGCAAAAAGCCGCGGCTTGCCGCGTATAGCCGGACATCATTCCGGCATGAAGACGGTTAAACGGGTGACAATGGCAGCGAATCGACTCGGTATCAGTTATTTGACTTTATACGCATTTTCTACGGAAAACTGGAAAAGGCCGAAGACGGAAGTGGATTTCCTCATGAAGCTGCCGCAGGAGTTTCTATCGATTGAACTGGATGATTTGATGAAAAATAATGTTCAGGTTCGCATGATGGGATACAGGGAGGGCTTGCCCGACTACACCCTGGAAGCAGTGGAGGAAGCGATTAGCAAAACGGCTGGCAACACCGGTCTTGTCCTCAACTTTGCATTAAACTATGGAAGCCGCAAGGAAATGATCGACGCGATTCGCAAGCTAGGGATCGATATGAAAGAGGGGCGGCTTGATCCGCAGCTTCTTGAAGAAGCGCATCTGGATGCCAGCCTGCTTTCGAATGGGCTTCCGGACCCTGATTTGCTTATTCGAACCAGCGGTGAATTGCGGCTAAGCAACTTTATGCTGTGGCAGCTTGCGTACAGTGAATTGTGGTTTACCGATGTGTACTGGCCTGAATTTTCGGATGATCATTTCTACGAAGCAATCCGCGAGTACCAGCGGCGTGCCCGTCGTTATGGCGGGTTATAGCAAGGATGGAGTGTGTTGAGCGTTGAAACAACGAATCTTGACAGGTATCATTGCCGGAGCGGCTTTTATCGGCATAACGATTTGGGGCGGTTGGGGATACGCAGGCATGCTGCTGCTCCTCTCCCTGATCGGTTATTACGAGTTTGTCCGGATGAACGGGTTCTCATGGCATCACCCAGCGGCATTGTCCGGCAGCATCGGCATGCTTGTTTTGGTGTTCCCTTGGGAAGCTGTCGGCTGGCAGTCTCCTTCCACAGCGCTTGTCATGTGGCTGTTGATGTTCGTACTGCTGACCATTACGGTCATTTCCAAAAACAGTGTCAAAATTGACGATGCCGCGAACTTGCTGCTCGGTGCGGTTTATATCGGATTCGGTTTTGCGGCAATGATCATGGTTCGCGATGGCGACAGTCATGGATTATATAACACTTTCCTTGCCTTTGGATGCATCTGGGCGTCGGATATCGGAGCGTACTTCAGTGGGCGCGCTATTGGGAAGAACAAGTTGTGGCCGTCAATCAGTCCGAATAAAACGATTGAGGGCGCGGCAGGAGGCATTGTGTTTGCTCTGCTGGTGGCAGCTGCTTTTGCCATTCTGGCCCCTTCCTGGATCAGTCTGGGGCAGGCGCTGGCGATTGGCGCCGTTGGAGCGGTTGCCGGTCAGCTTGGCGACTTGATCCAATCTGCGTACAAGCGAGTGCGGGGCATTAAGGATACAGGGACGCTGCTGCCTGGACATGGCGGGGTATTGGACCGTTGTGACAGCTGGCTGATCGTATTCCCGATCTTAACGCTGACAGGGTTGTTATAGAAAGCCGCGATTCGGAGTATGCATGTACAGGGGGACAATGTAGTGAAGAAAATTTCCATTCTCGGCTCGACGGGTTCAGTGGGAACGCAAACACTTGATGTGATCGGGCATGCGGAGGATCAGTACGAAGTCGTTGCGCTTGCTGCAGGCAATAATCTTGCTCTGCTGGCAGAGCAAGCCGCTCGTTTTCGCCCGAAGCTTGTTTCTGTAGCAACGGCGGAGCTTGCCCAAGCTGCAGCATCACTGCTTCCAAGCGGAACAAAAGTGGTCTGCGGCGAGGAAGGGCTTGTTGAAGTGGCAGCACATCCGGATGCCGAACTCGTCGTCACCGCTGTGATGGGCAGCAGAGGCTTGCGCTCAACGCTTGCAGCGATTGATGAGGGCAAGCAGATCGGTCTGGCGAATAAGGAAACACTGGTGACAGCCGGCCATATCGTCATGGAGCGAGCGCGCCAAAAAGGGGTTTCCATTCTGCCGATTGACAGTGAGCATTCCGCTCTCTTCCAATGTTTGAACGGTGAAGACCCGAAAACGGTCAGCAAACTTGTGATTACCGCCTCAGGCGGATCTTTCCGTGACAAGTCGCGGGCTGAGCTTGAGAACGTAACGATTCAGGAGGCGCTTAGCCACCCGAACTGGTCGATGGGCGCCAAGATCACGATCGACTCTGCGACAATGGTGAACAAAGGTTTGGAAGTGATCGAGGCGCATTGGCTGTTTGGTGTTCCCTACGATGACATCGAAGTTGAGCTTCACCCGGAGAGCATCATTCATTCCTATGTGGAGTTTGTTGACAATAGCATTGTCGCGCAGCTTGGCTGGCCGGATATGCGTGTGCCTATTCAATACGCCCTGTCTTATCCGGAGCGCAAACCGACTCCGACAAAGCCGCTTCGTCTCGCTCAAATTGGCCAGCTAAACTTTAGAACAATGGATTATGATCGCTTTCCGTGTCTGAGGCTTGCCTTTGAATGCGGGCGGATAGGCGGCTCCGCAACAACAGTATTCAATGCGGCGAACGAAATCGCGGTTGCGCGGTTTTTGGACGAACAACTATCTTTTTTGGATATCGAACGTGTCCTGGAGCAAGTGCTTGAAGCCCACCAGCCTGTAGATTTACCTGATTTGCAGGCCATTGAAGAGACAGACGCCTGGGCAAGACGTATGGCAGCCAACGTTTGAATGACAGTTCTCTTGTATCGGCCGGGAGAATAATGATAATCTAGGTACAGGCCGTTACGAACAGGAGGCTGCACAAATGGAAATGGTTCGAATTGTTTTGATGACCGTGCTTGTCTTTTTTGTCATTGTGTCCATCCATGAATGGGGGCATCTCTACTTTGCCAAACGGGCAGGCATTTTGGTCAGGGAGTTTGCAATCGGATTTGGTCCGAAGCTTTTTTCAGTAAAAAGAGGGGAAACGCGCTATACGATTCGGTTAATTCCTGCCGGGGGCTTCGTCCGGATGGCGGGTGAAGATCCGGAACTTGTCGAGGTTCAGCCAGGCCAGACCATTGCGGTCAGGCTGAATGGGGATCAGGTGACACGGATCTATCTGGACCGTCTTGATGAACGGAGCAATGTTACGCGCGGCGAAGTTGAATCGATTGACCTGGAGAAGAATCTTCATGTGGTGCTTCATGTGGAGGGCGAATCGGAGCGGTACGAGGTACACCCGCAGGCACTGATGATTGCCAAAGGGCGGGAAACACAGATTGCGCCGCTGGATCGTCAGTTCGGTAGCAAAACTGTAGGTCAGCGTGCACTGGCTATTTTTGCCGGTCCGATGATGAATTTCGTCTTGGCCTTTGTGTTGTTCGGGCTTTACATTCAAATGGGAGGCATTCCGATTGACCCGCCAGATAAAGTACTGATTGGTGAAATCATCAAGGGACGGCCGGCCGCCGATGCGAACCTGAAGGTGGGCGACGAAATTGATACCATCAATGGCACGAAGATTCATGGCAATTTCAACGAGATGCTTGACCTGATTTCCAAGTCAGCCAATGAGCCGATGAAATGGACGATTGTCCGCGATGGCCAGACGATTGAGTTGTCTATTACCCCGCTTCCTGATCCGGATACCGGCGATGGCAAGGTTGGTATTGCACCGACCTACCCGATGCGCTCGGCGACGGCGATTGAGACGGTAACGTATGCAAGCAAAGCGATGAAAAATATGACCATTAATATTTTTGAAGCGCTGAAAATGCTTGTGACCGGACAATTCGAGCTGGATGATCTGGGCGGACCGGTGAGGACGGCGGAAGTTACGAGCCAGATTGCCAGACAAGGGCTGACGCAATTAACATCCTGGGCGGCTATTCTGAGTTTGTATCTGGGAATTTTCAATCTGCTGCCGATACCTGCGCTTGATGGCAGCCGGCTTGTCTTCCTCGGCGTTGAGGCGCTGCGTGGAAGACCGATTGATCCAAACAGGGAAAGCATGGTTCACTTTATCGGATTCGCGATGCTGATGCTGCTGATGCTCGCAGTGACTTACAATGATATTTTACGTTTGGTAAAAGGCTGAGCAATCGCCTGCCCCAGCCAGTTGTGGCCAGGGTAGGCGCTCGTCTTATATCGCGTTGCCGGGAGGGCTATATGTCAAAGGAGAAGCAGTTTGTCACAGAAATTACGCCGCAAGGAGAAGATTTCTCCAGATGGTATATCGACGTTATTAAAAAAGCCGAGTTAATGGATTATTCGCCGGTGCGGGGCTGTATCGTCTTTCGTCCGGAAGGCTATGAAATATGGGAAAACATTCAGCGCGATCTGGACCGCAGATTCAAAGAAACGGGACACCGCAACGCCTACTTCCCATTGTTCATCCCAGAAAGCTTTTTTCAGAAGGAGAAGGAGCATGTTGAAGGCTTCAATCCCGAGCTGCCATGGGTAACTGAGGCGGCAGGAGAAGTGCTGGAAGAGCGTCTGGCAGTTCGCCCGACCTCGGAGACGATGGTTGGTCATATGTATGCGAAATGGATTCAATCCTATCGCGATCTTCCAGTACTAATCAACCAGTGGGCCAACGTCGTTCGCTGGGAAAAACGGACCCTTCCGTTTCTGCGCACCAGCGAATTCCTTTGGCAGGAAGGGCATACTGCGCATGAAAACGAAGCGGAGGCCCGGCAGGAAACGATGCAGATGCTGGAGGTCTACCGGGCGTTTGTAGAAGATTTCCTGGCCATTCCTGTAGTGACCGGCCAGAAGACCCCCTCGGAGAAATTTGCCGGCGCGGTTGAAACGTTCTCAATTGAAGCCATGATGAAAGATGGACGGGCTGTGCAGGCGGGAACATCACATTATATGGGCACGAACTTTGCAGTTGCTTTCGATATTAAATATTTGGATCGGGAAAATACGCTGCGTTATGCTCACACGACATCATGGGGAGCAAGCACACGACTGATCGGTGCGCTCATTATGGTGCATGGCGATGACAGAGGTCTTGCCTTGCCGCCTAAAGTAGCGCCGACACAAGTGATGATGATTCCGATTGGACCGGCCAAACTGCGCGACCAGGTGATTGCACGTGTCGATGAGCTTCACGCAGAACTGAAGGCAGCAGGAATTCGCGTTCGTGTCGACGACCGTGCCGATGTCAGTCCAGGCTGGAAGTTCAATGAATACGAAATGCGCGGCATTCCGCTGCGTCTGGAGCTTGGACCGCGCGATATGGAGAATGGACAAGTTGTGCTCGTGTCAAGAATCAGCGGCGAGAAGCGTGTCGTAGCGCAAGCTGAACTAGCGGCAGAAGTAACTAAAATGCTGGAGGAAATTCAGCAGGCTATGTTTGACAAAGCGAGCGCATTCCGTGAGGAAAACTCCTATTCAGTGGACACTTTGGATCAGATGAAAGCGTTCATGGAAGAAAAGCGGGGCTTCACTGAGGCTGGATGGTGCGGTTCAGAGGCGTGCGAACAGCAGGTGAAACAGGAGACCGGGGCAACAAGCCGCAACATTCCGTTCAAGCCGGCTGCTCACAAAACGAATTGTCTTGTTTGCGGGGAATCTGCCAAACACACGGTCATTTTTGCACGCGCCTATTAATTTATATTATTTAAAACAATCGCTACGCAGCCTGCAGGCTGCGTAGCGTTAAGGTTTGAAGGAGGGGCTATGGACAATTTGGCGGAAAAGCGTCAGCGTTTTGAACAGCTTATGAAGCAGGCAGCGCTGCCGCAAGCGTTCATTGATACCTACTATCATGATGGTTACATTGAGAAAGTTATTGTCAGTTCAAGCAACCGTGAATGGACGTTTTGCATCCGCAAAGCGTCCTTGACGCCTTTAGAGGCGCATGTCAAATTCACTGAAACTATCAAGGACAAGTTTTCACATATCGCAGCAGTAGATTTCAAGTTCGAATTCGGACAGGATGTACAAACGGAAGACCTTCTGCTCGACTATTGGCCGCTGTTTGTAAGCTGGGCACAGAAGGAGATGGCATCGGTCAATGGGTGGCTTGGCAAGGCGAAGCCTGCCGTTGATGAGGGTGTACTGACTGTGCATCTGCAGAATGAAGCTGTGCTTGAAATGGCGCGCAAGAAAAATCTTGATGAAGCGATCGGACAATTTTTCAGGCAGCGCTTCAACCGGGAGTGCCGCGTCAAGCTGGTTGCCGCAGAAACAAGGGAAGCGGAAGTTGAAGCGTTCAACCAGCGTCTCGCCCAGGAAGAGCGGGAAATCATCGAGCAGATGATGACATCGGTAAGCGAGCCTTCTACGGAAGAAGAGGGTGCGCAGCGTCTGGCAGTCGGCTATGATATTAAAGAAGAACCGACGCCGCTGATGCAAATTATCGAGGAAGAGAAAAAAATTACGGTGCAGGGTACAGTCTTCGGTCTTGACCGGAAAGAGCTTCGCAACGGCAGTACGCTGTTTACCTTTAACCTGACCGACTTCTCCGATTCGATGGCGATGAAGATGTTTGCCAAAACGAAGGAAGATGTCAAGGTGCTCAGCCTGCTGAAAAACGGACAGTGGGTGAAGGCGCGCGGACGGGTAGAATATGACCGATTCATGCAGGAGCCGGAACTGGTCATGATGCCGAATGATTTGCATGAACTCAAAGCCCCGGCAGCGCGAATGGACGATGCTGAAGAAAAACGGGTTGAATTCCATTTGCATACGACGATGAGCACGATGGATGCGGTAACTTCGTTTGACAGCTACATAAAGACGGCGGCCAAGTGGGGGCATTCGGCGATTGCGGTGACCGATCACAGCAATATACAGGTTTTCCCGGATGCGGCCAAGCTGGCTGGCAAGCATGGGGTTAAAGTGCTGTTCGGTGTGGAAGCCAACGTGATCAATGATGCGGTACCGATGGTGCTGGAGCCGCGTGAGGAGCAGCTTGCCGACACGCTTTATGTTGTATTTGATATCGAGACGACAGGTCTGTCGGTTGTCAATAACAAAATCATCGAGCTTGCCGGCGTCAAGATGAAGGATGGGAAGGAGATTGATCGTTTCGAGACATTTATCGATCCCCATGAGAAAATTCCTTACCATATCCAGCAGTTGACCAACATTACCGATGAAATGGTGGCTGGCGCTCCAGAGCTTGAGCCAAAGCTGCGGGAGTTTATTGATTTTATCGGGGATGCGGTGCTTGTCGCTCATAACGCCAGGTTTGATATCGGTTTTATGCAGGCAGCCTGCAAGGCGCATGGTTTGCCGCCGATTGCGAACCCGGTGCTTGATACATTGGAATTCGCCCGTTTTCTCCATCCTCAGATGAAAAATCACCGTCTGAATACGTTGTCCGACAAATATAAAGTCAACCTGGAAAACCATCACCGCGCTGTCGATGATTCCCTTGCGCTCGGAGGTGTACTCTTCGGACTGATCGCAGAAGCTGCCAGCCGCAATATTACCGGCTTGCATCAGCTGAATGACTATGTGGGCCTGGATCTCTCCAACGCCCGCCCGTTTCATTGCTGCATCTATGCCTTGAACGCCGCGGGTAAAAAAAATCTGTTCAAGCTCATTTCATTATCCCATACCAAACATTTCAAACGGGTCGCTTGCATACCGAAGAGCAAGCTGGTTGAAATGCGCGAGGGGCTGCTTGTCATCTCCGGCTGTGAAAAGAGCGAGTTTTTTGAAACCGTGCTGAACAAATCGTTGGAAGAGGCTGAGGAAACGGCGTTGTTCTACGACGTTCTTGAAATCCAGCCTGTCTGCTTCTATATGCATTTGGTTGACAAGGGATTTGTCGGAAGCAGAGCGGAGATTGAGGGTGCACTGCGCCGTGTGGTGCAAATTGGCGAGAAACTTAATAAGCCCGTCATTGCGACCGGCAATGTTCATTACCTTGAGCCGCGCGACAAAATTTACCGGGATATCACAATACACGGCATAACCGGATTCAGTCCGCTGAAAGATATGGTCAAACCGGATGCGCATTTCCGGACGACGAAGGAAATGCTGAATGAATTTGCTTTCCTGGGCGCGGAGAAGGCGCATGAAGTTGTTGTAAGCAATACAGTGCAGCTCGCAGAGCGCTTTGAGAAATACGCGATGTTCCCTGATGAATTGTTCACCCCGAATATTGATGGAGCGGACGACGAAATTCGCAACACTTGCTATGCCACTGCCAAGTTTCTATATGGCGAGGAACTGCCGGAAGTTGTCGTACAGCGGCTTGAGAAGGAGTTGGTGCCGATCATCAAATTCGGTTTTTCCGCCAACTACCTGATTTCCGAGCGGCTGGTTAAAAAATCGAACCAGGATGGCTATCTCGTCGGCTCCAGGGGTTCGGTTGGCTCATCGGTGGTTGCAACCTTTCTCGGCATTTCAGAGGTTAACCCGCTCCCGGCGCACTATTTGTGCAAAAATTCGGATTGCCGGCATAGCGAATGGTTTTTGGACGGCAGCGTGCCAAGCGGCTTTGACTTGCCGGACAAGGCCTGTCCGCATTGCGGCTTGAACATGAAAGGCGAGGGCCAGGATATTCCGTTTGAAACGTTCCTGGGCTTTAAGGGGGACAAAGTACCCGATATTGACTTGAACTTTTCAGGGGAATATCAGCCGCATGCCCATAATTTCACCAAAGAAATGTTTGGCGTTAAGAGTGTGTTCCGCGCAGGCACAATCGGCACAGTGGCGGAGAAGACGGCTTTCGGATTTGCCAAGAAGTATGAGGAAGCGCAGGGCAAAAAGTGGCGCGGCGCAGAGCTGAGCCGGCTTGCGAGCGGCTGTACGGGCGTCAAGCGCAGTACAGGCCAGCATCCGGGCGGAATTGTCGTTGTGCCTGATTATATGGAAGTTGACGACATTACTCCGGTTCAGTTCCCGGCCGATGATACAAGCGCCGAGTGGATGACGACTCATTTTGATTATCATGCCTTTGACGCCAATCTGCTCAAGCTCGATATTCTTGGTCACGATGATCCGACGATGATGCGGATGCTACAGGATCTCACCGGGGTAGACCCGATCAGCATCCCGATGAATGATCCGAAAGTGATGAGTCTTTTCAATTCGACGAACGCTCTTGGCGTGATCCCGGAACAAATTCGCTCTTCTGTCGCTACTTACGGCGTTCCGGAAATGGGGACGAAGTTTGTCCGGCAGATGCTTCAGGAGACGCATCCTGCGACATTCGCCGATTTGCTGCAAATATCAGGGCTGTCCCATGGAACAGGTGTATGGCTAGGCAACGCCCAGGAACTGATTCGCAATAATACATGCAATATCAAGACGGTAATCGGCTGTCGGGACGACATTATGCTCTACTTGATATACAAAGCAGACATGGATGCGGGACTTGCGTTCAAGATCACCGAAAGTGTCCGGAAGGGCAAAGGGCTTACACCGGAATGGATTGAAGAGATGAAACGATGCAAGGTTCCGCAGTGGTATATTGATTCATGCCTTAAGATCGAGTACATGTTCCCGAAGGCGCATGCCGCAGCATACGTCATTTCGGCTGTGCGGACCGCCTACTTCAAACTCTATTATCCTATAGCTTTTTATGCCACTTACTTCACCGTGCGCGCGGAGGACTTTGATCTAGAGCTGCTCTGTCAGGGTTACGACGCCATCATGAAAAAACTGATTGAAATTGAAGCGAAAGGCTTCCAGGCGCTCCCGAAGGAAAAGGCGATGATATCGCTGCTGGAAATGGCGCTGGAGATGACAGCCCGCGGCTTCAGCTTTAAGCCGGTAGATCTTTACCGTTCAGACGCTACCCGATTTATTATTGACGGGGATACATTGATCCCTCCGTTTGCGGCGATCGGCGGCATTGGCGACAATGCTGCACGCAACATTGCCGCTGCCCGGGAATCCGGGGAGTTTCTATCGATTGAAGACTTCCAGCAGAAATCGAAAGCAGGAAAAACGATCATTGAAGTGCTAGGCAGCATGGGTTGTTTCAGAGGGCTTCCGGAATCGAACCAGTTATCCTTGTTCTGACAACTCACACTTGTCACTACTACTTGATTATGGTATAATTTTTCTGGTAATCCTGATGATAAACTATTCCGTCAAAGAGTGGGGCAACCCACTCTTTACCTTTTGCCACCTAATTTTTGCATGAACCATCGGGGGGTCACATCAATTGAGTATAACTAAAATTAAAACCGCTGTTGAAGAAATGCTGCGTCCATTTTTGGACACTCATAACTTTGAACTGGTCGATATTGAGTATGTCAAGGAGGGAAGCAACTGGTTTCTCCGAGTATATGTGGACAGGGAAGGCGGCATTGACATCGATGAATGCGGCCGCGTCAGCGAATTTTTAAGCGAGCAACTGGACCAGAACGACCCGGTTGAGGGGGCGTATTTTCTTGAAGTTTCCTCTCCGGGAGCGGAGCGTCCGCTGAAGCAGGCGGATGATGTGCGCAAAGCCGTCGGCAAGCATGTCTTCATCTCGACTTACGAGCCGATTGACAGCCTCAAAGAGTTTGAAGGGCGCCTGCTTTCCTTTGAGGAAGAGCAGGCGGTTGTGGAGATTGGCAGGAAAAAGCATGTGATTCCATACGCCAAAATCGCCAGCGCACGGTTGGCCATTGTTTTCTAATTGTCTGCGAGGAGGATCTCATTTCAAATGAGTATGGACTTTATTGAAGCACTGTCGGAAATAGAAAGAGATAAAGGAATTACCAAGGATGTGCTGCTTGAAGCAATTGAAGCAGCACTGATATCCAGCTACAAACGCAATTTTAATGCGGCGCAAAATGTTAGGGTGGATATTAACCGGTTTACCGGTGTAATTAAAGTCTACGCACGCAAGACGGTAATGGAGGATGTGCTCGATCCGCGGCTTGAAATCTCTGTTGAAGCTGCGCGCGAAATTAATCCACACTATCAATTGGATGACATCGCCGAGGTTGAAGTTACCCCGCGCGATTTTGGTCGTATTGCCGCCCAGACGGCTAAGCAGGTGGTCACCCAGCGTATCCGCGAAGCGGAGCGGGGGCTGATCTACAATGCTTTTATTGACAAAGAAGAGGACATCGTCACCGGCATTGTTCAGCGTCAGGACACGCGCAATTTGTTCATCGATTTGGGCAAGGTAGAGGCGGTGCTGCCGCTCACTGAAATGATGCCGACGGATAAGTTCAAGCATGGCGATCGGGTGAAATCCTTCATTACCAAAGTGGAAAACACGACGAAGGGGCCGCAGATCATTTTGTCACGGACGCATCCGGGACTGCTCAAGCGTCTATTCGAGCTTGAAGTGCCTGAAATTTATGATGGAGTTGTAGAAATACGCTCTGTCGCGCGCGAAGCTGGCTTTCGCTCGAAAATTGCTGTTCACTCACGCAATGAGGAAGTCGATCCGGTCGGGTCATGCGTAGGTCCCAAAGGCATGCGCGTGCAGACCGTCGTCGGTGAACTCAAGGGCGAAAAAATCGATATTGTCAGATGGTCGGAAAACGTTGAGGAGTATGTTGCCAACGCGCTCAGCCCATCGAAAGTATTGGAAGTTATCGTTTTTGAAGAAGAGAAGATGGCAAGGGTTATCGTGCCAGATTATCAACTTTCGCTCGCAATCGGTATCAAAGGACAGAATGCGCGGCTGGCTGCCAAGCTGACCGGCTGGAAAATTGATATCAAAAGCGAGGCGCAGGCCGAGCAAGAGTATGGTCGGCCCAAAACGCTAAGCGGTACTATGCATCAGGATTCCGTCTCGATCGATTAGAAAGAGCGGTAATCTGCTGACAGAAGCGATGAAACGGGGGAGAAGCATGAAACAGAGAAAAGTGCCGCTTCGCAAATGCGTGGCTTGTCAGGAAATGATGCCAAAAAAAGAGCTTATTCGTGTCGTACGCGCGCAAACAGGAGAAATATCGATTGATTTAACCGGCAAAAAGCCAGGCCGCGGCGCTTATTTATGCGGCAAAGTCAGTTGCTTCAAACTGGCGAAGAAAACCAAAGCGCTCGACCGCGCTTTGAAACAGTCGGTGAATCAGGAAATTTATGATCAGCTGGAACAGGATTTCATTGATGTTCAGGATGAGTTTCTGGTTGCGAAGGAGTTGGCCGATGAGCAGTAACAAAGTGCTATCCGGGCTCGGTATGGCGATGCGGGCCGGCAAACTTTTGACGGGCGATGAGACGGTGCTGAAATCGGTTAGGGCCGGCAAAGCCCATCTGGTTGTTATGGCAGCGGACGCTTCGGACAACACGAAGAAGAAATTTCGCGATAAATGTGGCTCCTATGGAGTTGTTGTCGTTGAAGCATTCGACCGGGATACGATCGGTCAGGCCATCGGTAAAGAGGGAAGGGTAGTCATTGCCGTCACAGACCGCGGATTTGCGGCAATGATTCGCAATGGACTCAAGTCTCAAACGGAGGTGGAGAATATTGACTAAACAAGACAACAAAGACAAGCTGCGCGTTTATGAATATGCGAAATCACTGAGTATGAGCAGTAAAGAGATCATTACGATTTTAAAAAGGCTGGATTTGCCGGTCAACAACCATATGAGTGTAATGGAAAACGAGATGGTCAATAAAGTGGAAGGATTCTTCCGCGATATTAAAGCGAACGCTGCTGCCAAAAGAGCGCAGGAAAGCGGAGTAACGATCTCGGCAGCATCACAGAAAGCGCCGGGTCCGCAAGGACAAGCGCGGCCATCAGGCGAGTCGGCACTGCAAAAAGAATCACAATCAGCAAACAAAAATAATATAGAGAATCGACAGGAGAATATGAACCAAACAACCCAAAGACCTCAGAGCAATTCCAATAGTAATTCTAATTCGTCAACAGGACAATCGGCACCGCGTTCCAGCCAAGGCAGCAGTCAAGGCGGACAGCGCCCAGGCGGCAGCAGCCGTCCCGCACAAGGCGGACGTCCTCAGGGACAAGGCGGCGGAAGCCGTCCTGCACAAGGCGCGCGTCCTCAAGGACAAGGCGGCGGTCAATCGGCTTCGTCGTCCAGCCAGAGCAGCAACCGGCCAGCCGGCCAGCGCTTTGACAACAATCGTCCGGCCCAGAGCCGCCCAGGCGGCACAACTTCAACTGCAGGCCGTCCGACTGGCGGCGAGGGTGATCGCAGCGGCGCAGCGGCAGCCAACAAGAACAGGAAGCCTTCGTCCAAACCGGGCCAAAAAAGATTTGACGACAACAAAGGCGGCAATTTCCGTGGCGGCGGCAATCGCGGCGGCAGAAACAACCGCGGTCGGGGCGGCAATCAAATGCAAGAACGCCGTGAGAAAATCGACAATACACCGAAGAAAATTATCGTACGCGGCAATATGACTGTCGGTGATCTTGCGAAGCTGCTTCACAAGGATGCCTCCGAAGTCATCAAAAAGCTGATGTTCCTTGGCGTCATGGCGACCATCAATCAGGAGCTTGATCTCGATGCGATTCAACTCGTCTCTACTGAGTATGGTGTTGAAGTTGAAATCAAGATTCCGGTCGAGGAAGATCATTTTGAAACGATTGAAGAAACCGACGATGAAGCGGATCTGTTGTCTCGTCCAGCTGTTGTAACCATTATGGGTCACGTTGACCATGGTAAAACAACCCTGCTTGATGCCATTCGGCATACCAATGTAAGCAGCGGGGAAGCGGGCGGCATTACGCAGCATATCGGTGCGTACCAGGTTGAAGTTAACCATAAGAAAATCACGTTCCTGGATACCCCTGGTCACGAAGCATTTACAACCATGCGTGCGCGCGGCGCACAAGTGACAGATATTACAATTCTGGTTGTGGCAGCCGATGACGGTGTTA
The DNA here is from genome assembly GCA_004134985.1 of Paenibacillaceae bacterium. Taxonomy (GTDB): domain Bacteria; phylum Bacillota; class Bacilli; order Paenibacillales; family Paenibacillaceae; genus Paenibacillus_D. Next base: position 70,012 of record REGQ01000064.1, on the reverse strand, counting down.
TGCCACAAACCGTCGAAGCGATCAACCATGCGAAGGCAGCTGGCGTACCGATTATCGTTGCTGTCAACAAAATTGACAAAGAGGGCGCAAACCCGGATACCATCAAACAATCGCTCACGCAATTTGAGCTTGTTCCGGAAGAATGGGGCGGCGACACGATTTTTGTCAACTTGTCAGCTAAGCAGCGTATCGGCTTGGAAGAACTGCTTGAGATGATTTTGTTGGTTGCTGAAGTGAACGACTACAAAGCGAATCCGAACAAGCGGGCTCGCGGTACGGTAATCGAAGCTGAGCTGGATAAAGGAAAAGGGCCGGTAGCCCGGATTCTGGTTCAACATGGCACACTTAAAATCGGCGATGCATTCGTTGCAGGCAACTGCTTCGGTCGTGTGCGCGCGATGGTGAACGACAAAGGACGCCGCTTAAAAGAAGCAGGTCCATCGACACCAGTGGAAATTACCGGTTTGACAGAAGTTCCAAAAGCAGGCGATCCATTCCTGGTATTTGAAGACGAGCGCAAGGCACGTGCTATCGCTGAACGCCGCGCGATCAAGCACCAGCAATCTGCACTGGGTTCCAATACAAGAGTAACGCTGGATGATCTCTACAAGCACATTAAAGACGGCGAGATCAAGGATCTGTACGTTATTATTAAAGCGGATGTGCAAGGTTCCTTCGAAGCGCTGAAAGGCTCTTTGGAGAAAATTGAAATTGAAGGTGTACGGGTTAAAATCATCCACAGCGGCGTAGGCGCCATTACGGAGTCCGATATTATTCTGGCTTCTGCGTCGAATGCGATCGTCATCGGTTTCAACGTCCGTCCAGAGCCGCAGGTAAAGCAAACGGCAGATGAGGAGAAAGTTGACATTCGTTTGCACAGTGTCATCTATCATGTAATCGATGAGATTGAGCAGGCTATGAAGGGGATGCTTGATCCTATTTATAAAGAAACCGTCATTGGCCACGTTGAAGTCCGCAACATTTTCAAAGTGAGCAAAGTGGGTACAATCGCCGGTTGTATGGTTACTTCAGGCAAGATTACCCGCTCGGCGCAAACGCGTCTGATCCGCGGCGGTATCGTTGTACACGAAGGTAAAATTGAATCGCTGAAACGATTCAAGGATGATGCCAAGGAAGTAGCAATGGGCTATGAGTGCGGCATTACACTGGAACGCTACAATGATGTTAAAGAAGGAGACACGATTGAAGCCTTTGTCATGGAAACGGTAGAGAGGTGATTTACACATGGCCAAAATCCGCGTGGGACGCGTTGGAGAGCAGATCAAAAAAGAACTGAGCCACATTATTCAAACGGAACTGAAGGACCCGCGCATCGGATTTATTACGGTGACTGGTGTGGAAGTAACCGGCGACCTGTCTCAGGCAAAAGTGTATCTGAGTGTGCTTGGCAGCGATGAGCAGAAAGAGGAGACGTTGAACGCGCTGGCGCGCGGCAAAGGTTTTATCCGTTCTGAGCTCGGCAAGCGAGTGCGATTGCGGCATACACCGGAGCTGTTGTTCAAATTCGATAGCAGCATTGAATATGGAAGCCACATTGAAGCGCTGCTTGAGCAGATCAATCGCGGGAACAGTCCGTCATGACGGTTGAAAGCGGGATTTACGGGCAGCAGTTGGCTGCGGCACTGAATTTTCTTCAGGAGGGAGACGACTTTTTGGTCGTCTCCCATGTGCAGCCAGATGGGGATGCAGTCAGTTCGACGGTTATTATCGGATGGCTGCTGACCCGCCTTAACAAGCGATTTGTTATGATTAATGAGGGAGCGGTTCCTCCCCGGTTGCAATTTCTTGCCCTTTCCGATCGTATTGTGAACTTAAAAGACGATCAACCATCAGCACCGTATGGCGCTGTTATTGCCGTTGATTGCGCAGATTTTCGGCGTATCGGGAAAGTAAGCCAGCATTTTGAGTCGGGGGCTAGCCTGCTTAATATTGACCATCATCCGACGAATGACGGGTTTGGTACGGTGAACCTTATTCGTACAAAGGCAGCAGCAACCGCTGAGATTTTATATGATTTAATTGATTATGCTGGTCTGGAGCTGGACGTTGAAGTTGCGACGGCCATCTATACCGGGCTATTGACCGATACAGGGGGATTTCGTTACTCCAATACGACGCCGCATGTCATGACGATCGCTGCCCGCTTGCTGGCAGAGGGTGTCAGCGGCCACGAATTGGCCGATGCCCTACTGGAAAAAATGACGATGCCGCAGCTGAGGCTGCTGCAGCGGGCGCTATCCAGATTGACTTTTTCGGAGGAAGGACGCATTGGCTGGCTGTATATTGAACCAGCTGATCTGAAGGATACCGGAGCGGTCAGCGAGGATTTGGAAGGCGTGGTCAACTATGCCCGCAATATTGATGGTGTAGAAGTTGGCATCCTGTTTAAAGGCACAGAAGATGGCGCAATCAAGGCAAGCTTTCGCTCTGCAGGCAAGGTGGATGTAGCTGCAATCGCTCAACTGTTTGGCGGAGGCGGTCATGTAAGGGCCGCTGGCTGTAAGCTGGAAGGCACCTTGGCAGAGGTCAGCGAGCGTGTTCTTGAAGCGGTAAGAAAGGTAATGGTTGACTGATGGATGGCGTATTGGCAGTTTGGAAGCCTAAAGGCTGGACCTCGCATGATGTAGTTGCCAAGACCAGGGGTCTTCTGCGAATCAAGCGGATCGGTCATGCCGGCACGCTGGACCCTGAAGTAACCGGGGTTCTTCCGCTTTGTATTGGCAGAGCGACGCGTGTGGTTGAATATATGCAGGACTTGCCTAAAGAGTACGAGGCCGTATTGCAATTCGGCACGGCAACAGATACAGAGGACTTGACAGGAACGGTGCTGCAGGATGTGCCAAACATCCAACTTACCGAAAGCCGTGTTCGCGAGGTGCTTGATTCCTTTGTAGGCGACATTGAGCAAATTCCTCCAATGTATTCTGCTGTCAAGGTCGATGGCAAACGGTTGTACGAGCTGGCAAGGGCAGGGAAGGTCGTAGAGCGCAAGGCAAGGATGGCGACAATACATCATATTCGGCTTTTATCGTTGGAATTGGAACAGACGTATCCGCGCATTGCATTCTCGGTTTCCTGTTCGAAAGGGACGTATATCCGGACTTTATGTGTGGATATCGGCCAAAAACTGGGGGTTCCGGCAGCGATGGCTGAACTGCGACGCACCAGGTCGGCAGGTTTGTCCGAAGATGCTTGTCTGACGCTTGAGCAGATCAGCGAGCTTAAGGAAAACGGTAAACTGCAGGATCATTTGCTCGCCCCGGATGCAGTGCTTGGACACCTTGAGCGGGTCGTTGTTAGCAATAACACAGCGCTGCTTGCTATGCAGGGCCAGAAGATTTCACTTGCATCAGCATACGAGGCGCCCGAAAAAGACGGATTATTGCGTTTATATAATGAGAATGGCGTGTTTGCAGGGATTTTTCAAGCCGACATTCCGGCCGGAGTCATTCGACCGGTGAAAGTGTTCAGTTCCGTCGGCGCCAGTTCATGACAGAAATGCGGGTGTGACAGCAGTGGAGATCATTTCGTTAAGCTACCCTTTGACCGATGAGGCAATTAAAGCGTATGCCATCCCCCAAACGTTGGCAATCGGTCATTTTGATGGTGTACATAAAGGCCATCAGCAAGTTATTCGCAAAGCGGTAGCCGTTGCCAGGGAGCATGGCTGGCGGGCCGCAGTTATGACGTTTCATCCTCATCCAAAAGAAGTGATCAGTCAAGGAGAAACCTATATTACTTGCCTGACGCCGCTTGATGAGAAAATGAAACAGTTTGCGGAGCTTGGTGTGGAAGTTGCCTATGTGTTTCGTTTCGATCCGTTGTTCGCGCAGGCGGCACCTTCGCAATTTGTGGAGGAAGTGCTGCGCCAACTTCAAGTGAAATGTGCGGTAGTCGGCTTTGACTTCAGGTTCGGCTATCAGGGCAGTGGCGATGCCGCAGTGCTGCAATCGCTTGGTGAGTCTTTTATGCAGGTTGAGGTCGTTGAAGCCTGCCATCGCGGCGGGGAAAAAATCAGCAGCACCTTAGTAAGACAACTGCTTGCCGAAGGTAACGTAGAAGAGGCAGAATTGCTGCTTGGCCGTTCTTATACAATGGCTGGCGTAGTCGTTCATGGCGACGGGCGCGGCAGTAAAATCGGCTATCCGACCGCTAATATTGAGCTGGAGGGCGCCTATGCGCTGCCTAGATTAGGAGTATATGCGGTCACCGCCTCTTTCGGTGAGGAACGCTGTCTCGGCGTTATGAATATCGGTGTCAAGCCGACATTTGTGGAAGAGCGGAACAAGCCGACGGTTGAAGTTCATTTATTTGACTTTGATCGCGATATCTATGGTACTGCCATGCAGATCGAAGTGAGACGTTTTATCCGTTCAGAGCGGAAGTTTACTTCGGTGGATGAACTGATCGCGCAGATTTCCAAAGATGCCGGTGAAGCACGTCGTCTGTTGACTGAGACTTCGCCGCAATCCGAAGATAGTGTAAAATCGCTTTGATAAGGATAAGTGGCGGCGCGGCATTTACTTTATGTTGCAGCTTATGCTATACTTGAACACGTTGTGGTGATTAAGCCCACATCGAACCACAGCTTGGCCGTCCGCTTCACCAACGGCGACGAGGCTGTCGGCGATTATCAGATTAGGAGGTGAAATGGGATGGCAATTACCCAAGAACGCAAGAATGAGCTGATTGATCAGCACAAAACACACGAGAGCGACACTGGATCTCCAGAAGTGCAAGTCGCTATCCTGACAGAGAACATCGTTAACTTGACGCAACATCTGCGGGAGCATAAAAAAGATCATCATTCACGTCGCGGTTTGCTCAAAATGGTAGGACAACGCCGTAAGTTGCTTGCTTACCTGAAGAACAAAGACGTAAGACGCTACAGTGCTTTGATTGAAAAACTCGGCCTTCGCCGATAAGATTTGCAGAAAAAAAGCAACCTGGTTGTCAGCCGTCCGGGATTTTACGGGACGGCAGCGCCTGGTTGTTTTTTGCAAGTAAGAACCCATGCCGCCAGGCTTCGGTCTGGAAGGCCAACGCGGCAAAGCCGCTAATGAAAAGAATGACAGGAGGGAAACTATGCTGCAACGAGTAGAAATGGAACTCGGTGGACGCAAGCTTGTGTTGGAAACCGGCCGCTTGGCCAAGCAAGCAAATGCAGCTGTAACGGTCCGTTACGGCGATACGGTCGTACTTTGTACTGTAACCGCATCAAAAGAACCGAAGGATCTTGATTTTTTCCCACTTACCGTCAACTATGAGGAAAGATTGTATGCGGTAGGTAAAATTCCGGGAGGCTTTATTAAACGTGAAGGCCGCCCAAGTGAAAAAGCGATTTTGGCGAGCCGTCTAACTGACCGCCCGATTCGCCCGCTTTTCCCTGAAGGTTTCAGAAATGATGTGCAAATTCTTGATTTGGTCATGAGCGTGGATCAGGATTGTTCGCCGCAAATCGCTGCGATGATCGGCACATCAGCTGCATTGTCCATCTCAGATGTCCCGTTTGACGGCCCAGTGGGCGGTGTTGTAGTCGGGCGCATTGATGGCGAATTTATTATTAACCCTACAGTCGCTCAGGAAGATCAGAGCGATATTTTCGTCGTTGTGGCTGGAACGAAAAATGCGATCATGATGGTAGAAGCGGAAGCGAACGAAGTGTCCGAGTCTGTCATGTTGGAAGCGATCATGTTCGGTCATGACGAAATCAAGAAAATTGTTGCGGTTCAGGAGCAGTTTGTTGAAATTGCTGGCAAGCCGAAGATGGAAGTGAAACTGAAGGGAATAGACCCGGATGTGGACGCAGCTGTCAAGGAATATGCGAAGAATCGTCTTGTAGAAGCCATTCGTGTGGAAGAGAAGCATGCGCGCTCAGAAGCGATTCATGCGGTTGAAACCGAAGCGATTGAACACTTCACAGCGGTTTATGCAGAAACGCCTGCGCTGGTTAAAGATGTGAAAGAATCGCTGCATGATATCGTTAAAGACGAAGTGCGCCGTTTGATCACGCATGACAAAATTCGTCCAGATGGACGAGCATTGAGCGAAATCAGGCCGATCGAGTGTGATGTTGCCCTGCTGCCACGTACACACGGTTCTGGTTTGTTTACGCGTGGGCAAACGCAGGCACTCAGCATCTGTACACTGGGAGCACTCGGAGACGTTCAAATTCTTGACGGAATCAGCCCGGAAGATTCAAAGCGCTTTATGCATCACTATAACTTCCCACCGTTCAGTGTCGGGGAAGCCAGACCGCTGCGTGCGCCTGGTCGCCGCGAAATCGGTCACGGTGCTTTGGGAGAACGAGCTTTGGCGAAAGTGATTCCTGCTGAGAAGGACTTCCCGTATACTATTCGTCTTGTATCAGAAGTGCTTGAGTCCAATGGATCTTCTTCACAAGCGAGTATTTGTGCCAGCACATTGGCGATGATGGATGCCGGCGTACCGATTAAAGCACCGGTTGCAGGTGTAGCCATGGGCTTGATCAAGGAAGGCGACCATTTCTCTATTTTGACTGATATTCAAGGGATGGAAGATCACCTCGGGGATATGGACTTTAAAGTAGCCGGAACAGCTGAAGGTGTGACAGCTATCCAGATGGACATCAAAATTGCCGGTATCGACCGTGCCATTTTGGAACAATCGCTTGAACAGGCTCGTGAAGGACGTTTGTTTATTTTGGAACAAATGATGGCGATTATGAGCCAGCCGCGCCAAAGCTTGTCACAATACGCGCCGAAAATTTTGATCCTGAATATCAATCCGGACAAAATCCGCGACGTCATTGGTGCAGGCGGTAAAATCATTAACAAAATCATCGAGGAAACTGGTGTTAAAATCGACATCGAGCAAGATGGAACGGTTTTCATCGCTTCTTCCAATGAAGAGATGAACCAGAAAGCCAGACAAATCATTGAAGGCATTGTCAAAGAGGTTGTCGTGGGTGAGGTTTACCTGGGAACAGTGAAACGGGTAGAGAAATTTGGCGCCTTCGTTGAAATTTTGCCAGGCAAAGAAGGGTTGGTTCACATTTCACAGCTTGCTGCTGAACGTGTGGCGAAGACCGAAGACGTAGTTAAAATTGGAGATCAAATTACAGTGAAAGTAACGGAAATCGATCAGCAGGGGCGCGTCAATCTGTCCCGTAAAGCGGTACTTGCTGCACAGGCTTCTGCAAACTAAACTGAACGAATTCGATATTTTTACGATAAAGAGCCAGAACATTTCTGTCTCTTTTTGTTTGTTTTTTAAAACATAATCTCGTCCCACCATTCATAGAATGCAAGGAATGGAAGGGGCGGGAATTGCCATGCGACGAAAACAATGGGGGGTCATTACGGTCACACTGATTGTAATGGCAGCAATTTTCACTTTGGACAGCAGTATTACAGGTTATGTCGATGCGGTTAAGCAAGGGAGTGGCCTGACAGCGGTCAAGGAGGTCTTTATTAGTAATGACCAGACGCTGCGGGAGCGGATTGAAGCAGAAGCTGCCAATCGCAGTATTGCACCGGTAGACGCACGGGTAGACCGGGTATGGAAAGCGATCCCTGGCTATAATGGGTTGGAAGTTGATATCGAGCAGAGCATTGCAGCGAGCAACAAGTTACCCGATGGAAACATCCAGCTTGTTTACCGGGAAGTTGAGCCGCGGGTTCACCTGGACGATCTGGGCAGGTATCCGATCTATAAAGGAAATCCGAACAAACCGATGGTTGCGCTAATGATTAATGTTGCCTGGGGCAATGAATTTTTGGAACCGATGTTAAAAGTGCTGAAAGATGAGCAAGTGAAGGCAACTTTTTTTCTGGATGGCTCCTGGCTGAAGAAAAATGCCGATTTGGCCAGACAAATTCAGGCGGAAGGGCATGAGATGTCCAACCACGCTTATTCGCATCCGGACATGAGCACGCTTGGCCGTACGGAAGCCTATCAACAGATTGCCAGAACAGAACAATTGCTCAAGCAGGAATTGAAGGTTGACAATATATGGTTCGCACCTCCATCCGGCGATTACAATCAGACAACGGTTGAGGTGGCGGCAGATCAGGGATTGAAAACGGTGCTGTGGACGCTCGATACATTGGACTGGAAAAAACCGTCGCCCGAGTCGATCGTTCGGAAAATCGCTGCGCGCGTAGAGCCGGGAACGCTTATTCTGATGCATCCAACCTCATCTTCCAGCCAAGCTCTATCCGGGATAATTAGGGAGATCAGAAGAAAAGGTCTGCAGCCTGATACAGTCAGCTCCACACTTTCACCCAAACGCGCGGCCGCAGTTGAGACAGCACCGTAATTTTGATATAGTGTAATCATTGATTTTTAGGAGGACACCCAGTGAATAAGTATATATTAAAGAACGGACTGCGTGTTGTAGTGGAAAACATTCCGACTTGCAGGTCGGTTTCCTTCGGGATTTGGGTGAAGACAGGATCACGTTCGGAAACGCCAGAAAACAATGGGGTTTCTCATTTTATTGAGCATATGTTGTTTAAAGGGACCGCAGAGCGCAGCGCCAAAGATATCGCTGATGTGTTCGATGGCATTGGCGGCAATGTCAACGCCTTTACTTCGAAAGAGTATACGTGTTATTTTGCCAAGGTGTTGGATGAGCATCTGCCAATTGCGGTTGAGGCGCTCTCCGATATGTTTTTTGAATCGCAATTTGATCCAGGTGAACTGGCCAAAGAAAAGAATGTCATTTTGGAAGAAATTGCGATGTATGAAGATACACCGGATGACAAAGTCCATGATGATGCTTCTGTGGCATCTTACGGCAATCATCCGCTCGCCTATTCGATTCTGGGTGAGAAAGAACGACTGCTGGCAATGGATTCGGCCGCGCTCAAACAGTTTATGCAAGAGCATTATCGCATTGATAACACAGTGGTCAGCCTTGCGGGCAATATTAATGATCAGGATGCGCTGGCGCTGCTGGAGCAATATTTTGGGAAATTCGATAATAAAGGACAAAGCGCCGTATATGTGCCGCCTGTGTTTGACGGTCAATATCATTTCCATAAGAAGAAGACAGAGCAGAATCACATTTGCCTCTCTTTTCCCGGCTATTCGCTGACTGATTCGAATTTGTATGCGATGATCCTGCTTAACAATGCTATTGGTGGCGGGATGAGCTCCCGTTTGTTCCAGGAAATCAGGGAGAAACGCGGACTCGCCTATTCCGTTTATTCTTATCATACTTCGTATGCAGACGCTGGATTGTTCACGATTTATGCGGGTACGGCGCCGAAGCAAACAAAAGATGTGCTGGATTTGACGGTTGAAATGATGGGAGAGCTGGCCGTAAAAGGGCTCGGTGATGATGAGTTGCACCGTGGCAAAGAGCAGTTGAAGGGAAGCCTTATCCTTGGTCTGGAAAGCACCAGCAGCAGGATGAACCGGAATGGGAAAAATGAGCTGATGCTTGGACGGCATTATACTTTGGATGAGATGCTGCAGCGTATTGAAGACGTGTCTATGCAGCAAATCAAGCAGGCAGTCGATCAGCTGCTGTCCGTGCCGTTTGCCGTTGCGATGGTAGGATCCAGTGATAAAGCTGCAGCAGGTCTTGGGAGGGATTGTCTTGTATCCAGTAAAAATTAAACAGCTGCCGGGCAATGAGGATATGGCACTGCCGCGCCAAATGTCCACAGGGGCAAGCGGCTATGATCTGCAGGCAGCTGTATCAGAATCCGTTACGCTGCTTCCGGGCGAGCGCAGGCTCATACCGACCGGCTTTGCTATTGCGATGCCGGAACAACTGGAAGCGCAAATTCGCCCGCGCAGCGGGCTTGCATACAAGCATGGCATCACCTGCCTGAATTCGCCAGGTACGATCGATGCGGATTACCGCGGAGAAGTTAAGGTGCTCCTGGTTAATTTGGGCAGCGAGCCCTTCACCATCGAGCGCGGTGAGCGGATTGCACAGATGGTATTTCAAGTTGTTCCACTAGTCAGCCTTGAGCCTTGCGACGAGCTTCCTGATACCGTCAGAGGCGCCGGAGGGTTTGGGCATACAGGCACGTAGCCTATACGGAGGCATGGAACATAGGTAAAGAACAGGTGAATAAGTAGATATAGGACACACAGAGCAGAGGTAATAAACAGGTAACAGTACTGGTAGCCGTACAGCCGTACATAGTTAACCAACACTGGTAATCGAACATATTACAACTAGTTTTGATTCTTTATCCGCTGCGCTCGTGCAGCGGTTTTTTTATAATAAGAGCAGCTCTGAATTATTGTTTTGTCCATTCCAATGGCGATAGGTTGAGCGCAAAGCCCTTGGTGGACACACCAGCCGTTATTTTACTCCAAACAGGGTCTAAACACGTTTGGCCGGACACCAGATCACTAGCGTTGCATCAAAGCTAACAAAAAAACAGATAGATAACATGACTCCGTCTAAACATCAGTGGTTGCCATTGCCATGATCCTCGATCAAAGCAAAGGGGGGCCATGTGGAATTCGGGCCATTTGGAATTCTAACGCTTATGAGAGGTGCTATTTAGGGAAATCCGCCCCCATAAATATTGTAAGGAAACTGAGCCACCTTATTTATAGAAAATCGCATGATTTTAGCTGTCCATGGGGGTAATAAGCGCTGTGACAAGCGTTAGATTTGAAAAAGGGCCATTTGGTGCCATTTAAGCGCTGTGGCAAGCGTTAGCGCAAGATCGCCATGAACACCCGCGAAATAGACAAGGCCTTAACAAAGGGAAACCCACGAAATAGAAAGCCCCTTAACAAAGGGGACATGGCGGTTTATCAGCCACCACCAGTAATGCCCCTGATGGAACCGGTGTGTGGTTAACTGCCAACACGTATCGCCCCACCGCGCGCTGGGAGCTGCGCGCGGTGAAACTTGCCGGATCGCTATTGCCAGGATATTATGCAGCTGAGACGGGGCCGTCATTTCCGCTCAACCTCCCTTCTTGGGAGGTTATTTTGTTTTCACGCATTTTAGGCGCAAGCATAAGATGATTTATACGCAATGCGCAGAAAGGAGTGGCCTGATGCTGACAGGAACACAGGTCGTTTTGCTTGGAGGAGATGCGCGCCAGCTTGAGGTTGTACACAAATTGAATGAGCTGGATGCGAGTGTGACATTGGCAGGTTTCGAAGGCTTGCATAGTCCATTGGATGGAGCGATCCATGCGGATTTGCGGGAGGAAGTTTTCGAGCGGGCGGATGTGCTAATATTACCGGTCGTTGGAACGGATGATAACGGGCTTATAACGGCAGTTTTCAGCGATAAGCAGTTGAGGCTGTTGGATGAGCATGTGTCCTGGCTGCCTAAGCACTGCAAAATTTATACCGGCATGGCCAAACCCTATTTGCGCAATTTATGCGACAATCATGGTATTGCACTTGTCGAATTGCTGGAGCGGGACGATGTTGCCATTTATAATTCAATTCCGACCGCCGAAGGCGCGTTAATGATGGCAATCCAGAACACGGATATCACCATTCATGGTTCAAATTGTCTCGTGCTTGGCCTGGGTAGAACAGGATTGACATTGGCACGGACATTACAAGGTTTGGGTGCGACAGTCAGGGCAGGAGTCCGACGGGAGGAGCATTACGCACGTGCGGTAGAAATGAGGCTAAACCCTTTCTATGTAAAGGATCTATTGCATGAAGTAGGCAATATTGACTTGCTTTTTAATACAATTCCGACTATGATAGTCACAGCGCAAATTATAGCGAAAATGCCTTCTCGCACAGTCATTATCGATTTGGCTTCCAAGCCTGGCGGTACTGATTTCCGATTTGCGGAAAAGCGGGGCATAAAAGCATTGCTCGCACCCGGACTCCCCGGAATTGTCGCTCCCAAAACGGCTGGACGCATTATAGCGGATTGTTTAGGTCGGTTGATTTTGGAAGATGTACAAGAGCGGGGGGAGATTCTATGAGCTGGCAGGGCAAAACCGTCGGTTATGCATTGTCCGGGTCGCATTGCACGTTTGCGGAAGTCATGCCGCAAATTAAGCGTTTTGTCGACGCAGGTGCCAACGTGATTCCAATTGTTTCGCAGACCATTATGATGACCGATACAAGATTCGGAACTTCAGCGCAGTGGCAGGAGCAATTAAAGAGTATTACAGGAAATGAAATCATATCTACCATTGTACAGGCGGAACCGCTTGGTCCTTCGAAGCTGCTCGATGTGCTTATTATTGCGCCATGTACGGGCAATACGACCAGCAAGCTGGCCAACGCGATGACCGACAGTGCAGTGCTGATGGCAGCGAAAGCCCAGATGCGAAATCAGCGGCCGGTAGTGCTTGCGGTTTCTACCAACGACGGGCTTGGTTTGAATGCTGCTAACATTGCAAAGCTGTTGAATGCCAAATATATTTATTTTGTTCCTTTCGGACAAGATAATCCGCAGCAGAAACCAAATTCACTCGTTGCAAGAATGGATTTGGCGCTCGAAGCGTGTGAAGCTGCGCTTGAGAGCAGGCAGTTGCAGCCTATGATTATTGAACGTTTTAATTATTAGTGCTCTATTCTACAGCAGTATTGTAAGTTAACAAATAACTTCAGGCGGTCCATGTTCCTCGCGGCAACTTGCGTCTGTATTCGGCCTGCATCATTCCGTTAACATTCGCAAGTTCAGAAAGAGTAATGAGCTTGCTGATTAAGCGTTTGCTGCTGTTCACAATTGCTGACTTACTTATTAATATACAAAGTCTCGAATCGCACATGTTTATCTGTGCAAGAGTGGACAGTGCGGATCATTCGAGCATCAATGCAGGCCGGATACGGCAGGTTCTGGACAATCCACCGATATTTATGTCTGTGGATTGTTTCAGGCTATTTATGGTTTGTATCCCTTGCGTGCAATACGATTATCGCAAATTTCATAATCGGCATGTAAAAACTTCATCTAACAAAGCTTGTTTCAAAGCGCGGTGAGACATCCATAGGATCGACTGCGAAAGGAACGGCATTATGCGGATTTTGGTGCAGAAATTCGGAGGGACCTCCCTTTCTACCGATGACGCAAGAGAGCATGTATTGCGCCATATCATGCGAGAGCGAGACCAGGGCTTCCAGTTGGTCGTTGTCGTCTCGGCAATGGGTCGCAGGAACGATCCTTACGCTACAGATACACTGCTTTCACTTCTGGGTGGGCAAGCCGGCAGTAAATTGCCTGCACGAGAGCGCGATCTGCTGCTTGGATGCGGTGAAATTATCTCAGCTGTCAAACTTTGCGATATTTTATGGAGCAGAGGCCTCCCAACGGTTGTTTTGACTGGCGGCCAGGCTGGAATTGTGACGAATGAGCAGTTTGGCAATGCAAGCATTATGGATGTACAGACGGATGTAATTATTGATCATCTCGCAGCGCAGCGAGTTGTCATCGTAACCGGGTTTCAAGGAAAGACAGCTTCAGGAGATTTGACGACCTTGGGGCGCGGGGGCAGTGATACAACGGCAACCGCGCTTGGCGCTGCCCTGCAAGCGGAATATGTTGATATTTATACCGATGTAAGCGGGATTCTTACCGCTGATCCGCGTTATGTGGAGAATGCGAGGCCGCTTGCCGTCGTCGGTTATGGGGAAATATGCAATATGGCCAGACAGGGTGCCAAGGTCATTCACCCGAGGTCTGTAGAGCTTGCGCAGCAAGCGAATATTCCAGTTCGCGTTCGCTCGACATTTTCCGATGGCGAAGGCACGCTTGTGACCAACAAAATAGGGCGCCCTGAACGAGGTGTGCAGGATCGTCCGGTGACAGGCATTGCCCACGCTTCTGGAATTACGCAGATCGCGGTACAGGCCCGTGAAGATCAGCGGGAAGTTCAGCTTCACGTATTTCAGGCGATGGCGCATCATCATATCAGCGTAGATTTTATTAATGTAACTCCCAGCGGAGCAGTGTATACTGTATTTGATCAGGATGCTCCACAAGCGGTAGCGGTGTTGGAGGCAATAGGATATTTGCCGAAGGCAACAACGGGATGTGCCAAAGTATCGGTTATAGGCGGAGGCATGAACGGGGTGCCTGGCATTATGGCTCGAATTGTCGAAGCGCTGACTGAGCGCGGCATTTTGATAATGCAGTCTGCAGATTCCAACAGCACAATATGGGTATTGGTTCGTGAGCAAGATATGGCCGAGGCGCTGCGCGCGCTTCATGAAAAATTTGAATTGCATCTTTAATCGCAGCTAGCAGCTATTATAGGAGGATGTCAACATGGATTTTGGAAGATTGATAACCGCAATGGTAACCCCGTTTGATGCGGAAGGTCAAATTGACTGGGAGACGACCGGTCGATTGATCGATTATTTGATTAATGAGCAGCAATCCGACAGCTTGGTTATATCGGGTACAACCGGTGAATCGCCAACGCTGACCGATGAAGAAAAGCTGGAACTTTTTCGTTTTGCCGTCAAGCATGCGGGGGGAAGAGCCAAGATCATTGCGGGGACGGGCAGCAATAATACCGCCCATTCCATCCATTTGACCCGTGCTGCGGAACAGGCAGGCGTGGACGGCATATTGCTTGTGGTTCCTTATTACAACCGTCCAAGCCAAGAAGGGCTGTATCAGCATTTCCGTGCCATTGCAACGGCAACTTCCCTTGATGTGATGCTATATAATGTGCCGGGACGTACGAGTGCTAATCTTAGCGCTGAGACGACGCTGCGGCTTGCTGAAATTGAAAACATCACATCGACCAAAGAGTGCGCCTCGCTGGATCAAATTACGCAAATTATTAGCAAAGCGCCTGAAGGATTCCGCGTTTACAGCGGTGAAGACAGTGCAGCTCTGCCGGTATTGTCCATCGGCGGCCATGGTATCGTCAGTGTGGCTAGCCATATTATTGGCTCCCAGATGAAGCAGCTGATTCAGGCGTTTCTGGACGGGAACCATCAGGAAGCGGCAAGGCTGCATGCATTGTGCTTCCCTGTATTTAAAGGCTTGTTCGAATGTCCTCATCCGGTGCCCAATCCGGTTGCGGTTAAATATGCTTTAGGGCTAAAAGGACTTCCCGTTGGGGGCGTACGATTGCCGTTGGTTGCCCCAACGGAGGCGGAAGAGGAATTTTTAAGAAAACTTGTTTGATTCCCGGGGAATGAAGACAGCGTGAAAACCGGTGCGTCCAGCATCGGTTTTTTACGTTTCTGAAAACGTTGCAGCTTACTGACTTGTGTTTTGTTAAATCAATCATGTATAATGATTTTAAGTGACTGGGTGCGGCAAATATTTGAAATTTGATAACGTTAGAACGACGTTGAACAAACATAGGAGGTTTAGATACACTTGTCGAAGAAGAATAATCAAGATAAATTACTGATCTTCGCGCTGGGCGGCGTCGGTGAGATCGGTAAGAATATGTATGTCGTCCAATACGGAGGCGACATTGTTGTAGTGGATGCAGGATTGAAATTTCCGGAAGAGGACATGCTCGGAATTGATATCGTCATTCCGGATATTACGTATCTGACTGAAAATCGTGATAAAGTAAGAGCGATTCTCATTACACACGGACATGAGGACCATATTGGCGGTTTGCCTTATGTGCTGAGACACTTGAATGTACCGGTGTACGGAACAAAATTGACGCTAGGCCTGATCGAAGGAAAGCTGAAGGAAGCCGGTTTGCTTGGAGAGACGAAACGCATTTTGATCGATGCGAATTCGGAAATTCAGCTTGGCTGCATTAAAGCGTCTTTCTTTAAGACGAACCATAGTATCCCTGATTCCGTAGGCGTAAGTTTGGACACGCCTGAAGGTACTGTTGTTCATACAGGTGACTTCAAGTTTGATCATACGCCTGTAAACAGCCAATATGCTGATTTGCAGCGCATGGCTCAAATTGGCAGCAAAGGTGTGCTTGCGTTGCTTTCCGACAGCACAAATGCCGAACGCCCCGGCTATACACCTTCCGAGAGCAACATTGGTAAAGCGTTCGAAGATATTTTTCGCAAGGCAACACAGCGTGTTGTCGTTGCTACCTTTGCTTCCAACGTGCACCGGATTCAGCAGGTCATCAATGCCGCGATGACTACCCGGCGTAAAATCGCCGTTATTGGACGGAGTATGGTTAACGTTGTAAACATTGCATCCGATCTGGGTTACTTGCATATTCCGGAAGGAATGCTAATTGAGCCGGATGAAGTTAACAAAATTGCTGCTGATCGTGTGGTCGTATTGTCCACAGGAAGCCAGGGCGAGCCGATGTCCGCACTGACACGCATGGCCCGCTCGACGCATCGCAAAATTGATATCCTTCCTGGCGATACGGTGATCATTGCCGCGACACCGATTCCGGGAAATGAGAAATATGTCGGACGTACCGTCGACGAATTGTTCCGTCTAGGCGCCAACGTGATCTATGGTCCGGGTTCTGTATCCGGTGTTCACGTTTCTGGTCACGGAAGCCAAGAGGAATTGAAATTGATGCTTAACCTGATGAAACCGAAATTTTTCATTCCAATACATGGCGAATACCGGATGCTGCGTCAGCACGCATTGCTGGGTGAAGCAATTGGTATTGAACGGGAAAATATTTTCCTGCTAGACAATGGTGAAACGGTAGAAATTCAGGGCGGCAACGCTCGCAAAGCAAATAAAGTGCCTGCTGGCAATGTTCTGATTGACGGACTTGGTGTCGGAGACGTAGGTAATATTGTCCTTCGTGATCGTAAATTACTGTCCCAAGATGGAATTTTGGTCGTTGTGGTCACATTGAGCAAGCAAGATGGAACTATTCTATCCGGACCGGATATTATCTCTCGCGGTTTTGTATACGTCAGGGAATCCGAAGGATTGCTTGATGAAGCCAATCGGATTGTAAGCTCGACTTTGAACAAATTGATGAACGACAAGGTGAACGAATGGGCATCCCTTAAGACAAATGTCAAGGATGCGCTTGGCCGTTTTCTGTATGAGCAAACGCGTCGCAGACCGATGATCCTTCCGATCATTATGGAAGTTTAATTTTCAAATCGCATATCGAAGCCTTTAACTTATGCTGCTTGTTTGCAGCGAAAGTTAAAGGCTTTTTTTTTATGCCTGGTTTGAAAAACAAATTCGTACGAATGACGTACGCACATTAGCATCAATGACAGAAGTGAACAGGCCATACCCACCGCTTGCCGCCGGCTCCCTGTCGCTGCTGCAACATCCACTGCCATGGTCGTCCCCCTCGTTCACCCCAAATGCCGCGCACGCTGACGCAAGGTCTCCAAGCTACACTGACTGCCGTCAAGGACGGCGAGGCGGGATGGCCTGGCTAAGGCCGCTTGGTGGGTGAGTACGTGGTTAGAAGTCAACCATGAGCAAGACCGCGCTTGCCAAGTCATCCATTGTGCAAGAACAGACATATCCAAGCTGGTCCCTCATATACTGTACAGAAGGTTGTACAAGACCCCGGCCTCTCGTGCGCCGTATGGAAGGGGAGAAAAGAAGGGTATGACGAATTTTTGCAATATGAAAGCAAATCACAGAGCGACAACAAGGGAAATAAGCTCGGGAAGCGGGAACTTTCCGTTAAGCGGATTCAGCTCGGCAAAGAGGAAAAGCCCCGGGGGCTCGGGGAGCAAGTGGAGGAAGAGGACTAGAATTATGCTGGTGCTGCTGGCTGTGTTTCTAATGCTGCCCGCCAGTTATACGAGCATTAGCGCAGCGGCGCCGAAAATATCGACGAATGCCCATGCGTCAGCGCTAATAGATGTGGAGTCTGGCCGTTTGCTGCATGAGGAAAACGGTGATGAACGCAATAAAATTGCGAGCCTGACCAAAATTATGACAGCGATTGTGGCCATCGAGCATGGTGATTTGGCTGATGTTGTAAAAGTAGGCAAGCGGGCGGCAGGTAAGGAAGGTTCGTCAATCTATCTGAAGGTTGGCGAGGAAATGAGTTTGGGCCATATGCTTTACGGGCTCATGCTGCGCTCTGGCAACGATGCTGCGACGGCAATCGCAGAGCATGTCGGAGGCTCGGAAGAGGGATTTGTTCATATGATGAATGAGAAGGCGGAGTGGCTTGGCTTGCAAAATACGCATTTTATGAACCCGCACGGGCTCGATCATGAGGACCACTATTCTTCCGCTAATGACATGGCTCAATTGACAGCGTATGCGATGCGTAACGAAAGCTTTCGTGAAATTGTCAAAACACGGGTGAAGAATGTCCCTAACCCTAATGATGAATGGGATTATCGCTGGACCAATAAAAACAAGATGCTCACGATGTACGAGGGTGCTGATGGTGTCAAAACGGGTTATACGAAACAGGCATTTCGCTGTCTGGTCAGTTCTGCAACACGTGATGGCCAGCAACTGGTGGCGGTTACTTTGAATGATGGCGATGACTGGCTTGATCACCGCAATTTATTGGACTTTGGCTTTGAGCATTTCCCGCTGCAGGATGTTGTGCAGCAAGGTCAGCAAATAAATGGTTACCCATTTATGGTTGAACGTACGTTTCGCTATCCGTTCGCAGACGGGGAAGGCAGCCAGTTAACTACCAAACTGGTACTTACCAAAGAAGATAGTGCTAATTTTTTGCTTGGTGAAAGAGGCAGGCTGGAGTTGTATGTGGGGCAGAGCAAAATAGGAGCGGTAGCGGTGAGGGAAGATCCTGAACAAGCCCAGGCAATGGCACAGCATAATCCATCATTGGATCAAGCGTCCCAAGCTTCTTATATGCCAAACGCGACGCGGGGTTCATTTATTGCCAGTCTGAAGATTGTGTTTACGAATCTATTTTTCCTGAACCGCTGAGAAAGGCAGGTGGACTGATGTGGTCAACTGGATCTGGTTGTTTCTGATTGTTGTGAGCGTAGTTTCCGCAATGGTTACCGGCAGAATGGAAATGTTGACTGAGTCGGCGTTTGAAGGGGCTAAAACCGGTGTGACGGTCAGCTTTGGCCTGATCAGCATTCTCGTTTTCTGGATGGGGCTGATGCGTATCGGGGAAGATGCCGGCCTGATGCGCAAGCTGGCTGTGCTGCTCAGCCCGCTTGTCCGTTTTCTGTTCCCGGACGTGCCCCGCAATCATCCTGCCTTAGGTTACATTATGACGAATATGAGCGCGAACATACTGGGACTTGGCAATGCAGCCACGCCGATGGGCATTAAAGCGATGCAGGAGCTGCAGAAGCTGAATCCGGACAAAGAGACTGCGACGCCTGCAATGTGCACGCTGCTCGCGCTTAATACATCAAGCATAACGCTGGTTCCTACGACATTAATTGCGATTCGCATGAATTTTGATTCTGCGCATCCAGCCGAGATTGTGGGAACAACGCTTGTAGCGACAGCAATTGCTACGCTCGCCGCCATTTTGGCGGATCGATGGTATCGGGGAAGAGCGCTAAGAGCAGCAATCAAACAATGAAGGACATAAAACGGTCAAGCATCGTTTTGTGGGGGGTGGGAATATGTTTGAAATAATAAATCTCCTTTCCATTTGGGCAATTCCGGCGATTATTGTCTTTGTGCCGTTGTATGCTGCATTTCGCAAAATCCCTGTTTATGAGTCTTTTATTGACGGAGCAAAAGGGGGATTTGATACGGCGGTGCAAATTATCCCCCATCTGGTAGGGATGATGGTAGCAATCAGCATGTTTCGGGCATCGGGAGCGATGGATATTATGATGCAAGGCATTCGGCCGTTGTTCGACTGGCTCGGAATGCCGGAGGAGGTGTTCCCGCTGGGCATATTGCGCCCTCTTACTGGCGCGGGATCGCTTGCCTACACGACAGAACTGATCAAAACGTACGGACCGGACTCCATGATCGGAAGAATCGCTTCGACGATTCAAGGAAGCACGGATACGACACTGTATGTGCTGACAGTTTATTTCGGCGCGATTGGCATACGGCGTTCAAGATATGCGCTCAAAGTTGGCCTGTTTTCGGATGCGGTCGGATTCATTGCTGCAATAATCATTTGTTTGTATGTATTCAGTTAATGATATGCAAAACAAGCTGGGCGAAGCTTGTACTTTCCTCAATGAATGGTTATGATGGAGGTGAGGTGAAGAAAGCGTGGAACGATTACAAAAAATATTAGCGCAGGCCGGTGTAGCATCACGCCGCAAATGCGAGGAACTGATTCTTTCAGGGCAGGTGACCGTAAACGACGAGCCTGTTACAACGCTTGGCGTCAAGGCAGACCCTGAGCAAGACATCATTGCGGTAAATGGCAAGCGCATACGCAGTGAGAAGAAATTGTATATTATGATGAATAAGCCGAAAGGAGTCATCACAAGCGCACATGATCCGCAGGGGCGTAAAGTGGTGGCTGATTTTTTGCCGGAAATTAAAGAGCGAGTGTACCCTGTTGGAAGATTGGACTACGATACGGAAGGACTTCTGCTGCTTACCAATGACGGCGAGTTTGCCAATTTGCTGACCCATCCGAAGCATCACGTCCCCAAAACCTATCTGGCTACGGTCAAAGGCGTTCCTCATGGCTCATTGCTGGACAAGCTGGCCAAAGGAATTCAACTGGAGGATGGCATGACAGCGCCAGCCCAAGTTGAATATTTTGATGTGGATACAGATAAAAAACAAGCGACCATTTCGATTACCATTCATGAGGGCCGCAATCGTCAGGTACGGCGGATGTTTGAGGCAATTTCACATCCTGTCACCCGTCTGAAACGCGTCCGTTTCGGCGAGCTGAGCCTATTTAATTTGCAGCGGGGAAAATCTCGTCACTTGACGCCCAAGGAAGTGGATGGACTGCTTGCACTGGCAAACAGGACACACAATGTTCATAAAAAGTGAACGGTTCTAAAAGCATTGCCCAGGTCTTTATCGTTATAATAGAATAATGATTGTGATAAAAATGGGTGGTGACTGACTGATGGGTGCAAGAAGAAAAACGATTCAAATTGCAATTTTATTAGGCGTCTTGCTAATCGGTGGCTACGCGATTGGCAAGACGCTGTTTGCAAATGACAGCAGTGTGCCCAAGCCTGGCGAACAGCCGCCAGCGTTTACACTGGGTGATCTAAACGGCAATACGCACAAACTTGAAGATTATGTAGGAAGGCCCCTGGTTATTAATTTCTGGGGGACATTTTGCAAGCCTTGCGTGACTGAAATGCCTACCTTCCAAAAGCAGTATGATAGTTGGAAAGAAAAAGGGCTCGACATTGAATTGCTCGCAATTAATTTGAGCGAACCGACTTTGCCGATCGTAAATTTTGTGCGCAAGCTGGAACTGACTTATCCGATAGTACGGGACGTGGGACGGAAGACCGAGCGCGCATTCGGCATTCGTTCCTATCCAACGACGATTTTTGTGAAACCGGACGGAAAAATTATGGAAATATTTATTGGGCCGATGTCAGAAGAACAAATTGAACAGCGAGTCGAGCAATTGCTGCAGGCTTAAACGAGCGAAGAAGGAGGGACCTGCATGATTCAAAACACCAAATGCGAATGCGGCCATCAAAACAATGTAGGAACTGTTCTTTGCGAATCCTGCGGCAAACCGCTGATGAAGGATACTTCTTCTGAAGAAGTGCTGGAAATGCGCTATGACGGGGTAGCAAGACGTTCACAGAAATCAAATCCCAACTGGATCGATAAAATATGGAACTTTTTTTCGTCAGTAAAAATTGCTGTGTATTTAATTATTTTCACACTGATCACTTCAATATTCGGTACGATTTATCCGCAAGAATCGTCGTTTATTAGCGGCGATCCTTCCCTCTATTATGAAATGACCTACGGCAACATTGGGAAATGGTATTACCGGCTTGGCTTCTCCCGGACCTACGAATCTTGGTGGTTTATCGGGTTGCTAGTCATGATCGGGGCTTCCCTCGTTATCTGCAGCCTGGATCGTGTCCTTCCGCTATACAGGGCGCTTAGCAAGCAGCAGATCCGCAAGCATTTGCAGTTTATTACTAGACAAAAAGTTGTCTATTCCCAGCAGATTGAAGGCGATCCTGTCGCGTTTGTGGACAAGATGGCCAAACAGTTGAAGAAAAAGAACTACCGTGTGCATAAGGACGGGGAAGCGCTGCTGGCGGAGAAAAACCGTTTTAGCCGGTGGGGGCCGTACATAAACCACATCGGACTCATTATATTTTTGCTGGCGGTGCTGGCCAGAAGTATCCCAGGATACTACATGGATCAATATGTAACCATCCCTGAAGGGGAAGCAGTGGAAATTAAAAATACGAATTATTACATTAAAAACGAAAAATTTACAGTGGAATATTACGCGGATGACGAGCTTCCTCCACGCATGCAGGGCACGCTGCGCGCCAAGCTTTATGAGACGCGGGCGGTTTTGTATGAATGCGTGGATCGTTGCGGAGATCTGGTGCAAGGACCGGAACTGAAGGAAGTCGAACGTCATGCCATTAAGGTGAATGAGCCGCTGTCGTATAAAGGGCTGAGCGCCTATCAATTTGATTTTGATACGACGCCAAAGCTGGAAACGATCCACCCGGTATTGATTAACAAGCAAACCGGAGAAGAGTATGGTCCATTCGAGCTGTCGATCAAAAACCCGGAACTGGTGTATGAGCTTGGCCCATACAATCTTGAGCTTAGAGAGCAGTATATGGAGTTTTCACTGGATGAGAACGGGGAGCCTATTACGCTGTCCAGTCAGCCGAATGCGCCGGCATATCTCTTTTTATTGAAAGGCCCGGACATTGATGACAAAGGCGAGCCTTTTCTCTACTTTCCAATTCAATTGGACAAGCAGCGCTACAGTCAGGATTTAATTAACCGCAAAATTGCCGAGCGATTTGATATCCGTGTACAATCGATGGAAAATGTCACGTTCGCTGGTCCGAGTACATCGCTTAATATTCGGATCGATACGGCGCTCCCGTTCGTTTGGGTGGGTGCTACCATTTCGATGATTGGCTTGGTAATGGGGTTTTATTGGCATCATCGCAGAATTTGGCTTCGTATTGATGGGGGCAAGCTGTCGCTTGGGGCGCACACCAATAAAAACTGGTACGGCATGCGTGCGGAAGTTGCGTCAGTTCTCAGCAAGCTTGATATTAAGATCGAGCCAAAGTCGTTAGAAAACGGAGGAGATAAAAAGTGAGTGATTGGTTGGCATTCAGCAGTAATGCTTTTATGGCTGCTTTCTTTCTTTACTGTTTCGGTTTTCTGTTCTATATGATTGCCGTTGGCGGCAAAAATTGGAGTAACCGTGATCCAAAGCAGCATATTAAAAGATGGGGCCGCGTCGCCTTTATTACATCGTCTCTAGGGTTGGCAGCCCATCTTGTATTCTTCTTTACCCGCTGGGCAGGTTCGGGCCATATTCCGACAAGCAATATGTATGAGTTTATGAGTTTTCTGGGGATGGCAATTATGGTGGCTTTCACTATTATTTTTGCCATTTACCGTTCAGTATTGCTCGGGATGTTCGCACTGCCGCTGACAATATTAATTGTTGCTTACGCTTCAGTGTTCCCGCAGGAAGTGCAGCCGCTTATTCCGGCACTCAACTCCATCTGGCTCAAAATTCATGTGACGACGGCTGGTCTCGGGGATGCGTTTTTTGCGGTCGGTTTTGCCGCAGGGTTAATGTATTTGCTGCGCGTGGCCGATTACAAGGACAAGACCCAAGCAGCGATTCGTTCCCAGCGCTGGATTGAGTTCGTACTCTATGTTATTGTGATTATAGTTGCTTTCATTATAACGGTATTTACATTCCGCGGCATGGATTATCAAGCATCATTCCATCGCGAAATGGTTCAGATTGATGCCAGAGGACAGGAATCAACCTTCAAAGAGGAAGTTGATTACACGATGCCGCCGATCTTCAAACCGTTCAATAGTGAGGTTGTTGAGATGGACAGCTTCCTTGGCATCAACAAGCCGTTGCTTGAAACACCATCATGGATGAACGGTGTCAACGCAGGCCGCAAATGGAATACGGTCGTTTGGTCTGTTCTGGCCGGTTCATTGCTCTATGGGCTGCTGCGCCTTATCGCGCGCCGTCCGCTTGGAGCGGTGATCAGCCCGTTGCTGGATGGCATTGATCCTGATGATCTTGATGAAATCAGTTACCGTTCGATTGCGATCGGATTCCCGGTCTTCACCTTGGGAGGTTTGATCTTTGCGATGATCTGGGCGAACATTGCCTGGTCCAGATTCTGGGGCTGGGACCCTAAGGAAGTATGGGCTTTAATTACTTGGTTATTTTATAGTGCCTATCTGCATCTGCGACTGTCGCGAGGCTGGCTCGGAAAACGTTCGGCTTGGCTTGCTGTAATTGGTTTTGTTGTCGTGATGTTTACATTAATTGGCGTCAATCTTGTTATTGCCGGGTTGCACTCCTATTCCGGAGTGTAGTCCGGACCCACCCGAGAGGAGTCAGGTACCCATGTCAGAGACCGTTGCACAACGTATTCTTGTTGTGGATGACGAAGAGCGCATTCGCAGATTGTTAAAGATGTATTTGGAGAAGGAAGGGTACGAAATCGAAGAGGCGGAGGATGGCGAAAATGCGCTGCGGATTGCTACTGCAGACGATTTCGATCTGATCTTGCTCGATGTGATGCTCCCTGGTATGGACGGGATCGAAGTTTGTTCCCGTCTGCGTCAGGTGAAGGCGACGCCCGTTATTATGCTGACAGCAAAAGGCGAGGAAGCGAACCGTGTTCAGGGGTTTGAAGTAGGGGCGGACGATTATGTTGTCAAGCCTTTCAGTCCTCGCGAAGTCATTTATCGTGTCAAAGCAATTTTGAGACGATCATCCGCCACAGCTTATTTAATGAAAGAAGCTAGCACAAGCAACAATATTGTGTTTCCGCATTTAATTATTGAGCATGATGCGCACCGGGTGACCGCAGGCGGCCAGGAAGTCAGCCTGACACCAAAAGAATATGAGCTGCTCCATTATTTGGCTGTATCGCCTGACAAAGTTTTTTCACGTGAAGAATTATTGAAGGATGTATGGAATTATGAGTTTTTCGGCGATTTGCGAACGGTAGATACGCATGTGAAACGGCTGCGGGAAAAGCTTAATAAAGTGTCGCCTGACGCGGCGGCGATGATTACAACAGTTTGGGGTGTGGGATACAAGCTTGAGGTACCCAAGTAAAATGATCTGGCGAAGCGTAGTCGGCAAATTGTGGCTCACGATCATTTTGCTCGTGGCCGTTGTCTTGATTATCCTGGGCATGTTTCTGCTTCAGTATGTGGATATTAATGATTTTGAAAATTCACATGATATAAAAGTGCTGTTTGTGCTCGTTGGCGTCATCGGCTTTTTGCTGACGACGTTTTTCGCCTTCTTCCTCATTACGAAGATTACGCAGCCGCTCCTGCAGCTCAAAAAAGCAGCTGACCAGATTGCGCAAGGGGAATATAAGACAAGAGTTCCAATTCGCTCCTCGGATGAGATAGGTGATTTGGCGAATACGTTCAATCATATGGCGGCTGAAGTTGAAACACTGATTCGCGACCTTAACCATGAGAAAGATCATTTGTCCAGCATTTTGCGAAGCATGGCAGATGCGGTCATTACTTTCGATGCAAGCGGCAGCGTCATTCTTACCAATCCGCAGGGACAGCGTCTTATGACCCAATGGAGCCGTCTTGACTGGGCAGGCAGGTCAGCAGGATACAAAGCGTTCGGGGAAGTACCGGAACCGCTTTACGAATTTTATCGTACGGTAGTTCGTGAAGGGCGGGATTTAAGCGGCATGGTGCATGTTCATGACGGCGTATGGTCACTCGTGATGGCGCCGCTTAAATCCAATGATACAGTGCGCGGCGCAGTTGCAGTTATGCGGGATGTTACGGAGGAATCCAAGCTGGAGAAACTGCGGAGCGACTTTGTAGCCAATGTTTCGCATGAGATCCGCACGCCGTTGTCGATGCTGCAGGGATACAGCGAAGCGCTGCTCGATGATATCGCGGGTTCGCCTGAAGAGCGCAAAGAGCTTGTGCAAGTTATTTATGATGAATCGCTGCGTATGAGCAGACTAGTCAAAGATCTGCTTGATTTGGCACGGATGGAAGCCGGCCATCTCGATATGAATATGTCCGAAGTTGAGCTTAATGGACTGCTGCGCAGAGTGCACCGCAAGTTTCAGGTGTATGCCAAAGAGAGGGACATTCAATTTCAATATGTATTGCCTGACGAACCGCTGGTGCTGACAGCTGGGGATGAAGACAGGTTGGAGCAGGTGCTGACGAATTTGCTTGATAACGCTTTTCGGCATACGCCTGCAGGTTCGATCTGGCTGATCGCTGACCGCCGCTCCAAAGAAGACGGGGAATTCATTGAATTGCAAGTGAAGGATGAAGGCCATGGCATCCCTCGGGAAGATCTCCCTTATATATTTGAACGCTTTTATAAAGCGGATAAGGCAAGAACAAGAGCTTCCTCAGGCGGGACTGGGCTTGGTCTGGCAATTGTACGAAACATTGTCGAAGCCCATCATGGCACCATTGAGGTAGAAAGCCAATTCGGCACAGGCACGACTTTTACGCTGCTGCTTCCTGTCGAAGCAAACTGGACACTGTCCAACAATGGAGATTAATCTTGTTTGTCGTGAAACAATTATAATTGTTCCGACAATTCATACCGTGAATTAATTCATGCATGAAAAAAAAGGCTCCTCCGTCAAAAGACGAAGGAGCCTTTTTGCTTGTGTAACAAGCAGTACTTCGATTACAAAATAATTTCTTTGGCGTTATTCAGTCCGTCCATACGCGAAAGCTCAGCAAGCACTTCCTTCGGTACAGCTTTATCGACATTAAGCACCATGACGGCGGACCCGCCGACAAGTTGGCGTCCAACTTGCATGGTGGCGATGTTAACATCATTGGAGCCAAGCAGCGTGCCGACTCTTCCGATAATGCCCGGCTGGTCATTATGGGAGACCAGAATCAGATTGCCTGCCGGTGCGACATCAACCGGAAACTTATCAATCTGCACGATGCGCGCGCCATAACCGTTCAATAATGTTCCAGCAACCCGGCGCTCTTCGTTTTTGGAACGAAGGGAAACGGACAGCAGATTTGTAAATCCTTTGGCTGTGTGCGATTTTTGTACGACAATATTGATGCCGCGCAGTTTGGACAGATGCATGGAGTTAACCAGATTAACCTGCTCCGAACCAAGATGGTGGGACAGCATGCCTTTAATAATATGGCGGGTCAAAGGCTGTGTATCCACTTCAGCAAGGTCGCCGGAGTAGTTGACTGTAATTTCCGTCACTGCTCCTTCAGTCAATTGGGCCGCAAAGCTGCCGAGTTGCTCGCCAAGTGCAAAGTAAGGCTGCAGTTTGTTGAGGACATCAGCAGGGATAGGCGGCATGTTTACAGCATTGCTGAATGGCTCATTACGCAAAATGTGCAGCACTTGCTCCGAGACATCGATCGCAACATTTTCCTGTGCTTCAACCGTCGATGCGCCCAGATGCGGCGTAACAATAATTTTAGGATGGCTGAGGAACGGGTGATCTTTAGCCGGAGGCTCAACTTCGAATACGTCGAAAGCAGCGCCTGCCACAATTCCCTCATTGATCGCTTCCAGAAGTGCTCCTTCGTCAATAATGCCGCCGCGGGCACAGTTAACGATGCGCATGCCTGGTTTCATCACTTCGAATTGCGCCTTGCCAATCATATGGCGTGTTTCTGGGGTAAGCGGGGTATGAACGGTCATAAAATCCGCTTGGCGGACAATTTCGTCAACTGAAGACAGCGTAACACCAAGTTTTTCAGCGCGATCTTCCGTAAGGAACGGGTCGTAAGCCATAATTTTCATTCCGAAAGCTTTAGCCCGCTTGGCGACTTCGCCGCCGATCCGACCCATGCCGAGCACGCCCAGCACTTTGCCCCGGAGTTCTACACCCAGAAACGACTTGCGATCCCATACGCCGCTGACCGTCTTCAGGTAAGCTTGCGGAATATGGCGAGCTACTGCCATCATCATCGCGAAGGTGTGCTCGCAAGTCGTAATTGTATTGCCGTCAGGGGCATTGATTACGATAATTCCGCGTTCTGTCGCAGCTTTAAGATCGATGTTGTCTACGCCGACTCCTGCGCGTCCAATGACTTTTAGTTGTTTGCCTGCTGCCATCACTTTGGCAGTTACAGTCGTTTGACTGCGAACAAGCAGGGCATCATACTCACCGATGATTGCCACAAGCTCGTCTTCGCTTAATCCTGGTTTTTTGTCTACCATTACATCTTCCGCATCGAATAACTTCTGAATACCCAAATCACTAATCGGGTCTGAAACTAACACCTTGAACATCTGAGGCAGGCCTCCCAATCATAATTGTGAATAATTTGAAATATAAGCCGGCATAGGCGATACACTCGCTTATACAGGCTTATATTTATAAAAACTCCCCGTTCGCCGCTGTATTCACAGCAGGATGGGAGTTCCCTACTAACCGTTATGGTTTACATAGAGTTATTTCGAACATTCTTAACCTTTTCTATTTTATAGCAATAGGACATGGAAAAGCAATGCTTAAACTTGCCCAAATATAAAAATTTCGTTATGATTCAAACATACATGCGATTTTTAAGTTTTTTTTCATGAATTTAAGCAACCTTTAAAGGGAGAGATTAATGTGGAGGCATGGCGCGAAATTGATGCCCAGTCGCTGTTGTCCGGTCTTGAAAACGGCGAAATTGCGGAAAGTCAAATCATTGATGTAAGGGAACAAGGCGAATGGGATTTCTATCATTTGGAGAATACAAGGCATATCCCTATGCAGTCTATTCCTGCTCATTTGGAGCAGCTGTCTGAGGACGAGTCGCTTTTTATTGTTTGCGCGCATGGAGTAAGGAGCGAGCGTGTCTGCCAGTATTTGAGCGGGCAGGGGTGGAGCAATCTCAGCAATGTCAGTGGCGGAATGGCTGCACTGGCTTCGATCAGAGGATTTCAATACGATTGATTAATAGGGACAAGGAAGCTCAAAAAAAAAAGACCTGCAGGCGCTGCCTGCAGATCGTCTTGGAATTTTGTTGCCTTACTGATTCTCAGGGAAGAAGAACGGAAGCTGCGGCAGCAGTTCCTGATCATACAGCATCGTCTTGCCGCTGGCGAAGTCTCCGGCACGAACCGCTTTTGTACCGAGCAGCAGCTCAATAAGCGCCGGAACTGATTTGATCTTGAGTCTGCTCGCTTCCCCGGATGCAATTAATTCATCGACGCGAGTGCTCAGATCATGCGGATAAAAGTTAACCAATTGCTGCAGCTCAACAAGCTGATCCGCAATAATTTTGTTTTTGACAAGCAGCGGCTGTGAATTCCAATCTTTAATGGACTCCGATGCCGGAGTGTTAAATTCACTTGGTATAGCGGCTTCAACGGTCGCTCCCCATTTAAGCATTGAAGCATAGTATTGCTGCTGGGCGAGCAAGTTATGTTGAACGGCTTTCCGGTAATAAGCCTCCAACCCGATCTCCACAACCAGCTCTTTGGATGGCTTGTTGTCAGCTGTGGATGCAAATCGTGAAGCGGCCTGCTCAAACAGCTTCAGACTTTTCAAAACATTAAGCTGCGATTGGTTCAGCAGCGGCGATGATGTCGGCACTGATGAAGATGAGGCTGCCGAGTACTGCTTTTTGGCCAGTTTGGCGAGCTCTTTAAATGAAGAGACGGGATCTGTTGCTTGACCGCTGCGCAGCTTGTCCATGACGTTGAACCATTGCAACTGAAATTCACGATTAGGCAAGTATACCGTATGATAAAATGAGACAAGATCCTGCTGCTGATAAGCAACCGCATTGCCGGCTACGTCGGATTGCAATAGCTTCATAGGTTCATATTTGGCTTCTGTTCTGGCAGCGCCGATTTTCACACCGTAAAAAAAAGTGGCAACGGCAACGACAAGCATGAACAAAAAGCCCATACTGAATACCAATTCCGAACGTGTCAATCTTTTTTCCATAATACGCTCCTTCGTTTGTCAAGTGTCGGGTCTTATTTTGCTCTGATAAGAATTTATA
Source organism: Paenibacillaceae bacterium (assembly GCA_004134985.1). GTDB lineage: Bacteria > Bacillota > Bacilli > Paenibacillales > Paenibacillaceae > Paenibacillus_D. The sequence goes on along the minus strand of REGQ01000064.1, from coordinate 40,050 downwards.
AGTTTGGCCACATAAACTGGCTTATCATTCATGGCGAAACGTTTGCTATGCCAATATGGCTGGCGAAGCCGTTTACGCTTGTACCAGTATACTTTAACTAACAGGCGGGAAGCTATGAAAAAATTCGACATTCGTAAAATCAGATTCCGAAAAGTAACGGTAGATCAAATTGACGACCGCATGCTGTTAATAAATTTGTATGTGACACAAGCGCTTACTCTTATTATCGGTTTGATCTGGATTTTATTACAGCATCGCAACCCACTAAAGCTATTAAAATTTCCCGAGGGCTACACTTATCTCTATTGGGGTGTCGGATTGGCTGCTGCGGTCGTCATTGTCGACTTGCTGATTTCCAGGTGGATTCCTGAGGAAGCGAGCGATGATGGGGGAGTAAATGAACGGCTGTTCAAAAACAGGCCAATCTGGCATATTATTGTCATTTCCTTTATCGTTTCGGTGTGCGAAGAAATGTTGTTTCGGGGCGCACTGCAATTCGCTTTTGGCCCTTACTGGACCAGTATAATTTTTGCGGCCATTCATGTCCGCTATCTAAAGCACTGGATTCCTACCGGGTTGGTTTTCTCGATCAGCTATGCCCTTGGCTGGATTTATATGGAGACAGGCACACTTTGGGCACCGATTATAGCCCATTTTGCCATCGATTTGATTATGGGGTTAATTATTCGCTATCGCCGGGAAGATTAGGCCGTTTAGATAACCTATGAGAACGCAGGTGACAAACATTCATGCTATGGCTTTGGATCATGCTGGGGCTGGCCGGCTTGCTCATCTACTGGATGGCAATGGAAGCTGGCAAAGTCAAGATTAATGTAGAGGAGCTTTGGCTTGCTCGTTTGCCCGAAAGCTTCGATGGTACGAGACTGTTTTTTATAACGGATATTCATCGCCGCACTATTCCCGATTCGTTGATTCAATTGTCCCAGGACGAAGGCGGCGCGGATTTGGTGCTGATTGGCGGCGATTTGACAGAAAAGAAAGTACCGTTGTCCAGGACGAGAGCCAATATGCGCAAGCTTGTGGAGATAGCTCCGGTCTATGCTGTTTATGGCAATCATGATTATGATGATGATCATCGACAACTGGACGTGCTGCTGGGCGAGGAAGGGATCAGAGTGCTTGTCAATGAATCCGTGATGCTGGAACAAAGTGACGGCAGTTCGCTGAGGCTTGCGGGGGTCGATGATCCGATTACCGAGCGCGCTCGTGTAAGGGAAGCGTTGCAGGACAACCAGGAGGCAGGCTGCACTATTCTGCTTGCCCATGATCCTGTGCTCGCCTCGCGACTTGGAAACGCAGATATCGATCTCGTGTTGTCAGGCCATACGCATGGCGGTCAAATTGCGCTTCCGTTTCTGGGCCCTGTGCTTCGCTCGCCGACTATTCTTAAATATTGCAAAGGGTGGTTTAAAATGCCTGATCGGAAGTCGGCCGGCATGCCGCCTATCCGCCTGTTTGTCAGCAACGGCTTTGGCACGTCAAAGCTGCCGCTGCGGCTGATGGCGCCTGCGCAGACGCATTTATTCATCCTTCGTAAAGGGGATAAACCATAACCGATTTCAGGAAAAATTGCCTGCCGAAGCGTATGAATAGCATAACCTGGCTGGCTTACGCGAAGCGGGGAGAGGGTATGAAGAGTCTGGACCGCGGGGAAACTAACTTCGGCTTCGTCAACTTAATCAAGGAGGCATGCTGAATGAAGTGGAGCACTTTTTTAGCGGGTAGCATCATTGGAGCGACAGCGGCATCGGTACTTGCCAAGAAGAAGCCGGAAATGTTCGCCACGGCGACGCAGGCGGTGCAGCAAATGTGTTCAGGCGTCAAGAATAATCTGCTTGGCAAGATGTTGAGCGGGTCCATGGCCGGGGTGAAAGAAATGAAGTCCCCAAAGCAAGAAGGCGTTTCTGCAGAACAGTCCAAAAAAGACTGGGAACAAATTGAGTGGCTGGCAGAAAATGATCCGGCTGCCAAGCGGGAGATCGAAAATATTATGTCTTCCCAAAAAGAAACGCGAGCGCATTAACCATTGAAACCGCCGCCCCGGCACTTCGCATATAAAGTGCCGGGGCGGCGGTTCTTTTTTTTGAATGGAGTAGTGCAATCCGAACTTAAAAATGATAACATAGTTGCATATGATGATTTTGATCACATAATACTTGTCGCTTCATACGCTGTTATAACCGAAGCTGCAGAAGGGGGGATCCTATCATGAAGATCGAGCGACTAAGTCAGGACAAGATTCGGATTTTTCTGACTTTCGACGACCTGCTGGAACGTGGGATCCAGAAGGATGACATGTGGCGTGAAATACCGAAAGTGCATGAACTGTTCAGCGAGATGATGGAGCAGGCTCATACAGAACTCGGATTTGATGCTAGCGGCCCACTTGCTGTTGAAATATTTGGCCTTCCCGCGCAAGGCATGGTTGTTATCGTTACTCGCGGCAAGTCAAACGGACAGCATAGCGAAGGCACGGATGCTGACGAAGATGGCGAAGATGATGTATACGAGATGGAAGTGACGCTTGAACAAAGCGACGTCATGATGTACGCATTCCGGGATTTCGAAAATGTGATCTCAGTATGTCATCAATTGCGCAATGCCGGCTTGTCTGAAGGCGGACGATTGTACTCCTACAAAGGAAACTGGATTTTGGAGTTTGAACCGCTTGATCCTGCTGAAGCGGGGCCGAGCAAAACGCTGGCTACGATCGCATTGCTCGCAGAATATGGGGATGCGACGTCGGTAACGACTGCCGTGCTGGAGGAATACGGGAAAACGATTATCGCAGCAGACGCTGTTAGTGAGATATGCACTCATTTTAATCCCTGATATCCGATAGAAAGCATCGGACAGCGACTAACGACTGTTCGATGCTTTTTGGTGTTTCAATTCGAAGGAGGTGATACGAATGGTGGTTTTATTGTCCATATTGACCGCAGCGGTGGCCCCTGGAATATTGCTTCTAACCTACTTTTATTTGAAAGATCGCTACAACTCAGAACCGATTCATATGGTCATGCGCATGTTTATTTTCGGGATGCTCGTTTCTTTTCCGATCTTGATTATCCAGCGTGGTCTGATGTTGTGGTTGGGGGAATCGCCATTCGTATTCTCTTTCATCATTTCGTCAGGTGTTGAGGAAAGTCTGAAATGGTTTGTGCTGTATCACATTATTTATAACCACACCGAGTTCGACGAACCTTATGACGGTATATTGTATGCGACAGCTATCTCTCTTGGTTTTGCGACATTTGAAAATGTGATGTATGCGCTGCTGCAGCCAGTATCGTTTGTATCCTTGCTCATGCGCGCGCTGCTGCCAGTGTCTGCACATGCGCTGTTTGGCGTAATGATGGGCTATTATCTTGGCAAGGCCAAGTTTTCGCAAAATGTGCATACCCGGCGGATGATTGTGTTGTCGCTGCTGCTGCCATTGTTTTGGCATGGACTATATGACTATATCATGGTAACAATTACGACCAACTGGCTGTTGCTCATTGTGCCGCTCATGGTTTTTTTATGGATCAGAGGGCTTCGCAAAATGCAGCGTGCAAATGCCAGATCGCCATTTCGGCTGCTTCATCAGGAGGATGAGGTTAAACTATAATAGATCTGTCCATAATGATTGCTATATGAAGCTGCGATGCAGGAGGTTCAGGCGTTATGGACAGAGTAAAAATAAAAATTCGCTGCAATCTGTGCGGAGAAAAGTTTGTGCTGCGCGGCAAACGGGAACAGGATCGAATCGAGACGGGCTTCAAGCAATGCCTGTGCAGCAATACCGATGATTTTGAAATTGAAGAACAGCATGGATAGACATGTATAAAGCTCCCTTCTATGAACCAAACTAACCCCAAGTTTGGCACAAGAAAGGAGTTTTTGTGTTATGTACCAAAGACTAAGCGCCGTGTTGTTTCCGGTTATGACACTTTTGTTGATTGGCACGGTCTTCTGGGGTTATCAGGAGCACCAAGAGAAAAATTCGATTTTAATAAAGGCAGAAAACCAGTATCAGCGCGCTTTTCATGATTTGAGCTACCATATGAAGCAGCTTAATAATCAGCTTGGCAATACGCTTGCTGTCAATTCAGCGTCGCAAGCCTATCATCGCAAAGGGCTGGTCAATGTATGGAGACTTACGAGCGAGGCGCAAAATGAAATCAATCAGCTGCCGTTGAATTTGCTGCCTTTTAACGAAACGGATGATTTTCTGTCACGGGTAGCCAACTTCTCCTACCGGACGGCGGTGCGCGATTTGACGAAAGAGCCGCTATCAGACAAGGAATACGGTACGCTCAAAACCCTTTATGAAAAATCAGAAGAACTGACACAGGATTTGCAGGCGATGCAGGATAAAGTGCTGCAGAACAGCTTGCGGTGGATGGATGTTGAAATTGCCTTGGCGACTGAACAGGCCACTCAGGATAATGTCATTATTGACGGGTTTAAGTCGGTAAACAAAAAAGTAAGTGAATACCCGGAAATTAATTGGGGACCTTCAGTAAGCGCGATGTATGAAAAGCGCACGATCCAAATGCTTGGCGGAGAGATGGTAACCGCGCAAGATGTTCAGCAAAAAGCGGCTGAATTTGCAGGGATCAAAGATATCGCTTCCGTAGAAGTGCAGGAAAACGGCGAGGGAACAGATTACGCGTCTTATACTGCAAAAGTTCAGCCAAATGGGGCCAAGGCAACATTGACGATGAACTATACAAAACGAGGCGGCCAATTGGTCTGGTTCAACAAATCGCGGGAAATAGGCGAGAAGAAAGTTTCTGTACACGATGCAAGAGCCGACGCAGTTAAGTTTCTGGAAGAGCATGATTACCCTAATATGACTGCGGTAAGCTATGATGAGTTCGGGAACACGGGGTCCCTTACATTTGTTGAGAAACAGGGCGATGTGCTCATCTACCCGGAGAAGCTGACGGTGAAAGTGGCGCTTGACAACGGAGAGACGATTGGGCTGGAAGCTGCTGATTATGTCTTTGAGCATAAAAAGCGCAACTTGCCGAAACCGCAAATGTCGGAAGCCGAAGCACGCAAGCTGCTGAACCCGGCGATGAAAGTGAGCAAAACCCAGAAAGCTTTAATCGATAATGATTTGGGTGATGAGGTCCTTTGCTATGAATACACGGGAAAAATAAACGGCGCGGTGTTTCGCGTATATGTTAACGCTGATAACGGGCTGGAAGAAATGATTGAAAAACTGCCCTGAAGCGGCGGTCATCGCTCCACAGAGTGCGCATCACCAGGCTTGCGTCGATCAGGAAGCTCACGTCAATTGAGACGATGGGCTTCCTTTTTTCAAAGTCGAACCCGTACAGAAGGCAGGGAAAGTTGAAATTCCCAGAGATGCAACAGATGCAGGGCGGAAGTAGCGGATGATATAAGTCATTATACCTCTTTCAATAGCGGCAATTTAAGCTGGCGGCTCTTACTAGCGGCATGGTATAATTGTCCTATTCGGGAGGGGGAGTTTATTTGTTGCCCAAAGTAAATCAATATGTATACATGCAAGTGGCTTCGTCTTTTGAAGAAGAGGCTGCTGTGGAATATAGATCGCGTATTTCTGAAGTGAAGGAACAGCATATTCTTATCGAAATTCCAATGAATGAGTCGACAGGGAAGTTGAAAAAACTGTATTTGGGCGATGAATTGTCGATTTATTTTATTACAGATGGCGGCGTGAAAAATTATTTTTATTCCCATGTCCTTGGTTTTCAGGAAGATGTTATCCGGCTGGTGTCAATTCAAAGACCTGATCCGGAGCAGATTACTAAAATCCAGCGCAGAAACTTTCTGCGGGTGTCCGCGGAGCTGGAACTTGCGGTGAAAGCTTCGAACCGCATGCAATTTATTGCCCATACGGATGATATCGGGGGCGGCGGCGTGTCCTACATTGCGGAAGGACGCTGGAATGTTAAAGTGGGTGATAAACTGGCTTGCTGGCTGCTCGTCCCATACAAGAACGGCACGCTTGATCATGCCCAATTCGAATCAGAAGTCGTGCGGGTGAATCCGCTCCAAACAGGACGCACGCAGGTGATGAGCAAATTCGTCGCAATCAGCGATGGCGAGCGGCAGAAGATTATTCGCTATTGCTTTGAACGCCAATTGGAGTTTAGAAACCGTTAGCACAAGGGGGGGCGCGGAGATTGGATAGCCGTGAGTTGGACAGGTACGCTGATTTGATTACCGGTTTCTTGAAACGTGCATTGTATGTTCTGTTCATCATGCTGCTGCTCTCGCAAGTGGCGCTCCACTTTCCCGTTATTAGGGAATGGGTGACCGGAGTCGATCGATTGGAAGGGATATCGGTATCCTTTGTTCCTGTTTTTTTGCATCTCTTTCCGTAGTGTGGTATAATTTTCACGTTGCAGGCAGAGCCTGCTTTTTTATTGAGGGGTACTGCCGCACGGCTGGCGCTATCGCACCGCTCCTTGATGTCAGAGGGGGAATTAATCGTTGTCATCGCAACAGGACTTGCTTCGCATCAACATTGCTATTGACGGGCCCGCCGGGGCCGGGAAGAGTACAGTCGCCAGGAAAGTCGCCAAGCGGCTTCACTATGTATACATTGATACGGGAGCTATGTACCGGGCAGTTACACTTAGCGCAATTCGCGCAGGTATTGATTTTTCGGATGTGGCCCGCCTAGGTGAATTGGCGGCGACACTGAACATTGAGCTTAAGCCCGGAGAGAAGTCACAGCTTGTGTCCGTTAACGGAGAGGATGTTACTGAGGCTATACGGTCCCGTGATGTTACGCTGGGCGTCTCCGCAGTTGCTGCGGTAGAAGCGGTGCGTGAACATCTTGTTGACATGCAGCGGCGACTCGCAAGCCTCAAAGGGGTCGTAATGGATGGACGCGATATTGGTTCGCATGTGCTGCCTGATGCAGAATTGAAGATTTTTCTGACAGCGGATATCCGTGTGCGCGCAGCTCGGCGATTGCAGGAAATCGATCAAGCAGAACGAATTGACCTTGAGCAGTTGGCAGCTGAAATTGCGGAACGTGATCGCAAAGATCAGGAACGCGAAATCTCTCCGCTTGTGCGGGCTGCTGATGCGATTACGGTCGACAGTTCATACCTGACCATTGAGCAGGTTGTTGAACAAATCGCTGACTTGAGTCGAACCAAATTGGCGGAGGCGAAGTAAACTATGCTATACCGTTTATGCCAGTCGCTGCTCCGTTTCATCTTCGCGGTTATTTTTCCGTTGAAGGCATCGGGGCTGCATCATATTCCTGCGACCGGCCCTGTACTGCTTTGCTCTAATCATATCAGTAATATTGATCCTACTACGGTAGGGGTCAGGGTCAAACGCAAAGTGAATTACATGGCAAAGTCTGAACTGTTTTCGTTTCCGCCAATGGCCGCATTTCTCCGCGCCTTGGGAGCTTTTCCGGTGAAGCGGGGCGGCGTAAGCAAAGAAGCGATAAAATCGGCAATCGGGTTGCTTAAAGAAGGGGAAGTGCTTGGAATATTCCCTGAAGGCAGTCGCAGCCAAGGTGACACCGCAGGCAAGAAGGGTGCAGCAATGTTGGCGCTTCGCGGCAATGCAACGGTGATTCCAGTCGCAATTATTGGCAAGTACCGTTTGTTTCGTTCCATCCGTATTGTTTACGGCGCACCGATCGATTTGAAAGCTTTGCAGACAGAAGGACCATCCGATGTGCTGGATGCGGCCACAGCCAAGATTATGGCTGAAATCCGCTCGCTAACTGCGGCGGGCTAGCTCATGAGCAATGAACAAGACGTTTTAAATCCTGTATAGGCCCGTTTCGAGGCCGCTCACAGGTTTAAATAAAGTTGGGGTATGAACTGAGGAGGTTATTTCAAATGTCAGAAGAAACAAAAGCGCAAACTGAAGTAGAAGAAACCGTAAGCCAAACGGCTGCAGAAGCGGTTAGCGAGGAAACAAGCGGTGAAGCAATCAGCCAAGAGGCGCTCGATAATCTTATATCGCTGAAGAAAGGCGATACGGTCAGAGGCACGATCGTCAAAATTGAAGATAACCAAGCGACAGTTAGCATTGGATATAAATATGACGGTGTCATTCCGCTTCGCGAGCTGTCCGCTGTACAGCTTGACAATGCTGCGGACGCAGTTCAAGTTGGTCAGGAAGTTGAACTTAAAGTAGTTAGCATTGACGATGACAAAGAGCGTCTTGTTCTTTCCAAACGTCTGATCGACGGAGAGAATGCCTGGGAACAGCTGCAAAACAGCTTTGACAATGGCGAGATTCTTGATGTAACGGTGGCTGACGTTGTTAAAGGCGGTCTGGTTGTTGATGTTGGTGTTCGCGGTTTTATTCCGGCATCGATGGTTGAGCGTCACTTTGTTGAAGATTTCAGCGATTACAAAGGCCGTGCAATCCGCGTAAAAGTGAAAGAAATCGATCGTGAGAACAACAAAGTTATCCTGTCTGCCAAAGAAGTGCTGGATGCTGAGTTTGAAGAAAACAAACAACGCATTATCGCTTCCCTTGAGCCAGGTCAAGAACTTGACGGTACGGTCCAACGCTTGACGCCATTCGGCGCATTTGTTGATATCGGCGGCGTTGATGGTCTTGTTCACGTATCCGAGCTTTCATGGCAGCATGTTGCGCATCCTAAAGATGTTGTTTCCGAGGGAGACAGCGTTCATGTTAAAGTTCTTAAACTTGACCCATCCATTGGCAAAATCAGCCTGAGTATTAAAGCTGCTCAACCAGGTCCTTGGGAAACAGCTGGAAGCTCATTCAAAACAGGCGATGTCGTTACAGGTACGGTAAGACGTCTTGTTAACTTCGGCGCATTCGTTGAAATTGCTCCTGGCGTAGAAGGACTTGTGCATATTTCACAAATCGCTCATCGTCACATTGCGACACCTCATGAAGTGCTTCAGGAAGGGCAAGAAGTTCAAGCCAAAGTGCTTGATTTCAACCCGGATGAAAAGCGTGTCAGCCTGAGCATTAAAGAAACAGAAGAGGCGCCTGAGCAAGCACCAAGACCTGAGCGCACTGAAAGATCACGTGCACCAAGAGAAGAATTGAATAACCCGAATGTCAGCCTTAGCAACCAAAGCATGAGCTATTCGCTTGCTGAACGGTTTGGCGATAAATTAAGCAAGTTGAAATAAATTGGAATTCGGCAGTCCGACAACGGGCTGCCGTTTTTTTTTGGTCCCGACAGCGCATAATAGAAGCGTTGGGAGGGATTTGTATGAATGAGGGTTATATTGCGATCTGGATTATTGTTGTTGCTTCCGTATTAATGGCTACGGGCTGGAGGACGATGGTGACTGGCAATCTGTCCTTGCGCGAACTGATGGTGTTTGGCACAGGTGCACTTGCCCTGTATGGCATTCCAATTCCTATAGGGTCTCTGGCAATCGGGCTCTCAGCGTTATGGGCCGTATTGTGGGCGGTGACACTGCTCATTCAATCGCAAAACGGTTACAAAGCGGTCAACTTATTCACCGGTTCAATACTGCTCGCTGTTGTCCTATTCTGGATCCGGCAAATGTATCTGCTTGATCCGGTATTCATTATTGTGCATCCGCAATTTGACGCCGCGCTTGCTGCAGGATTATGCACGGGTCTGATGGCGCTGCGTATCAAAGAGCAGTTTATTCTGCTCGTGCTTGCGTTTGCCGGTGCAGAGGCTTTCCTTCAATTGCTGCATGGAACGACGGGGCAAGTGCAGATTGGAGGTGCGGCATGGTGGGATAATTTGCTGTTTGCCTTACTATGCGCCAAACTGTCCGGTGGAGCCGTTCAAGCGGCTGATCGCATCCTGTTGCGACGAAATGAACTGAAGCGGTTGAAATCGGTACAATTGTCCGAACGGGAAGGTCATTTGTCATGAGTACGTTTATTTTAAATAACAAATTGTCAATCGGCATCATGCTGGGTGTTTTCTTTGGCCTTGCTTCAAGGCTTGTGCTACTTCGTACCGATTATCGCCAATACCCGACCTACCCGCATGGACGGATTATCCATATTTCTTTGGGTATCATTGCCGCGGCTCTGGGCGCTGTCGCGGTCCCTTCGCTCTACAATAAAGACTACACCGCAATAACCTTTCTAACGCTGGCTGCTCAGCAATTTCGCGATGTACGGAAGATGGAGCGCGATACGTTAACAAAGATTGATGATATGGAGCTTGTGCCTCGGGGCGCAACATACATTGAGGGAATTGCAATGGTATTCGAGGGCAGAAACTACCTCGTCATTATGACGGCCTTTCTGACAAGTTTGTTTGCCATTGTATTCGAATGGTATTACGGTATTGCTGCAGGTCTCTTATCGATGATTGTCGTCAGACTATTGCGGTCAGGTAAGGCGATCTCGCATATTGCCAGCGTAGCCAGCGCTGAGGTGCGGCAGGAGGGACCCGATCTATATGTAGGCGATATTTATATAATGAATGTCGGATTGCAGAGCAATCAGTCGATAATTGCGGAGAAGGGGCTTGGACTGATTCTTACTCCCTATAACGCTAACGGCAAATCAACGCTTAGCAACCTGGGGCAGCGTCAGGCGATATTGTACGATTTGGCCGCACTGCTCGGGGTGTTCCGCGATGACGGCGAGCCAGCGCTTGTACCACTGGCCAAACTTGATATGCGGGACGGGAGACTGGCTGTATTCGTGCTGCCGCATGACAAAGACCAGGCCAAGGCAGAGCAGATTGTACGCAATGTGCCGATTCTCGAAGCGGCTGTTCGCATGCCGACAGAAGCGAAAATTAATCAGTAACAGAAATGGAGGCGTTCCTTGGTGGGCAAGATCGCAGCGATTGTAACAGTGAATAGAGAGGGAGTTGGCGGCAGCGCTCCAATTTTTTTTGCTGACAATGCCAATCAGATGGAGGAAACCGCATTTCTGCTGGAGAAAATATTAGATGTATCCGTTCATGATCTGAAGAACGGCACATTTATTCTTGTCCAAAGATAATCGCATGAAATGTTAGCCAAGACAGTCCTTTTTTGCTATGATGTTATTCGTGATCATTTTAATGTGAATTACTTGCGAAAATTAATCACAAGTTCAAGCTTTATAAATATATGGCGAGAGCATTGGTATGCACAGGCGTGCATCCTGCTGGTCGCTCGAGGAGTGGAAATGAATGGCAAGACCCGTTATTGCGATTGTCGGGCGGCCAAACGTGGGAAAATCAACAATTTTCAATCGCGTTATAGGAGATCGACTCGCTATCGTAGAAGACAAGCCTGGTGTAACTAGAGACCGTATCTATGCACCTGGCGAATGGAATGGCAAGGCCTTCAGTATTGTTGATACCGGAGGGATTGAAATTGACGGCTCGGACGAAATTATGAAATCGGTCCGCATGCAGGCAGAGCTTGCGATTGAGGAAGCGGATGTCATTATTTTCATGGTGGATGTCAAGGCTGGGTTGACGCTTGCTGACGATGAAGTGGCACAGATGCTGTTTCGTTCGGGAAAACCTGTCGTGCTGGCAGTCAATAAAGTGGACAACTTCAATAGAATGGATGAAATCTACGAGTTCTACAGTCTGGGCTTCGGTGAGCCGATCGCCATTTCCGGATCGCATGGCATCGGAATCGGCGATATGCTTGATGCAGCGGTAGAAAAGCTTCCTGAACTGGATGATGTCTCGTACGACGAAGACGTCATACGGGTGGCATTGATTGGCCGGCCCAACGTAGGCAAGTCATCTCTTGTCAACGCATTGCTCGGTGAAGACCGCGTGATTGTCTCGGATGTAGCCGGAACGACGCGCGATGCAATTGATACGCCGTTTGAACGCGATGGTCAGCGGTACGTTCTGATTGATACAGCGGGTATGCGCAAGCGCGGCAAGGTTTATGAAGCAACAGAGAAATACAGTGTCATGCGTGCGCTCAAGGCAATTGAACGGGCAGATGTTGCGCTTGTGCTAATCAATGGCGAGGAAGGCATCATTGAGCAGGACAAGCATATTGCCGGATTTGCCCATGAAGCGGGCAAGGCGTCGATTTTTGTCGTGAACAAATGGGATGTTGTCGAGAAGGGCGACAAGACGATGCAGCATTTCACCCAAAATATTCGGGACCACTTTCTGTTTATGTCGTATGCGCCGGTGGTGTTTCTGTCTGCCAAAACGAAGCAACGGTTACATAAGCTCCTTCCCGTCGTTAATCATGTGTCGGAGCAGCATGCGCTTCGCATTCAAACCCATATTCTTAATGATGTGGTTGCGGATGCTGTGGCTATTAATCCGCCGCCGACAGATAAAGGGAAGCGTCTGCGCATCAACTATGTGACGCAGGTTGCGGTGAAACCTCCGACCATCGTCGTTTTTGCAAATGATCCCGAAATGATGCACTTCTCCTACCAGCGTTATTTGGAGAACAAAATCCGGGGCGCTTTTCAATTCGAAGGGACACCGGTCCGGATCTTTACCCGGCGGAAGTCCGATCAAGATTAGGGGAGAAGAATATTGGTTTATGCAATTGCAGCGATAGCAGTCAGTTATATGCTGGGCTCCATCGCATTCAGTATTTTGATCGCAAAATGGGTTCGCGGCATCGATATCCGTGACCATGGCAGCGGCAATGCGGGCGCAACGAACACTTTGCGCATCTTGGGTAAGGGGCCGGCGGCGGCTGTTTTTCTGTTGGATGTAGCTAAAGGCGTCGCCGCTGTCTTTATTGGCAGTTGGACGAGCGGACAAGATCTGTGGGTGATGGCGCTGTGCGGCTTGGCGGCGATTGTCGGCCACAACTGGCCGGTATGGTTTCGTTTTAAAGGCGGTAAAGGTATTGCAACGACGGTTGGCGTGATTGCAACGCTGGCCTTTGTTCCGGCTCTTATTGCAGGCCTTATTACAATTGCAGTCATTGCTATTACGCGGTATGTCTCGCTTGGATCGCTTTTATTGACCTTGTTGACACCGATATTTGCCATCATAATGAACAAGCCTGCTCCAATTATATGGGCCAGTGTCCTCATTTGTGTTTTTGCCTTTGTCAGACACCGTTCGAACATTGTGAAACTGCTGCAGGGCAAAGAGAACAAATTGGGGGCCCGGAAAGGAGTCCCGCATGAAGAGAAGTAAGGTTGCGGTTTTAGTAGCTGGAAGCTGGGGGACCGCTTTGGCGGCGGTGTTGGCGGATAATGATCATCAGGTGGCGCTTTGGACGCGCAGTGCCTCCCAGGCGGAAGAAATCAATACGCGTCATACCAATTCCAGGTTTCTGGGCGATGCGGTCATTTCCGATCGGATCGAGGCGACAACATCGCTTGCGGATGCGCTTGCAGATGCGGAGATGATCGTGTTCGTTGCTCCTTCCGCTGCGATGCGGGAGGTTGCCCGTGCAGCGGCGCCTTACATCGATGAGCAGACATTGTGTGTTCATGCGACAAAGGGGTTTGAATCCGAAACGTTGAAACGGATGAGCACGATCATTGCAGAGGAGTTGGGACGGCCGGAGGAACAGGTGGCTGTTCTATCCGGTCCGAGCCATGCCGAAGAAGTCATGCGCAAACTGCCTACCACCGTTGCTGTCGCTTCATCTGTGCAACAACTGGCTGAACGGGTACAGGATTTGTTTATTAACCCGTATTTCCGCGTCTACACCAACCCGGACGTCATTGGTGTCGAAGTTGCCGGAGCCATTAAAAACATTATTGCGCTTGGCGCAGGCTTATCTGACGGGCTTGGGTTTGGTGATAATGCCAAGGCGGCGCTCATCACGAGAGGGCTTGCCGAAATAGGCCGCCTGGGTGCGGCGATGGGAGCCAACGCCTTGACCTTTGCCGGATTGGCTGGTGTTGGCGATCTGATCGTCACCTGTACGAGCCAGCATAGCAGAAACTGGCGCGCCGGCTCGCTGCTTGCGCAGGGACTGCCCCTTGCCGAAGTGCTCGAACGAATGGGCATGGTTGTGGAAGGGGTGCGGACTACGCGCGCAGCTCACGAATTGGCGCAGCGCTTCGAGGTGGATATGCCGATTACCCAGCAGCTCAACAAAGTGCTTTTTCAGGACAAACAGCCTCGTGAAGCGGTTGAAGCTCTTATGGGCCGCGGGCGCACCCATGAAATTGAGAATACTGCAAAAGCCTGGGGCCTGCACCAATCCCGTCCTCCAGTCATATGATACTAGCAAGGTCATATGGCTAAGCAGTGAGGAGGGGAACCATGCGCAAAAACCTGCCGAAAGATGTCCTCCAGGCCGTCAGCAAAAAAACTGGCAAGCCGATTAGCGAAAGTGCAGTTAAAAAAATCGCGAGCGGCGTTAACTCGCAAACGATGCAAAGCGAGGCGGAACTGCGGCGGCTGATCAAGCAAGTATCCTCAATGGCCAAAGTGCCGGTATCGGAGGATACGGTCAAGGAGATCATCGGTGCTGTCAAAAAAAGCGGCATGAACATGAATAGCTTGGAATCGCTCATGAAATTGATGCTTAAGAAGTAACGGTATCACTGGTAGAGGTCTTGTCCTTGGCGGGCAAGGCTTTTTTCTGTATAATAGAGGGGTTAAAAGTTTATAGAGCGGGAGAAGATTCGAACAATGGACTCAATGACTAAAATGTGGGTTTCTTTTATCGGGATTGGCTTGATGGCGCTGGCGGCACTGATTATTACTGTCGCTCGCACGAAGACCAAAGGAATTATTCGGTTAATTTTGTCGCTGGTTGCCTTTGTACTGCTGGTACTGGGCTTTATCTATGGTTTTATTTCGATTACATAGTTACTTAAGAGAGGATGTCCATTTAATGTTGGAACTAACAGGCAGAACCAAACAGGCGATTGTCACGCCAGAACCCGGGTTAACAATTCTTGATCATGCGTTAAAGCATGATGTTGACTGGGCTTTTTCCTGTTCGCGAGGCACTTGCGCGCGCTGCCGCTGCCATATTGCTGCGGGGATGGATAGCTTGGAGGAAGTGACGGATGAAGAGTGGGACCGTCTTGATGAGGAAGAGCTGGATGAAGGTTTCAGGCTCGGCTGCCAGGCGGTCGTGAAGGACAAGGACGCTACAATTGTTGCCTTTAATAAACCCTATTTTTAAGGATGTGTCAGATGAATAGCGTGGAACGATTAATTGAGGTGCTGTCCCGCATCTCGCATGCGATTGGCAATCCGTCAGTTCCCTGGGTTGTAGGCGGCAGCGGCGGCCTGCTGCTGCAGGGAATTCAATTGCCGGCGCCGCCGCGCGATCTAGACCTGTATGTAGATGAACAGGAGGCTGCCATTGTGCACCGGGCATTAGCCGCCTATGCAGTAGATGAGCCCGCGTACAGTTCGACTGGAATGTACCGCTCGCTGCTCAGCCATTACCGTATCGAAAATATGGATGTTGAATTGGTAAGCGGGTTCGAAGTGAGCGCCGGAGAAGAGCTTTACCGGACGGAAGTGCGGGATGTGCTGTGGCCGCTTGGTTTGAAGCCTGCACCAGGCGTTGGAGATTACCGTGTCGTGCCGCTCGCTCATGAGCTGGTATTCAACATGCTGCGCGAACGCGAGGATCGCCTGAAGCTGATCGCAGCGGCAATTGCCGCTGAGCCCAAAGCAGCTTTGCCGGCTTTTGAAATGCTGATTGCCCGCAACCGCTTCTCCGCCTCTTTCGTCAGCCGTCTGCAGTCTGTGCTGTCCTGCAAGGATGGGGAGTCGTGATGAACGGTATCAAAATTACCTTCCTGCCATCAGGTAAGTCTGTTGTCGTGCGTGCTGGCATTTCTGTATTGGATGCTTCTCGAAGGGCGGGCGTTGTCATCGCTACGCGCTGCCAGGGCAAAGCCGCCTGTATGATGTGCAAAGTCGTTCATCGTGCCGATAGCGGTCTGTCTGAGCCTACTGGGCCAGAAATTCTAAAGCTCGGCGGCTTGGAGCAAACAGGCATCAGACTGTCCTGTCAGGCCAGAGTGATCGGCGAGGTGGTCGTTGAAGTGCCCGAAACTCCGCTGCAGGCGGCAGTGCGTCGCAAACTTGCCGAGCAGCAGGAGGATGACGGCAAGCTTTGGTAATACAAGCAAGGGGGAACTGTAATGATTAAAAAACAGATTGGAACCATCGTAACGATTGGAATCATTTCGCTGTTGCTGTCCGGATGTCTATATCCGAAAGAAAACCTGGCGCAGAGCAAGGTTTCGGTGCGGGAGGATGTTACTACTGTTCAGACCGTGATTGAGCGCTTTCAGAAGGAAGCGGGATTGCTGCCGATTAAGAACAGTTCGCCCGAAACGTCGCGCTATGAGAAGTATATCGTTGATTTGGCCAAGCTTCAGCGGATGAACTATATAAGCGTGCTTCCCTCGGCGGCTTTTGAACAGGGCGGCCGATATTTCTTTCTGATTCTTAATGAAGAGACGGCCCCTATAGTAAAAGTTCAGGACGTTGTTCTTTCCCAGGCCATCATCCAAGTGCAAAATTGGGTGGATGAATACCGGCGTATGAACAAGGATGGGGATCTGCTGGCCGGAGAACAGGCTTATCCGGGTTTCTATCATCTGGACTATAATAAACTCGGTCAGAAGGAACCGACGCTGCGGAGCCCGTTTTCAGGTCTTACATTGGCAACGCTGATCGATGATACGGGCATCGTTTACATCGATTACGGCATTGACGTAATGAAAGCTGTTGAGAAGCTCGGCGATAAGCAGCCATCGTCTGATCAGGATTTGCGGGAGCTGCTTGTGGAGTTTTCCGACTATGTTCCGGTGAAGTCGCCAGTCTATCATTGGGTTGACGGGGAACCGCGCGCAGTACATTAATACAACTTGACAAGAACGCCTGTATCGTGGGGCGTTCTTTTTTATTTTTGGCATAGGCAGGACAATTGTGTCATATATCAATTCATGGAAGGGTGAAGCGGATACTTTTCTTATATTTTTAAAAGGAATCGTCATAAAAAGCGGACAGAAACATATGATGTTACTAGTCCAAATGGTTGTACGAGTTACGTCGCTTGCCCGCTTCAGACACAGGTTTGCATGGCGGTGAATTCTGGCATTCATCCTAAAGCCAGCGTTCCGGCAGGAGATGTACCACCTTGTACTCGGAAATTTGATTGGGAGGGGATATTCAGTGGAGAAAGTGGACATTTTCAAGGATATTGCCGAGCGAACAGGCGGGGATATTTACCTCGGCGTCGTCGGTGCGGTCCGGACGGGGAAATCAACCTTTATTAAGCGTTTTGTGGAGACGATTGTCCTTCCTAACATTACCAATGATGCTGACCGGGTCAGAGCGATTGATGAACTGCCGCAAAGTGCGGCAGGTAAGACGATCATGACGACTGAACCCAAATTTGTGCCGAATCAAGCCGTGCAAATTAAGGTAGCTGAAGGGTTGGAAGTGAATGTCAGGCTCGTTGATTGTGTAGGCTATGCAGTGGAGGGCGCCAAAGGATATGAGGATGAGAATGGCCCGCGGATGATCTCTACGCCGTGGTTTGAAGATCCGATTCCATTCCAGGAAGCGGCAGAAATCGGAACGCGCAAGGTCATTCAGGAACATTCCACGCTGGGAGTTGTCGTCACGACCGATGGATCGATTGCTGAAATCGCACGCAGCTCTTATGTGGAAGCGGAAGAAAGAGTGATTAGCGAATTGAAGGAGGTTGGCAAGCCTTTCGTCTTAATTGTCAACTCCACTCGTCCCAAAAGCGATGAAGCGCTTCAGCTAAGGAATGAATTACATGAAAAATACGATATTCCGGTTATGACGATGAGTGTCGCTACAATGGGCGAAGAAGAAGTTATGTCAGTATTGCGTGAAGTTCTCTACGAATTTCCTGTACATGAGGTTAACGTAAATCTGCCAAGCTGGGTTATGGTTCTGCAAGAGAACCACTGGGTACGCAGCAATTACGAAAACTCGGTGCGGGATACCGTCAAAGATATTCGTCGTCTGCGTGATGTTGACCGGGTGGTTGCCCAGTTTATGGAATATGATTTCATTGACCGGGCAGGGCTCAGCGGCATGAATATGGGGCAGGGTGTAGCGGAAATTGATCTGTATGCGCCTGATGAACTATATGATCAAATCTTGATGGAAGTTGTGGGCGTCGAAATTCGCGGCAAAGATCATCTGTTGCAATTAATGCAGGAATTCTCACATGCCAAACGAGAATATGATCGGTTTGCCGAAGCGTTGGAAATGGTCAAGACGACCGGTTACGGGATTGCGGCCCCGTCGCTCGCGGAAATGGCGCTTGATGAGCCGGAATTGATCCGTCAGGGCTCGCGGTTCGGTGTTCGCCTGAAGGCGACGGCACCTTCCATTCATATGATCCGCGTTGATGTAGAATCCGAATTTGCGCCGATTATCGGAACAGAGAAACAAAGCGAGGAGCTTGTGCGCTATCTGATGCAGGATTTTGAGAATGATCCGATCAAAATCTGGGAATCTGATATTTTTGGTCGCTCGCTTCACTCCATCGTACGTGAAGGCATTCAAGGAAAAATTGCGATGATGCCTGATAATGCCCGCTATAAATTGCAGGAAACATTGGGCAGAATCATCAATGAGGGCTCGGGCGGACTGATTGCGATTATTCTGTAGGGCAAGTCCGGCGGGCAAAAAAATGCGGTTGGCAAACGAGGCAGTCTTTCTTCCAGGAAAGGCTGCTTTTTGCTGTTTATTCGATGTGTTGTCACACCTAAAGGTGAAAACTTCTTAATCTACTTGAAATTACGAAAAGACTGTATTACTATAAGTTTGTTCGGCTTCAAGGTATATTTCTTTAATATTCGGTTAAAAAGAATGATATTGATGCGACACAGGTTCTGTTAGGGGAGGTGAAATGAATGAATAAAACGGATTTGATTGCCAAAGTAGCTGAGTCGACTGAACTGTCCAAGAAAGATGCAACGAAAGCGGTAGATGCTGTATTCGAAGCGATCTCGGACGCTCTGCAAGGCGGAGAGAAAGTTCAATTGGTTGGTTTCGGTAACTTTGAGGTTCGTGAGCGCTCCGCCCGTAAAGGACGCAACCCGCAAACTGGTGAAGAAATTGAAATCGCAGCCAGCAAAATGCCGGCTTTTAAACCAGGCAAATCTTTGAAGGATCTCGTATCCAACTAAGCCGACCTGGCGTAGACACCCGAATGCGTCATGCATTCGGGCGTTTTTATTGAGAAACAAGTGATGATCCCGATTTTATCAGTTTGGCGAGCAATAATTTGTCCTGTAATTCTGTGTTGAATGAGTGCTTCACTTTCTTTAGGCAGGTGAAGCCGTTTAAGCTTGAAAGGGACATCTTTACATTTAGTTAGCGTGCTATTATAATGAAGATCGGCTATGCAATTAGCCGTATGTCGGGGTATGGCGCAGCCTGGTAGCGCGCACCCTTGGGGTGGGTGAGGTCGCAGGTTCAAATCCTGTTACTCCGACCATGATAGCTACATACCGAGCTGGAGGTACAACATATGGAACCCGGAAACAGCGATTATATCGTAGTAAAGGCTAAAGAACAGGGCGTCCAGGTGATCGGCCTGACTCGTGGCCAAGACACCAAGTTTCACCATATGGAGAAGCTAGATCGTGGAGAAGTTCTGATTGCTCAGTTTACGGACCATACTTCCGCTATTAAAATACGTGGAAGAGCGACTGTTCTAACGAAATATGGCACAGTGGAGACAGAGAATTAATGACAGCTTCTGTCACGGTTCTCCTCCACAAAACAGGCAAGCAGGCATAGCCTGCTTTTTTTGTTGCCGTCACCAGCAGTACTTTGTCCGCAGGTTGCCTCATATACTTGAATATGGGTTGAATGATAGGTAAGGCGGCCCGTAGTTAATGGGACGGAGGGCGGTTTTTATGCGGCAATGGAGGGCGATCGCGGGTGCGTTCGGGGTGACGCTGGCAATTATGTTGTGTTTGACACTGCTGCTGCGGGACACGCCGGCTCTGCAAGAGCCGGATAGCACAACGGCTGTAATTACACCGCAAAAAATCGCCAAAGTATCCAATGATAATCTGGTCGATCTGCTTGTTCAGTCCCCGTTTCAGCAGCAGCTAAGAAGAGCGGGCTGGGATCAGGGGCTGTTGAAACTGGATTTCATGGTCCGCGAAGACGCGAACGCTGATGCGATAATCTCAGACATTCTCCAACTCCTGGAGTTGGCTTTTGTGCGCGTGAGCAACGTGGATCAGCTTACAGTGCGTTTTCTGGAGGGGGCCAGCCTGGGCACGGCCAGCGAAAGTAGCCGGGAGCAGCATCTGGTCATCGCTGATTTGCACAGAACAGATGAAGGGCTGCAGCGATTGATGGCAGCTGTGCAAACCGGGGGGACGATCGAAAAGCGTCAGCTGGAAGACGGCGGCATCAGCTTTTCCAAGCGCTGGACAACGCGTTTCAGATTGTGAAACCTGTAACGTTCTTGCCATTTTTTGAAGCGAAATGATGATTTCCCGCAGCAGATCGTATGCTTCATCTACATATTTGTGATATAATCATTTAGATATTAGGGCTCAGTAAACTTGAAATATAGGAATGTATATGCTAATAACGGTATACTGCTTATATTTCTCCGCGAAACGTTCTGTTCACCGTCCAAGGGCGGCGAAGCCGTTTACGCTTGACTGCGCTGTTCGGAGGCTTGACCCATGACACAATACCGGATACCGGAAATTGCCAGCAAATATTTTGATTATGACTTGATACGCCATTATACGGAGCTGCCGGATTTTCCGCATTTCCGGACCCGTTTGCTGTATGCCTTTCTGTTGCACGAGCGAAAAGCGACCGATCAGAGCGAGTTGTATGCACTTGTGGTAGCGCTCGTCCAGATGGCGATGGACACGCATGATTTGATTGATACGGACACCAACGATAAGGAAACGGCGAGGATGCGTTCAAGGCAGCTGAAAGTGCTTGCCGGCGACTATTTCAGCAGCCGTTTTTATCACTTGCTCGCGCAAGCGGGACAGATTGAAATGATTGGTCAATTAAGCGCGGCTGTATGCGAAACGAATCGTCTGAAAATGAATTTGTATACCGAGATGCAGCGCCCGCCGTTGGCAGCCGATAAATATCTGGAGTATCATGTTCAACTGAGAACACAGCTGTATGAAGGGTTCTCTCAACTTTTCGAAGGCAGCCTTTCCGGACAATGGCTTGAACTGCTGCAATGTTTTAGCCGCTGTGAAACGATAAATGACGAGCTTTCCCGGACAATGACAATTAGCCGTTTTCAGCAGAGTTTTGGGTTTTGGCTTGTTTGGCCAGAAGGGACAGAAGAAGAAAGACGTCGACTGCAGAACAATGATCAGCTCGATGATCTGTGGCTGTCCGGGTTGGTGGATAAATATCAAATTCGCGAACGTTTGGTCGAGAAGCTGCAAGGAGCGCTGGCGCATTTGGAATTGACTGCCGGCAGACTGGACTCGGACAAGCTGGCAGTAGAGGTGCGTGCAATAGCGCAATCGTTTTTGCATCCGCTTGCCTCTGCTGCTCCTGCATTTAACGAGATGAGATGAGGTAAGCGCAGATGGAAGCTAAAGAGAAAGAAAAGTATGTACATTCGGTATTTGAACGAATCGCCTCTAAATACGATCTGATGAATGATCTGCAAAGCTTTCGCATTCACAAAATCTGGCGCAAGTTCACAATGCGCAAGATGAATGTGCAGCCTGGGGCCACGGCAATTGACTTGTGCTGCGGTACAGGCGACTGGACGATTGCCATCGCCAAGGCGAGCGGCACCGGGGAAGTGATCGGCCTTGATTTCAGTCAGAGTATGCTTGATGTTGGACAAGAGAAGGTCAGCAGGCTGGGACTGGACAAGCAGATAGATCTGCAGTGGGGCAATGCGATGCAGCTGCCTTATGAGGACAACCGTTTCGATTATGCGACCATCGGCTTCGGGCTGCGCAATGTGCCGGATTTGGTGCAGGTGCTTAAAGAAATGAAGCGGGTGGTGAAGCCGGGAGGGCTTGTGGTGTGTTTGGAACTTTCCAAACCGACCTGGCAGCCGTTCAAGGCTATTTACTATTTTTATTTTGAGCGGCTGCTGCCGTATCTGGGGAAAATGGTGGCCAAAAGCTACAAACAGTACAAATGGCTGTCTGAATCGCTGGTCGCTTTTCCTGACCGGAATGCTTTGGCTGAAATTTATAAGGAAATCGGACTTGAGCAAGTCAAAGCCTATCCTTTATCCGGCGGCATCGCTGCGCTGCACATCGGCCAGAAAGGGACAGAAGGCGCATGATTCGCAAAATTAAAATTTTTCTTGAGATGATCAAGTTTGAGCATACGCTGTTTGCCCTGCCCTTTGCATTTGTCGGGGCGATGCTGGGCGCTGTAGCTGTCGATCACCGCTTGCCTGCCTGGTCGGAAATCGGCTGGATCATTCTCGCCCTGATTGGAGCGAGAAGCGCGGCAATGGGACTAAACCGGCTGATCGACAAAGCGATCGATCTGCGAAACCCCCGGACAGCGATGCGCGCACTGCCAGCAGGGTTGCTGCGGTCAGGGGAAGTCATTCTCTTTATAGTTGTTTCATTTGTTATTTTGTTCTATGCGGCATCCAACTTGAATCCATTAGCAGTCAAGCTGCTGCCGGTTGCCGTGTTTATGCTCGTCTTCTATTCGTATACGAAGCGATTTACGTGGTTGTGCCACATCGTCTTGGGTCTGACGATCGGTCTTGCCCCGCTGGGCGGCTGGGTGGCAATAACGGGATCAATTGACGCGACAGCGCTGCTGTTGTATGCAACGGTATCCCTGTGGACCGCTGGATTTGACATTATGTATGCCTGTCAGGATTATGAGTTTGATGTTAAAGAAGGGCTTTACTCCATTCCATCCCGGTTTGGCGTTGCCCGTTCGTTATGGATTGCCCGGGTTTTGCATGCTATTACGGCAGTTGGCTTCATAGCGCTTTTTGTGAGCACAGGATTAAGTTACAGTTATTTGCTGGGCACGCTGATTGCGGTATTCATTCTGTTTTATCAGCATGCGCTTGTGAAACCCCATGACTTATCCCGGATTAATACAGCTTTTTTCACGATGAATGGCACGCTTAGTGTAGCTGTATTTGCCTTTACATTGATTGATCTGGTGGTGTTGAGACAATGGTAGCAACCAAAGACGGCAGCACTGAACCACGTCGCCGCTTTGTGGTAGGCATTACGGGGGCAAGCGGCTCCGTCTACGGTATCCGGCTCTGTGAAGCGCTGCTTGCGGCCGACATCTGTATTCATCTGGTCATTACGGAAGCTGGCTGGCGTGTGTTGAAAGAAGAGATGGGGTGGGAAACGGCGAAACGGCAGCAAACGCTGGAACTGAAGTTCGGCGACGCGCTGACATCGGGAGCACTCACCTACCATCCCAATGCTGACATCGGAGCCTCAATTGCGAGCGGATCGTTTATTACAGAAGGCATGGTGGTCATTCCCTGCTCCATGGGTACATTGTCTTCCATTGCCCACGGAGCGTCGAACAACCTGCTCACGCGAGCTGCGGATGTGATGCTCAAGGAACGAAGAAACTTGCTGCTGGTGCCGAGAGAGACGCCTCTCCATGCAATTCATTTGGAAAATATGCTTAAGCTGGCTCAGCTTGGGGTGGGTATCATCCCGGCGATGCCGGCCTTTTATTACCATCCGCAATCATTGGATGAAATGGTTGATTTCCTCGTCGGAAAAGTGTTGGACAGCATGTCAGTTAATCATAACCTGTACAGAAGATGGGGGGCGCATCATGATGGTCAATAGCCGTCTGCTGACAGTAGGCCGGATTGACTACGCAAACGTATGGCCGATCTTCTTTCAATTGCCTGATCAAGGATTGCCTGCGGAAGAAATTCGGATAGTATCCGGTGTACCGAGTGTGTTGAATCATGCTTTGCGAAGCGGGCAAATAGATGCGGCAGGAATTTCTTCGTTTGCTTATGCTCAGAACAGTCAAGATTATTTTCTTCTGCCTGATCTGTCGGTCAGCGCGAAGGGAAGAGTAAATTCCATTATGTTGTTCATGAAGCGGCCGCTTAAGGAAGTATTGGAGGGTACGATCGCTTTGACCGATACCTCCGCTACTTCCATTAATTTGCTCAAAATTATTATGCAAGGCTACTACGGGGCTAATCCGCATTATATTACGATGGAACCATCGCTTGATACGATGCTGGAAAAGGCTGACGCTGCGTTGTTGATCGGCGATCCTGCCATTAAAGCTTCCTGGGAAAAGTCAGGTTATGAAATGATTGATTTGGGACAGTTATGGCGCGAATGGACAGGCTATGGCATGACATTTGCCGTATTTGCTGTGCGTCGGGAGTTGGCAGCTGCTTATAGTGGACAAATTGCCAAGCTGCATCGTTTACTCCTGGCAAGCAAAGAGCAGAGTCTGAACAATCTTCAGCCGCTCATTGAAAAGGCATGTGCTGAAATTGGCGGCGAGCCCGCTTACTGGCAAAATTATTTCACGGAACTGCATTATGCGTTTGGCGAGCAGGAGCAGGCTGGACTGGCTTTGTATTTTCAATATGCCAAACAGATGGGTTTGCTGGACCATGAGGTAGAAATGCAATTTTGGGTAGATCAATCCTTGACACGGGTGAACGAATGAAACTACTGGATTTATACGCGAAAATGAAAAGTGATTTAAATAGAATAGAGCGCAGGCTGGAAAAGACCATCACTTCAGACCACGCACTGCTGAATGAAACGGCGCTGCATTTGTTGAAGGCAGGAGGAAAGCGAATCCGCCCTGTTTTTGTGCTGCTTTCCGGCAAGTTTGGGAATGGACAAATCGAAGTGCTGGAGAAAATTGCGGTGACGCTCGAACTGATTCATATGGCTTCGCTCGTTCATGATGATGTCATTGACGATGCGGAGACCCGCCGCGGGCAGCTGACGGTCAAGGCCAAGTGGGATAACAGGATTGCGATGTATACGGGCGATTATATTCACGGCAAAGCGCTGACGGTGGCGACTGATCTGGAAGATCCGGCAATTCACCGGATTCTCTCGAAGGCGATGGTCGAGATGTGCATCGGCGAGATGGAGCAAATCCGGGATTTCTTCAATACATCGCAGAGCGTGCGCAACTACTTGCTGCGCATTCGCCGCAAAACAGCGCTGCTTATTGCGATCAGCTGCCAGCTTGGAGCGCTGGGGGCAGAGAGCGGCCATGCGAGTGCTGCCAGGTTGTACCGATTCGGCTAC
The DNA here is from genome assembly GCA_004134985.1 of Paenibacillaceae bacterium. Lineage (GTDB taxonomy): Bacteria > Bacillota > Bacilli > Paenibacillales > Paenibacillaceae > Paenibacillus_D. Next base: position 14,895 of record REGQ01000064.1, on the reverse strand, counting down.
AACATCGGGATGGTATTCCAAATTCGCGATGATCTGCTGGATATTTGCGGAACAGAAAAGCAAATCGGCAAACCGCCCGGTTCGGATATCAGACAGGGCAACATGACGCTGCCGGTGCTGCTCGCTCTGCGCGATACGTCCGTCCGTGAACCGTTGCTGCATGAGATACGGATGCTGCACGAAGCGGAAGGCCAGGGCGATACATCCCAGATCTTAAAGCTAATTCGCAGCAGCAAAGGCATCGAGCAGGCGGATCATATGGCAACCCGCTATATGGAAAAGGCGATCCATGCATTAGCAGGGTTGCCGGACATTCCTGCGAAAAAAAGCTTGTCTGACCTTGCTTATTTTGTAGCGAAACGCAATTATTGAAGCAAGTAACTATGCGTCAAGAGGAGGCGCCGGTGTGGAGGATCAGGATTTCGCGTGGTTTGTACAAAAAATCAAGGAAAAAACGGGAATTGATTTAAATCAATATAAGGAAGCGCAAATGAAGAGGCGGCTAACCACATTGCGGTTGAAACATGGTTATTCTACTTTTCATGCCTATATGGATGCCTTGCAAACCGACCAGAAGCTGATGAATGAGTTTCTTGATCGGATGACCATTAATGTCTCGGAATTTTGGCGAAATCCAGTTCGTTGGAAGTCGCTGGAAGAGCGTTTTATCCCTGAGCTGCTGAAAGAGTCGCCTCGGCTGCGCGTCTGGAGCGCGGCATGCTCGACAGGCGAGGAACCTTACACGATGGCGATGATTCTTGATCAATTGGGAGCGCTAGACCGTGCCTCAATTACTGCCACTGATCTGGACAGTAAAGTTCTTGAGAGAGCAAAGACCGGCCTTTATCCTGAGCGTTCTGTTCGAGATGTGCCGCAATCTTACTTGAAAAGCTACTTCACCCGTCAGGACGATCAGTTCAGAGTGAGCGACAAGTTGATGCGTGCCGTTAACTTTCAACAGCAAAACTTGCTGCTGGATCGTTTTGGCGGGCCGTTCGACATTATAGTATGCCGCAATGTGATGATCTACTTTACCGATGAAGCAAAGCAGCAGCTGTACCGTGGATTTTCAAAAGCGCTGCGTCCCGGAGGGCTGTTGTTTGTCGGGAGTACGGAGCAGATTTTCTCGCCGGGGCAATATGAATTGGAAACCGCTGAAACGTTTTTCTATCGTCGAATTTCCCATTAATGCATAGTGATCCACGTTTTTCCCAATACTAGCGTGGAGCTGTGAGAATGGAGGAAGAAACGAAATGGACAAACGTAAAGTAATCGCCGCATACCATCTTGGAATGATCACAATTCAGGAATGTGCTCAAATTTTAGGGATGGAGAGCGGGCAGATTACGGGAATGATGGATGATCCTTATTTCAGGCCGAAACCGCAGATTTGGCTGGCCAAGACAAGCCGCTAGTAGTTTGGCAGGGGAGAGCGCTGCAGGCAGTGGAACACCGACCACTTTTTAACCGCCTGCCTGGTCACCCGTGAATGGCTCGCCGGTTCGTTGCCCGGCACCCCCGGGAAGGCAATCGCGCTTAGTCGGATCCGTTGTTCTATTTACGAAAAGGCTGTTTGCGTGAGCGGCAAAGATCGCTTATGGAAACAGCCTTTTTCTGTACAAACTGCCGGTGCTGTACTATAATGAGCAAAGATATTCAGGCGAAAAAGCGAGCATTGCTTGTAATGCTGGTTTTGTGTTGTTCATTTTGATAGCCGAGTAGAATTGACTACTTTGAGTATGAACTACTTGAGCATTGAGGTTAGAGGACACACATCTGCTATGTAGTGCAAATTGAGGGAAAGGCCGCTTTGGCGGACAGCGGATTCGTTATTTGGTAAAAAACACTTTAATTTGCTGGTTTTCGAGCCAATAGTGGAACGTGGTCCGCGATAGCTTCATTTTATGTTCGGACAAATAACGGAATGTCTGTCCGCTTGCAGAGCGTTGCAGACGTCCGCTGTGTCTGTGATAACGCTGAGTACGCTAAAAAAACTTTTAGGAGGGGCAAGCTTGAGCTTACGTTTTTTAACAGCCGGCGAAACACACGGCCCACAGTTGACCGCAATTATTGAAGGACTGCCAAGCAATTTGACGCTTGATTTTGAGGAATTGAATTTTCAGCTGCATAGACGCCAGAAGGGGCATGGGCGCGGACGCCGCATGCAAATCGAGAAAGATACCGCTCAAATCGTCGGCGGTGTGCGTCACGGTCGTACGACAGGCGCTCCGGTAGCACTCGTTGTTGCCAATAATGACTGGAAGCACTGGACGTCCGTAATGAATATCGAGCCGATTGAAGGCGGAGATGAAGAGAAGCGACGCGTACACCGCCCTCGTCCAGGCCATGCGGATTTGAACGGCGGACTTAAATATAATTTGAAAGATCTGCGCAATGTGCTGGAGCGTTCCAGCGCGCGTGAAACGGCTGTGCGGGTAGCAATCGGTGCGGTTGCCAGACAATTGCTTGCAGAGTTCGGCATTAAAGTGGCTGGTCAAGTTATTCGCATTGGCGAAATTGAAGCGCCTGCCAACCAATTGCCTGTCGATGAACTGGTTCGTGTGACAGAAGAGTCGCCAGTTCGTGTTGTAGATAAGGAAACCGAGCAACAAATGATTGCGCATATCGATGCTGTCAAAGCGGAAGGCGACTCCATCGGCGGAATCGTCGAATGTATCATTGAAGGGGTTCCTGTAGGCCTTGGCAGCCACGTACAGTGGGACCGCAAACTGGATGCGCGCATCGCGCAAGCTGTCGTCTCGATCAATGCTTTTAAAGGTTGTGAAATCGGCATCGGATTTGAAGCGGCAGGAATGCGCGGATCGAAAGTTCACGATGAAATCATTTATACCGAAGAAAAGGGCTACCACCGTGCGAGTAACCGCGCAGGCGGTTTTGAAGGCGGCATGACCAATGGGGAACAGATCGTTGTTCGCGGCGTGATGAAGCCCATTCCTACCCTGTACAAACCGCTGCAAAGTGTCGATATCGACACGAAAGAAGCGTTTACTGCGCAGGTTGAGCGTTCGGACAGCTGTGCCGTGCCTGCTGCAAGCGTTGTGATGGAACATGTTGTTACATGGGAGGTTGCACGAGCTTTTCTGGAGAAGTTCGGAGGCGATTCGATCGATGAAATCAGAGCGAACCTGAACGCCTATCTTGAACAAGTGGGGCAATATTAATATGCGTACATTATCTGTAGATTTGGGAGAGCGCTCTTATCCAATTTATATCGGTGAAGGTTTGCTTGCGCAAGCGGCAGCATTGTTTGAGAAGCACGGAATTACGAAAGGCTCGCCAGTGATGCTGATCTCGGATGAGCATGTCGCCGGTCATTATTTATCGGTTGTGGAGGCACAGTTGCTTCAGGCGGGCTATAAGACGGTAAGTGCCGTTATCCCGTTTGGAGAAGGTTCCAAATCGATGGCGATGTTCGAGTCGCTGCTGACCAAAGCGTTGGAGGGCGGGTTGGATCGTCAATCGACTGTCGTGGCACTGGGCGGCGGTGTTGTCGGAGATCTGGCCGGTTATGTGGCGGCCGCTTATATGCGCGGCATTAAGTTTGTCCAAATTCCGACGTCGATTCTGGCCCATGACAGCAGTGTTGGCGGGAAAGTTGGCGTTAATCTGCCGCAGGCCAAAAACATTGTCGGTGCATTCCATCAACCGGAATTGGTTTTGTACGACTTGAATACATTGCAGTCTCTTCCTCCCCGGCAAGTGCGTAACGGAATGGCTGAAGTGGTCAAGCACGGCCTGATCTGGGACAGCGAATTTGTGCAGTGGCTGGATGACAATGCTGACAAGCTGCTCAAGCTCGATGCAGAGGCGATTGGCTATGCATTGTATAAAGGCTGCAGTGTCAAAACCGCAGTCGTGTCAGAGGACGAGCGCGAGAATGGGCTGCGCGCCATTCTTAATCTGGGCCATACGATCGGCCATGCGATTGAGGCTGTCGCCAATTACAACGAATATTTGCATGGAGAAGCGATTTCGATCGGCATGGTTGGCGCTGCCCGGCTGGCAGTGAAGCTTGGTGCCCCAGAGCAGGTCTATACGGTGACCAAACATATTCTGGAGCGGTTTGAATTGCCAGTCAGACTTGCCGCTCAATTGGATACCGACGCTATTATGGCGGCAATGATGCATGACAAGAAATTTAAAGAGGGCCGCATGGTTTTCATCGTCCCAACGGAAGTTGGCAAGGTGGAGATCAACAAGCAGATTTTGGCGGCAGATGTGCGGGAGATCGTGGAACAACTGAAAGAGGAGGCCGAGTAACGATGAGTGTCCGCGGAGTTCGGGGAGCGATTACGGTCGATGTCAACGAGAAAGAAGCGATTTTGAAGGCAACTGTCCAGCTTTTGCAAAATATCGTTCAAGACAACGAAATTAAGCCGGAGGATATTGCCAGTGTGTTTGTTACGGTAACCGGGGATCTTGACGATGTTTTTCCTGCGGTAGCCATTCGCCAATTGCCCGGTTGGGAGCTTGTGCCGCTTATGTGCGCGCTCGAGGTGCCAATCAAGGGAAGTTTGGAGAAGTGTATCCGGTTGATGGTGCTTGTTAATACCGATAAGCGGCAAGATGAGATAAAGCATGTTTACTTGGGGGGCGCCCAGACATTGCGTCCGGATTTAAGCGCTAAATCCTAGCAGGCGGCTGCGGCTTGCGGGTTAAACGATTGCGGTTGCATTTTGCACCATGCAAGCCAACGGTTGACGAATCGTTGGCAGCTGGTGTATATTTGGAAGAGAAGATCGCCGGTTAGCGGCTGATCATAGCAGAGCAGAGTGAGCAGAGTCGAGAAGAGATGAGCAGAGTGTGAGCAAGTGTCAGCGCATTCCGAATTTGCATTAACCTTATTGAGATGTCTTTAAACGGACATACTTCGGTTGACTGCAGATTGGTGTGTGTTTCATTTTGCCATTTTCATTTCGATAATGCTCTAATCTACAAGGCTCCTGCTAAGCAGGAGCTTTTTTTATTTTGAAAGAAACCGTCAGTCTGCTGCGGCAGCAATTTAACAGGAAAGAAGGGATTATGCTTATGTCAGATGAATTGCATCAGGTCATTCGATTGGCCGGACAGTATAATTTGATTCCGGTGGTGCGCACTTGCCTTGCAGATACAGAGACACCGATTCGGTTGTTCCGGCATTTTTACCGGGAAGCGAATGCATTTTTGCTTGAAAGTGTGGAGGGTGGCGTCAACTGGGCGCGCTATTCATTTATAGGGGCAGATCCCTTCATGATGGTTTCTGGCAAACACGGCAAGATTACCATTGAACAGCAAGGTGAAATCCGGGAATTAAACGATAAGCCGATTGAATTGCTAAAGTCGCAGCTACGTTCTTATCGGAGCCCGTCCTTGCCAGGCTTGCCTCCGTTTACTGGCGGAGCAATCGGATTTTTTGGTTATGATTTGCTGCAGTATTATGAGAATTTGCCGTCGCATCGTGTCGACGATTTAAATATGAGTGATTTGAAATTTATGTTCTGCGATCAAGTGATTGTATTCGATCATTTCAAACAGCAGATTCAGGTAATCGGCAATGTACACATCCCAGAGCAGGCGACAGATCAGGATATTAAGGAAGCCTACGATAAGGCGGTTGCCAAAATAACAGCGACGCTACGGAAGCTAGAACAGCCTATTGCACCGGCACTGGCCGGCGGAATCGTGCCAGGGGATTTGGAACTGGGCGAGATCATGTCGAATGTAACCAAGCCGCAGTTTCTTGCGAATGTCGATAAAGCGAAAGAATACATTCGCGCCGGAGATATTTTTCAGGTCGTGCTGTCTCAGCGATTCAGCATTGAAACCGTTGTAGATCCGCTTGATGTGTATCGGGTGCTGCGCACGATGAACCCATCGCCCTATATGTATTTTCTCAAGATGGGGGATGAGGTGATCGTAGGCACTTCCCCGGAAGCACTGGTGAAAGTAAACGGCGATCGTGTGGAAACAAGGCCGATTGCGGGTACCCGTCCCAGAGGAGCGACGCCGGAAGCCGATGCAGAGCTCGAAAGAGAGCTGCTGGCCGATGAGAAAGAGCGTGCGGAGCATTTGATGCTTGTCGATTTGGGACGCAATGATATTGGCCGTGTATCGACCTTCGGTTCGGTGCATTGCGACACTTATATGGAAGTGGAACGCTACTCGCATGTTATGCACATCGTTTCCAATGTATCTGGCAAACTCCGAGAAGATAAAGACTTTTTCGATGCCTTCATCTCCTGCCTTCCTGCAGGTACCGTATCAGGCGCGCCCAAGCTGCGGGCTATGGAAATTATTGCGGAACTGGAAAATGAGGCGCGTGGCGCGTACGCAGGTGCGATTGGCTACCTTGGCTTCGGGGGAAGCATGGATACGTGCATTACAATAAGGACGATTATTTTCAAGGAAGGCAAGGCGTATGTGCAAGCGGGAGCCGGAATTGTCTGGGATTCTGTGCCGGAGAATGAATATACGGAAACCGTGAATAAAGCGAAGGCGATGCTGAAGTCGATTCGGGTCGCAGAGGCGATGTTCCCGGAGCAGGACAATCATAGTTCGAATGTTGTCAATATGGATTACTATACAAGTGCTCAGGGGGAGAGGTAAATGACAGCAACAGCCTTAACGATAAAAGCAGCGCTTGAAAAAGTGATTCGGCAGGAGGACTTGTCCCGCGAGGAAGCGGCCGACATGATGGATATTATTATGAGCGGGGAAGCAACCTCCTCGCAAATTGCCGGCATCGTAATTGCGCTGCGCATGAAAGGCGAGACGATCGACGAGATCACCGGGTTTGCAGAAGTGATGCGGGCCAAATCAAACCGGGTCGCTCACGGGCGTGAGGGGCTGCTTGATACGTGTGGAACGGGAGGCTCAGGCGTCCATAAATTCAATATTTCTACCGCCTCGGCAATTATCGCAGCCGCCTCCGGCATCAAAGTTGCCAAACATGGCAACCGGGCGATGTCCGGCAAGGCTGGCAGCGCCGATGTTCTGGAGGCGCTAGGCGTATCGATCGAACTTACTGCAGAAGAGGCGGGAACCTGTCTGGACCAGATCGGCATTTGCTTCATGTTTGCACAGCTGTACCATCCTTCACTGCGGCATGCAGCCGGTCCCCGTCGTGAGCTTGGTGTACGAACGATCTTCAATATGCTTGGACCGCTGACAAATCCGGCGGGGGCTGACCGTCAGATGCTTGGTATCTATGACCGCGCCCGTACGGAAACAGTGGCTGGCGTACTGCGCAATCTGGGATTGAAACGGGCGCTTGTCGTCAGCAGTCATGACGGGCTCGATGAGATAAGCATTTCGGCTCCTACACAGGTGTCTGAATTGAAGAACGGCGATATTCACACGTTTGATCTGACGCCGGAAGATCTTGGCCTGCCTCGTTATACCCTCGGTGAAGTGATGGGCGGGGATGCAGAGGTCAATGCGGATATTATCCGCCGTGTATTTCGCGGTGAAGCGGTCGATGCCTATCGCGCAATTGTCGCTGCCAATGCAGGAGCCTGCATTTATGCGGGGGGCGGAGCGGAGACCATCGCTGCAGGCGTTCAGAAAGCTTTGCAAGTTATCGACAACGGATTGGCTGAGGAGAAGCTGCATCAGTTGATTCGCACGACAGGAGAGATTGCACATGTTTCTAGATAAAATCGTTGATGTGAAGCACAAGGAAGTTGAGCAATTGGCAGCGAATTTCGAACTTGCCGACTATGAACGGAAAATTGCGAACATGCCGGCCTGCCTGGGATTTGAGAAGAGACTGGTGTCCGGGAGCAAGCGCAAGCTCGGCTTGATCGCAGAAGTGAAGAAAGCATCGCCCTCCAAGGGATTGATCCGTGATGATTTTGATCCTGTTCAGCTCGCCAAGACGTATGAAAGCGCGGGTGCCGATTGTATTTCCGTGCTGACGGATGTGGATTTTTTCCAAGGTTCCAATGCTTACTTAACGCAAATTCGCCAGCAGGTCGATGTACCACTGCTTCGCAAAGACTTTATTATCGATTATCGCCAGGTTTATGAGGCACGGGTAATTGGGGCGGATGCGGTGCTGCTTATTGCCGCCATTTTGACACCAGCCCAGTTGAATGAATATTACGATCTGGCCAAATCGTTGGGCATGGATGTGCTCGTTGAAGTGCATGACCGTGAAGAGCTGGATACGGTGCTGTCGCTTGACAAGGCGACGCTCATCGGCATTAACAATCGGGATTTGCGCAGCTTTGTGACCGATATTCGTACGACAGAACAGTTGATGGCATTCATCCCTGAAGGGACAACTGTCATTAGCGAAAGCGGGATCTCGGCACCGCAAGAAATTGCCTATCTCGAATCTGTTGGAGCCAGAGGCGTGCTGATCGGGGAGCATTTCATGCGTCAGGCTGATGTGGGCGCAGCAGTTATTGATCTGTTGGGGCCGATTGGCAAATGACGATAACATCTCAGACAAAAATAAAAGTGTGCGGTCTGATGGATGAGGCGACAATCGGGAAGCTGGACGGAATGGCCATTGACCAAATCGGCTTCGTATTCGCGCCAAGCCGCAGACAAGTTACCGCAGAACAGGCTGTCCCGCTCGTGGCCGCAGTGCAGCGATTGCAATGCGCAGCGGGGCGGGCGCCCCAGACGGTCGGAGTGTTCGTTCAGCCTGAATTTGTACAGCTGCAGACGCTGCTTCGCGAAGTGCCGCTCGATATTGTGCAGCTTCATGGTGCGGAAACGCCGCAATTTTGCCGCCAAATCAAGGACGAATTGCAGGTTGGTGTGTGGAAGGTATTCTCAGTTGCTGCTGGTGATCAGCAGACGGATGGAGCCTACGCAGAGCTCGCATCCTACGCTGGCGCTATCGATGCAGTGCTGATCGATACGGCAGGCGGGGGAACAGGCCAGACGTTTGACTGGAATCTGGTGGACGGTTATTTGGCGGAGGCCCGCAAGCTCGGTGTTCCTCTCTATGTTGCCGGGGGACTTAGCCCGGATAATGTAGTCCGGCTGCTTGACGCGACGAATCCCGATGGCGTGGATGTATCCAGCGGTGTAGAAACGGAAGGTCGCAAAGATGTGGATAAAATACGTTTATTTGTTGAAAGGGTGACAGGCGCATGAATCAGGTACCGGATAGCAATGGACGTTTCGGCCAGTTTGGCGGCAGATACGTGCCGGAAACATTAATGAACGCTCTGCTGGAGTTGGAGCAGGCGTACGAGCATTACACGAATGATCCTTCTTTTAATGAAGAGGTTCAATATTTATTGAAGCAATATGTTGGCCGCGAAACGCCGTTATATTATGCCGAGCGGCTTTCGCAGCATCTTGGCGGAGCCAAAATCTATCTCAAACGCGAGGACTTGAACCATACGGGCGCCCATAAGATCAACAATACGATCGCGCAGGGCGTGCTTGCCAAGCGGATGGGCAAGACGAAAATTATCGCCGAGACCGGGGCGGGACAACACGGCGTTGCTTCCGCTACCGTGGCGGCGCTGCTTGGACTCGAATGCAAGGTTTTTATGGGTGAAGAGGACACAAAGCGCCAGCAATTAAATGTATTTCGCATGAAGCTGCTTGGAGCGGAGGTCATTCCTGTTACCTCAGGTACGAAAACGTTGAAGGATGCCTGTAACGAAACGCTGCGCTACTGGGTCAGCAATGTGGATGATACGTATTATATTTTGGGCTCGGTAACCGGTCCGCATCCTTATCCGATGATGGTGCGCAATTTCCAGCGTATTATCGGCGATGAGTCACGCAGACAAATTATGGAGGCGGAAGGGCGCTTGCCGGATTATGTCGTGGCGGCAGTAGGAGGCGGCAGCAACGCAATCGGGATATTCTATCCCTTTATTAATGATGAACCGGTGCGCTTGATCGGTGTGGAAGCTGCCGGCAGAGGACTTGATACTGAGGAGCATGCAGCAACGATGTCGCTTGGCAGACATGGGGTGTTTCAGGGATCGATGAGCTATGTGCTGCAGGATGAATATGGCCAGGTGCAGCCTGCGCACTCCATCTCCGCCGGTCTGGATTACCCGGGAATCGGTCCGGAACATTCCTATTTGAAGGATGCGGGCAGAGCCCAATATGTTCCGATTACTGATCAGGAAGCATTGGATGCGGTTGGACTGTTGTCTCGTCAGGAAGGGATTATTCCGGCGCTTGAATCGGCACACGCTATTGCCCACACGGTGAAACTGGCGCCTACGCTCGATAAAGACCAGATTATCATCATCAACTTGTCCGGACGTGGCGACAAGGATGTAGAATCCATTATGAGTTATTTGGGAGGGGAAGCGGATGAATCGCATTGATGCAGCCTTTGAGCGGCTTCGCGCAGAAGGGCGAACAGCGCTTATTCCGTTTCTGACGGTAGGCGATCCCGATTTGAATACAACGATTGAGATTATCCGCAAGATGGAGGAAGCGGGCGCAGACATTATCGAGCTTGGTGTCCCGTATTCCGATCCATTGGCTGACGGGCCGGTTATACAGCGGGCTTCAGGACGTGCATTGGAAAACAAGGTGACATTGATGAATTGTATTCAGCTTGCGGAAGATGCGAGAAATTCAGGGATTGAGCTGCCTTTTATTCTATTTACTTACTATAATCCGGTATTTCAGTTTGGTCTGGAGAAGTTTTTTGAAACGGTGAAAAGCAAGGGCATCAGCGGTCTGCTCATTCCGGACCTCCCAATTGAAGAGGATGCGGAAGTGCGGAGGATGGCCGAGGAAGCAGACATTCATTTAATCCCGCTTGTGGCGCCGACCTCGAACGAGCGAATTGCCCGCATTGTGAGCAGTGCGAGAGGATTTGTGTACTGCGTATCATCGCTTGGCGTCACAGGTGTCCGGTCTGATTTTCATAGCGGGATTGAGGAATTTCTGAAAACGGTGCGGCAGTTGTCGCCTGTACCGATGGCCATTGGGTTTGGCATCTCGTCACGCGAGCAAGTAGAGCGGTTTGCGGGACAGTGCGATGGGGTTATCGTCGGGAGCGCAATTGTCCGCGAGATTGAGAATAATTTGCCGCTTCTGCAGCAGGAGAACACGCGAGCGCAGGGACTGGAGCAAATCTATTCCTTTGTGAAACAGTTGAAGGTTTGAACGTTGCCGTGTACAATTGCTATAGACGAATAGAAGAGGTGAATAAATTTGCAACCCAAACAAAATATTATGCATCTGCCTGTCTATCAGCCAGGAAAATCTTTGGATGCAGTCAAGAAAGAGCTCGGCCTGGAAGAAGTGGTCAAGCTTGCTTCGAATGAAAATCCGTTCGGATGTTCTGAAGAGGCGAAAGCAGCAATTGTTAATGAATTGTCCAATACAAGCATTTACCCTGACGGCGGCAGCGTCGAATTGACGGAAGCACTCGCTGCCCATCTCGGTGTTGAGAAGGATCAGCTTATTTTCGGCGCAGGTTCAGATGAAGTCATTTTGATGCTCGCGCGCGCCTTTCTGGTGTCCGGAGACGAGACGATTATGGCGGACGAGACTTTCCCGCAGTACAAGCATAACGCTGAAATTGAAAATGCCCATGTCATTGAAGTTCCGCTTCGTGACGGCAAGCATGATCTGTCGGCAATGCTTGAGGCGGTGACAGTGAAGACGAAGATCGTCTGGATATGCAATCCGAACAATCCGACAGGCACAATCGTGACACAGGATGAGCTGAATACATTTATGGAGCACGTACCGGCCAGCGTGCTGGTCGTGCTCGACGAAGCCTACTGTGAGTATATCGAAGACGAATCATTTCCGGATGGATTGTCGATGCTGAAGAATTACAAAAACTTGATCTTGCTCCGCACGTTTTCCAAAATTTACGGCTTGGCGTCTTTGCGTATTGGCTATGGCGTTGGCCATCCCGATGTCATCCGTTCGATTAATCAAGTGCGGGAACCATTCAATACGACCCGGTTTGCTCAAGCTGCTGCGAAAGCGGCTGTTGCGGATCAAGCGTTTATTTCATTTTGCAAAAAGCATAACAATGAAGGAATCGCCTATTTGACTGCACAGTTTGACAGACTCGGCTTGCCGTATTTCCCTGCCTATGGCAACTTTATTATGTTCGATGCAAAGCACCCGTCCGGCCAGGTGTTTGATGGACTGCTGCGCAAAGGCATTATTTCCCGCGCTCGCTGGAGCTATTATCCGACCCATATCCGTATTACGGTAGGCAGCGAGAAGCAGAACGAGCAATTTATTAGAGCGCTTGAGGAAGTGCTCCAGGAACTGAAAGTACAGGTTTAACGAATGACAACCATTGCAATTTTTGGAGTCGGCCTTATTGGCGGCTCCTTGGCTTTGTGCTTCAAAGGAAAGCCCGGACTGCATGTAGTCGGACACTCGGTTCGGGAATCCTCGGTTGTCAAGTATAAACAGCGCGGCGTCGTCGATGAGGCGACGACTTCGATGAGAGAGGCCGCTGAGTCGGCTGACTTTATTTTTCTATGCGTGCCAGTAGGCAATTTGGAGCCTTACTTGCAGGAACTTAGCGGTTTTGATCTGAAGCCGGGTTGTATTATTACTGATGCAGGCAGCACCAAAGCATCGTTGACAGCTTGTGCGGAAACGATCGACTTGCGCGGCGCCACTTTTATCGGTGGTCATCCAATGGCAGGCAAGGAGCAGTCGGGTGTTGAGGCTGCTACTTCGCATTTGTTTGAAAATGCCTATTATGTGCTGACCCCGACCGAATCAACGCCGCCGGAGGCGCTTGAGCGGCTGACAGCACTGCTGAAGCATACGAAAGCGCTGATTGTTTCGGTGGATTCCCAGGAGCACGATGAAATTGTCGGAGCGATCAGCCATCTGCCGCATATTATTGCTGCTGCGCTGGTGAACCAGGTTAGACGTTACCATGAGGGCAACGGACTATATGGCTCGCTGGCGGCAGGAGGCTTCCGCGATATTACCCGCATCGCTTCTGGAGATCCGGTTATTTGGCGTGATATTCTGCTAAATAACAAGGTCGTGCTGCTTGATCTGCTGAAAGATTGGCAGCAGGAGATTGTGGATTTCGTAAACATGCTGGAGCAGGATAATGCGGAGGCGGTCGAAGAAGCGTTCCGCTTGGCTGGCGAATTCCGCGGTCAACTCCCTGAACGGCGCAAAGGGATGCTTCCTTCGGTTTATGATTGTTATGTGGACGTGCCAGACCATCCGGGGATTATCGGCAAAATTGCCACTGAGTTTGGCAATCACCGGGTCAACTTGAGCAATTTGCAAATTATTGAGAGCAGGGAAGATGTTCCTGGCGTGCTTCGTCTGTCCTTCAGGGAGCAAGCGGTTCTGGATGAAGCGGTGCAATTGCTTGAAAAGTTGGGGTATGCCGTTCATTTTTAAAAAAAATGTAAATAAAATTCGAAACCATGTTGACAAAATGAAAACGGATACATATAATAAAAGTACAGTATGGTTTCTCTCCACTCCTATCCAAATTCATTGGCACTTATGTGCGGCCACCTTATTAGGTGGCTTTTTTTTGTGCATTTTTGGCACTCTCGCAATTAGGAGAATACACGTTCCGCTATTTGTGCCGATTCCCCGCTTTTGGAGTATTCAGCAAGTCCCATCTGGAGGACATTACTGGTGGTGGAGATCCAGCGAGTCTCATATGGGGGGCATTACTGGTGGTGGAGATCCAGCGAGTTTCATATGGGGGCATTACTGGTGGTGGAGATCCAGCGAGTCTCATATGGGGCATTACTGGTGGTGGAGATCCATCGAGTCCCATATGGGGGCATTACCGGTGGTGGAGATCCGGCGAGTCCCAAATGGGGGCATTACCGGTGGTGGAGATCCGGCGAGTCCCATATGGGAGATTACTGGTGGTGGCTGACAAACCGCCGGCCTTTTTGTTAAGTTGCTGTCTATGCGTGGTTGTTCGTGGGGATTTTGCGCTAACGCTTGCCACAGCTCTTAAATGGCCATAAATGGCCGATTTTCAAATCTAAACATTCCTGTAGACGCTAAGAAATGGCGTTGGACAAAAAAAGGAACGCCTCGTATGATGGAGGTGTCAACGGGTCAATGCCCTAATCATCCATCAAGGAGGCGCTTAAGATGAATTGTACGCGAAACGAGATTGAAAATCAACGGATTGAACGAATAACGACGGAGCATGTGGTGGTTGGGATCGACATCGCCAAGGAGAAGCATGCGGCACAGGTCACAGACTATCGCGGGCGTGTGCTGACCAAACGCGCCTTGTCTTTTTCAAACACCGTGGAAGGCTATGAAATCCTCCGGCACTGGATCCAAGAGGTGCTGGCCAAGCAAAATAAGGATCAGGTGCTTGTTGGCCTGGAGCCCACGGGGCACTACTGGCACAACCTGGCTAACTGGCTGCTCGACATGGACATCGAGGTGGTGTTGGTGAATCCGGTCACGACGCATCGCAACAAGGAAAATCGAGACAATAGCCCGTCCAAAAACGACCCTAAAGATGCCTTGGTCATCGCCGATGTCGTGACACGGGGGTATTACACGGACTACGCTCCGCATCAGCCCGGGTTTGAGCAAATCAAGAGCATCATAAGCGAGCGCGAATTCTGGGCGAACGACCATTCGGCGTTGCGCAACCGAATCGTGCGATGGATCGACATCTACTTCCCCGAGTTCACGAAAGTTTTCAAGGAATGGGACGGGGTGAGAGCGCTGGCGACCCTGCGGGCATTTCCGCTCCCCATGGACCTAAAGCAGCTGCAGGTTGAGGAAGTCATCGAGGGATGGATCGCGCAGGGGATGAAGCGCGCCAGTGGGAGGAGTGGTCGGGCCAAGGCGGCAGCGCTTCTTCGCACAGCGGCTCGAAGCGTCGGAAGGTGCCCCGTCGCTGGTGAGGCCCGTCGCGAGCTGATGCGGCTGCTTGAGGCCTATACCGGCGTCCAGCAA
>REGQ01000033.1 GCA_004134985.1 Paenibacillaceae bacterium | reverse complement strand
TGTTGCTTGTCTGCAGCTCTTTCAAGCTACAGGGCTTTTCGCTCGTTGTTCAGTTTTCAAAGAACAAATGTCTTGCTTGTTAACTCTTTTCTTTCGTTGTCGTCGTTGCTCTCAGCGGCGACTTAAATAAGATACCATAGAATCATAATACATTGCAAGCTTTTTTATTAAATAATTTCAAAAAACTTTTCCGGCCTGTAAAAACCCTTGATTTTACTGGGTTTTTTGACTAGTCAGGCTGGCTCCCTTCCTTGCAGCATTCTCAGTTGCACCGCATTGCCACCGTCCGGGAGCACATCCTCACAAGGGAAATAATTAGACAACTTCTTAGTCGGATAGCACCTCAATTTGAAAATCCGTCCAAGTCGTGGATACTTTATCGATTGTTTGGTCTGTGGTGTATGTTAAATATTTGGGGCTGACAACTTGAACATAATATTCACCCGCCTCCGTCAACTGCAAGGAGCCTGAGAATACACCGCCTGATCCAATGGACAGTTCCCCTTCATCAACCAATTCATAGCCGGTTATGCCATACTTATATATAAACAATTTAATTGCGTTCCAATCATCTTTCGGATTTGCAATTGAGCCTGCGATCTCGAATTGCTCAGATGTTTTCACTTTCGTATATCCTGAACCAGGCTGGCTGAATACAACATGTGCATGTCCTTCTGAGTAATAACCAAGCGGAATGGTTTCATCATCCGTGACGTTGCGTCTGATTTCAAATCTCTGCCGTTCTCCAGTAGGGACCGTCAGTTGCATCGCGTTGGTGCCCGGGCGCAGTGATGGCGTAAACGAAATGCGATTATAGCTATTTCCATCCACCGTCACTTCCCGCTCCACAATCTGTCCGCTTGTGCCCACCCATCCGCCGCTGCCCTGTGCCAGCAAAACCTGGGGCGCCCGACTTGATGAGGGGTACAGCACAGTGAATGAGAATTCAGGTTTCTCTGTGTCCGCTCGTTCTTCACTCATATCGATTAACTGTTTGCTCCAGTTCCACACCAGTTCCCCTGGTTCCCACTGCACCTTCACCCCATATGCAGGCAAAATCCGCGCCGGTATATACATCCTGCTCTCATGCAAGAATGGCTTCGGAATACTAACATCCTTCATTGGTATACTGCTCTCTGTATAAGGAAAACCATCACCAGCACGAAAGCCCAATGCTTTGAGCGGCGCTAGCGCGTCAGACACCCGCACCACTACCTCTCGCTGGGCTGAATTCCAGGATACTTCGCCAAGTCCGGCTTGCTCAATGAGTCTGGCTGGAATAAAGGCACGACCTTCCCGTATGATGAAAGACGCTGATTTTCTGATATCCCCGTCAATCGCAAACTGCTCTTGTTCCTGCGCCATGCGCATTGTATGATGCTTTGTTGATATGACGGCGAAGTCTCCAAGCGCCCCCTCGCTTGAAATCGAGGCCTCATTGATCGTCTCGGCCTTAACGCCCCGATCACGATAATACAACGTTGAAGAAATGGATACTATTAAAACGGCAGCCAGCACGAGTCCAGCAACTTGTTTTCTCATGTCAAAACACCTCCATCAGCATAGACGCAGGGAGGTTCTTTTTTGTTCCAGCAAAGTAGGTAGACCACTAACACTTGCTTGCAATACCAAAAAACGGCTTCTCCGTCCTATTGGACAGAGAAGCCGTTTTTCATCATGCAGTTCAGGGCCTTAGTTGACCTCTGCTTAGTCATCCGCACGCTCACGCATCAGCGGGAACAGCAGCACGTCGCGAATGGATGGCGCGTCTGTGAGCAGCATGACCAGACGGTCAACGCCGATACCCAGTCCGCCGGTAGGCGGCAATCCATACTCCAGTGCGCGAATGAAATCCTCATCCATATCATGTGCTTCATCATTGCCTTGTTCTTTCTCTACCAGCTGTGATTCAAAACGCTGACGCTGGTCAATCGGATCATTGAGCTCAGTGAAGGCATTGGCATGCTCACGCGCAACCACAAACAACTCAAAACGGTCCGTAAAGCGATCATCCGCATCATTTTTCTTAGCCAACGGCGAAATCGCCACCGGATGTCCGGTTACGAATGTAGGTTGAATCAAAGTGTGCTCAACGAATGTCTCAAAGAACGAATTGACAATATGTCCATAGGACATATGCGGCTCGACTGGCACTTTATGTTCTTT
Source organism: Paenibacillaceae bacterium (assembly GCA_004134985.1). Taxonomy (GTDB): domain Bacteria; phylum Bacillota; class Bacilli; order Paenibacillales; family Paenibacillaceae; genus Paenibacillus_D. The sequence goes on along the minus strand of REGQ01000033.1, from coordinate 71,091 downwards.
GGCCAATGCATGAGCTTCCTCATCCGTAATCTGCGCGCTGAAATCAACGCCTGTTGCTTCCTTAATCGCATCGACCATCGAAACGCGACGCCAAGGCTTACCCAAATCAACAGGTTGGCCCTGATACGTGATTTCTGTCGTGCCAAGCACTTCCTGGGCAATATGAACAATCAGATTTTCAGTCAGTTCCATAATATCTTTGTAGTCGGCATAAGCCTCATACAGCTCGATCATCGTAAACTCGGGGTTGTGACGGGTCGAGATCCCTTCATTACGATACACACGTCCGATTTCATATACTTTCTCCAGCCCGCCCACGATAAGCCGCTTCAAGTGCAGTTCAATCGCAATACGCATATAGAGCTGCATATCAAGCGCATTATGGTGCGTAATAAACGGTCTGGCGGCCGCTCCACCGGCGATCGCATGCAGAGTAGGCGTCTCTACTTCCAAATACCCTTGCGCATCCAGGTAACGTCTCATGGATTGGATAATTCGGGAACGCGTAACAAACGTCTGACGAACATCGGCGTTCATGATCAGATCAACATAACGCTGGCGGTAGCGAAGCTCCACATCTTTCAAACCGTGAAATTTCTCGGGCAGAGGAAGCAGCGATTTGGTGAGTACGACCAGTTCCTTCACCTTGACAGACGTTTCACCTGTTTTTGTTTTGAAAATAACGCCGTGGACACCAACAATATCACCAAGATCAAGCAGTTGGAACGCTTTATACTGCGCTTCTTCCACGGTATCTTGCCGCACGTACAATTGAATTTTGCCGCTTAAATCCTGAATGTGAGCGAATCCCGCCTTGCCCATACCCCGTTTTTGCACAATTCTGCCTGCTACGCTGACTTCTATCGCTTTCTCTTCCAGCGTTTCTTTGTCAAGGGCCTCATATTGCTCTGCAATTTGCCCTGCACTTGCCGTGCGCACAAATTTCTGTCCGAATGGATCAATGCCCAAACCGCGCAGTTCATCCAATTTGTCTCTGCGAATTTGCAACAATTCGCTTAGCTCCTGCTGCTCCTGAATTTCCTCACTCAACTTCTCATCTCTCCTTACATGCTGCTTCCGGACTCGACTATTGCTTGCCAGCGTTTCTTATGGCGTGCTGTCGCTTGTCCAGGTGTTGTTTTAAAAAAAGCTTCCTTTCGGAAGCTTGTATTTTCAATATTACCTCTGAATGTCGACAATTTTATATTGGATAATACCCGCTGGAACGTTTACTTCTACAACCGTTCCCTTCTTCTTGCCGAGAATTGCACGGCCTACCGGGCTTTCATTCGAAATTTTATTCTGCAGCGGATCAGATTCCGCCGTTCCGACTATCTTGTATTCCACCGTATCTTTAAATTCGATATCTTCTACGGTGACTTTGGAGCCGATGCTGACCGTGTTTGTATCGATTTCATCATTGTTGATAATGCGGGCATTGCGCAGCATTTTCTCCAATGTGATAATTCGACCCTCAATAAACGCCTGCTCGTTCTTGGCATCCTCATACTCCGAGTTCTCGCTAATATCGCCATATCCGATGGCGATCTTAATTCTTTCTGCTACCTCGCGCCGTTTAACCGACTTAAGGTTCTCCAGTTCTTCTTCCAGCTTCTTCAAGCCGTCCTGAGTCAGAATAATTTCTTTATCGTTCATCTTACCGATTCCCCTGTCGTGTGACATATTTTCATACCGTGTATGAATTCACTGATATTTAATATATTACATTCGCAACACGTGATGACAACAAGCAGGAAACAAACGGAAATGTTCGTCAATTCAAGCAACCTGCGACGACTGACACCTTGCCATGATGGGGCGACAGCTCCCGTTCGAGGGCAGAATATAATCCTGTATAAGCAACTGACTTATACTTTGAAGTTTATGTTAATTCCTCGTCCGCTATGTGGCCGGAATTCTATTGCATGATTATATTGCATGTATACCCTAAATGTCAATCCGAACCATCCTTACTATGTACTGCTTGAAAATAGCGCAGAAGCGCGCCAAATTTCGGCACGCTCTCTACACAGAAAACTATACAACGGCAGACTTGCTGCGCGTATCAGATGACTCTGTATCAACCAAGAGCGGAATTTCAGGCAGCGATGAAATATACTGCTCAAGAATTTCAACCATATTGTTCCGGCTCGTCTCTTCCATAATGGAATCCTTAATGCGCGCAGCGCCAGGCAAGCCTTTCAGATACCAGGCCAAATGCTTGCGCATTTCCCGTACTGCTACAGATTCGCCTTTCAACGCGCACAACCGATCCATATGCAAAATTGCAATTCTCATTTTCTCGCCTGGAGCCGGATCAGGCAGCAGTTCACCATTCTTCAAGTATTCCACCGTACGGTACAGCATCCAGGGGTTGCCGAGCGCTCCGCGGCCAATCATTACGCCGTCACAGCCAGTATGATCAAGCAGCCGCTTGGCATCCTCAGGTGAAAACACATCCCCGTTTCCAATGACAGGGATCGCCACCGCTTGCTTCACATCTCTAATAATGTCCCAATTCGCGACACCGGTATACAGCTGCTCCCTTGTCCGGCCATGCACACTGACGGCCTTCCCGCCGGCGCGCTCAACAGCGAGGGCGTTTTCTACCGCATAGACATGCTCGTCGTCCCAGCCGATGCGCATTTTGACAGTAACCGGCTTATCTACCGCCTCAACTACTGCAGACACCATTTCATAAATCTTGTTCGGATCAAGCAGCCAGCGGGCACCTGCATCGCACTTGGTCACTTTAGGCACGGGACAGCCCATGTTAATATCAATAATATCCGCATTGGTTTGCTGATCGACGACTTTGGCCGCTTCAACAAGCGACTCGCGGTCTCCGCCAACAATTTGCAAGCTCAGTGGTTTTTCCCGCTCATCAACGAACAGCATTTCCATCGTGCGCTTGTTGCCATGAAGAATCGCTTTATCGCTCACCATCTCGGCGCAAACCAGTCCGCATCCGAATTCTTTGGCAATCAGCCGAAAAGCCGGGTTGCACACGCCTGCCATCGGCGCAAGCACAACATTGTTCTTCATTTCAATAGACCCAATCTTCAACATTGCATTCCTTCCTTTTCGATCATCCCTTCATAAGGGAAGCGATCTGATCAAACTTTATAGTCACCAGTCAATTCCTGGTAACTAATGTTGAGATTTTCAGCAATCCGCTCCAGAAGCTTGGCCTCCGGCTTCCGTGTGCCGCGCTCAAGTGATCCAAGCACAGCAACGGAAACTCCCAGGCGCTCGGCGAGTTCTTGCTGCGTGTAGCCCTTTAACTTCCGGAAGGCGCGGAGACGCTGCGCCAATTGATCGTATTCCATAGTAATACGCCTTCCTTTCCTGACAATTGCGCACCCGTGCGCTCCACAAGCCGCAAGAACGGCTGATCACTCGCCGCCGCTTCGCGGAGCAGTTCACACAGCGGAACGAGTACAAACGCTCGTTCAAGCATCCGGGGATGGGGGAGGGTCAGACGCTCCGTTTCCAACGTCACCCCTTCATAGTAAAGCAAATCCAAATCGATCGTGCGCGGACCATTGGGGATCTCTCGTACTCTCCCCAGTTCATTCTCCACTTGCAGCATTACGTCCAGCAGCTCCAATGCAGGCAGCTCTGTTCGGAGAGCAGCCGCCATATTAAGAAACGACGGCTGATCCATATAGCCTACAGGCTCTGTCTCATATAAAGAAGAGACTTGCCCAATATGAATCAACGGATGAGCATCAAGCCGCTGCAGCGCTTGTTCCAGCAAGCCTTGGCGATCACCCAGATTAGAGCCAAGTGCAATGTATGCAGCTCGTTCTGCTGCTATATTGTGTTGGTTATTCCCAGCAGGGAACGATTTGTCCATGAACATCCCGCTTTCTGCGAAGTTCGACTACGACACCTTCAAAATAAATTTCAAACGGCGGGTGCGGTTTGGTCACACGGACCGTCACTTCGTTTATCATAGTATAAGTGTCCAATAGTTGAGATGCAATATTTCCTGCTAAAGCTTCAATAAGCTTAACCGGCTTACCCCCCACAATTTTCTTGGTCAACGCATGCAGTTCAGCATAGTTGATCGTATGATCAAGTTCATCGGTTTGGGATGCTTTCGTTAGATCAATCGCCAACTCCAGGTCAACATAATACTGCTGACCAAGCTTATTCTCCTCCGGAAAAACCCCGTGATACCCGAAAAATTTCATTCCTTTCAGTATCATGCGATCCATGACGCTCTCCCCCTTATTCAATCAAAATTACCGCCTGACGATATACAATGGCATCCGTCATCTTGGCTACCCGCTTCATCTGCTTAATATCATGTACACGAATAATTTGGCAGCCCTCTGCGATTCCAAGCGCCACCGTAGCCGCTGTACCTTCAACAATATCATCCACCGGCAAATCAAGCGTCTGGCGAATAAACAGCTTTCGCGAAGTGCCGAGCAGAAGAGGATAGCCCAGCACGCTTAATTCGCCAAGCCGGCCAAGCAATTCCACGTTTTCCTCACCGTTTTTGGCAAATCCGATCCCGGGGTCCAGCCAAATATTTCGTTCTGCCACTCCCGCTCGCTTCGCGATTTCAATACTACTCTGCAAATCAGCGATAACGTCCTTAGTGAAATCTGTATAATCACGATCATGCCGATTGTGGGTGAGCACCACTGGGCAGGCGAATTCCGCGGCAGCATCAGCCATGCGCGGATCTGCTTTCAGCCCCCATACGTCATTGATAATATGCGCACCTGCGACTAGCGCCTGCCGCGCTGTCTCCGCTTTGTATGTATCAATAGAAATAGGCACTTCGGGCAGCGCCTCCCGAAGCGCCGCAATCGCCGGAACAACACGGCGCAATTCCTCGTCTTGCTCTACAGGACTGCTGCCGGGACGGGTCGATTCACCGCCAACATCGATGATATCGGCCCCTTGTTCTACCATTGACTTAGCATGCGCGACTGCCCGTTCTACAGCATCGTATCGCCCTCCATCCGAGAAGGAATCTGGCGTTACGTTCAAGATGCCCATCACGAGCGTTCGCTGACCTAAGTGCAGCTGCAAGCCGCGATTAAGCTCGTAATCTCTGCTTTTTATAATCGCCTTCATATCTCTCCGCCTCCTTCAATAACTTATTGCTGCCTGCGGGAAGTTTCCTTGCGGTAAGCATGCAATAAACGAAGCGTTACTTCACCAGCAGTCCCATGTCCAACAACGTGCACAGCCCCGCTTTCTTCCGACAGCCTTGTCACCGGCACCAGTTCTTGAATGGAGTTCGTTAACCATAATTCATCCGCTTGCAGAAGCTCCTGCCACGTATAGTGACCCTCCTCGACCGAATATCCGATTTCACGGGCCAGTTCCATTACCCGTTCCCTTGTAATTCCCGGCAAAATTCCTGTGTCAATCGAAGGGGTGTAGAGACGACCCTCACGGACAAAAAAGAGATTGCTGACAATGCCTTCGGCAAGCCAGCCTTCACGAGTCAGCATCAGACCTTCTGATCCGGGAGCTGCCCCGCTTGCGACAAGCTCGCGCTTGGCGATAATATTGTTCATATAATGCAGTGACTTTCTGCGCACAGCGCCCTCCGGGCTGTTCCTTACCGCTGCGAGCCTCCGAAGTTCTTTGCCATTGGCATACAGCTGCTCATTGACTGCAGGCAGCTTCTTAACCATCATGACCATGTTAGGCTGCTCGTAATCAGCGGGAGGCAGACCAAGCTCGCCAATTCCTGCAGTCACTGTCAGGCGAACGTAAGCCTCCGCAAGTTCGTTAGCTTCCATCAACATGGCGAGCCATTGCCTGATGGCCGCTTGGTCGGCAAGCTGTGGACAGTGAATGCCTAACTCGCGGCATCCCTCCATCATTCTTGCGAGATGACGCTCCAATAGAAAAGGCTGTCCGCCTTCATACGTTCGAAATGTCTCGAATAACCCGATTCCGTACAAAAAGCCGTGATCATAAACTGAAATCACGGCATTGCCCGCTTCAATAACAGAACCATTGTACCCGATCTTCATTGCGCTTGTGCTTCACGGGTCCGCATGCCAAGGAAATTCCGCAGCAGCGTTAATCCATGCTCCGTAATAATTGATTCGGGATGGAACTGCACGCCCTCAATTAAATACTGTTTGTGGCGAAGTCCCATAATTTCGCCCTCCGCTGTTTCAGCGCTAATCTCCAGGCAGTCAGGCAAGGTTTCACGTTTTACAATCAACGAGTGGTAGCGTGTTGCCGTATAAGGTGAAGGAATGTCGGCGAAGATTGTCCGTCCATCATGAATGATGTCTGAAGTCTTCCCATGCATCAGCTTCTCAGCGCGCACAACATCACCGCCAAAAGCTTGTCCAATCGCTTGATGCCCCAAACATACGCCAAAAATCGGTATTTCACCCTTGAACCGTTCGATTAATGCCAGGCTTACTCCCGCCTCATTCGGTGTGCAAGGTCCAGGCGAAATCAGAATATGGTCAGGCGCCAACTGCGCAATGCCCTCCAGATCGATTTCGTCATTGCGCTTCACAACAATTTCCTGTTCCAGCTCTCCCAAATATTGCACCAGGTTGTAAGTAAATGAATCGTAATTATCGATGACCAGAATCATCAGCAACTCCCCCTCAGGCAGTTATAAAATAATGGTTTCCTGCGCAATTTGCTCGCTGTATTGTATCGCCTTCCAGAGCGCCTTCGCTTTGCTTAGCGACTCATAGTATTCCCGTTCCGGATCGGAATCGATCACAATGCCTGCGCCAGCCTGAATATGAACCTTGCCTTCCTTGATCGCCATCGTACGGATGATAATATTAAACTCCATATCACCATTATAATCAATAAAGCCAAGCGACCCCGTATAAGGTCCTCTGCGTACGGGCTCCAGTTCTTCGATGATTTCCATCGTCCTGATTTTCGGCGCGCCTGTTATCGTTCCTCCTGGGAATTTGGCGGCGATGACATCATAAGCGTCCTTACCCTCGGCCAGACGCCCCTCCACCTGGGAAACAAGATGCATGACATGGGAATAATATTCAATGACCATTAATTCCTTCACGTGCACTGAGCCATAAGAGGAAATCCTTCCGAGATCATTGCGTTCCAAGTCAACGAGCATAATATGCTCGGCCCGTTCCTTCTCGTTCGTTTGAAGCTCCTTAATCATGCGCTGTTCCTCTTCATCCGTTCTGCCCCGGCGTCTGGTGCCAGCAATCGGGCGCCCGCTCAAGCGGCCATCCTGCAATTCAACCAGCAATTCCGGAGAGCCGGACACCAGTTGGAAATCCGGGCAGCGCAGAAATCCCATGTAAGGGGAAGGATTGACAAGTCTCAGCCATTCATACACTTCCTCCGGGCTTGATGCCAGCTCTCGGGTTTGCCGGAGCGACAAGTTAGCCTGAAACAGATCGCCGGCGGCAATATAGCTCTGAATACGACGTACTGCCGCCATGAATTCGTGTTTGGAGAATGGCGAGGAAACCCCATCCAGCGCCTCGATATCAATATCCAGACGGCCGCCCTCAAGCAGATCCTGTCTGCGCCGCTGACTCGCAATCGAAGCTTCGCTGGCATCCTCCTCCACCAGACGGCTCCATAGATCGGTCATTTGCTCGGCCTGGGCAACCGCGCTCTCGTACAGACTGTGCAGCTCCTCTTCACCCGTAGTCGCATCCACATGCCGTGAGACGGCGCAGTACAGTTCTCCCTCTTGATGATCAATGATCCATAGTTCATCGAATCGCATGAACAAGTAATCCGGCAACCCCAGATCATCCTCTGCCAGCTGCGGCAGCTGCTCAATGTAGCGCGCTACATCATAGCCCCAAAAGCCTGCGCAGCCCCCTGTCCATTTCGGCCCGTCAGGCAAGCGCGGCGCTTTGTAAGGCTCCATCCAGCGTCTCACGACTTCCAGCGGCTTCCCGCTCATCTGCTGCTGCCTGCCCAGGCTGGCGGCATCATCCGACACTACAGCCTCGAGTCCTTTGCCACGAATGACCGAAGTAGGACGAAGCCCTAAATAAGTGTATCTGCCCTGCTTGCCGCTCTCCAGAATGATGGCATGGGGAAAGGCATGTTCCCACGCTCCCGTCCACACAGCGATTCGGTTGTCAGACAAGCCGAGCGGTTGTTTACTAAGTAACGGCATGGTGGTATATACCCCTGTCTTATGCCATCTTTGCCACTGCTCATAAGGAGTGATTCCCACACTCAGCCCTCCCTGCCTGGATACAGGCAATAATTCTTTACTACATTCTAAACAAACGTCCGCCAAAAGAAAAGAACCCCCCGCGGATTTTACTCCGGGAGGGCACTAAACAATGCTTAATTTTCGAAATTGAACAGCGGTGTGCTCAGGTAGCGCTCGCCATTACTTGGAACAATGGCAATAACACGCTTGCCTGCTCCCAATTCTTTGGCTACTTTCAGCGCTGCATAAATCGCTGCGCCTGAGGAAATACCAACCAGAATGCCTTCTTCCTTCGCTACGCGACGGGCATACTCGAATGCTTCCTCATTTTCAACGGTAATAATTTCATCATATATTTCACGATTCAGGATATCTGGAACAAAGTTAGCTCCAATGCCTTGAATTTTATGAGGACCTGGTTTGCCGCCAGACAGCAATGGTGATCCCGCCGGCTCAACCGCATAGTTTTTAATTTCAGGGAAATTCTTCTTCAACACTTCACCAGCACCAGTAATTGTTCCGCCTGTTCCAATACCAGCAACAAACGCGTCTAATTTGCCATCAAGAGAATTGATCGCTTCGACGATTTCCGGACCTGTTGTCTCACGGTGAATTTTAACATTAGCAAGGTTTTTGAATTGTTGCGGCATAAAGTACGACGGATTCTCTTGTTGAATCTCCTCGGCTTTGCGAACAGAACCGTTCATGCCTTCAGAGCCCGGAGTCAATACGATTTCAGCACCATAAGCGCGGAGCAGATTGCGGCGCTCAATACTCATCGTTTCCGGCATAACCAGAATGGCGCGGTAACCTTTGGCAGCCGCGACCAGAGCCAGCCCGATTCCTGTATTTCCACTGGTTGGTTCAACGATTGTATCGCCAGGTTTGATAAGCCCTTCTTGTTCTGCCACTTCGATCATACTAATTGCGATACGGTCTTTAACGCTTGAACCCGGATTTTGGTACTCCAGTTTCACATAAATTTCCGCACTGCCTTCAGGAACGATACGGTTTAAACGGACAAGCGGCGTGTCGCCAATTAACTCGGTTACATTCTGTACAATTTTTGCCATGCTTCGAATGGCCTCCTCATTTCCGACTATTTCAGTTGGTTTAGCCCGTCTCCATATTAACAATCCATACGCCCAATTGTCAATAGATGAGACAGAATTTAGGGATAAATGGTGGCATTATATTTATTTAGCAAATCCTGCTCCACTTCATAGAGGGGCTTGGCAGAAGATAGCGCCAGATGCTTGCGGACCCTCTCATGGAGCTTGGCTTGACTGAGATGTGAAGACACCCGACGCTCATTCAGTTGAATAACTGCATAACCGCTTTCCGTTCGCAGCGGGCCGAAAATATCCCCAACCGTCAATTCCTCAGCTTTATCCAACACCTCGGCGTCAACAAACGGGTCATCCGCTTCAATCAGTCCCAGATCTCCGCCGCTCTCCGCGGTAAAGTCATCGATTGAATACTTCACTGCCGTGTCATAGAACGATCTGCCATCAGAAAGCTCACTCAAAGCGCGATTGGCCAACTCCCATGATTCGGTCAAAATCCAGGAGAGTCTAAGCTGTGTTCGGGGCTCGAACTGTTCGGAATGGCTGTCTATATAGCCTTGAATCTCATCCTCTGTAACAGCAATGTTCCAGATCGCGATTTTCTCAAGCAGCAAACGATATTCAGTATCTGCTCTAACCTCAGCTTCAGACAGTCCAAGCTGTTCCCGCATCGCTCGATAATAGGCTGAGCTATCCTCATATCCTTCCATCACACGCAGCAGCTCATCTTCAATTTCTTCCGGAGATATACTTAGATGTTGCGCAGTCGCTTCCAACTCCACAGCAAGACGGGTCATCAGCACATGAAGAACCTGATCCCGATATTGCCCGTTTAGCTTAGTCTGCAGCTGCTGCTCCGTTATCTGACTTGAACCTACCGTTGCCGCTAACAGCGTGCTGTTGAGCCCCTGTTTGCCGCCCTTAGCGGGTTCACTCCCGCCATCGCCATTTTCAATTCCCATCGGCATGCCTGGATCGGGCTTGTTAGCCCCGTCAAAAGGAATGACTTTCACCACCACTACACCCGTCAGAATAATCATGCAAATGGCTTGAAGATAAATCAGTCCTTTCAATAGTTTGTTTCTGTTCATCTTGGCTTCCCCGCTCAGTTCGCACTGTTCAGTTTGGCTTGATCCAGCAATTGCTCGAGCATGGCACGGTCAAATAAATAACGCTCATTGCAGAAGTGGCACTCGACTTGCGCTTGCCCATCCTCTGCAATAATTTTCGTCAGTTCAGCTTCACCCATACTAATTAACGTTTTCTCTATCCGCTCATCAGAACAGTGGCACGCAAATCCGATCGGCGTCGTTTCATGCACCTGCAAATCGTCGCCAACGACAAAACGAAGCAGTTCCTCCGGAGATTCCCCCTGATCCAACAATGCAGTAACTGGAGGCATTGCAGCAAGCGCATGCTCCAGACGGGTAATATCTTCATCCTGTAATCCTGGCAGCAGTTGAACGATAAAACCGCCGGCTTGTATCACAGAGCCGTCGGTATCAACCAATACACCCAGTCCTACAGCTGATGGCGTTTGTTCTGAAGTGGCAAAATAATAGGTGAAATCCTCGCCCAATTCTCCTGAAATAATCGGAATGCTCCCCCGGTAAGGCTCCTTCATTCCAAGATCCTTAATAATGTGAATGTGACCGCTGCGTCCCACAGCGCCCGCAACGTCAAGCTTGCCGTATTGATTGCTCGGCAGATGCACCTGCGCGTTCTCTACATAGCCACGCACTTCGCCATTCGCATTTGCGTCAATGACGATCTGGCCGATTGGTCCGTCTCCTCTGACCTGGATCGTCAATTTTTCATTCCCTTTGAGCATCGCGCCCATCATTGCGCCCGCTGCTGCCGTCCTGCCAAATGCCGCTGTCGCTGTCGGCAGCGTCTGATGACGAGTCCGCAGTTCTTCAGTCAATGCGGTTGTCCGCACTGCAAATACGCGCAAGCGGCCGTTCCACGCTGTACCGCGAACCAAATGATCCTTCGTCGTATCCATTTCTGTACCGCCTCCTTCACCCTTCATTGCGTTCATATATTATTCGCAGTCCTTCTAAAGTAAGTAACGAATCAACCAGTTCAATAGTTTCAGATTCGCTGGCAATTAGATTAGCCAGTCCACCTGTGGCGATTACCCGCGGCTTCGTCCCGAATTCCTTATAAATACGTCTTACGATCCCATCGACTTGACTGGCATTGCCGAAAATAATACCTGCTTGCATCGAGGTTGTCGGGTTGCGGCCGATTACACTTCGCGGTTTGGCAAGCTCAATGCGGGGAAGCTTGGCAGCCCGCTGATACAAAGCTTCTGTGGAAATGCCAATGCCGGGCATAATTGCGCCCCCCAAGTAGTTGCCCGCTTCATCAATATAATCAACGGTCGTTGCTGTACCGAAATCGACGACAATAAGCGGGGTGCCGTACTTCTCAATTCCGGCAATGGAATTGACAATGCGGTCCGCGCCCACTTCACGGGGATTTTCATAACGAATGTTAAGACCGGTCTTCGTGCCAGGACCGACGATTAAAGGCGTTTTATGAATATATCTTTTGGACAGACGTTCGAGAATGGGAATGAGGGGAGGCACAACAGACGAAATAATAACGCCATCGATCCGCTTCATTCCCAACCCTGCCATTTGAAATAAATTGTGAATCATAATGCCATACTCATCAACCGTTGCCGAGCGATTGGTGCCCAGCCGCCAGTGATGAAGCAGTTCCTTGCCTTGGTAAATGCCAAGTACAATATTCGTGTTGCCGACATCAATAACCAGAATCAAGACAGGTCCTCCCCCTTTTTCTTACTGTCCAGATCCAGACTGATATCCAGCGCTTCGAATGAATAGGTAAGCGCCCCCACCGAAATAACATCGATGCCGCAATCGGCAATCGATTGCAAGGTATCCAGCCGCACTCCGCCCGAAGCTTCAATGGTGACATGAGGAGACCGCCCGCGAATCAGCTTAACCGCCTCTGTCATCATCACGGTATCCATATTGTCGAGCATAATGATGTCCGCCCCAGCCTGGAGTGCTTCCTCGACCTGCGCCAGCGATTCCGTCTCCACTTCAATTTTCATCGTGTGGGGAATACGCGCGCGCGAAGCTTCGATGGCAAGCTGAATGCCGCCTGCAGCTTTAATATGGTTATCCTTGATCATGACCGCATCATATAATCCGTAGCGGTGGTTGTAGCCTCCACCTACCCGTACAGCATACTTCTCCAGCATCCGATGGCCCGGCGTCGTCTTCCGGGTATCCGTCAAGCGTACATTTCGCCCTTCAAGCCGCTGCACGTAGGTGTGCGTTTTAGTGGCAATGCCGGATAAACGCTGAAGCAGATTAAGCGCAAGCCGCTCGCCAATAAGCAAGCTATGGGCGCTTCCCTTCACTTCCGCCAATACTGTACCTGCCGGGGCGAACATGCCGTCCTGCACCAGGGCATGGAAAGCAAGCGTCGGATCAACAATTTCGAATACAAGCCGCGCAATAGGGAGGCCAGCGATAATGCCGCTTTCCTTGACATGGATAATTGCGGTGGAAAGCTGGTTGGGCGGAGTGGTTGAGCTTGTCGTAATATCGCCTGCTCCAATGTCCTCTGCCAGCCAGTCCCGGATTTGTTTTCTTAATTGTTCATTGTAGCCATCCAATTCAAACATCGCGTATACGCTCCTCTGTTACTCCATATTCTCTGTGCAGCACGGTATGCTTGCGCCATACCAGATCGTCGCGCTCAGGGAAGTCCTCTCGATAATGCGCGCCACGGCTTTCCTCGCGTTCCAGCGCGGCCTGTGCGGTCAGCAAGGCGCAAGTAAGCAAATTGGCGAATTCAAACTCTTCACGTTTCGTCAATACAGTCTGGTAAATGGAGAGCTGGCGCTTCAATTCTTCGATGCCTTTCATTAACCCGTTGGCATCTCGACGCAATCCGGCGTAGCGAACCATAATCTTCTGTAATTTAAGCCGTTTTTCAACAACAGCCTGGATCGGTGTGACACTTCGCTTCATATCATTGTCCTGCTCGCCTTTTGTTTGCAGGTGAAGCTCCGGAAAATGCTCCATCTCATTGATACGGTCAACAATGCGTCGGCCATATACAATCGCTTCAGATAATGAATTGCTTGCCAGACGATTGGCGCCGTGTACGCCAGTCGAAGATACTTCCCCGCAAGCAAACAAGCCTTTGATATTCGTTTCCCCGTTTAAGTCCGTTTTCACTCCGCCCATCATATAATGCGCGGCTGGAGCTACCGGTATCCAGTCCGTTGTCATATCCAATCCGTAATTCAAGCAGAACTCATAAATATTCGGGAAGCGGTGCTTGACCATTTCCGCGGATTCATGTGTTACATCGATAAAAACAAAGGTGGAATTCGTCGCTTCCATCTCGCTGACGATCGCCCTGGCCACAACATCGCGCGGGGCAAGTTCGAGCTGTTCATGGTAACGCTCCATAAAGCGCTCACCTTTAATATTACGCAGCACAGCTCCTTCTCCCCGTACAGCCTCTGAGATGAGAAACCGAGGCGCTCCCGGATAGCAAAGCGATGTCGGGTGGAATTGGACGAACTCCACATCTTGCACCAAAGCGCCCGCCCGATATGCCATCGCGATTCCATCGCCTGTCGCTACGTCAGGGTTGGTCGTATAACGATACAATTGTCCTGCGCCGCCTGTACATAGTACGATCGCCTTTCCACGGACAACAAGACGCTGGCCATCCTGCTTCTGTACCAGCGCACCACAGCAAATACCATCTTCAATTAACAGATCTATGACAAAATGATCATCCCACACTTCAATGCCTGAATGGGATATGGCTTTCTCTGAAAGCGCACGGACAATTTCATACCCGGTTGCATCTCCATTGGCATGCAAAATTCGCCGTTGGCTGTGCGCGCCTTCTTTCGTCAAAGCATACTCTCCGTCTTCCTGGTCAAACTGTGTCCCCATGTGAACCAAATCACTTACTCCGCTTGGACCTTCATGCACAAGCACATCAACTGCTTCATGCTTGCACAATCCTGCTCCGGCAATCAATGTATCCTGCCTGTGATAAGCCGGGGAATCATCGGCTGAAATAACAGCGGCTATGCCGCCTTGCGCATAACGGGTATTGCTGTCCATTAATGATTTCTTGGTAATCATCAGTACAGCGTTGTTGTCACTTGCTTTGATCGCTGTAAAAAGGCCGGCTATGCCGGCCCCGATGACAATAACATCCTTTACTACAACAGGCAATGTGTTTATATCGAAATCAACCAGATAACGAGGTATCATGACAATTGTTTCCCCCAAATTATGCGGCGGCCCGCATGTTCGACGTCGAGCAGCCCATTACAGTATTAATCAAGAGCGAGCTTATTTCACTTCCAGCATCCGCTCCAACGACAAACGGGCCTGATCAGCAACATGCGGCGGTACATAAATTTGCGGCTGCATTGTTTCCAGACATTTAACAAGTTTTTTCAAGTTGTTGACTTTCATGTTCGGACATACCAAGTATTTGGTTGCGAAATGAAAGGTTTTGTCCGGACTGTCCATACGAAGCTGATATCCTGTACCGTCTTCTGTTCCAACGATAAATTCTTTGTTCGGCGATTCTTTGCAGTATTTGATGATGGCCGTTGTACTGCCGACAAAATCGCCAAGTTCCACAACTTCAGGGCGGCACTCCGGGTGAACAACAAATTCCGCATTCGGATATTTCGCCTTCATTTCTTCCACGTCTTTAACCGTAAGCATGTCATGGGTATTGCAGTAGCCTTCCCATATTATCATCTTCTTGTCCGTCTTCTGCTGGACGTAGTGTCCCAGATTTTTATCCGGTACCCAGATGATTTCGTCGGAATCAACAGAGTTGACCACCTTGACTGCATTAGCCGATGTACAGCAAATATCCGTTTCCGCTTTAATCTCTGCAGAGGAATTAATATAAGTGACGACTTTGGCATTCGGATGCTGCGCTTTCAGCTTGCGTAGACCATCCACATTAACCATATCTGCCATCGGGCAACCTGCGCGCTCATCCGGAATAATAACCGTTTTGTTCGGAGCCAATATTTTCGCACTTTCTCCCATAAAATGAACACCGCAAAAAACAATCGTTTCCGCATCCGTTGATGCTGCTTTTTGGGCTAGCAAGAACGAATCTCCACGAAAATCAGCAACTTCCTGTATTTCATCTCTTTGATAATAATGAGCTAAAATAATGGCATTTCGTTCCTTCTTGAGCTGCATCAATCGCTCCCGCAGCTCACGATTTTGCTGCTCTTTGCGCTCCAATGCCAATGCTTCCACAGGTGATCCTCTCCTTATATGTCGATCGGCAGGCTTACTGCTGAACTTTGAGAGGCACGGGCTTGAAATAGCCGCCTGCTCTCCCCCCTTAGTGTGGCCAAAGCCGGACAAATCATTATAGTTAACAACTAATTTACACAACGATACGTTTACTGTCAATAAAAGCCCTTCCCATTTAAACCGCGCTCTGACCCGCTTCAGCGAGTTAAGAACGCATTGAACCGTCTGCAAGCCCGATCAGCGGGTAATTCCGTCCATCTGCCGCGATAAGAGAAAACGCCGCCCATAGTTACGGGCGGCGTCTGTGAATGCTTCAATCATATTATGCTTTGTTATTGCCTTCATCATCATTGTTGTCAACCGGTCGTTTTTCCTGAATGCCTTCACCTTGCAAAGGCTCTTTACCCGGTTCACGCTTCTGGATACGAACTTTAACATCGCCAATTGTATCAATCACCGGCTCAGCTTTGGGCTCCTCACCAGCCGTACCTTCGCTCACGACCACGCTCTCTGGAATAATGCCGGTTTCGATCAGACTCTTGATCTGGTCCATCTCCAGCGTTTCTCTCTCAAGCAGCGTTTGCGCAATCAAATGCACTTCCTTGCTTTTCTCTTTCAGCAGATCTTTCGCACGGGTGTAACAATCCATCACCATGCTCTGCATCTCCTGATCGATCTCGTAAGCAATGGCATCCGAGTAGTTCTGTTCATGTCCAATGTCTCTGCCAAGGAAAACCGATCCTTGCTGTGTGCTGCCGAATTGCATCGGTCCAAGCTTATCGCTCATCCCGTACTCCATCACCATGCTGCGCACAATGCTTGTCGCTTGCTTGAAGTCACTGTAAGCGCCTGTGCCAATTTCACCGATAAACAGTTCTTCGGCTACACGTCCGCCCAGCAAACCAGTCACTTTATCAAGCAATTCCTGCTTGGTAACGAGCATGCGGTCTTCCTTCGGAAGCATGATGACGTATCCGCCTGCGCGTCCGCGCGGGATAATCGTTACCTTGTGGACCATATCGGCATGTTCCAGGAAAAACCCGATAATCGTATGTCCTGCCTCGTGATAAGCAACAATTCGCTTCTCGCGATCGCTGATGACCCGGCTCTTCTTCTCAGTACCGACGATAACGCGGTCGATGGCTTCATCAACATCGTTCATTCCGATTTCCTTCTTGTTGCGACGCGCAGCAAGCAAGGCCGCTTCGTTCAACAAGTTTTCCAAATCGGCGCCTGTAAAGCCGGTTGTCCGCTTGGCAATGACATCCATCCGAACATCTTTGGCCAGCGGCTTGTTGCGCGCATGTACGCCGAGCACCGCTTCACGGCCTTTAACGTCAGGGCGGTCAACTGTAATCTGACGGTCAAAACGTCCCGGACGCAAAAGCGCAGGGTCCAAAATATCAGGACGGTTCGTTGCGGCGACGATAATGATGCCTTCATTGGCACCGAATCCATCCATCTCAACGAGCAATTGGTTAAGCGTCTGCTCACGCTCATCGTGGCCGCCGCCAAGGCCGGCTCCACGCTGACGTCCGACCGCATCGATCTCATCGATAAAGATAATGCAGGGAGCGTTCTTCTTGGCGTTTTCAAACAAGTCTCTGACCCTTGACGCCCCGACCCCAACGAACATCTCAACAAAATCCGAACCGGATATACTGAAGAATGGTACTCCAGCCTCGCCGGCAACAGCACGTGCCAACAAGGTTTTACCGGTACCCGGAGGTCCTACAAGCAGCACGCCTTTCGGTATGCGTGCTCCAACTGCTGCAAATTTGCGCGGGTCCTTCAAAAACTCAACGACCTCTACAAGTTCCTGTTTCTCTTCATCTGCCCCCGCGACATCCTCAAAGGTAACGCGCTTCTTCTCTTCATTGTACAACCTTGCGCGGCTTTTGCCGAAGTTCATGACTTTGCCGCCGCCGCCTTGTGCTTGATTGATCAGGAAGAAGAACAAAATAAAAATAATCACAAACGGGATGATCGAGGTAAAGAATGTAAGCCAGAAACTCGGGCTTTTCGTCGGATTAAAACCCAGATCGAAATTGTTTTGCAGCGAAGCATCCGTAATGACTTTGACCGTATATTCCTCCACATTGACTCGTGAGAAGAAATCGTTCGAATCCATTCCATCAGGCTTGGTTCTGAATGTGCCGGTGACATAGTATGTGTAGCCTTCTTGCTGCAATGTCAACTTTTCAATGTTATTGTCTGACACCTGTTGCATAAGTTGATCATATCGCAACTCAACGGTGGTATCGTTGGACCTGCTTATCACTTGCACGATCCCGACGGTCACCAAAAAGATGAGCAAATAAAATCCAGTATTACGGATGATCCGGTTCATCCCCTACCTCCTCTCAAGGCGCTTTAAATATTTTACCATAGCATGTCTTTCCACCACAATAGAACACCAGGGGGATTCACATGCATGGACAATACCTCTCGCACAGCCGTCACTATTTCGTATAAATTTCAGGCTTCAGCACCCCAACAAATGGAAGATTGCGGTATTTCTCCGCATAATCCAAGCCGTATCCAACGACAAACTCATCCGGCAGCACAAATCCGGTGTAGTCGGCTTCCAATTCAACTGTACGGCGCGCCGGCTTGTCGAACAGCGCAACGACGGACACCTGTTTGGCATTTCTCCGCTCCAGTACATCTATCAAATAGCTGAGCGTAAGTCCACTGTCAATAATGTCCTCTACAATAACAACTTCTCTGCCCTCGACAGGCAAATCAAGGTCTTTAATAATTCTAACGACACCTGACGACCTGGTCGACTGGCCATAGCTCGATACTGCCATAAAATCAAGCTCAAGAGGAATACTTATGTTCTTAACCAAATCGGCCATAAATATAAACGCGCCCTTTAAGACACAAATAACGAGCGGATTCCGCCCCTCAAAGTCGCGGCTGACTCCCTCGGCCAATTCTTTTATTTTCTGCTGGATTTGATCTGCATCGTACAGCACCTCTTGAATATCATTCAGCAATACAGGGACCTCCCAAATAATTATAACTTATTATTATGATTGTATAAGTGCTTCCATTCACCAAGCGTAACCGAATCGTCCCCATTGGACGATTGAACGTTCATTATCGCGTGAGAAAATACAGCTTGTTTATACGATAAACTTATAAACTCTTGTACTTCAAGCTGACGAGGGATTGTACCGCCCTATTCGCTTGTTAAGCTCCCCGTCTCCTTCGCCTGTTTCATTCTTATGCGCAGCATTGCCGCAGCGTTCGCACCCGGGACCGCATGAGCGGATCTTCGCAAGCCGGGAATCCACAAGAGCCTTTCTTGCGCATCAGATACAATCGGCCATCGGCCGCGCAGAGATGAAGGGACTTTTTCGTCGACGAACATATCTTGCACTTTTTTGGTTCCGTTTAATCCTAACAGCGCCATTCGGTCGCCAGGACGACGGTTTCTGATAATAAGAGGATAACACAACTGCTGCATATCAAACCAGGCTTCATAACGGTTGTCAGGCTTGGCAGACGCCTCTGCCGCCTCTATCCTGTCGATTACAAACTCGGCTTCCGCTTCCCGCACTACAAGCCGGCCCGTATCGGCGCCGATTGAATAGAGGTAGTCTTCATTGCCGGATGCTTGCAGCCGATGCCCCCACTTTAACGTATTGTATTCACGATTAAACTGAATTTCTGACCCAAGATCGACCTGCAATGTCGTCTTCGCCGTATCCACGGCAGCCTCCCTCACCAGTTCGACAGTATCGAATGAGACCGCTGCCTTATCAAAAACAAGATAATTTAATATTAGTTTAATCAATCTCCTTTGTAAAGCAATATGCAGGTCCAGCAGCGCTTTTCGCTCCATGGAAAGCCCCGCTTCGGTTCGCAGCACATGCCGCTCGAAGAGCTCGGCGGTTTGCTTGTCCAGCAGATCATCCTCCGTCCCGGCAATATCCGCCAGCCTCGCCAAAGAATGGGATAAATTGGGATTGAATTGCTCCAAGTAGGGCAGCACGTCCAGACGGACCGTGTTTCGTAAATAATAGCGCTGCAAGTTGCTGGCATCCTCGCTATAAGGCAGCGTGTGACGGGAGCAATATTCCAAAAGCTCCGCTTTGGTAATACGCAGCAGCGGACGGATCAGTTCCACATTTTTTTCCACACGCCGGATCGGGATGCCTGAGAGGCCAGACAAACCTGTTCCGCGCAGCAGCCGCATCAGCACCGTCTCCGCCTGATCATCCCGGTGATGTCCAAGCGCAATGCGGCTTGCACCGCTCTGCCTGGCTACCCGATGCAGAAACGCATACCGCAGCTCTCTTGCCGCAAGCTGGCTATTCTGGGGGTTTTCCCTCAAATAGGTTGGCACATCAAGCTCACAATATTCAAACGGAATATGTAACTGTCTGCAAAATCCTTCAGCGGCGACCGCTTCCAGAGCAGATTCCTCCCGAAAACCATGGTTGGCATGCGCTGCCACAAGCGATACCTGCTCCTGCTCTGCTATGGTCTGCAATATATGGAGCAGCGCTATGGAATCCGGCCCTCCGGATAAAGCTATTACTATCGTATCGCCGCGTCTCCATAGACGCTCAAGGCTGCCCATATGGGCAACACGCTTTACAAGCTCATCCAAAACCGCAGCACCTCTCTTGATTGTCGTCATTCGTTACTGGTTCGTCCAGATGAACCAGATGACCGTCGTGGCAAGCATCATTGCCGAAATTACAAACATCCGCTTCATCCAGCGCGGCGAGGGCGGATGCCGTCTTCGAGCAGCGACAGGCCGCAGCGTTTTCTGCCACGATGCAGCAGCATCCCTCGCATTGACGAAACCGCCTCCCAACGCCTTGCGGAGCCAGCTCTGAAGCGGCTGCAAAGGGGCGCTCTGCCTGGCAATTTTCATTAATTCCTCTGCAACGCGATTTTGCGGGAGCAGCGTTGCTGTCAGTTGGGCAATTCTTCTGCTCTCGAACAGTTGAATAATGAGCACGGCGAACGAGAAAATGTCGTATTGAGCATCCGCGCTTCGCGAACCAGCCGTCCAATAGCCGCGATCATAGATTTCGGTGAATTGCCGCACGCTTTTGCCAAGCTCTGTCACGCCTCCGAAATCCACCAGCTGCGCCTTCCCGTAGTCCCCGACCAGCACATTTTCCGGTTTCAAATCGCCAAACACCCAACCCGCCTCATGCAGGCTTGCCAACCGGCCCAGCAGATGGAACCCGATGAGAGGGAACCAGTCCGTGCCATGCTTGGCCAAATATTCACTCATCTTTATTCCCCGCACATAGCGCATAACATAGAACGGATAATCACGGCCCTCGGGGTGACAGTAGTCATCGACATCAACAAGGAACGACCTCTCCTCGCTCGTACGCTGGTCAGCAAGCGACTGCAGCACATTTATTTCCGATTGCAGATCAACGACATCGGCACTGACCTTAAGCGCATATCGAACACGGTCTCGTTCGACCAGGTACACTTTTCCATTCGCGCCTTCGCCGAGCATCCGCTCCACCAGGTAGCGCCGGCGCTTCCACTTCCCTGTTATGACCGTTCCCCGCGCAATGCCAGGATCAAACGACGTTGTCACTTATCATCCCATCCGTTTCGTTTCTATTCCCTCTACCATAATCGTCCTGACGGCAAAAATCAATAACTTGCATAATCGCCGGGCCGGTTGGCGTCGTTCCCTGCATCTTCATCTTGGCGAATAAAGCCGACACCCCAGTCAGCGTCTGTGTCCAGCCGAGGTCTTTGGTGCAATCATCACCGAACTTGGTGCCGGGGAAGTGGAAGAGAGAAATCTCGCTCTTTCCTTGGCGCGCCTGCAAGCTTAACATCAGATCTTGAATTGCATCCTCAACGGCCTTCATCTTAGGCTTCATGCTTGCGCTGACGTCAATCAGAATGGCAACCCTAAGCTGCGACGTTTCCCCAAGCTCATCGATGACACGCACGACTTCGCGGCGCTTGTCAGGGGGGAGCGCCTCAATGGAGGCGCCGGCGAACACTTGCTTTAATTCCTTCTGCACGACATTCTGAATCGTATGCATCACCGTCTTGCGCGTCATCATTTGCATCGTGCCTGAAAGGTCGCGCATGTTGACAATTCTGCTTAATCCGCCGCCTGCAGTGGCAATCTCGGCAATTTCACTCGCACCCGCTTCACCCATATCACCGTCATCGAGCACTCCGATCACATTCACGACAATCCCTTCCGCTTGCGCATGAGCGGCAGCCACCACTGGACTTACCCCAACATTTGAGCATCCGTCCGTAATTAGTAGAATTTGTTTCATCGCATATTCTCCTCCTGGCACATAGAATAGAATCTTATATATATATCTTCTCTCTCTATCATGATTGCCAAAAGAAAGTGCATTTAACCGCATAAAGTCAAGCCGCCCGCGTCTTCAATGCTGCACATTGGGCTGCGATTGAATGATAGGATAGGGAACATTAGCTGGCCGCGGGGTTGGTTTCCCCAAAAAACCTCTGCATCCGCTGACGAAGCGAATGCAGAGGTTTATGGCATGTACTCATTCATATTAGCCGTTCGATTATTTAACACCTGTTGTTAGCTTACTGTGCGCGGCCGCTCCAGCTTGGATACGCCAGGCCAGCGGAAAGTCGCCCATTCCGGCTGGTGCTTGTCCACACGCGCGACGACTACCGTCATATCATCAATAATCTGTCCATCATGCTGCCGAATGACCTTTTCAAGCAAACGGTCGGCAATTTCCTGCGGATCACTTTGTTCAATTTCCTGAATAACCCGCTTCATCCACATTTCCTTGTTGACAGCATGTCCCGGAGCGTCAAAGATGCCGTCGGTCATCATAATTAAGGTATCGCCAGGCAGCAGCTGAATGCGGATGAGATCAACATCGATTTCCTGCAAAATGCCGACAGGCAAATTATTGGCCGTAATAACGATAACCTCGTTCCCCCGCTTAATAAAACTGGGGGTCGATCCGATTTTCATAAAGGTTGTTTTGGCCGTGTACATGTCGATCAGCGCCACATCTACCGTCGCAAACACCTCATCGGACGAGCGCAACAGCAGCACGGAATTAACTGATTTGATCGCTAGCTTCTCATCCATCCCTGATTGCAGCAATTGCTGCAGTATCGTGAGCGCTGTGCTGCTTTCCATACGGGCACGCTCCCCATTGCCCATTCCATCGCTGATCGCTACCGCGAATTTCCCATTGCCAAGCTCCACTGTGCTAAAGCTGTCCCCGGACAGCAAGTCTCCCCCTTTGGCCGCGCCTGCAATACCGGTTTCCACTTCGTATTCTTTGGCTGAACCGAACAACACGGATGCTGGTCCGCTATTTTGCTCCGGATGACGCTCGGTCTTGACCGCAATATGCTCGCCGAGAATGTCACTTAGCAGCGGTGCAATTATTTTACGGCATTCATCGAATCCCCTTCCAAAAGTATGTGAAATTTCAATCTCAACATTTCCCTCCTCCAGATTAATAATATCAACGCTCTGAATGGATAAGCCCAGCCCTTGAAGCGCTTCGTGAATTTGCTCTTCCTGCAGGTGAAGCTCCTGTCCTTCCCGTTTAATCTCTTTTGCCAGGTCCTCCATCACCTGTGAGACGCCAGACAACTGTTCCGCAACAAGCTGCCTCGAATCATGAATTTGCTTCTTGTAGTGCAGATCATGCTTGTACAGCTCATATTGCTGCTGCATAACGGTAAGCACCTGCTGCGGCTTGACACAATGGGCCGTCCACTCCCGCGGCAGCGACTTGGCATGAGGGCGCCGTCCATCCTCAATCGAATGCATCATCTCCGTCATCACTTGATAGGTTTTGTAAAACTTCCCGTCCCAGCAAGCCCCTCTGCGGTGGCAGCTTGCACATGTCCGCTCTCCGACCGTATTCATAAAATGCTCGATTTCCTGATCTTTCTTCTTCTGCTGCTCCTGTACAGGTACACCGAGATGGGCAAAGCTTCTGGACAACTGGCGGAATACTTCAGAAAATTGGGTGACACGTTGGGCAGTCACATCACGAACTCTTTTGGCATATTCGTGCTGCGATTTCGTATACTCTACTGTACCGGGTACAAACCTGGCTATTGTCCGGAAGACACTCTTCGGTGTCAGCAGGAACAGCGCCGCCGCCGCTACGGATTCCCAGGTTGACGCCATGACATCGGTGGACGATCCGATGTAGATTGACAAAATCGATGTGCCAAGCAGCATACCGAAGGCAACGGCGAATTTCCCACCCTCCCGCAACAACCCGGCCAACAGCCCGGCGAAAGCGAGCAGGCTCATCTGCACGATGGATTGCAAATCCGCCAGGCTGAGAATTAGCCCAGTAATGACGCCAACGGACGCGCCGAGCGGCGCTCCGCCAACCAGTGCGAACAGCATTAACAAATAACGTGACATGATATGTTCGGTAGACAAGCCATATACTACCCATCCAACTGCGCCAGTCATCACTGAGGCCAGCAATATCATTAGACAAATAATTTCTTCATTTTTCAGCGATGAGGTTTTTTTCGTCAATGTAAGTACCGGAATAGCCTGTACAAAAACGAGCGTCAGTACGAAGCCAAGACCGGCCTCCACCCCAATAATCATCAGCTCATACCAATTAAGCGCATCGCCGACTACCGTTGCAAACAAACGGACCAACAAGGTCGAGACAAACACGAGAAGGGGAGCATAGGATAGCTCTGCGCGTTCATAAGCCTCCAGTCCTTTTACCAACAGGAAGAATACGACGAGTTCCAGGGCGATCCAGGCAGGGGCAGGGGTCAGGGCAAGACTGCTGCCAGCAATGATAGCAATGCCCACCAAACGGTAAGCATCCTTGCGCATAAAGTAAACAACGGCGAAGAAGGCAATTGCAAAAGGGGACAACGTCTCCAGAATCGTCGCTCGTCCAAGGAGGAACCCGATGGTCATCATCAGGATCGTCCATTTTTTGGCTGCTACCATTTGCACGACTCGGCGTGCTCCCGCCCAATCCAGTCCCTTCCGCATTACCGTATGAACGAAGCCCGTCCGCTTCACTTCGGGAAATAATATGAGGTTATGCTTGTCCATCATCAGGCACCACCATTTCTCTTAGGATATCGTGTTTCTAATTATAGGAGCATGCTTCTCAGAAGTTTGTCAGAACCCGCCAGCTTGTACAAAGTTTTTTCCGACAAAATAAAATGCATTGTTCAGGCCTTGTCAGGTGGTTGGCAAAGCCAGTCACAGCAAGGGTTTACCTGCAACCAGCTGAGCGATGGAAAGGTGACGGTTCTACAAAAAGTGGGAAAGGAAGCGCAACAAATAGTGGAGTACCCCGTCCAAATGTGTCGGAGGAGAAGGGATATGACAGAAAGTTTTTTTGTAGCGGAAAGAATGACGAAGCGTTTGCGTTCGTCATCAGAAATTCCGGCAATGAGCGTTCCGGTCCCCCGACATAAACAGGGAAGTTCCGCAGCACAAAACAGCCCCGCCGTGTTAAACGGCGGGGCTGAATTCTGTTCAATTAGCGATTACCCTAGAACAATACGATCATCGGACAATTGATGACCGCTGACCCGTTCAAATTCCCCGAGCAATTCCCCGACGGTAAGGCCCCGCTTGCGTTCTTGCGGGATATCGAGAATAATTCGGCCCTTATCCATCATAATCAGACGGTTGCCAAGCCGGATTGCTTGCTCCATATTGTGCGTAACCATCAGTGTTGTCAGATTCATCTGGCTCACAATTTCTTCCGTGAGTCTAGTAATCAAGTCGGCACGTGCAGGATCTAATGCTGCCGTATGTTCATCCAACAGCAAAATTTGCGGTTTTGTGAAGGTAGCCATCAACAAGCTTAACGCCTGGCGCTCGCCACCAGACAATAACCCCACTTTTGCCCCCATCCGATTTTCCAGGTTAATCCCGAGACGATGAAGCTGCTCACGAAAGATTCGGCGTTTCGCCGCAGTAGCTCCCCAGCTAAGGCCGCGAGGCTTGCCCCGCTTGAATGCCATTGTTAAATTCTCCTCAATAGTCATGTGCGGCGCTGTGCCTGCCATCGGGTCCTGAAAGACCCTTCCGATCCAGCGGCTGCGCTGGTACTCGGGCAAGTTCTGAATTTGCTCGTTCCCAATACTGACCGTCCCGACATCAGGCTTCAGTACCCCTGAAATGATATTCATCAAAGTCGATTTTCCAGCCCCGTTGCTGCCAATCACAGTGATGAAATCGCCAGCTTGCAAGTGCAAATTGGCGTTCATGAGCGCGATTTTCTCATCAGGAGTGCCTGGATTAAATAATTTGGATACCCTGTCGATACTCAGCATTAGCGTTCTCCTCCCTCAGACTGCGCTGAAGCAGGCAGTAATTCAAGGGCGCGCTTGCGCGCTGCTCTTTTCTGTTTGGAAACACGCTGCAGATAAGGCATCACAAGGGCAAAGATGACAATTATCGCTGTTATCAGTTTCAAATCGGAAGAATCGAGGAAAGGCACGCGCAAAGCAAGCGCGACAACAATTCGATAAATCACGGAACCAAGGACAACCGCCAATGTAGCAATCACCACGGTTCTCGCCCCAAAGATCGCTTCACCGATAATAACAGATGCCAGCCCGATCACAATCATCCCTACGCCCATGCCGACATCAGCGAAGCCGCCGTGCTGGGCGATCAGTGCTCCTGATATGGCCACAAGGCCATTGGACACGCTGACCCCGATAATTTTGGTCGTATCCGTGTTCGCACCCAGGCTCCGAATCATCCGCGCATTGTCGCCGGTTGCCCTAAGAGCAAGTCCCATGTCCGTATGCAGAAAGGCATCCAATAAAAACTTGATTAATAGGATAGCAATCAATGACACCAGAATATACAGCCCGATTGGTTTGGCTATCGGAGTAAGAAGCGTCTCAACGTTGACAAGCGAGACGTTAGGCTTGCCCATAATTCGAATATTGATCGAATGCAGGGAAATCATCATCAGAATTCCTGCCAGCAAACCGTTAATTTTCCCTTTGGTGTGCAGAAGCCCGGTACATGCCCCAGCAATGAGGCCACCGGCGAACGCAGCAAGAGTAGCAATGGCGGGATTATATCCTTGTGTGATCATTACGGCTGCGATTGCCCCGCCCGTTGCGAAGCTGCCATCCACCGTAAGGTCAGGAAAATCCAAAATCCGAAAAGTAATATAGACGCCAAGTGCCATTAATGCGTACAGCAGGCCAAGCACAATCGCCCCATAGATCGCTACAAGCATGTTTTTGCCTCCTGCCATGTCAATAAGATTGGTATAGCTTACTCAATAATATTGGTTTCTTTGTCTTTCACTTCGTTTTTCATCTCATCCGTAACAGTTACACCCTGTGCTTCAGCTGCTTTCAGGTTGAGAATGAGATCCAGCTTGTCCGGCAAAGTAACTTCCATGTCGCCTGGATTTTTGCCATTCTTCAAAATTTCCACAGCCATCTGTCCGACCTGATAGCCATGATCATAGTATTTAAAGCCAACTGTGGCAAACGCCCCAGCCTCGACAGAATCTCTGTCGCTAGAGAAGAACGGCATCTTGTTCTCATTGGCTATCTGGATAATGGAGTCAACTGCGCTTACAACCGTGTTGTCCAAAGCGATGTAAATCGCATCAGCGCGGCCAACAAGCGATTCCGCAGCTTGCTTCACTTCAGAAGTTGTTGAAGCGGAAGCTCTAACCAGCGTAATCCCATGCGCAGCAAGCGCTTCTTCAGCAACCTTGGCCATAATTACCGCATTTTCCTCGCCGGCATTAATGACAATACCCAACTTTTTGATGTCAGGGAAATGAGCAGCAATAAAATCCATCAACTGACGAATCGCATCTGGATTCGTATCGGCCGCCCCAGAAATGTTGCCGCCCGGTTTTTTCAAGTCACTGACAATATTTATCGAGAGTGGATCAGTAACCGCCGCGAATAGTACAGGCATTTCCTTCACATTTTGAGCAATCGCTAATGCTGGGTCGGTTGCGATGGCAAGTACGAGATCGTATTTTTCCGTTGCAATTTTCTGGGCGATCGACAGATTGTTCGTGGGATCGCCTTGAGCGATATTCAAATCCACTTTAAGGTTTTCTTTATCCACAATGCCTGCGTCCTTTAGTGCCGCCATAAATCCGTCACGTGTAGCATCAAGTGATGGGTGTTCAACAATCTGCGAAATTGCAATGTTGTACTCCGCATCTGATTTACCGCAACCCGCAAGCACAAGTGTCGCTGCTACACAGACCAGCAGCAGTGAATACCATCTTTTTCTCAATTTGATTACCCCTTTTCAAATTGTAATGTACAAACCAATAACCGCTTATTCTTCTGACGAATCTTCTCTTATCTGTCAACTACGGCAAAGGAATCTCTCTTAGTTTAATAGCCCTCCCCCCAACCGTCAAATCCATTTATGAATTATTGATAGGTAAAATAAAGAAAATAACCAAATAAAAACCAACCGCGAAAAAGCAGAACCGCGAGGTTCTGCTTTGAAAATACGACTGCTATATTGTATTTACACCCGTTTAGCGCCACGGCCTCCACGTTTGGATTCCGTGTTTTTCTTCAGGGAAGAAATGCGTTCTTCACTATCTTTCAGGAAGCGCGACATTTTATCTTCGAATGAAGGTTTGCCGAAGGACGGTTTACCAAAAGGCGGCTTGCCGGAGCCCTGTTTAAACGGTCGTCCTCCACGATCTCCTCCGCCTCCGCGATCTCCGCCTCCTCGCGGAAACCGATCTCCTGCTCCGCCAGCACTTCGCTCGCGCGGCGGTGGCGGTGTATGACCTTCTGGCCGATCGATCGCCTGTTTAATGGAAAGTCCGATCTTTCCGTCTTTGTCCACGTTAATCACTTTGACTTTGACCACATCGTCAATTTTAAGGTGATCTTTCACGTCCTTGACGTAATTATCGGCAATTTCCGAGATGTGAACGAGCCCTGTGACACCTCCCGACAAATCGACGAATGCCCCGAAATGCGTAATGCCTGTCACTTTGCCCTCTAATTTGGCTCCCACTTCAATTGCCATGAATAAAATGTTCCTCCCTAAAAGTTTTGTGAAGCGTCTGCGCTTCAAAAGCATAAAAGAAATTCGTTGCAATAACTCCCGGCCAACTGTAAAGTCACCGATACCGTGATTATAACGTATGGCTGGAAGCAAGGTCAACAGACATTCGCCCGTTAATCAATCATTGGGACGAGTAATTTGGATAGGGGTCTCCCCCGGCATAATCATACCGTAATCCTTACGCGCCAATTCTTGAATATATTCCGGATCGTTGAGAAGTTCTAGCTTCTTCTTCAACTCGTCCGATTCCCCAACTCTCAATTCCTGCTGCTCCTTGGCAGCGGCGAGCCTCTGCTCTGTCTCCGCTCTGCGCTCTGCCTGATTAAACATTGTGTATAGGGCCCAGCCCATAAAGAGAGCAACGATAATGAACCACAGCTTTAACCGCCTTTTTGCGCCGGGATATACAGTTTTCTGGGCAGGTGCTGTCTTCACTGTCGCTAACCCCCTAGAACCATTTTTTCCATAATGCGATAAGTGTTCCCTTGAATCTCTCAAACTTGCTGCCGATTTGCATTCGCTCCCAATAGGGACGAGCCAGCTTCGCAGCGAAGCGATACAACGGTCTCAATAGCCACCTAAGCAAAAGCCAGAATGGTCTTAACAATTGTAGCACAACTTTGCCAAGAAAAATAGCAAACGCGGCCAGCAGGCCAAGCAGCACCCGCAGCAGCTTATAGAAAAGCAGCACTGGCTTAATCACCATTACATCAAAACAGCGCCCTAAAAACCAAATGAACTTGCTTATCATGTTTAATAACCATACCACAAAAGCAATCACCGATGAACTAAACAACCAAAAATAGAACGCAATACCTATTAGAAGTCCTATAAATACGTATAATCTGACTTCGCCTTCGTTGCTGTTCGACAAAACATGAAAAACTACGATAGTTGCTGCGAGCCAATAGAGCAGATCCAGTACGGGAATCCACAAGCGACCAATTTGCAGGCGGGACGAGACGACACGGTAAACATCAAACGCCGCCCCCATGCAGAATCCCGTAAACAGCATCGTCAGTAACGTCCAGAACTGCACCTCGAGATTCACTTGAACAACTTCCCGAACAGTCCCTTGGCTTTACCGCTCGTCTGACCATCCAGATAGGCAAGCGAATGAACCAGCCCTTCAATTGCCACCTGTCCCTGTTCAAGATTAAGATGCTTAATGTGCAGGTTTTGCCCTTTAATCGCCAGAAACCCACATTCAGTTTCCAATAGAAATTCTTCATTATCAAAGCTGTCCACATTGCTGACTCCTGAAATATCAAGCACCTTGCGGTTTAACATTTTAACTTCCTGCCGCTTCGTTTTCCCTTGCTCCAGCATGGCTTGGCCCCCTTTCATCACACTATAGCGTATGAGAAGGAGACAAGTTTTAGAACAAGCTAAGCTATCGCGGCAAACCGCTGTGCAAGATTGTGAAAACAATTGTACAGCAAGTCGCCAAACCAAGTTATCCCGACAATTTCTTGTTACCCAGATTCACCGTATCTGAAACAACTGGCAGTCTTCAGTATGATCCCAATTTATATTGCGAAAGAAAAAGCCAAGGAATTGTACTGTCGGACGGTTGTCCGTACAGTACATTCGCTTGGCTCCTGCATCATTATTCAAATTGCTGTGAAGTCATGCTGATGTTGTCGCCTACCAGAGCGCATTATCGCTTGGGGCATTCATTTCCTCTTTTATCAAAGTATACAGCCCGCTGGCCTCGTCTTTACGAGTGGTATCCGCAATCCGCTCTACTTTAACGGTGACCATCTTTTGCCCAAATTGAATTTTGAGCTCATCACCGATTTTGACGGTGCTGCTTGGCTTGGCCTCGCGCTCATTGATCCAGACGCGCCCTTGCTCGGACACATCTTTGGCGACAGTGCGCCGTTTGATCAATCTGGATACTTTGAGAAATTTGTCAAGTCTCACGACTCTACTTTACGGCTTCTTTCAATTTATTACCGGCCTTGAATGCTGGAACATTCGACTCCGGTATTGTAATTGTATTGCCGGTCTGCGGATTGCGGCCAACACGGCCCGACCGTTTACGGGTTTCGAACGTGCCAAACCCGATCAATTGCACTTTTTCGCCGCTTGACAGCGCGTCAGTTACTTCACCCAGGAAGTTGTTCAGCACCGCTTCGACATCACGTTTGGAAAGTCCGCTCTTAGTAGAAATGTTATTAATCAAATCTGTTTTGTTCATTGTTACAGCCTCCTAATATAGTTTTGATTGTCAGAGACGGTAAGGCACAGGATTGGCAAAGGCGGTTTAAAATGATAGCTGCGATAGAGTAGTATTCAACCTCATGCCTGAAAAATCCTGCCAGCCTCTTGTTATTTCTGAAGGCTGTGGAAGGCCGGGAGCATCAGTCGCCAACTTCAAGGGAGGCGCTTCGCCTCTTCCCACCAGGCATCCATCTCTATTAAACTAGTCTGGTCAAAAGATTTCCCTCTTATACGAAGCTGATCCTCAATATAAGAAAATCTCTTCAAAAATTTGCGATTTGTTCTGGCAAGCGCCTCTTCTGGGTCCGTACCCAGAAACCGTGACACATTCACCGCCGCGAACAATAAATCGCCAAGCTCCCCGGCCTGCTCCTCAGGCTGCCCCGATTGCGCGGCCTCCTTTAATTCTTGCAGTTCTTCGATCACTTTGTCAAATGCACCGCTAATATCAGGCCAATCGAATCCTACTTTGGAAGCTTTTTTCTGTATTTTGTAAGCTTTCATCAGGGCCGGAAGATCAGGCGGAATGCCAGCGAGTGCAGATTGCTGCTCCGGGTCGATGCCGCGATTGCGCTTCTCCTCTGCTTTCATGCGCTCCCAATTGGCCAGCGCCTCGTCAGCATTGTCCGCATTAATATCGCCGAATACATGCGGATGACGGAACAGCAGCTTTTCGTTCAAGGACTCAATGACATCATAGATTGTAAATGTCCCTACTTCTTCTTCCATCTGGCTATGCAGCATCACCTGGAGAATCACGTCGCCGAACTCCTCACGCATTCCGGCAGGATCATCATTGTCCAGCGCTTCAATCGCTTCATACGTTTCTTCGATGAAATTTTTGCGAATCGATTGATGGGTCTGTTCCTGGTCCCAAGGGCATCCCTCTGGACTGCGCAGCACTTGAACAATCTCATGCAGCCGTTCGAAGGAGCGATTGCGGAGCAAAGCGTCCTCACTGCGAGGAATCCATACCAATGACAGGTTGCCGAACTGCTGCTGTTCCCGGTCCAGCTCATAGAGCGGAATGGTCGCAATGCGTTCTTCTCCCGTCACGCCCAGTGCATGTCCAACCACAATCGGCCAATCGTCCGGGTAACGCTCCATTAAAGTCAGCTTGACATCGGATGCTGTATAGCTGTCGTAGATTTGACCAATAACGGTATGCAGCTCAGGCTGCAGCCAGGCCGGCTTCAAATCAGCCGCATCAAGCAGCTGCATGCCCTCTATAGGATCGAAGCCCAGCCTTGTAAATGCCTGGTCAAGGAAGCTTTCTCCCCCGATGATCTCAAGCTCAACCCCCTGCTGGGGACAACGCTCGCGCAGAAGCTGTACGGTCCGCTCTGCCACCATCGGATGGCCGGGAACCGCATACAGCAGCGCCTGGGCGGCTGGGGCAGCTTGACCGCCCTCCCGTTGCTCAGCCGCATCTGCGATGACGGCATCCTTTCCTGTATGAGATTCCCCGCCGAGCGACAGCGCCAGCCGAATTAATTCATTGGCAATGCCGTCATAGACAGCAGGAAAGGAATCCTCCTGCTCATACAAGCTGTCGAACGATTGGTAAGCCAGATTATGCTCCTGAAACAACCGCATAACCGGATGATCTGCGGTTCGTACATAACGATGCTCCGCTTGCTGCAGCTTGCGCCAAACCCCAAGCGTCAA
Organism: Paenibacillaceae bacterium; assembly: GCA_004134985.1. Lineage (GTDB taxonomy): Bacteria > Bacillota > Bacilli > Paenibacillales > Paenibacillaceae > Paenibacillus_D. The sequence continues at coordinate 38,589 of REGQ01000033.1, read as the reverse complement.
TTGATCGGCATCCCCGGACCCAAGCCCGACAACTGTGATAGCCGGTTTCATATCATTACTCCTCCTAGTTGTTCATCGTTTATTTAACGTCTATAAGTTGAACGAAAGAAAATAGGGGGATAAATTGTTGTATTTTCTACAACTTATCCAGACGCAATTGACCATTCACGTGGAATTGCTGCACATCATACAACAATTATTAAGTAAAATGACGATATCCAGGTAAAATTGTGTAGTTTATACAACAATTCCACTTTTGACGCGGCCATTCTTTTGGATTGTTGTAACAACTACAACATTGGTTCCCCTTCTCTTGCGAAATTCAATCGTTCAACCTTAACTTCTCAGCTTCTTAAACTTCCTGCCCGCGCTCCGCCGGCAGCAGCCGCAACCGCCGCAGCCGACTGGCCAAGGCGCCCCCGCCCGGCAGCCCGCTCAATTCGCGCGCGCTGATGCCGCCGCAGCGCAGCAGCACGGCGCCGAATACGGCAGCGCCGATGGCGGTGCCGGCCAGCGCATGCACGGTCGCTGCCGCCCGCTCAGGCAGCGGCCAGGAGCCTAGCAGCGCGGCCATGCCATGCTGGAGCAGCAGCAGCGTCACGGCCATCGCCGCCAGCGCAGCGATTGTGCCCGCCGCAATGCGCGGGGCAGGCAGGCGCACGCCGGCGGTGCGGCGCACAGCGGCAACGCCCAGCAGCGCGGCTGCGGCGAACGCGGCGATGCCGGCATAGGCCGCGCCAGCAATGCCAAGCAGCGGCACCAGCGCGGCGTTGAGCAGCACCTTGAGCAGCGCGGCGATGAGCAGGAACGCCGCTGGCGCGCGCACAGCGCCAAGCCCCTGGAGCAGCGCCGTGGACACGGCATTCAGCGTGCCCGCCAGCGCTGTGCAGCCGATCAGGGTAAAGGTCAATGCTTGTTGATTATCGGCATAGAGCATGACATTGACCGGTCCTGCCAGCAGTGCCAGCCCCAGGCTGGCGGCCGCGCCAATCCACCAGGCCAGCCGCATTGCCAACTCACCGCTCGCTTCGATCTGCAGCCTGCTGCCTGCCGCGCGCGCTGCCACCAGCAGAGGAACAAGCGCAGACGCGGCTGTTCCAGCTACCATGACAACGAGCTGCACAAGCGGCTGTCCACGGCTGTAGAGGCCGAACTGGGTCATCGCCTCGCTCCCCGACATTCCGGACGCTCCGAGCAGCCTTGGCACGGTGAAGGCATCGACCAGGCCCGCGATCGGAACTGCGAGCGATCCGACAGCTACGGGCAGCGCCAGCTTCACCAGGTTGCGTGCCGTCGATTTTCGAGAGGCAAGCCCGGTCTTGTCCGCAGTTGCCGATCCAGCCGGCACCACGACGGAATGGCGTTGCATCTCCCGCCTCCAGAACAGCAGCATCACGATCAATCCGGCAAACCCGCCCGCAGCTGATCCGGCCATCGCCCCCGCAGCCAACCCTGCAGGGGACCAGCCGGCAGCCAAGCCGGCGAACAGCAGCGATAACATTACTGCTACACGCACCAACTGCTCGCTCACTTGGGACAAAGCAGACGGCGCCATTTGCTGCAACCCCTGGAAATAGCCGCGCAGTGCCCCTGCAGCCGGCACGACCCACAGGGCGAGCGCAGCGGCGCGAATCGACTGGGAGGCATCTTTGTCGCCGATGAAAGCCGCGGTCCAGTCTGCGGCACTCCACATCAGCACAAATCCGACCAGCCCGGCGATGCCGAGCAGCAGCGCACCCATTACTGCAGCAAGGCGCATGCCGCGCACATCTCCCGCCTGACGGCGCTCTGCCACCAGCAAGGATACCGCAACAGGAAATCCCGCTGTCGTCAAGTACAGCAGTAATTGATAAAACGGATATACCGCATTGTAAATGCCGAATACGCGGTCACCTGCGAGGTTTTGCAGCGGCACTTTCTGCACCGTCCCGAGCACTTTGCAGAATAACGCCGCACCTCCCAGCAGCGCAGCTCCTCTAAGCCAATTATTGTGTCGTACGGGGGGAGGTGAAGAACGATCAGAAAACGGCACTGTCGAATCCCCTTCATCCCGCTGTTCATATTGGTTCACTTCTTCATCATTCACTTGCTCATTCTCTGAACCTTCACGGTTCGATTGCTCATGCTTCGACTGTTCATGTTTCGCTCGTTCGCGGTCCTGACTTGCGGCGGCGTCCCTGCCAAGCTGATCTCTTCTCATACTTCCTGCCGCACCATCCATTCCCAAACCCTTCATCATGCCTATATTAATGATCATTTTTACTGTTCAACAGCATTCAATTGTCACCATTATACTGCAAAATGACGCGGTACGGCAGTAGCTGCATCGAAAATGCCCAGCGTATGGCTGTTCATAAACGGCAGGCTTATGGCCTGCTTAGACAGAGGCAAGCGTATGGTCTGCTTCGGTAGACACCGCTTTCCGTTATGTCCAATAACTAAACGAAGCCGTTCCTGATGAGGGACGGCTTCACTTGAATTGATTTAATTATTGTTCCATCTGTTTCGCAAGGAAACCAGCTGCTGTTTCGGCCATCTTGTTTTCCATTTGCGCCATGCTGACCCCTTCATCTTTGCTAACCAATACTACGGTGCCAATAGGGTCCCCCCCGGCGATGATGGGCGCAACAACGATTGAACTGTACGTATCGCTGATATCTTTGACCAGTTCAAAGGCGCCGCCGGAACTTTCACTGACTGTTTTGCGGCTTTCCATACAATTTTCCAGCAATGTGCCAATCTGCTTGTCCAAATATTCTTTCTTTGGCGCGCCTGCCAGTGCAATAATTGTATCTCGGTCGGATATCATGGTAATGTGATTCGTGCTTTCAAACAAAGATTCGGCATATTCTTTGGCGAAATCACCAAGCTCGCCGATCGGAGAATATTTCTTCAAAATAACTTCTCCGTCGCGATCGACAAAAATCTCAAGTGGATCCCCTTCCCGAATACGCAAGGTACGCCGGATTTCCTTTGGAATCACCACCCGGCCGAGATCATCTATACGGCGAACTATTCCAGTTGCTTTCATACTCATGTTGCCCCACTTTCACTAATAATTTTGAATGGACTGGAAGCTAACGAAAGGATTTTCGAATCTGACCATAGTATTCATCCCTTCCCAATTTCTTATACATGCAGCACATAAACGGGTTCTCCATTCGACTACTTCGTTTTCCATTCAAAAGGGGCCGCCCCGATCATCATTTGATGACTGTCGGGACTGCCCCTGTCAATGTTTGATTATTGATTCTTTAATAAATTATAGATGACTTGAGCGGCCTCAGCTCTGGAAGCACTCCCTTGCGGCTTGAACTGCCCCGCTCCTCTTCCTTGCATCAGTCCAAGCTGCGACGCGGTCCTGATCGCTTCGACCGCCCAGGGTGAGGCAAGCTGCATATCCTTGAACGAGGATTGCAAGCCTGTATCAGCAGTCACTTTGCCATGCAACAGCTCATAAGCATTCACCAGCATGATGACCATTTGTTCCCGCGTAATCCGACCGTTTGGATCAAACTCCGTTCTGCTTTTGCCCCTTACAAGCCCGCTATGATAAGCGATTGCGATTGGCGCGGCGAACCAGGAATCCTCTGGCACATCCGTAAATACATTCGCTCCCCGCTCATCCAACTGCAGGGCCCGAACAAGCAGGGCGGTAAATTCAGCACGGCTGACGGGACTGTTGGGCTCGAAGCTCGTCCCGCCCGTCCCGTTGACAATCCTTCTGGCAGTCAATTCTTCAATCGCGGCGGATGCCCAATGGTTCACAGGCAAATCTGCGAATTGCTTGACCGCTTCGAGCACCGCATAATAACTGAAATGGCTGATTTCGGCTGCCATATATCCATCGCTGTAATCGCCTCCGGCATATTCAAGGACGCCATCTTTCGAAATATGATATATCCCGAGTCGCTGCGGCTTGATGTTTGAACCCACTTTCAGCCGCAGAACAATCGGCTCATCGAACGAAGACACCTTCTCCGAGCGTCCTGCTCCATGGATTGCCATACTAAACTCATAAACGTGCCCTGCAAGCTGAATAAAGGCATCGTTGGCATGCTCGGCTTCCCTGCGCAAGCGATCCGACTCGGCAGCGCCAAGCGGCTGCAACTTGAGCGAGATCTTGCCGCCGGCCCGTTCAGCGGCCGTTAATTTGCCGGCAAGCTGGCGGAATACACTCGCAGGAATCGTGACGGCAAGCTGCTCCGTTCTGACTTCCAGCCTGTTGTCTGACAGCAGTTCGGCCGTGTTGGCTGGAAAAATAATTTCAATGGCGTCGTCAGGCACCTTGATGACAGTCGTCCCGCCTTCGCTATGCGCGAGCTGTTCCTCCCTCACGGTAACAGTTCCGGGCTTGTCGCTTCCCGTATTTGCGGATGCGCCCGGCGCGCCAATATACGGCCATGATCCGCCTGGAGTTGGCGGAGCATCAAGCTTGCGCAGTTCCTTCGTATTGCGGACACGCACCCAATTTCCGCCGGAGAACTTGCCGACCAGTCCGACAGCTTCCAGCGTGTCGCCAACCTTCAGCTCAGGCGGATGGCCGCTTTGTCCTGCAATGTAGCCATCGATAAACACGAGTGCCTCGCCCGAGCCGTCATCAATGTAAATCGTATGATCCGGAATTTTGTCCACTTTGGTCACTTTGCCAGTCAGCTTGACGAGCATGCCTTGGTTCTCATTGGCAGCCGCCTTGCCTGTGCTGATCGCAAGCGGCTCGACAGGAATGCCAGGCTCCTTGTTCAGCTTGAGCACATTATTGTCAAAATGATCGAACATGATTTCCAGGTTGTTCTCAAATATTTTCACATGCCCGTATACCCGGACGGTATCCCCAAGCTGCAGCGAGCCTGCAGGCACCTCGTTGAACGCCATAATTCCTCCGGTTGCATCCTGGATATGAAATGCGTCGAAGAATACGCCGGCGGCGCTTGTCACCTTGCCCTCGACAACAATGTCGCTATTAACCGGCTGCTTGCGCGCCTCGCTGATCGGCAGCACAACCGTCTCCCGGTTGGCCAGCCAGTTGAACACATTTCTCGCCAGACGAAGATTGTGATTGTTGTCCTCTGTGATGCTCATCTGCCGGTCATTGAATACATTCATCCCGGCCACTACGATACGCCCCTTGCCAATTTGCTGAGAGGCGATCAGCGGCAGCGCTTCGCCATCTGCAGCACCTTGTGCATCATAATCAAATCCGGCAGCGCCCAGATTATACTGGTAGCTTGTCTTGTTTCCCCTGGCAATAATGGTGACCGGATCAAGGTCGGTTAGCGCCTGCTTGCCTGTTTTCATTAAGCTTGCGCCGCTGAAGTAATCAATTTTGCGAACAAAATCCGTAACATAATTGCTTACCGGCTCAGGATGAGCACGGACCGCCCATAAACTCGCAGCTGGATTGCTCCAGAAGTTTCCTTCCTTGCTGTCATCATACACGCCATCATGGTTGAACTGAACGACGGAACCGAGGGATGCCAGAAGCGGATTGTTCAATTGCGAATTGGCGCTGTTATTGCTCTTGCCCGTGAGCAGAATTGAACCTCCGTCATTTACATACGCGGCCAGTATCTGCTGTTCTTCTTCCGTATACGGCTTGCCCCCGGCCGGCTGCGAGATCATAAATACAGCCACGTTCTCCAGCAGCTCGCGCGTAATGAAAGCCTGATTCTCCATGACGGAATATCCTTCGTCGCGCAGCAGCTTGGTGAGTGTTTTTAAATTGTCCCTATACGTGCCGGAGTCCCCTGCAGAATTTTCGTTGCCATGCGACGCATCAACCATGACCGTTATGCCGAGCGGCTCCTTGACATGAACGGCTGTCTCAAACAGGTTATTGGCTGGCGCATTGCCATCTGGGGGATTGACCAGCGCAGCAATCAATGTATGATCGCCTGCCACCGGGCTGTTCCACACGATGGTTGTGCGGGCTGTCGTTTTCGACGGCAGCGGCCCAGCTTCCGCTTCACCGATGAGATGGCTGTCATCCACCTGATCATAATAAAACTTTACTTTCAAATTGTTCAGCTGATGGTTGCCGAAATTGCCGATCAGCGCCTCCAAATGCACTGCATTGCCGGCAATGATGCTTCCCCCGGCGACTTCAATGCCCTGCACTTTCACATCCACTTCCACTTCCTTGCTCCAAACCGGAGATGAATATGTGCGGTTGCCGTCCATTTGCGTCACTTTTACGACAAACCACTGCTGGCCTCCAGCAACTTGAACTTGTGGCTCCCATGTGAAGCTTTTGCCGTTATCGGCGAAATTAGCCGGGTTTCTGCCTGGCGTAATCGTCTCCACTACTTTGGACCCGTTCGTAATGAGCTCAACCATCTTGATCCGTTCATCCGGCTTGAAATTGGCAGGCAAATACGTATACGGTTCCCCGGAGTCGCGGCCGCTGATTGCAAACCGCAGCGATTGGCTGTCAACAATGGAGCCCATATAGAAGCCGTTCGCCTGCATGTCCAGAGTGAAGTGCGGGCTTTCCGACATGTAAACGCGCCGGTTGCGCATCGCGTGCAGCAGCGCCTCTTCTGTCAGTTCCTCTGCGACGACGATTGTGCGCCTCATTGTTTCGCCCCATGAGCCGTTGTGATGATCCTCACCGAACGTAGGGGCAATATGCCAGCCCAATTCCAGTGTTTTAAAGTACAAATCTTCAATATTGGCGTATGTGTACTGCCCTGAACCATTGCCCAGTTCAAACATGGTGAACAACCCGTCTATGTCCTTGTCATAAGGCAAGAAACCGTTAAAAGGCGGTGAAGACGCACCCCAATTGGGGTGATTGAACTGGCCGACCAATTCACTGCGGGTTTTGGCCCACTTGTAAAATTGGCTTAAATTTTGATAAATACCGCCGTCCTGTACACGATCAATAAAATTTTCCGTGCCAAAGATGTTGGAATGTCCCCAGACGGTAGACGTCATCTCATATGAACGCAGTGCGACAAAGCTCCCGTCTACTGTACTGTTGTCAACGACCTTTTGCAGCTTCTGCCATTCGGAAGTCGCTTCATCAGCATTTCCGGTCCGCTCCGGCATCCCGTTATGGTTGACACTGTCGCTGCCGCGGCTGGCAACGTCGATATCATGCGAGTGGTCCGTAAAGGCGAACCAATCGTAGCGATGCTTCTTCGCCGCTTCAATCGCACTGGCCGGAGAGCCCTGGGCGTCATGCGATATTTCCGTATGATTATGTGTAGAGCCCCGATAGTGGTTGCCCCCGGCAAATGTTTTGAGCACTTCGAATGACCATGTGAAGTCGCTTTGGTTGTGCTTCCGGTCTTGCACGGTTACTTTCACCGTATAGACGCCGACTGCCAATTCGTCGGCCATTTCAGCAACAATCTTCCCGATTGCAGGATGATATTTTGCCGCCACCTCGCTACCATTCACTTCTACTTTGACCGAAGAATCGTCAATACCGCTTGGGTCATACACTTTCACGGCGATATCAGGCGGCTTGTTCTCCACTTTCGCGCCATTCTCCGGCGTCTCTTCAGACATTACCGGACCGATCTCGTCAGCAACCAGCTTAAGAGCGATTGGCGAAGCGGCCGTGCCAACGGTTTGATGCTGTTGACCGGAAGAGGCTTCGAGGTAATATTCCAATTGATCGCCTGGTATCCGAATTTGCGGCCAGCTTTCCTTCTGTCGCCTCCGCTACCGCATAATTGTTCATTTCCTCAACGGTCAGTTCCAAGGGTACGGGCGGGTCACTGCTGAATCCTTCCTTAATGATTGCCTGCGGGACGATATACGTCATCCCTTTATTAAATTGTACCTTGCCGGTTACGGTTAGCTCTTCCCCACGTACAACCTCGCTTCCCGCAATAATTCCGCCGGCAATTTTAATTCCGCCGGTCTCATCCTGCATATAGAAATCGCCATTGCCAAATTCGACAGTCCCATTGGTCGCCACACCGGATATACGCAGCACAGCGTCGATATTGATCGGCATGCCTGCCTTGTTATTCAGACGCAGGTCAGCAATCGTCAACAGCTCACTCGACGGGTCATAGCCCGGTTCGTCGATCCGTACCAGACGGCTCTCCTCTCTTGCGCCGGATCTAGCCGCCGCGTAGACCGTCTTTAACGCGCTGCGGGCAGGAAAAGTAACTTCAAATGATCCGTCATTCCCAGCCTGCGCCGATCGAACAAGCGTAAGGGTACGTTCAGAAGCTGTATAAATGTTAACTTCCGCATTGGGGTCGACAGCTCCGGCAGCTCCGTTGACAGCAGCCTCCGCAGTCTCACCTTCGTCATTCTCGAAGACGATATTAGCAGAAAGCGGCGCATTCGTGATCATCTTCGGTGCTGCAGCGGTCTGGGAATTGCGGATGATCAGCGAGGAGTCAGGTTCGGCAGGACTCTCGGCGAAATGGATCAGCAAGTCCACTGCCGGATTTCTCGTAAACCAGCCGTTCCCTGAGCCGACAGCGCCTCTTGGATCAGCGCCATCATTCGTTCTTCTAAGCAATGTGCCCTTCTTGAACGCCTCGACTCCAGTATGGCCTTCCCCGTCCTGAGGCGCCACGATCGGACTTCCCCAATAGTCGTTAGGCAGATTGTTCGGCGCATCGGCCCACGCGATAAAATCGATCGCATTCGGATCGTTCTTGCCGCTCAAGCTGGCTGACTGCCTGGACAACGCAAGCTTGCCCGCCGACTGCGATGGGTTCAGCGAGGATAACATATCCGCTTGAATGGACAATGGCACGCCGTTGGTCGAGGTGCTCCCGGTTATCAAATAATAGCCGTGCGCTTTGATCGTTCCTGACAACGCCTTGTATGCACTATTGCCCGTGCCGAAGTTGCCTGTTCTGGCGGCATATTGAATCGACCAGCCATCCAGATTAATATCTTCTTCCGTTGCGTTGTACAGTTCAAAAAATTTGGTCGTATATACGGCACCGCTATTGCCGCCTGCCAAATAAACCTGGCTGAATACGACATCGCCCGGTTTAATCTGCTTCTCTTCCCCCCGCAAGCTGACGGCAATCTTGTCGCTTGCCAACCTGCCCGTTTGTTTAGCCGTTAAGTATACTTTCTCTTTACGATCAGGGTTTTCAATTGTCAGGTGAAAAGAACCGTCCGCGGCAGCCGCAATATTGCCGGCTGCTGTTGCGTCGTCGTAAGAAGCGTCAATCGTCGCTTGCCCTGCAACCGCTCCTGCAGCGCCTTCAATCACCACTTCATTTCTGAAAAGAATTTTGGCAATATCCGGCGCGGAAGTTTTCAACATGGAAATCGTTGTCTTGCCGCTTTCTCCCTTGTCATTCTCCTTGGCAGTGACAAATACTTGCTCGGCTGACTCCAACGCGGACAGCATCATGTGGAAAGAGCCGTCCTCAGCCGCCTGATCGCTATCAATGATCGTGTCATTCTTATCGTAGACGGCAACGAAAGCGCTGCTTGCAACCGCTCCCGCCTCACCGGTTAGTTCGCCATTATCTGTCAGCGTAACTTTACTGCCATTCGGAGCAGCCGTTTTGGCCGCTGGCGGATTGCCATCGTGCGGCATGCCTGTGACAACAATATCCGCAATACGGCTTGTACCGCCATTTTGCAGTTTATCATTCGTGTACGAGCCGGTGCCGTTTCTAGCCGACTCATTGTCGAGCAATTGCCATCTGACATACACATTCGGCTGATTGGCGGCTTCCGAAGGGAGCGCGATAGCGAGCATAGCACCGCTATTTTCCCATGTGGCATTGCCGACGGCAATGTACGTTAACGCTACCCAATTGTTGTCGTCCAAGCTGTACTGAAATTGAAAGTTTCTCGGGCCGGTACCTGAGCTGTATTGTCTGGATGATACTTTAATGTCATCATATCCTGTTGTATCAAAGGATGCTTTCCAGTAACCGCCAACCGACCAATCCCTCGTATTGACCACTTTACTGCCGGCAGTCGGACCTGCGCTTTCAAATGCTGTTACGGTGGCCCCGCCAATCGTGATGCCCCTGCTCCTGTTCATGTCCAGGCTGCTGTCATGCGCCGGCATCGTGGGGCTGCTGTCAACGAAGCTGCCTGCCCCTGTCCACTTAACCAATATTACATCCGTCTGTTCAGCTGACACTTCCTGTATGAGTCCCTGCGGGAGCAGCAAGGTTGCCGCCATAACGAGAATCATTACGTAACTAAACGACTTCTTCCACCTCTGAATACAACTCAGCATTAAATACCTCCAAATGATGAAATAAACCTACCCGTTTATAATACAGATCATTTGTTAGCTGAATTTATTTCCATTATGAAGATTTCGTAAAGGCCCATTGGTCGTTATTGCGAACGTAAAAAAGGCCGAACATCGGGGTTTGAGATCCCCTTGTTCGGCCTTAATTGAATAACCAATAGGTCTTTGCTTGGCTGCAATCGCAAATTACTCCGCTTTCGGCGTTTCGATCGTTCCGCCATCTTTGGCAGCATCATCTTTGGCTGCGTCATCTCCGGCAGCCGCATCATTGCCAGCGTTGTCGCCATTGCCAGCCGGCTCTTCGCCGCCCTGCTCAGCGCCTTCGTTGCCCGCGCCTGGAGCTTCTGGCAACTCTTCTTTCGGAAGATCAATCTTCACTTCGAGCTTATCAAGCTCGTCTGTCATATAATCATTCACCTTCACGTTGACAATGCCGCCAATGATCTCGTCCTTGATATCAGCAGGCAATGTATCATAGGTATAAATATCGCGCTTTTCGACCTTCATAACATGATAGCCGAACTGTGTTTCCACAGGATCACCGACTACGCCGATCTCCTGCTTCGTTGCCGCTTCCTTGAACTCTTCTACCCATGTGCCTGCACGAACATCCTCATATAACCCGCCGGATGGCTTGGATCCCTCATCCTCCGTGTACTCATTGACGATTTCCGCCCAGTCGGCGCCATTTCTAAGCTTGTCCCGCAGCTCCTCAGCCAAAGCTTTCGCTTCCTCTTCGGTGCGCAGCGGTTCGCCTGTTTCTTCATTTTCCCCAGTACCTACCAGTACATGGCGAAGAGTAATGACATTGTAGTCATTTGGATTTTTATCGTATACCGCTTTAACTTCATCATCCGGCACTTCTGCTTTCAACGCATCAGCTTTGGCGCTGATCACTTTATTCGAAGAAGCCATAACGAGGACGACATCCTCCAACGCCTTGGCAGTGACATTTTTGTCCTTCAAATGCTGTTTAAGCTCTTTTTGTTTTTTAGTTTGCGTATCAAGCTCTTTTCTGAAATCTTTGGCTTCCTTCTCGGCCTCTTTCTTCTGATCGTCAGACGCCGTTGCAGCCAACGATTTGTAGAGCACATATTTTTCCAATTCCTGCTCTTTGTATTGCGGAATGCTCATAAACATTGCAGCTTGCGGATTGGTCAGTTCAATTAGCGTCGTATAGCTGTTAAACTCGCTTTCTGTAACTTGACCCCCATCCTTATAAGTAGCAACGACGACTGTGCTTTCCTTGTTTCCGCAGCCTGCCGCCAAAGCCGCTACCAGCAGTAAGGTCACCAGCAAGAACAACCCGCGTCTTACCGGTTTCTTTTTATTGTGCAACATCCTGAAGTTCCCCTTTCGATTTAATTGCCTCCATACATTGTAGCAGAAAACGGTCAAGCAACGCCAATTTGTCCTCGTCGCTCATGGCCTGGCCGCGCAGTTGAATAATGAGACGACCGTCGGATTGCGCCGCAGGCGCGCGTTTGAACCGATTTTCAAACTGCATGAAGAGCGCATCAATTTTCTTCGTATCCACTTGCGCTTGGGCATGCTCGACGAACTTCAGCGTCAACTCGTCAGCGCGCTGGCTGACCTGCTCAATGCCGTAGAGTCTGCCAAAAACTTTGAGCCGTGCGACAATCATCAAATTATTGACTGCAGCAGGTAAATCACCAAAACGGTCAACCAGTTCATCGCGCAGTTCATCCGCCTCATCCAGCGTGCGGACAACGGCGACTTTTTTATAGATTTCAATTTTTTGAATACTGTCATAGATATAGTCAGACGGCAAGTACGCATCCATGCTCACATCAATTTGAGTATTGACTTCCTTCTGCTCTGGAACAGTTTCTCCGTGCATCTCGGCTTTCCGCTTGGCAATCTCATCGCCCAGCATCTGTGAATACAAATCAAAACCGACGGATGCGATGAAGCCGTGCTGTTCTGCGCCAAGCAGGTTGCCCGCTCCGCGGATCGACAGATCGCGCATGGCGATTTTGAATCCGGAGCCAAGCTCCGTGAATTCCTTAATGGATTGCAGCCGCTTCTCCGCGACCTCTGTCAGCACTTTATCCCGCTGATACGTGAAGTACGCATAGGCAATGCGATTGGAGCGCCCTACCCGTCCACGCAGCTGGTAGAGCTGGGAAAGCCCCATCTTGTCGGCATCGTGTACGATCAATGTATTGACATTCGGAATATCAACGCCGGTTTCAATAATGCTGGTGCTGACGAGAACATCGGATTCCCCATCCAAAAAGTCGAGAATCGTCTTCTCCAGCTCCTGCTCGGACATCTGACCGTGGCCAACAGCCACTCTGGCATCCGGTACAAGCGCGGTGATCTGCTCTGCCATCTGGTAAATTCCCTGGACCCGATTAAATAGATAGTATACCTGTCCGCCCCGTGCCAGCTCCCGTTCAATCGCTTCACGCACCAAAGAGTGATTGTACTCGACCACGTAAGTCTGTACAGGGAAACGATTCTCCGGCGGTGTTTCGATAACGGATAAATCGCGCACGCCAAGCATGGACATATGAAGCGTCCGCGGGATCGGCGTCGCCGTCAAAGTCAACACATCAACATTGGTTTTCAGCCTTTTCAGTTTTTCCTTATGAGAAACGCCGAAACGCTGCTCCTCATCGACAATGAGCAGTCCCAAATCTTTAAAGATGACATCCTGGGACAACAGGCGATGCGTGCCGATAACAACATCGACCGTGCCTGCTTTCAGCCCCTTGATGGTGTCAGTCTGCTCCTTGCGCGAACGGAAGCGGCTTAATACCTGGATATTGAACGGATAGCCGGAGAAACGCTCACGGAACGTCTCGTAATGCTGTTGCGCCAAAATCGTTGTCGGCACCAGCACGGCGACCTGTTTCCCTTCAATTGCCGATTTAAATGCCGCACGAATAGCTACTTCCGTTTTTCCATACCCAACGTCACCGCAAAGCAGCCGATCCATCGGCCGCGGCATCTGCATATCGCCTTTAATTTCTTCTATCGCCCGCAGCTGATCGCGCGTCTCATCATAGGGGAACATCGCTTCGAATTCCTGCTGATAGGCTGTATCTTTGCCGAAGCCGAACCCTGAAGCGGTCTGGCGTTCAGCATATAGCTTGATCAAGTCATCCGCGATATCCTGTACCGAGGAACGGACCTTATTCTTCACCCTTGTCCATTCACTGCCGCCGAGCTTGTAAACCTTCGGTTCCTTATCTTCCGAGCCGACATATTTCTGGATCAGATCAATCTGGTCAATCGGCACCGACAGTTTGTCGCCGGCCGCATAGAGGATGTGGAGATAATCTTTATGAATGCCCCCGATTTCCAATGTCCCGATGCCAAGATATTTGCCGATGCCATGATTTTGGTGAACGACATAATCGCCAACCTTCAGTTCGGTGTAGCTCTTGATCCGTTCTGCGTTGTCGATTTTTTTATCGAGCCGGCGCACCTTGCGCTGTTTTTGAGAGAACATTTCGCCTTCAGTAATAATAACCAAATGAACAGAAGGCAGCTCAAATCCTGTCTGCAGATTGCCCTCCACCATCACCGGCGGCTCAATGCCATAATCGTGGAGTACGCGCCTCATCCGTTCGACCCGCTCGGAACTGCCCGCCAGCATCAGCACATTGGCCCCTGCTTTGCGCCAACGCTCCATCTCCGCTTTCAGCACATTCATCTGGCCGTGGAAGTTCTGCATCGCGCGGCACATGAAATTAAGGATGTTCTGTGGCTGTGTATGTGGAACCTGACGCAAGAACAGGGAAAGGAACAAGGTCGGAAATGCCCGTTTATACAAAATCTCATCCGCATCGCGCGCCAGCACGAAACCCTGCAGTGACTTTCCGTTCTGCAGCAGATGCGTAGCCCACTCTGCCTCGTCCCGCTCCAACTGACGCGCGGTTTCGATGAGCCTCGTCGGCTCATCGAGAATAAGCAGGGTATCCTCAGGCATGTACTCCATTATCGTTTGGCGCTCAGGATACAACAGCGAAATATATTTATACAGCTCAGAGAAGTGAACCTGCTCACGCAGCTTCTCGATTTCTGACCCAATCTCTTCTTTCATGCGGTCTTTGGCGCCGCGATCGCTCATTTTGGCCAGCTGCTGCTCCAGCAGTTCGGACGCATGCTGCGCCGCTGCCAGTTGACGACGCTCATCTGCCAGTACTTCTTTACATAACGGAATCGTATATTCCTTCACTTTATCAATCGATCGCTGGTCAGACGGGTCAAAGGTGCGAATGGAATCCACCTCGTCATCAAACCATTCCATCCGGTAAGCATGCGGCTCTGTAAGAGGAAAAAAGTCCACAATACCGCCGCGGACACTCATTTCTCCCTTCGCTTCCACACGGTCCACACGCTCGTAGCCAAGTTCAACCATTTGCTTTAAAAATGATTCCATCGCCAAGGTCATGCCTGTCTCTACTCGAATCCGGGCTTTAGCAACCGCTTCCTTTATCGGCAGCAGACGTCTTGCGCCAGAGAACGGAACGACAACAACCCCGCGAAACCCTTGCGACAACTGGACAAGCACATCAATCCGTTGCGCGAGCGTTTCCGGGCTGGATATAGCCGCCTCAGCTGCTACCAATTCATTGGCGGGATAAAGCAGCACTTCGCGGGGGGACAGACATTCTTGCAAATCCTCCGCAATTTTCTGTGCGGCAAACATATTGTGTGTCACAATTAACATGGGACGATTCAATTTTTGTTTGAGCGCAGCCGCCATAACCTGACGAGAGGACCCGGCCAGGCCAGATATCATTTGTTCCCTCATCCCGTTTTCCACACCGGAAACAATCGTCTGAAAATCTTGATCCTCTGAAAATGCATCAATTAACGCTTTCAACCTTGCGGCACCTCATTTCATTCGGCACAATATAGGCAGTAGTATAAGGCAAGCCTTATACTTGTCGATTTCAAGCATACAACAAAAAAGAAGCCTCGCTATGCGCAAAGGCCAGGCACCCCTGGTAATTCGGGGGACAAACATCCGTCACTGCAAAGGATTCGTAACGAGCAGCAGTTCAGGATTTGCTTCAATTGCCTCACGGCAATAATCACAGACAACTTTAACCGTCACATCTCCATTTGGGTTATACGCTATTATATCGCTGCGTTCCTCAGGGGTCAAGGAATGAAAACCCAATCTTATTTCCGAAATATCATCTGCCATTAATAAACCGAGTTCTGATTTGCAGTGGCGACAAATATATTTTACTGCCATCGTATGCCTCCTGAAAGATAATTGATATCTTCAGTATGCCCGGTTTGCTGCATTTTAACGGTTAAATTTGGCCATTGTCTCCTCGAAAGGATGTTTGACTGCATATTCCAGCGCATCACAAGCATATTCAATCATGGCGCCCACTGTATCTTTTTGCGCTTTGGGAAAGGTGGAAAGCACATAATCTGAAATAATTTCGCCTGGCTGCGGCCGTGATATTCCCATGCGAATTCGATTAAAGGTTTGTGTTCCGGTATGTGCAATAATAGACTTTATTCCATTATGCCCGCCTGGTCCGCCTTGATAACGGAGTCTGGTCTTCCCTGCTTCGGTATCCAAATCATCATAGACGACGATGCCGTCCTCAAGCGGCACCTTGTAGAAATCCATAAAAGCGCGTACCGATTCCCCGGACAAATTCATATAGGTCATCGGTTTGATCAGGACGATCTTTTCACCACCTATATTCGCTTCCCCCATCAACGCTTTACATTTGCTCTGTGTAACTTGTATCCCTAGACGACGTGCCAATTCATCAATAACCATGAATCCAATATTATGGCGTGTACCCTGATAGGCCGAGCCCGGGTTTCCAAGGCCGACAATCCATTTCATCGTTCCCATTCTCCTGTCCTGCATTATTTTCATGCTAAATTTTTATTTCATGCAACGAAATGGCCTTGTTATTTGTCATCTTTATAAGAGGTGATAGATTATGGCAAACCTAATGTTCCAGGAAACAGCAGAAGCTGTTTATAGGAACGGGCAATTGTTGTATGATGACCAGCACTTTACAGATCATATCGAACATCACGTGCCGATTCAGATTTATTCGGCCAAAGAACACAAGGACATCGGGTTCATTGAACAATATTGTCCGAACTTTGTCAAGGTAAATCACGTGCTCTATAACCGCTCTCAGTTCACATTTATCTCCAGGCCAGGCTACTGACAAGCTAGCCGCCTCCCAATCATAGTCTCGCGCATACAATACATAGCGAGCCGGATAAGGCTAACGGCTATGCTGCCCCTAGACGCGCAGCGTACGTTCGACGGAATACGCAGTTAACAAACAAACGCTCACGAAGCGCTTCGTGAGCGTAAGTCTTGTAATTAACCCTCGTCCTGCGAGTCTGCCGAGACATTGTCCGGTGCGGCCGCATTATCCGCTTCTCCAGCCGCCTCAGCATCTTCCTCTTCTGCTTTCTGTGGAACGAGCACCGCTGCCACTACTGCCCCAGGCTCAGACAGGACCGTTACGCCCGACACCAGCTTCAGATCGCTGACCAATATCTGATCCCCTATTTCAAGATCTGTTATGTCAACCTGGACAGACTCCGGAATGCTGCCTGGCAAGCACTGAATTTCCACCTCATGCAGCAAGATCTGCAGCACGCCTCCCGCTTTGACACCAGCTGCCTCCCCGGTGATATCCACGTGGATCGCGGTTTTAACTTCCTCATTCATGTCGATTTGTCTAAAATCGATATGGAGCAGCTGCCTGGACAACGGGTCGCGTTGAATTTCGGTCATCATTACCGGCTGCTTGCCTGCAGAAGGAACCTCCATCTCAACGACAGCATTCGGATGCGAGCGCAGTAACGCCAGCAGTTCCTTGGCCTCAACTGAAATCGACGCAGGAACATCGATTTTTTTACCGTAAACAACAGCTGGTATTCTACCGTGCGCCCGCAACTGACGCAAATCGCTTTGTGTCTTACCGGAACGTTCTTTCGCCTTTAGAGATATGCTCATGCAGTAAGCCTCCTTGGAAATAACAATATTCTCTTATTGTTACCCATTCCAGCTCCTGTTTAATCATATCCCCTGCAACCGCAGTGCAGGGCTACTTCTGGTTGCCCTTGCTTTCCTTGCGGGCTTTTGCCCGTCCGCGAACTTGATCAGCATATCCCGGCTTATTGGTCTGACGCTCGCGGGCAATGGCCATATCGCCTGCCGGCACATCATTAGTAATCGTTGAGCCCGCTACTACATAAGCATCATCGCCGACTTTTACCGGTGCGATCAGGTTAACATTGCTGCCGACAAATGCACGGTCGCCAATTTCGGTGAGCGACTTATTGTAGCCGTCATAATTGACCGTAATTGCGCCGCAGCCAATATTGACGTCCTCGCCTACTACCGCATCACCGACATAGCTTAGATGCGAAACTTTGCTACGGTCGCCCAGGACAGCGTTCTTAAGCTCCACAAAGTCGCCAACCTTGCATTCCGAACCGACCTTAGCGCCGGGACGCAAATAAGCATAGGGACCAATGGCGCTCTGCTCCCCTACTTCCGCTTCTTTGGCTACGGAATGTTCAAACTTCACCCCGTTCGCTATTACGGTGTCCGTAATGTCTGCTTGCGGCCCGATCACGCAATCTTCGCCGATCACCGTCTGGCCGCCCAAGACCGTTCCCGGGTAGATGACAGAATCCGCGCCGATGCGAACTTCTGCTCCAATGTAGGTGCTTGACGGATCGATGATTGTCACGCCTTCAGCCTGATGACCGCGGATAATGCGGGCTCTCATCAAACCTTCCGCTTCAGCAAGCGCGATCCGGTCATTAATGCCAATCGATTCTGCCGGATCAGCGGTACGATAAGCGAATACGCCATCACCCTGCTGTTTCAAAATCGCAATGACATCGGTGAGATAGTACTCACCTTGCGCATTATTATTGGTGACCGAATGAAGCGCCGCAAAAAGTTTGCGGTTGTCAAAACAATACGTGCCGGTGTTGATTTCACGTACCGCTGCTTCCTCTGCTGTACAATCCTTCTGCTCTACAATATGGCTCACCTGGCCGTCTTCGTTCCGAATTACCCGGCCGTAGCCGGTCGGGTTGGCAAGATCAGCTGTCAGAACTGTTGCCGCCGCCTTGTTGGCATGATGCAGCGCAAGCATGTTTTCAATCGTTTCGGTTGTGACCAGCGGCGTATCGCCACAGATTAGAATAGTGGTCCCATCTTCAGAACCAAGCAGATCCTGTGCCTGCATAACGGCATGTCCCGTACCTAATTGCTCTGCCTGAAGCGCAAATTCTGCCCGGTCTCCGATATATTGTTTTACAGCATCTGCGCCGTGGCCGACAATAACTACCGTACGGTCGCATGCCGCTTCTTCTATACGATTAATAACGTGGCCAACCATAGGTTTCCCACATACAGGGTGCAGTACTTTATACAATTTGGACTTCATTCGCTTGCCAGTACCTCCGGCAAGTATAATCGCAAATTTCTTCAAGTTATAATTCCTCCTGGCGTAAAGGCTGCTCTGTCCTTGTTTGGACAAATTCAAGAGAAAAGAGAGCCAGACCGGCTCCCTTCCCTCCAACCCCAAACAAACTGATTAAGCGCCTTCTTCGATTGCTTCTTCCTCTTCAACTGCCGCTCGATCATACTCGGCTAATACTGCTGCCTGAATTTTCTCACGGGTCGTCGAAGAAATTGGATGAGCGATATCCCGGAACTCGCCGTCGGGAGTACGCTTGCTCGGCATCGCAACAAACATTCCATTATTCCCGTCAATGACGCGAATATCATGAACAACAAATTCATTGTCAATCGTAATGGAGGCGATCGCTTTCATTCTACCTTCGGAATTCACACGACGAAGTCTGACATCGGTAATCTGCACCTGTGTTCACCACCTTTGCCTTATCAAAGACTTGGTGTATAATTCCACATTTTAGGGCAGATTCCTTCTTTTTTTTGGAAAAATAATGCTTAAATCACAAAAAACTTTTTTACTGTAAAACCATTCGATTTTATTCGACAACAGTCGCTACAATCAATTCTATTTCGACAAAAACATCCTTTGGCAGACGGGCAACTTCGACAGTTGAACGAGCCGGCTTATGGTCTCCAAAATAGTCGGCGTAGATCGAATTGACTGCCGCAAACTGGTTCATATCTTTAATAAAGACGGTCGCTTTCACCACATCTGAGAAATTCGCACCTGCTTCTGCCAACACAGCCTGCAAATTTTTGAATACTTGATGCGTTTGCTCCTCAATTCCACCCTGAACAATTTCACCATTCAAATCGAGTGGAATCTGTCCGGATGTGAACAGCAGGTTTCCAAATCTCACTGCTTGTGAATAAGGACCGATTGCTGCTGGAGCTTTGTCCGTGGAAACGGTCTGTAGCTTAGCGTTCATATTGATCACTCCTCCTCATGCTGGAAAAAATAATTGCCGGGAATTATTTTTGTGTATTTCGTCTTCAAATCAACCGCTGACAGCTTGGCCAAAGATACATAATCTTCGAGCAAGCGCTCCTCGGTTCCAATTTCACCGGATTCAACAAACACGCCTACGCCGGCGACTTCCGCATTGAACTCATGCAGCAGATCCATCATCCCTTGCACGGTTCCGCCTGCCTTCATGAAATCATCGATGATCAGCACGCGGGAACGTTCCTTCAATGCCCTGCGGGCCAGAGACATGGTCTGAATCCGTTTGTTGGAGCCCGATACATAATTGATGCTTACGGCTGAGCCTTCCGTCACCTTATTGTCCCGTCTAACGATGACAACCGGAAGATTAAGGTAAATTGCCGTTGCGTAGGCAAGCGGAATTCCTTTGGTCTCCACAGTCATAATAACATCAATTTCTTTCTGGGCAAATATCGTGGCAAACATCCGGCCAACCTCGTTCATGAGGCTGGGCATACCCAGCATATCCGTCATATACAGATATCCGCCCGGTAGAACCCGCTCCGGCTGTTCCAGCTGACGACAAAAATCTTTAATGATCGAAAGTGCCTCAGCCTTCGCCATCATCGGAATATATTTAACGCCACCGGCAGCTCCGGCAAGGGTGTGCAGTTCGCCCAGCCCTTCCTCTTCAAAAACCTCTTTAATGATTGCCAAGTCCTCGCTAATTGAAGATTTAGCCGATTGGTAACGGTCAGCAAATGCTGTCAACGAAATTAACGTATGGGGGCGAGCCATCAAGTACTGTGTCATTTCGACCAGCCTGGCGCTTCTCTTCAACTTCTTCAAAAACATCCCTCCCGGGAAATCCGAATATTATATTGACAATATAACATTTTTATACGGTTTTTTTCAAGAAGAACGTAAATTCATGTAAGCATTCTTACCACATACACTTCTTTACAAAAACCGCGGAGCCCGTTATAAATTCGGGAAACCTTTGATTCCTTGGATACAAGGCCAAAAACAGTTGGTCCGCTGCCTGACATCAATACGCCGTCTGCCCCCAAACGCCGCATACTGTCTTTTAACTGCGCCACTTCGGGATGAAGCTTCAGCGTCACCTTCTCAAGCACATTGCCAAGCGATTCGCATACATCCACGAATGAACCCCGCTCCAACGCATCCAGCATGTCCGCTGTTGACGGATGCTCAATCTGATCCGAAGCCCTGTAACGGCCGTACACATCAGCTGTCGATACATTGATCGGAGGCTTGGCCAATACTACCCATGCTTGAGGCGGGTTCGGAAGGCGTCTGAGCTGTTCGCCCCTGCCATATGCGAGAGCCGTCCCTCCCGTTACACAGAACGGCACATCCGAGCCAAGCTCACTGCCAAGACTGCTCAGCTCGCTCAGCGGTATGCGAAGACCCCACAGTCGGTTCAGTCCGCGTAATGTTGCCGCCGCATCGCTGCTGCCTCCAGCAAGCCCCGCGGCGACCGGGATTTTCTTATCCAAGTGAATGTGAACCCCTCTGTGGACGCCATAGCGCTCTTTCATTAGCTTCGCCGCTTGGAACGCAAGGTTTTTCTCATCAAGGGGAATATAACCCGCTTGACTGGAAATAACGATTGCGTCTCTTCCCAGTTCCGTCAATTCCAGACGGTCAGCCAAATCAACCATCGTCATGACCATCTCAACCTCGTGATAACCATCCTCCCGTTTTCGGAGAACATCAAGCAATAAGTTTATTTTGGCCGGCGCCTTTTCATATACTCTCATTTCCTGTCACCCGCTTCTACATGCAACTTTAAATATTATATCAAATGGGCACAAGAAAAGCTAAGACACCTGCGGATGCCTGCTCCCGCCGTTTGTCTTAGCCTGATTGTCTTACTATTCATGCCATCGGATACGTTTGCCGGTAAATCATCAATGACGAATTGAACGTTAAGCCCTATGGTTTTCTTGCTGCAGCCTGCTCTGCCAATTGGATGGCACGCTTCACCATATTGCCTGCATCCTTGGCTTTGATCCCGCCCCAGCCTTCTTGCTGCACGGTGTTGTAGAAACCAAGATCTTTTGCCAATTCATTCTTCAAATCCTCCGACATGACGCCGCGTCTTCTTCTTCCCATTACCTATCCACCTCCACTGGCCGCTTAATCAGGTATCAAGGAATAGTATGCGTTCCGTCAACAACAGCTATTCATATGTAAAATTGGCATTTGCAGACGGGAGGGGCAGTCAGATTGTTTGAATAAAAAAACCATGCGAAGGAAGTCCTCCGCACGG
Source organism: Paenibacillaceae bacterium (assembly GCA_004134985.1). GTDB lineage: Bacteria > Bacillota > Bacilli > Paenibacillales > Paenibacillaceae > Paenibacillus_D. The sequence goes on along the minus strand of REGQ01000033.1, from coordinate 16,685 downwards.
TTAATATTGTTACGCTTGCTGCATGTAGTTAATTTTCACTTGACCTTCATCATTACAAACTGTCACTTCAACCGACTCGGTCAATATGTCCGCATAGCTGTAAGAGACGCGCTTGAATGCATTTTGGTCTTGATCGAGCTTCACAATAAATACAGAGGGGTAGATTTCTTCCAATACACCGGTACGTTCGATGGTCTTCCTGCGGCCACCGTTAGCTCGAAGATTGATTTTGGATCCAACATGGGCTTCCAAACTACGTTTGATCTCCAACAGCGCATTTTTTGCCATTGTCAACAACCACCTCTTTCTTATCACATTATAACCAGAAAGGGGGGGCTTGTCAAACATAGCAAAATATTATAACAGTCAAGCAAACTTTTTGTCAACGGGATTTTTGCCTTTTTATACAGGAAGTGCGGACTTATTCTTAAAACGAGGTAAACCAACACGATGACGTCCTAAGCTTTCAATGCCGCCCACGCCTTCTATGCCGCTAATTGTGCCATTGACAACTTCGGCAAGATTAATCGTTTCCTGAATCGGAGTATAGCTTGCCTTAATGGCAATATATACCGGATCGAGCGCGTGGATCAGTATGCGTCCAGGAGAGCTGGCAAAGTTCGCTCCAGATTGCAGCAGTGCCTCGAAGTGGGACTGGCATGCGCCGGCAATAATGATGAGTCCGTCACGATTCTTCTCATATTCCCTGGCCACCCGAACGGCATTGACGAAGTTCTGGGAGTTCTTGTAGTAACTGAGCTGGGAGACATCCTGCTGAGGGCGGTTTTTCAGCAATGCGTCATGTCCCGTAATGACAACAATATCCGGCTGAACTTGCGGCAGTAGCCGCATGAGCATTTCAGGCATTTGGGATTCCAGTGCGTGGATGCCATGAGCGGGCACTCGCATTTGGGTATACAACTGCATGCTCTTGCGCATATAGTTGCCGTCACCGTCCAGATGCAGCACTTTGCCTGGCAATTTGAAATAGAGCTGCTCCTGTCCGCTCGCCAATCGTTCACCTGCGTCTTGATGACGATCTTGCTGGCGCTGTTCCTGCTGACGATGCTGTTCCTGCATGCGGCGCATCGATTCGGTCACTTTAATTCGCACTTGACGGGTTGCCCCGGTTATTTCCGGATCATTTACAATCGTAAGATCGTCGATGGGGGAGTCCGCAAGCAGCCGATAATCTGTACCTTTGAGAATCGCCGAGGTTTGACGCAGTGAAGTAATACGAAAAAGTACATCTCCACCATAGGATTTGCGAACAACCAGATCCCCTTGCTTCATGAACATATCACCTCTTTGTTTATCCTATGGGCAAACAACCGGAAAGGTGTACATCATTTCAGGGATGAGCCGCGCTAACAGCTTCTTCATCCTTTGGCAGATGGGCGATCTTATTTTATTTTAATCTTTCGCTTATGGCGGCGAACTCTTCCAGGGACAAGGTTTCCCCGCGGCGCGACGGATCGATCCCGCATTCGTTCAACAACTCCGTCAATTCTTCCCGCCGTTCCTTGCCAACGAAGGCAATCAAATTATTCATCAGCGTCTTGCGGCGCTGCGCGAAACAGGCTTGTACAACCTTAAAGAAGCGAGCTTCATCCGTTACATGGACAGCAGGCTTGTCGCGCAAGCTTAGTTTAATAACAGCCGAGTCAACATTCGGCTGGGGAATAAACACGGTATGGGGTACTGTACAGACCAGTTTAGGAACACAGTAGTACTGTACCGCAACACTAAGGCTGCCGTAAGTCTTGCTCCCTGGGGACGCCGCCATTCGTTCGGCAACTTCCTTCTGAATCATGACCACGATATGTTTCAGCGGCAGCTTCTCCTCCAGCAGCTTCATCAGAATCGGTGTCGTCACGTAATAAGGCAGGTTAGCTACGACACTAACGCCAGAGACAGCAGCAAATTGCTGCTCAAACAAGGCGGCCAGATCAAGCTTCAGTACATCGCCATGAATGATGTTCACATGGTCATGCTCCTGCAGCACTTCCTGCAAAATCGGAATCAGCCGATTGTCGATCTCGATTGCCGTCACCTTTCCTGCTTTCATTGCAAGCTGCTGTGTCAAAGCGCCGATTCCAGGACCGATTTCAAGTACCCCCTGCGAGGGGTCCAATTCCGCTGCCTCAACGATAAGGCGAAGAATATTCTGGTCAATCAGAAAGTTTTGACCCAAGCTCTTCTTAAATGAAAACCCATGCCTGGCAATAATATCTTTCGTCCGCTTGGGCGTAGCGATCTGGACATGCTCTTTCATTCGCTGCTCCTCGCTCATTTGGATTCACCTCCTGCAGTGTCGCTTTTCTTCTGCTCCATCACTGCATAAGCCTCCTGGAACTCATCCAGGGAAATTTGAAACATCGTACAACGTTTATAAAACTGCTTGCCGTTAGCATAACCTATTCCAAGCAGGTTGCCCATTGTCAGGCGCCGCCAGGCAGCGTCAGGATGGACGATCAACCCTGCTGCCATCAGATCATTCCATGTCACGGCTGGCCCGCTTGCAGCGACCGTGCCGTCGAATTCGGTTCTAAGCTTGCTTAGCGCGCGTCTAATCGCCTCAGGGGACGCATTCTCCACACCGATGTCGCTTTTATACAGTGCCTCCTCTTGCGAGAGAAAAGCATGCTTGCAGCCAGGAACGCGTGATGCTACGATCTTGCGGATTCGTTCCCCCGCATGGTCGGGGTCCGTAAAGATGATGACGCCGCGCCGCTCCTTCGCCAGCTCAATCCGTTTCAGCACCGCTTCCCCGATCGCTGAGCCACCTGTTTCAATCGTATCGGCCTCTACAGCCCGTTTAATCGCCGTCGTATCATCTTTGCCTTCTACGACAATAATTTCCTTAATCATGGGGTTGTTTATCGTTCCTTTCTGCAATTAAAAAAAGAAGAGGCAGAGCCTCTTCTTATAATGGCATATTTAAGATGAAATTACGATATAATCAAGCGTAAACAGCTTCATAGCTCCAATGAAACGTTAGGGCAATCGTATGAATACAACAATGATTTAACTTGATTTGGGTTTGTTGGGACCCAAAACGTGAACGGTATAGCCTTTCTTCCGACCGAACTTCTTGGCATATGACTCGCTCTCAAAGTAGACATCAATTTTGTTGCCTTTAATCGCACCGCCAGTATCTTCCGCACGTCGCAGACCAATACCTTCGATATAAACCCACCATCCGAGCGGGATAACCTTAGGATCGACCGCAATCGTATGGCCTTCTTTTACCTTGGCTCCCGAAGCTGTGATGCCGTAATATTTATCTCCCTTTTTCTTGCCAGTTGAAGCTTCTCCCGCTGTATAGGCGGTCAGGGTAACATTTTTCAAGACTTTCTGGGCCTTGAATGACATGCCGTCCTTGGAAACTGATTTTGCGCTTTGCGTTTCCTTCTTCTCATCTGCTGAAGCGGACAATACCGTTACTTTCGGTTCGGGTTTTTTGGTACCCACCGCTATAACCTGATTCACACTGTCTGTTTCAACTTTCTTTGTTATGAGCTTCTCGGACACCAGACTACCGTCTTCAAACACCTTTTCGAATTGTTTAACAAGCAGACCTTCCTTGCCCACTGTCACAACTTTTTCCTTACCTTCTGCAAGGTTCGGATCCTTCGTTTTTACAACTTGAAAAGGGACTTTATGCTGTGTTGTTTTAAATTCCGTGTTGACGCGTACAACCGCAATTTGCGTTTTTGACTCAAGCGGCGCTGTCAATGCAGGATTTATTTTATCTTGTTCAGCCAGCGTAATTTTCAATTCGTCAATTGCGCCCTTCACCGTCTTCTCCGTGGTGAAGAAGGTCTTCTTGTTACCGTCTGCCGTCACTGTAACTTCTACCGCATGGTCAATGACCACCCGATCCCCGTCTCTGACTGCCGCATTCAGCGGAAGAGAAATATCGTCATACGCCCCAACGCTAATATCCTGCTCATCGAGCAAACGCTCTAGCACCCACTGCTTGGTCGTAACTACTGATTCTTGCCCATTTACTACTACGGATACGCTTTTGTCAGCCGTTCCGTACAACAGCACCAAGAACATGAAAGTCATTGCAATTGAGATAACCGCACTTAGTAATATCAACCGCAAATTTTCATGTTTCCATCGCAATGCGAAAGACATGCTGGATGATCGTTTCTCATGGGTATCCTTAAGATGGAACATGCCCACTTCCTCGGTCCTCCTTCATAGCCCCGCCGCCTAAAGTCATGTATGATCGTCTCTGACGCGACTATTGTAGATTAGCGTGCAAGCACGCACTTCCAGTACACTCGCCAGGTCCCCACCTCCATGATACACCCTATGTCGTCGGTTTACGCATTATTCAAAAATATAAAGAAGCCGCGACAGAGGATCGTGTCGGCTCCCGCAATAGAATCATGGAATAATGGATGCACGAGTTGGACCTCTCTATGATACGCTTGCGAGGTTAGCTGACGGGTTCGGGCAAGAGAGTCGCCCTATTGCTGCTGCCGACTCATGGTCTGGCAGTTTCAAATTCACCCCTGAGAATCCGAAGCAGCAGCTTGTGCGTTTCCGCTACAAAATACCGCCATTGGTTCCCCCGCTCTCCTTGTGAGGAGATTAAGCGAAACTGGAAATTGAATACAAATGATAAGCTCTGAGAAGAATCATACCTTCTTTCATAGCGGATTGTAAAGATCGCATAAAAGACGATTTTAACGAATTTTTAGGAAAAACATACAATAATACAGCGAATTCAGAAAGGAAAATCAGTTTTTTCGTACGATAACTCCCAATTTCTTATGTTTTATCTGTTTCTCATCGTATGCCAAAACATTCTTTCGCATTTTCCGTTGTGATTTTTGAAATTTCTTCCAAAGTTTTTCCTTTCATTTCCGCCGCGGCCTCGGCGACCAGGGTTACGTAGGATGACTCATTCCGTTTTCCCCGATAGGGATGAGGAGCAAGATATGGAGCATCCGTTTCAATCAAAATTCGTTCAATTGGAACCCTTTTCAACACCTCTTTGGGAACCCTTGCATTTTTGAATGTAACCGGTCCGCCAAACGAAATATAAAAGTTCATATCCAGGCATTGACGAGCGATCTCCCAGCTCCCTGAAAAGCAATGCATCACCCCGCCGACTTCGGCCGCTCCCTCCTCTTTTAAAATTTTTACAACATCCTCATGTGCATCCCGATTATGAATAACAATCGGCTTTTTCAAGCTTTTGGCCAGCTGGACCTGTTCCCGGAATACATGCTGCTGGACGTCTTTGGGGGAAGTATCCCAGTGGTAATCCAGTCCAATTTCTCCAATTGCAACAACTTTTTCATGGCTGCAGAGCGAAGCAAGCCATTCCATATCTCCCGGTTGCACCTGAATGCTGTCTACCGGATGGAATCCAACGGCTGCATAAATAAAATCATACTTTTCTGCCAATGCCAATGTTGTCGGGATCGTGTCCCGATTGAATCCAATATTGATAATTGTCGTCACGCCTGCAGCGCGCGCACGTTCAATGACGCTATCGCGATCCTCGTCGAAATTAGGCGAGTCAAGGTGAGCATGAGTGTCGATTAGCATTGTAATGCCAACCCCTTTCCTTAGATCAGTCTTAGTTGTTTAATCCAAACAATTGTTGGATGTCAGGTGCAAGCAGATGAGCTTTGTCGCGAAGTTGTTCCTCTGGATAATACAAATGAAATTTACCGGAACGCAGTCCAGTAATTGAGCGAATAATATCAGATTGTTCCGAAATTTCAGCCAGCTTCCCTTGTTCGCTCAATAGCAGAATAGGCGGCATTTCTTTGCCTTCTTTATGGTCAGGACGATAAACATCATAAGGAAGATCGAAAGGAAAATCAACTTCCAAATGATAATCCCTGTGAAGGCCGATCTGTTCAAACTCTGACCGGATACGTTCCCAATAAACATCGTCACGATACTCTACGGAAATGTATTTATATAGATGCCTATGCATAAATCGACGGCATAAATCGGCAAGAAGCGCATCGCGCTCATCCATCCATTGGACAAACATCGTTTGGACAAACGCTTCATCTAAACGATAATAATCTTCTACACTTAAATTACCTTCAAATAACCGTTCAAAAAGGGCCGAGTTTCCCCGAAAAGCATAGCCACCCTCATATAACTGTTTCGCTCTGCGAAAGATTTGTCTAAGAATGATTTCAGAACTGCGTGTCACAGGATGGAAGTAAACTTGCCAATACATTTGGTAGCGCGACATTAAATAATCCTCCACCGCATGCATGCCGCTTTCCTTCACAACAATACGTCCTTTATGCGGCCTGAGTACACGCAAAATCCGTTCCAGGTCAAAAGTGCCGTAATTTACGCCCGTAAAATAGGCGTCCCTGAGCAAATAATCCATCCTGTCTGCATCCATTTGGCTGGAAACAAGGCTGATAACGATCGGATTGGGATAAGTTTTGCAAATTACGGCAGCGACGCGTTGCGGGAAATCATCTGATACTTGGCGAAGAACGCGGTTAACCTCCGTATCTTCCTGTAAAATCCGGCATGTCCACTCTTCATGGTGCATATCGAACACCTGCTCCATGGAATGGGAGAACGGACCATGCCCAAGATCATGGAGCAGCGCGGCGCACAGCGCAACCAGCCTCTCCTCTTGCGGCCAATCTTCATATTGACTGCGCTCAAATTGTGAAATGATCTTTCGAGTAATTTCATACACGCCAAGCGAGTGGGAGAATCGGCTATGTTCAGCTCCATGAAAGGTTAAATAGGTTGTACCCAGTTGGCGGATTCTCCGCAAGCGCTGAAATTCTTTTGTATTAATGAGATTCCAAATAATTTGGTCCTTCACATAGATGTATTTATGTACAGGATCTTTAAAAACTTTTTCTTCTGCTAACCGATGTTCCATAGTTCCACCTCATCCCACAATATATTTTGTCGAATACCTTTCTTATTTTTCGACATAAGTCACTCTTTTTGTCGAATATTGTCGTAAAAACAATTATAAAAAATTATTAATTTTTCCTTACAAGATTATATACTAACATCGAAATATGCAATAATACTGCGTAAAACAACGTTTTTCGGCCATATTTTTTTTGTTTGACTATTTTGGGAAAGGTTGGTATTATAGATAAAAGAAACGTAAAAATTGTCGAATAATGACGAATTTATTTTGGAAGGGGACCCCCGAAAATAATGTTGAAGTCTACTGGAATCGTCCGTAAAGTTGATGAGCTGGGTCGTGTTGTAATTCCGATTGAATTGCGCAGAACTCTGGGCATTGGTGAGAAAGACGCTTTGGAAATTTATGTTGATGGTGAGCGCATCATGTTGAAGAAATATGAGCCAGCTTGCATCTTCTGCGGCAATGCCGAAAATGTTTCTTACTTCAAAGGAAAAATCATTTGTCACGAATGTTTATCAGAATTGCCGATACCTGTGACAAATTAAACAGTTTCGGTTATAATGTAAGAAATGATAAAAATTTAATCTTGTTAATTCTAACCTTTTTCATACTCCTTATGCCTTCCTGCGCTAGAACCCGGCCAGGAAGGTATTTTTTTGCCTGCATTATTCCGATTTCTTCATAATAGCATGGTAAACATCGCGCTTTGAAATGCCCCGATCCTGAGCAGCGCGTTTCATGGCTGACTTGCGGTCGCCCAGCATGTCCTCATAATGTGCTACATGGCTTTCCAGATCCATCTTTGACCACCAGAGTGATTCTCCGCTTCGTTCCGCTCCTGCCGCGGCGCCTTCCACAGCCAGGCAGTATTCCCCAAGCGGTGGATGCTCTGCCAGCCACTGAAGACATTCCTCAATCGTTCCCCGAAAGATTTCCTCATGACGTTTCGTCAACTCACGAGCCATGACCGCCTTGCGGTTGCCCCATACTTCCAGCATAGCTGTCAATGTCTTGACGACACGGTGAGGGGACTCATAGAAGAGCAGCGTACCATCTTGCATTTGAAGCTGATCGAGCCATTCATTCTGTGTTCCTTTGTCTCGCGGAGGGAATCCGGCAAACGTAAACTTGTCCGTCGATAATCCAGACACGACAAGTGCAGTCAGCGCTGCATTGGCACCCGGGATGGCAACGACCGATATCCCTTGCCCGATTGCCTCGCTAACCAAATCTGCGCCCGGATCAGATATTGCAGGCATACCCGCATCGCTGACAAGTGCGATCTGCTGACCGGTTTTGAGCAGGCGAATCAGTTCGCTGCCGCTTTGCCGTTTATTATGCTCATGATAGCTGACCAACCTCGTACCGATTTCGAAATGCGTCAGCAGTTTTCTCGTTTGACGCGTGTCTTCCGCAGCAATCATATCGACTTCCTTCAATGTACGAACTGCGCGATAGGTCATATCCTCCAAATTCCCAATTGGTGTTCCTACTATATATAATACCCCTTGTTCTGGGGTTGTAGATGAAGCATTGCCGAAGCTCTTCTGGACATTCATTTGTTATTCTCCTTTTTCTTCTACCTGTGCTGCGTGAGTGGAACCATAATAGATTTGCATTAATTCGTCATGGTACTGCCGGTTTTCATTATATACAATTAACGGCGGAAGCAATCTTACTTCCGGCTTCCCATCCCGGATCGCTTCAATAAGAACCATATTGGCTTCTCCTTCGCTATTCGGGTGAACAAATCGTATCCGTTTCGGTTCGAGCCTGACTTGGCGCATATATTCAATGATTTCAACTAGCCTGGATGGCCGATGGACAAGGCTGACTCTGCCTCCGGTGCGCACCAGGCGTGAGCACGCCGTAATCACATCTTCTAATGTACAGTAAATTTCATGACGGGCAATGGCAACATGTTCATTTTCATTTTTGTCACCACTATTAGGCGGCATATACGGCGGATTTACTGTGACTGCATCGTATTTACCATACCCGCTCTTTAAATGAAAGAAACGCAGATCATGCTCAATAATTGAAATTTGTCCTTCCAAGCCGTTAAGTCTTACGCTCCGATCAGCCATATCAGCCAATCTGGGCTGGATTTCAACTCCTTCGATCGCTGCCTGGGTTCGTGTAGCAAGCAGCAGCGGTATAACGCCATTGCCTGTACACAGATCAAGGATACGTCCTCGGCGCGGCACAGAGGCGAATCTCGCCAATAACACGGCATCCATCGAAAAACTGAAAACTTCCGGGCTCTGAATAATTTGATAATCATGCGTGAGCAAATCATCCAGCCGTTCATTCGGCAATAAATCCACTCGGTTTTTATTCGGGTTCATGTTCATCTCTCCATTAAAAGGACACAGCAGAGCCTTATAAGTTGTTATATTTTAAAAGAAGACCCTCAAGGGGTCTTCTTTCGCGGCGAAACCGCAAAAACATTATTTGTTTAAGAATGACAGGCAGAATAGGCAATCGCCTTCTGTTCGCAAATGTCCATAATACACATTGCAAATATGAAATCCTTCGTGGTACAGCCGTGCTAAGTTATCGTACCCTTCACCGACAGCGGCAACAGAAATATCGCGCTGACCCGATTTGGACGGCTGATGCTGCTCATTCACTGTTGGGACCAACACTTGCTCGACACTTTCCCCAACCGTTTCTCTTTTTAAGATTTTTCGCAGTCGCTGGTTTTCCATACTCAATCGCTTATTTTCTTCCAGCAACTCTTTAATTTTGAGCTTTATAGCACCTAGCTCGGCATGAAGTTCGCCAGTATGAGTTTCCAATTGACCCATTTGTTTGAAAAGATTGTTCTCCAAGTCCCCACCCCAGAGTATCCACAATATCGATCGTTATTTGACCACTACGTCATCAAAAGGAAGTTCTTTTGATTTGTTTGAATCGAATAGCTGAACATAGACAGATCTGGAAGAAGCATTGATTCCTGTTACCTTGCCTTCTCCCAATGAAGTGACAACAATCTTGCCAACTGCGGGCATTTCCTCACGGATGCTTTCATAATTATCATGCTCATATTTCAAGCAGCACATGAGACGTCCGCATAAGCCTGATATTTTAGTTGGATTCAAGGACAAGTTCTGATCCTTGGCCATCTTGATCGATACAGGCTCAAAATCGCCCAGCCAGGTTGAGCAGCAAAGCAGCCGCCCGCATGGCCCGATCCCACCCAGCATCTTGGCTTCATCACGAACACCGATCTGCCGAAGCTCAATGCGTGTACGGAATACGCTAGCCAAATCCTTGACGAGCTCCCGAAAATCGACCCGTCCTTCTGCTGTGAAATAGAAAATAATCTTATTGCGATCAAAAGTAAATTCCACATCAACCAGTTTCATTTTCAACTGATGATTTTTGATCTTCTCCATGCAGGTTGCGAACGCATTCTTGGCCGCTGCCTTGTTCTCATCAACAGTAAGTGCATCTGCCTCTCCGGCGATACGAATGACTTTCTTCAATGGAAGTACAACATCGTCCTCACCGACCTGCTTCTGTCCGACAACCACCTTGCCATATTCAATTCCCCGTGCCGTCTCGACAATGACATGATGTTCAGTTTCTACTGCATGCTCTACCGGATCAAAATAATATATTTTGCCCGCCTTCTTAAAGCGGACCCCAATCACGTTATACAAGGACTCAGCCCTCCTGCAGATTCACCAGAAATTGCTCAAACGCCAGCTGCGGCGCTACATTGGCGCGAATCCGCCTGCCGGCCTCGAGCGCTTGCTCCATGCACGACACCCATCCTTCCGGCGGACGGGCGAATGCATGCTTGCCAATCCACTCCACTTGATCTATAAAAACGACGCTTTCCTGCCTGCCGGTCTGAAAATGAATCATATCTTTGTACCACAGCAACAATAATGAAAGAACAAGTTCCGGATGTATTCCGGATCCGGCCTTGAATACCTGCTGCTGTGCGGTGAGCATCGCCGCGGTGAATCGGGTCAAACTCTCCTTGCCTAATTGTATCACTACATTTCTGGTTTCTGCAAACCCCTCTTGCTGTAAAATATTGCGACAAGCGTCTTTCCCTGAAGCCAGTCGAACGGCGGCGCGGGCAAGCAAGTGAGGCAGCCCCTCTGCAACAAGGCTTTCGAGTGTCTTCTCAGGGGAAAGCGGCACAAACGGCACCCACTGTACTCGTGACCGAATTGTTGGCAGCACGGCTTGTCCATTGTCTGTGATCAGTATGGCAACGACAGGAGACAACGGTTCCTCCAAAAACTTCAGCAAGCTGTTGCCGGCCTGCAATGTCATTTTTTCCGCATGTTCTATGATATATACTTTTTGGAATGATCCATTATTACGATAGGATAATTCACGCTGCAAGCCGCGAATTTGGTCGATCTTGATGGAGGCGCCGTCCGGGGCAATAATGTGCAAGTCCGGTTGATTGCCGTGCTCAAACTTCCGGCAAGCAAGGCATTCGCCGCATGCATCTTCTAGCCCGGACTCACAAAATAATGTTTTGGCAAAAGCCCGTGCTGTCTCCATACGCCCTGTGCCTGATTGGCCATGAAATAAATAAGCGTGGGAAACCTGATTGCGACGCAGCGCATTTTGCAAGATTCGCTTGGCTTTCTCCTGCCCTGCTATCGATTGAAAACCCATGTAACCTCGTTCCTTTCCGCTGTCCGTGCTAGAAAAACAAATTGATGAGTATGCCGCGGATTTCTCCTACCCGGTTCAACAAGTCAATTCGTCCCTCTTCCGTATCCAGCAGCTCTTCAGCCATGGAAAGCAGTGCTTGATCTACTTCCTCCAGCAATTTATAACGTTTCGTTCGCCCGCGGCGGTCCCATCCGCGTGTTTCCTTCAAAGCGATACCGCGAACTGCCGTATCTTCAAGAAATTTCTTGACCATTTGCCGATAAATCATCAGCTCGCGTATGGTCATTGACTTAGCAAGCCGCTCGCCTTGGGCATGGATGTCACGAAGCTTCTTCTGAAGCTGCTCCTGGGTCCGCTCCATTTCCTGCTGTCCCATTATATCTGAAAATTGTTTGGTCGGCACCGGCCGATTCGCCATATCCGCACGCATTCTGTCTTGGCTCAGCGGACGCCAACCCGGATTAATTTTCATGCTTGGTCACACTCATTTCAGTAATGTTCGAAACGCTCTACCGGCACTACGAACACTGCAGCACCGCCAACTTGCACCTCAACAGGGAATGGTATATAAGAATCGGTCGTTCCGCCCATCGGTGTTACGGGTGTAACCAATTGATCGCGAACTTTACAATTTGATCGTATTACCTGCATTACATCATGAACCCGCTCATCTTCAATCCCGATCATGAAGGTAGTATTGCCTGCTTTCAGAAAACCGCCTGTACTGGCCAGCTTTGTCGCACGGAAACCTTCTTTAATAAGTGAGTTGGACAATCGGTTGCTGTCTTTATCCTGTACGATCGCAATGACTAATTTCATCAAAAGCCCTCCCTGATTGGTTTGTCTTCCTTGTCTATCTATATAAATTTGACATTGGATGCAAAAAACCCTTTAAAACGCGCTGTAAATAACGAAAATACCTGGTCCAATATCTGGGCTGAAGACTGTGAGGCGTCAATTCGTTCGATCCGTTCCGGGAACTGTTTCATAACAAGCTCATAACCTTCATGAACCTTACGGTGGAACTGAAGTCCCTCTAAATCCAGTCGATTTATTTCCCGGGAGGCAGCCTGGTGAATCCGTTCAAGCCCCGTCTCTGGACTTACATCCATCAAGATCGTCCAATCTGGCCAAGTGTCCTCGATTGCAAATCGATTAACATCGAGCACGACATCCATTCCGAGCCCTCGTGCATGGCCTTGATAAGCCAGACTGCTGTCAATAAATCGGTCACAGATGACCACTTGCCCGTTGTTTAAAGCCGGTATTACTTTCTCGGTCAAATGCTGGCGTCTGGCAGCCGCATAGAGCAGCGCCTCTGTACGGATATCCATCATCGTGTGCTCTTTATCCAGAATAATACTGCGAATCTGCTCAGCGATCAGAATGCCCCCTGGTTCCCGAGTGGTGATGACATCAATGTTGGCATCCAGCAGCTTGTGCTTCAACCCTTCAATTAATGTCGTCTTGCCTGCGCCTTCTCCGCCTTCGACGGTTATAAACAACCCCTGTTTCAATGCACGCTCTCCTTACTATATACAATAATAATGTGATAATGTTCTACCTGCGTTGTACTTCAATGTAAGTCATTGCGGGATCTGACGCTCCCTGGAACTTGGCGCCATCCCTTGCCAGCTGCTGCAGCATCTTAACCATTGCAACAGTTATCCGTTCACCGGGGTATAGAACAGGTATGCCCGGCGGGTAGGGGACTATCATCTCTGCTGAGATCCGTCCCGTGCATTCGCTTATTAACACCGACTCTGCCTCCCCTTCCGCCAACCTCAGCATTTGGAAATTAACAGGTTCAGAAATATATGCCGCTTCAGCGAATTGCTGATGCTGCAGCAGGTCAGCATTCTGCACAGTGCTGCTAATATCATCACCAGCGCTGTTGTAATGATACGATGATGATTCGCTTGCAATTGCAATACATGCCGTAACCAACTTCTGTACATCGCTCAATGACGATGATAGACCGAACAACAGCAGTACATGTCTTGAATCTGCCATCTCTGCCCAACAACCATATTGTTCAAGCGCCTTTTGCATGCTGTAGCCTGACAACCTGCCTGAACTGTCCCATAAGGTCAATCGCAGTGGGTCCAGTGCGGTATAAGCACCATTGCCAGCCATCATCTGCATATCGATCATCTTGAACCTTGGCACCTGCTCTTTTAATTGTGTTCGGAACCAATTAGCCAGTTTTATAGCATCGTTATATAATTGTTCGCCTTCCCTGGCTGCTATTGCCCGGGCAATATCGAGTGAAGCCATAATTGGATAAGATGGACTGGAGCTTTGAATGGCTGCAAGCGCCTTGCTGACTGCCTTTCGATTGATTCTGGTTCCTTGAAGATGAAGCATCGCTCCCATTGTTAAAGCGGGCATTGTTTTGTGAATCGACTGTACCACGCCATCAGCACCTGCTGATAAGGCTGTATCCGGGAACTGTCCGTGGAATGCATAATGCGCACCATGGGCTTCGTCAACGAGTAGAGGAAGATTATATTGATGGACAAGCGCTGCATATTCGTGCAATTGGTTGGCCATTCCGTAATAATTGGGTGTACTCAGGAAAACCCCCTTTGCTTCGGGATAGCTTTCCAATGCTGCTGCCAATATGGGTAAGGAAGGAACAGTCGCCAGTCCAGACCTTTGGTCGAACATCGGTGGAACAAACACTGCGCTAGCGCCAGCCAGCATCAAGCCGTTCAAAATGGATTTATGGACATTCCGCTGTACAATAATAACCTCTCCTGGGTTGACATGAGCAAGAACCAGGGCAAGATTGCCTGCTGTGCTGCCGCCAGTAAGCAAATGTGTTGCCTCAGCACCAAATGTCTCCGCCGCCAGCCTTTGTGATTCCATAATTGGACCTGTTGGATGATGCAGATCATCTGTGACAGAAAGTTCTGTCACATCCAACTTCATTATTGCCGCGAAATCTGCCCTTATTTCTTCATTATAATTAGATATCGCCCTGCCATATTGATGACCCGGCACATGAAAACTTGTTGGATTGAATCCCAAATGCTGTTTGAGCGCTTCATACAGCGGTGCTTGGAACAATTTCATTTTGCACTAACAAATCCCTTCATCCTTTCGTTCTGTACCTATTGTATCGGATGTAACGCCAAGCGTAAACGGGCTTGTTAGCCTTTAGAGGATTAAACATTCGTTTCGCTGTCAATTCAGAGCATTGATTAGTTTAGTCATTCACCATCATATGCTGACACACCATGCATCTTTAACAGGAAAACCTCTTCTGCGGAAAATCTGCTGAAGAGGTTTTTAACAAACGGTTGCGGTCATTTCAGATTGGAATAATAAATATATACCAGTTCACTCCGCCATCTTTATATATGAACATCTCTTACCCTATTAACACAGTATGATCGGTTTCAATCATCGTATGAAGAAACTAATAGTACCACCCAGTAAAGGCAACTTAGTAGTAATTATCCGGTGAATACAACTTAATAGTGGTCTACCCATATTTGCTTAAGTTGATGCACGAAAAAAGGATACTTCGCATCCTTCACATCGGTCTGCACCATCTCGCTCTCACATCCATCGCAAATAAACTCCGTTACAATATGAATGCCGTTCTCCTTCACATTCCCACAAATAATACATTGATGAAGACGGGTTTCTTGTTGCATCCTGTTTCCCACCCTTCACAAATTCCGATTTCCTACTATTATGCCACACTATCTACCAAATTATACTTGTAAAATGTGTTAGAGTAATAAGTTGACTAAACTGAAAGCTATATTAGCTCGTCATACGGGGCAGCGCGCTCGACTTTGGTGTATCTGTATTAATATGCTTCAACATAAACTTAGGTGAATGTCCATACTGAAAAAAACTAATTTACATCATTTCATTGCAAATCCATTACACTTCTTATAATTCTTTAAATAACCATTCATTTCCTTCAACGAAATTCCGATATTTAGAATGATAAAGCGGAAAATAAATTCACGCTTTTCTCAACTCGTCCCATCCGTGGAGGTCCAAAAGTGAAGCGTAGAGAGACAATTAATGATAACGCAACAATCTATAATTACCAACTGATTAGAAAAATCACACCTAAGCCGGAGTTGATGATTAGTTATGGAATCGCAGGATTGCTCTTCGGCGGGTTCCAGTTTGCAATGTATCAATTTTCTGGACTGTTGTATTGGGTAGCAGCGCTTGTAGCGATCATCATCACGCATTGGATTATTATTCGCTTAACTATGATTCGCGTAGAGGAAGAAGAGGACCGCAAATGGGGATGGCGCCTGAAGGTGCCCTGGGCAGGATATCTGCCGATCCAGATGGTAGAGCATCAACTATTCCGCAAGCTGCACGGGCATCTGCTGTGGCTTGGGCTATGCGCAATTGCCGCCTGTTATCCATGGGCGACCGAATCGTTAATGATAAGTTTGATCTGTTGGCATATCTGGATTCTGGCACCGCGACTGTTATTGCTGCGGACCTTACGTAAAGCGCGCCGTGATGGGCTGCTGCGACTCGATGCAGAGGAAATTACATTCTACCACCGCTGATGATGCGTGTTGAGCCAGCTGGCGGTGAGAGGTTGTACGGGGGTAAGGTCCCAGCAAGTCACTTGGCAACTCAGCAGGACAGTTTAACTTGGAACAGCCATCCAATATTGCAACAGTAATCCAATATCAGTGATTTGGATAGGCCTATTAAAGTTGAAAGATAAATTTCGCAAGCGGAAGGCACTAATGGAAACAAATGTTGCATTTCATACAACAATTCAAAAGAATGGCCGTGGAAAAAGTAGAATTGTTGTATGAAATACATGATTTCACCTGAAAGAAGCCATTTCACCTGCAAATTGTTGTATGAAGTACAGCAATTCCCCGAAAATCATCTCTTACGACTAAATATGTTGCACAAAATGCAAGATTTCCAGCCGCTATGGCACTCCTAACCGAAACAAGACTAAAACGAAATATACCTAATCGAAAACAAACCACAATCTAACCGGAATAAACCTAACCGAAACAAAGAAAAATCCAACCAAAACAAACGCAAAGAAAAACCACCAAGGAAAAATCCTCAGTGGTTTTTGTCTGCTTGGCGACGTCCTACTCTCCCAGGACCCTGCGGTCCA
>REGQ01000061.1 GCA_004134985.1 Paenibacillaceae bacterium | reverse complement strand
TTGGTTTCCTTATCTATTCGACACACGAAACGGAAATCCATTCCAATATTCAAGAATCTTTAGTTAAACTTATATAGGTACTGACTCTCACTGGTTTTGCTGCTCGCTTATCGCCCAAATCGTGATCTTGTTGAAGAGCGATGGAAACGACTGAAGTTTGATGGATTAGCAATGTGTTTTATCACCCCGTCGCCGAAATCCGCAACAATACTCAGCAGATTATAGAGAAAATCATGAAATCGGCATTGTCGATCATCGCTCATTTTTGCATCAAGTTCTAACCACGCGGGTTCATTGGTTCAACTTATATTGTCTTATTATGAATTCATTTACCTGTTTCCTTGTTTTTAAAATAATTACTTGTTGATGTTCTTTTATCTGTTCTAGTTTCTTTAATGTGTTCATTCGACTTCTTTTCCTATAATTCCAAACCCATTTAATAAATTCCCAATCTAATTTTTCTTTGCATTCTGCATTCAGATCAGGCCGAGTTTTGTTGTGGTACATTATTCGCCGTTTAATAATTCGATAAATACATAGAAGTCTTGGCATATCCAAAAAAATGATTAAATCAGCTTTCTTAATCCTTATATCCATTGTCCTTGAGTAGTTACCATCAATTATCCAATGATCTTCGTTTGTAAATTGTTCAACGATCTTATCCCACTCTTCATTTGGCTTAGAGACCCAATTGGGATTCCAAAAATACGTATCCAAATGTATGACTGGGAGATCAAGTATGTTACTGAGTTTTTGGGATAGGGTTGATTTGCCCGATCCACCTGATCCAATAACCAATATTCGGTTCATATGTTCTCCTTAGGTTATGTTTTACGAGGATTACTTGTAACGTCTCTGTATTGACGACCCGAGAGGCTTGCGCTATGACTACCTGCTACCTTGAAACCCCTCGGGCAGACCGAGCGGCGAAACCGCGAAGCTGGCACACGGTGTCATAGGATGTCAGCGCCTTTTTCGAAATGGCGATTTAATTATTCAAAAAGTTTTTGGTATAAATAAAATCAAATTCCCTTTGAATTTAAAGAAAATCCTTTACACCTTACTATCTCTTCTCTTCTGAGTTTATAATTAACTTTTTGGGAGAAATTTGATCATCACTCTCCATCCAACTATTTTTCCTTTATTATACATACGGTGACTGAGGAACGATAGCCCCGATGCGTGATAACTGTGCTAAATGATTGGACACACTTCGAAAAAAACCTCATAAGCTGCTTAAACCTAATCAATGATTTCGACGTTATATGAAGTCCACTTCCTTGAAAACACTTGCAAGATTACTTAAATCAAACTCATTATTGCAGAAGGGTCATCTATCTTTTTATAATCACTATCTATATAGGGATTGAACCAAACGGCATGATATGGAGTTAAACCTGCATGATAAGCCCCATCTAATTCCTTTGATCCACCATCACCCACGAAAATGGATTCTGCTGGTTCAACCAATAATTGATCACAAGCTAACTGGTATATTTTTTTATCTGGCTTGGCCAATCCTACTTCATACGAGAAAATGGTAACATCAAAATATTTTGCCAAATCACTCCGATGCCAGGATCTAATCTCTTCCTCTGTGCAGTTGCTAATTAGTCCAAGTTTCATACCCTTGTTTTTCAATTTAGAGAGTAGATCTACTATATCAGATCGAGTATTGTCAAAAGGAATTTCCTTTTCCTTAATTCTTTCTTGATATAGGTATTCAATAGCTTCCTCATCGTACTTTCTTCCGCACTTTATTAACATATCTTTTAATACTGAAGGATAATCTGGAAATAAACCCGTCATTCTTCCATTACTTCGATTTCGCCATTCCTTCTTATACTCTTCATTTGAGAGGCCGAAGATTTTCATGTAATCGTAATTTCTTTTTGAAATTCGACTACCCTCTGAAAATTCAGTTACCAACGTTTCGAATAAGTCAAAAAATACAGCCTTAACAGTCAGCTTGATCCTCTCCTTATTTCATCAGATTTGTATTACCCTTATAAAGAATCTAACTGTTCTAATATCTTAACTACTAATTCCTCAACTCCAAGATGTTCAGCTTCAATAATTACATCTGCATACGATTCATATAAAGGACATCTTTCCTGGTATAACTGGAATAACGTTTTGTTATCTCTTAAAACCACGCCTCTTTGTTTTGTATCTCCTAAGCGTTCCTGTATTGTTTCGTAATTTAACTTTAAATAAACCACCGTGCCGATCTCTTTAAGGTGTTCCATTGCCTCATGTCCATAAACCACACTTCCCCCTGTTGCAATAATGGAGTGATTCACACATAAAGATGCATTGACACGGTTTTCAATTGAAATAAAACCCTCGATACCCTCTTGCACCATGATATCTTTTAAAAGCCGATTTTCTTGATTTTGAATAATAAGATCACTGTCGATAAAATCATAACCTTTTACCTTAGCCAAAATAACACCAACGGTGCTTTTTCCTGCAGTTGGCATACCAATTAAAACAATGTTGTTCATTGTTTGACCTCTGATCTTAAGATTTAGTTAGGTAGTGCAGACTTCTGGGCTTGTTCATTTTTTCGATACACGAACACGCCTTAATCAGCTCTTATCTTAGGCTGATTCGCGTTTGTTTTCTATATCTACCATGAGTATACATCTGACGACCAAAGGGCGAAAGCCCCCGCGGCGTGAATATAGTGAAAGAAAGCTGGAGGGGCAAATTCAAGAGCTGGAGCTGGTCATGCTTATGCAAGTGTCCCATCACGAGATTCGCCAATAGGAGTTCTGAATTGACAATGTAGAGGTACGCTCTGTAGGTAATATTCCAAAGTGGAGCTTATATGCAAGGGAGTCAGTCATATGGAGCTTGAACTCATGCACGATAGGATAAATATACCTCGGGGAGGAGAGTGAGGGCACCAGAAGCTATTATTTGAATGTGTGCAAATTTAATTGCTGCACCGTGCGGTACAACAGTTAGCGGCGAGATCGTTCGGGCTGGTGAAAAACGGCTGGAAAGAGTCCCTCAATAATAGACCGTAACTCGCAGCTCACGGAGAAATGCATTGATGAAATCCGCCGCCAGATCGGGCTGGTTGATCTATCCTGCCGATGCCCGTTAGCGCATCAAATGAGATTGCGTGTAAGGCAAGAAGTCCTGTATTGCTGACTTACATAATCCCGGCATCAAAATGAACCAGCTTCTGCGTCCAATAATCAATCTGATAGGTTCGCTTGATCCGCTTCCTGCTTCTTTTGCCGTCGGAGGCGCCGAATACTGCTGGGGCGGATGGAGGGTAATCCTGTAGCTTGTCTGTTTCTAATGCTAACTTGAGCTTTTGCTTGGCATGATACAGCACCATCCTCACTGTCGATACCGAACACGAATGAGCCCCCGCGATTTCCCGGTACGTATACCGGTATACCTCATTCAGAATCAGTATGCGAATTTCCCGGTCGGACAAATATTCCGTAATCCACTCCAATGTCGTGCGGATGGACACATAATTTACCGACTGGACAACAAAGGTCATGTTCTCAATCGGGACAGTTGCCGTCAGGCCTTTATTTCTCCGGTGCTGGTCAATCCACATATTTCGGGCCGCTGTATTCATCCATATTTTGGAAGGTGGTACTTTCCCCGTTTTTTTAAAATGCCCCAAGAGCCGGAGCAGCGTCTCCTGATACAAATCCTCAGCATCCCACTGGGATGCTGCCAAATAACAACAGTAGCTGTGCAGGCCATTCAAATACGGGGTTACTGCCTGTTCAAATCGTTCCATATCCGCCTTCAAGCCGTCTCCTCCTTTTTGTGCCGCCCTGGCAGGCTGAGCCATTTCTAGTTGAGTCCAAACTTGATTATAGGGCAGGATACAACTACCGTTGCACCCTGCTCTGCTCATTTATTTAATCATTTGAACCTGTTCTTTATCCTTTAATTGATGCTGTCCGCTTACGACCAGTTGTTCATCCTGCGAAAGTCCGGAAATGACTTCCTGATAGACTCCGTTTAAGCGGCCGAGCTGCACCTTGCGCTTCTCTGCGTTCGTACCCTTCACGATATAGACGAAGGCTTCATCACCTTCACGAACGATACTAAGCGACGGTACGGCAACGACATTTTCCTCCTCTTCTGTCGTCAACTGAACGTGCACACGCTCTCCCGGCTTAATAACGCCGTTCGGATTATCAGCTTCCAGTTCCATAGCGAACATTCTGGTCTTCGGATTGACGAACAAGTCCAGAGAATTGATTTGCGCCTTCAACTTGGCATCTCTCTGATCCGGGCTGTAAAATACTACTTCCTGCTTCCCCCTTACGAGAGACGCCGCCATTTCAGTCAGCTTCACCTCGATAACGATACGGTCTGTGCGCTGTACGACTCCGATGACGCTACCTCCCTGCAGATATGTCCCTTCACGAAGCGCCATATTCGTCAATACGCCGTCGGATGGGGCCTTAATGACATAGTCGCTCAATGCGAGCTGCAATTCCTTTAGGCCGGCTTCAGCAGAAGCAATCTGCCCTTCAAGAGCGGTATTATTGTTGGATGTATCCATGACAGAAAGCTGCTGCTTAAGCTGCTTAACAACATCAGCCGCTTTTACCGCCGCCTCTTCATCCTGGCTCATGCGAATTTCCTTGTATGCCCGCTCCGCATCCTTGATTTTGTTCAGCA
Source organism: Paenibacillaceae bacterium (assembly GCA_004134985.1). GTDB lineage: Bacteria > Bacillota > Bacilli > Paenibacillales > Paenibacillaceae > Paenibacillus_D. The sequence continues at coordinate 68,818 of REGQ01000061.1, read as the reverse complement.
GATCATCTCGTTGAAGCTGACTCGCTTTTTGATTTGCTGCAAGCGCTTCTTGAGAAAGCCTCAATTGCGTCTTCGCACCTTCAAGCTTGATGGCGGCACGCTCAGAGCTGATACGAGCAATAACGTCATCCTTTTTCACCTGATCGCCATTTTGCTTAACACGTTCAACTACCTCGCCTTCCGTTCTGGCAATCATGTCAAACTTCACAGCAGCCGCTACCTCTCCGATTTGCTCGCGCGGATCGCCCATGCTGTGTCTGGCAACCTGTTCAATTTTGACCTGTTTGAGTGCATTTTGGTCTGCCGCATTTTGCGGCTCTTCCACCGGCACGTTTGCGCAGCCGGCTGCAAGAACCGCAGCCGCCACCAGTAAAGAAACAATTTTTAATTTTATATGAATAGGTCTTGCTTTGTGGTTCATGATTGGTTGTTCCCCCTTCTTATACTTCCACCTTGGCTTTTTTGACGGGCTTGCGATCCCGGTTGGACCAATCCGAGAGCTTTGTCTTCCACAGCTCCAGCGTCTCATAAACGACCGGCACAACGACGAGGGTAAGCAAGGTCGAAGAGATCAAGCCGCCAATAACGACGATTGCAAGTCCCTTGGATACAAGCGAGCCACCACCGCTATCCGCGTGGAATAAGCCGATAGCCAGCGGAAGCATGGCGGCAACCGTTGCCCCGGATGTCATAATAATTGGGCGCAGCCTAACCATTCCAGCCTCTACAATGGCATTGCGGACCGTCATGCCTTCTTGCAGAAGCTGCTGGGCCCGGTCAAGCAACACAACGGCATTCGTAATTACAATACCGATCAGCATCATAAATCCGATCAGCGTCGTGACGTTGAGCGTTTCGCTCGTGATCAACAGCCCGATCAGTCCCCCGATCACCGCAAGCGGCAGGGAGAACAGAATGGCAAATGGCGTGCTGGCATTGCCAAATGCCAGAACCAAGATCAGATACACAATCCCGATGGCAACCCCCATCGCCAGAAACATCTCGCTGAAGCTCTTCATAATATCATCGTTAACGCCGCTCGTTTGCGTGTTTACGCCTTCTGGCAATTGCAGCTTGGCGAGCTCTGCGCTGATCAGGAAACTGGCTGCCGCTTTGTTCTCCGCTTTAATATTCGCCGTAATTTTAACATTCTGCTTCAAGTCTTCGCGGTTCAAGGCTACCCGAGCCTGGACTTCCTTGACATCCGCCACCTCATTGAGATAGACGGTCTGTCCTGTAGGCGCCTGAATCGGGATTTTTCCGAGCTGTTCCAAGGAGTTTTTATGATGCTCGGCCAATTGCAGCGTTGTTTTGTACAATAAATTGTCAAAGCGCAGATCTCCAAGGTTTTCCTTCCAAATCCACGAGCGTACCGCATTTTGAATTTGCGCAGAGCTTAGGCCGAATTGCTGTGCCTTTGTTTGGCTCACCGCAATATTAACTTCTTTTTTGGCATCGCCAATGGTGGTTTTCACACCTGTAATTTCAGGGAAATCTTTGAGCTTATCCATGACTAATTGTGCCCCGCGCTCAAGCAGTTCCTGGTCCTCCCCTTGCAATGCATAAGAGAAATCCGTCGTTCCAAAGGCGTTCCCTCCGCCCAACAAATCCTCCTCAAGCTGTGAGCCTTTTGGAAGCATGGCATTAATTTTCTTCACATATTCCTGACGTACTTTATCTCCACTCGAGTTCTCATTTACTTCGGCCAAAATCTGGGCCATATACGGAATCCGGTTGCTGGAGCCGTCATAGCCGACAAGAGATTGATAGAATGTAAACTGCGCATCGCCGTTCTCATCCTTGGCTTCCTGAAGAAGCTTCTCGATCTGCTGAACCTGCAGATCCGTACTTTCAAGCGAAGTTTCATAAGGAAGCTTAATGTTGAAGCTGATTTGCTTAGAGCCTTCTTCATCCGGCATAAAAGTAAACGGCAGAAACGGCACGGTGCCGATAATGCTCACCAGGAAAAATATAATGGAAAACACAATTGTTTTGACCCGGTGAGTCAAACTCCACAGCAATATTTTTTTATAGAAGCGATTAACTTTGCTGTCCGTATGCTCCGTATGCCCGCCCTTGCCTGCTTTCTTCAACACAAGCAGCTTGCTCAGCATCGGAATAACGGTCAAAGCGACCAACAAGGATGCCATCAGCGCACAAGATACCGTAATCGCAAACGGCCGGAACAGCTGCCCGATTACACCCGATACAAGACCGATCGGCAGGAATACGGCCGCGGTAACAATTGTGGAGGACGTAATCGCCATTCCAACCTGTCTGGTTGCCATCAGGATGACCGATTCATTGCGCTCTTGCGCCTTCTCCAGATTGCTGTACACATTCTCGATAACGACGATACTATCGTCTACGATCCGTCCGACGGCGATGAACATGCCCCCCAGCGTCATAATGTTCAGGGTAATATCAAAGGCATGCATCAGTATCAGCGTCAGCAGAATCGATAGCGGGATGGAGACAAGGACAATCAATGTCATTCGCACATTACGCAGGAAGAACAGAATCATTGCCGCTGCCAGAACCATACCGATGACGCCTTCCCGGAGCAACCCGCTGAGCGAGCTTTTGACATTGTCGGCATCATCCACAATTTTCTTGAATGAAATTCCCGGATACTGCTTCTCCCATTGCTCCATCATCTTGGTCGCCTGGGCGGAGAAATCCACCACATTGGCGTCGCTGGTCTTGAAAAGGTTAATGCCGATCGCAATATTGCCGTCCATACGAGAGATATATTCCGAGTCCGTAATCGCCTTGATCTCAGCTACTTCACCAAGCAGCACGATCTGACCGCTGCTGTTCATAATCTCCATGCTCTTGAAGTTATACAAACTTCCCATGTCGGTGGTAATACGAGCCATCTGAGTCTGCCCGTTAAATTCCACTGTCCCGATCGCACCGTCTGCCAAATTGGCATTAATGGCTTGCGATACCTCTGCAGGGGTCAGCCCATATGAATTTAATACATCGACATCGAGCCGGATATCGAGCTTAGTCTCCCGCTGACCGATGGAATCGATATGGTCCAGTCCGTTAATCGACTCAAGACCCGGCTTAATGATATCCTTGTAGAGCTTGTCCAGCTCCAATTGACTCATATCTGTAGCATTCAATGCCACCCGGTAAGAAGGAAAGGATGCAAAGCCAAATGTCGCAGCCAAAGGCTTGCCTGCTCCATTCGGCAAAATCAGGTCGGAAAGCAGACTTTCAATCTCCCGCTTCTTCTCCTCTTCATCCTCACCTTCCCTAAACGCCACCGAAATCTGAGAGACATTATCACTGGAAGTCGATTTGATCGACTCGATGCCCTTCACATTGTTAATTCGTTCCTCTATGGGCTTGGAGATGTCGTTCATGACATCCTGCGGTGAAGCCGGATATGTAGTCGTAATCAAAACGTAAGGGATTTTAATATTCGGCATCATCTCCATCTTCAATGAAGATCCCGAATAAAGTCCCACCCCAAGAAGAAGCGCAGTCATGATGAACATGGCTGCTACTCTTCTCATGGAAAAGCGTATTAATCCATTCAACCGGTTTACCCTCCTCTTATCTATTTTTGCTCATTATAACGCTGTTATATGAACATAGTATGAACCCGGGTTGAATGGATCTCCCAAACATGTGAACAAAATGTACGATATCCTCAAATATCTTTGCGTTCGGTGGAGTAATTAGGAATGTTAACGGTAAACGTGGTTCCTTTGCCGGGCTGACTTTTGACAAAAATAAACCCTTTATGCAAAAGAATGATTTTGCGGACAATTGCCAGACCAAGGCCACTGCCGGATTTGGTCTTACTGCGGGAACGATCGGACTTGAAAAACCTGTCAAAGATCCGGTTCAGATCTGCTTCGGGAATACCGATACCCGTATCGGTGATCCGTATCTCGACTTGATCAATTCTCTTCTTGCATGTAATCGTAATTTTCCCGCCCTTGGGCGTAAACTTAATGCTGTTGCCGATCAGATTTGTCCACACTTGAATGAGCTGATCCCGGTTGGCCTGTATACGGACGGGTGGCAGTTGAATGTCGATATCGATCTCCTTTTCGGACCACTGGGGCTCCAATAATAAAACAATTTCCCGAATTTGCTCATCCAGCTCATAAAACTCCTTGCTGATCGGGGCGCTATTATTATCCAGCGAGGCCAAACGAAGCAGGTTATCACAAAGCCTGGACAGCCGTTCGCTCTCCGATTGAATAATCGCCAAATAGCGATTCTTATTCGGTTCCGACACCTGCTGATACTGAAGCGCCTTGGAAAACCCGGAGATCGAGGTTAGCGGGGATTGAATCTCATGGGATACATTAGAGACAAATGCATGACGCATATTCTCCAGTTGCTTGATTTCATGTGTCATATATTGAAAGCTCTGGGCAAGCTCGCCAAGCTCATCCTTGCGCTTCCCCAACTTCAAAGAAATATTGAAGTTCCCCTTGGCAATGGACTCTGCCGCACGCTTCATTTCCCGCAACGGCATGACCAAATATCTGGCTGCCACACCCATCAACAGCGTCCCAATTACAAGTGCAAGCAACTGCATGCCCATTAGTACATTTCCATAATAGTTGGAACCTTCAATGGGCTGATTCTTCAAAATGAGGGCGAAGGTCATATCTTCTACATCGAAAGGCACCCCCACCATCCCGCCTTTGCTGCTTCGGTAGACCTCCCCTGATAATACGGTATCCATAAATTCTTGGCTGTCGGGCTCTCTCTTCCCTTCCACGTTTCCTCCCGCTTCATAGATGTGTTTCCCTTCATTATCATAGATATGAATCCGAAAGGTCTGAAAGGAGGCCATGCCAAGCAGGACGGAATTGACTTCTTCCACCCCCTTTTCCTTGTACATACGGATTATATCCTGGCCGTTGCGAACGAGTTTGTCATTTTCCGCGTTAATGATATCTTTCTGATTGGATAGGACAATGACGACAGAGGCGACAATCAGAGCCAGCGCGGTTACGACTAGATAGGTCAAAATGACCTTGACGTAAATCGTTTTGATCATGGCTTCATCTCCAGCTTGTAGCCCAGCCCGCGCTTGGTCACAATGATAAAGGGGGCTTCCTCATCCGTAAATCGTTCCCTGATCCGCTTGATATGTACGTCGACGGTTCGGTCATTGCCGTCAAAATCAGCACCCCAGATTTGATCAATGAGCTGATTGCGGGTAAAAATTTTCCCCGGTGCGCTCCCAAGCTTGAACAGTAGGTCAAACTCCTTGAGCGGAAGCGAGATTTTCCTCCCGTTCCAGTCTGCCTCATAGCGCTGTTTGTCCAGCACCACCTCACCAAGTTGCACCTTCATCGAGGTCTGAATACGGTAGCGCTTGAGCAGCACCTTGACCCGCATGACCAATTCCAGCGGATCGAAGGGCTTGACCATGTAATCATCGGTTCCGAGCCGGAAGCCGCGAAGCTTGTCCTGTGTCTCCCCTTTGGCAGAGAGCATCAGCATAGGCATGTCAGAGTAATCCTGACGAAGCTGCTCACACAGCTGCCAGCCGTCCATATGAGGCATCATAATGTCGAGAATGACCAGATCCGCCTGCATATCCCAAATGATCTCCATGGCCTCTACACCATCTTTTGCTTCCATTACAAAAAAGCCTTCTGCTTGGAGATAAAGACGGATTAACTCGCGGATATCCTCGTCATCATCCACGACCAATATTTTTACCACTTGCGTTCCTCCTAAGTTATTGAGTGTATTACTCATTAAAATGCCTGATGAAAATAAACCATTAAACCACCACGTTCGTCAAGGATTCGTGATGAAGAATTTCTTCCGATTGCTGTCCTTAAGGCGCGGAGTACCTGCCGCTACTCGGTTAGCTACGCAGGATAAACATACGAACACGATTAATAAATTAATTTCATATTGATTTCATATTGATTTCCTTTCAATAACCTTCAAAATATTCAGACTCGCTTCTCCGAAAATTTTTCTTGCGACGAGGAAACTCTTTAAAGGTCCTAAGCGTGAATACGATTTTATCGGATGTCGGTACACCTCGAAGGGTATTTTTATTCTTGCGATTCTATATGAAATATCATATAGAATTTGTCATTCGGTGATCATTTCAACGATTCTATATGAAATATCATATACAATTGGTCATTTGGCGATGATTTCTAAAATTCTATATGAAAAATCATATAGATTAACAGGCATGTAGTGTGGCAAAGCTCACTCAAGGGGAAGACATTACCTTCGACCTTGGTATCACTCTAAACCCCATATCAGACTTAACCCCGCTAAACCTAGCATTTAGGTATTATAGTGCACTTGTTGTAAATATAACTACTACAACTAAAATTAAATTCAAAATATTTCTTTTCTTCAATTATTACCGGTTTAGTGTAAGACATCATTGATTCCCCTTACCTAGCGTGAATAACGTGTTAGCTGATGCTTGGACTTTCTTTGAAAAGACGCTCAAAATCTTCTTTAATTATTGAATATATCTTTAAATCCTGAAAATCATTCTTTACCCATATATACTTTCGTAATAGTCCTTCATATTTCATTCCCGTCTTCTCCATTACTTTAGATGAACCCAAGTTAATTGGAAGACATCGAGCCTCAATTCTAACTAACTCAAGATCCTTAAATCCATGTTCAATTATTCTTCTAATAACTTCGGTCATGATTCCTTGATTCCAATAATGATTTGATAATACATATCCTAGTTCAGCTCTAAGATTTTTGTTGTCCCACGAAACATAGCTGCAACTCCCGATTATTTTTTTAGACTCTTTTAGTTCAATCCCCCACGGGCCAACATTTTGTGTCTCATATCGATTCAATACAAAATCAATAAATGCTTTGGTATCCTCAATACTTTTGTGAACATCCCAAACTGTATAACGTGAAACCTCTGGAACTGAGCAGTAACGATAAATATCTTCTAGATCTGAATATGTAATTGGCCTTAATATCGTCCTCTCAGTTTCCATAATAGGGAATGATTTGAAATTATCTTCAATTCTCTTCATAAGACACCTCCCAAAAAAGTTGTCTGGGCAACGCAGCGTGAATATGGTGTTATCGGATGCGTGAATGCCTTCTAAATCAACGTGCAACGTGTTTTTTCTTCAAACGAGCTATAAAAAAATTAATTATTAATCCTAATAATGCACTTACGATCATACAAAATTCTTGTATTATCCAAACCAATATATAAAGAAATCCAACCCCCATATCATCTTCCTTAACTGGAGTAAATCCACCAAATAATAAAAGAAACAATATAGAGAAAAATGGACTTAGTACAATTACTAACAAGTATAGAGCCCAATATTTATTCCGAAAAAGTAACACAACCGGTAACGTATAAAGGATGATAAGAAGACAAGTTAAGATGTTGAATTTTTCAGCTACAGCATCATTAGTATAGGCAAAGTAATAAATGACTTCACCAAAAAGAGCATATAGAATGCTAAGTACTACCATTACTAAAACTGCATCATTTTTCGTGCGCAATCTTGTGACCAATGTACTTTCCTTTCTACGTGTTATTTTTGCATATGTTTCAGATAAAGTTATCTCTTCACGAACCTGAGAGGCTTAAGCTGCCGCGGCGATCATACAGTGATTGCCACGCCGGGTTGCTACCTGAGTAAGCTTTCATGCCAATTGCATCATCATTGACCGAGGACGTCTGGCCCGTAGCGTGAATTAGCTGACATCAATGCCTTCTTCGAATCCATGAAACCGATCTGATTTTTCCCAACCATTAACAAGTCATTAATTCTTTGAGCGCCTTTCAAAAGACTTGATATTATACGTTTACTTCATCCCAGTTGTAAATCACATATCCCAACTGACATAAGATAATAGCTAGATAAATAACGTTTATAGTTAAATATGCTTTATATTTTTTTGCCTTTTTCTTGTATTCAACTTTATAAATTTCTCCACTATTTAACTTGTATTTAATTTTTTTGTGTGCCTTTAATATTGTACGAAATTCAATTATCCCCATTACACTCCATAACAAAGTAAATATTAACAAAAGTGAATTAGCTAAAGACAGTAACATAGCTATACCTACATCTGATGTTCTTGATAGTCTAAAACATAAATGGACTGCTAAAGTTATTATGAATAAACCTAATCCTATAAAACTACATATTGGTTTAGTGTTTTTTTCCATGCCTTTATTCCTTTCGGTAAATTTCAGCCAACGTTCTTGTATTCACGAACCCGAGAGCCTTAAGTAGAGCATAGCGCAACGGGTCGACAGACTTAGGCTCGCAGGGTTGTCACTTGAATACGCTACTCTGCCAAATTCGTCTCAGTGACAAAGGGGTTGTTGCCCCGACGCGTGATACGGTGTGATCGGAAGTTTCTTGACATCCCTGATCAACTCTCAAAAATCGTTATTAATTCCTTTAATTCTTTTACAGTGTAATGTGGTTGGACTCCCGCTACGTCCCATTCTCTGAATCCCGCTAACCAAATGGTTTTTAGCCCGGCTTCACTTGCCCCTTTAATATCGTTAAGAGGGTGATCTCCTATATAGAATGACGTTTCTGGTTTTACTCCTAATCGTTCAAGTGCAATTTCAAATATCCTTTTGTCTGGCTTCTTCACCTGTACCTCATCCGAAACCACTATTACGTCAAACAAATGCCGTATCTTAGCACAATCTATCTTCGCGTTTTGCGAATGAACAGAACCATTGGTGATCAAACCTAATTTCAATCCTTGGTTTCTTAGAACATGAATGACATCCATTGCACCGTTCATTAATACGGTACATTTGAAAAACTCTGAAAACCAATAATCAAGCAATTCTTCGAGAGTCGTTTCTTTCTTCCACTTCAAATTACGAAGAAGTTCCTGATACAATTCTTTCTTGCTTCTATAGCCATCATTATCTGCTTCGATAATATAATGAACAATCTCGTTTCTTTCAGAAGGGTCTGAAACCACTAGATAATTGTCAACGAGCTTATTTGAAAATTCTTCAAAGGCAAGTTTTCGATTTATTAATGTATTGTCTAAATCAAAAAGAACAGCATTTATGCTCATTTAAGTTATTCCACCCTTTCAAGAAATTATCGATAACAACTTTGGATTCACGAATCCGAAAGCGTTAAGTGAGCGTAGCGAACGGGTCGCCAGACTTATCACCATGAACTACCACAAATTGTTATTGATTGACAATCTTCACTTCTTTGGCTTCTGCTTGTGAGGGGTATGATTCATTGATTCCACCCTTAATTTTATAATGTATTTTTTGACCTGGTTTTAAATTTCTTGTATTGGTTGTTAGCCATATTGCTTCGCCAACATACTCATCCATAATATCCTCCCAAGTCTTGTTCATATATTTATTCTCAACCACTAAAATGCGATTTTCTGTTACCTCTAAAATAAATCCTTCACCTTCATTTGGAGATCGGTTTATTGAAGAGACTTCTTCAAAACTGCAACCAGCAAGTAAAATCATCATCAGCGCTAATAGCATAATTCTCTTCATTGGATCACTCCCTTGAGAATTTACAATTGCATAGGTTTCACATAACGTTTTGTATTCGCCAACCTGAGGGGCTTAAGTACCGCATAGCGGAACGATCGTCAGATTTAACATGCAGGTCACTTGAATAGACTCCCTGCCAAATGCTTTTCCAGTGACCAAGAGCAACTCGCAGCGTAAATACGATGTTAGGAGATCTCGGACACATATCCCTTGACAATACTCACAACTTTTAATTATCTATTATTCCCTCTTTGATCAAGTCACTTTTTGTTGATGGGCGTAAACTTATTTCTTCATTTAATCCAATTCTTACACCTGTATCCCCATGATATAAAGTCCCACATAAACTACACCTCTTTAAAACCCTATTGGCAATAGAATCTGTATAATACCGTAGTTCACTTTGGCAGATATCACAGGACTCTTCGTAGGATTTGTTAAAAGTAAATAAACTCCCCACTAATGAGATATACAAGGCGAAATAATTCTTCACTTTCCTTTCTTTCTTAAGTTTTTCTATCCTTTGTTTGGCATCTTTTATCATGTCTCTTGAGAATGCTAATTCATTGTGATCTATATCCGTTAATCTAAGACCCCACTGTTTCGCCCATTCAGGATGTGCATTCTTCAGAAACTTCTCAATGTATTTCCACGAGCTTTGGAATCCCTCAAGTATTGTTAATGGGTCAATGTGATCATCCGTTTGCTCTAATAATGCGTTTTCTAGAATTTCGTTTGACTTCTTTAAATTACCATATATATTCATGGTTACCACCGTTCTTAGGTTAACTATCCAATTTCACATAACGTTTTGTATTCGCAACCTGAGGGGCTTAAGCTGCCGCGGCGATCACACAAAGTAATTACCATGCCATGTCGAAGACGTTAGCCTCGCAGGGTTGTCATTTGCATAAGCTTCTCTACCAAATGCTTCTCCTGTGACCAAGAAGCGACAGCGACGCAGCTTGATAAGCTGTTATAAGTATGTCAGCGCCTTTTTAGATTAATCCTTTAACGTCTTTGATATTTCTCTCTTTTACATCGTATTTCTTTGCAACTTCATGATTCCAGATCTGTGCTTCGACATATGGAATTGTACCTGCTGGATGCATTGATTCTAAATTATTCATTAATTCAACTGTCATGATAGTTCTTACATCTTGAAGCGTAAAGACTTGTCCATGATAATTAGGGTTATAATACGCCTCAGGTTTGTCTCTTCCAATCCAAAATGAAACCATACTATCCGGAAGTGTGAAACTTATATCTCCCTCATCAAAAATTGAGATCGGGATTTGTATCTTATTAGTTTCTATTCCTGCAGATAATGAGAAGTTCTCTATCCAATCTGATGATCCAAGCACGGAGTAATAGGGATAGAGCTCTTTAGGTGTTCCGCCCTTTTCCATAAACTTATCCCTTAACCAATTCTCTGCTTCTATCCTGTTTTCCCTGTATTGATCTGGTTGTTTAAACCTTTCAAAAAATGGGGTGTCATCACATAATTCTTTCATTATACTTAGTGCTTCAGACTTTGTAAGAGCAGATAGACTTCTAAAGGGCACAGAATTATAGTAGTGCGTAATATATTCAACCATCATACATCCTCCATTAAAGGTTTTTGATGATTTGGGCTGATTTCCTATAACGTATTGTATTCACGACGTGACTTCTTCGAATCAGCTACTCACCCTTTACTACTTTATTTTGGAAAATATAAAAGTATCCCTTAATCTACTACCATCTGCAGAAATATCATCATTTCTTAATATACCTTCCAGTGTAAAGCTCAATCTTTCAGCAATAGATTTGCTCTTAGCGTTTAAGGTGTCGCAACGAATTTCAAGCCTTCTTGCCTTCAACTCAGAAAAGGCAAAATTGGCTATTCCTTGTATCGCCTCTGTCATATAACCTCTTCCACTAAATCGTGTATCTATCCAGTATCCAATTTCAAACTTGGGTATACGCCAATCTGGATTATGCAGCCCTGAGGAACCGATAAACTGCTTTGTTTCTTTATCGAAAATTAATAGTCTAAGGTCCTCCCTCTGTATAAATTTGGAATGGGCCTCTCTCAAATTTGCCTCAATGCTCTGCTCCGATTGTTCGTGTTGTGCAAATGGTAACCATTGTTTCAACTCATTTATTGAAGCCAGAAAGCCCTCATATACAACCTTACCATCGCCAGGAAGAGGCATTCTTATCAGCAACCGATCGGTTGTAAATTGGTTTGGAAAATCTATTAAAATGGGGTTCATATTAAACCTCCTCATATTATTTGGATTCCGATGTTGCTGATTTCCTATCACGTTTGTACTTTCACGAATCATCAACGGCTTAAAGTCCGAAGAGCCGGCTGCGATGCGATTAGTCGGTGTGGATATGTCCGCCAACTTTAGTATTCACCGTTGTATTCAATAAAACTGGTTTGTTTAATGCGTGCAATATGATATGGGGTGTACGTATTCTTTGAAGTTGGACTTAAGTTTTCAACAAAACTAATTGCTGCATCTATATGCTCGTCTGATGAGAAAACATCTTCATTCAGCAATCCACTTAACAGTGCTGCATCGCCTTTATACTTCAAGCACAGATAGCCATACCCAGGATCAACTATTACCAAATTTATTATGTCAGCTTCTTCTTGTTCTTTAGCACTATCAAAAAATCTAACTATTATGTCATTGTCTTTGTAATAAATCTCGGTATCACAGGAGAAGTTCTTATAGTTAAACTTCATGGTGGTATCTCTCCTTTTTTAAATGTTTATTTTCTTTTAAAAACTAATTTTTGCATCCCTTTCATATAACGTCTTGTATTCACAAATCCGAGATTCTTAAGTGAGCGATAGCGAGCGGGCCGCTCTCTTATGACCGAGGGACATTTTTTGTTCATTGGATAACCCGCCCATATTCTTCTATACGAAGAGGGTAAATCTAAAATGATTTGCGGTCAAGGTACTAGTACATGAAACAGAAGTTTTTATTAAACTAAATTTAGCTCTTCTCTAATCTTCTTCATCTCTGTTATAGCATGATTAATTAAATTCCTATTAATTTTTTCACCTGTGTATACATTGTAATCATCAATCACTTGAGTCAAATATTCCTTCAATTCAACATCGGACTTATCCAGTAATTCAATTCCACGCCATTCATCATCCCAAATCGCAGCAATACATTTCCTATTATTTTCATTGGGGCATGTGTTTTCGTCATTTGATTTGTCAAAATTAAAAAGCCAATACTTATACTTCTTGTTGATTTTCATTTTTTATTTTCATCCTCCTCAAATGAAACTGAGATTTCATCTACTCTACTTGTTTTGATATAAATGAAGCAGCTACTTCTGCTACTTTCACTTCAAATTCTCTCATTGTGGCTGGAAAGAGAAATTAGTGAAATAGTAAACGAGTATATGGAGAATCGAAATCCTTACTAGTTGCCGAAGAATCTGAAGCTGTCACTGCCTGAGTAATCTGTCGATCTATTAATCGATAGTATTTGTTTTGTCCGTTTAGTTATTATAAGTTCAATTTCTTGATTTATTTGATAGCTATTTATCTCTTGCTTCAATATTCGAATTCTTCGCGCTTTCCCATTTGGTTTTAGTACCTTTATATTCTTGTTATCTATTTCAATAACAATAACTTTCATCTTTTCAGTTTCTCTCCCAAACAAATCTATGCAAAGTAAAGTAATAAAAATTAAATTAATGACACTAAGTAGAGAGAAAAAAACGATTAAGAACTTGTTCCCAAACTGGAAACTAATATACATGTTAACTCCTGTAATTAAAAAAAAACAATTAGTGAGACGAGTAATAAATAAATAGAACTTTTATAACTTTTCATTTATCTTCTGCTCCTTAACCTTAGCAATTGACAGTTTCGTCTAACGTTCTAGTATTCACGACCCGAGAGGCTTAAGCTGCCGCGGCGATCATGCGGAGTGATCGCCACGCCGGATCGAGATTTAGGCTCGCAGGGTTGATCGTCTGAATCCACTTCCTGGCCCCTAGCTCCCCGGGCGGCCTCAGGGGACGTAAGCCCTCCCCCGCGTGAATATAGTATTATACGAAAGTATCTTGTTTCACTGAGATATTTAGATTCAAATCTATTGATTGATAATTTTTCATATTGACCTTTGTCTGCCCCTGCCTCCCATCCATAGTTCCCAGTAATTATATATTCAATAGGCGCGTTTAAAAATAGTTCTTTCCATGAAGTAATAATATTTTTGAAAGTAACTAGACTTTCTTTCTCTCGAATAATTGTGTATCCATAATGATGTAATCCATAATCTGAAAAAGAATTGCTTGAATCTTTCGTTCCAATCCATAAGAGAGAATCCTTAAAATAATTAATAACTATAAATGAGCAAAACCGGATACATAAAATGGTAGCCCCCTTAGGTCAGTTTGAACCGCTCACAAACAGCGTGAAAAGGGTTACCGCTTCGCCCACATTCATAAACGGCTCGAAATCGGTCCTGTTGGACTTGGTTGCGTACAAGGCGTAAGCCGTCACCAAACAAGTGCGGTTGCCCCAAGCCGGTCGTGCAGTACAAATGGGTGAAAGCAAGCAAATCCCATAGGCGAATAAAGGCCGTGGTCGAACGGACTTGATACGTGTCAAAGCCCAGGTTGTTCTTGGACTGGCGGAAAAAAACTTCAATTGGCCATCGTTTGGCGTAGTAAGCCGAAATGGTTTCGGTCTCCAAGGAAACGTCAGTGCACAGGCTGAAAATAAATGCAAATATAAATGTATAAATTATCCAAATGGATGAACTACCTTTAAGAGCTGTTCGACCTTTTTCATTTCACCCAAAATTTCATTGTCTGGATATTCAATATTCCAGGACGATGAGATTTTATGCAACGCTAGTGAATTAATATGTATGTTAACACTTAGAAAAGGAGTGCTTTCCTACTTGGACAACAGCCACTGTGCATGGCGCTCAAGCAACAGTTTTTCCATTCGGCATAACTGCTCGAAGGCAATTGGGCAGAAGCAAGCGCGGATATAAAAATGGTTGGACATATATAATCCATCCGCTCAACCATTCTTAACTTTAGGGCTATTATTTAAGATACGGCCCGATTAAAGAATGAGGATTGGTCGCCAGCTCCGCCGGCGTGCCTTCCGCTATCAAGGAGCCGCCGCCGATTCCGCCATACGGTCCCATCTCGATAATCCAATCGCAACGCGATAGCACCGCCGCTTTATGCTCCGTTAGTATAACGGTTCCGCCTTGATTGACGAGCTGACTCAGCAAGGAGAGCAGCTTCTCCACATCGGGCTCGCCAAGTCCCGTCGCCGGTTCATCAAGCACATATAGCGTACCCGGCTTTATTGGCTTCCCCAGTTCCTTCGCCAGCTTGAGCCGCTGGGCTTCGCCTCCGCTAAGAGTCGGTGCCGGCTGTCCGAGCGACAAATACCCTAGCCCTACCTGTTCCATCATCTTGAGCATCGTAACGATGGACTTATGGTCAACGAACCATTCAATAACGTCCTCTACGCTTGCCTGCAGCACATCGCTGATCGACTGCCCCTTAACCTTCACCTCTAGAATTTCCGCCTTGTACCTTGAACCTTGACATGCCGGACATTCACGCGTCATCATGCCGATCGGCCCGAGATCTACAGTGAGGGCGCCCTCTCCCTTACAAGCTGTACATGCACCGTTCTCCGTATTGAAAGAAAAATGGGACGGTGTAAATTCTCTAGCTATTGCCTCAGGCTGTTCGGCGAAAATCTTCCTTAGCTTATCCCATATCCCGATATAGGTTACAGGCGTTGACATCCTGCTTCGTCCAATCGGCGCCTGCGACACGATAACGCACTTATTAATCTGCTCCCAGCCTTCCAAGGTGCCGAGTCCCTGAAGCAGACCGCCTCCCTCTTCTTCTTCCTCATCCGGGCTCTCTTCCGCCTCTTCTCCTCCGATGTCAAAGCAATGCTGCAGGAGCGGCACAAGCGTTCCCGTAATCAATGTGCTCTTGCCGCTTCCGGACATCCCTGCCACACCTACCATGACACCTAGCGGCAGTCTGACGGTCACGTTGTTCAGGTTATGCAGGGTCGCATTCCGAATCGTCATCCATGAACAGACCGTTTCAATTCCCGGGGTGCTCGGAAGCGTGAATATTCTAGCCCCCGATAAATAGGGGCCAACCACAGAATCGGGACAATGGCTCAAACCTTGTGGAGATCCCGCGTATAAAATATTGCCGCCGTTTTTACCCGGTCCAGGCCCGAGCTCGACTGCATATTCGGCAGAACGGATAAATTCCTTATCATGCTCGACCACAATGACGGTATTGCCGGCATTCGTCAGCCGCTGTATGCGCTTACGTATCATGCCGCGCTCGGATTCGTGAAGTCCTGCAGTAGGTTCATCGAATATGTACAAGAGCGAATCAAAGTCACTTTCCAAATGAAGCATAATAAATAATCGCTGCAGTTCTCCACCGCTAAGAGAGGGAACCGAGCGGACAAATGTCAGGTACGACAGTCCAACCTCACATAGCTTCTTGCTCAAGTGAGACAATCTCTTAAGCACTTTGAGCGAATCGGCTCGTATGCCGTTTTTCTCCATTAATTCGGTAAGCGGCTTCTCCCATTCCGCCACCGACATTTGCAGCCACTGGCCGATATGCAATCCGCTCACCGTAATGCGCTGCGCGGCTTCATTGACTCGATAGCCATTGCATACCATGCAGGTTGTTTTGGAACAATGACGTTTCTCACCCAGCACCCGTTGAAGCGGCGTCGACTGCATCTTTTCTTCTATATACGGAAACAGACCCTTGAATATGCCAGGTAGTCCATATAGAAATTGCTTCTTCTGCGATTCGTTCAAATCTTTGTATGCGCCCTTCTTCCAATCTGCTTCAACAGCCGCTCCGAAACCGGCCAATTGCCTGACAAGCGGCTGGGCGAATTGTTTCGCGCATATTTTCTCCAACGTACTGTCGGCATTCGAAATCAGTCTGCTAATATCGATCTCCATGTTGTATCCTCTGCCGAAGCAATGCGAACACATGCCCTCCACCCGATTATAGGAAAAGTGCGATGGACCAAGATCGGTAAGGCACTCTTCTGCATCTGTCCCCTCTAAGGCGAACAGCCGGCATAAAAGATCGATGGCTTTCGTTTTAGTCCCAACCGTGCTTCTCGTATTTGTTTGACGTATCGTATTTTGTGCGACTGCGATCGTTGGCGGAAGACCATTGATTTCGTCGAACGGTTCTTCCTCATTCAGCTGATTGCCGTTGTTCTGCAGTCCGATTGATTGCAAATACCGTTTGCGGCCTTCCTCGAATAATAAATCAAAAGCAAGGCTTGACTTGCCGGATCCGCTTACGCCGGTAAATACGACCAGCTTTCCTTTCGGAATGTCGACATCAACCGATTTCAAGTGATGCAACCTGACTTTTCGAATCTGAATCTTATCCATCTTTGCTTATTCCTCCAGAGCCAATCAAGTAATCTCCAGCCTCATACATACCGGCAACTTGCGCTGTCTCACCAGCGATCATTACGCTTTGTTGGCAATCGGGATCAAGATTTCAACAGGCTCTTCTTCCCGACCATTCGTATAAAACACCTCGATCGAGCACGCACTCCCGTTTTGCGTATAGCCGTTCTGACCGATCCATTCGAATATTTTTCCGTAAGCCTCCTGGATGGTTTTATTTGTGCAAGAAATTTTTACATAATCATGTGCGGGGATAATGAATCCCATCATCCCTTCCGGAATGTCATTCAGTTCGCTGACCTCAAAGCAAGCAAAATATGTAGCCATAATTTCATTCGCAAAATACGGGCTGAAAACCACTTGATTATTAACGGTGTTTTTAATCACGCTTTTTCTGCTGCCGAGCTCATTTTGTACTTTTACAGCCCCTGCCGGAAAGGAAGAAGGGAATGGACCAGTGAAATTCAGTCCTATCAATTTAATTGCTTCTCGCGAGAAAACTTCACATTCGAACACAGTTGTATTCCTCCTTTAGTGTATACTTCTCTTTGCAATTACCTAATAGAGCATTAGTAAAGCGTTCTAATAATTCGTTTCACACCACCTCTCATGCTTTAAAACTATCTGACCGGCCCTCTCCACATTAACACATTTATCCCCAAAAATACAAAATATTATTTAATAGTTAGGTGCAACATTCACCAGTCATCTTCATTGTTTTGATAATTTAATTTTGAGAAATTAAAAAGAAAAATAACTGAATCAATTTCATAAATATAAAACCTTGTTACGACTGGCTTCTTAAGGCGAAGATGCGTGCCTCTGGGCACGCCTAACAGAAAAAAAAGCACAGCCGACGAAACGTCAGGCTGTACTTTTTTTATTCTTGCGTAAAGGTAGCGGTACGTTTTTTACTGTCCCATCCGACTTTAATACCTAATGTTTCAGCAAGCTGTCTAACGGGCAGAAACGTTACATTGTCTCGAATGACAGGTACTGCGCCTTCAAGATTTACCTTGCTCCCGTCCACGACCATTTCAGGTTTGCCTATATGCATTACAATAGTCCGGCCATCTTTGGTTAAGGTTATCTTTGCTTCACTTTGCTCCCATTTCACATCAAAACCGAATGCATCTGCAATAGCTCGTAAGGGAATCATAGTCCGGCCGTTTTCAATAAAGGGTGTGCCTCCACTTCCAGCCACTGTGTGCAGATATTGGCCTTCCACAAGGATTAAAACACGCTTTTTCATTGCTTCATCGCATGAGGGAAGATCTAGATCAACTTCATTGCCATCAATTATTAGGCCCAGGTTCCCGCTTGATCCGTCTCTGGTGTTACTCGTACATGAAGGTCTAGGCTCTATCTCTGACCAAAAAAATCCTTCAGCCGCATGAACAGAAGTGCCGATCACGAAAGCAAACAACATCAATACAGCGACGGTCTTTATTCTTATCATTTTCAAACGGTATCAGCTCCGTATTATTTATGGTTTAAGTAAATCGGCAACATTAAAAGTGGCAACCCCATCTTGAGTAAAAAGATCAATTTTGGTTAAACCGTCGAATAAAGCGGCCAGCACATCTGTTTCACCCTTGCTCTTTAAGTCGGTAACGTACCCCTCTGGCACAGAGAGTCCCTTCTCCATGTGCATTCTAACGCGCTCCACGATTTCGTCTGTCGTCATTTCTCTTGGTGCTTGACGTGGGGGCGTGGGTATAATATTTCCCTCTTTATCCCAAGAGATGGTGGTTCCATCACTCATTTCTAAGGTAATATTTCTTCCTCCTTCCTGTAAATATTTAGGGGTGGTACTTGCTGCCGCACTGGCATAATTTGCGGCCAACCCGCCACTACCAACTAAAGCAATACTTGCTACGAGGGACAACATAACCATTGATTTTTTTGTCTTTTTTACACTCATGAGATTTCCGAGTCTCCTTTTCATATCTTCTTTAGAATGACACAGGCTATTAACGCCTATAACGTTCTTTCGCATAACACCGTATTCCAGCATGGATAGAAGAGTTTCTCCGTAAAACCTCCGGCTCTCTACATCCATTTCCTGCACTACTTTCTCATCGCAAGACAGTTCACAGTAGATGTTTGTTTGTTTGCTAAGTGAGTAGACCAATGGATTGAACCAGTGAATGGAATTTGCCAGTAAGAAGATGAACTTTACTAATAAATCACGACGCTTCAGGTGAATCAGTTCATGAGAAAGGATCATCGCCATTTCTTTTTTTCCCAAAGGTGTATCAGGCATCACAATTACCGGATTGAGAAAGCCAATAACCATAGGTGTCATGGCATTTGGGCTTATAAGTACTTTTACGGAGTTTATGTCTATATTGGCTACTTGGCTCTTCTCTAGGATGAAGCGTTTAAATGCCCAATAATTTTTTGCATTCACGGCAAGGAAAACGATAATTCCTGCAATCCAAATCACTAAAGAGATTACAACTAAAGCATAAATGTTTCCGATTTGAAGCAGAAAATCAATTAATCTTCCCATAAATGGCGAATTTCCTGTTGTCGTATGTTCAACCAGAGGGACATGTGCAATTTGATTAACGATTGATTCAGAATTCATCGTTACACTGTTGCTGCTTAAAGCCGAACGAAAAAAGGAAATCACTCTGACCATAATTTCCGTTCCCCCAAGCAGAAAGAAAACAGGGATCAGAGACGTATAATAGTGCCACGTTTGAGAAAAGAATTTTTGTGTAATGGGACGTATACTACTTTGAACGATCCAAATGACTGATCCGACGAACGAAGCAATAAAAAGAGACAATAACAGTTCCATCATTCTTCACCCTTTTTCTGCTTGAACCATTCTCTCAACTCCGCGATGTCTTTCTGACCCAATTCATCATCATCGACCAGCGCGGCAATAAAATTCTTTGCCTTCCCATTGTACAATCGATTGAGGAAGGATTGAGTTTCGATTTTACGGAATTGTTCCAATGTCATTGTGCTGTGGTAATAATTTACTTTGCCATCCAGCGCTTTAGTCAGAAAGCCCTTTTCAATCAGTCGCTTTAAAAGAGTTGACACCGTTGACGTTTTCCAATCCTTGTCTTCAAAAATCTCAAGAAGCTTAGAAACGGTAATCGGTGTCCCTTCCTGCCAAATCACCTCCATGACTTCCATTTCTGTTTCAGACAATCTTCCTATATTTTTCATTGGGCGCGCACCTCTAATCTTTACTGCGACGACTTGTCGTAAATAAAATATACGACAAGTCGTCGCAGATGTCAATATGTTGTATGATAGTATTAATAAACGCTTTTTTCTCCAATTTTGGGATGGGGGAATTGTTCGCGATTATAGACACCCACGAAGGGCAAGGCTGGATTAACTCCAGAATTACTGCACTCGGAAAAATTCGTTCAAAAAAAGAACCTCAATCTCCATTTTGCAGTGGAGTTTGAGGTTGGCCGCTGAAACTTCTTTTTTACCAAGTAGCGCCCGGCATATAAAGGAAGCCTTTCAGGCGCAGCAAGTTTCGTTTAATATCTATAAAGTATCGCGTGACATCAAAAACTTTATAGCCTACCTGCAAGTAAGCATCACCCTGCCTGCCTCAATATAAATTCTGCTGTTTTTAATATCCACAAATGCAAAGGATAGAAAACGTAGAATAAATACTTGGAAAAATTGTTGCTTAAACCTCTTTCTCCATTATATACAAGGAGGAATGGGATGACGGTTATGAATAAGAAATCTGAGTTAACCATCAGCATCTGCACAGTCTCAGATACGGTTTCGTAAGGCACATAGGATATTATAAATAATCCAATGGATAGTAATGCATAGCCGATCATTTTCTTGTTCATACTGCTTCTAAAAAAGTAGATGATTAATATAAAGGGGATCTGAATCATTCCACCTTCGGTGAAAAGCAACCCCACGGGAATAAGCAACAAAGCTCCCGCTATTAATCCTATTCTTCTTATGCCTGCCCACTTCTTACTCAGTTCAAGCAAGCTGATTATGACAAGTCCTGCTGCCAATGTCATAAATATATTGTTGTATAGTCTAACCTGCTCTGAAGCAAATGCACCGTTTAAAACCAAATTTCCAATTTGCATAAAGACCGCAAAACCGAATAATCTAAGATTGTACTTGAATTTGTTTCTGGTATGGAAAAATCCTTCAACCATCAAGTACGCAAACAGCGGCGCTACAAATCGTGATAAGGGATGAATCCATACCGGAAATACCTCTGGAAAAGAAAAATACAAATGATCCATCAACATCACGATCAGCGCAATGATTTTTAATTGAAATGCGTTTAATTTTATCATTTTAACGTCCCCTGGAAGTCTGTCGTCCTAGTTGCTGCTCTTGATCATGCTTTTAGCGCCAATATAAGTGGCCAGAAAATACCCGCCGTAGACAATGCATAAAAAAATTGCGGCAAATACGATATTGCTGGCCATACTAACGGTTCCGAATCGATCAACAACATCCTTTGCTAGCTTCAATCCCACGATCGAATGCAGCACAGCCAAACTTAGCGGCGTAAAGAAGTAGATCCCGATTTGGATAAAGATCGATTTGTTGATCATCTTCTCTGCTGCCCCTATTTTCCTCAACAGCTTATACCTTTCCATACTATCCGCACATTCGGATAACTGCTGAAGCGCTAAAATCGCTGCGCTGGCGATCAGAAATACAAGGCCCAAATAAATGCCCAAAAAGGAGAACGTAATAGCCTGCCCTTGCCCGGAAGAATACACATCCACTTTGCTCGTTTGGTGGAATAAAGCATACCCATCTTGATCTTTAGGTCCCTCCGCTAATAAACCTTTTACTATACCAGCCGCCTCTTCTTTATCGTTATGCTTGTACTGAATAGATAAGCGGCTTGAACGTGCTATGGGTTCCAAGTTTTCGACAACGTCATCCTGAAGCACAACCGTTCCGAAATTTGTGAGCTCATAATATACTTCTGTGTTTACATAGATGCCATTATTGTATTTAGGTGTGAATTCTGTACCTCCCAGCTTAATGATACGTTTGTCCTTTATATAGTTGTTGTATGCAGTGGCCAAATCATCATTATTGAAAGTTAGCGCATATTGATTGGGTTCCAACTCAATCGGACCTTTTCCCTGGAGCGTCATGAGGTTGTTGTAATCCGTCAGTTTTATCGCCTTAAGGTTTCTTACTCCGAATTTCATGCTGTACTGTGTCTTTTGTTTTAAATTATTTATATCCCTTGGATCTAATAGCTGATCGTAAGGAATGGCTGTATCGTATTCCACATACTCGACATAATCGGATGCAAAATCTTGGACCTTGATATCACTATTTTGAAGCAGCTCGATCATATTTCCCGAATCACCCAAATACCGTATCGTTGCATCATAAGGCGCCTTAAATTCCAGCCCCTTGGATATCCCCTTATTTAATGCTAGTCCGGAAGATAATATCCCAATGGTTAAAAACAACATCAGGCATATGAAAGCCATGGTCATATAGTTTGTATTCACCTTACTGTTGATTTGCCTTGCGATAAACATATTAAGATTTTTAAAATAGACGTTACCGCTCGATTGCACGACTTGCATGGCAAAGCCAGATAAGGATTTAAAGAATAGAAACGTTCCTACAACTCCAAGCAGCATGGAGCCATAGAAATAGCCATTGATTTCAAGCAATCCATTTTGCGAAATCATTCTATAGGCTGTTATCAACATAATGATGGATAAGAAAAAAAGTAGGGTAGAGAGCGTTTTATTCGCCGTTTTTATACTTTCATTTTTCCGTGAAGCATAGAGTAAATCGATCAATTTATATTTGGATATGGAAACGTAGTTGAACAGCATGACAAATATAAAAATGATGCCAAAACAGCCAACCGTCTTTAACAAAGCACTTTCTGAAAAGATAAATCGATAGTCTATCGTATCGATGTCAAACATTTTTGCTGTTAATAAGGATAATCCCTGCGAAAAAAACAATCCTAGCAATAGGCCCGCACCAAGCGAAATGGCCCCGATGATAAAGGTCTCCATAAATAAAATTCGGGAGATCCCATTTTTCCCCATACCTAGCGTCCTGTATATGCCTAACTCTTTTTTTCGTCTTCTAATTAAAAACTGGTTGGCATAGATGATTAAAAATCCTAGAATCACGGCTACGAAGACCGAAATGACACCAATAAATTTTGTTACGGCATCAACAATCTCTTTTTTGGACTGATTGATATCCAGCATGACCTTTTGTGCTTCGATGGAGTTAAAGGAGTAAAAGATACACACTGCAAAAGTCAGCGTTAGAAAATAGATTGCGTAGTCCCTGAAGCTCCTTTTAACATTTCTTAGAGATAGACTATAATACATTGTTCACGTCACCCCCAAGCAAGGTTACGACTTCAATAATCCTGTTGAAGAAATCCTTTCTAGAGCTTTCTCCTCTTACCAACTCACTAAAAATCTTTCCATCCTTAATAAACAGGATTCTTTCGGCATAACTCGCAGTAAAGGCATCATGTGTCACCATTAATATCGTGGCTTTCATTTCTTTATTTAACTTTTCAAAGGAATCCAAGAGCATCCTTGCCGATTTAGAATCCAAAGCACCAGTCGGTTCATCTGCCAAGATTAAGGATGGTTCAGTGATGATCGCTCTGGCCGCGGCCACTCGCTGCTTTTGCCCCCCGGACATTTCATAGGGAAATTTATTCAATACTTCCGTGATCGCCAGCTTTTTTGCTACTGCTGCTACTAATGTCTTGATTTCTACAAACTTTCTTTTTTGAATGGTTAAAGCCATGGCTATATTTTCGTAAGCCGTAAGGGTATCAAGCAGATTAAAATCCTGAAATATAAAACCCAGCTCCTCCCTTCTGAAGGCATCCAGAGCGACAGCTTTCATTCTTGTAATATCCTTGCCATTTATGACAATACTTCCAGTGGAAACATTATCGATCGTAGAAACACAATTAAGCAGCGTTGTTTTTCCACTTCCTGAAGGGCCCATTACCCCTATAAAATCACCTTTTTCAACATCAAAACTTATATTGTCAATCGCTTTGGTTATGGTACCCTTCTTTCCGTAATACTTTTCTACATTATCAACCTTTAAAATTGGCTCCATTTCTTACCTCCTAAGGACTTCATAGGTTTATTATGAGCTCGTAGGGCAATATCTCATATTGAAGTGTATGACTTTAATCTTTCAATTTTGAAAGAAAGAAAAAGAACTCAAACAAAAAAAGAGTCCCAGGAAAGCATTTCGCATTCTCTCCAGACTCTAACCTAACATTTATTAATCTTAATCCATAGTTGAAAAATTCCCCACAGGAAATATAATCCTTATTTTCGTTCCGACTCCTTTTTCCGACTCGGCTGTAATGCCCAGACCTAATTTTTTAGCAAGATTATGGCAAATATATAGCCCCATCCCCGTAGATCTTCCGAATATTCTGCCGTTTTCTCCGGTAAACCCTTTGTTAAAAATTTTATTCAAGTCTGTTTTTGAAATTCCTACTCCATTATCCTCGATGATCAAGGTAATATTTTCTTTATTTTTCTCCGCATAAAGACTGATTTGCGCCTCTTCTTCCTTCGCATATTTAATCGCATTGGTTACGATTTGATTGATGATAAATTCAACCCATTTTGCATCATTATAAATAGGATAATGTAAATCGCCTAAATTTAACTTAATTTTCCGATAAATAAAGGCCTTTGAGTTTTTCTTCACCACATTTTTAACAGAATCAATTAAACAAAATTTCTTTATAATGTAATCTTCGCTCGTATGTGTGCTTCGTGCATAATATAACACCTGTTCCACATGTTCTTCAACTTTATTAAATTCCTCTTCAAGCTTTTTCGTTATCTCATTTTTATTATTTTCGATAATTAGCTTGCCTGACGCAATAGGCGTCTTAATTTCATGTACCCAGGCCTCGATATATTCTCTATATTCCCTTTCCTTCTCACTATATTCTTTGATATGTTCATGCATATCCCTATTGGTGGCGGATACGATTTCATGAAGTACCTTACCGTCAACAAAATCTGGCTCATTTATGATTTCGCTTAATAAATATTTCTTGTCTAGATGATATAAGCTACCGAGCAAATTCTTATAATAATGATTTCTTCTTATATAGTCATAAATCAATAAGGATAGAAGAGGAACAAACCATACGCATAATGTGTATAGAATAAAATAGCCCTGTACATCCATAAAATAAAGGAATGACGCCAGAGCAAAGGCTGCTACGATATTCAGAATGAGAAACACTAATTTTTCTTTTAAATACGCCATTTTGCTCATTCGACTAGATACCCCAACCCTCGCCTTGTTTCAATCATTTCGCCAATCCCTATTTCATTCAGTTTTTTCCTTAGTCTTGTGATATTTACGGATAAGCTATTATCATCTGCGAAATAATCCGCGGACCATAGATATTCCATTAGTTCTTCCCGTGTCACAATACTCCCTTTATTTTTAATCAAATAAGCTAATACTTTCAACTCATTTTTGGTAAGTTCCAATGTCTTATCTTCAAACATTATCCTTCCGTTAGCTAAATTCAGCTGTAAACCTTTATAGGTTATTACATCGCCATCTTTAGCATGATCATATGCCCGACGTAACACAGAAAATATTCTTGCCAATAAAATCTGTGTATTATATGGCTTTGTAATAAAATCATCCGCCCCCAGGTTCATGCTCATCAGCTCGTCGGCTTCGCTATCTCTGCTCGTCACAATGATAATAGGTACTTGTGATTTTTTCCGAATTTCTCTGCAAATATAGTACCCATCAAAAAAAGGCAGGTTAATATCTAAAAGGATTAAATCCGGATTGTTCGAATTCACGTATTCAATAATATGGTTAAAAGTGCTCGGCGCCTCTACGGTGTAGCCATATCGGGATAAAAGCTCTCCCAATTCCATTCGAATGGTTTCAGAGTCTTCAATAACTAAAATTTTATACATACCCATCTTCATCCTTTGATTCTTTTAGTTAACAGTATACCCCATTGGACAGTCTCCTATTCTATTAGCCCCAGAATATTCCTCTATTGTCGTTATCAACAGCTCTTAATTGTTTATCAAAATCTTCACTTGCTATTATGTCTTCAACTAAATGCCACTTGTCCTTACTATCCCTCCAATAAACTTTCCATTTTGAGTCTACGAATCTGAATTGTGCAATATCAAATTGCACCCATTCATTACTTTGAAATGCCGGTCTTTCTTCAAAGAGAGTAACGTTATTCCCTCTGACCTTATAATTCATTCTCATCTGAGTTCTAAATTGTTTTGGAACTTTTGATTCCACATACTGATCCAAGATCTTCCCAATTCGTTTCTTCGTAAATGCATCCAACGGCATCTATTTCACTTCTCTCTTAAAATCGTTTTGTCCAAGCAATGATTTTACAAACTGTGTTCACAACGTCGATTCCCTTATAAACAACTGCACTTCTATAAATTATCCTATTACTTCATAATGCTCTTCGTTTAATTGTAAAACTTCAATGTCTTGAAATTTCTCTTGAACCTTGTGAGCAAGTGACCTTACTCCGAATATCTCGGTAAATGTATGACTCCCAATAATAATATTCATATTTATGAATTTGGCATATTGAATTGTGTATAATGTTTTTTCACCTGTGATGTAAACATCACAATTCTTGTTCAAAGCCTCCCTCAATTGACTCGTGTCATTTCCTGCCCCTGTTACTATACCTATTCTTCTAATTTCTTTATTGTTATTTTGTTGGAAATAAACTCTTTCCCCTAATAAATTTGTCGTTACTTCTACTAGTTGTTCCATTGTTATTGGAGTGTCAAACTCGCCAATTCCTACCGTACTTTGCCCTTCGACATGACGAGATTGTTGAATAATATTACTAGCACCTAATAATCGAAGCAATGAATTACATGTACCAAATTCAGCATAATCCAATGGCAAATGAATAAAAAAGTGCGCAATATTATGTTCTTTTAATAACGCTACGCATCGTTCCTTCATTCCATAAACAAAATCCCATGCATCGTGGTGGGTAATAATTAAATTAACATTCTTCTCTGCAGCCTGCAAGACGATCTCTGGAGTAATGTTTGTTGCATAGCCTAATTTTTTATAATTAACTGTTGAAAAATTACAATAACCATACTCATCATTTTCATTAAAATCCTTGAGTAATTGACCAAATAACTCTTCAATATGTGATCTGAATTGTTGAATAATCATCAGTGTGTTTCCCCCAATTTTATTTCAAGCGGTTTCGCCTATCTTCTTGCATTCTGCGAACTCTCACACTTTATAGTCTTTCTTAAGTACTGCATATACGGCAGTATCAACAAACCGATTCCCAATAATAATGTTCCTTCAATATCCCTTTTTCTCTTAATCCGATTTTCTCAAGTACCTTCCTTGAATTCACATTCTCTGACTCTGCTTGTTTAATATTCGTAAAACTCTCCACATCATAAATTCCGTAACTTAACGTATTTAGGTTTTCGGAGCTTTCACCCGTTTTGTATTCTCGAGCCTGAGAGGCTTTAGCTACCGCGGCAATTAAACACGCTGGATCGAGAGGCGAATACCATGAAGCTTGAATACGATGTTCGGCAAAGGTGCTTTGAGTTAATCCTCAAAAGTCTTATTATCCATTAATTACGATCTTGATTCCTTCATATTCCAATTCTTCAACTATTCTTTTCATATTTTTCTCGTTTTTAAATTCGAACCATCTACTTCTTTCATCCGGGAATCCATTTACCATGTCCTTAAATCTTCTAAACACCCCTTTGCCTTGTAATGAATTTAAAATAATGTTTCTTATTTCTATATTAGTTATGGTTTGTCCAAATTCGACCATCTGATCAAACGCTTCAGATGATTCGATGCTGGGCACGCTAATATACCCTTCGATTGACAAGGATAATTCATCATCAATCTCTATATAGTCACTCATAAAAATTACTTCACCGGTTTCAATATCAAGATAGTATGAATGCTCGTAATTGTTATCTTCAAACGCTGCTACAAGTTCTTGGATTTGGAATTTTGATAGAGTTATTTCTTTCATGTTTTTTGTCCTTTCATTTTTTATGGATTACTCTTTAAATCGTTCGTATTCCTGTCACGGACCCGAGAGGCTTAAGAAGCCGCGGCGATGGACTTCTCATTAACACCTTGCCTTATATGCTGTTAGACGATGTCGCCCTGTTTACACCATTTCTTTAGGTGTATTTATTACTAAATGTTTGAACATATTTCTTTCTATCTTCCCTAAATATTTCAGTATAATTATCCTTTGTATAATTCTTTATTAATTTTCTCCAAAACGATATCGCTGGTATATTTGCTTGCATCTGAGCAATCTCCCAGTTCGCTTTGTACATCTCAAGTGTTTGGATAGCAGCAGCATGGCCAATACCTGTTTTTCTGAATTTCTTTAGAATCATAAAATCATATATAACATGAGTTGGGTCTGGATCGATATCCATGTTTTCCAGTAGCACAACTACAAAACCAGCTAAAATTCCAGATAGCTCAATTAAATAAGGGTGCCACCTGTTATCTCCTTCCCAGAAAAAATCAATATTCACATCATACCTTCCCTCCTTATTAATATCTTGTTTGGTATATTCACTAAAATCGTAATCATACAGTTGATACAAATTAGATAATATATATTTTTCTTCTGCTTTTACTGGAATAAGTTTAATTTCCATATTGTCTCCTAGTAATTATTTTTGCTTTTGGCGGTGCAATTACATCTTCTTTATTTCTTGAGGCACCCTACGCATAAAACGATTTGAATCTTTCTCGAAACCGTATTGTTCATACAATCCATGAGCATCTAGTGTTCCTAGTATTCCTGTCATCCATTCATATTCTTTAGAATTAATTATGATTTCAATCAATTTCTTACCTATGCCTTGTCCTTGATATTCGTTCAATACAAATACATCACAGAGGTAAAATACTGTTGCTTCATCTGTGATGACTCTTGCAAATCCAATTTGCTGGTCTTTATGATAAACGCCATAACAATGAGAATTCTCAATAGACTTTAATATACGTTCTGTTGGCCTCCTGCGAGCCCAATAACTTTGGGCTAAGAAATCCAGGACTACTTTTCTATTTATTCTGTTCTTGTCATCCGTTATTACATATTCTTTAAATAAAACCTCCAAGAAGATCCCCCCCTGAAAAATTATCTTTACGCACTTGCATAGATTTCGCTTTAATTTCGTCGATGGTAAATTCTTTAATTTCTTGATAAATACGCTTCATGGTTGTTTTTGGTGCTACAAGATGTCAAGACAGTTATTTTACTATAGTTAAGGTGTGAAATGATTCACAAGGAAGTGATAAAGCTCCGGCATAGTAGGCCGTATACCCCTTCCGAAATGGAATAACAGTTAATTATCCCCAGTGTCATGTTGTCCACATGTGGAGGACAAAGCTCAAGCGAAGGCGCGGAAGGAAAGGTTCTTACTCCGTTATTCAGATGTGGGCCGAAGCACGACTTCACGGTTATACACCGCAGCTGGCGTGTGCCTCTGCAGAGACTGGTGCGGCAAGTACTCGTTGTGAAGATGAATATAACTGCGGATGCCGTTCCGAGCCTCACGTGGGCTGCCGTAATCGTTCAGATAGATCTCATTGTACTTCAGACTGCGCCAAAAACGTTCGATGGCGATATTATCGGTTGCACGACCTTTTCCGTCCATACTGATGCGAACGTCGTTCTCCTTCAGCAAATCAATGTACTTTGGACTCGTGAAATGACTCCCCTGATCACTGTTCACAATGCCTGGCTTCCGCCTAGCCAGTGCCCGTGTCATCGTCTCGAGTACAAAACCAATCTCCAGGCTCTGATCAAGCTGCCAGTCTACGATATAGCGCGAATACCAGTCTATAATGGCGTATAGGTACATCCAGCCGTGCTTCATTCGAATATAGGTGATGTCCACACTCCAGACCTGCTCCGGCGCTGTAATCGCTAATTTACGCAGCAGATAGGGATAGATCCGATGTTGAAGATCACGTTTGCTCAGGTTCGGACCCGGGTAGATCGCCATAATCCCCATTTCGCGCATATAACGCCTTACGGTATTTTCGTGAATCGAGTCGTTCTCCCGATTCATGATCGAAGCGATCGTTCGATAGCCCATGAACGGATGCTTCGTATAAAGCTCATCAATCCGGTGTTTGAGGCGTATTTCCTCCGGAGATGGAGGCACCGGCTTGTAGTACAGGCTGGAGCGGTTCAGGCTCAGTAGGTCCGCTTGTACGAGGATGGAATGCTCAGGAGTGTCCCACTCCAATAAATCTACACGTTCCTCACGGGATAGATTAGAGGCCAGATTTTTTTTTGAGCCACGACAATTGGGTGGTTAATCTGCCCACTTCGCCGTAGAGTTCGTCGATTTGTTGCTCGTATTCCTGTTTCATTTTCGTGATGCCTTTACGATCATCGACAAACAATTGGGAGAGGTTTTGAACGGCTTCTGATTTCCACCGGTTGAGGACATTCGTATGAATCCCCTCCTCCGTTGCGATCTGTGACACCGTCTTTTCTTCCTTCAGTATTTCCAGTACAATGCGTGCTTTTTCTTCGGGGCTGAACTTTCTTCTACTGGTTGTCATACAACTAAGAAACTCCTTTTTTGCTGTCTAGATTATATGTAGCATTATACTTCCACATAAAATCACCTTTCACTTTACACCTGCATAATTTCATCTAACGTTTGCGTGTTCACGACGTCCGAAAAAGTCGGATGACTCCGCTTCCATGCCTGTAGCCTCTGCCGGACCTACAGCGAATGCCCGAAGCGTGAAAACGGTGTTATTTGAAGGATCGGACTTCTTCGAATCATCTAATTTCACTGATTGCTTTTATTTGTTGAATAATATCCGCTGTATCATTTGGGTCCTTAATGTCAAATAGATAACTAGCTTCATCTTTACTAGGTTGTATTTCTGTCGAATTTTCTTGTCTCTCCAATACTTCTAAAAAGCTTGAGGCACTTCTAAATATAGCTTTACTTCTTTGGGTTTGCATAACACGTTCTTTCAGTAAATCAATAGGCAAATCAAAGTAAACAATAATACTTTCAAATCCTTTGCCATGAAAATATCGGAGTACATTTGTTCTTCCTGATTTATTTAAATTGGAATTGCTTAAAATAATATGGAAATTGCTTTGCTCCGTAGCATAGTTAACAATTGCATTAGTTACAGAGAATTTTAGAGTGTTAGGGCCCTCTATAGGGCGAAGTGTCTTGTAATGGTTATTAATAAATTCAGCATGAGCATCCTGATCAATGACAATAGCTTGTAGTAATACGGACTCTAATTGTTTAGCGAAGGTGGTTTTTCCACTATGCGTTTTTCCAACCGTCATGATTACTAGGCGTCTCATAAAAATCTCTCCTATTACTATTATGTTTTTGCGGATCTCCAACTTCTGTCCGGACTGAGGGGCGAATGCCCAAATACGTGTATATGGTGTTATCTGATGGCCCCACTTAACGACTTAACTTGCAGAACTCACTCCTTATCAATAATGTTTTACTGCCCTATAATTCAATATCCTTCCATTGATTATCTATCAATATTTCATATTTATTATCATTTAAGATCCTTTTCATCCGAATTGGTCTAATTAAATCATGCTGGCAAACTTCAAGTGGATCTTCGATTTGTATCCAATCATTAGTACTGATATCAAAATATTGTTTACAATAGTCTTCCGCATCTTTTAAATCATCAAACCAAAAATCATTATGTGAAGGTACATCATCTTTAGACGCATATAAAAATACATAAGTACCACTATGATGTGTTTCGAAAATCATTACTTTAGGAATTATATGTGAATGATTTGGTCGAGTAAATGCATACTTCCTCATTGTGTCGATCACCCTCAAATTAAATTTTTCATTGCATTTTAGGGGCTTTAACCTTACAGGGTTGTCTGCCTGACTCTACTTCCTCGAAATGCCTCAGGGCAGTCCAAGGAGCGTATGCGACGCGGCAGGAAAACGGTGTTATATAGAAAACAATCTATGTAACCCAATCAGCGATTCGTTCGTTCTCAGCTAACGACTCTTTTTTGTAATAATAGACATTCTGAAATGAGTAATTCACTTCACTAGCTGCAATAAAAAACTTAGTATTAAATGTTGTGTCTTCTAGACATATAGTTGGAGTATCGTTGTATCCATATGAAACCTCGTATAATCTCTGCAATTCATCCTTGGTTGCAAGTCTAAAATGGTCGACAGTAAAAATCCCTCCTGGACAAATAACAAAAGAAACCTCATTAAAGGCTATTTCAACATTATGGTAGTAAGAAAAGTCAAAACTACCAACTAATAATAGACTAGGTCTGCTAGAATAGTGATAAATACAAAAATCTCCTATGTTAGTTCTGGATAATTCATTATTAAGCTTTTTAAGAGTTTCACTTAAATCAATCATTATTTCTCACTCACCATTCCTTAACACATTCATTATTCTATACGAGTAAGACCTTTCAGCTTCCATGGGTTCATCCTGTCATTAATCAATTATTCGAGCGTTTCGACTAGCGTCCCCGCATTCACGAACCCGGGAACCTTAAGGCCCAACGGTGCCGGCCGCAACGTCGTTAGGTTCACAGGGTGTCACCAGAATTGGCTTTCTCGAAATGCCTCTCGGCGACCGAGCAGCCGTAAGGCTATGATGCGTGAGTGCAATGTTAGATGATGCCTGCAGCTTCTTGAGATACCCTCAAATATTCTTCTCGTCATTAAATTCAATACAAAAAGGCTGCATTTCAGGTTTTAAACAGTACTCTATTCTTTGTCTGAAATCTTTCCAATCAACTTTATTTAGTGCTTCATCTATTGGAAAAAAGCCTGAATCCAAGCTTTCTGATGATTGTATTAATTCTCCCCCTATTGGTTTCGCTAAAAATAGCGTATTACAAATTGAATTCCTTACGTTCTGAAAAACCCCACAAAATTTGATAATTTCAATATCAATTCCTGATTCTTCTTTTGTTTCTCTTATCGCAGCATGAGATAAGGGTTCTCCTACTTCTACTTGACCACCAGGCATCTCCCAGCCTCTTCTTGGTCCTTTAATAAGTAACAATTCGTTTTTGTCATTAATGACAATTGCAGCTGCTGAAATGATATGCTTTGGGGGATTCATTGTTTCACTCCTTGGCATCGAATATTTGTTAAATCCTTATCTTTCCATCCACGGAAACATGCTTGGTTTTTATTAAAAATGTTTTACCATACGGATCCTCATAAATACGCAATTTCGATGAAGTATGTATAAGTTTGCAATCTTCCATGAATTCACCTCCATTATATATTGCAAGGGTTTCATCTAACGTTTTTTGTATTCACGAGCCCGAGAGTTTTAAGGGACGACAATACCGGCCGCGGCGCGGTTAGGTGGTCCAGCGTTGTTTGCCTGATCCAACTCTTCTTCGAAAATCCTCGCTCAGACCAAGGAGCATTAGCGACGCCGCGTAGATGCCGTGTTATCTGATGAACTCGCCTGCCTGAAAGGACACTCTAAATTCTTGTTACTCTTGTTAATAGTTCTTGTAATATATCATCAAGCTCTTCATATTTTTCGTCATCTGTTGGATTGATATACATTCTTTCCAAATCAGGTTTTAAAATCAATAAGATATTATCCGGCAATCTCTTCACTAATCCATGCAACAAAAAGTATTTCCAGGTGCCATCCTTTGTGTTTAACACGTTTCTTATATAAGGTACTAAGTCTTTTTGAAAATTTATTAATAGATCTTCAATGTCATTCGCAATTGGCCAATTCATATCCTGTAACCATTCTAGCAGTTCAGGAATTATGGGTTTGACTAATTTAATATCAAGTCCTTTTAGTTTTTCAACATTTTGAAAGTCAGATTTATGGGTCGGAATCAAACCTAAAATATCCATTGCTTTCATCCTTAATAATAGTTTTTCAACATGAATTCAATGTTTAGCTCATAAAATCTTGAATCTTTCTGTTGTTTTCAATACGCTCTTTAAAATTACCTTGAGTGAATTCATCAATCGTCTTATTCCAAAATACTTGTGCCGGTTTATTGGTCTCTAGTTGATATACTTCCCATTGTCCTTTGTGTAAATTGAAAATTTGTTTAGCTACTGCTTTTCCAATTCCTTCTTTTCTATATTTCTTCATTATAAAAAACTCAGCAATTGAAAAGTAATTGCGATCTTTTGATTCAATAAATCTGACTAAGACAAAGCCTACATATTTTCCATCAAGTTTAATAACATATGGAAATCTATTATTTACTTCTATCCAATAGTCTTCTAAGTATGGATATGCCTCATATAGTCCATCTTCTTCGACATCACATCTTTCAAATTCAGAAAAGTCGTAAATATAAAATTGCATTAGATTTTCTATAATCGCTTTATAATCTTCCGAGGCTTTTATTAATTCATAATTCATATTTAGTAACCACCTTCATTTGTTAACTTTTATGTTATTCCAGATAACTTATAACTTATTGTTACAAGAATACTATTTAAGCGTGATGTCGACTAGTTTATTCTCCGTTACATTGTGTACATAAATTCCTTCATAACCATCACTACCTGTTCCAGACCACTGAAATGTTACACTAAGTTGGTCGTCATCTAGCCAATTCATAAATCTAAAATAAGGGTCGGGACGAGATTCATTTACAGTCGTATTCGTTTTCAAGCTATTACGTACCTGTTCAATTAAAGGTAGGGGTATCTTCGTCATCGTCTTAGTATCAACAACGAATGTTTCACCTGATATTCTCGTTTCTAAATATACTGCGACATATCGATTATTAGGTGACCATAAGTAGGACTGAACATAGTAACCAGGGGACATAGACCATAACTCTTGTTCTGTCTCGGTATCCACCAAACGTATTCCTTCTGCCGGATACAGCCCACCTGCTGTAATATCTTTAACCACTCCGAACGATTCAATACGATAGATTTCATCCGATGATGTTGCGGCGGAATGCTCTACGTGTGCATCGATCACACTTTCTTCTGGACCCTCCTCTTTCAGGCTGTCTGGGAGTTTATTCTTATCTACTGCTTCTTTAGCATGCGGTCGTTCAGCTTCTATCACTTTTTGGGTTTCTATTTGTTCAAGTGATATTGTTTCCACTTGTGTAGCAGCATTCGTACATGCTGAGCATGTAGCTAATATAACAAGTAAAAGAATAACTATCGGCTTTCTTCGCATACATACCTCCGGCAGCAAAAACTAATATACTTTTAACTGTTTCACGATTTTACGCTTCCTATAACGTCTCTGTATTCACGAATCCGAGATGCCTAAGCTGCTGCATTTATTTCAGTAATGGTTTCAAATTCAATATCCCTAAATTAACTGAGGTCTCTATATAGCCTATGATCTGCATCATCGTAAACACATTGAGTTGCTCATCAACCGTTTTCTGATCATACATACAATCTTCTATTGCATGAGGAATATATTCTTTAACGCGATTGGAATTGACCTCTTCTAAATCTATTATAGTTGGATTATTATTGAGCGCTCTTATGAGGTATTGAGCATTTCCATAATGCTCTAATAGCTTTCCATTTAATATGCGGAAGTCGTTGTGGTATAAATGAAAAACTTCATGATCTGCATCCATTCTGTTCTTTAGCCACGAGAGATTAAATCCCTTCAACCAAACATCATCTGCAATCAAATGTGTAAAATAACCCCAGATATATGGACTCTCAACATATTCCTTATTTGCCTTTATGAATCCCCTATAATCTACATGTCTTGAATGATCTTGTACCTCTCCTTTAAAAAAATGTGACTCGTCTTTGGTAGCGACAGCATCTGGAGCAATGTTCCCAATTAAAAAGGACGTTCTATCTTCAATGGACAGACCTTCAGCAATTTTATGAGCGATTATTAGATGCATGATTCTGGATCCCATTTATTCATCATCATCCTTATTAGTAAAATGTCTACATCTAATCACACTACCATCAGGTAGCTTCAGTTCAGCAATTTCATTCATACGTAAGCTCGGATCCATGTATTATCGTAATGCTTTTTACAATGTCTTCATTTTGACCGATTTTTGTTCTATCTTTTCCAATCAAATTTATATTCTCATCCGTCCATAACCTGATGTACAAGTTATTTTTGAAATAGTAGTTATAGAAGTTGTCATTTTGATTGATCTGTAATTCGTATCCTCTAGATTCTAATTCTTTTATGGCTTTATTAAAGCTATCTCCTACGTTTACTCCTTCAATTGATACTTTGCCATCAGCAGTTGTAATTTGTTTTACTTTTGGACTTTTGGTGTGATTAATAATGCCTTTTTTGTCTACTCGATCAAGCGTATCAGAGTAACGACCTGATAGTTTTAATTCAGGATAAATGAAATTCAATTCGCATCCAAAACACATGGGTGTTTGGTCTGCTCCCTTACCATGTATTTCTTCAACTCTTTTTTTCGACATGTAAAACTTTATCTGATCGATTTCAATACTTTTAATTCGTTCTTTTTCAGTTATTGAATTGTTAAAAAATAACGCAAGTAAAACAATGCTGAATAAAACAAATATACCGACAGCAGTAACAATTCTAGGCTTCAATAATCCACCTCCAGAATCACTGATGCAGCCATTTCATCTGTTTATTATTGTAAATAAAAAGCTCTTTCCTTAATTCGACATTTTTATTTCCAATACCTGCCGAATATGGACGAGCTAGAATAAAAAGTAATCAACAGATCGTCTGCTGGCAAATACAATGCCTTCCTGTGGTTGAAAAGATGTCGTCTAAGCGTTCCCGCATTCACGATGTGATGCCCCGGCTCATCGAATAATCCCAAAATATTAATCTACCGTTATTTCAACCTCAACTTTATTGTTATACTTACTATTAACAACATCTTCAGTAAGTGAAAAACCGCAATATACAGTCAGTGTATATCTCCCTGGTGGAAGATATAAATCCTTCTCATCAAAGAATTCCCGCCAAAAATCTGCGTTGGGATCATTTTCTGAAAAAGCGCCGGTTTTAATATAAGGAAATGTATAGACTTCTCCTTTTTCTAAAGTTGTAGATTTAAGAATGGTTGAGACAACTCCACCTACACTAAAATCCTTGCCATCAGTAATTAAATAGTTAATATAAGGCATTCCATGCCATATGGTTGCTTTCTTCTCTGTCCCAATATATTCAAGTGTAGAATGTAACTGAATTTTTTCATCAGATCTATAATCGAGTTTATCCATATGTAATACGAGTCTAAACAATTCATCTTCACTGATAAATTGTTGATTCAATGGATCAAGCTTCGGTGAAACGACTTGAGAATTATTGCTGCAAGAAACAAGCGAAACTAATGTTATTAGGCTTATGAGAATAATCTTCAAAAAACATGCCTCCTTTTAGGTTCTCCGGGGTTTCACATAATGTTCTTATGTCCACAATCCGAGAGGATTAAGGCGCGGGTCGGAGGGACTTAGCCTCGAAGGGTTGTGAGCTGAATTTACTTCTCTGACTATCACTTCTCGCGAACCAAGGGCGGAGCCCGCAGCATAGATACGGTGTTATTTGATGCCTTGGACTTCTCTGAATTACCTGCTAATAATCACTTCTTCTACTTGTTTCTTATTCTCTAAGAGTTCAAAACTCTTATCAATTTCAATTAGTTCGTGATCGATCAATTTACCATCTTTATAAAAGCATCTATGTTCATATATGGCTTCATCAAATAAAATGTGTTTAATATATTTGGGGATGTCACTTGTAAGGCCTGCGTTCTTGGGATGAATAATCCATTCATATTCCTTCCAGTCTAGAATTCCTTCGTAAGTCTTAATTGGCGTATCAAAACTCTCTTCCATCGGCAATTCCGCAACAAATAAATACATTCCATCAACAAAACCTTCATTTACAATCCATGAAGCTATTCCTTTAAACTGAGGATTATTTATTGATAACCCCGTTTCTTCATATATCTCTCTAATGATTGATTCTCTTGCCGATTCTCCTCCTTCAAGCTTACCGCCAACACCATTCCATACTCCCATCCATGCAGGAAATTCTCGATTTAATAATAATATCTTAGAGCCTTGCTTGATAAAACAAATTGTAAATTTCAGCATAATATCCTCTGTTTCCTTGAGTTTTATTAGGTTTTTCCGTGGTTTCAGATAATGTTCAGGCATTCACGAACACTGGCCTAAGCTGCGTAGCTGTAAGTCGGCTTGCTGATTGAAAAAACTCCCCTCGTACCGAGGTCCGTATGGCTGGATGCGTGATTGCTGTGTTATCTGAAGTACCATTTTTCTTTAATCAGCACTCAACTACTTAATGTCTTACTGATCTAGGATATTTCGATATACAATTTCATGATACCAATTGATTTAATCTCAATGGTATTTCCATCAATATCCTTGTATCTATCTCGTATTGTTTTATATATCACACCATGCATGGTGTATCTTGAAAATTTAGAAATTGGTTCATATTTTCCATTTATCATTTTTTTACAATCAATATTGAATCCATCGTTAATACAGGTTAATTGATGTTTCTGGTCTAACCATTTAACATAGTCCAATTCAGTAGGACATGTAAATATTAGTAATAAGAAAATCAGAAAAATAATTCCAATGAAATTTCTTTTCTTACGCTTCATAGGAGCTCCTGTTATTTGGGATTTAATGGTACTTCAAATAATGTTTCTTGTATTCACGACGCGACCCAGCTTCAGATAGCTCTTATCTTAGGCTGGGTCGTGTGTTGTCTGCTATATCTACCATGATTATACAGCTGACAACCGCGGGGCGAAAGCCCCAAAGCGTGAATGCTTTGTTAGATGATGCCCGCAGCGTGAATACGGTGTTATGCGATGCCCACTTCTTCTTCGAGATACTTAATTAATTCATTAAATTCTTCCCAAAAGCGTTCATACATCCCTTCTTCTAATTCCCAATCTTTATATTTTATTTCTTTTACACTAAAAAATAATTTAGCTTCAATCGCAAATTGATAGATTTGTGATGCATATTCTCTAAAAGGTATCCTTATGATCAAGGAATCATATTTAATTTGTTCATTCTTTACAAAACCACTTAATATCACAAACTCATCTTGTTTTCTTACTTTCCATGTTATTGTTGTGGGGCAGAACATCATATATACTCCACAATGATTAATTAACACATCTTCCGGAAATCCAGTTGGGTAATATTGTGGTGGTGATTGCTCCGTCGGAAATCCATACTTAACGCTTCTCATTAAAGATAATGCTGATTCATTAATATTCCATTCCCCATCATTACTGTCTGATATTATTACATTACCAACCAATAAAAAAATTTCACCATGAGAGCAAACATCATCCAAATTATCATTTAAAAATCTTTGATTTATTATATTTATTTTGAAGATATTGTTCATGACAATATCTCTCCTTCTCAAGTAAGATTCAAGTGGGTTCGCATGACGTCTTTGGAGTCACAAACCCGAGAGCCTTAAGCTGCCGCGGTGATCACATGTGGTGATCGCCATGCCGGATCGATACTTAGCCTCGCAGGATTGTCACTTGTTGAGTAAACTTCTCATGACCGAGGTGCGAATGCTCCGATGCGTGAATGCTGTGTTATGTGATGGTGATACCTACCTACCTAACTAACGCTCAAATACTTGACTTCTAAATGGTTCTAATATCTGATCTATAAAGTATTCCTTGAAAAAATCTCTTGTTACACTGGGAAATTTATATAAATTTGGAAGTTCCTCAATTTGAGATACCGTTTGTTTTATTCCATTAATCGGTAACCACTCTATTCCTATTTGTCCAACATCAGTTTGTAAACTTGAGTAAGTACTAGTTGAAATTGTGTTGCATTCATATATAAATTCTATTGCGTGTACTTCCTTCATAATAAATGAGTATTCATAGTTCTGAGATATGTACTCTCTAATACAAACTAATTTGTTATCCAATATATCAATTCCAAGTTCTTCTAAACACTCGCGCTTTAATGCCTCATCCAATGTTTCGCCCTGCTCTTGAGCTCCTCCTGGCAAGGTAAAGTATATCCCTACTCCAGGACGTTCTTTCTTAATTGTTAGTAACATTTCGTTTTGGATTATCAGCGCCCGAACTGTATTTCTAATCATCTCGAATCACCCCCACGAGTGTATTTATGATTTTGCATCACCTTCACATAACGTCTTTGTATTTACGAACTCGAGAGGCTTAAGCTGCCGCGGCGATCACACACATTGATCTCCATGCCAGGTCGAAGACTTAGGCTCGCAGGGTTGTCCGGCTGATTCAACTTCCATGCCTCTCAACTTCGGTCCGGATCAAGGAGCGTCAGCCCCGCGGTGTGAATACGGTGTTATACGAGCCATTCTGCGAAAATCTCTGACCTTCAAAATTCCCAAAAACCCATATGTATCAAGGGATTCCGGCGATTTTTGGGGAACGCGATTATCCTTCAAATAACCCGGTTTTTCGTGCAAGTTATACGAAAGTGTATAACTGATTGTTATACGAATCCTACTCCCCTCCTTCGCATATCCGCTTTGGTTCGCATAACTCCATAGGGAGGAAATGCGAAGTGCCGAACAAGGAAAGCTTTAAAGTAAGCTCTGGTTGGAATGATGCTGTACAGTTATTTCTTCAAGATTGCAAAGTCAGGAACTTCACTAAGGAGAGCATTCGCCGTTATCGGAAAGGCTTGGAAAAACTCCAGCAGCATCTCGATGCCTTAGAGCTGCAACTAAAGGATCTCTCACCTGCCGTCTTCAAAAAGCAAGTGCTGCCCAGTCTGCTTGACGAAGGTCTCGCTATACGTACTCTTAATTGTAACCTACACATCTACAAATCCTTTGCTCAACTTTTATGTGAAGAAGGGTGGATTGACGAGCCCTTTGGTGCTGATATAAAGCCGTTTAAGCTACAACCGTCTTCTGCTCACACGTTTACCGACGAGCATCTATACCAACTGTTTGCACTGCCTGATCGTACAACGTTTACAGGTTTACGCAACTACGTGATGATGCTTACCCTTCTCGATACCGGCATTCGATTAAGAGAACTGGCCAAGCTGCAAGTCACGGATGTTTTACTTGATGAAGGTTCCCTACGGGTTAACGATGGAAAAGGAAGGAAGGCACGTTTAGTTCCGATTGAACGAATTGCCGCGGGTGAATTGAAACGCTATTTGCTGGAACGCGGCAATCTGGATCAAAATGCTCTTTGGGTGAACTTGGACAATCAGCCCTTTTTGCCTGGCGGCATTCGCACGATGATTGCCCGCTGTTGCAAATCTTCCAAAATTAAGGACATTCAATGCTCCTGCCATACGTTTCGACATACGTTTGCCAAGAAATACTTATTAAATGGCGGTGACGTCTTCACGCTCAAGAACATAATGGGGCATGCACAAATCGAGACGACTGAAATGTATGTCGAATTATTTGCCAGCGACTTGCAAGCCCAGCATGAGAAGTTCAGTCCTATCGAACATTTAGCTGAAGCACTTCATCTGTTGTCAGAAAGTGAGGTGAATGGCATATGAATGTTCGCCGTCGACAAAACAAGCTGGAAAACGCCGAGAATCCAAGCCAGGCCAAACAACAACTCAGTTTTGAAGATTTGCTTCATTCCTTTATTCTCGATTGCAAGGCCAAAAACCTTTCGCCGCTGACACTTCGATTTTACCAAGACAGCGCCAAACAGATGAAAGAAGCCTTTTTGGCGCAGCAAGTGCCCTTTGATATCTACACAGTATCGATACGCGAAATCAAGAATCATTTTATTGCCTATCTGTTCGATCAAGGCAGGTCGGACAATACGGTAAATGGACGAATCAAGGCCATAAAGCAGTTTTTCAGGTACTTATTTGAAGAATGCTGGCTGACAGAGAACATCGCAAACGATCTCCATGTGGTCAAAGCCAAGAAGCTGATGATTCAAACGTTTACGAAAGAGCAGGTGGTCTCCATCTTTGAGCAGCCGGATCAAAAAACGTTTACCGGCTATTGGGATTTTGCCATGATGATGGTGTTGCTTGAAACGGGGATGAGAATCGGTGAGCTATGCAATTTGAAAACGGTTGACATACTTTTCAAAGAATTGGAGATTCGAATTACGAAGGGAAAAGGTGGGCGGGCACGTAGAGTGCCGTTCCAACAAACCTGCGGGAAAATCATTCGCAAATACTTGGACATACGAGGCGACCTGGAGACCGATGCCTTATTCGTCGATATGGGCAACGAACAAATTAGTACACGCGCCTTACAAGACAAAATGCAGGCCTATGGTAGCGTGGCAGGCATTACCGGCGTCAGAGTCTCCCTGCACACGTTCCGGCATACAATGGCTAAATTTTATATTTTGAACGGTGGAGATCCGTTTACGCTTAGACGTATCTTGGGGCACGCATCCCTTAAAATGGTGGATTACTATGTGGAGTTATTTAGCAGCGATATTAAGCAACAGCATAAGAAGTTTAGTCCAGTGGAAAATATGAAGCGAATCTTATAACCCACATTAACTGCTCGTTCATCGCCTAGTTTTTTGAAATTCCTCTGGAAAATTGGCGGCGTCTTCCTTATTCCAAACGGTTTTCATGCCCCAATTTTTCCAGTTTTATTTGTGCTCACATTGAGTTTTTCACCCTTTTGGCCGACTTTAAAGAGGCTATTTAGCAATTAGATATCTTTAACGCTTACGATTTCCTGAGCTTCAATTTCTCTTCT
The DNA here is from genome assembly GCA_004134985.1 of Paenibacillaceae bacterium. Taxonomy (GTDB): domain Bacteria; phylum Bacillota; class Bacilli; order Paenibacillales; family Paenibacillaceae; genus Paenibacillus_D. Next base: position 26,023 of record REGQ01000061.1, on the reverse strand, counting down.
GCCCCCAAAGGCAGCCGGATCGTAAAAATTGAACCTTGATTAAGCTCGCTTTCTACCTCAATCGATCCTTCGCACAAATCGACGATGCGCTTTACCAGCGTTAATCCGAGTCCGTTCCCCGCCGTTGCGCGAGAAGCATCGCCTTGATAAAATTTGTCAAACATCAGCCGCATCGTCTCTTTGCTCATCCCGCATCCTTGGTCCTCAAGCCGAAACACCGCCTCCCCTCCGCATTGCCATAAGCCAATCTTTAGCGTCCCGCCGCTGTTCGAATGCTTGATCGCATTATCCAACAAATTAATCCACACCTGCTGAATCAAATTTTTATTGCTGCATATCTCGATCTCTTCGTCCAAATCAAGCTCCAAATTGAGGTTGCGGGTACTCCACTTCGGCTCCAGCATCAGAATCGCCAGCCTGACTTGCTCGTCCAAGCGGTAGGCGGACTTTTCGCTTACGATTTCAATATTTTCTACCTTCGACAAGTTGAGAATGCTGGTCGATAAGCCGACCAATCGCTCGGATTCCTGGATAATGCTGTCCAGGTATTCCTGTTTGTCTTCTTCGCTGAGGCCACCCTTCTTCAGCAATTTGGCGAAGCCGCTGATAGAGGCTATGGGGGTCTTGAATTCATGGGAGAAATTCCGCACGAAATCGCCGCGTAATGTCTCAATCCCTTTCAGTTCCTGCACCATTTTGTTAAAGCTCGCCGCCAGTGCATCCAGCTCAAACACAATGCTTCCCTTCGCCCTCACCTCAGCGGAAAAATCCCCTTTCGCCACCTTGCCGGTGGCTTCCATCATATCCCGGATCGGCCTAACCGAGCGCCTGCTCAACAGCGCGGCAATCACCACCCCCAGAAAGAGGCTGATATATAACAAAACATACACACCGCGAATGGGTTCCGGCTGATTCATGTCAAGCAGACCTGCCCGATAAAGCAAAAACGCAAGCAAACCTGCGGAACCAATAGATAATACCATGACCACAAACACCAACGCCACCAAGGAAAACGCCAGACTGATTTTTTGCGGAAGAATCCTTTGTCTTCTTGGCATCCTGCTCATCCCTTTCATATGCGCTTCACCATCTTGTATCCCAACCCGCGAACCGTCACGATCTCAAAATCAGGATTGTCCCTAAATTTGTCGCGCAATCTATTGATATGGACATTCAAGGTATGGCTACCTATCTCGGTTTCCAGCCCCCAAATTTCCTCCATTAAATGAAGGCGGGTAAAAATTTTGTCGGTATAGCTCATCAGCTTAAACAGCAGGTAAAACTCCTTTTGGGGCAAAAATGTTTGCTCCGCTCCTCTCGTAACCGTTAGAGCGTTGTAATCCAATGTAGTATCTCCCAACACGAGCTTGTGCTCGCTGGCAATCTGTGCCCTGCGCAGCAGCGCCTTGATGCGGAACAGCAGCTCCTGCTCGTCGAAAGGCTTAGTCATGTAATCGTCCGTACCCGCAAGGAAGCCGTGATGCTTATCCGTGATTTCATGCATAGCCGTGACCATCAGAATCGGGATATTGTCCCCGACGCTACGCAATGCCTTGCATAATTGATAACCGTCCATCTCCGGCAGCATCAGGTCCAGCACAATCAAGTCAAATCGCTGCTCCTCCATCCTGCTCAGCGCCTCGAGCCCGTTCTTAACCGGATGGGCATTAAAGCCTCCATGCTTGAGCACAGCACATAGCAGCTTTTGCGTATTGGTATCATCTTCGACCACAAGAATATCGAACAACGTGCACTCCTCCCTCCACCATAGCATTATTATACTGTCCCAAAGTAAACCGAACATCAACCCCGATTCACTGCATCGCTTGAGGTTCAGTTGATATTCAGAGATTAAAGTTCTGGTTATCCCATAATAAAGAGAGGTTATGCAATGAGAACAAGCAATACAGGCAAATTTGGCAGTGCCAACGCCATTCATCTTGAGAATGTCAGCAAAAGCTTTGGCGATTACCCGGCCGTGCGCAATCTATCGTTGGAGGTGAAACGCGGGGAGATTATCGGCTTCCTTGGGTTGAACGGAGCTGGCAAGACCACGACCATCAAAATGCTCCTTTCGCTACTGAGGCCTTCATCCGGCAGCATCCACATGTTGGGGAGCAAGGTTGACGCCGGCAATTACAAGCTATGGGAAAAGATAGGCTATTTGGAGGAGGCAACCTTTTATCCAGAACTTACGGTCACGGAAAATCTGGACATTGCCCGCAGAATGCACCTGCTCTCCGACCGCAATTGCATTGCTCGCGTCATCCAGCAGCTTGATCTGGGCGCCCATCAGGACAAGCAGGCCAAAAAGCTTTCCCTGGGAAACAAACAACGGCTAGGATTGGCAAAGGCTATGCTCCATAACCCGGAGGTATTGATTCTGGACGAGCCGATCAACGGGCTTGACCCGGCCAGTGTCGTCGAAATCCGGGAGTTGCTGCTCGACTTGTCGCGCAATAGTGGCGTCACCATCCTCATTTCCAGCCACCTGTTAGAAGAATTATCCAAGCTGGTGGACCGTACAAGCATCATGCACAAAGGGCAACTCATTCAGGACATGAAGGTGAATCAACTGGAGCAATCCCTGCAAAAAAGTTTAACTCTGGACGGGCGCAATCGTGTTGCCCTGAAACGTATTCTGACAGAACACGGATACAGCTATGCAGAAGCCGCTGACGGGCGTTTGGTCTTGGCCGAAGGCCGCGCAATAGCGCAACCGGAGAGTCTCGCAGAACTGTTGGTGCGAACTGGACAGCCGCCGACTCACCTGAGCGTCGTTACGGAAGATCTGGAAGGTTATTTCTTGCGCATGATCCGTAAAGAAGGGAGGAAGCAGGCTTGAAGCTCCTTTCTCTCATTCACAACGAAGCTCGTAAAATATCGCGGTCTGTCGTCTTTTGGGTCATGCTTGGGGCCTTTACGGCTTTGCCCTTGATGATTGCTGTATTCAACAGTTCCGCAGCCCATTGGGAAGCCTACTTCGCAGATCTGCTCGGCTCCATAGGCTCCTTGCTCGTCGTAGGATTCTCATTTACCTCCGCCTGGGTGTTTGGCGTGGAGTACACCAACAATACCATTAAGGACATCCTTGTTAAGCCGGTTCCCAAGACGTATACCGTATTGGCCAAATTTATCGCCATCGCGATGTGGAATACAGGAATGGCTGTTTTTACCTTCGTGGTAATCGCAGGCGCGGGTTCCCTGATTGGCGTCAGCGGAGGCTCCATATTCACCATCTTGCATTTTTTCTGGCCTTTCATGGCCGCTTCCCTGCTGATTATGCTCGTCAGTACAACGAGCGCTTTAATCGCCAATCTCACTCGAGGCTACCTCGCTCCGATCGGAGTCACCTTTTTAATCGTGATCGTCTCGAATGTGGTCGTGCAGTTGGGATACGGATCTTATTTTCCTTGGACGATTCCAGTCCTGCTGCTAACCGGTTCAGAGCTCGACTATATCAGTATAAGTATACTGGCTGTTACAGGAATAGCAGGGTTCACCGGAACAGTGGCCTGGTGGAGATTTGCAGAGCATAAGTAACAGCCCTGCTTTGGAAAAGTATAGCCCCTCGGTATTCGCCGAGGCAGATGGGACAAGGGGTTTCCTTGAACCATCCCATTATGCACCCTCCTACAACGTAGGAGGATTTTTAAATGTCCTTACTTATTGCATGCTGGGAAACTGTATATACTTTTCTTCCCAAAAAAAAGCATGACGTTTTTCATTTCCGCCAAAATCAGTAGAAAGTTTGTCGTTTTTTCCATTCCTCTCGATTGGAGTGTGTTGTTGTAAATCCTACATTATTAAAGTGTCTTATTCAATCTCCGGTTATCGACGTATTCATATACATTTCAATAGTGATGGCATCGTATCCCTCTACCTCATATTGCCTATTCTGCTAAAGACATTTGTGCGCGGAATAATTCATGCAGATAACCACATTGTTCTAGCACTACTGTTCCGTGTTCCAATGACTCCTTCATTGAACGGAGTATTGAATCACTCTCAGTGGTTAGATCGCTGTACACACGAGTTTGTGCAATAAATTGAAGTTGAACACTTGCAAATATGGTATTAGCGCGTGCTCTACTAATTTCATCCTCAATAGACATATGGAGCTCAATAAAACAGCGACAGTCTAGGACCGTATTATTTTGTCCACGACTGCCGCTGTTTAATGGCTGAAGGCATTCTTATTTCATTTCATATAATAAGTCGCGTAAATCGCGGTTTTTTTTATTTATGGGATCAAGTACTTGTCATTGCGTGGTGTCAAGAACATTGTCCCATTCCCGTTTTGTGACAAGAAAATTGTCTCATTCCCGACGGGATCTTTACCCCACAGGAATCCATATTTCACTTTTGTAATTCGGGTCTTCAGAATTTTCGTTTTCAATAAATAAAATATCAGGACCTTCAATTACCTGATAGTGTGATGAAGGCAGCCATTCAGAATAAATGCGACCCCATGCGTCCTCTATGACATCAGGAAGGTTTCCATTAATGGTGAAGATTGCCCAGGTTAATGCTGGTACGTGATAATAATCGAAACCTAATAAGTCCTTTTTTGTCGTTGCGACACCTAAAAGATAATCCATTTCAGCATGTTCTTCATTTTCTTCCTCCGTAAAATTAAATGAAGCTTCATATCTTCCGTAAGGTTTCACATCCCCCAGGTTTTTCAGCTTATTATAGACCTCATCTGTCAATAGTTTCTCCATCTCGGTAATCGCAGAATTTTCCCCGTTATACATGTATAGGATTCTTTCTTTTATGCCCACAATCGTAAACGTATTTTTCTCCTCAATGCGATAATCCATGGCGTTTTCTCCCCGGATGGTCAGTTGGAAGGTCATACGGGGAAAAGCCTTCAGGGATGTGCCTTTTTTACTTGCTTCGGAAGGGTTGATCCCATGTAAGTGATAAAAAGCCCGCGAGAAAGAGTCTGGTGAATGGTACCCATATTTTACGGCCGCATCAATGACCTTCATATTTTGATTTTTTAATTCAAGGCCTGCCATGGTTAACCGTCTTCTTCTTATATATTCCAGTAACGTAATTCCGGATAAATAGAAAAACATCTTTTTAAAATGTAATTCTGAACAACGGGCAATTGCCGTCACTTCAGCCATATCCAATTCATTATCAAGGTTTTCCTCAATATAAGCCAGTGCTTTATTCATATTTTCCAACGAATCCATTTGTAACACCTTCCATTTTTTTTAATAGTATACCATCGCAAAATGAAAAAAACACTACATTTCATATGGAGTCTTTTCCTGTAAACCCGACAAAAACAACATAAGAATAGTCAGGCGCTGTCTTTTTCTTTTTGCTAGTATTTGTGCAGGGAGGACGATTATGCGATTTTCGAGTAGTGGACGGAGGAACCCGGTACGAGCTCTGGGTTCCTATCAAAAAAGTGACGAAGATGACGTCATGATTTTCGAGGTGTTGAATAATGACAAAAGAAAAGCAAAAGAATAAAAAGACATCTATATTGTACTGTCTCAGACTCCTTCATTCTGTAGGTATTCCAAAGTTAGTATTGGGTTTAGGGGTCCTTCTGAGCATTATCGGCTCACTGACAGGACTTATTGTACCGTTAATCACTGGAACTTTAATCGATGCCCTGGGACAAGGAACATTTCAATGGTCTAACGTTGTCGTGCTCATTTCCCTCTTCATATTGGAAGCATTAACCGGTGGACTTTCATACTATATGCTGGCTTATGTGGGAAATGATGTTGTCTACAAGATTCGGAAAAGGCTGTGGAAAAAAATATTATCTTTGCCCATTCCTTTTTTTGATCGTCACCGTTCTGCAGAGCTGATGAGTCGGGTATCAAACGATACAGATGAAATGCATACGCTGATCACAGATCACCTTATTTCGTTTGCTTCCAGTCTGCTGACTATCTTCGGCGGTATTGCTATTTTGTTTTACCTAGATTGGCAGATGGCCCTCATTATTCTTGTTGCTGGTCCAATAGGAGCTTTAATTATAATCTCTATTGGCGACAAGATGTATCAAATATCATTGGATCTGTATGAAAAGCTGGCAGAGTTGGCCACATTGCTGACACAGGTCATCAGCGAAATGCGATTGGTCAAAGCGTCAAATGCAGAGGGACGAGAAGAAGTTGACGGCTATGGCAAAATGAAAAGTTTGTTCCAATTCGGAATAAAAGAGGCCAAAATTAACGCAGTCCTTGGCCCTTTGTTATCGATGGTCATGGCGCTGCTGTTAGTCATCATTATCGGTTATGGCGGTGTGCGGGTATCCTCAGGTGCTTTGAGTGCCGGCGAACTGGTGGCATTTATTCTTCTGCTGTTTCAGATTACCATCCCATTTACCCAGTTTGCCACATTCTACACGAAACTGCAGAAGGTCCTGGGTGCCACGGAGCGGCTGAGAGTGATTTTGGATCATCCAATAGAAGGGGGGCAGCGTACAGAACTGATCCCCCTTGCTAAAAATGAGGATCTGCATTTTAACAATATCACGTTTAGCTATGTAGAAAAGGAACCGGTTCTTAGAGAGGTCAGTTTTGTCATACCCGCTGGCAAAATGACGGCGTTTGTGGGACCGAGCGGAAGTGGAAAAACAACCATTCTTTCACTTATCGAACAATTTTATCATCCGGAAAAAGGGACGATTACGTATGGCGAAAGTCGGATTGCAGACTTTCCGTTGAGAGCATGGCGGAAAAAAATCGGCTACGTTTCACAGGAAAGTTCTTTAATGTCGGGCAGTATCCGGGACAATATCGTGTATGGATGTGAAGGCGACGTTCCAGATCATGACGTGATGGAAGCAGCAAAGCAGGCTTACGCACATCAATTCATTGAATCATTGCCTCATGGTTATGACACTGAAGTCGGTGAGCGGGGAATTCAATTGTCCGGCGGCCAGAGGCAGCGGGTGGCCATTGCCAGGGCTTTTCTAAGGCAACCGGATTTACTTCTTCTGGATGAAGCCACGGCAAGCCTGGACAGCGATTCAGAGCATGAGGTCCAAAAAGCGTTGGCGCATTTAATGCTTGACCGGACAACCATCGTCATTGCCCACCGTTTGTCAACGGTTGTAAAGGCCGATCAGATCATCGTAATAGAAAAAGGTGATGTGACCGGAGCCGGAACACATGAGGAGTTGTTGGGTCACCATGCTGCTTATGACAATTGGGCGAAAAAACAATTACAGGTCAATATTTAAATTTTGATGCAAGGATCGAGGCGGATGCACCACGTTTCAACAAAGAGAACCTAGAGAACCTATTATACAAGGAGAAAAACTATATGGTTCATTCACACCGAATACGCTTGCTAGATGTGTTGCGTGGTTTTGCTATTATTGGAACACTTGGAACAAATATTTGGATTTTTGCAGAAACAGGTTATACTGATTTAGTTGCCAAAAGTTGGTCTGAGAATATTGGATCAACACTTGCTTTACTTCAAGAAGTTTTTATTAATGGTAAATTTTTGGGTTTATTTTATCAGCATGAAAAATGATGAAACAATGTATATTTATGGTGGGTATTGGGATCAGGTTATATATCGGATAAACAACTTCTTTACCTTACGCGAAGAAGCGATTGGGATCCTCTTCATGAATATAGCACTATATATTATTGGAATTAAACTGTTAAGAAAAGGAGCTTTCCAGGATAACGAAGAGGGTCGAGCATTGCGAAAAAAATTGCTGATATGGGGAATTGGAATAGGTGTACCATTGAATATGTTAATTCTTGTCCCTGGTGAATATTTCGATTTTCCAGTTCGTTATTTGTTTGCCCCTATTCTTTCTATCGGTTACATTGGTTTACTGGCGTTGGCGGTTGAAAGAGGTTGGCTAACATGGATAATGGCACGTTTTGAGGCCATCGGGAAAACAGCTTTAAGTTGTTACGTCCTGCAAAACATTATAGCAGCGGTATTGTTTTACAGTTGGGGGTTTAACTTTGCACCGATGAATAACGTATATGCTGTTTTTCTCACTTGGATAGGTATTAGTATAGCGATGATGATAGTAGCTCATCTCTTTATCAAAACAATTGGAACAGGACCACTCGAATGGGTATGGCGTAACCTCTCTTATCGTCCCTTTAAACATTCAAAAAAGCAGGGATCATGAGAAAAACGTTTGGCTACTTTCACTATTAATAGTTTAAAGACTTGATCGACTAGCGTATGATCTTGAACCATTCGTAGCATTATCTCGAGGTTTAACTACAAACTAAGCTTTTATATTTAGCCTGGACTGTGTTTTGGCGAGGAGTTTCCAAATAAATAAGTAGCATTTTAATAATAAAAAAGGAATAGAGGTTACCAAAATGGATTTTAGAGAAGTAAACAAACAAAATTTAAGATTAGCTTATGAAATACAAAAGGAGATTTTTCCAGAATCTCCGGATATTCTTCATATTAAAAATTCGATCGATAGTGATGAGAAAGGATACAAATACTGGATTGTATTCGAAGGAGAATCACCAATAGGAATTTCTGGAATTTATACTGTAAAAGCTGATAGTGAGTCAGTCTGGCTTAGTTGGTATGGAGTCTTACCTAGCTTTCGAAGCAGAGGTTTTGGGAGAAAAATTTTACTAGAATCAATTGAAAAATGTAAGTCATTAGAGGCATTCAAATATTTAAGGCTGTATACAGCGGAAATGGATGATGACGATGATTCAAGTGCCTTGCCTTTATATGATTCGGTAATGGATTTATGCGAAAAATATGAAAATCAGGATGATGATACTTTAGATAATACTGCTTTAATATATTCATACTCATTAACGAGTGAAAAGGTATTACCATGGGATGATAGATATGCAGAGCTTAACGAACTTCACGAGTTATGTGATGAGGGAGAGGAATATATTAAAAAATATTCAAATCAATTATTTTGAACTGTGACCCATAAGAAGGACACTTTAAAAAAAGTGACCCTCTTGTGGGTCATTTGTGTATTATTAGACGATTAGAATCTAATCCGAATGTTCATCATGTATCGGAGAAAAACATTCCGTGTACATCGGCTTTCAAGCTTGAGGCATTCAGTCGCTGCAAGCCAGAAATCATGAGCAGCGACCAAAGCTCACATTCATTACAAAGCATATTTATAAAGGAAATCCGTTGTTTCGTATTCCTACTAATTTCTTTTCATTAAGTTCAACTACTTTCATCAGTAACACAACTTCCTCATTGGTTTTTTTAAGTCATTAGTGGCTTAAGCTGCCGCGGCGATCACGCGAAGTGATCTCCATGCCGGGTCGAAGACTTAGCCTCGCAGGGTTGTCCGGCTGACTCCACTTCCTCGATTTATCTGCTGCCAGTCCCGCCGCGTGAATATGGTGTTAACTGAAGTTGTCTCTTCATTGAGACGCTGTCTCTCGGTAATAACCTTCTTCCGCCTTCTTCTGTTGTATAAAATCTATATTTGACACCGGCATATGCATTGTCATTTCCTCCAGTATCAAACCTTCTTTGAATTACTTTCAAATATTCTTTGAGTATTTTTCCAACTGATGATCTTCAATTAATTCGATCGTTCTTCTGTTTTTCGTGTATTCTATAATATGGCTTTTAATATTTGGATATAAAATTATCTGTTCTAATGATTCCAAACTAATCCAACGTACCCCTATCTGCATAGGATCTGGATTATCAGGCAATTTAGCTTCTGATCCCGGTTTTATTGAACACTCGAAAATAATATTCAAAACGGGCGTATTTGATTCATATTCCCCTGATTGATTTAATGGGTTATATTCATATAAAAAGGCTATTGGCCCAATGTTAATCTGAATATTGGCTTCTTCCCATAATTCTCTTTCTAGTGTTTCTGTTATGGATTCGCCTGCTTCTACTCCTCCACCAGGAAGATTATAATGAAGTTCATTCTGGCTCTCGCTATATTCAATAAATAAAATTTGGTTATCTTCTATAATTAGAGCTGTGGGTCTAATTCTAATATGGGACGACAATGAGAACACCTCCAAAATTTGTTATGTCACCTTGGTTTTAAAGCACTTGCCCTAATTTCATCTAACTTCTTTGGATTCACGAACCCGAGAGGCTTAAGCTGCTGCGGCGATCACATGAGGTGAACGTCACCCCGGGCCGACAGACTTGACTACGCAGGGTTGGCCGGCTGCTTCCTCTTCCTCGATTAATCTGCTGCCGGACCAAGGGCGAAGCCCATAACGTGAATGCTGTGTTAGGGATGTAATGGCCCTCCCTCTTATGAATTCTTTCCGACCCATTCTATCAATTTTGAGTAAATCTCCATTTCTTTATATTGTACTGGTGTAGCTGAATCAATAGTTTTACATGCATTCGCAAATGTCGTATCTAGATCAGTTGACTCAATAAAGACTACATGGTTAGGTATTACATTATATAAATACTGATAATACCTCTCTCTATATTCATTGGCTTTTGAAATCCAATCAAAGTTGTCACGCTCCCTAAATAGATCACCGTTCTTTCTATTCATCAATTCTTTCCGACTAGCAATTAAAACAACATATAAGTCTGCAAAACCAATCTTTTGCATACGCACCTTGTCTCGAAAATACGCATCAAGTTCTTGAAGAGATAAGCAATTTTTGAAACCTAATGACCAATTAAACCAGATAGACTTTTGAGGATCTGTGTCTAAGATAGTTAACTTATCCGTTTTAACAATTGTATTCCAACGACTAATCTCTTTATCTAAATAAAAAACAGCTTCTTCATATGGAGTGTAGCCACGAATTGGTTCAACAATGATTTCATCAATTACAATTGCATTGTATTTACCTACGAGCTTTCGGCATAATGTAGATTTTCCAACTGCACTTGGACCTTCTATAACAATCTTCACAGCTTCCACCTCAGTTTTTTATTCCACTTCTTGCTCCTTAACTTCGGCCAGACCAAGGGATGTCAGCCCCACAGCGTGAATACGGTATTAGACGAAGCTCTTGGCATCCTCGAGCAGCTTATAATCTGCACTTAATCTCATTACATATTTTATCAACTATTTCATCAACAGAGAGTGAGCCATTAATAACTACATCCGAATCCAGCTTTGTAGTCTTTAACATACTTTCATATCCGATCCTCCCTCGAGATAAATAATTGCTCATTTCATCTAGGATAGCCTCTGTATTCATGTTCTTAAAATCTCTTAGTATTCTTCTCGCCATTGCTATATCGAGAGGTGTGTCTATGAAAATAGTGAGGTCTATATTTTTCAATTGATTATGTAGTCTAGAAAATGGATAATCTAACAAAGTGAACTCAATATGCTCTAAAGAGCCATGACTGCTCAAATCAGAAATTAGGGGATCTAAATTCCACTCATTACAATCAGCACCTCGCTGAACCCAGTCAATGATATCGTCAGGCCCTTCGAAATTATAATCATCAAAATATATAACCTTTGAGTTACTTAGAACTTGGTTTAGGCGGGAAGTAACCGTCGTTTTACCTCCACCTGATACTGCTGCAATTGCAATTATCTTCGATTTCACATTTTTCACTGTCTTTAACCTCCTGTCTACACAGCTAAATATCATAATAATTTCAAGGGTTCCGTCTAATGTTCTTGTATTCACGAACTCCCGTAGGGAGTTGTCGCAACCACTTCTTCGAACTCACGTTTTGACCGAGGGCGTCAGCCCGATGCGTGAATGTGGTGTTATCTGCTGTTGCCCACTTCTTTAAGTTGACCCGCTAGGATTCCTGCTTTATTTATTATTTCAATCCGTTCTCCTCGTCCTTCTATTTTCTTAATCATGTCAATTGCTGTGTTAAAATTAGTTATAATATATCCGGTCTTTTCGAATCCATCTGGCATTTCAATAAATTTCTTAATCTTGGCTAAATAAAAGATTGTATAAGATTTTGTTTCTTGCCAAAACCAACTTGCAAATGGCACGATACTGTCATCCAATATGATCCCTGCTTCTTCTATTGCTTCTCTTTTTAATCCTTCAAAAAGTGATTCACTATTCTCTAATCTCCCGCCTATTGTCGTCAATACTTGTTCTTCTCGATCCCAAACCATAAGAAGGTTTCCATTTTCAAGAACTGGCACACAGTGAACGCCGGCAATCGGAAAATCATTAGGAATGTCTTTAATGAATTTCAACATTTAGAAATCTCCCTTGGTTTATATGTTTTAATGGGTTTAGGCAATTGCAGTTAACGTCCTTGGTTTCACGAACCCCGAAGGGAAGTTCCCTGTTCTTTAGAATACTTAGGCGTATAGCCGATGCGTGAATGTAATGTTAGGCGATGTTATTGCACCTTTGAAATTTCTTAAGAGCAGTGTCTTCTTCGAAACATTTTCACTATTCATCTATTTAATAAAGTAGCCGCTAGCTTTCGTAAAATTGTCCACGTGAGTTTGCTTTAATCATTCACAATAATGCGTTTATAAGATAAGGGCAACAAATCTTTCACTTCAACTTTAACTGGATTCCCTTTCTCGTCGTTCAATATCACCTTTATATCAGAACAATAATTAACAAGCATTTGGCGGCAATTCCCACATGGTGGAATTACACAATTATGTGCTTTATTATGAGCGGCCACTATGGTGTCAAACTCTCGTTCTCCAGCAGTGATAGCTGCACCAATAGCTATATATTCTGCGCATGAGCCATGGATACCGTCACAATTGACCCCAAGATAAACCTTGCCATTTTTACAGCGGATAGCCCCTCCAACTGTATGGTTGTACACCCCGTCATCAAAGTTCTTTTCTAACACTTCTAATGCCATTGCAATAAGATCATAGTCACCTTGAGTTAAACGATATGTTTTCATACGCATCTCCTATATAAAAATGGTAGTTAACACAGTTGACCTGTATACATATTTATCCTTTCCTTATTTGATACAAAATGCTCAACTATGCTGCCTATTAGTTTAAATCAACTAAGAATGATTTGCTTTGATTTTCCGTTTTTGACTGATTTCCTATAACGTCTCTATATTCACGAACCGGAGAGGCTTTAAGCTGCCGCGGCGATCACACGCAGTGATCGTCACGCCGGGTCGCCAGACTTAGGCTCGCAGGGTTGTCACTTGAATCAGCTTCTCTGCCAGATACATCTCTAGTGACCAAGGGCGTCAGCCCGCAGCGTGAATATGGTGTTATACGAGCCATTTTTCGAAAACCTCTGACCTTCAAAACGACCAAAAACCCATATGTATCAAGGGATTCCGGCGATTTTTGAGGAACGCGAATATCCTTCAAATAACCCGGTTTTTCGTGCAAGTTATACGAAAGTGTATAACTGATTGTTATACGAATCCATCTCCCCTCCTTCGCATATCCGCTTTGGTTCGCATAACTCCATAGGGAGAAAATGCGAAGTGCCGAACAAGGAAAGCTTTAAATTAAACGCGGATTGGAACGATACTGTACAGTTATTTCTTCAAGATTGCAAAGTCAGGAACTTCAGCAAGGAGAGCATCCCCCGCTATCGTAAAGGCCTGGAAAAACTCAGCCAGCATCTCATCACATTGCAACTGCAACTGCGGGATCTCTCGCCCGTCGTCTTCAACAAACAGGTACTGCCCAGCCTGCTTGACGAAGGTCTTGCTTTACGCACTCTTAATTGTAACCTGCACATCTATAAGTCTTTTGCTCAGCTTTTATGTGAAGAAGGGTGGATTTTCGAGCCCTTTGGCGCAGATATCAAGCCGTTTAAACTACAACCGTCTTCTGCCCACACGTTTACCGACGAGCATCTATACCAACTGCTTGCACTGCCTGATCGTACAACATTTACCGGATTATGCAACTAGGTAATGATGCTGACCCTTCTCGATACCGACATTCACTTAAAATAATTAGCCAATCTGCCAAAATTAAGGACATTCAATGCTCCTGCCATACCTTTCGACATACGTTTGCCAAGAAATATTTATTAAATGGGGGCGATGTCTTCACGCTCAAGAGCATCATGGGGCACGCGCAAATCGAGACGACTGAAATGTATGTCGAATTATTTGCCAGCGACTTGCAAGCCCAGCATGAGAAGTTCAGTCCTATCAAACATTTAGCCGAAGCTCTTCACCTACTATCAGAAAGTGAGGTGAATGGCTAATGAATGTCTGCCGTCGACAAAACAAGCTGGAACACGCAGAGAATCCCAGCCAAGCCAAACAACAACTCAGTTTTGAAGATCTGCTTCATTCTTTTATTCTCGATTGCAAGGCCAAAAACCTTTCACCGCTAACACTTCGATTTTACCAAGACAGCGCCAAACAGATGAAAGAAGCCTTTTTGGAGCAGCAAGTGCCCTTTGATATCTACACAGTATCGATACGCGAAATCAAGAATCATTTTATTGCCTATCTGTTCGATCAAGGCAGGTCGGACAATACGGTAAATGGTCGAATCAAGGCCATAAAGCAGTTTTTCAGGTACTTATTTGAAGAAGGCTGGCTGACAGAGAACATCGCAAATTATCTCCATGTGGTCAAGACAAAGAAGCTAATGATTCAAACGTTTACGAAGAGCAAGTGGTCTCCATCTTTAAGCAACCGGATAAAAAAACGTTCACGGGCTACCGGGATTTCACCATGATGATGTTGTTGCTTGAAACGGGGATGCGAATCAGCGAGCTATGTCATTTGAAGACAGGTGACATCTTTTTCAAAGAATTGGAGATTCGAATTACGAAGGGAAAAGGAGGACGGGCACGTAGAGTGCCGTTCCAACAAACCTGCGGGAAAATCATCGATGCTGTTGCGAACTCGAATTCGAGCATTCGAACATCTGCTAGCTTTGACATGATTTTAGATAAATAACTTTCGGATACGCCAAGCGCACCAGATAATTCCTTGATCCCGACATTATGACATCGCTCTGAGAGTCTCAACTGAATTAAGGCATGTAGAGCATAATCTGTACTTTTGGAGAACTGCAAAATTCCTCCTCCCTTCACAATAATATTGTTAATACGGATCTTTAATATCCATTAATAGACGATTCAATTTCAAATTGCAATGATTTTCTTGAGCCGAACTTCGCTGTCTGCTTTCGGACATACAGCAAAAAAAGCTGAAACAGCAACTCACCGACTATGTCTATCTGATCATAGAGCGCAACAATCTCGGCACTTACGGTCTCCGCGCGGGAACCAACCTGATGATCCCCGCATAGCGGGCGGGGGCAGTTCTTCGGCAATGGCTCTGGCGGAACCTCCGCGCTGCTCGAAGGCTAGACGCTCTGCAATCTCTCCCGCTACTACTACGGCGACAACAGCGGTGTCAAACAGGTATCCGAGCACAACCGCTTTTCGGAGAACCTGGCATGCCGACGTCTCTTTATTTTATGACAAACACGCTGATTTTATTTTCAAGCTCCTCCGCAGCCTTGGATAAATGGTGTGTAGAAGCGGCGATTCCTTCCATAGACGCATGGGTTTCTTGTACACCAGCAGTTACCATTTCTGATTTTTCCGCAGTCATCTTGGCAATACTTAAAACGGACTCCATTCTCTCCAAACTGTGTGATGTGCTATCTGTCATTTGTTCTATGGCAGAAGTGATCTCCAGGATTTCCCGGGCGACCTTTTGGACAGAATCCTGAATCTTGCCGAACGAACGCCCCGCCTCGTTTGCTTTTTGAACGCCATCCTTGACGACTAGTGTACCGAATGCCATTTTTTTGATCATTATGCTGAGCAAGCGATGGTTTTCCCCAATCAATTCACTGATCCGTTGCGCCGAACGATTGGAATCTTCCGCAAGCTTTCGCACCTCATTGGCTACAACAGCAAACCCTCGGCCATGCTCTCCGGCTTGTGCCGCTTCTATGGAAGCGTTTAGCGCCAGTAAATTCGTTTGCTGTGAAATGTAGGAGATTAGCTCAATCGCTTCAACGATTTTTTTGGATTGACTTTCGAGCATTTTCGCGGCATCTGCAGAATCATTGACCGTCTCGTCCAGCCTTTTGATGGTTTCAATTGTTTCCGTGACAACCGTTTCACCGGCCTGCGCGAGTTCAGAGGCTTGCTTGGAGGATTCAGCGGCCTGCTCGTTGCGACTCGATGTATGCGTCAGCGTTTCTTTGATCTCCCAGATGGCATTGGAGGCCAACTGAATCTGGCTCAGCTGAGCGGCGGCCCCTTCCGAAATTTCTTGTACAGCTTCTGTCATTTCACGACTGGCTTGGCTGTTTTGTTCCGTGGTGGCTCTTAATTGATCTGAGGTGCCTGCGACGAGCAGACTCCGCTTTGAGACACTTTGAATGAAGTAATTCAACTTGTCCGCCATCCTGTTAAACGTAGCGGTCAGTTGACCTAGCTCATCCTGAGAATGGTTTTCGATCTGCTCCCGCAAATCACCATCCGCTATTTTGGTTATGGCCGCAATTAATTTCTTGAGTCTAGCAATGATCAAGATACGGATGACAAAAAAGATCAAAACAAGGGGAATGATCGTAAAATAGATCGCCTCAATCAAGAAAAACAAGCCGGTTTCCGGGAAAAGCCGGCCCAGATAAGTAAGCAGGGGAGCGCCTAGCAATGCGCTGAAGACCAAGCTGATAAAGACGGATAAGAGCAGTTTGAATTCAATGCTTTTGAAGAAGCTTACTTTTGTGTTGACGACACGAAGATCCGCGATTGCATGCTGTTCGGTGTGAATAGTGTTCATCAAGTTCCTCCTGAGAAAAGTCATATTGTCATGCTACGCAACCTACTTTTATTCTTGCAGCCCCTATTTTGTTCCTAATTAATTACGGTTCAAGTAAAGCGGGATTTCCTTCACGCCCCGAACAATCATACCTGGTCTCCATTCCAGTTCTTCCATGTCCCCTTGAAGCTCGAAATGGGGGTAGCGGCGCAGCAATGAGTTAATCGCGATTTCACCCTCCAGACGTGCTAGAGGAGCTCCAAGGCAGAAGTGAATGCCTTTTCCAAAGGCTAAATGCTCGCTTTTCTCCCTCAAAATATTGAAAATTTCAGGGTCCTCAAACTGCTTCGTATCCCGATTGGCGGAATTCAATGCCACAATAACTAAGTCGCCCTTTTTCATTGGATGTCCTTTGAATTCCAAATCCTCTCCGGCCCAGCGAGAACTGCTGAATTCAACAGGTCCATTGTAACGCAGCATTTCCTCAATAGCGCCGTGAATAAGGTCTGGTTGATCCATCAGCAGCTTACGTTGCTCCGGATACTCCAATAGCGCAAGCACACCATTACCGATCAAGTTGACTGTTGTTTCATGACCAGCAATGATCATCAGCGTAACGATTCCGTATAATTCCTCTTCTGTTAACCGATCGCCTTGATTTTCGGCAATAACCAACTGACTGATCATATCATTGCCTGGATTTTTACGAACGATAGCAAACCAATGTCTAAGATACGCTATAAATTCATTCATATGTTGTTGCACATCTTCGCTAAGTACATTATTTACGACCTCAATAATGGAGTTGGACCAGATTCGGAACTTATCCTGATCCTTGGCAGGTACGCCGAGTATTTCACTAATCACGATAATAGGAAGTTGGAATGCGTAATCGTCGATAAGATTGATATGATCCTTGGTCGATACGGCTTCAAGAAGTTCATCTGCAATGTCTTGAATACGACTCCTCATTCCTGCGACCATCTGTGGTGTAAAACCTTTCTGTACCAACCCACGAAGCCTTTGATGATCTGGTGGATCGGCCAACAACATATTTTTTGAGAAAACACTGTCGTGTTCATACCCTACTTTAGTCTTGTCCTTAACAAATCTTGGATCCTTTAATACCGTGACCGCATCATCATAACTGCTAATGAGCCAGCCATAATTGCCGTCAGGAAACATAAGTTTCAGGATAGGATCACTTTTTCTTAATTTTTCGTAAACCGGATAGGGGTTGTAGCTGAATTCTTCTGTAAATAGGGTATTTTTCGGAGTTTCGTTTGTTTGCATGAGTTATTGGTCCCCTCTCGAAAAAAATATGCATTTAAACCTGTATTGTTTCGCCTAGTTAACGATTTATTATATCTACAATTTGCTTAATAGCCTTTTTCGCCTCTGGTATTGGGATTAGAGGAAAGGTATGGTTCATTTTTTCATATTCAAAATAATTTATCTTTACCCCTTGATCATTTCCAAGATCTCTAAACAATTGTGCGTCAGGCCATAATAACTCGTGAGTCCCTACAAATATTGTAATCTTACCCAACCCTTTTATTGGACCATTAATTGGAGACAACATAAAGTCGTTAGGGTCTGTGTTACCGGCCCAATACGTTCCTATTACTGATAATTCAAATTTCTCCAACATCGGATCTTTTGTCTCTAACGATGGTATCTTAGGGTTTTTCATCGTTAGATCTAACCACGGAGAAAGAAGAATAATTTTGGAAGGTTGATCTATATTCTTCTCTAATAAAACCTGAGAAAGTGCTAAAGAAAATCCACCGCCAGCTGAGTCACCCATGACTATAATGTCTCTTGGATTCGCTTGACTGAGCAAGCTCTCATATAGTGGCAATACTTTATCAAAAGCCTCCTTGTATTGATGTTCAGGTGCTTTTGGATAAATAGGCACGATTATAGTTGCATTTGTGTCCATAACTATTTTGTCAAGAAATTTCCAGTGAAAATCGAGGGGTTGATGAATATACGCGCCTCCATGAAGATAAAGGATCTGTTTTTTGTTAGGTGCAGCCTGGTTACTAAGTATAAACGTTTGCATTCCATTAAAAGTAACCTGCTTTACATTTGATGTTAGTTTTAAGCTATCCTGTAACATGTAAGGTTTTTGATTCTGTACTTTCTTTTTTTCAAGGAATTTTGACACTTCTTCTTTCGTAGTAAACTTATTTTTATTTGCTCTCAATAATAATTCAAATAATTTACTCTGCATGCTTCTCCCTTTTTCCCTTTTTCTCAGGATGCCAAAAAAACCAAAGATTAGCACTAGAACATTTATAATCGTTTTAAGCATTGTTGATATCTCCTCTATTTCGATTCGGTCATTACACTAGGTGCGTACTCGCAGGTAGAATTTAGGGTATACACACTTACATGTATCGTGAAGATATCAGCGATCCCCCAAACCAGTTCTAATTCAAGCCCAGCGCCATGTCCAACGTAGATGCCACTCATGACGAAACCTGTCACTGAACAATCGATGATGGTATCAAGGAACGTTCCAGTCATAGAGACCATTCCAATGAAAAATCCCCCCTTGAATTACTTTTTCAAATGTTGATAAACAGCGGACTCAAATTCCAGATATCCTACGTATGAGGATGGATCCTGATATGGAAATATTTGAGTAGACCAAAAACCCCCAATGCCATTTTCGCGATCAATCCAGTAAAAAAGATTGGCTAAACCTGCCCACATCAATTGACCGGCTGGGCGTCCTGTAGGGAGGGGTGTTTCATTGACTTGGAAGGTGTACGACCAGGATTTTGGAAACCCAGGGAAGAACTCTCCATCATTTGCCACGGTTGGATCAGATGAAACCCACCCGCCGCTCTTTAAATCTCCCAGACCATTTTGAGCCATTTTGGAAACCGTTTCTGGTTTTAGAACACCTGAACCATCATTAAGAATCATTCTTATAAATTTCATGTATTCCCCTATACTCCCATATAACCCGTGTCCACCCATGTCCATTTCCGGAGGCTGAGGCAAAATGATGTGTGGATTAGGTGTAAGCTTGCCTTCCTGGTCCCGGGTATGTATAGTGGCACGTCGTTCAGTCATTGATGGTGATAGGGAAAAACCAATATCAGACATATCAAGAGGAGTGAATATTTCTCTTTTCATTGCTTCTCCCAATCTCATGCCGTACACATTCTCAACAACCTTGCCTACCCAGTCAATGTTAGCGCCGTAGTTCCATCTTTCACCCGGTTCAAATAGCAACACACTTTTAACGGCATCAAAAGAGCTTGCCATAATGGGAGGCACATCTTTAGCTTCACGATATTTTCGATCCTTGGTGCTGAAAAATTCATAACCGAAGCCTGCTGTGTGAAGCATCAGCATATTAATTGTAACATCCGTTTTTGGTTTGCTTAATTTAGGTTGTCCGTCTGGATCAAACCCTTCGAGAACCATAATATCAGCCATTTCTGGAACATACTCCTTAACAGGATCATCAAGACGAACTTTTCCTTCCTCCACCATTTTCATCAGCATTGAACCTGTTAATGCTTTAGTCGTCGAAAATAAACAAAATACAGTATCCGTAGTCATCGGCTGTTGGGTACTGGAATCTCGAACACCTGCGGCTCCCTCATAAATATTTCCTTCACAGTCGGTTACCATGGCAACAACTCCTGGAACACCCCCTGCTCTGCTCACAGAATTGGCAAGAATATTATCGAGCGTGTTCTTCAGCGTCTCTTTCCCTATTTCGTTTGATGTCATTGATTTTCGCCTCCCATGTTTAATTGCGCCTGGAATGTCAAACCTAATTTTTACCTTGCATATAATAATGTAACGTTTCCTCAATCCCTTGCCTGAAAGGAGTCGCGGGGATGGGGCCGATGCGTTCCTCATATTTTTCTCCGCTCAAAACAAATCCTTCCTTCGTAAGGTACATGATCTCCACTACTTCTTTCATAAATGAATTCATCAATCCCATAAACCGAATGGTAGTTTTAGTTAAAGGAATCACCATTTTCCGATTTCCAGTTACCTCACGGGCGATCTCGACGATTTCTTTACCTGAAATCACCCCCGCTCCAGGTATATTCCAATTCTCTCCGTATGAATCGTCTTTTTCCGCTATATTGACAATCATTTTGCCTGCATCGGGCAAATAGACATATTCCCTTGGCGTTTTCAAGTTCCCAAAAAAGATGGATAGTTTTTGAGCGGCCATCCCTTCTAATGTTGGCTGCAAGTAAGAGCCTTGGGAGGTTGCCCCATAGTAATCTGGAAGTCTCACAATTAATACTTTAGCCTTTTCCCATTTGTTACTGAATATTAAATTTTCGTATTCTACCCTTAACTTCCCCTTTTTCGTATGGGGCTGTTTGGGATGATTTTCATCACCCTTCGCAATTTGATATCCATAGACATAAATTCCATCGACAACAACGATTTTAGCTCCTAATAGATCTGAAGCTTTCATCGCACTTTCTCCAAACAAAAGAAGTTTTTCTTCCATATCTTGATAGGCCACACCCGAACAGAGGAATATTACCTCTGCCTCTTCTGCTGCATCTACAATGGCTTGATAGTCAAATATATCTCCGACTTTGTAGGACAGTCTCTGATCATCATGATGCTTTTTCATTAACTCCTTTAATTTTGTCTCAGTGCGCGCAAAAGCAATGACTTGGACCTCTCTTGCTAATAGTTCCGTTATAATGACTTGCCCCGTGGCTCCTGTCGCTCCTAAAACAATCGCTTTTTTCAATTTAAAAACCCCCTTATTAGTAATTGATCAATTATTTTTTCGTTGAACGAAGGTGACTAAGAGTGCCCCGATGATCGCAAACACCGCTGCTCCTATAAATACCCAGCTTAACCCTCCTGTGAGCGCATCCACCGTATTATGGCCAGAAGAAGTTAGCGTCTCGGTTCTAATTGCAGAAAGTACAACAAGAATTGTAATTCCTACCGCGCCACCTAATTGCTGACTTGAGTTAACAAGACCACCAGCAAGACCTTCTTCCCTTTTGGCAACGCCGGTGATGGCAAGTGCGGTAGTCGCTACGAGTGAACCTCCAAGACCTATACCTAACACGATGGTTGGACCCAGTAAGTGAATGGCAAATGAAGCATTGCTTGGCGCAAATGAAAGCCAGATTAAACCAGCGGCAAATAGGAATAGAGAACCGACTAATGATCTTTCCGTACCGATTCGATTCATAACGACTGGAATCATTCCAGCACTAACAATTAAGGCTCCAACCAGTGGAAGCTGGGCAAGCCCTGTTGCAAGCGCGTCATATTGCAAGACGTTTTGCATATACACAGATATTCCAAAAAATAGTCCAATTGTTGCCCCGCCAAGTAATAGCATAGCCAAGTTTCCTCTTGTTACGGATGCATTTTGAAATATACTAAAGGGTAGAAGAGGTTCTTTTGTCCGCTTCTCAATAAAAATAAAGGAAATGAGTAATGCAAGACCTATAACGGCAAGAGACAATATCGTCGTTAATTCTACTTGATTCGCTGCCGAAAGTGCGGTAACAAGAGCTCCCAAGCCTGCTGTCACAGTCACAGCGCCTAACACGTCTGTTTTCATATTCTGAGATATTGAATCTTTTGTTATCAGTCTAGGTATTGCGGCAATGACAAGAACGCCAATAGGAACATTAATAAAAAATATTGCTGACCAGCCTAACAAGGATGTTAAAATACCGCCAAGTAGAACACCAACTCCACTTCCAAGACCGGCTACGATTCCCCATATCCCTAATGCCTTAGCACGTTCATTGGGTTTTGTGAAGAGCAGCGTAACCAGTGCCAGAGCGGAAGGTGCCAAGAATCCAGCTGACGCTCCTTGTATTGCACGCGAGGCTAATAACCATTCAATTGAAGACGACATCCCTGCTGCAGTTGAGCCTATAATAAACCCAATTACCCCGATCATAAATATACGTCTATGCCCAAATCGATCCGCTAAACGTCCTCCAAGTAGAAGCAATCCGCCCATGGGTACAATGTAGGCCATTATAACCCAAGTTAACGTATCTGTACTGAGAATAAGGTCATGACCTATTGAAGGCAGTGCAATATTTACAATTGAAGAATCCAATATTACTAAAAATTGAGCTAGAGCAAGAAATACCAGCGCCAGCCAGCGATTTTGACTTCGTTGATTTGTATTTTTTTTGCTTTGAACAACACTCATAACCTTCACTCTCCTACATTACATTATATTTATTGATTGGTTAATAACTATAGAGTTGGTTTGCCGACAGATATTGTATAATCAATAACTTTTGCTGCAAAATAAACCCTCGAACGGTTATTTTGATTTTCGTTCAACGAAAATAGCTCGGGCAGATCCACAAAGCAAGAAATGTTGAACATCATGCCCATAGCTATAAAAATAGTTGCGTTTCTTTCTGCATCGGGTATGCCTACTGCTTTGAACCTTTCCAGGGTATAAGTTCTGATGCGGGATAATCCCACTTTGGCAGCAGCCCGGATCGCTTCTTCGGTGATGCCAATGCCGATCACCTGCAAAGCAACCTCATTGGAATATTGGACCGACAATTCTTCATAGGCTTTGACCATGTCGTTGCCCAGTTGCTCCGGGCTCGACTCGACATTTTTAAACGTTTGGAAGATCCGGTCAAACGCCCGATTCAAAACGGCGATGAACAGTTCTTCCTTCGTTGGAAAGAAACGAAACACATAAGGTTGAGAGATCCCGGCTTTCTCTGCGATAAGGGCAGTCGTAGTGTTATAGTATCCGCGCTGGGCGAATACCTCCAACCCTGCCTCAAGAATTTCCTCCTTGCGATCCTGTCCTTTCGATCTGGTCATAGAAAGCCTCCTTTTGTTAGTGAATGATCAATCAAATAATATCCTCAAGTGAGCAAGCGACAACTCTTCCCCCTCGACAACAATTCCGCGACAATGACCTGTCCTGTGCCACCCGTAGCTCCCAATACAATCGCCGTTTCCATGCACAACCACCTCCATTAGCGATTAATTAATCATTTCAAACTGAGCTTAGACGAGGTTAATCTGGAAGGTTCCCGGATACCGTACCCACTGTAAAGGGGGTGGTTACCCCATAATAATTGACCATCATGGTCATCCCGCTTGCTGCATGCTCCAGGTTGTGACAGTGCTTCATCCAGAGACCGGGATTGTCGGCCACAAAAGCAATCTCAAACGTCTCTCCTTCCTCAATGGGCAGCGTATCCATATAGACGTTGCTAGTTAACGGTATTCCGTTTTTACTAAGCACTTTGAAAATATGACCGTGAAGATGCATAGGGTGCGTGCCTCCCCCATCATTCGTCAAGGAGATTTTGACCAGATCGCCCTCCTCCACCATGATTGGCGGGATATGATGAAAGATTTCTCCGTTGATTGTATACGCAGCAAACGCCTTGTGACCTAAAATCAGATGTTCCACCACATCATAATCGGAGTCGATGGAAAGATCATCGGGCGTGGGGGTTCCGTAAACAGTGAAATCGAACCTGCCCTTCGCCTGTCCGCGTTCCGGCATAGTGCCCTCTCCAATATGAATATCGGGTAAGCTTCTTCGATCTGCAGATGTGCTTTGCAGGAGAATCCTTTCATTTTCAGGCACTTGGATCAAGATATCGTAGCGCTGTCCTGCTCCAATAGGAAGGGTTTGAGCTTGAATCACCTCCGGACCCGGAATATCGCTCCCGTCAATGGAGACGACCTGAAAAGAGTTTCCGTACACATTCACATTTTGGGTACGACTATCTGAGTTGACAATCCTTAAGCGAACCCACTCTCCTGAACGGGCAGAGAAATGTACATCCTTTGTGCTTGAATTAATAAGCATCGTGGAGTTTCCAAATCTTTGCAGGGTGACTGCAAGATCCTGTTCATACTCAAAAGGCTTGACTTTCGGTTCAACAATGAAGCGGCCAATTAAGCCCTTTTTCGCCTGCAAAGACGATTGCTGATGGGAATGATACCAGAAGGAGCCGGAATGCCTCGCAATAAATTCATAGGTGAATTCACCGCCTGGCTCCACCGCATCCTGAGTTACACCTGCCACACCATCCTGTGAGCAATGCAGAACAACCCCATGCCAATGAAGGGTTACTCCCTCTTCTACATTGATGTTCTTAAGATGTACTCTCACCATCTCCCCCTCCTTCACCCGGATCTCCGGACCAGGGGTTGTGCCATTTAACGTATAGGCGTCAACACTGCTCCCATTATCCAAGTTTATGCTCTTGGCCTCCGCCGTCACCTCAAACGAACGAACAATAGCGTCCCCTTGCGTATCTCTCATATCGAAGCAGGATCTGGTTTCGATCACCTCTCCCGCTCTATTCGTATGTATTGTTTCACTGCCGATTTGATTCGTTCCAGCAGAATGGGAAGCGTGTGAACTATCTAAATGCATCTCGCCCATATTGACAGACTCGGGCTTGTAGGCCTGGTTGACTTGAATAGTCCAATAGAAAGAAGGCAAGAAAAATGCACCAAGAAGAATAACGATGAAAATACCGAATCCCATCCACCTTTTTTGTCGCTTACTCCATTTTTTCTTCACTTTACCGGGATTGCTCATGAGATAACCACCTTTTCAAACAATTTATTGATTAGTCGATAACAATAATCTAACACAAAGGTATTGATTGATCAATTACTTTTTTAAGAAAATAAATAACCGTTGGACGATTATTTATTTTCATTAAACGTAAACAGCTCGGGCAGATCCAAAAAGCAAGAAATGTTGCACATCACGCCCATTGCGATAAAAACAGTTGCATTTCTCTCAGCATCGGGTATGCCTGCTGCTTTAAACCTTTCCAGGGCATAATTTCTGATGCGGGATAACCCCGTTTTGGCAGCAGCCCGGATCGCTTCTTCGGTGATGCCAATGCTGATCACCTGCAAAGCAATCTCATTGGGGTATTGGACCGACAACTCTTCATAGGCTTTAACCAAGTCGCTGCCCAGTTCCTCCGGACTCGATTCGACATTTTTAAACGTTTGGAGGATTCGGTCAAACGCCCGATTCAAAACGGCGATGAAAAGCTCCTCCTTCGTCGGGAAGAAACGAAACACATAAGGTTGAGAGATCCCCGCTTTTTCTGCGATAAGAGCAGTCGTAGTGTTATAATATCCGCGCTGGGCGAATACCTCCAAACCTGCCTCAAGGACTTCCTCCTTCCGCTCCTTTCCTTTCAACCTGACCATAGCAAGCCCCATTTCATTAGTAATTGATCAATCACATTATAACCGTCTTTCATTCCCAATGCAAGGGGTCAGTCGGCACCGTGTTGTTCTTCTGTGATAATGTCATCCCATAACTGTTCTGAGATAATGTCACTATGGGACAGGAGACAATTACATT
>REGQ01000032.1 GCA_004134985.1 Paenibacillaceae bacterium | reverse complement strand
GGTAAGGGCGGCCTCCATTTCAACAAGTGACATTTTCATAGCATAGTTAAGGTGACATTTTCACAGACGATTGACAGCCCTTCTTATTCAAGTGACAATCGGCAGTCGCCCAATTGTACATCATTCCAGAACAAGGCCAGATGGTCCTGATTGTGCAATTCACCCACACCAGCCGGTGTCCCTGTATAGATCAGATCCCCTTCGCCAAGGCCATAATGCTCGCCGATATGAGCAATCAGCTCGGGAAGCCCGAAAATCGCCTCTTCCAGCTTGCCGCGCTGCCGCTCCTCGCTATTAATTGAAAGTGAGAACGGTGTGCCTGTCAGGCCGCTAAGTTCATGTCCTTCCGGAATCGGCAGGAAGGCGGTGAGCGGTGCGGAGTGACGGAAGCCTTTGGCCTTCAGCCACGGATATTGCTGCTTTTTCAATTCGGATTGCAAATCGCGCAGTGTCAAGTCAAGACCAAGCGCAAACCCGTCCAGCAATTCAGCAGTCGCGACTCCCCGTTCCCAGCGGCGGCCGATGCGCACGACAATCTCCGCTTCATAGTGCACGGAGCCGTGTGCGGCAGGCAGCTCCAACCGGCTCCCGTCCATTAAAAAGGCGGAATGTGAAGGCTTCATAAAAATCATCGGGCTTTCCGGCACCGCGTTGCCAAGTTCCGCTGCATGCAGCCCATAATTTCGGCCCACACAATAAATATTTCGAATGGTACTCATCCCGTCATCTCCCGTCCATCGCTGATTCAGCTTGTTTTTATAATCCATTATATCAGAAAAAACCGGATGCAATTTATCATTAGAAAAATTGCGGCAGCAATATGATATCGGTTACAATATAAAACATGGAGGTGATGAAGATGGAATCGAACACAGGGTGCATGCACCAGGAAACGGACACCGCAGATGCCGTGAAGCAATCTGGCGCAGCCAAGGCCTGCTCACGCTGCGGGGAAATAAAACCGCTAACCGATTTTTTGCGCCGCACAGGCAAACGCTCCGGCAAAGGCTCACGCCGCGGCACCTGCAAAGCTTGCCGCAAGCTGCATGGCGACGGCAAGACAGCCGCCGTTCCAATAACGATGATGGACAGTCCGGCAGCGAATTACGAAGCTGCGGAGCCGAGCCAACCCCGCCGCATCGCAAGGACGCATCAACGGGCACTGCCGGCACCTCCCAGCGCGCAGCCTCCGGATGTATCCATCCTTCGTCCCACCCGGCGCGGCATTCTGTGGATGCGCGGACGAACGGATAAAGGACGGCGCTGGCAGCAGGAGACCGATTTGGAAACCGCGGCAGTACTGGTCAAAGAGTACGCTGCTGTCATTGTTAACCAGCATACTGTCCGACGTTTGTACAGCAACAAGAAATTTCGTCAATTTATTTTGACGCGTGATCAATATACATGTTTTTTCTGTGGGGAATACGGCGATACGATCGACCATCTGCTGCCTCGGGCGAAGGGCGGGCACACGACACCGCTCAACTGCGTATGCGCCTGCAATTTGTGCAATCAGACGAAAGCGGACAGCAATGTTGACGACTTTATCCGCAAGCAGGATTCGACGACGCGCCAAGCATAAATGAAGTCCGCGCCGTTTATTGATAATAGATCAGCACCTTGCCAAGCCTATAGGGGGCGCCACTCATCATGATTCACGACTCGATCCATCTCCCGGACAATTTTGTTTTCAGCCAGCGGATCGCTCATTTGACCGAGCATGAATTGCATATGCATGACGCGCTTGAAATAAGCATTTTGCTTGAAAACAACGTCAGATATCATCTTGCCAATCAGGACTACCTCGGCAGGCCGGGGGATGTTTTTGTTTTCCGCCCGTTTGAAGCGCATTGGAACTTGGCGGAGCGACCGGATTTGCCTGCTACCTGGATTATGCTGCTGCTGTCTCCTTCGGCGGTTCGCCCCATCCCGCAAGGCTATCAACTGCTCGCCCCATTCTACACCGTCGATTGGGTGCCCCATATTGCAGCGGATTCGCCGGATGCCAAAGCGATCCGAGATGCGGCGGTACAGGCTGTTGCAGAGCAAGAGCAGGCACTGCCTGGCTGGGAAATCAAACAGTTCATCCATATGACTACCGTTTTGCTGCATATTTACCGCTATTTCTTGCGTGAGCAGCGATCATCCTCGTCAGGAGAAGCTGGTGAAATTGATGACGGAATGATTCAAGCCATTGAGGCTCTAATCAAAGATTTCCATCAGCCTGTCGAAATGGAACGGATTATTTACTTATCCCGGCTGAAAAAAACGGCGTTTTACAGACGCTTCCGCACATTGACCGGATTGACGCCAAATGATTTCATCAATCGGCTTCGGGTGCAGTTCGCCGTTCATCTGCTGCGCAACTCATCGCTAACGATTACGGAGATTGCTTTCGAAAGCGGCTTTAATTCTGTCAGTTATTTTAACAAGCATTTTAAAGATGCCTATGGCGTGTCGCCAAGCGTCTTCCGTAAATAAGGATGCTAACGTAAATAGAGCCCATTCAGACACAGCGGTACACACTGTGTTCGAATGGGCTTATGTTGGTTACTTGATCGAAAGAATCGCGCGATCTTCCATCAGTTTGCCGGATTCGGCAAGCCTAGCGTTCGCAGAGGCCACTTGGAAAGCAAACGCGCGGCGCGGTTTATCGGTGTTATTTTTCTTGCTGTGATGCAAAGTCTCACGGTGGAAAATAACGGCGTCACCAGGATTCATCGGCTTGCAGGGCTCCCCGTTCTCCGGTTCGGGCGCTCTCCGGTGTGCTAACGGATCCTCATTGAGGTTCGGCTGTCTGCCAAGACGGTGAGAGCGCGGCGCAAGCCATAATCCGGCGTTCTCCTGCGTAATATTGTCCAAAGCGACAAAACCGTTCAGCATATGGCCCAGAACATGCGTGTACTGATTGTCCTGATGCCACGCCAGCCCCTCGCCGCCGGGTGCTACAACCGCATACATGCCCATCCATAGCCGAACCTGACTGCCCAAAATTTGCTCATACACCTTCACAATATGTTGATCCGTCAGGAAGCGTACCGTTTCCGGATATTGATCCTTCTCTTTTTCAATATGAACAAATCCCTTGCTCTGCCATGCACCATCGCTTTTGGCGTGAGCAAACTCATAGTTCTCCTTATTTAGCGCTTCTACCGCTTCCGGTGTAATAAATCCCGGCGCGTAGAAATAGCCCTCTCGGTAAAACTGCTCGACCATATCCTCTGTCAATTGAAATCGGGATATTTGCGTCAATGGAAAAACCCCTTTCGTTATTCGGATATCCCCATTATAACGACGCATTTCCTGTCCGACTTCTTGCAAGCAAGCGCAATAATAGCAATTTTGTTCACGTCCACATGCCCGTTGCTTAATCCCGGACGTTCAGTCGGCAACTGCCGCATTCGAGTGATTGGTGAGCGACGGCGCAGCAAGAGCGACGGCGTAGCAAGAGCGACGGCGTAGCAAGACTATATGCTGCATACAGTAGACTGACCGGCGCGGGTAGCAAGTGATGGGCACGCGTGTGATTGTGGCGCACGGGAACATAAGCTGCATGAGCCAGCAGATTATTGTGCGCGTGACAGACACATAAGCTGCATGGCCTAGCAGATCCGTCATTGCTATTCCGGCAAAAGAAGCCCTGCCTTGTTCGCTACAGCCTGCTCGTAATAATAGGCCGCAATCGCAATATCGAAAACAGCCATCCCCATTGGATTGAACAGTACTGCTTCATCCAATGACAATTGGCTGATCGCGTTGTCACACACGACTTCTCCAAGCGAAATCGTGTCTGCTTTGCTCAGCTGCCGCTCCTTGTGCATCCGTTCGATGTCTGTCCCTTCGCGGCACACTTCATCCCAATCATCGACAATAATAGCGCGGGTATAATCCAAAATCGCAGGCGTAAAGTCGCGCAGCGACACATTCAACAGCAGCGCTCCGCCCTTCGGCCGCTGATCGATGTAGCCTTGCTCCGACACGGTGCAAGTAACGAATATATCGGCACCCGCATACGCCGATTCCCACCCTTCCGCAACAGTTGTCCGCCCTCTGATCGGCTCCGGGACAGAGGCAATGTCGATGCCCCGTGGATCGAATAGGGCGACCTCCGCAACCGCATCCCCAAGCTGGGCGGTGAGCATCTGCAGATGGAGCTGCCCGATCGGCCCAAAGCCGGCGATGCCAACCTTGAGGCCAGACAACGGTCGCACTTCCGCATAGCGACGCAGGACAGCGCCGCTGACGGCTGCCGTGCGCACGCCGCTTACCCGAGCTGTATTCAATACGGCCAGCGGCTTGCCTGTGCCGGCTTCGTTCAGCACGGTAAGGGAATGAGCTCGCGGCAGTCCTTTCTCCAAATTGCCGGGAAAGCTGGCTACCCACTTCAGCCCGGCCGTATTTACCGCACCGCCCACATAGGCAGGCATTGCAATGATGCGGTTCCGCGGGTTTCGGTAGCGCAAGTAGGGTTTGAGCGGCTGGTCATAATCGCCGCTTTGCATAATACGCACCGCGTCCTCAATCACATCAATCAGGGCATTCCAATCGATGCCAAGTCGGTCAAATTGCTGATTGCCCAAATAAAGCATCTTTCTCCCCCTTTAATCGCAGACTTGAGCGTATAATCTTGTTATGACAAGATACGCTCCAGCCTGTAATAACGTGCCCTTGCTGGGCTTCGCCGTTTATCAGGGTAGCAGCAGCCCCAAGCGGACAGACGTTCCGCTATTTGCCCGAAATCACCCCATTTGCGATTTTCACGGCCACACGTTCCGCTATTGCTAAGAAAAACCTCAAAAACAGCCACTAATTTCACAAATAGCGGAACTGGTGGCCGCCAAAGCTGCCATATGCCTAGTTTTGAGCGATATAGCGGAACGTGTGGCCGCATAGATGATGTAGACAGCTATCAGCGCTCTTTTAGCGCTCGCTACTCGTATGATCCACGTCTAGTTACTCTTATGCCACGTCCTTTCACCTTTCACACTGGTTACTCTCTGCCACGTCCTTTTCACCTTCACCGCTAGTTACTCCTATACGCACGTCCCCTCACCTTTACCGTTAGTTACTCCTATACTCACGTACCCGAACCTTTACCGCTAGTTACTCTTATGCCACGTCCCCTCACATTCACTGCTAGTTACTCCTATACTCACGTCCCCTCACCTTTCACACTGGTTACTCCTTCTACGACGCCCCCTCACCCTTACCGTTAGTTACTCTTTCTGTTCCTATGGCAGTTTTTTTCTTCCTTTCGAGCCAGTTCCCATGCTTTAGATCGGAAACGCGACGGCTTGTTTAAAATGAGCACAGACAAAGAGCACTTTTGCATGCAAAAGTGCGCTAGGAACACGATTTGTTTTGCGGGCGCTTCCGTCCCCCAAGTTATTCCAGCAGTTCGTTCAGATAAAATTTACGATTTTCTAAAAAGCGGCGCGTAATTTGATAGTGATCGGTGTCCTCATACCGAATTTTTTGAATGGGGCCATCGCTGAAATGATAGATTTCCGCTTCCGGATAGCCGAGCAAAATCGGGGAATGCGTCGCAATAATAAGCTGGGCATGTTTTTGCAGTTCGTGGATGATGCTTAGGAAATTAAGCTGCCTCGACGGCGACAATGCGGCCTCCGGCTCGTCGAGCAAGTATATGCCGCGCTGGCCAAACCGGTTTTTGAAAAGCGATAGAAAAGATTCGCCGTGCGACTGCTCATGCAGAGATTTACCACCGTAAGACGCATAAATTCTGTTATCCGTCCTGGCCAATTCGTCAATATGTGAAGCAAAATTGTAGAACGATTCCGCACGCATAAAGAACCCCTGAGTCAGCTTGGGCATCCAGGAAAGACGGATATAATCGCCTAGCTTGGCGTCAGATGCATCCAGCTCATAGAGATTGTTGCGCCCGCCGCCAGCTGTATTAAATTCGCACTGATAAGCAATTGCTTCCAGCAGCGTTGACTTGCCAGAGCCATTTTCACCAACAAAAAAGGTAACGCGCTTCCGCAGCGACAGCCGCTCCAAATGACGAATTGCAGGAATCCGAAACGGATATTGCTGAGGGGCGGTCACCTTCTCCGACAATTTAATAATATCATGCAAAAACATCTGCGCTGCACATCCTTTACTGCCTTGAATTGATTTACTCCAACCTGTTCTTTTCCATTGAACCGTGCTCTCGTACTTTTGTCCACTAGCATTGCATGAAAGCTAACAAAGAAATAGATAGATAAAAGGATTCCGTCTAAAAATCAGTGCTTTCCATTGACATGATCCGTGATCAAGCAAAGGGGACCATGTGGAATTCAGAATTCTAACGCTGATGAGCGGCGCTATTTAGGGAAATTCAGCCCCATAAATATTGTAAGGAAACTGAGACACCTTATTTATAGAAAATCGTACGATTTTAGCGGTCCATGGGGTGAATAAGCGCTGTGGCCAGCGTTAGAGTTGCAAAAGGGTCATTTCAAGCCAATTAAGAGCTGTGGCAAGCGTTAGCGCAAGATCCTCCGAAATAGCAAGCCCCTTAACAAAGGGGACATGGCGGCTTGTCAGTCACCACCCCGTAATGCCCCCAGATGGAAATTGCCGGATCGCTATGGGAACATAAAATGAAAGACAGCGTATTGCAACCACTCTGTTAATGCAGGACGTACGACCGCTGCAAACGGCGCAGCTTGACGAGCCCTGGCTCAAAATGATAGGGAACAAACCGCACACGGGGAACGTGGCAGCCCAGGCCATCGAACAACTTGCAGATTTGCTCCTGCAGCGCCTGCCGCACAACTGCTTCATCCCCTTTGATACGCAGCGCCGCTTCGAGTTCAGTCGGGGAATGCTGAATAATTCGGTATTCCTCAATTTGATCCGCCGCAAACATTACAGATCTGCGCACGAAGTCGGCAAACACCGGGACCTGTTCTTCTGTATGAACCGTCAGGCCATAAAAAATATCATCCGCCCTCCCTGAAACTGCGGCAAGAGCTGTATGTGCGCTCCCGCACGGGCAGGGCTGTTCCGAAAGGGTGAGCACATCATTCAGTCGATAACGGATAATCGGCTGCGATGTTCTGGAGAAATCGGTAATAATCGGCGAGAACATCCGTTTAGCATCATCCAAATATTCCCGCTCCACAACGAGAATATCCTCGTTCAGATGAAGGGTGCCATGTGCGCAAGTGGAGCCGAGAAATCCTTCCGTACACTGATATACCTGATGCAGCTCCATTTGAAACGCCCCTTCGATATAGGCGCGGTCAATGGGCTCCAGCACTTCGGCGACGGCAATGATTTTGCGTGGCGCTATCGCCAGCCTTCCTTCCAGCTGGGCCTCGGCCAGCAGCCGCAGCATCGAGGGCGGCGCGACCAGCAAAGTGGGCGCAAGCTGCTGCAGCGGCGCCAGATGCATTCCGGGCGGACGGCTCATATCGAAATAACGGAACGCGATGCGACGCGAGCGCACAGTTTGATACAGACTGCTGTCAGCGCGCAGAAAAAAGGCGATTCGCTGCTGTTGCCATAACGGTCCTGGCAGCGTCTTGGCGAGCACAGCGCCTGCCCATGCCGCTCGCTCCTTCGGACTGACGAGAAACAGCCCCCGGTTGCCTGAGGTTCCCGAGGAAAGTCCGACGGTGATCCCGCCGGGCGGGGCGACGAAGTCCCGATCGTGTTCCGCGCGGGAAGCTGTCTCGAATGCTTCCGCTTTGGACATGCCAAGCGTGTTCCATTCATCGAAATTCGCCATCATGAGCGCCTTGTCCGTCGTCGGCCAATTACGCCAATCTTCCAGTGCCAGCCCTTTGTAATAAGAGGCAAAAAACGGTGACTTCGCAAGGGTGGCCGTTAGAAAAGCGGTCACCTTGCGATGCTGCCGCGCTTCCAGTTCCTCGCGGGTTTGCCGCCTGCGGGCGCTGTGTCTGGCGAGCAGATAATGCTTGAGCAGGACGGGCAAGTTCATGAACTCATCTCTCCTTTAACCAATGTGAAACGAATCGAAAACCAGACTTCTTCCATTGTGCGCTCCATAATTGGCAGTGTTCATCCTGGATCGCCACTCAAGCAGCTGCCCAAGGCCGGCGCATTGCTGTCAACGCGCGGGAGGCGGCATTTTGAAATCGACACTTTGCTGCCATGCCTTATGACAATGTGTGAAGAGCATCCGCAGCTCCGGATTGGAACGGTGCAGCGCAACGAGCATGCGAAACGTTTCCTTGAACGGCTTCGCCTCATCGATGACCAGATAGGCAAGCGGATGCGGCGGACGGTTTTCCCGTACAGCCTGCATGGACCAGCTGGCATCTGCGCCGAGCAGCACGTCCGCCTCACCGGATGGTGACTTGACCAGCAGCCCGATCTGATGCGAGGCATGCCCCGGCAAATCAACAACCAGCAGTGATCCGTCGCCAAGCACATCGAACGCCCGCCGCAGCGGCATGAACGCCCCGGAGATATCCACTTGCTTCAATTCCTCGGTCCAGCATGCCCGCTCCTCGAAATCAGGAGGCAGCAGCCCGGGGAGATACGCGCGTTTTACAGCGGCGAATCCGGTCAACCCTTTGACCGATAAATAAGCTTTGCGCGAGCAAACAAACTGCGCGTTGGGAAAGTCGCTTAATCCGCATATATGATCGGCATGGAAATGCGACACCACGATCATTCGTACATCAGAGGGACGGTACCCTTTCGCTTCGAGCAGCTCTGCCGCTGAGCCGTAGCCTGCTGTCACCACCGGAGTTGTCCATCTGTACAGCCGGTATGGAAACGAGTCCGTCGCCGATGCAAATCGCTCTGAATAGCCCGTGTCAAATAAGATAAGTCCGTGCTCCGGATGTTCAATAAGCGCAAACAGCGCCGGAAAGGGCACCGAGCGCCAACTGCTTCCCTGCAGTGACAATGCTTCCCGCTGCATGCAATAGCCTGTGCAATAAAGCGCAATCTTCATTATAATTCCCCCTTGCTGCGCCACCAGGAACAGAAGCGGCGAATGCCTTCCTCAACCGTCACTTGCGGACGGTAATGCAAGTCGCGGGCAGCCCGCGAAATGTCCAGCGTTTGGCTGAATGCGAGCGTACCGACTGTATAGCGTGTCATCAGCGGTTCTTTCCGGCTTTGCGTCATCCGCGCGCCAAGCTCCATCAATCCGGCCGCCCCGTAGGCGAGCGGATAAGGGATGCTGCGGTGGCGGAACGGAATGCCAAGCTCTCCGAAAATACGCTGCAGCAGCTCGAACAGGCTGGTGGGCTCGCCATTGGTAATATTGTATTTATTTCCGAGCACGGCAGCGTCTGCACGCATACAGCAGATCAACGCTTCCGTCACGTTATCAATGTAAGTAAGGTCCATCAGCGCCTGTCCGCCGCCAATCAATGGCACGAAGCCCCGCTCATTGGCTCGCATCAGCCGGGGGAATATCGCGGTATCGCCCGGACCGAACAACGCGCGCGGGCGCAGGGTCACAACGGGCAATCCCTCAGCGAAGGCCGCGTCCACTACCGCTTCGGCAAGCCGTTTCGTGTGTGCGTAGGCGTTCGCCGAGCGCCTGGGCAGCGGGGAGTTCTCCGTGATGCCGGTTTGTTCACGGAAATCAAAATAAACCGATGGCGTGGAGACATGGATTAAACGCTCAACACCTGCAGCACGGCAGCTCCTCACAACATTTTCCGTCGCTATGACATTCGCTTGATAGAAATCATCGTAGGCCCCCCAGGGTGAGGACAAGGCAGCGCAATGAATAACCATCTGCTGCCCTGCGAACAGCGGCGCAGCAAGCTCAGGCGTCATCACAGCCAAGTCGATAGGGACAAAACGGGCACCGCTTGCCGCCAGCCGCCGCCCCGCTGCTTCGTTGCGCCCAAGCGCTGTCACCTGATGCCCTTCCGCGAGCAGCCTGCATGTGGCATTGTTGCCGAGAAAACCTGTCGCGCCGGTGATCAGCACGTTCATTTTATTCATTGCTGTCAACCATCCCATTCCATTCAATGTCCTGTGTCGTAAATTGTTTCAGCGATTGACCGGCAGCGCGCGCTCTTCGCCATAGATCGGCAGCCACGTATCCCTGAGCGAGCGCCGGGGACAAGTCGGCAAAATCCAGCAGCACATCACGCCCTGCAACCAGCGATGAGAACCAGCGCCTCGTTCCGGCGAGCATCGATTGCTCGCGTGCCCTCCCGCTGCCGGGACCGTAGGCGAGCATCGCCGCCGCAATCATCCGCGGTTTGGGCTGCCGGGGGATAATCGCACTGTCCCCGCAATTCCCTGCGATCGCCTTATCAATACGATCCCGTGGGCCGAACAGATGCAGCCCGCTCGTGCCGCGAGGATTGCATTCAATAGGGTATACCTTCCCGCCCTGCTCAACAATAAAATCGAAGGCAATCTGGCCATGAAACCCGATGCGGCTGACAAATTCGGTTGTCCATTCCAGCAGCGGCGGGGAGATTTCCTGCCGAAAATAAACATTGGCTCCGCGACCCGCAGTATAAAGGGCAGGGTAAGCTGTAAATGCCTGAAGCTTGCCTTGGTGCACAATGGCGTAAGCGCAATATTCATCGCCCTTAATCGCCTGTTGCGCAACCCAAGGATACTCCGCCGACGGGCGAATTTCCGGCAGTGGATCGCCAGCGCTATAGAAACGGACGGCGTCGCCGAAACGGGAGTACACGGGCTTGAGCACCCAATGGCTGACTATGCCGCTCTCTCCATTTTCGCCAGTGCGTTCTGGCGTGTTCAGGGAGGCGGCTCGGTCGACGGGAATAAACTCTGAACTTGCGGGGTTCGTTAGGTTCGGCCCCGTCTCTGACCCGACAGTGGCTGACGATACGGTCGCCAACATCAGTGAGCCGTCCGCCCTGGAAGCCAGTTTCTGTAGATCAGCATCCGAGCGGAGCAGCCGCGTATGAGGCGCAGGCAAACCAAGCTCACGCAGCAATTGAATGAACTCCCACTTGCTGTGCAGCTGCTGCAGCTTCCCAAGCTCATCGGCAAATACTTCGCACGCGCCCAGCTTATTTTTCACGAAAGCAATGTAAAATACTTCCTCGCACACCGGTAAGATAACATCAATACGGCATTCAACTACAATTTGTTTCAAAACCTCAGTAAACCGCTTCAGCTCAAATCTTGGGGAAGGCAAAAGATAATACCGCTGCACCGCATTTGAAAACCGGATCAGCGGATTCGGCAAGCTGTCAGCCGCATAGACGATATGCCCTTGCGCAGATAGCTGCCGCGCCAGATCAAGCGCTGCCGGCGCTCGGCCGCCGGTCACGAGAAAAGTGCGCGGGACAGCTCCGCCAGCGCCAGACCTACTAATGTTGGTACTGGCGGCTGTGTACCGTTCAACAGCAGCGGCCCTAGTATTCAAGGATAATGCCGCCCAGTGAGATGCCCGCTGATATTCCGATCAAGGCAAACCGTTCCCCCCGGCGAATACGGTTCGCCTGAACAGCCTCATGAATACCCATGGGCAGTGACGCAGCTATCATATTGCCGTGGTTTTCAATGAAGTTCATCATCTTTTCGTGCGGTATGCCCAGCTTCTTCTGCAGCAGGCGCATCGCCATCGCGCTTCCTTGATGGGGAATGACCAGCTTGAGATCATCCATACAGACGTCCGCTTCCTTGAACAAACGCTCCAAAAACGCTGGCAGTAATTTCGATGTTTTTTTGAACAACGCCTCCCCCTGCATTTCAAACAGGAATGGCGCCTCATCATCCGGACGATAATTTCGAAAAGGATATTTGGAGCCGCCGCCGCGGATTTGCGATAATTCATACCCGGAGCCATAGGTTTCAATTCGGGCTGCGCGAATGCCGGAGCTTTCGCCGGGCTGCGATTGCCCGATGACGACAGCTGCTGCGCCATCGCCGAACAAGATCGCGCTTTCCGCATGCGCTTCATTAAGTCCAAGCGAGGCGATTTCCGGGGCGACGAGCAGCACGCGGCTGTATCTGCCCGCATCTACCAGATAGGAGATTAGATCGAGCCCCGCCAGAAACGACAGGCAGGTTGAATTGACATCAAAACATGGCACACCTGAGTCGCCCTGGTTCATTTCTTTTTGAATGAGTGCTGCCGTGCAAGGAATTGGCTGCTCCGGCACTGAACTCGTACAGATAACACAATCTATATCGTCAAACGTCAGGCTGGCCGCCTCAAGCGCTGCCCAAGCCGCTTTTGCACCCATCTGTGAAACCGTTTCTCCATCAGCATAGTGTCTTACCCGGACACCGGATTTTTTGAGCACCCAACCTTGCGGTTTGCCAAGTTTCTCATCCAGCTGCGCTGCGGTCACCTGCCGGCTTGGCAAATATTTTCCTGTCCCAAGTATGCGTATTCTTCTTGTATGCATCATAGCACCAACCATCTCTCAAGTTCCGTTGTCATGTTGAAAGGCACCTAGTTCTGCGCCTGTCTTTATTGTACTTGAACCTGTTGGCTGGACAACAGTACCAAATTGCTGTAGTACCTCTGCTAAGATACCTTACCTGTCAAAACTTCAAATTATTAAGCCACTGGGTCAACGCCGATAACGCCCCTATTCTAAGTTCTTCCGCAACGGAAATCGCATCCTCGGGGTAATCTGTTATGATACCGTCGACACCCATGCTGAAGAAACGTGTCATGCTGTCTTT
This sequence comes from Paenibacillaceae bacterium, assembly GCA_004134985.1. GTDB lineage: Bacteria > Bacillota > Bacilli > Paenibacillales > Paenibacillaceae > Paenibacillus_D. The sequence goes on along the minus strand of REGQ01000032.1, from coordinate 62,223 downwards.
GTTATTTACTGTCCAGACATAGATTGGCTTGTGATGCTGCTTGGCCGAAACGACGATCGATTCTTTGACCATATATTCTTCCATAACGACAAAATCGGCATGAATCCGACTCATATCCGGGACACCAGCAAACATGATATACCCCACCTGAAGCTCCGGCGCCGCGGCTTTGACTTGCTGTACGATTTCATAATCGAGCGACTGCACAACGCATTCATTCTGAAAATGATTTTCGCGTACGATCCGGGTAAATGTGTCCACCAGATTTTGTTCTTTTCCATGTGTTTTGATTTCAATGTTTAGTTTTATTTTGCCTCTGGCCATATCCATCACTTCTGCAAGGCTGCTGATTCGTCCAGTCAGATCCCCCTGCTTCACTTCCAGCTTCCGTAATTCATCCATCGTCAGATCATACACCTGTGCCTGGATACCTGTCAGACGCTTCAAATTGGTATCGTGAATGACGGCAAGGTCCCCGTCTTTGGTTTCCAATACGTCGATTTCCGCATAATCCGCCTGTGCATCGATAGCACCCTGTATCGCTTCAATCGTATTCTCCGGTCCCTTTGCTATGTAGCCTCTATGAGCCATGATTTGAACTTTTTGATCTACCATCTCTACTTCACCGATCGTCGGCAGGAGAGTTAGTGCCGTTGCAAAAACAGTAGCTGCGCCGAGTACGATCAGCTTTCTTTTATGTTTGTGCAGCAATCCTTGACTTTGAATGGAACGGTCTTTCCTGCTCTTCGGTTCAGGAAGCTGCAGCATGGCATGATCCGGGTCCGCTTTCGCCATGTATATTCGAGTAATCGTGGTAATATAAAGCGGCATAAAAAATAGCGTCGCCAAATAAAGGGAGAGTAACGCGCTCTTCAATGCGACCGTCCGCACAAGGCTAGCAAATACTGTCTGCTGTTCCCACAGGAAATAGAGAAGGCCAACTGCTCCCACAATGACAACCATCAGCAGGATGACAACGAACATATACATTAGCAATACGGACAGCATGACCACAGCTATGCGGATATGTCTTTTTTTAAGCAATGCAGCGCTTTTTTGCGCCGCCTTCCGAAACCGCCCCACCCCCTCGATCACCACAACATGAAGCAAAAAGGTCCAGCGGACATTGAAGAATAACATAACCCCTAGCACGCCGACAAGCAGCAGCGCTCCTCCGACTGTTTTTGACAGCTCGCCCGAGATAAAATTCGGAATTTCCAGGGAAGGCAGCAGCGTCGCGCCGAAGCCCGCACCGAGCGGAAGAAACAGCAGCAGATAGATCGCCCATCCTAGAAATCCATATTTGAATAAGGACGGCAAATAGGAGAGCGATTGCAAAAAAGCAGGGATAAGCCCGATCCGCTGCCTCTTGTGACCGTAATATGAGAGGATTATCAAAACCGAAAACTCTAAAAAAATCAGCAGTGTGGCGATGGGAATCAAAATCAGCATGCATAGCAAGCCATATCTGCTCATCGCAAACTGCAGCAGCTCGTAATTGGTTGCCCCCGCAAATCCGCCCAAGCGAAGAAGTCCTCGGAATATGAATGAAATTGCTGGGATGAAGATAAATAACGTTAACGTCTTATATAGTAGTTCGAAAATGAAGATTTCCCGGTACGTAAAAGCAAGGGTTCGAAAAATGTCGGCAATCTGCTTGCGTATCGGTACCTTAGGAGCCTTGCTCATATTTTTCACCTGCTTGTAAAGATAGTCATTCGCGACCTGGCAGATTATAGATGCTGCCAGGCCGAAATATCCTTCATTTTAACATAAAAGCTCGAAAAATGATGAATAGACGTTCGGATGTTTTTGTATTGCTCATTTTCTTCGCACCGGAATTGCATTGACCTTTACTTGTCTCAGGCTGCCTGTCTTTGCCGGGGGGTTCTCGCTCGCTGTTCCCCCTGACGCTGAATGCTGTATGCTCACGGATCAGGTGCCGCAGAAGGTCTGGTACGGACTGGAGTTCGCCTCGGGCGGAGCGGCATATTCCTCCTGTGCCTCCGAATAAGCATAAGGACTCGACAACGCCTGCAGCAGGCGCTCCATGACGCTGTAATCGCTGCGCTCGACCGCCGCCGCAAGCGCTTCTTCCACCCGATAATTCCGGGGGATCACGGCCGGATTACTGCGCTGCATCAGCTGCCGGGCAGCGTCCGCGCTCTCCTGCTGCCTACCGAGTCTCGCCTGCCATCGCTCATGCCACGGGGCGAACTCGGCGCTTGCCTGAAGCGCGGCAGGCTCCAGCCTGCCCATGGTCAAAGCACGAAATGTATTCGTGTAGTCTGCGCCCGCTTCTTTCATTATCACCAGCAGGTCATGAATGAGCGCTTCGTCCTCCGACTCTTCATCGTACAGCCCCAGCTTCGCCCTCATCCCCTTGATCCAATTCCCGTAGAACAGGTCGGAGTAGCCCCCGATCGCCTCCTCGGCCAGCTTGATTGCCTCCGCCTCATCATGATGCAGTACGGGAAGAAGCGCCTCCGCCAGTCTGGCCAGGTTCCAGGCGCCAATGCGCGGCTGGTTGCCGTAGGCATAGCGGCCTTGTGCATCAATAGAACTGAACACGGTCGCCGGATCGTAGACGTCCATGAAGGCGCAGGGCCCATAATCGATTGTCTCCCCGCTGATCGTCATGTTGTCCGTGTTCATTACCCCGTGAATAAAACCGACCAGCTGCCAGCTGGCGATCAGCGCAGCCTGCCTCCCGATCACTTCCTTCAGCAGTGTCAGCGGTCTGTTGTCGCCCGGAACCGCCTCGGGATAGTGCCGCGCAAGCGCGTAATCGACCAGCTGCATGAGTTCCTCCGCGGTTCCCCAGTTCGATACATACTGAAAGGTTCCGACGCGCAGGTGGCTGGCAGCCACCCTCGTCAGAATGGCGCCTGGCAGCGCAGTCTCCCGGAATACCGGCTCGCCCGTCGTCACCACCGCCAGGCTGCGGGTCGTTGGAATGCCCAGCGCGTATATCGCTTCGCTAATGATGTATTCGCGCAGCATCGGCCCAAGAGTTGCCCGCCCGTCGCCCCCGCGCGAATAGGGAGTTCTGCCCGGTCCCTTGAGCTGAATGTCGAAGCGTTCGCCCTGTGGGGTGATTTGCTCGCCGAGCAGAATCGCCCGCCCGTCGCCAAGCTTGGTGAAATGCCCGAATTGATGGCCGGCATAAGCCTGGGCCAGCGACTCGGCGCCCTCTGGAAGCCGGTTGCCGGCCAGCACGGCTACCCCGTCATCGCTTCTCAGCACCACTGCGTTCAAGCCGAGCTCGCCAGCCAAAGCGTCATTAAAAATGACTAGACCGGGCGATCTTACAGGAGTAGGGCTAACCAAGGAAAAGAGGCTGTCAGACAGTGCGGCATAGCTGTTGTCAAAATTCCAGCCGTAAGCTTCGCTTGCATTATTGTGTGTCATTATATTTCTCCTTCTTCCTCCGTTGACGTTGATAAGATCATAGTAGCACAAGATCGCTTTTTATGTTTTCCGGACAATGGAGGATTCATACTTTTTCCAGCTGGCAGCCTCCCTTTTACACTTCTACCAAGCTTGTCCTGAAGGAAGAAACGCGTGCAAACGTTTTCCGAAGAAACTTCTTGATTCCTAGCCTGGAAAGTCACAAAATAGGAGAGGTGGTCTGCGCGCTGTCAGGCGCCAAAGCCGCTTCATCAACGAACGATAAGTTGGATCATCCTGCTGTACAGCTTATACCGATTACACATCATAAGAAGGTGGACAGAAAAATTATGTTATCCCAACCTGCTGTAGCCAACAAGGCCACCGCCAGATCCTTCCCCATCTCACTCATCTCGCTGACTGTCGGAGCGTTCGCGATCGGCATGACCGAGTTCGTCATTATGGGCATTCTGCCGAACGTCGCGGAAGACCTGAATGTCAGCATTCCCGCAGCGGGACAGCTCATTACCATGTACGCTTTGGGGGTAGCTGTCTGGGCGCCGATTCTCACGCTGCTTACGCAGAAAATTCCCGAGAAGAAGCTGTTATGCCTGCTGATGGGCTTGTTTATTATCGGCAATATTGCGGCTGTGCTGTCTCCCAATTATGCCGTACTGATGACAGCACGCCTTATCACTGCACTGACACATGGCACCTTCTTCGGCGTAGGGGCCGTCATCGCATCGAAGTTGGTCTCGCCAGATCGGCGGGCCGCAGCCATATCCATGATGATGGCCGGTCTGACAATAGCGAATATTATCGGCGTCCCTCTCGGCACCTATATCGGGCAGAATTGGGGCTGGCGCGCCTCATTCGGCACGATTGCTGTCGTAGGGGTCGTGACCCTCATCGGTATTATGATCTTTATTCCGCAGCTGAAGCAAGGGAAGGTCGCGAGCATGAGCCAGCAGATAAAGGCGCTGACAAGTCCAAGGCTGCTGACCTTCCTGACGATCGGGGTGTTCGGCAACGCCGGCCTGTTCGCAATCTTCACCTATATTACACCGCTGCTCGTGAATGTGACCGGATTTGAGGAACATAGTGTCACTTGGATTCTCATCCTCTTCGGCTTCGGCGTTACGATCGGTAATCTCATCGGAGGAAGGCTGGCCGACTGGAAGCTGATGCCCTCCATTCTTGGCATCTACTTCACGATCTGTGTCATACTGGTGATCTTTAATTTTACAATGTACAATCCGATCACCGCGGTCATTACGATCTTCCTGTGGGGCGGCGCTTCCTTCGCGGTATTCTCGGGCATGCAGGTGCGCACGATGAGCCTGGCCAAATCCGCGCCAGCGCTGGCTTCAACCGCCAGCCATTCCGCCGGGAATTTGGGCAATGCAGTCGGTGCATTCGTCGGAGGCATGGTGATCACCCATCTCTCTCTGAATGCCCTCCCTTGGGTGGGAGCATTGCTGGTAGCAGTGGCACTCGGACTGGGATTTGTCTGCTACTTCTGGGACAAGAGAGTTCCGGAAGAAGCTTGATAGCATGAGGATAACAGCAAAACAACAATAAGAGGTGTTTCCCAGGCAATCGCAATGACTGCGGGGAGACACCTCTTCTGTTATTGTGGACACTCCCAATCTCGACTTCAAGGTATCCGGATTGCCGCGATGTGTTCATTAAATCGTTGACGTGACGCTCAATTTGGCGACTTGGGAGATTCGTCTTCAAAATCAAACCTGCCCCTTACAATGTAGCGTCCCCTGATCTAGGCACAGTCTACTTGTCCTGGCTAAATGTATGCGATGCGCTGGCAATGGCGCGTTCCATTGCTGCCCCTGGCTCGCTTATCATCGGTCCGTGACCTGTCGCCAGCAGCGTCGGCTTGTATTGCTGCAGCCGTCTGGCGCTAGCCAGTGCAGTCTGCTTGCTCCACGTGGCCCAGGCCGGGAAAGGAAAAAATGGATTAAGCTGACCGCTTACCGCCAGTCCTCCTCTCGACTGAAATGCATCCCCGGCGATCATCGCGTTGTTCCGTGTATCAACAAAAACCATGGAGCCTGGTGTATGTCCAGGGGCGGAAAGTGCAAGGAGAGAACCGATACGATCATTGTCATGAAGCAGAATATCTGCACGCGTAATCAGCTTCTTCGGAACGCTCCCGCGAATCGGTGTCTGTGGTTCTCCACTTTCCAGTGAACGATCCCCGCTTAACAATTTGGCGTCGCGAACGGAAATATAAACCTGTGCCTCAGGCAGATCCTGTTTAAGCCCATCAAGCGCGCCCACATGGTCCTCATGTGCATGCGTTAAGACGATTCGTGTGATCGGCTTGCCGATACGGCGGGCAGCGTCCAAAATGGCCTTTTTGCTGTAGGGAAGCGCGGCATCAATTAAAGTCAATTCCTGCTCTTCTTCAATAAAGTAGCAGTTGACCGGAAACAGACGCGGCATAAAAGCAAGCTGATACACTGTCATTGTATGAGTAACTCGCATGAGTATCATCTCCATTCATAAAAACTAACATCATTAGTTTTATAATAACTAATATTATTAGTTTTTGCAACTCCCTTAACAACAAAAGCTCTCCCCTCCTTACGGAGGAGAAAGCTCTTGCTGTGCTGTTGCCTATATTTTGAGTGATACCGAAACGGGTGGCGCCTTTTCATTCTCCACTGCTTTAATGTCCAGTCGCAGCAGAATTGTCGTAACCAGCGCTAAGGCAAGCAGCGCTCCGAAAATATAAAATGTCGTATTGTAGCTTGAAGTCGCATCCCGAATATAGGCAACCAGCATCGGGCCTGCCACACCAGCTGCCGACCACGATGTGAGCAAATAGCCATGAATCGCGCCAAGCTGCTTCGTACCGAATAAATCCCCAATATAAGCGGGAAGGGAGGCAAAACCACCGCCATAGCAGGTAAGGATGATAAATATAAACAACTGGAAGAACAGCGGGCTCGACACTTGCGGAAGCAGCAGGAACAGCACCAACTGAATCGCGAAAAACATCGTGAACGTATTCGTACGCCCCAGGTAATCGGATAACGATGCCCAGCCTATTCGGCCGCCTCCGTTGAAGAAACCCATAACCCCGACCATGGTGGCCGCCGCGGCAACCGACATTCCCACTTTCTCCTGCGCCATTGGAGAAGCTACCGAAATAATCATAATACCAGCGGAAATATTAATGAACATCATCACCCACAGCAGCCAAAAGCGCTTCGTCTTGACCGCCTCACTGGCGAGCATTTGCGCCAAATCCTGCTTAATTCGACGCCCGCCCTGTTTCGGGCTGGAACCCTGCTTGACCATCCCCTCTGGCATCCAGCCCTCCGCTGGCCTGGCGATGTAAGCCGCTCCGCTAATCATCAAAATAAAGTAGACTGCACTCAACGTATAAAAAGTTGCCGACAAGCCGATTGATTCAACGAGCCTGGCAACAACCGGGCTGCAGATCAATGCCCCGGCGCCAAATCCGAGCACCGCCATACCTGTCGCCAGTCCCCGGCGGTCGGGAAACCATTTGACCAAGGTGGACACGGGAGCAATATACCCGATACCCAAGCCAATTCCTCCGACTACCCCATAGGATAAGTAATAGGCAAACAACGCTTCATAATGAATAGCCAATCCCGCTCCTGCCAACCCTCCAGCAAACAATACAGCTGCAACAGCGGCCGAAACCCGCGGGCCTCTGCGTTCCACAAACCGGCCGAACAACGCCGCGGAAATCCCCAAAAAGAAAATAGCTAGCGTAAACGAAAAAGCGATCTCCTGATTATCCCAGCCAAGCTTGGCGGCAAGGGGATTTTTAAACACACTGTAGGCATATGCGGAACCGATGGACAGGTGAATCGAAACTGCAGATAAAGCGATCAGCCAACGATTTTTCGGTTTCATAGTTTCATCCCTCCAGATCGGATTTATTGCTTTCCTTTCTTTTAAGGATAGAGGGAATACGCATGAACCGAAATGATATATGTCACTTCCAAGACAAACCAGTTAAATGCCTGCAACCCGCGGAATCCCCCCAAATGATCGATGCCAGAGGCGAAAGTTTCTGGAGGATCTGGAAGTACTGAAGGTGCTGCACATAAGCTAACTGCCCTTCTTCGCCAGAAAATGGATTATCTCCTCATGAACCCGTTCGGGCTGCTCATGGTTAATCGCGTGTCCCGCATCATCGATGATGCGGTAGTTTGCATCGCTGTTGTCCAAGACGCGGATCGCTTGGGGGTAATTGCTCAGCCGGTCGTGTCGACCGATCAGGAATAAGGCTTTTGGCTGCAGCACCCTTATTTCATCTGCGGTAAGCTTCGTATTTTTGTGCGCCATCATCAGGCGATTGTCAAAATACTTCAACAGGCAATGCCAATGCGCCATCAGCTCCGGATTGCCGGTCAGCGCCTGCGTATCCGGGGCGCAAAGCTTGGCCAGCAGGCGAGCTGTGTTCTTCTCGCTCGGGAACAACGCCTCAGGCAGGAAAGTGCGCATCATGCGGAGCATGCTCCAGGTAAGTCCACCCGCCATGCATACGACCCGCTCAACCTTATCGGGAAACAAGACGGCGGAACGGCAAGCCAGATAAGCTCCATTGGAGACACCGGCAATGTTATACAAACCCGTCAAGCCAAGCTCGATTCGAAGCTGGCTCAACAGTTGTTCCAGCCACTCGGATTGCGAAAATTGGCGGGTATAGCGCGCATTCGGCTCACTTTTTCCCGGACCGCCCAACGTATCCACCGCAATAACAAGAAAATGCCGGGTTAACTCCTTCATATTATAAATCCACATTAACGCCGAATTATCCCCGACGCCATGAAATAGCACCAGAGGCGGGTTGCCCCGGTCACCGGAAACAATCACATGGGTGCGGCCGCACGAAGTATCGATAAAGAGAGACTGCTGCTCGACTTGCCACTGCCTAACCAGTTGGTCGTAAGAATCATAAACCAATGTGCGGCCTGCAGACGATTTAAACGGTGCCGTTGACATTGCCTTTTCCATCATGACCCTTCCCTTCCAAAAAGCGCAGTACGGTCTCCACCGGAGGGAACGGGATGCCGGCGCTTGTCTGAATTTTGGTAATGCCTAGTCCCTGGATAAAGGAAAAATAGGTGATGGCCAGCATCAAAGCATCGCCAGCAACAATTTCTCCGGCAGCTTGTCCTTCTTTAATTAAGGGCACGAAGTACTCAAAGGGCTTACGCGCCATACTTTGTGCGATTTGCTTAGCTTCTTCGGGAATGGCTTCCGAGGTTGCCGTCTGCACCATGATCAGGCGCCAATGCTGCATCGCAATGCTGTCCGGTGATAAAAGCGCTTCGGTGAGCCAGTAGATTTTTTGATAGGGCGTTCCCTGCAATTCACAGGCATACTTCACTGCATCTCCCGCACCTTGCGCCGCCAACTCCACAATTTTCGTAAAGATCGCATCCTTGGATGGAAAATAGTTATAGATGAAGCCTTGGCTGAATCCCGCTGTCGCAGCGATATCCTTTATTTTGGCCCCGGTCAGCCCTTTCCTCGCAAACACATCGGTCGCATTCAAAATAATTTTCCGTATGGCGGCGTCAGGCACCATCATCTCAAACCCTTCATTAAATCGCTGTTCCAGCAGCTTACTTTGCTCCGACAATTTGCATTCCTCCAAATGATTTATCTTATTCGTACTGGCGGACACACTTCCGCTAAATCGCTCAAATCCAGCTAAAAAAAGCGCATAGATGAAAACATCCCTAAAGCGCAATAAATTATGAATGAATGTTCATTCATATTATGAGAGAAAAGAATCGCCAAGTCAACAGTACCCTGTGAGGCATACTATTGGCTTGGCTTGTTGGATTGCTTCTAGCTTGCTGTTTTGTTGGTTTGGTTGTTGGGTTGGTTGTTGGTTTGTTGGTTTGTTGGTTTGTTGGTTTGCTTGCTTCTGGTTTGCTTGTTTAGTTGGTTGTTGGTTTGCTTGCTTCTAGTTTGCTGTTTTGTTGATTTGCTTGTTGGTTTGCTGGTCTGCTTGCTTCTGGCTTGTTGGCTCCTATACGAGTTGAACGATTGAATACCGCCGCAAGGGGACAGAGAAGGGAACAATTTTGGATTTTACTAAGTGCAGCTGTCAGCGCGCGGTGGAGCGATACGTGTTAGTAGTCAACCACAAAAATCAAACCAATGGCTACGATAAAAGTAAAATTGTTGTATAAACTACAACATTTTAGGCGGAAAAGTTAATTATATTAAGAATTGTTGTATTTTTTACAACAATTTCACGAAAATCGGCTCATATGCCTGGAAATGTTGTACAAAATACAACAATTTATCCTCTATGACACTTCTGTCGTTCAACTTATATAGCTTGTTGGTTTTTGACTTGTTGGCTTCTATCTTTTTGGTTTTTCTAGGTTGTTGGCTTGGATTCTTGACTTGCTTGTTTCTTGCTTGTTGCCGTGCATCCACCGCTGACAGAATTATTGACTTGATAGCTGGCTGGCTTATTGGCTTATTGGCTTGTCAGCTGGCTGGCTTCTGGCTCATATGGCTTCACCAGTCCCACACTGTTTGCTTGACCGGTACTACCTGCTTGGCAATACTTGTTCTGGGACAGAGACTGATCCTGGTCTTGGTCTTGATCTTGGTCCTGGTCCTGGTCCTGGTCCTGATCTTGGTCCTGGCCTTTGTTCTGGTCCTGATCCTGGTCTTGATCTTGGCCCTGATCTTGGTCCTGATCCTGGTCTTGTTCTTGGTCTTGATCTTGGCTCTGTTCTTGGTCCTGTTCTTGGTCCTGGTCTTGGTCCTGGTCCTGGTCTTGATCTTGGTCCTGTTCTTGGTCCTGGTCTTCGTCCTGGTCTTCGTCTTGGTCCTAGTCTTAATCCAAGTCCTGGTTCCTGGTCAGGTCACCGCAATGCCAAGCGCGGCTAAGCGCTCATAGTAATCCGGGCATGTCTTGGAGACGCAGCCGGGGTTAGCGACTCGTATGCCAGACGTCTTCACGCCGAGCAGCGAAAGCGCCATCGCCATCCGGTGATCATCATGCGGATCAAGCAGCGCGGGCTGCGGCTGACCGGGATTCACTGTCAGGCCATCTTCATACTCGACCGCTTCAATGCCAAGCTTGCGCAGCTCCGCTGCAATCGCGGCCAAACGGTCGCATTCATGGTGACGGATGTGAGCCGCGCCGCGCATTGTGATCGGGCCGTCCGCATAGACGGCAAGCACAGCGAGTGTGAGCGTCTGATCCGACCAGCGCTGCATATCGACAGTAAAACCGCCCTTTAATTGCGCCGTTCCCTGCACCTCCACCCAGTCGGTGCCACGAGTGACGATACAACCCATTTGCTCCAGCACGTTCAGCAATTCCAGATCCGGCTGGAGTGTAGCCGGGTTGACTCCCTCCACGCGAATCCGGCCGTTGGCAAGCGCCGCCAATGCCCAGAAATAACAGCAGGTCGAAATATCCGGCTCAAGCCGCAGCGATTGCGCCTGATAGATACCGCTGGGCACCGTGAACGATTGACCATCCGCCGATATGTCGGCTGCAATGCCAAACTTGCCCATCATCTGCAGCGTCATCGCAATATAGTCGCGCTGCACCGTCTCCCCCTCCAGCCGCAGCGTTAGCTGCTGTCTGGCGTAAGGTGCAGCGAGCAGCAGCCCGCTGGCGAACTGGCTCGACACTGTCCCGGGGATAGTGACTTCGCCTCCTTGCAGCCGCTGACCATGAAGGGTGAACGGAAGATATCCCGCTTCTCCCTCATACGCTATATCCGCCCCTTGTCCCACAAGGCGATCCAGCAATGGCTTAAGCGGCCGTTCATTCATGCGTCTGCTGCCCGTGAGCTTCCAGCGCCCCTCGCCTGCTGCAAGCAGCGGCGGCAGGAAGCGGGCAACGGTTCCTGCCGCTCCCACATACAGCTCGCTCTCCTGAACCGGCCAATTGCCCGCTGCTCCGTATACTGTCGCCTCATCGTCATTCACATCAATGCGGATGCCAAGCCGTCGCAGGCTCTCGATGCACCAGTAGGCATCATCGCTGCGCAGCAGCCCGGCAATGCGCGAGGTTCCTTCAGCCAGCGCAGCGATCAGCAGCGCGCGGTTGGTCATGCTTTTGCTGCCTGGGGCCGTCAGCGTACCGTCTATTGCCGTCGCTGACGGGGAGATAATCACCTCACTCCGCACATTGTTGCACGACCAAGGGGAACGCGCCTCCAGATCAGCCTTGACGATCGAATGTCCAGAACTCATACTTCCACCTCTTTCAATTGATTGCCTGTCATAAGCCGATTATAATAAGAAGAATGAAATAAAGATAATAATCAATTTATGACTTTGGCATAGAGGTGATCTATATCATATTCAATCTGGAATGGTATCGTATTTTTCTGCAAACCGCGCGCACTGGCAACCTGACAAGGGCGGCCGAAGCGCTTTATATTACCCAGCCTTCCGTAAGCTATGCGCTCAAGCAGATGGAGGAGGCGCTTGGCGTGAAGTTGTTTCACCGGCTATCCAAAGGCGTGAAACTGACGGCCGAGGGCCAGGTGCTGCTCGATTATGTCGAGCAGTCATTCGCCCTGCTCGAAGCTGGCGAGCACAAGCTTGACGCGTTGAAGCGGCTGCTGGGCGGCGAAATTCGGATTGGCGCGAGCGATTCTCTGATCAAGCATCTGCTGCTTCCCCAATTGAATGAATTTCACCTAGCGCATCCAGATATCCGCATCCGGCTGTCGCACGGCAAGACGGCGGATATCGTCCACCGGCTGAAGGAAGGCGGCATCGATTGCGGCTTTGTCCACTTGCCTGTCGATGACCCGCTGCTTGACATCATGCCGCTGACCGCCTTGCAGGACTGCTTTGTCGCGGGCAAAGCTTACGCATCGATGGCTGCCAATCCGCTCTCGCCTGAAGAGCTCTCCAAGCTTCCACTTCTTATGCTGTCAGCGGACAGTAGCACGCGCCACTTTATCGAGCATTGGTTCGCAGCGCACGGCTTGACAGCCAATGAACCGGATATCGAGCTTGGCAGCATCGACCTGCTGGCCGAATTCGCCAAGCTCGGCTTCGGCATCGCCTTTATTACCCGCTCCTTCGTGGAGAAGGAGCTTGCCGCCGGCGAACTGTTCGAGCTGCCGACGGCCGCACCGATCCCCCCACGCACCATCGGAATCGCCACCAGGCACAGTATGGGACTGTCGCTGGCGGCAGAACGGTTTATCGGAATGCTGCACAAAGCGTTTGCCCCGGTGTAATTCGCACTGCGTGTCGTCTTGCACGCCTCTCCCCCATGTGCGCTGCTCTGCTCCCATGACGCGGTTCGCGCGGGGCTCGGCGCGCGGTTGCCCAGTGTGCGCTGCTCTTCCTCATGACGCCGTTATATCCCATATGCGCGATTTGCTCCATGCACGCGGATCAGCGCGATTGCGCTGCTCTGCCCCATGACGCGGTTATGTCTCATATGCACGGTTTGCTCCATGCGCAGGGCTCTGCGCTAGGTTGCACGGTTTGCTCCATGTGCAGAGCTCCGCGCGGCTGCGTGATGTACACGACTCTGCACTGAGCGCGGACTATGACAGATTCGCCCGCAGCTAAGCTGCCTTCGACTTGCGGGCATGCATTGGCATTGCCCTGTCCCTAAACTCTCGCCTCAATTTCCGCTGCGAACTGCCTGATGAATTGCTCCACAGCCAAGGCTCCCTGGTCACCTTCACCGCGTTTGCGCACCGACACCGTCTGGTGCTGGCGCTCATTCTCGCCGATAACGAGCATATAAGGCACCTTCTCCAGCTGCGCTTCGCGAATTTTATAGCCCAGCTTCTCGCTTCGCGCATCCAGTTCCACGCGCAGGCCAGCGGCGACAAGCTGCTGCTTCACTTGCAGCGCATCGTCCACATAATTGTCCGACACCGGCAGCAGCTTCACTTGGACCGGCGCCAGCCACAGCGGGAACTGCCCGCTGTAATGCTCTGTCAGAATGCCGATGAACCGGTCAATTGAGCCGTATACAGCGCGATGGATGACCACAGGACGATGTTTCAGGCTATCCTCCCCGATATACGACAGCTCGAATTTTTCGGGCATCTGGAAATCCAATTGAATTGTCGCGCACTGCCAGCTTCGCTTCAGCGCATCGAGAATATGGAAGTCGATTTTCGGTCCGTAAAAAGCGCCGTCCCCTTCATTAACACGGTAGCGAATGCCGCGCGCATCCAGCACATTCTGCAAGGCATGTTCCGCTTTATCCCACAGTTCCTGCGAACCCATCGAATGCTCCGGCCTTGTGGACAGTTCAATCTCGTAAGTGAAGCCGAACACCTGATAAATCTGGTCGATCAGCTCGATCACCTGGCCAATTTCATCTTCAATCTGATCGGGCCGCACGAACAGATGCGCATCATCCTGACAAAAAGTTCTGACCCGCATCATCCCATTCAATGCGCCCGAAAACTCGTGGCGGTGCACCTGACCGAATTCCGCCAGACGAATCGGCAGCTCGCGGTAGGAACGCAGCTCATTTTTAAAAATAATCATATGCCCTGGACAGTTCATCGGTTTGAGCGCAAACCGCGCCTCATCAACCTCGGTAAAATACATATTGTCCCGGTAATGTTCCCAATGGCCGGATTGCTCCCACATCCGCTGATTCATCATCAGCGGCGTCCGAACCTCGTCATAGCCTGCCTTGGTCTGCAGGCCACGCGAAAAGCTTTCAAGCTCGTTGCGCAGCGTCATCCCTTTAGGCAGATAGAACGGCATGCCTGGCGCTTCTTCGGAGAACATGAACAAACCTAGCTCTTTGCCCAGCTTACGGTGATCCCGCTTCTTGGCTTCCTCCAGCAAATGCAGATGCTCATCAAGCTGCGCCTGCTTCGGAAACGCAGTGCCATAGATGCGCTGCAGCATCGGATTATTCGAATCCCCGCGCCAGTAGGCTCCTGCCACGCTCAGCAGCTTGAACGCCTTGATCCATCCCGTCGAGGGCAAATGCGGACCACGGCATAAATCCAAAAACTCCCCCTGCTCGTACAGTGTAATTTCGGCTTCCGCCGGCAAGTCGCGGATCAGTTCCAGCTTGAGCTGCTCTGCCTGCTGCCCAAAGACATCAAGCGCCTCTTGACGGCTGACAACACGTCGCTCAACAGCCAGATTTTCACGGGCAATCTTCATCATTTCCTGCTCAATACCAGTCAAATCCTCGCTCGAAAGCGGCTTTGCAATATCGATATCATAATAGAAACCATCGTTGATTACCGGTCCAATGCCCAGCTTGACTGCCTGCTGCCCATAAAGACGCTTGAGCGCCTGCGCCAGCACATGTGCTGTCGTATGCCGATAAATTTCCAGCCCATCGCTGCTATCCAGCGTGATGATCGCAACTTCACTGTCCTCATCAACCGTCCGATGCAGGTCTACCGACTGGCCGTTGATTTTGCCGGCAACGGCATTTTTGCGCAAGCCGGGGCTAATTGATGCGGCGATCTGCTCGATCGTCGTCCCCCGTTCATACTCCCTTACAGCTCCATCAGGCAACATTACTTTAATAGCCACCACTAACCCCTCCGCAATTCAAATTTGAACGCAAAAAAAACGCATTACATCCCGTGAAGGGACGAGTGCGTTCAAGCTCGTGGTTCCACCCTAATTTGACCGACAATCTCCGCATTCGAAAGAAATGCAGACAGAGCCTGGTCCTCATTGAAGCATCCGTTAACGGGGATGAAACGGCAGCATATACTCGTGCCATATAGCGGCAGGTTCCATGCTGCGGCTGCAAAGGGGTAACACTTATCACCGTCACGAAGAAGCTTTCAGCATTCGCTTCTCTCTCTGGGCAGACTAATGAATAGCATCATGTCTTTGGTCGTCGCCATGTATTGGAGGTATTATATGTCAAACCGAATGAATCGTCAACATCACGGCAGCAGAAATTTTTTTCCAAATCATCGGCTTAGTCTTTCGTTTTGCTAAATATTCGCACTGCTCTTGCATATAACACATTGGTCTCCTGCCCATATTTCAAGTTTCAAAATGATACACCATTTGCTATAATTTCTTGTGGATAATTTATTGTAGAGGAGAACCGCTGTGAATAAAATAGCCGTATTCTGTGGATCAAGCAATGGTGCATCGGAACATTATCAACAAGGGGCGAAAGCTCTTGGGGAAGAATTGGTGAAACGCAATATCACTCTGGTATATGGCGGAGCAAGCGTCGGTGTTATGGGGGCTGTTGCGGATGCTGTTCTGGCAGCAGGCGGACAAGTAATTGGCGTGCTGCCCGGCTTTCTGCAGAACAGGGAAATCGCCCACAAACATCTGTCCGAGTTGATTATCGTCGACTCTATGCATGAGCGAAAAACAGTCATGGCCGAACTGGCCGATGGGTTCATCGCCATGCCGGGAGGGCCGGGCACACTTGAAGAATTTTTTGAAATATTCACATGGGCACAACTCGGACTACACCAAAAACCATGCGGACTGTTGAACATCAATCGTTATTATGATCCGTTGATCGCCATGTTCGATCGTATGCTGCAGGAACAGTTTCTGCAAGAGAAGTATCGTCCCATGGCACTTGTCGCGGAGGATCCCGTACAGCTGCTGGATCAATTCAATTCTTATAAACCGCCCGCGGTAAAAACGTATCTTACCGAACAACAAACGTAATCATCAAACAAAAACCAGCCCAATACGTGGACTGGTTTTTGAACCGTTCTTCCCTTTTCTCTTGAATCATGAAATACCGATCAGCGCCAAGCGGCAGTTGGTTCCTGTACAGTTAGGCGCATCACCATGGATGACTTCCATCTCAAACTCATGCGGTCCATCGATCAAATCTTCTGCAATCGTATGCACCCTGTACCACCCCTCATTACCACACCATTCAGGGCGATTCCGCGCGGAGTTCTCCCATGGTCCGTTATCCAGGCGATAGCGGAATTCCGAGGAGGTTTTTCCGAAATCAAATCCTAACGTCAAGCCGCCTCCTACAAATGAAAATTTCAGTTTTGCACCAACTGCCGCCGTTTCCAGCACTTGATCCATCCATTCCAAATGCGGCCAACGTCGAATTACCCAAGGCCCTTCCGTGATGACATCGGACAATGGCAAGCTGGATGCCTTCTCCCAATTTTTCGGATTAAGCGGCTGCACCAGCATCGTTGGTTCCGCAGAAGGAGCATTATTCTCCAACCCCATAAGTTCTTTCTGCAAAAACTTGATCACACTCTGGGCATAACTCAAGCTTCCTCTTTCAGTCGGGTGCAGGCCATCTGGCAGCCATTCTTCCCAACGCATCCTTCCTAGCCGAACCTCCTCAAGCGCATATAGCCCCATCCCGATCGATCCGATATGATAATGTTCAGCCAGCATCTCGAAATCGGCGATGGACGAAGGCACCTTCCCTTCGCTCATCTCACGGTAGAAGGATTGACGGAAAGTATGGACAAGCAGGACATCTCTCCGTCCGTCGGCCATTAATTTCCGCAGCAGTCCTTCTCTCGTTCTCATCCTTTTTTCGCTTGGCTCATCCTCGTCATTCACTGAATAATCTACAAATACCAGATCGCATTGCCGGTCAATCAAATCATGCTCGGCACGAAACACAGCCAATTCACTGCCTGTCGCTCCGATTGCGGCATTTTCAACAAACAACTGTGTATGAGGAAAATGCTCTTTAAACCAGGCAATGACCGCCTCAGGCCAATTGTAGCGAGTTCTGGCATCTGTAATCGAACCGCCGATAAACCCTAATCGCAACGTCCCCGCAGCAAGCGCTCTCATAGTATTTCGAAGTGTTCCTCTATGCTTCCAAATGTGCTCGTTCATCTCAGGAATCATTCCCTTCGTATCCAGATAACGGCTTCATTATAAGAGGAACCCCCTAGTTCGTCAATTAAAATAGTTATTTCTGGTGAGTTAAATACCTAGGCATATCCTTCGATTTGCAAGACCAGTGCATCTGTTACATATTCAGCAATCTCACTTGCGTCTTCATAGCGGCAGGGGCATCTCGGGCACATTAGCGCGAGTACTCTGCTGACTATGCCTTGCGCTTTACCGGAATCCAGACCTCGCATACTGAATCGATCTGCTGTTCATCCACCCAATAATATTTTTCAATACATGGACCCTCGACTTGCTCAAAGCTCATGGAAGGAAACCATTCCGAGTAAATACGATGCCAGACATTTTTAATTTCCAAGCCGATTTCAATGTCCTCGGTAATCTTCTCCTTGCCCTCAAATACAGCGTATACCTGATCTGGAATATCTATTGTGGTGAGACCTGCTTGAATGATGTCCCCCTCCGGCAACTCATTGCCCATTAGATAACGCTTTGTTCCATCCTCAGCAAAATCATAGTAATAGCCAAATAACAATGTACCTGCCGGTTTCCCAACAGCTTCATTGATGCGATCATGGGTTCCGTCTTTCCAAATTCTCTCCACAAATTCAGGCACCTCCTTGGAGGCATCCTTCTGGATAACAATATTGCTCCCTATCACCTTATAGCCTGTTTCCTCCACAATTCGATAGTTCATTTCCGATTCTCCCTTAATATGAATTTGAAAGGAGATTCGGGGAAACGCCTTGAGCTTCACATCCATTTTCTTTGCAGCCGACGGTGTCACACCATGCATCCGTTGAAATGCTTTCGCGAACGCTTCCGGGCTCTCGTAGCCATACTTAAGCGCGACAGAGATCACTTTGCTGTCCGTCCCCGCCAGCTCTTCAGCTGCGAGTGTCAGTCGGCGGTTGCGTACATATTCAGTTACCGTAAAACCCGTCAAAGCGTGAAACATTCGTTGAAAATGATATTTGGATGATAACGCGACCTTGGCAATATCGTCAATTTGAAGCGCTGTGTGCAGTTGGTCCTCGATATAATCAATGGCTTGGCGAAGCAATCTTATCGTCTCCATTTGACCTCATCTCCTTTCAAATACAGTGTATAGGAATCAATCGCTCCATTCCTGTCTCAGGATGCGCAATGTTGTCCAGTGCCGACACCCTTTAAAGCTTCATATAAAAAATAATAATCACATCGCAATACGCGCGTCGTCTATCTCCGTGTAATCTGTCCCGCTCAAACATGTTCGAAGCAGCCTCTAGTGCGAACTCCAGCGGCTGCTTCGAATAATGGTTATGATACAAGCACGTCGGAGCCGGTACGCTCCTGATCCTGCACCAACTGCCGATAAACACCATCATGAGCAATTAATTGTTCATGGCTCCCCTGCTCAGCCACTTTCCCTTGTTCCATTACAAAAAGGATATCCGCATTGCGTACCGTCGATAACCGATGGGCAACAATTATGGTGGTCTTCCCCGCTCGCATCTGATCGACCGCCTGCTGCAGATGACGTTCCGTCGTCAAATCAAGCGCCGAGGTCGCTTCATCCAAGATCAATATTTCCGGATCACGGATGAGCGCTCTGGCAATAGCCAGCCGCTGGCGCTGGCCGCCTGAAAGCGTAATGCCCCGATCGCCAATGACGGTCTCATACTGCTCAGGCAAGCTCATGATATAATCATGAATTTGCGCGGCGCGGCAGCAGTGCTCGACCTGCTCCGCGGGAGCGTTTTTTCCGAGCAGCAGGTTGCTGCGGATCGTGTCCGGGAACAAATACGGCTCCTGGAATACAATGCCGATGCGTGCCATCCAGTCGCTTCTTCTCCACTGCTGCAGGGGCGTCCCGTTGACCGCAATGTGACCTGACACAGGTTCAAAAAAGCGGATCAGCAGCTGTGTAATCGTCGATTTTCCGCCGCCGCTTCTGCCGACGAACGCAATCTTCTTGCCAATCGGCACAGCAAGCTGCAGTTGATCAAGCACAAGCCTATCGTGGCCCGGATAACAAAAGCTCACATTCGCAAGTTGAAGCTGTTGAATCGGCTCACCCAATTCCCTTGTACCTTCTTCCCAGTGTTCTCCTTCCATCACTTTACGCACCCGTTCAATGCTGGCACTGCTGCCTGACATTTGCATCGCGAAGTTAAAAATTCCCTGATAGGATTGTACAAGCAGTGAACCGAATTGCACAATAATGACAAACATTCCCACAGACAGCTGCCCCTGAAGCACAAGGTAGCCCCCATAGCCCAAAATCAGCAATCGGACACCCCAATTAAGCGGTTCGCTGGCAATCATTTTGACGTTCTCCAGTTTGCCTTCCTGCATCACTTTATTATAATAATTTTGAAAAAAAGTCTGGTAGAGCTTCTCCTCCCAGCGCAGCCGATGATAGGCAAGCACTTCTCTCGTCGAGGAGATGCCCTCCTCAATGTGAACGAGCAGCTGGGATTTCGTCTCCTGCACTTCGCGGGCAGCCGCTTTCATTCGGCCGGAAAAGTACCTCCCCAAATAAATATAAAGCACACTGAACAACGCACTCCCCAATAAAATGAACGGGCTCGCCATACCAACAATGACCATCAATACGATGGTCGAGACGACTTGCTGAATGCCTCTTGGCATCTGGTTGCCTGCCAGATCACTAATTCGTTCAATATCATTGGATATATAGTGGACAAAAGTGGCTGTTCGCTCCTTCTGCAGCACCGCCGTTGGGATTTTGTACAGGTATCCCATAAAGCTGCCGGTTAACTGCCGCTGAATTCGCGCCACCGTAATATGCATCGTATGCGGTCCAAAGGTGAACAGCAGCGCATGAATGACAAATGCTGTGGCAAACTGAATAACAATTTGCCATGCCAGCTCATATTTCCCCGCCCACAATACATCATCAATGAGCCGTTGCTGCAGCCCGATAATAGCAAAATAAGACAGCGACTCGACAGTCATCAAGACAACAGCCAGCAGCATCAGCCATTTGACCGGCAGCAGGTAGGTTTTCAGAAACTTGAAATTTCTCATATGACGACCTCGCTCTTCCGCAGCCCTGCTCCGCTGGCCAGCTGAAAATATTCCCCCTGCCGCCCCATCAATTCCGCATGGGTGCCGATTTCAGCCACCTCTCCGTCCCGAATGACAACAATTGCATCATAATCCTGCACGGTTGAGAGCCGATGGGCGACAGCAATCGTCGTTCTGCCGGCAAGCAGACGATCCAGTGCGGACTGCACTTCCTGTTCGCTCGTATTGTCCAATGCCGAGGTTGCTTCATCCAGCAGTACGATGGCCGGATTTTTAATCAACAAACGGGCAATCGAGATACGCTGCTTTTGTCCGCCGGATAGCTTGACGCCCCGCTCACCCAGTTCAGTGTCATAGCCCCCCGGAAGCGCCATAATAAAATCATGGGCATAGGCGGCTTTCGCCGCGTCGATCATCTCCTGCTCGCTCGCCTCCGGATTTCCGAACAAAATATTATCGCGCACGGATGCTCCAAACAAATACGTTTCCTGAAACACATAGCCGATCGAATCTCTGATTTGTGCGAAGGACAATTGTCGCAGCGGAATACCATCCAGCAAAATCTCCCCCTGCTGCGGATCATAAAACCGGACCATTAATTTAAGCAGTGTCGATTTTCCGTTTCCGCTTGCCCCCACTAAGGCAACACGCTGGCCGGGATGGATAGCAAGATTAAAATTACGCAAAACTTTCGTGCCGTCAGGATAGTGAAAACCGACATTGGAAAGCGAGATTTCACCGCTTATATGCGGTAATTCGACACATTCAACCGCTTCTTTCACATCCGGCTCTGTTTGAATAAAATCGTAAATTTTTTCAGCCTGTGCCAGCATGATCTTCTGCTCTGTAATCAAGGTAATAACTACGGTAAGCTGGTGCATGGTTTGAAAATACAACATTAAAAACGCTGCCATGCCCCCGGTTGAGAGCAGGTCATTTTGAACAAGAAAAATACCGTAGGCAATGATCGCGATCGCGCCGGAAAAGTTGCTTAGCCTTCTCACTGTACCTCGCCAATAAGCAAACCAGAGCGCCCGCACCCATACTTGGAGAAAGCTGTGCTGCTTGTCTTGCAAACGTTCGCTATCCCATGCCTCAGCATGATGTGCGCGAAGTTCGGTAAGCGAGGCCACACTTTCATACGCTTTCTGATTGAATTGAACACGGTGCTCGGCAGTAGAGCGCGACAACAGCGCAGCTTTTCGCTCAATAGTCGGACCAACGCAATAATAGAGAATTAAGCAAGGCGGGATGACAAGCGCCAGTTGGACACTAATCGACAGCATCAGCAGCAATGACAGCAGGACAAACAGCGTCATTTCGATCATGCCCGGAACCAGCCAGCGGTAAAAATTGTGCAGCGAGGCTACTTCCGTATTCATAAAAGAAAGGCTTTCGCCAATCGGACGCTTTTCAAAATACGGGAAGCCCAGCTTTCTTAAATGGCGGAAAATATCAAATTGCACGTCACGCGACGCTTTCTCCTGGATGACCCGTCGGAGCAGATTTTGGGCCGCCATCGCCCCAAACATCAACAACACGGCAATGGCCATCGCGGCGATTAATTTCCAGAATAGCGAATAATGACGTCCAGGAATAATCTCATCAATGAAATATTGAATGCCCTTCGGGATCGCTAATTGAATTAACGAAATCGTCAAACCGCATAAAATAAGCAAAACCAGCAGCCGCAAGTACGGACGAAAATAAGCAAGCAGCCACAAATAAACAGGAGTTAGCTTGCGGGATTTAGTCATCGATTGAAATTCTCCAGATTCTATTAATTTAGAATATATCTTCCTGAAAAAAGAATACAAGCTTCGAGCAACAAAAACAAGCGAAATGTAAGCGATTAAAAAAATAATCCCGTTAAACAACCTCCATTTTATATTTTTTCATACCACTCAAAAATAGGCTGTGCTTTATTAAGTATCGAATCGGGGTCATGGGTTTTTTCCAGCACCGGAAACTCCGGGAACTTGCTTAAATATCCGTTTACGCACCAGCGGACGGTCCAATTCAAATCTGTCGCCCAACGAATCCACAGGGCCACTTCGTCTCTTGTTGCATCATGCAATAAACCAAACGCGTACCAGCCGCGCACCCCGCCCTCGCGCTCTTTATGCAGGTTCTCCCAATACCTCTTGCGCTCCTTGTCATCTTTCGGTTTATCCAATGCCGAAACGGCAATTTTTCTTACGATCGATGAATGATCAGCCGCCATTTCCCATAATTGCTCGCGGCCGCATTGTCCATCCTTGACCAGTATGGAAAGGGCAAGCCCCTTTTCTATCTCGTCGCATGACGCAAGGGATTTGTGCGGATCGGTAACCATGATGGGGCAAGCAGACGCTGGAACATCTCTTTTGCAGTAACCATTATCAAGCGCTCTGATTATATTCGCAACATTTATCCTTGGCGCCGGATTATTATGGCCAGCAAAAGGTACGCCAACATCAACGACAACATTGCGTAAAATATCGATCGAAAGATTCGGATATTTACCCAGTAGATACGCACATACTCCGGTTACCAGTGTAGACGCTCCTGACGTCCCCCAAAAATACGATAGTTCATCCGGTTTCTCCATTGTTTCGCAATATGGGATAGGCAAATAAACTCTTGGCGCCAGCACATCCGGTCTGAGATGCCCGTCCCCATTTCGACCCCAAGGCTCATCTGGATAAGGCGAATGAACCGCCAGATCCGCCGAACCATGATCGTTATAGCCGCCCACCGCCAAATACGCTATGGGGGGCATAATATTATCTAGCCTGGTGTTGCCGTTTGCACATATGACAAGGATGCCGCGCTTGACAGCGGAAGCCAGCGCCTGCACTGTGGAGTTCTCACTTGTGTTTTTTAACAAAACGCCATCATCCAATGCATGCCAGCCCATACTTAAAATGATTCGGATATTCCATTCATCGCTTCTATCCAGAATATAATTTAGGCCATGTTGCAGACGCTCTCCCTCGCCTTCTTTGAAAGCATTATGATCGAGAACGATAAACGTTGCAGCAGGGGATAGACTTGCATACTTTATTCCGTCGATTTCAAAGGGCTGATGAGCTAATGCAAGTACAGCCATCAGTCCGTGCTCGCCTTTGTCGCCATCCGCATCATTGGGCGCTTCACAGGCAATTTCTCGGCAATTAATGGATAGATCATCTTTTACTGATATATATTGCAGACGTGATCCCAAATGGCGTATCGTATGATGCGGTCTTATCGTATCAATAATGACGATGCCGATCCCTTTGCCTCCTTCCTCTTCCGGCTGCTGGGAAAATCCAAGCCGTGCCCATGTTGGCTCATGCCTTTTCTTCTTCATCCCATTCATCAAATCCCTTCCCTTTTACGCATAAAAAAAGAAACGCAGGCTTAACCAGCGTTTCTTTCCCATGCTATGTGTGTTGTATAGCCGTCTACGAAGACACAGTGAACCGGCCGCATAAACAACTAACAATTTTTTACTATAATGTATAGTACCATGTGCCAGATAATTTGGCAACTTCAATTGCTTACCCGCACAGCGGTTGTGACTGACGCTGCATTTTCATTGCTGCCTGTTGCAAGCGTCTTGCGTCCAAAGCCGGTCTTGCGAAGCAGCGGATGGCCGATAAACGCAATGATCAGCATCCAGAACAGCAAAATTGGAATCGGGCCGATATTGCCTGATCCGAAGTCACCTCGCCCCTTTGGGACAATTGTCGCAATAAGCGGCATCCTTTGCTACCTTGTAATGAAAGCAGCAAGTATGGCGCATTCTGACAGTTGGTTTCCCGTCATTGGCCATAGGGAGCGGACTGAAAAATCGGGTCAATGGATTATTGCGTTCACCAAACAAAGCACCTGGGGCACTGCACATAATGTAATGAAAATCATCACGGCTTCGTTGTCTCCCCGCTGTCCCTTCCTGCTGTTCAATTCGTTTCTCATAGAGAGAACATACGCGCACAGCGATATTCTCCCAGAGCACTGCTCGCGGCACCTTTGCTGTGCGCGATACGACTTGTACGATTGCACCCAAATGTTCGGCGAATACCTTCTCCACAATACGCTGGCGCCACAGGCTTCGCTCTGTCTCAGCAGACCTCTCCAATGCCAGACTGGCAAGAGCGATGCCTTCCAGCGCGGCACCGGTGGCATTCGTCTTCACATAGCAGTTGTCCGCCGCTATATTGATTCCTGCATCGTACACCGACATCGCATAAAATGCAGGCACAGCTGTCAAATACGCGTACCGCTTAATGAAAAGGGATGCCGTTACCAAAGTCGAAGGGGACTGCTGCTGTCGGCTCAACTGATCAAGATAATCCGCGCACGCTCCCTCAGCAAGCAGTCGATCGGCTCGCAGCAGCGCGTCTCCTTCAACAGCGCTATACCCTTTCAAGCCAAAGTGAGAGGTTAAATACGCCCATTGACTGGCCTCGAACTGAAACGGTTCATTCATCGATTTATAACCCTAAATCAATTGCAAAGGTTTCGGCAATTTGATCGATTATCATATTAATTGCTGTCGGACCGTAGTAGCCGACCCAAAGGACGGTGTTCACATCATAGATTTGATTATTTTGCACAGGCTTTAAATTTTTCCATATGGACGTTTTTTGAAACTCCTCGGTCAGTTCAACATTCGTATCATCACGCAGCAGAAACAAATGGTCTGCTCCAAGCTCAGGCAGCACCTCCAGGGAAATGGGCAAGCTTGTTTGCTCGCTATCGACCGCCATCGGCGGCGGATTCAAGCCAAGATCAACATACAAAATCTCAGATGTCCGATGCGATGTCATGTGCAATCGAACGATATTGTCACGCGGGCGAATTAAGGCTACGGTCTCATTCTGCAGTTTATCGGCCAATTTCCCTTTCAGTTCCTCGATCTTGGCGTCGTAGTCACTCAACACCTTCTTAGCCACTTCAGGTTTATTGACAATCGTTCCGAACGTCTGCAGTACACTTCTCCAGTCCTCATTGCGCTCCATTTTCAGCACAGGCGCAATTTTGAGCAAGTCCTCGTACACTTTATCCTGAAACTCAGTACTGATGATCAAATCCGGCTCCAATGCAATAATAGCTTCCAAATTCGGGTCCTCACGGGTTCCGACAATTTGAATATCACCAAGCTGGTCACCCAAATATTTCGGGAGCTCCGAATTATCGGTTGTTGCCACTACACTTCCGGATGGCAGCAAGCCAAGCGCCAGAAACTGATCCACATACTGTACATCCAATACGACAATATTTTGCGGTGTTTCAGTCAACGTCAGCTCACCCTTGAGATGCGGAATCGTCCGCGGCGCTTCTGCTTTCTCTGCCGTCGCGCTGGTTGACTCACTCGTATCAGTCGGCTCGTCTTCCGACTTATTGGTCGCAACCTGGCTCTCCGGCTGCGGCGCAGGTTTGCTGCTGTTTCCTGTCTCACTGCTTCCTCCACAAGCGGCTAGCAATACAGTCAGCCCCAAGATGATACAAATGACGCCGACCCGATTCAATTGTGAATAGATCACATGCAGTTCCCCCATATTGTTTAATTGATAATGTTTTTCATTATCACCTATTTCACTATAATAAGGGAGCGCCCGCCCAGCAATAGTCAGCAGCGACAGCCATCATGGATTATTACGACGATTTGGTCCAAAGCCTCAACCGGCGCACGAAATCCGGGGGCGGTTAAAGCACGACAACTATAGCAACACCCGCGCAACCTGATCCACCATACGGTTCATGGCTATCGGCCCATAGTAGGCGATCCACATGCTTGTATTGGCATGATACACATGACGCTCCTTGACTGCGCGGAGATTTTTCCAGACAGCGGTCCGCTCAAGCGCCTCCGTCATTCCCCGCAAGCTATCATCGGTTAAGACGAAACAATGATCCGCATTCAGTTCCGACAAGGCATCCAGTGAAATCATCGCACTCGTATGTCGCAGATGAAGCGTTTGTACTGGCGGTGTCAATCCGAGATCCTTATACAAAATAGATGCGGTGCGATGCATGCTCGTATGCAGCCGAATATTATGACCCCGCGGGCGAATCATCGTCACGGTTTGGCCTTTGCGTTTTTCAGCAAGTTCGGTGCGCAGCTTGTGCGTTTTGTCTTGAAAATCCAGCAGCAACTGCTCCGCCTCGCGTTCCTTGCCGACGATCCTGGCCATCGTTTCCAATGTCTTCTGCCATGGTTCATTTCTATCCAGCAGCAGTGTCGGAGCAATCTGCTGCAGATCACCGTATATTTTCATTTGAAACTCCGTACAAATAATCAGATCCGGGCGCGCCGCACGCACAGCCTCCACATCGGCTTCATCCTTCGTTCCCAGTATTCGCACACCACGAAGATAGCTGAACAAATAATCAGGAAATTGCATCAAATCGCCGCTGGTCGCAACACTGCCGATCGGTCGTTCGCCCAGCGCCAGCAGATGATCCATAAACTGCGCATCCAATACTGCGATTGACTTCGGACGGCTGCCAAGCAGCAGCTTGCCTTGCAAATGCGGAATAAGGCTGAAGGAATGAATAAAGGGTTCACCTGCTGCTCTATTTTCTTTTTTCTCATGATAATAATTCTCATTTGAAAACTTCATGATGCCCGTTTGATCCGCCGAACCGGTTGATTGCGGTTTGGATCGTGCATTTTCCTTGAATGCGCTGGGGGATAAGCCTGTTATTTTTTTGAAAATACGGCTGAAATAATAGCTGTCCGCATAGCCAATTAATTCAGCCACTTGGCGCAAACCAGCATCCGAATTGACGAGCAATTGCTTCGCTTTATCGATCCGTACCTGCAGCAAATAGTCGATTGGACTTTGGGCGAGCTGTTTTTTGAACAGGCGCTGAAGCGTCCTTGGACTGCACTTGACCAGCACGGCAAGCTTTTCCACTGTAATCGGCTCATTGTGATGATCTTCTATGTAGCGCATGGCCAGTTGCAGCGGATCTGTTGTCGTCTCATCCTGTCCCCATACTTCCTTCAGCTGATCCATCAGCTCACAGACCAGATGATAAAATAATGCTTTCACCCGCAGCTTGTCCAGTTTGCTCGGACGGTTCCAATCCGCCTCCATCCGCGACAACGCAGCAACGATTGGCAAAGGCCGTATTAGCTTGCATCCGTAGCGGACATCGAATGGCCTTGTGCGTTCCAAAAGCTCGATCAAATGCTGGCTGTTGGGCATTGAAATCTTCGCCTTGTACATCACGAGATAATACTCCAGGTCGCCATGAACGGCAGCGATATGAAGCCGCTCCCCTTTCCCTGTATGCAGCATATAGCCGCTATCCGCCTGATAGCCCCTCCCGTTTAGAGCTATGTGGGCCTGCCCGCTTATCGTATAAAGAAAGGTGCTCGCTGTCATTTCACAGAGATACGGTCCTTGCCCTGGCAGCAGTATCATGCGCTGCACATCCGTTACTTGCAATAACGACTTGTTCCATAATAAAAGATGGTCATCTATTATCATTCGCGCTTCACTCCTAAGACACGTCGTCGTTTCACTTGACCTGCTTCTCTTTCATTATAACGTACAATACGGTTGGCGGCCATGAAATCCACGTTGTCTCACTGCCTGTTCCCCCTCTCTGACCAATCCAGACAACGCAAACCTGCCCCCACATCATGCGAAGGGCAGGCTTTGGATTAAAGTATTAAGCTTTTAAACCTTTGTTCACCGCTCAGCTTCTTGACGATGCGGAAGGCCGGTCCTTGCGCCAATGACGGCTAAGTCGCGCGTAACGAGTTCAATTGCCAGGCGCAGAACGGGTTCCGGCTACCAGCCTGGCTCTTATTATCCTTTAATAGAACCGACAAGAACGCCCTTGACAAAAAAACGCTGCAGGAACGGGTACACGAATAATACAGGTACAGTAGTGATGATAATCGTGGCATATTTTATCGTCTCACCCAGCTTATGCGCTTCGCCTGTACTGGCTCCTGAGGAAATGGCATCCGTTTGGCTGTAAATCAAGATTTCCCTGAGCACCAGTTGCAGCGGGTAGAGCATTCGATCCTGAATAAACATGGAAGGGAAAAACCACATGTTCCATTTGTCTACTGCCGTGTACAACATAATGACCGCGATGACAGGCATGGACAGCGGAATGACAACGCGCAGTAGCATCGTCCAATGGCCGGCCCCATCGATTTGAGCAGCTTCCTCCAAACTGTCCGGCAGCGCTAGAAAAGCCGTCCTCATAATGATCAGATGAAAGGTTTTGATGGCAAACGGCAGAAGGAGTGCCCAGAGCGAATTGATCAAGCCAAGCTGCTTGACGATCAGGTAGAACGGAATCATGCCGCCGCTGAAGAACATCGTCACCACGACAAACACCATTAGCATTTTGTTCCACAACACATTTCGTCGTGACAGTACATAAGCGCCCAGCACGGTCAGAGACAGGTTGAGGATAAGTCCTCCGCAGACAAGCGCTATCGTATTCCCGTAGCCGACCCAGATGGCCGGATTAGCCAGCGCCCGCTCATAGGACAGTGTGACAAATCCAAGCGGCTTCCACAGCAGACCCTGATGGGCAAGCAGCCGATCGCCGTCACTGAATGAAGCGAACAATACATACAGCAGCGGATACACGGTCGCTGTTATGATTAAGGTCAGTATGACGCCCAAGCACACGACAGTAAGCCGCTCAGACCACCCCATCCGTATCCTCCTCATGCCAAGGCCTCCTTTTACCATAGACTTTTCCCGCTGAATTTACGGCTAATCGCATTTGCCAGCACGAGCACCGCCAAATTAATGATCGAGTTGAATAAGCCTACGGCGGAGCTGAAGCTCCAGTCATTATCGATCAGACCTTTACGATACACATAGGTGGAGATGACATCCGCCGTTTCATAGTTGACAGGGCTGTATAGCAACACAATTTTTTCATAGCTGACATCCAGAAGGTACCCGAGCCTCAAAATAAGCATGATAATAATTGTAGGAGCCAGCCCAGGGAGTGTAATGCTGAAGATCTGGCGCAGCCGGCCGGCTCCATCTATGCGGGCAGCCTCATATTGCTCAGGAGAAATGCCTGTTAATGCCGCCAAATAAATGATGGATTCCCAACCGGCTCGCTGCCATATTTCCGACCAAACATAGATGCTCCGAAATAGCTCCGGCTGCTGAAGCATATCCAGTCCACTTGACCCGGATACGTAGCTGTACAGCAGGTTGATCGGCCCGCCGCTTCCTGTCAGCACCTTGACCAGTTCGCATACAACGATAAGAGAGACGAAATACGGCAAGTATGAAATTGTTTGGACCAGATTTTTCAAAAATTTATGGCGTATCTCATTCAGGAGCAGAGCCAATATTATCGGTGCTGTGAACTCAAACAACAGGGAGTAGAGGCTGAGCATCAAGGTGTTGCGCAGCAGCCGCCAGAAATAATGACCGTTAAAAAAATGCATGAAATGACTGAGACCGACCCATTCGCTACCCCAAACGCCCTTAAGGGGCGAGTAATTCTGAAAAGCGATAACAGCACCGTACATGGGCCAGTAAAAAAAGATTAGGTAATATACAACGACAGGCAAGGCCATCAGGTAGAGTACTTTATTGCGGGCAAAATCAAGTGAGAGACGAGATTTTCTGGTTAGAGCAGCTTCTCTTCTGCGCACATTATTCCCTACCTTTGTTGATAGCGATCAAATGCCGATTGTTGAATTTCGATAGCCCGATTAATATTTAATTGTGTTAATTGTGTAACGAGCTTGTCGTAGGCATCGATGCTTTCCGTACCGATTATAATTTTGAGTGTGATTTCGTCTACAAGCGTATTGACATCATTAATAATACGGGCGTATTCGCTGGAGTCCGCCGCAGCTATCGTCACTGGCGGCAGCACATGCTGCAGGTTATCGGTAATCCAGACATCATAATTGTGATCCTCATTCGTAACGGCCAAATTGTCGATCAGCTCTCGCGACCCTACATAAGGGCCGGGATTCACCGTATGCGTATAAATGCCCAGTGCCTCCAGGTAGGAAAGATTGTCAGGATTGTTCGTAATGAGCGCTGTCAGTTCAGGCTTGCCATCCTGCAAAGTATAGGACAGTCCTTCTTTGCCGTAATTGAACAGCAGATAGCCTTCCTCACCGTAAGCATAATCCAGCACCTGAACTGCAAGCTCCGGATTGGCGCTCGTCGCAGCTACCGCTGCCGAAGCTTCCGCACCGTAAGGCCATGCAAATTGGCCAAACTTGGGCTTATCGCCTTTGTTCAACACCGGGTAAGGGGCGAATACGAAGGCCGCATCGGCAATTTTGGCGGTAAGCGCCTGCTCCCAGCGGTCGATTGTGGCGCCGGAAGCTACCGTTGCGCCGGCTGTTGACGAAGTCATATGAGCGTCCTGTGCCTTGCGGTCGGCTAGCGTAAAGTTCCGGTCGATCAGTCCTTCCGCATACCACTGGCGTATTGTCGTCAAAAATTGTTTGTATCCCGGTTCGAGCGGCCCGTATTTGACATGGCCATCGTCATCCACGTAGAAGTCGCGAATAACGCCGAAAGCTCCGATAAAAGCACCGTCAAGAAACCCCTGCAGCGGATGTGTCTGGCTGCTGAACGCCAGCGGGGCTGTGGTGCCCTGATGGGATTTGAATGCGGTCAGCACCGTGTGCCAATCGTCGATGGTTTGAGGCACCGGCAGCCCCAGCTCTGTCAGCCAATCCTTGCGCAGTACGGGACCGGCCCACTGCTGCGTCATGCCGCCTTCTTTAAGAAACGGAAAGACGTAGTAATCGCCATTGTCGGTTTTAATCAGCTTGTCCAGCTCAGGATGCTGCTGCAAATACCGCTGCAGGTTGGGCGCGTATTGATCAATCAGATCATTCAGCCGTAAAATATAACCGTCGCTAAGCGCTTTTTCCGGTCCGCCGGAGATGCCGTTCAGCCAGTTGTATTCAATAATATCCGGAAAATTACCGGAGGCGAGCATCGTGCTGAATGCTTCTTTTGCCTGCGAGGGAGATATTTCAGAGAACTGCATGCGGACACCGACGCGCTGCTGCCACTCTTCATAGAAGGGGACATCGTTAATGCTCGCTTTCAAGGTGGAAGGGCTTAGCAGCCAGTAGCTGAGCTGCTGATCTGTTTGAAGCGGGTAGGCGCCTGCCTTATTGCCTGCGTGCTCGGTGGAGGTCGATGCCGGCTCGGGAGAAACGGGCTTTGCATTAGAACCGCCTCCAGAGCAGGCTGTGGTCATTAGCGCAGGCAGCAAGGCTGCGAGTACCAGCAAATTATAAAATGGCTTTTTCATTGTCTTGTAAACTCCTTTGCGATACAATAAAGTGAACCGGGAAGAAAAATCGGATTTAAAACATGAAGCTTGAATGCCATATGCCCGGTGGCCATTCCGGCAAATTCAATGAAATGAGGACCTGCTATGATACCCTTTCAGAAAGTTCAATTCAGAGGCAGGGAATTCACCTGTACCTCTGAAGTTACATTAGGACTGATCAGCGGCAAATGGAAAGTGCTCATCCTCAGCTACCTTTCCAAAAAGGTATGCCGTTTTAATGAACTGCAAAAGCTGATGCCTGAAACAACACAAAAGATGCTTACTTTACAGCTGCGAGAGCTGGAAAGAGACGGTCTTATTATCCGTAAGGTTTATGCTGTTGCGCCGCCAAAAGTCGAATACCTCCTTTCGGATCTTGGCGAGCGACTGGTGCCAATGCTTAAAGAGCTGTGCAATTTCGGCGCAGACTATTTGGATAGCATCGAGGAAGGAATGCACGGTGCTGCCTCGGCGGGTTCGTCCTCTATCTGACTATTCACCCCTCGATTATAAACTTCGCGCCAAACTGCTTGCCGAGCCCTCTAGCTGCCGCATAGCTAATCTTCAGTTTCATTTCACCCGCCGCAATCACATTTTCCGGGTAGAGTTTGCCTAGCAGCATCCATTGTACGAGGGGATTCCCGGCTGTACGGATCGTATAGATGCCTTCTTCTGCAGATTGCAGACCCGGCAGCGTCAGCAGCCAATCGGCATGAACAGATTGCTCCGCCGCTTCTTCTCCATCGTCCGATACGATCGGCAATTCGCTATGTGCCGCAGGCTCTTGAATCCGGTACAGATAGCGATGTCCTCTCGCGGCCTGTCCCAGATCGACCTCCCTAATCTCCCCGTCTGCAATCATCCTAAGCCGCAGCTGAATGACTCGTTCCGTAGACGGCTCCATCGCTTGGATCATGCCGCTCGACTCTCGCTCAACGGTTACGAGCCGGGCTTCATTAGCAGCGAGCAGTTGAGGCTCCAAAGCGGAGCTTGACAACGTAGTTGCCAGCATGGAGGCGGCAGAATAGTAATCGTCCAGCTCATATTCAAAGACGGCCTCTTCCGGCTCCGCCCCCGCAGCGGTCTTAACGGTCAATACCGGATGCCAGCGCAGCAGTATTCGAGGGGAAGCTGCTGCGGATATCGGTATGCCAAGTGCAGCAGGGAGCACCGTACCCAATCGATATTGAAAGCCGTATCCTACGCTGCCGAGCGTTGTATTCAGCACCTCCTGGGCGAAACGGACAATGGCTCGATGCGGGACTTGGCCAGTCAGCAGTCTGACTAGAAATTGCTGCCTCCCTTGCTCCAGCCAGCGCATCCCTCTGACCCTGACCTCCTCTGCATTATCCATCAGGAATGGAATCTCCTGCCAATTGGCAAAGGGCAGCAGCGCATCTCTAAGGAGAATGACCTGATGAAGAAATTCATTGTAAAGCTGCATGACGAGCGGGCTTCCAGTTGGGCCCATGATGAGCCGGGCCGCCTCCGGCGTCCAGAGATGCTGCTCACAGCGGCTCCGAATTTCCAGCTGACCTAGAGCTGCCAGACCGTAGCGGCTAATCGCGACATCATTTACGGCATCCTCTCTAAGCCAGGTTGTCATTGCTGCCCCGATTTGTTGTGCTTGAACGGCCAGCTCGCTGCGAGCATCATCCCCACTTGCCTTAATGCTGGATAAGGGCAAGGCGGCTTCCCTGCCCGAAAGCGCCAGACTCGCCTCTACATTATGGAGTAAAATTTCAAGATGATCTGCAGCGCCAAGCCGTACCCGGACCGCTGCGAGCAGCACGCCGATATCTCGGACGATTGTCCGGGCAGTTTGTATTCCTGGTGTAAGCGACCATTCCCAAGGGGATTGCCGGCTCAGCTGGGACGAATCATCTGCTGCATGAGCGGATAGTATTTCACACTCCGCTTTAACTGCCAGTCTTTCGCCCCATGAGAGAGTCCAGCCGCCCCAAACCAGCTTGTAATCTGTCATACTACACCTCTCTTCACATTTTCTTTTCATTATAGAGACGCGCGCAGCAGTTGAATAGAACGCACTTTTTTGTATCGAGGACACCATTTTGATTCATAGGAACATAATAGATACGGTATAATTTTACAAAAAACATGCTGTTCCCGAGGCTGCGGGAGGAGACGGAGAATAAGAGAAAAGAGGATACAGGTCCCCGGGCAGGAACACTGTACCCTCTTCTAAGTCTGAAACTCTGCTAGACAGTCTGCCGACTGCTAATCAATCGATTAGCGCCAAGGCGTGCAGCATCCGATACAGCATCGCTGCTGCTTCCGCCCGACTGACGTCATGCGCCGGTCGAATGCGCCCCTTGTCATCCCCTTGAATAATGCCGGCTGCTATACTCGCTCGTACCGCATCGGTCGCCCACGACGACACCTCGCTCAGATCTGACAACGCCGCCGCACGCTCGGCATCTCCGCCATTGGCCGCCGTCAGCCCCGTATGCCGCATCGCCCGCTCCAGCATCAAGGCCAGCTCCTCACGGGTTACCGATGCCTCGGGCCGATAGGAGGCATCCTCGTAGCCGGACACCAGCCCAAGCGCTGCGGCCATCCGGATGTCCCGGCTGTACCACTTCCCGTCCTCCACATCGGCGAAACTCGGTGCATCAAGGGCGGTATCCGCCCCGAGCAGACGCATGAGCAGTGCGGCAATCTCCGCCCGGGTCACCGCCCCGGCAGGATCGAAGGCCACTGCCGACTTGCCGTGCACGACCATTCTGGAGGCGAGCGCCTCAATAGGCGCTTGGCCCCAATGGCCTTGAATATCGGCGAATGTCGCCCCTCCTTCGAGCAGGACGTATACGCCATGCCCGCTGTGGCTGATCACCGCATGATAGCTGCCGTCAGGCTGCTCGATAATACGAGTCGGCACCGGAATCAGCTGGCCGGAGCTGCCGACCCGCGCTGCGAAGACAGCGGCAGGCTGCCCCTGCTCGGCAGTGCTTGGGCCGCCTGCCAGCGCCACCGTTCGGTTCGCATAGCGGCCGAGCGAATCAACGGCTTGCTCTCGCCCTTCGCTGTCTGTATAGGTCACCGCAAAGCTCACCGCCTGCAACGCCTTGAAGCCGGCAGGCACACGGCTTTCATACGGTCGTGCGTGCTCCTTGCGGATGACGATCCGGATTTCCTCCGCACCCTCTGGCAGCGCCAGCAGCGGAAGGCTGTAATTGCCGGCGCCGCTGAGCAGCAAGAGCTGCGGCTGTTCACCGCCATGCTCCAGCAACTGGGCGACGGCATCCTTGCCGATGGTCAGCAAGAGCCCTTCCTCCTGTGCGGATAGCGGGACATAAAGCGCATAGCGCTCGTTGTCATTCCCTGCCTCCGCGAGCAGCTTTCGTACAAGCGAAGCATCGAGGGAGGCCAGGACACCTTGTTCGTCACGCTGCCCCAGCAGACTGCTCTTCTTCGGCGTCTTCTCCAGAACCAGCGCCTTCGTCAAATCCGCCGTCTTGCCAGCTCCAGCAGCCAGGCCAAGCGGAAGCTTCCCTAATGCCCCGGTATCTCCCTCCGGCTGCGTGCTCTCCGTCTTATCCTCTGTCCCCTTGTCACCATCCGGTCCGACTGCCGGCCCCGGTCCGGAAGGACCGCCTGGACCGGCTGGGTTGACCCGCTCGATCAGGTACAGCTTCGATTGCGCTGCTTCGAGCTCCTCCTGAATGGTACCGCTGGCCACGAAGGACTGCCCTGTCCACAGATCGGTGACGCGCACCTGTCCGGAAGGAATGCCCGCTCGCTCCAGACTGACCGTCTTGTCGGCAGGAGTGTTCGTATAGTTGAACACACCCATATAGTAAACCTCATTCTCCTTCAATACGAACACATCCGAAGCGCCTGTGCCCGTATTGCCCTCTACTGGACGGAATGCCTTGCCCTTCAATGCGAGTTGATTGATACGCGGGTTCGTCAGCAGCGCCTCCATATACTCGCGAGCCTGCTCATCGCGAACATCATCCGAGCTTAAATACAAGGTGCCAGAGATGGCTACCGCATTCACCCTCGTCTGGGCCGCATTGTAGGAGCCGCCCTTCTTCAGCGTCATATAGTCCGGATCAGTATAATGATAGATCGTTCCGTTCTGCCACCACCCGTAAGTCTGATTGTTAAGCTGGTATTGGGTAAGCGACAGCGAGCCGTCCACATCGCACGAAATTCTTCTGCTATGCGCATACTGGCTTGGGAAGAGCGGCGCAATAGAGGCGCTGATGAACATTTGATCATCTAATTGCTCCACTACATATTCCATGCCCTTGTTATAAGCCTGAATTCCCGTATGCACCGTCGGGTCATAGTGATCGCCCTCCAGCGAGCCATGCGTGAGGAAGTCCAACTTAATGAATTCGAAGCCATAATTTTTGAAACGGTTGATATAATGCTGAATTCGCATCTGAGTACCCGGATGCGTCGGATCGAGCGCATAGGCACCGCTGAGTGTCGGCAGTATATTCCCGTCCGCATCCTTCAGTACAAGGTCGCCAAACGTATATTGATTGTTCGTCCCGTCTGCAACCCAATTCATATCATCGCCCCAAAAAACGAACGGTCCCCAATAAATACCCGCCTTCTGGCCATTGTCGTGAATCAATTCGACCGCTTGTCTTAGCTGTTCATCGGTCAACATATCCCAATAGGAATCCAGATTGATATAGATCGTTCCCTCGTTGTTAAAATTGTTATGCTGCAGCTTCTCCTTAAAATAATTCGAAACATCGACAACCTGTTCATAGTTCAGCGTAGAGTCGTATGCCCCCCAGCTGTTCCAGCCGACCGGAACGCCCTGCGGGATGCCTTCTCCGAATGGAAGCGGAGGAGTCAGCACAGCGTTCGCGCTGCCGTATGTCTCCAGTCCGTCGCGATAATCAGAGAAATAGCCGATGAGGATTCGCGGAGAGGCAATCGTGCTGCCGCTCACCTTGCCATGCTCCACCGTATCGTGGGTAGAAGTGACTTTCGAATAGCCGCCGTATACACGGAGCGTATTGACCCGGTCGTTGCTGCCGCTCCAGTAGATTCCTGTCTTCCATGTATCATGCGTGACCGATCCGATAACAAGACCATTGCGGCTCGTATTGTCGAAGAACGCGGTCAGCTCCGAGCTTTCATATAACTGGTTGTTGTAAGGCGTGTTCATTGTCCGCGACTGGTAGGTCGACCATTGGTCATTGTCAAATGGCGCAATCAGCACACGGCTGTCCGTATAGCTGCCGACATCGATTCCACCTGCCGTATTGACAGCCAGTGGGGCGATATAATTCGTTGCAATCTCGCCCGTACCGACGCTCACTTCATCCTGCTTGAGGAAATACGGCTGACGATCGTATAAATAATAGCTTTGTTCGATTGAAGGCTGACCGGCCTTTGTGCTTATAATGGAGAACTTGATCCCTGATCCGTATCCGTCATTCAGCACCGTGACCGCATCCATATCATAGGCATGACTGGAATAGACCTTGCTCTCCAGCTCATTGTTGTCGAGCTTAACACTGCTGTACACGCCTTTGATGGCTGCCTTGCCGGCAAGATGATAGTCTGCCAGTCCGTTGTTTGTATTATAAGTAATCGAATAGTCCGGGTGAGTCAGACGGACGCCATGCTGGTGCTTCGCTATCGTTATCACACCATAGCTGGACTCGTCTATGAGACTGCCGATATCGCCGGCTTCTCCCCCGCCTGTGCCTGGACCGCCTCCCGACGGTCGGCTTGTCTCGATCCGATCGATATCCGGGGAATACCAGTTTTGATCCGAGAAGGTCAATGTGTTGCTGCCTTCGGCCAATTCAAGCCTAAAGGTAAAGCTGCCGAGCGTATCCCAATTTCCCGTGCCCGGCGGCTCAAACTTCTCCGGTTGCCCGCCGTTCACCGCAACATGCACCGGACGGGGATCGCCGGAAATGTAATGCATTGTGATCTCATATTCTCCTGCTTCAAATACGTGGATGTTGTTAAACGTCAGTGAACTGTCCCCGTAAAGATCGCCCACCTTCTTCCCGTTGGAACAAACGCTGCAATTTGAGATAGAGGCATTGCCTGTGAGCACGTTGTCCGGCGCCTCCGCCTCGTAGCTCATCTTAATCGGGACCAGAACGATTTTATCAATGTTCGGGGAATACCAATCCTGATCCGAAAACATCAGCGTATTGTTCCCTTCGTTGAGCCTGACCGTAATGTCATAGGTGCCTAGCGCATTCCAGCCAGCTGTAGCAGGCAGATCATATTTGTCGCTGTCCCCGCCATTAATGGCAAGGTGAATCGGCCGCGGATCGCCGGAAATGTAATGAATGATCAGTTTGTAATCGCCTGCAGCAGGCAGTGTAACATCGTTGAAAGCAAGGGATGAACCTTCATACAGTCCTTCTACGTTCGCTCCGCCGGAGCAGATACCGCATGACTTCACCTCAGCATTGCCTGTCAGCGTATTGCCGGGCGCTTCCGCTTCAAACTCATATCCCGTCTCAGTTACAGGATTCTCCCCGCCGCCGTTCCCGCCGTCTTCGACCGGCTGGCGGCTCACTTCAATTCTATCGATATCCGGAGAATACCAGTTGTTGTCATAGATCACGATCGAATTGCTTCCTTGCTGCAGCTCCATAATTACTTCGAATGCGTTGACCGTATCCCAAGTGGCTGTCGGCGGCGGGTTGAACCGCTCCCCTGCCCCATCATTTACTTTAATATAGAAGGATCGCGCATCTTGGGAAGCATAGTGCACTTTGATCCGGTAGAATCCGGCTTCCTCTGTCGTTACATCATTGAATTGCAGCGAGCTGCCATTATACATCCCTCCAACCTTATGGCCATTTGAGCACCCGCTGCACTCCGCGACGGCGGCATGGCCTGACAGTTCATTGTTGTCATCCTCGGCTTCATAGGATACGAAATCTCCATTGTTGTCATCCTCGGCTTCATAGGATACGAAATCTCCATTGTTATCGCCACCTTCTCCCCCCTCGTTCAAATATGCGGTCGAAGGCAGCAGCAGAAATCCCAGCACAACAAAAGATAACAGGGCGGATAACATTTTTGTGAAAAAAGGCGTTTCCTTTCTCAAATTGATCCCTCCATTTCGATATCGAATCTTGCTCCAGCAACCTCTCACTCCTTGCCGAACGATCTCATTGTTAACGCACCATACATAATGATTGCGCTTTCATACAGGTTTGCGATATCACCTCCCGGTAGTTCCCTGGCCCAATTCGCCAACTGCTACACAGCATCAAGCTGACCGAGGCAAGTCAAGCTTCCGTCGATCGCGCGCTTGAGTGCTCCGACAAAACTCGACCGGATGGTCGCTGGTGCCCCCTGATTTCGAACTCACCAGGAGTATGCTTGTTTATACGAGTCACAGTGAGCTAGCCGGACAGAGGTTCCGCTATTTATGGTTTTTAGGGCCTTTTGGACAGTTTGCCGGACACACGTTCCGCTATTGGCCCAAAAAGCCCTCCATTTCAGTCGATTCCTTGCAAATAAGCGCATCTGTGTCCGGCATAAGCTTCAGAACGGCCCATTTGTCACAAATAAGCGCTCCTGTGTCCGGCAAATGGTCAGAGTGGCCCTCTAGCGCTGAGCATTTGTTAAACCACCTTTTTCACCACGCTTTTATAGAAGGGCGGTGAAAAAGGTGCGTCTGCAGGATGCAGCATGCGCCACTTGGCTCGCGTTCCGACCGATTGGTACGATAAATCATACTTTGCCGCTCGTCTCGGCTACTGTCTTCGCAATTATTGGCTAACCACTTGCAAAATGACCGAATCCATTGCTGCAAGCGTAATATGAAGCACTCCGTCTTCCGTCGTTCTGTAAACCTCGCCTGTCCGCACATTGCGGAATACGGCTGGCGCCTCATCCCCACCTTCGCCGTCACCCGCATCTTCCCCGCTCTTGCCGAGCAAGCTCAAAGGAATGGGCTTGACCGCAGACTCCTTGGTATAGTTGAATACAGCCACATACTCCGCATTTCCGTCTGCGCTTCGGCGGAGGAAGACATCGCATGCCTCATCCCCGCTGGACAGCCTGAGTGGCTTGAACGTGACGCCGGCGCGGGCAATTTCATTGACCGCTTCGCTTGCAGCAACGGCCGCCACCCGCTCCGCTGCCTCCTCCAGCCGAAAGTCGTCCCCCAGCAGCATGACCGTTCCGGCAATGGCCGAAGCATGGTAACGGCTGCGTGCTTCCGCTTCGGTTACCGGCTCCTGGTTGAAGCTCTTGAACAGAACCGTGTGATCAGGATCATTGAACGCATACAGCCGCTGATGAATCCACCAGCCGTAGGTAAGGGCGTTCAGCATATACGCGGTATCTTCGATTTTGGCAAAGGCGTCGCAGGAGATGCGGCGGCTGTGGGCATAGTGATAAGGGAACAGCGGTGCGATAGACAGATTGATGAACATGCGGCGTCCCGCTGGCGAAGCGCTTAACTTCTGATGTAAATAATTCATGCCATAAGTATAAGCCTGCACGCCCGTATGGATATGCTCGGCGGCATGCTGTCCCTCCAATGCTCCATGTCCCATGAAGTCGAGTTTGATATACTCAAAGCCGAACCGATGGAACATCTCCACCTGCCAGTCGATTCGCTGCAGCGTGCCCGGATGGGTGGGATCAATGGCAAGCCCTCCGTCTAGATCAGGCAGCACATTGCCCTCCCCATCCTTCAGGAGCAGATCAATATAGCGATACTGGCCGTTCGTTCCCTCTACAAGCTGCTCGGGTTTGTTCCCCCAGAAGGCAAATGGCGTCCAGTAGATGCCTGCGCGATGCCCATTGTCCTGCACATGCTGCACAGCCTGAGCCAACTCTTCCTCCGTCAGACCCGTCCAGAACGAATCGAAATTAATATAGACGATGCCCTCATTATGAAATCCATGGTCCTGAATGCGGTCCTTAATGAAATCGGAAGCCGCCGTATAGGTATCCTTCGTCAATTTCCCTCCGACGGCCGACCAGCTGTTCCAGCCGAAGGGCACCCCCTCTTCCCATGGTAGCGCAGGAACCAGCAGCGCATTGGCATCGGCAAATGCCTCCAGCCCCTCCTCTACGCCAGAGAAGCTGCCAACGAACATCCATGGCGAGCGAATATCCTCGCCGACAAGCTCCCCATGCGGGAGGGTATCCCTCGTCAGCTCGCTTGCGGCGCCGGCATAGACGGTCAAGCCGCTGACCTGCGATCCGGATCCGGTGAAATGAATGGCGGACTTCCAGGCATCATGGGTCAGCGAGCCCGCAACCAGCGCATTGTCGCCTCCTCTGGGAGCAAACAGCGCGCCGACCTCATAGCTTTCAATCGCCTCCTCCAGCGGTCTGGCCCCATAACGCACCCATTTGTCATTGTCGAAGGGGACGAATAACGATAACGGCGCCTCTTCGCCGGGGAACGCCACTTCCCCGCCATCTGCCTCCTTCACCGTCAGCGGCACAATCCGATTGCTGCGCACCGGCTGGGCATGCCGTACTGCCGATTGCAGAAGAAAATACGGCAGCCCCTCGTAAATTCGAAACGTGTTGGTCAGCGTCAGACCGGAAGAGAATCGATGATCCACCTGAACCTCCATACCGCTCCCGAATGCATCCTCTATGCCGCATGCATGCGACAGCTCATGACTTGCGGCGAATGTGACAGCATAGGATGCGCCGTCCGCAGTAAACTCGGTACGGGCGCGGCGAATGATGACTTCGCCGCCCCATTCATACCGGTAGCTGCCTTCCTTTAAATCGCCTGCAATGAGCAGGCCTCCGCTGCGCAGTTCAAATCCCTCTTCCGCGCGCTCCAGACTCACCTTGTTGTTCAAGCTTGCTTGATTCGTCATCGCTTCTAACCTCCCCTGCATAGTAGCGGCACCGCAGCTGCAGCTGGAGTACCGCCCGGGCAGTTCCCCCACCATTTTACATAGGGCAGGTACATCTGTATAGAAGTGAAATAATGATCATTTGTTTACTGCCACAATGACAATCTTTCTTTGTAATTCGCCGTGTAAATCTGCTCCAGCTTGTCGGCGCCTGCTTTATCCAGCTCGCTGACCAGCGTATTGTAAACCTGCTCGACTTCCGCTTCCGATCCGGCCATGACCATTTTCGGAAAGTGGTTATCCATCAGATCTTTCACCTTTTGTTGAATCAATGCTTCCGGCGTGCCGCCATCAGGTCCAAGGTTGTCATACGGCGATGTATCCCATACCGAGTCCTCCAGGTTTTTGAGCGCCAGCGCAGATACTGGATCGCGCTCATATTTGGTCGCCATGTCATACGGCGATCCGTCTGAACCCATGCCGTTTTTAATAAACCAGGTCCATTTGCGCACTCCTTCATTTTTCGTAAATTCCGTCCAGTCTGCCTGGAGACCCTCCATCGTCTCCGGTTTGGGGACACGCTTGCCGTCAACCATATCCCAGTGCTTTCCTTCCACGCCCCACATCAGCAAATATTGCCCTTCTTCACTTGCCAGAAAATCGATGAACTTAATCGTACGAACCGGATCACTGTTTGCTCTTGTGATGGCGATCGCATCCCAGCCGAGCGAGCTGCGCGGCCCGAATGTTGTCTGGGAAGGATCAATGCCAGGACCGACTACCTTGTAGGAGTAAAACTGGCTTTCCTCTTTATTGGCAGGGTCCGCAGCCGCTTCTTTAAGTAAATTGTTGGCATTGCCGAAATCCCAGTACGCGCCCACGGAAGCGAACACGGTACCGCTGGATGTTTTTTGCTCGAACAACTGGTTTTTATTGATTGCCCATTCCGTATCGACCAGCCCTTCGGTAAACAGGTTATTCATATATTTGACCATATCCAGATAGCGAGGATCGCGCACATCAAGCTTCAACTCGTCGTTATCGGTCTTGTAGTAGCTTTTCATGCCGTACATGCCTTTGAAAGTTCCCATAACCGCCCCCATATTTTCCCCGTTCATGGTCAGCGGAACGCTTGGCTTGCCGTCAATCGTCGGATATTTAGCTTTGAACGCTACCAGCAGGTCCTTGAACTCCTCCGCAGAGAACGGTTCGCCGTTATCTGCTTTGGCGACCGCGCCCAGTTCCTTCAGCACATCCTTGCGCATCATAAACCCGAATACCGGATCAGCGTCCAGTCCGTACCAGTTGGACAAATAATAGTTTTTGCCGTCTGAATGCCTGATCTTGTTCAGCATTTCACCGTACATCTTCTTGATGTTCGGGCCATGCTCTTCAATCAAATCATCAAGTGGAATAAATGCGCCAGCGGCAATGTATTTGTCAACAATATCGCTGCCTCTGCCTGTCAAGATAACGTCGGGCAGGTCATTGCTTGCCAGCATCAGATTGAGCTTCTCTGAAGGATTGCCTGTCGGCTGCTGAATTTCGACCGTAACACCAGTGCGTTCGGTGATCACCTGAGCAACCGGGTTGTTGAATTTATCTCCCGTATTTTGATCAAAAAACTTGATTGTAAACGGTTTCAAATCTTCCCCGCTGTTCCCTTCATCGCTCGGTTTCGCAGTAGACGGCTTATCCGTGCCGGTCGAATCCGCAGGCTGCTTCGCCCCGCCTCCTCCCCCTGAACAGGCAGCTAATAATAACGCCGCAATTACCATTAACAATCCGGCATGCATCCAGCTTTTGCTAGGTCGGCTCATGGAATCACTTCCCCTTATCAATTTTTTTATAGAACAGGCGTCAGCTTTTAATCGCTCCCACCATCATTCCCTTCATGAAGTAGCGCTGAATAAACGGGTAAACCATAATAATAGGCAAGGTAGCCACCATTGTGACCGCCATCCGAATGCTTTCACTGGAGACGCTCATTCGCTTGGCGCTGGCCGCCAACTGCTGCGCCTCTGTCAGCATCGCCCCGGTCTGGAATTGATTCAAAATGCGGACGAGCACTGCTTGAAGCGTTTTCAATTCTGGCTTGTATGTGTAAATATAGGAATCGTACCAGGAATTCCAGTGGCCGATCGCCGTAAACAGACCGATTGTCGCCAGTACAGGAACACATAAAGGAAGCGTCACTTTCACAAAAATCTGCAAATCATTGGCGCCGTCGACCCGTGCCGATTCATCCAGTTCCGCCGGCAACTGCTCAATATAGGTTCTGACTAAAATCATCAGAAAGACGCCGATCAACCCAGGGAAAATAAAGACGAAGAAATTATCGATCAATCCCAGTGCCTGAATGACCATATACGTTGGAATCAGACCGCCGCCAAAATACATTGTAAAAATGAAAAAGAGGGTGAAGAAACGCCAGCCTACCAAATTGCGTTTACTGAGTGCATAACCCAGCATGGCGATGCACAGCACAGTGAGGGGGGTTCCTACCACCGTTCTGAGCAGCGTTACTTTCACAGCGTCAAACAGCTCTTCATTGCGGAATATCGTTGCATAGCTTTGTAATGTGAACTCTCTTGGCCAGAAAAAAAGATTGCCCCGCATCGAATCGGTCGCTTCATTAAGCGAAATGATCAAGATGTTCCAAAAGGGGTAAAACGTAACGATAAAAATACCGGTCAAAAACAAATACAATCCGATATCAAACAGCGACTCTGCGAGTGTCTTGCGCTCTTTCATATGCCGCC
This sequence comes from Paenibacillaceae bacterium, assembly GCA_004134985.1. GTDB lineage: Bacteria > Bacillota > Bacilli > Paenibacillales > Paenibacillaceae > Paenibacillus_D. The sequence continues at coordinate 18,101 of REGQ01000032.1, read as the reverse complement.
TCCTTTCTTTAGAACAGCGATTGATCGTTCAGTTTTTTGGAGGAATAGTTCACGAAAACAACCAGGATAAAGGCCACAACCGAATTAAACAAGCCAACAGCAGCCGCATAAGAGAACATGCCGTTTTGCAATCCGTACCGGAAAGAGTACGTAGATAATACGTCAGAGTATTCTCGCGTCATCGAGTTGCCGAGCAGAAAATGCTGGTCAAACCCGGCATTCAGTATGCCGCCCAAAGCGAGAATAAGCAAAATGACAATCGTCGGCTTAAGATGCGGCAGCGTAATATAGCGGATCTGCTTGAAGCGGTTGGCGCCATCGACTTTGGCCGCTTCGTACAAATCAGGATTAATGGCGGAAATCGCCGCCAAATACAAAATCGAGCTGTAGCCCATGTCTTTCCAAGTATTGCCCAGGGCAACGACCCACCAGAAATATTTGCCCTCCTGCATGAATAGAATGCTGCTGTCCACAATGCCGAGAAACTTCAGCAAGCTGTTGACGACACCGTCTGCCGACAGCATGGTCACAATAATATTCGCCGCAATAACCCAGGAAATAAAATAAGGCAGGTACGAGACGGTTTGCACCGTTTTCTTGAAAGCTCTGCTCTTGATTTCATTAATCGCAAGCGCGATGACAATCGGCATCGGGAATGAAAATAGTAATGTAATCAGGCTTGAAGCGAGTGTGTTTCGTATCACAATGTAAAAATCGCCATTCGAAAAAAAGTAGCGAAACCATTCCAGCCCCACAAACTCGCTTCGGAAGAAGCTGGTCCAAAACGAGCCTAGCGTCGGCTGATAGTTGACAAATGCCATGTACACGCCAAACATCGGCCCGTATTGAAACAACAACGCCCACAAAATGGCCGGGAGCATCATTAAAAACAAATATTTTTGACTATTCAGTTTTTTTAGCAGCCTTCTTCTTCTTATCGAAACTGCTCCAATCTCAGGGGGCATTCCTGTATTCGAATGCATGTCAGCACCTCGCTATTCTGATTTTATTAGGAACCCCTTCACGCCGATATTACATTTTCTTGAATTTTGCAGCGCTAGTAATTTGAATTATAAAGTAGCGTCGATGGTATAGGCTACAATACATTCCACCGATTCATAACGCAAACCAACGGGATTATTGGAATCCCCATTTTTAAATAAAGCCTTTTCATTTACAATATTGGTATACTGTTGGTGATCGATGGACAGATGCTCGCGTGAGTGCCGCGCATATTGCGAGGTCCGTAACAATCTGGTGTCTTCCAAAGTGGCCTTTCCCCTCGTTTTAGACGATATAGCGAAACGTGTAACCGCTCGCAACAAAAAGAGATTTAATAAATCCATGTGTTTGATAAAAGGAGGCTTCCCATGAACAGCATTATGTTGGTGGATGATGAACGGCTGGAGCTGGAGATGATGCATCTGTACATTGATTGGCGCGCCATGGGTATTGAAGTTATCACCACCGCCCGCAATGGGCGGGAAGCGTTTGAGAAGTACAAAGCCTACCAGCCGGATATTGTACTGACCGATGTCAAAATGCCGATTATGGATGGACTGCAGCTCGCCAAACAGATTAAAGAGCATGATGAACGAACCAAAGTCGTGTTTTTGAGCGGGCATGACGAGTTTGATTATATTAAAGCAGCGCTTAATATTGAGGCAGCAGGCTACTTGCTAAAACCGCTGGACCGCAAAGAACTGGCTGATACGATGGAAAAGGTGAAGGCGAAATGCCGCAGGGACGAGGAAATCCAGCTTTCCAGGTCAGTCTGGGCCGCAAAATCGTTTGCATCCTTGCTGGCTGAGGGAACGGAGCAGGAGGAAACATCCAGAACATTCGCATCGTTGTTAAAATGGGATACGGCGCTGGGAGCAGGATTGCACATTGGAATTGTTAGTGTAGACAACCCGCAGACACGTTCGGCAGGGCTTGAACCGTTGAGCATTGCGCTCCATCATTATCTTGCTTCCAGCCTCACAAAAGGGCTTGTCATTGATACGAAGCTCGGTGAATATATGATTCTTCGTTATGGTGAAAGCTTGCAGCATGAAGACCTCGATCAGTGGTGGCATGACTTGCTTGCCTTCATCCGTGCCCACTGCTCCTTCACGGCCACCATCGGCCATGACAGCGGCATCGGGCAATTGGAGCAATTACAACACTGCTACTGCAGGGCAAAACAAGCGGTCGATTTCAAATTTTATGCTGGAGGGAACCGGGTCATTGCCTATCTCAAGTTGCCTCATATCACGCAGCATGCAGCCGCGGCGCAGGAGGCAGGTTCGGTGACCATGCCGGATATCGGAAAACCATTGCTGAGAGCGGTCAGGGAGCTGAATGCAGCTAAAGCTGTGGATCTCATTGCGGCATATTATGCGGCAGCTACCGCTGCACGCCCAACAAAAGATGCCGTATACCGCTCCGCGATCCACCTGCTCAATACATTGTTTGAAGATCATCCCCGGATGGAGGAGCAGCTTAAGCACCAAGGCAGCCTTGCTAGCGACTGGCCGGCACACTTGTATAGTCTGGACTCCATTGCAGCCATACAAGACAGCTTGGTTCCAATCGTTCATGCAGCGATCGCCTACTTCGCCAGCCGGCAGAGCGACCGCAATTCCGCCGTCATCAGCAAAGCGCTTGAATTCATCGGCTCCAGACTCCATACCGCCATCACTGTGGAAGACATCGCCGCAACCGTCTATTTGTCTCCCAATTATTTGCGCACCGTTTTTAAAGAAGCAACCGGGATGACCATTCTGGAATATATGACACAGAAACGAATGGCCCGAGCAACGGAGCTGTTGCATGATCGCTCGCTGAAAATTCACGAGATCGCAGCTCGTGTCGGATATGACAACACGTCTTATTTTTGCTCGATCTTTCAAAGGCATAAAGGACTTACACCGAGCGATTACCGGAAAAAGAGCATGTAGAGGAGTCTGAGCGGATGCGACCTGTCATTGGCTTGCTGCGGAGATTTAATACCAATCTGCATTTGCGGGACAAATTGTTTATTATGTTTTTACTCGTGGCGATCATTCCGACAACATTTATTATTTTGTATTCTTACCAGTCTATTAAGTCCGAATTAACGGCGCAAACCTACAACAATATGAACCACACCTTGAACCAGCTTTCCAAAAATATGGACAATAAACTGAACTCCTACTCCCAAATTTCTTCCCTGTTTTACTTGGATATTAGGCTCAGGGATTATATTACCCACCAATACGACAATCACAGCATGGTCTACGATGCTCATCATTATATTAATACAACCATTGCCAGCATGCTTGCGCTGCATACCGGGCTTGAAAACATTACGATCTACACCGCCAACGAGACACTGCCTTCAGATGGCTTGTATGTTAAGCATCTTGAACAGATGGACCCGGAATTTCAACTTGAGGCAACGACTCCACTTGGCTATCCGATTTATGGGCCTGTCCATCTGAGCGCCAAAGGCAATAACGTCATTACACTGGCGAGATCGTTAACCTACTTAAGCTTAAACTTTCCATACGGAATTTTGACCATCGATATTAAGGAACAGGATTTGTATGAGCTGATGGAAGAGGAAAATAACAATAGGGATATTTACATTGTGGATGAAAAGTGGAATATTCTGATTACCAAGGATAAGGAGCGGATTGGAGCCAACTTGTTTCAAATTGCTCAGCCGCCCGATGCAGCTCCTCCGGTATCCGCCAGCTATGACAGCATGGTTGATGGCCAGAAAGTTCTCGTCATGCATAACGCCCTGATGAACGGGTGGCATACCGTTGCCATTATTCCCTATCATGATTTTTTGAACAATGCCCAGAATGCAACAGCCAGACTGTTCATGATTTCAGCGGTCAGCATTGTGGCGGCGATCATTTTAATATATATGACATCCAAGCTGTTTACGAAACGGATCGAAAATTTACTCGGTTTTATTCGGAAGATGGAGCGTGAAAATTTCGACCTTGAAATCAAGCCTATGGGTCATGACGAAGTGGGACAGTTAGCTTTCGCGTTTAAAAAAATGGCCTATCGAATCAGAGAGCTGATCTATGATGTGTACAAGAAGGAAATTGAGCAGAAGGAAGCGGAGCTTAACACATTGCAGGCGCAGATCAACCCGCACTTTCTGTACAACACACTGGGGGCAATCTCCTCGCTCGCTTTAAAACATCAGGATTTGCAAATGCATGATCTGGTCACACATCTGGCCAAGTTCTACCGTGTGTCATTGAACAAGGGCAAAAAAGTCATTTCCGTCGGTCAAGAAATTGAGCTGACCCGGCACTATATTCATATTCTGGAAATGCGATTCAAAGATATGTTTCAGATTTATTACCAGCTCGATGAGTCGCTGTTCAAGTATCAGACGATCAAGCTGATATTGCAGCCGTTTATTGAAAACTGCATTAACCATGCCGTCTGGAACACCGAAGCGGCGTTGAACATCATAATTCGGATAACGAGCCAGGACGACAACATCCTACTGGAAGTTATTGACGATGGGATAGGCATGAACCAGAAGCAAATTGTGGATGCGCTGCAGAAGGCGGACAGCAACGGCGGGTACGGCAGCAAAAATGTCAATGACCGGCTTAAGCTGGCTTTCGGAGAAGAGTATGGCGTGGAAATATTCAGCCGTCCGGGAATCGGCACGCACATTAAATTGACGATTCCCAAACGGATGCATATCAGCTGAGCTAATTAGTTTTGCTGTTCAAGCAGCCTGAACAGCCGCACCATCGCTCGGCGCGGGCTGCATGCGCATGCGGGACAGAACGGTCGCCCTCCCGGTCGGTAATGTACGCCGCGCTTATGCTCCCCCCACGCCTCTAGCTCTTATGCATCTGAGCCGCGCTCAAGGTAACCTTTATCGACTGCTCGTCTGACGAGTTCCTGTGCGTACTCCCATAATGCCTCCGAGCCATTGGCAATGTGAGCATTGTAGGCGAGCACTCTATCGCTGGTAATGCCATTGCTGTTCCATGATGTGCCTTTGTTCTCGAAATTAAGCAGCATCGGCTGCAGTCTGTCCAGCGCGGCGGCATACTTCGCTTCATCCGTGTTGCGATGCTCGAATTCGTTCCAGAGTGCCAGACATTCCTCCCTCTGGTCATCGGGAAGCAAGCCGAAGAGCCGCGCTGCCGCCAGCTGCTCACGCTCCGCTTTGTCTTCGTGCCCCTTGGTATCGTAGGCGAAAGTATCGCCAGCATCGATCTCTACAATGTCATGAATCATTAGCATTTTGACAACCCTGGCGATGTCAATTTCCTTATTATTGGCGTGTTCCTGCAACAGGACAGCCATCATCATCAAATGCCAGGTGTGTTCCGCATCATTTTCCAGTCGCGAGCCATCCGCGAGCTTCGAGCGCCGCAAAATACTTTTCAGCTTGTCCACTTCGATAATAAATTCAAGCTGCTTGTCTAGCCTGTTGTTCGTCATTTTGGTTGCTTGCCCCTCTCTGCTTCATAGCTATATTGTAAACGAAAAGCAAGCAAAAAGGGTACTTTAAGCAGCGAAAGTCCGTTTCGAGCAGCGATTTGAATGGCACACCTAAGACGAAGTAGTGGCGCGTGCGACGAATGGACACACCTAGGACGAAGTGGTGGCACGTGCGGCGAAATGGACAAACCTACAACGAAGGGGTGGCACGTGCGGCGAATGGACACACGTTCCGTTATTTTGCTCAAAACGAGGAAAAATTAACTTTGGCGGCCACCAGATCCGCTATTTGTGTGAAAAGTGTGTTTTTAGACGTGTTTTCGGATCAATAGCGGAACGTGTGGCCGTGAAAATTCTGTTTGGGCGTTTTTTCGGCAAATAGCGGAACGTCTGGCCGCGAAAATTCTGTTTGAGGAGTTTACGCGCCAACAATGGCACACCTGGCCATGGAATCCGCAGTTTGTACAAGACAAAAAACCGTTGCCTCAGCAGCAGCCGGTTCTATGTCTATACAATTTATAGGGCTCATAAGCGAAGCAGCGCTTGATGAGCGTTGCCGCCTAAGCGAGTTCGCAGGGTTATTTCCAATCGCTGTGCTTGATTGCTCCCAAAGCAAACACCAACTGTCGCTTAAGCCGCAAAATTGATTAAAATTGCGGAAGGTACTGCTTCTGCACCTGAATCAACTCATCCACCATAGACGCCACCGCTCCCCGGTCATTCAGGTAGCCGCCGAGCAATATCGCTTCCACAAACAGTTGGCGGTCACCATGCAATGCCGCGTCTACTGTCAATTCGGCAATGGCAAGCGGCTTGGCAAGCAGCTGTGCCAGATTAGCAGGGAAATCAAGGATTTGCAAGGCTGAGAAGCCCCGTGCAGTGGCTGCGCCGGGAAGTTCAATAACAGCATCAGGCGGCAAATTAGGCACAGCGCCGTTGTTCATCATGTTGACGGAATAGATGCGCCGCTGATCATTTTCAATGGAGTCAATAATTTCAATCAGTTGCTCATGTTCACCGCTAAGTTTCTCAAAGAAATCTGCCGGCAGCGGGTCAGGTGATTGGCCAAGCTCATCCATGCGGTCATAAATCCGGTCGCCGTATGCGATGGCCTGCTCGAATGAGAAGGCGTCAATACCGAATTGCTTCCCGTAATATTTCCCCTCTGGAAAGCGCTCTGGGAAAAACTCAACGATATGCCGGTCACCAGGGGCCAAATACGTTCCATACTGCTCAAAAAATGTCCAGGAATACGGGTTAGCAATGGTCGGAGACTCCTCCCCCATTTCACGGAACAACACGCCCATGTTCTTGTAATCAATACCTGCCTGAACCACCGCTTCATACTTCTGGCGCAACAACGCTTTTGCATCCTGGCCTTCGTAACGAAAATCATACATAAAGGTCAAGTGGTTAAGGCCAACAGATGTTGCGGTAAACTTGCTGCGGTCAAGTCCGGCAAACTCAGCAACATGGCGCTCCGAGTCATGGACACCGTGACACAGGCCGATAACCGGAAACCCGGTCGCTTTATGCAATGCGCGGCAAATGATCGTCATCGGATTGGAATAGTTGAAGAAATAAGCATTCGGACAATCTTTCTTTACGTCCTCCACGATGTCTACCATCGCCGGGATCATCCTCATTGCTCTGGAAATGCCGCCCGGCATCGCCGTATCGCCGACAGGCTGGTATACACCGTATTTACGCGGAATAAACACGTCTTGTTCCCAAGCTCTGCGGCCTCCTACCCCAATCATGCAGACGACGTAATCTGCTCCCGGCAATACATCCCGGCGATCGATGGAGAACGTCAGTTGAATGTCGCCCTGCTTCGCATCAATCATTTTTCGGCAAAGCTTGGCAATGGAATCCAGCGCCTGCGGGTCCGTATCGACCAAGGCCAGATGCCATTTGAAACGTCCCGGATTTCGCAATAAATCCGCTACCAAACCTTGTGTAAACATCGAGCTCCCCGCACCAATAAGGACGAGTTTTCTGTCCATATTCCTTCCCCTCCCATTATGGGCATCATTTCCGGGCGAGACGCAGTCATACTATATCCTGCAAAACGACAGCTGCCAGCGTCACACCAGCCGAGCGCCGTCTCTCTTACAGCTGGAACGCCTCTGCATTACCCTGTGGTATGCGTGCGTCAAGCTCCCTTCTGCCTGCTCCAATTATATTATCGCTGCCCCCATAAGCATATGCAGATAATGACTTGGTATATGGACAAATCATCTAATCAGTGGCCGCGCACAATATTTATTGAAAGCAATTGACATAATGGAGATATGGACATTCCTATGTTAAACTTAACCATCAAGAAACCCGAGGGGAAAGGAAATCGGTATGACTGATCCAGAACTGTTCAGGAACCGTTCAGGAAACTTCTACAAGTTTTCGCTTGATGCTTTCAAGCGCTTCTTGCGTTACTGCCTCACCGGCATCAATACAAAACTCGGAATCTTTGAAACTTATTTGATTCAGACCAAGGTCAGGACGAAGCGTAATATCTGCCAATTGCAGCTCATCTTTCACCATCTTGGCGCTCATGATATCGATCGTATTCATTAATGAATCTATAAAATGCCTGACCGTGCCTTTGACGAATGACTCTGCACAGACATTAACCGCGATTACGATATCAGCGCCCATACTTTTCACGATTGCCGCCGGGACTGGATGAACGACAGCGCCATCAACAAGCGCCTTGCCCTGATACTGTACAGGACGCATAATTGCTGGAATGGCGGTGCTTGCGCTGATCGCGTGTGCCAGCGAGCCTTCACGCATAATATGCGCCTCGCCGGAGGAACAGTCTGAGGCGACAGCTGCAAACGGGATTGCCAAATTTTCAATCGATTGCTTGCCAAGGTACTGCTCAATAAAGGCGATCATGGGGCTGTTGTGTACAAATGAGCGTAGAGGCAAGGTTGGCCTTACCAACTTGCCCCAACTGATTGTAGATAGCACGCGAACACAATCTTCCACAGGCATTCCAGCGGCGTAGGCTCCGCCTACCAGGGAGCCGACACTTGTGCCCGCAATCATATCAATCGGAATGCCCTCGTTCTCCAGCACACGCAGCACACCCAGATGAGCCATCCCTCTAATTGAGCCGCTGCCGAGGGCCAGTCCAATTGTCGGCCTGTCTCCAGCCTTCCGAATTCGGCCAAACCGCAGGTGGTTGCTGTAGATCATACGCCCCTCGCTTAATATATACGCATCCTGCACAATACGCTGCAGTTCCTCCACATTGCGCGTCAAATACGGGAAGAGTGAGAGCAGTTTCAGTGCGTCCTGTGAAATTAGAGCATCTGGCGATCCGTTTCCCGCTTTCTCCAAAAAATACTTCGCGAGCAGAGGAATATCCTCAACTCGCTCGCGAAGGGGAGGTACGGTCAGCTTTAGAATGCCAGACGGCAAGTTCATTGGCTGGCAAGCCGTCATTATAATGCGGGTCTGAGCAGTTGATTGCATGATTTCGCTTGCTACAGCAGGCGGCAGTTGTTCAGCCTGTGTAACGACAACCGTTCCGCCCTTGGCCGCCCTTGTCCTCATCTCCCAGTCAGGTAAATCGAACTCCTGTCCGTTCATAATCAAGAGCGGATAATGGCCTTCTGTTGACGCATAGTGAAGCTTTCTGGCGATGCTCATCCTGCCTGTGCCAACTTCACCGATAATAACAAGATGCGCTGGTTCCTTTGCCAGCTGCGCAATTTTGTCTCTCAGCTCCTGCATGGCGGAGCTTGTCCCAATCAGATCGCCGTAGCGTTGTTGCTCTTCGGTTTCATGCTGCTTCATAATCAGCAGACTCTTCGTATGTTCATCCAGCACCCGCTCGTTGGAAGCTTGTATGCGTTGGATCATCGCTTCGATAATTTGCTTGCGGAATGGAGCGTTTTTATCCATCAGCATCATCATCCCGGCGCGCGATACCGTTATTGTCAACAATGGATCGACCGCTTCGACACAGGCACTGACCGGGTCCCCTGTCAAACAGGACATTTCACCAAAGAATTGTCCCCTCTCCAGCAAAGCCAATTCTATCTTGGTTCCGTGCTCTATAAAAACGCGCGCTTGCCCTGAAACGATAATATGAACGCGCTTGCTGATTTCTCCCTGATTCATAATAAGCTGCCCGGACGACCATTGCTCTTCTCTGATTTCCAGATGAATCTGCTCAATCTCCTCTGCGGATAGCTGATTCAGCATAGGATAGGTTTTATACGATTGCAGCAACATCATTCCTCCTTGAATCTGTCACTCTACTATATTAATTACCATTATTATAATATAGTTCTATTAATAAATCATAAATTAAGGAAAAGATATCGTCTTGGGTCAACGCATCACAAGAGTCATTGCAGGAGTTTGACAGAGATTATAGAACTGCAGCTACATTGCGCATTCAAATCTAATAAAGCCGTTCATTCAGAAATTGTCTGAATGAACGGCTGTTTAATTTCATCCTATAATTGTTGGCTTACGTGCGAGTTTACTTTGACGAAATACGAACCTCTCCGACTGCAGCCGTTGCTTTCAAGCGGGGGCCTTTAGCGCCAATTGATCCCGTTTTCTCGCTGTCCTTGTCGCGTTAAGCTTCTCTACCCAGCCAAAACGATCAATGAGCCGGCCCCAATCGGCGAAGGCCCCATCGTGTAATGACTCATCTGGTTGAACATTTGGAAATCCTCCAGTCGGATCTTTCCGGGACTGCGCGGAGGATGAGATTCAACGTCAACTTCAGCAGTGGATTTCTGTCTTGCCTAGTAATATCGAGGCTTACTTATCTATTTCTTCGCTGCGATAGTCGAATAGCACTTTAACAAATACAATACAGATAACAATAAAAATAAGCACAACCCAAAAAGTGAATAAAGCAGGCCGCTCATATGCCACTTCCCAAAATATTGGGTATATATCTATTCGGGTACCTTTTTTTATATATACAATTACCCAAATTTGATAAACCTTTGATATTAAATAACCTAGTATTAAACCAATGAAGCCACCGAGATAGTAAAACGGGTGAATTTTTGTTCTCAATAATTTTCTCCCCTCTCTACCTTAGAAATGCCTAACAGAAGGCTACGGCACATGATAACAGAAGCCTTCTGTTATATACTATTTAACTAGTTACATAGTAGATACCGTTCTTTTATAATTTGTGTTTTACGCTAAATTCTACTGGCTTGGCAGTACCGGCAAAGCACAGACTCGTGCTCATTTGGAAGGCTGTTCTATTTATTATGCAATGAAGTCGGCATGCTCGATTGAGCCCTCCCTTTACAGCAACTGCTTGAACTCATCCAAGAATCGCTTCAAACGCAGGAAAAAAACTTTCGGCTTTGATCCAACGTCAACTCCAGCAGGGGATTTCTGTCTTGCCTAGTTATATCAAGGCTTACTTATCTATTTCTTCGCTGCGATAGTCGAATAGCACTTTAACAAATACAATACAGATAACAATAAAAACAAGCACAACCCAAAAAGTGAATAAAGCAGGCCGCTTATATACCACTTCCCAAAATATTGGGTATATATCTTGCCGGGAATCTCTTTCTAAATATACAATTACCCAAATTTGATAAACCTTTGATATTAAATAACCTAGTATTAAACCAATGAAGCCACCGAGATAGTAAAACGGGTGAATTTTTGTTCTCAATAATTTTCTCCCCTCTCTACCTTAGAAATGCTTAACAGAAGGCTTCGGTACATGATAACCGAAGCCTTCTGTTAAGCACTATTTAATTAGTTCATAGTAGATACCGTTTCTTTTATAATGATAGTATGTTATTCCAGCACTATTTCATTTCCAAGTATATCCTGTCTCAGTGGCATATGAGGTATTTACATTACCGCTAAAAGTGCCAGCAGGGGTATTAATAGAAAAGCCTCCACCAAAAGAATTCTCAGATGAATTATATCTGGTAGTAGATGAAACAGTACCAACTGTGAACGCTGTTGGGTCAGTTTTCCCACTTGCTTGCCCATCCCAAGAATAACAGATTTATACAAGAAGAATATAACACGCTTCATTCATTCAGTAAACATTTACAAGTAAATTTTCAGGATAATATACTTTATATTGAATTTAGTGGATTATAATCCAGTTCAATGATTTTCAATTAGAAGTGGAAAAGTGACATAAACTGTCCTCTCGCCCCCCTCTCCAGTTCGACAACAAACAATTGGGACATGATCAAGACAGCGATTAGCGGAAACGTTTATTCGTAAATCGTTTGGATGAAGTGAAGCAATCCGCTTTGAAATATACGGCTGTTATCAAAAAAAGCCGCCAGCTCAGACGTTGCTGAACTAGCGGCTTGTTACGTTTATTATGAAATTGTTCGCGTACGTGCGGTCTTATTTGGCCGAAATACGAACCTCTCCGACTGCGGCCGTTGCTTTCAAGCGAGGGCCTTTGGCGCCGATGGATCCCGTTTTCTCGCTGCCCTTGTCTACTTTGTAGCTAACCTGCCCCAAATCCAACTTTACTTTTCCGACATCAACCTTTGTTATCAATTCAGCGGCTGCTGGCGGTTCGTCCAGCTTAATTTCAATGTCGCCGACCGAGACGTTTGCTTGCAGATCATGATCCAACTTGACGCTGTCGACTTTAATATCTCCGACTTCTGCATCAAGTTCAAGCTTGCCTGAGCCGCCGCTCAGAATGATTGAACCGGCATTCACTTTAACCTTCGTGCTATTTGCATGCACGCTCGACAGTGAGATTTCCCCGAGATCGCTTTGGATGGCAACCTTGCCATACTGCTTGTCAGGAAGTGAAATGATTAGCCTTCGCTCACCTTTTTGATTATTCGGTTTAATAATGCCAAACTTTGACTCTTCGTCAACCTTAACGGTTAGTTTCCTGGATTTAATAGCTGTTTTAAAAGTAAACTTATTGTCAATCGCTTTATCGGTAATCAGTTCGAACTCGGCAAATTCATTATCGCTCCGCACCACTTCAATTAGCATCGCAGTCACATTAATTGCAATATCGTCGAATTCTTCCGCCTTAAACGTGCTTTTTCCTAGTGAAGCAACTTCTCCAGAACCTGAACCTGCCCCGATCGCCAATTTCTCTGTCTTCTCCGTAAAGCCGCTCACCGCGCCGCCGCAGCCTGCCAATGCAATGGTCAGTACAGATACCGCCGCCAGCAGACTGATTTTGTTGCCTTTCTTCATCATGCCACCCCTTATCTATCTTTCCTGTCCGTTTATCATTATCCTGTTTTACTATTATAAATCGCGCTGCCCCCGCTCAAAACCGACTTGCGTCTGTTTTTTTCCCAGACCTTGGTCGGGGAGGGCCTGCCAGCGGTATTCCACGGAAGGAACACGGAGAAGCGCGGGCGAGCCCCACTCCGAGCGAGGATACGCTGAGCCGAGGACCTGCGACATTGACAGGCGGGCACGGCGGGCGGCAGGCGTGGGTGGGTTCATTCATCGGTGGGACGTGGGGAAAGGCGCGAATGGGTTCATTCGTCGTGGGACGTGGGCAGACGCGGCCAACTCATTTGCGGAGATACGTGAACTTCATCCGGACAGGCGTTCACTAGCGCTGCATAAAAGCTAACACACTAAAACACACAGAAAAAATGGCTCCTTCTAAAAATCAGTGGTTGCCATGATCCGTGGTCAAGGCAAATGGGATCAACCTGCAACCGCACCTGTGGAATTCTAACGCTGATGAGCGGCGCTATTTGGGGAAATCCGGACCCATAATTATTCTAACGAAACTGAGACACCTTATTTATAGAAAATCGCACGATTTTAGCCGTCCATGGGGGGAATAAGTGCTGTGGGAAGCGTTAGAGTTGAAAATGGGTCATTTAAGGCCATTTAAGCGCTGTGGCAAGCGTTAGCGCAAGATCCCCACGAACACCACGAAATAGAAAGCACCTTAACAAAGGGGACATGGCGGTTTGTCAGTCACCACCAGTAATGCCCCCAGGTGTGGTTGACTGCCAACACGTATCGCCCCGCCGCACGCTGAGAGGTGCGATGGAACTTGCCGGATCGCTATGGGACACTAGCAAAGGTTGCCTTAAGTAGACGTTTCACATTGCAATCTTAGCTAGTTCATGGGCAAGTCACAGCCCATAAATTGGTAATTTATAGACATGTAGTAATGCCTTCTGCTATGATAGAAATAAGCGTGAATCACGCAAATGAATAAATAATGCCGTGACCGGAACGCTTCTGTTTCACGGCTTTTCTGCATGACGTTGATAAAGAACGGAGGGTCTCCTTATGGAGCTTTACTTTCATGACAACTTTTTTAGTGCTGGCGAAACACAGATTATGAATGCGTCAGGAGCATCCGTCGGGACAATTAATTTGCAAAATATGTTGACTGCCACAATGTCTGTATACGACGCAAACGGTAAACTGCGCTGCAGCGGAAAGTTTCCATTTTTTTCAATGAGATGGGAAGTCACCGATGGCCAAGGTTCGGTCTGGGGCGAACTGCGAAGACGATTTACGTTATTCGAGAAACGTTACGAATACAACACCTACTCGCGAGGACTGTTTTACATTGAAGCACCGGCCTTTTCCCGCTCCTATGATATTTTTGACCATTCAGGAAGGAAAGTGGCCGCCTTTTACAATACAAACAATTGGTTGCAATCCGGTGCCTTCTGTTTAACCAATCATGACGCCTCCCTGCTTGACGATTATGAATTGATCGCTGTCATTATGGGTGTCCACAGCATTCAAAAGCGTCAAAGAAATGCAGCCAATTGATTGGCAGACAAAAAGCCCTGTCCCTCCGTTTTCACGGCGGGCACAGGGCTACTCGTCTTCAGCCTGTGTTTTCACTCCCAGTTCTATCAGTTCTTCTATCGCTTCAGCAGTTTCCCGCTCCGGAGCAAGTCGATGAATCAGCGCAGCAGTTATGGCAGCGCCAGAATAGATTTCGCGTACGGCCTCCATGTCAATGTCCTGCTCAAAATAGCTTCGTGCCCACTCTGCATAGTCTTCTGGAGTTTCATATAAATAACCGAGTAAAAAATCAGCGCCGTCATCCATTTCGTTCGGGTGCTCCCCCGTGCCGCTGCGCCACTGATTGTCTCCAGCCGCCTGCCATAAGCAAAACGTCACTTCCTCGTATTCGAGGTTTTCCAACTGTGCAAGTTCGTTCAACAGCGCCTGCGGCGCACCTTCATAGATACCCGGCCATACCTCATATTCATCCCTGGCATGCGGACTGAAAGGCGACTCATGATCAAACCCTTTAATGATGACGCCCTCATTGGCAAATACCACATACATCAAATCCCCAGCACCATTATCAATCGTTCCGAGCTCGGAGACACCGTCGCCCGAATGAAAATGATGCACCCGCAGCCAATCGTTCGGACACATAATGATATCGATCGCAGCCAATATCATCAGTCGACGTCTTAGCGTCTCCGGTGCAGCCAATTTATCAATTACATTTGATTTCACTGTTTAGTCCTCCTTCAAAGTTTCAAGCCGCTCCTCATCCCCCACATCCCCATAGCTTTTGGATAATTCAGCTATTATGTGAACCATCTCATTACGAAGGATGGACGGTTCCAGAATGTGGACGCTGTTTTTATAGGAAAGGATAAGGGCCGGCAAATACTCCAGCATAATCCCATTATTTATTTGCAAAGTCAACAGGCCCGCCTGATGGTTCACCACGCAATTTCGCAAATACCAGTGCTGGGCCAACTCCCGGAGGCTCGTTTCAGTTCCTTTGATACGTACAACACTGGAATCCTCTGTCTCTACAGCTGTCTGCTGCTGTGCAAAATAAGACTTGATTGTAAAATGCTCCGGGCGCTTAAATACTTGCCCCGTAAGCTCCAGCCCCTCAATCCGGTCCACCCGGAACGTCCTGATCATGTCGCGAGTATAACAATACGCTGCCAAATACCAGCGGTTTAAACGATAAGCAAGACCATAGGGATCAATCACCCGCCACTGCACTTGCTCTGCATCGCTTTTCTTATACTGGATGCGCACAGCCGTTTCATCCACAATTGATTTTTCAAGCAGCTGCAGCATTGGCCTCGCCGCCTGATTCATTGCAGCGGGAATAACCTCCATCCCGTCAAGCTGCCGCTCAAACGCTCCCGACCGCTGCTCGTGATGGTGATACACTTTAATCTTATGCAATGCTTGTGACAGTTCCTCTTCATGCGGATATCCGGCCCCATTTGCAAAAAAAGACGCCTGCATCAGTGCTTTCAGCTCCCCCGAATCAAAAAATAACGGCGCCTGCTTAAACTCCTTTGGCAGAGCGAACCCTCCATCGTGACCTGCTTCTGCTGTAATGGGCACACCGCTTGCACACAAAGCATCGATATAGCGGTAAACCGTCCGCACGCTGATTTCAAGCTCGGCAGACAACTGCTCCGCCGTCGTATTGTTCCGATCGTGAAGCAGCCACAATATTTTGAGCATATTATCCCATTTCGCCAAAATAACTCACCCCCGTCCCCATCTCCTGACAGCCTTTGTCAGTGGACCTGCGCTACACTGGTGACATGAAGACAATACCATAACACGGAGGAATTGAATATGAAAAAAGTATATGTGTGGTTGATGAACGGATTTGCCGATTGGGAGGCGAGTTATGTCTGTGCAGAGCTGAATAAACCGGAATCCGGCTGTGAGGTGAAGACGATTGCGGAAGATCTGCTTCCCAAAACGTCCATGGGCGGCTTCAGGGTACTGCCGGAACTAGCGCTCCCCGCCGATCCTGCCGATCTGGATATGACCATGCTTATCCTTCCCGGCGGCCTCGGTTGGAGCGACTCTGAAGCAGACCATGCACCCGCTGCATCGCTTGTCCGCTTTTGCTTCGAGCATGGTATTGAGGTAGCGGCGATTTGTGATGCAACAACTTTTCTTGGCAAGCATGGTTTTTTGGATCATGATGCCCATACAGGCAACACGTTGGAATATTTGAAGCTGGGCGCTCCTGCATACGCCGGCGACAAGCATTATATTGACGCTCAGGCGGTGAGCTCCGGGTCGTTGATTACAGCCAACGGAAGCGGAGCGGTTGAATTCAGCAAACTCATTTTGGCCAAATTGGAGGTTCTGCAAGGAGAAGCTTTAGAACAATGGTATCACATTTTCAAACAAGGTTATTTCAGTGAGGTGCTGACGCTTCCCGCAATCAAGTAACAACTTGGCAGTGTTTGCGCATAGATGGCTCAGGCCAGTGCTCGTTCGCAGGTGACTTAGAGCTGCTCGCTCCAACTATTCGATCTCTTCCAAGCTTTGTCCCGGAACTTGCGCCGCTGATCACTTCTATTGCTTCGCATAGTGCAAGATCGCTGCAGCCGCACGCTCTTGCCTGTCCGGGTCCCCGCAGCGAAGCGCTTGCTTCAAAATAGCAAGGGCTTCTTCGATCGTCGCCTCATCGACCGGCACCTGTAATTGTTTCCCCATCTGCTGCTCTTGCCCCTTATGCTCCCCCTGATCTTGCCTGCCCGCTCCTGCGCCACCGTGCTGCGGATTCACAATCCATTGATCCAATTCGGCCTGCTCCAGCGGATACTTGAATTTCGAAATGGCCTCCTCACTGGCGAGCAGTCGCTGCAGCGATTCATTCAATTTCACCCGCGGGATTTTGGCAAGCCAGGTTACGCCTCTCTTGTGACACAAACCGACCTCTTCATTATCGAACGTCTCGTCATAAAAATAATCGCCGATGTCTCCCAAATAGACGGTATCCTGATGGGCAATAACGACCCAATCGCCATCCTGCATGCTATGGATGAACTGAGAAATATGCTCCGTGCAGTCTGCCAGCCGTTCGCCTTCAATACGGTATGCTGCGGCAATTTTGGTCTTAAGCTCCTGTCTGTCGATTCCCTCCAGGTCTCCGAGGCCCGCCCATCCGATCGATATGAAATTGTCCTTCAGGAAGTCTACGATTCGCTCCTTGCCATGAGCACTGGCGCTAAGTTGATACAGGTTCAATGTTTTCCCACCTCTCATTACTAAATAGGAGATATTGTTTATAAAAGGAAGCAAAGGGGTTATAATGGCGTTAACTATTAAGGAGAGGAGTGGTTATGTTCAATAATCGCCAACTACTGCTCATTATTCTGACGCTAGCAGCACTAATCGCCGCCGGTATTGTATGGGCAGAAACTAGAGAAAGCAACTCCGAAACAATAGAAACCATCGAAGCATTCAGTACTGAACTGTTCGATGCCAGCCCTGACGACCAAGGAATTTACCAGAAAACAGGTTATCAGGTGGTAAACTCCAAGACGATCATCGTGACAACAAACGGAGAAGTCACATCCTCCAAAATTACAGCCATTACCGATTACTATGACTTGCAGCAAGATTACATGAAAACCGTTATTTCAATTAATGATGCTGTCAATAAAAGTTATTCAGGCATTTTTGATGCCGACTCCAAGAGCCGGGAGATCAATGAGCCGCTTAATGAAAAGCCTGAGTTTGATGGTAGTGAGTTTACCGCCATTAAAACTCCCCTAAGCAGCGATCAAAAGCGGAAAATCGCTGAAAAGTTAGAAAAATACGCAGCGACGTCACAAATCTTGCAAAGAAACTAACATGGAAGAATAGGAAAAGAGAGGGAAGGATAATTTTACAAATAAAAGAGGCTC
>REGQ01000031.1 GCA_004134985.1 Paenibacillaceae bacterium | reverse complement strand
GCGAATGAGTGAGCATTCGTAAGAAAACTCCTTAAATACGAGGGACGCTTGCCACAGCGCTTAAATGGCCTCAAATGACCCATTTTCAAATCTAACGCTTATCACAGCGCTTATTCCCCCTTTGGAAGGCTACAATCGTGCGATTTTCTAGAAATAAGGTGGCTCAGTTTCCTTACAATAATTTTGGGGCTGGATTTCCCTAAATAGCGCCGCTCATCAGCATTAGAATTCCGCATGGCAGCCTTGTCTATACTACACAGGGTAAGAAATTACGGCCCAGGATTTTTTGATAGACATACGCCGCGGTGCGCAGCACATTGTAAAAGATGATTAAGAAAAGCCGGATCGCAACCAGGGAAAATAGGCCCAAAGGTAAGCTACATTACTGAGATCGATACACTTTCCACTTCTGATCTGTTTTAGTCTTAATAAAAATATAGTCCCCGGTACTTATGGATTCTTCTAACTTGGTCGTTAGCATTTTTCGGGTAATCTTTACAATGTCAACTTCATCTGCCACTTTATACAACTCGTATTCTTCGGCCACTGCATCACGACGTGAATTATCCAATTCAAGTTTGGTAATGGCTAAAATATACGGGCCATCGTTCCCAAATTCATCAGAATAAATCGGGTCGTACAATAACTTATGCCTGGATTTTTCATCATTTTTATTTATAGCCTCAAAAATCTGGTTAATCGTTGCTAAAAGTTCTCGGTTGATACCGATCACTTCCATGCTGCTTAGATCAATATCTCCCTTGCGCTTCCTTTGTTCTGCTGTCTCCTCAACTTCTTCTTCCAACGTTTTAGACGGTTCGCTCGTTTCCTCAAATTCTTCTTCCCACGTTTTGTTAGAAGGCGGTTCGCTCGTTTCCTCATTAGCTGAATGTGAAGGAATTTTTGAAGGTGTAACTATTGGACTTGAAGATTCATTTGTATAGGGAGTTTCTGTTTCTTGAGGCGACGTTGAGCAGGCCGTAAGTAACACAACGAATAAAAATATTCCCATTTTTTTCATCATTAGAACACCACCTTTCTATGCTGACGTATTGAACAAAAGAAATGTTTCGTTTTTATATTACGCAAACATACGTCACACTATTTTCCCCTGTGGTCCCTTTGTACACTGTCACTTATTTTTCTATTCTACTAAGTACAATTAGTTAACTAAATAATGGATATATATAAACTTTTTAGGATGGTGAAGAGTCTATAATAAAAACTGGAAAAAGTCAAAGGAGAATAAGGATAATGAATAAGAAATTACTACTTTCAATGATTTGTATGCTTTTAGTGGGGAGTGCACTATTTGGAGTTGCCTATGCAAGCGGAAAGATCACAATTTTAGTCAATGGAAAAGTCATTTCAAGTGATGTTGCACCTCGAATGATAAACAATAGAGTAATGGTTCCGATCAGCTTTATATCAAAGGCTCTGGGAGCAAACGTGGGTTGGGATCAGAAGACACAAACCGTTAACGTGAGAAGCTATGGCATCACAGCAAGAGATTTTTTTAAGGAAACTCCCGAAATCGATAATCGGTTCACAATAGCTGAAATCAATAATACGATCCAGCTCTTTATGACCGGCATCGATACCGGCTTTTCAGACCTCATTAGCAGATCTTCTACAAACGACATTGATGCGGAGTTGTTCGCACAAATGCAGAATTATCCCTTAGGTCAAAGTTTTCTATCTGTAATTATAGCTGATATTCGCTCCATTAAAGATACCTCGCCAAGGGAATATCAAGTCATTGTAGCGGTACAAACGTATGATGTTGATGATAATTTGCTTGAAGAGTTTTGGGACCTTACGGTAGTTTACAATGAACCTGGGGAATCATACCTGGTAAAGAAATATGACGGCAAGATAAAAAAGGAAATCGTGAACGAACATCGGATGTTCCCGGGATATACATTTAAATTACCCTTCTAAAAACGTAGCTTTAGTTATGACTTTTCTGTAAAAGAGCGGCTTTCATATTCGGGATGTGGCGTGTTTGGCAAGTTAAATGTCACGCTCTGCTAGTTACAGAGCGACATTAGGGAGATACAATAATAGTTATACCAGCAACAAGGCAGGACACCAAATCACAACCCAAACTAATGAATATGTAAGTAGATAAAGGAGGCCCATGGATGAAGTCTCATACCTCTGACCGTATTAAAATCCCGCCAGGATTTTGGACAGGATTACGTCAATTAGGGATTGCCGCGCATGAAGTAGCTCGCAAAGCACGACTGCCGCTCACCATTATTTCTGAACCAGTCGTCACTACCGCCCAATATTTCGCGATCTGGCAGGCTTATTCCGATCTCATTGGTGACACGGCCGACGGAATTATCAAGCTTGCAACCGTCTTTGAAACAGCGAAATACCCACCGCCCGTCTTAGCGACTTACTACGCTCGCGACTACCGCGACGGTCTAAACCGAATGGCTCGGTACAAACAACTATGTCCCCCCGAAAGCTTGCGTATCACCGAAGAGGGAGAGCGCTGTACGATCGAACTGGAATGGCTGTATACCGAGCAACCAGGGCCGCCGCCGCTGCTGGTGGGAATCACGCTGGCATTTCTTCTGGAGCTTGGACGTCGGGGCACTGGTCAACCTCTGACGGCGCGGTTCGTCGAATTTTCGCACGCAATGGGCGATGTACAGGCTCTAGAAGCTTACTTCGGCTGCCGTATCCGAATTGGTGCCCAATGTAACCGGTTGACGCTGCATCGAAGAGATCTGGACCGTCCCTTTGTCACATACAACGAAGAGTTGCTGGAGATTCTGACTCCCGTTCTGGACCGATCGTTGGATGAACAGCAGGGCGGCCGCTCAATTACCGAAATGGTCAAATGGATCATAAAACGGAGTCTCACAGGAGGGCGCCCCGACATTCAGGATGTCGCGAAGGAGCTCAGCATGAGCGATCGTACCTTGCAGCGCCGGCTTACTGACGAGAACACGAGCTTCAAGCATCTGTTGACAGAAGCTAGACATGAGCAGGCAAGAGAGTACTTGGCAGACCCCTCGCTCGATATAAAAGAAGTGGCTTTCTTGATTGGATATGAAGACCAGAACTCGTTCTACCGCGCCTTCCGTCTTTGGGAAGGTGAAACTCCTTCAAATTGGCGCACTGAACATTTAAGTACAAAGTCTTGACTACTAATCAGCTTGTCGTGAATAAATAAGTGAGTTAAAAGGAGAAATGTAGGATGGATATGGGATTAAACAATAAAACAGCTTTAGTTACAGGATCAACAAAAGGTATAGGTAAAGCAATTGCCATTGAACTTGCGAAAGAAGGTGTTAATGTACTAATTAATGGACGAAATGATAGAGAGGTAGAACGAACAGTAAATGAAATCAAGTCAGATTTCCCGGCTACCTCTCCTCAAAATGCTACAGCCGATATTGTGAATATTGGGCAAAGAGAAGCTTTATTCGAGAAATACCCCAATATTGATATTTTAGTAAACAATATGGGGATTTATGAAATGATGAAGTATGAGGATGTTGACGATGAAATATGGGAAAAATATTTCCGTACGAACGTTCTTGCTGCAAATGGATTATCTAAATTTTATTTACCTAAAATGTTGAAAAATGATTATGGCCGCATTATCTTTATTGCAAGTGAAGAAGCAATTATGCCTTCAGGACAAATGCCTCAGTATTGTATGACAAAATCAATGCTATTATCATTGTCAAAAAGCTTATCCAAATTAACAATAGGAACAGAAGTGACAGTCAATACGATCCTGCCAGGACCAACACTTTCTGAAAATGTACGTCAAATTATTGAGGGTATATACGCTAATGAAGATATGACTTTCGAGGAAAAAGAGAAAAACTTTATGACGACAAACCTTCCTCAATCTGAAATACAGCGATTTATCAAGCCTATTGAAGTAGGTAGACTAGCTACATTTCTATGTAGTCCTTATGCACCGGCGTTTAAAGGATCTCCAATTCGTATGGATGGGGGAATGGTACCGACTATTTTTTAATCGGACCGAGCTGAGCACTGTGGATCACACAATTAGATGAATCGTACTGTAAAGCGTTCAGGTGAACCTACCTGGATGCTTTTATTTTAGTCGGATAGGTAAATTTTTTTAAAAAATTAATTTGAGTCACATTTATGACCGCAAGATAGTTATACATTGTAAGGCAAAGATTATCTAAGGAGGGAGGTCAGCAATATCTTGGAGATGAAGAAGCACATTGATCAGGTTCTGGGCGGTGACCCGGATAAGGGGAGATTTATCAAATTCGGCAGACATTTGGGAGAAAATCTCCATAGCTGAAGCAGCCAAACATTTTTCGTATCCTCTATTGAGGCCACAAGATAGCAAGTTTACATTTGTTAAATCGTTTGGCGTTGTGCTGAAGGATGAAAATCATCGTGTGAAGCCAGGAGATATTTGGTTTTATGGAATTTATGATATATTCCAGTGGAAGCAATCGGAGATTGTAGTTATGCAAACTCTGAATGAAGTTATGACCAATGTATTAAAAGATCCAGAGCAAACGATGGCCATGCACTATACGGATGGGAAATGGGAAAATGTTGAGATCTCGGATGATGTAGTGGCGATGTTTTTGCCTGGCAGCATTGATAATTATTTAGAAGTAAACTACAACACAGCTGACCTTAACGTCATTCGTTTAAACTTACACGGGAATGCGTCAAAGAACGATTTGGTCAAGCTTGCAAAGACATACTTAGGGAAATAACTGTTTATATTAGGGCACTTCAAAGTGCTCTATTTTGCCGTTTATGGGACCCATGGAACAATCTCAAATACAGTACCTAGGTTAAAATCAGTCACTTTCATAGATCCATAAACCCCTAAATAAAGCCGGCTTTGATTCAGATTTGTTCCTAAACTAACATAATACGCGGCTTGCGACCCGAAATTATAATCCGTTTCAATAATACTATAATCACTTTGTTTACAATCTGCGTTTACCTTGGTATAAGCTAAAACGCCCCTAACAGGAGAATTTGATTGTTTCCGAGCAAGGTCGGTAAACACGACGCTCCCCGTTAAATCGGGGATTTCATACCCGCAATAGGCCTGAACGCCTGTGAGTGCGGTTCCTCCAAACTTGTCCGGGCGGGGATCTTCATGATAATAACTAATTAGAGGCTGTAGACGCAGCACGGAAGTTTTCAAGGCCTCATCGTAATAGGCAATGGTTTTCTCATTCAACATCGCATTTGCTGGGCAGTCTCTTGGCACGGAAGTAGGCAGAACGCCTTCCCACCCTCGCCAGCCAAAGTTAATAAATTGTTCCTGATCAGAGTCAGACCTCATCATAGAAGCTTGAACAACCTGAGTAACCGGTATTGGTTGATAATGAACGAATGAAAAGACGGATTCTACCAGATCCTGTCCGACATTTCCTACGTATTTAACATAGTTATTATTGAACCTTTGATATGAAATGCCTGTTATATTGCGTACCCCTTTGGCGATGACCGTAAGCGTCTCCTGAATAGGCAAGGGTAGCTCATTAAAACGTGTAACGACGGGTGGATGATCAGTAAATGTATTCATGCCTACATCAATTTCAATTATTTTACCTGCGATTTCCATCATGTCTTGGCTTAAGTTAAAGGGATCATAGGCTGATCCGCCATCTCCGGTCGTTAATACAAGTTTTCCTGTTTCAGGTGAAAAGTTTAAGCTGTTGACACCATTGTGATTTAAAAAGGGCCTTCTTAAATTGAGTAGTGTACGCCGTTTTTGAGGTTGCCCGTTCGATGACACAATCCATTCTTCAACAGTATCAATATGGTCGTATTGTTGCTCCGTATTAATCCACTTTAGGTTTAAAGTGCTAGGATCACATGGGTTAGGCTTAAAAGATTCAGAAAAAGCAACTGGACCTTGGGTTCCAGCTACTGAGTAATGGAGGTAGAACAAACCGTTATAGTAAAATTGAGGGTGAAAAGCTAGACCTAATAGTCCTCGTTCGTCGTATCCACCTCCGGAGCTGCCTAGTTTTAACACTTGCTGACAAATATCTACAAATGTCCCGATAACTCCATGTCTAATGTAAAAGATCTCTCCGACCTGGGTAGCAACAATGATGCTTTCAATTGAGTCCCCTGGAAAGAAAGTTGTTTTTATAACAGTCGGCATATTTATATTACTAACAATAGGCTGTAGACGGACTTTAACTTTTTTCAACTACATGCCCCTCCTGGTTATCGTTATCTTTATTAACGTATGTTGAAATTTGTTTGATTAGTCTGAGAATATTTGAACTGATTACCACAACTCCGGTGAAATTCAGGTTTGTCCTGATTTTTGCTCGGCTTTTTAATGGCTTGATTGGAGCCTAAAGTTATACCTGATACTTGTACCATGGTGTTTTACCCATACACCTTTGCTGCTTTGATCATAAGATACCGAAAAATAATTAGAGGAGGCTTTATATGGCGGCAAAGGTGAGCGTTAGCCCTCGATTTAAAAGGCTTTGTACCCAATTCGGAAAAATCCTTGGTGGTGAATCGGAAATTGATGAAGGTCCGGTTTGTTTTGTCATGCGAATGACGAACTTGAAGGCGGAGATCCTGGGCAGAAGAACGCACTCCCCTTTGGTTCAAATGCAAATGTTTTCGTTCGAATCTCTTGATAAGTCGGGGCGCGCACTTTGTTTGGGCGAGACTGCGGTACATCAAAATCAAGTTAATCGATTGGTGTCGAATCTCCGTAAACGTGGGATAAAAGTGACTGCGCTTCACAATCACTGGCTAAATGAAACCCCTCGATTAATGTACTTGCACTGGGAAGCCATTGAGAATCCTATCGTGTTTGCTAGAAGAACCAAGGAATCCATTGCATTCTTGGGTTAATGCGGCTAAGCGATGAATCTGTATTCATATCATATTACGAAAGGATGATTTCTTATGGCAGCTCAAGTGAAAGCAAGTCCTCGTTTTAGAAGATTATGTAACCAATTTTCAACCATTTTAGGTGGAACAGAGCATGAAATTACAAAAGGTCCAGTTTGTTTTGTCACCAGAAATAGGAAAGTAAATGCCACAATTTTAGGGAGACGCACCACATCACCATTAGTTCGTTATCAGCTGTTCTCGTTTGAATCACTGGACAGTTCAGGCCGCGCACTCTGTTTAGGGGAAACGGCGCTCTTCCAGAATCAAGTTAATCCATTACTATCAAACCTTCGTAAGAACGGGATCAAAGTAACAGCAGTCCATAATCACTGGCTGTTTGATAACCCACGCCTTATGTATATTCACTGGGAGTCGATCGATAATCCCATTGCATTTGCAAGGAAAGTGAAACGGTCTATTGCTTTCTTAGGTTAATTTAGCTTAATAAGGAGGATAATGACATGTCCCTTCCGTCCGTTTCCAAACCATTCCTGTGGGGTGTGCCGTGTTGACGGTCATTATCCTCTTCTGCTTTTTCGTTTACCGGGCAGGGTCAGCTCTCTATCACAATCATCAACTGCGCGATCAGTTCTCTGCAGCTGCAAATGCCAGTCTCTATCAGCAAGGGATGCCGATGGAGAAGATGGATTTGAAAAATTGTGGTCGCTCGATGAAATGGAGAGAACTGGCGGTGAGCCGGATGTTGAGGAAGCTCGGCGGGGCCATCTTTTGCGATTGCCGCTATGTGAACAGCAAAATAATATAGTGGAGAAGGGATAATTACATGAAAAAAAAGGATGAACTTTGATGATTTTTACACTCACAATCTCCTTCTACTCCTTAGTTGCCTTCCCTATATACATTCCCTGATCATCTGATTCAATCTCAATGACATTGCTGCCAAGCGCTTTCTTATCCTTATAGGCGGTTAGCTCAATTCTACTCTCGGCTGCCGCTTGGCCCTCCACCAATGGAGACCAGTAGATTGTATCACCCGACCTCACGATTGTTTCTTTCCCTTGGGGACTCACTGTTGAATCCGACTTATTCCATAACAAGAGCTCTCCCTCTGATGTCCGTACGTTAATCTCTTCTGCATCCTTAGAAACAATTGTGACAGGAAATCCCGGCACACTGCTCATATAAATGGAATATTGACCGAGCGGGAAATCGACATCGGGTTTTACTGCTAGCGAAGTACCGTCTGCCGCATAATCAGTGATAACAAAGCCAGAAATCAATGTAGACGGGCTATGATTTTTTTGTACGTCTTTATTCAGAATAAGCGGACCTCCAATCAGAAGGGTTGCAAATATACAAGAGACGGAAATCATGGCTGCCTTGTTACGAAATACCCGAACCTTTTTGTGAGGATTGGCGGAACTCAAGTCAACCGTGTTGATTACTGATTGTTTGAACTCATTGTCCATCTTTATTGTCCTCTCTTTCACTAGCCCATTTCATTGCCTTGCTCATCAGTTCGTTACAGAAGGCTTCTTTCCCGTTCTGGTAGATATGGACATCATCTGGCGACTGCTTGGCTAAGTGTATTTTCAATTCTCCGTATGCTTTCGCTTCTTCTGGATGATTTATAAGATATGTTTTGAAATTAAGATGATGCGCAACGTTGATATTTCCGGCCGCATAGATATGGACGTGATGGGTTCTCCAATATTAAGTAATTCGTTTGAGAAAATGGGTACTACCTTATCCTCCTACAATCTTGATTAGTCCATCTTACCAAACCATGGAACTGGAGGAAATACATTTTGATGACGTTTCTTTCATCCAAATGGAAGCGCCGGACACCTATAGATGTCCGGCGCTTCTCTTCTTTTCAGCAGCTTGGCTGCCAGAGAAATTAAGGCGTGATTTTCAATAGCTTGGATTGTGCAGCGTCGAGCTGAAAGGACAGTTGACCACCGGAATGCTGTGTCGTTGCATTCGTCCACAGATCCTGCACCGTGTAGCTGGATGCTCCAGAGATGCCTGCACGCGCCAAACTCACCGTTTTGGTCACTGGAGAGTGAGTGAAGTTAAATACTGCCAGGTAGTAATCATTGCCGTCCTTCAATATGAACTGATCCGTAGAAGCCGTACCTGTATTGCCCTCAATTGGTCGGAACGCCTTGCCTTTGGCAGCCAATTCGCTAATCCGGGGATTGGTCAGCAAGGTTTGCATATACTGTTGCGCAATCGGTTTGCTGACGTTATCGGAGTTCAGGAACACCGTACCCGAAATGGCTGCCGCTGTTACACGCGATTGTGCGCCGTTTAAGGAACCGCCTTTTTCCAGGGTCATATAATCCGGGTCGGTGTAATGGTAGATCGTTCCGTTTTGCCACCAGCCGTAAGTCAGGTTATTCAGCTGGTATTCCGTTGAATCAAGCGAACCATAAATATCGCATGAGATCCGTCTTGCATGTGCATATTGGCTCGGTAACAGTGGCGCAATAGAGGCGCTGATGAACATTTTGCCGTCCAGCACTTGATTAATGAACGCCAAACCTTGATTATAAGCTTGAATGCCCGTTTTCACATTCGGGTCATAGTGCTTTCCTTCAAAGGATGCATGGCTCAAGAAGTCGATCTTAATGTACTCAAATCCAAGAGAGAGGAAGCGATTGTACAACGCCTGGGTTCTCATTTTCGTACCCGGGTGGGTAGGGTCGAGCGCATAAGCTCCATCTACTTTCGGCAAGATATTGCCGCTGTAGTCTCTAAGGACGATATCGCCAAAGGTGTACTGGCCGTTCGTCCCTTCTACAGTCTGCTGCATGTTGTCGCCCCAGTAAACAAATGGGCCGTCATAAATGCCCGGCTTTTGCCCGTTGTCGCGAATGATATCCGCTACATCCTCAAGCTCCTGCGGAGACAACCAATCCCAGTAGGAATCCAGATTAATGTATACGTTACCATTATTGTTGAACGAATTATCCTGTAAGTAATCTTTGAAGTAATTGGATACATCTACAACCTTGTCGAAAGACAGCTCATGAGCATAGGCTCCCCAACTGTTCCAGCCAAACGGAACGCCTTGCGGAATATCCGGTCCAAATGCAAGCGGCGGCGCCACAGCTGCATTCGCACGGCCATAGCCTTCCATACCGTCGCGGTAGTCATCATAGTATCCGACAAAAATTTGCGGCGACTTCAGTGTTGTACCCGAAATTGCGCCATGCGCAATGGTGTCGTGGGTCTGCTCGACCGAGGTAAAACCGCCAAACACGTTCAGTTGGTTCAAGCGGTTGTTGGAGCCGCCCCAGGAAATGCCCGTTTTCCAGGTATCATGAGTGATTGAACCGACTACAAGTCCTTTTCTGCTGCTGTTGTCATAAATAGCTGTTACTTCAGAGCTGATATATCTGTGATTGTTCAAATACGTATTCATGGAACGGGCCTGATATCTGGACCACATATCATTGTCGAATGGGGTGATCAAAACGCGGTTATCCCCGTAGCTGCCAAGATCAACACCGCCTGCGGCATTGATGACGATCGGTGCCATGTTGTTGGTCTCAATTGCAGACGAGCTTTGAACCTCCTGGCTGGCGACAAAATAAGGCAGGTTCTCATACACTTGATAAATCTGCTTCATCGTCGGCAGTCCATTTTTCGTATTTTCAATGACGACTTTAATTCCTGTACCGTGGCCATCATTAACGCTTTCAATACTGCTCATGGAGAAATTGTGATGTGTGTAATCCGTATTGGCCAGTACGGACGTACCTAGCTTCACCGTACTGTAAACACCTGTAGCAATGCGGCTTCCATTCCAGTCATAAGCAGAAAGACCGGTATTGGTGTTGTAGGTTACCGTGTAAGTGCCGTTGGAAATCGCGACACCATTGCTATGCTTATTGACGGTAACACTTCCAAATTGCTGTGTGTTTACAACCGGACCAATGTTGCCGATTGCACCGTTATTTCCAGGGTTTGGACCCGGATTGCTGGACGGTCTAATTTCAATCTTGTCAATATCCGGAGACCAGCCCCCGTTATCATCGAACTTAATCGCATTATTTCCGGCATTCAGTTCAATTTCCAGTTCAAACGTGCCAATTGTATCCCAGTTGGCTGTTGTTGGTGGAGTAAACAAATCCGGCTCCCCGTTATTTACAGTCAGCTTTAAAGCACGTGAATCCTCAGAAATGTAGAACAGCTTCAACACATAAACACCGGCTGTCGCAACGTTAACATTATTAAATGTTAACGACGATCCACCCCAGAGGTTTCCGATTTTCTTGCCGCCGGAGCAGCCCGCAATCGCATTGCATGTATGAACGCCCGCGTTTCCTGTCAACGTATTGCCTGGAGCTTGACCTTCATAAGTTTGGACAGGTCCAAGCATATTATTTAATGCTGCATTCCCATTTCTAAGCTGGGCCAAATCCAAACTCTCATCTCCTTTCGCCAGGGCTTGCTCTGAGTCCACTGCAATTTCAATTTCATTCGGGATCTCGTTTCCGCTCTCTGCCCGTACTTTCGTCAAATCACCAAAGGAAAGAAAAGCTAGTAGAAATGCAAGTGAGATCGCTGTAAACTTTCTGGTCCGCTTCATAAAACACACTTCCTTTTCAGGTCATATTTTTTGTTTGCGCTTACATTATTCATTTAAAGCATCTGCCTTACATGGAATTCACCTCCTCTCAATAGTTGAAGAGCAAATTCTATAAAGACTTGAAAGCATTCCCAATACGAATATGGAGCCATATATATTTTATTTTCAGTTTATTTCACTAAATTTTATAAGTGAATATTAACTGTTTCTTTAGTTTGACCCCATATTACCAGACAAAAGATGGTTTTTCAACCCATTTCTTTAGTATTCTTTGATTTTTATTTAGATAAAATTTACTGAATATTTTGCGGGCGTTTATTAAGCGAGCATTTTGGACATCCAAAGCCGCATTGCCTGCTATAACGCAGGTATCCAACCTGCCAGCATAGCTCCTCCCTCCGAGTGGTTGCTTGCGACGAGTTCTCCTCCGTGTTGCCTGATAATTCTTTGAGCAATGGTTAACCCTAATCCGCTTCCTCCCGTTGCACGATTCCTGGATACCTCCCCGCGATATAGAGGTTCAAAAACACGCTCCAGTTCCTCCGAAGAGAATCCCGGCCCTGTATCCCTTATCGCGAACGTTACTTTATTGCCGTCTTGATCACATTGGAACGAGATTTCTCCGTTCGGAGGGGTATGTCTAACGGCATTATCCAATAAATTGTTCATGGCACGTTCCAATAAGTGCGCGTCTCCGCTAACGATGCAATCGTTAGTAGAGTTATTGTGGATCGTGATCTGTTTTTGCCGGGCGAGCGGACGCAGACTGTCAATCGACTTTCGGAGAATAGCAGCAAGATCAACGCTGTCAGTGCTAAGTTTCGTCTCCAAATACTCCAGCTTGGTAAAAGTGAACAGTTCCTCTACCAGCCGATCCAACTGTGCCGATTTCTCCTTGCAAACCGCCAAATATTTGGCCATTTTCTCCGGTGATCGAGCAATTCCTTGTTCCAGACCGTCCAAATAACCTCGCAAAGCGAACAACGGCGTCCGTAAATCATGCGCAACGGCGGCGATAACGAAGCGGCGCTCATCTTCCAATTCCGCTTGTTTCTGGTAAGATCTCTGAAGTCCACTCACCATCACTTCAAATCCGTCGCGCACTTCGGTAATTTCAGTGATCCGGGACAACGGCAACCGAACCTCCCAATCTCCCCCGGCAATTTGCCTGGCTGCGGCGCTCATCTTCTCGAGAGGCTTCAGAAGCAACCTTCGCATCACTACAGCGACAATAAAGAAAGCCAGCAATATTCCGGCAAACAGTGAAATCATTTGGACCATATTCGACTTCGGCATATAAATGATCACTTTTCCAACGAGATGACCGTCCTCGATGATGGAGAATTGTTCAGTGAACGACTTCGTACCGCGGCGCTCTGGATTAGACCGATAAAGTTCCTGATCTGACGCGGATATAATAGCTGCATCCATGTTCGCTCGCTGCAACTGGGTATGCAAACGATTTTGCCAATCGGGGTCTGTCCAGTTGTCTGTGCCCGTTTTGATCAGGCGAACTGTCTCACTCAAATTCTTTTGCAGCTTTTCGTTATACGGCTGGCCTGTTGAGAAGTTGAGCGACTGGTTTTCCAAGAAGTAAGCCGTCAAAAAGAAGATCCACGGCAATAGAAGAATGAAGATCAAACAAAGCAACGTAAATGTACGAATGCGAAGCGTCCTCATGATTAGCCTCCCTCGAAGCGATACCCGACGCCCCATACGTTGACCAGGTATTGCGGATGAACCGGATCGGATTCGATTTTCTCGCGAAGTCGGCTCAGATGGACCCGAATCGTATGCCGATCTCCAACGCCGTCCCAAAACTTTTCCAGCAATTGCTCATACGAAAAAACATGCCGGGGGTGCTCGGCAAACAATCGCAGTAACTCGTATTCCTTCGGCGTGAGCATTACGATTTCCCCTGCGGCTACCACTTCCCTTGTAGATAGATTGATTTTGATTCCTCCATAATCCAAAATAGCGCCAACCGTTTGCTGCCGAGAATCAGAACGTCGCAACACAGCTTTTACCCTGGCTACGATTTCTCCGGGCGAAGCGGTTTTGACGATATAGTCGTCGCCCCCGATCGTCAGCCCTCGAATCTTGTCTACATCGTCGCTGCGAGCGCTTAAGAAAAGGATCGGAACGTCGCTCTCCTTCCTGATCCTGCGGCACAGTTCCAATCCGTTTTGTCCCGGCATCATGATATCAAGCACGATACAATGAATGGAGCCTTGTTGGAACAAGGTCCATGCTTCAATCGCGTTGCAAGCTGTGATTACTTGATAATTTTCGTTCTCCAAAAAGTCCCTCAACAATTCAACGATGCTTGGATCATCGTCTACAACGAGTATCGTTTTTAATTTGCTCATGTGTTTCCCACCTCTCATAACAGTTTATCATTTTTCTGGTTTAGGCAACCCCATTATGCTGTTTTGTGATGGATTGTTATTGTTTTGTGATTTTTTTAACACTTCGTTTGAGATATTCATTTGTTATGATTTTCTGGTGAATACGGATGAACTGCGTACCAAGCAGTAATGTAAATGGGGAGGACAAATTCATGCTGAATGTTCAAATTGTACTATTTGATGGCTTCGACCTGCTGGATGCCATTGCACCTTATGAGGTTTTCTGTGCTGCTGCAATGTATGCCGACAAAGCGTTAAGCGTAGAGCTCGTCACCGCCGAAGGTCCGAGGTCAGTGGCCAGCGGCATCAACGGGGTAGAACTTGCAGCAAGCGGGAGACTGAACCCTGAGCTGGGAGGGATCATTCTCGTCCCTGGCGCATCCGGTGACGTCGAGGGAGACGGGCCCAACTCAATCCCGACTATTTTGGCACGTGCCGTGAAGACGGAATTAACAGCTTTGGTTAGGCAGGGACTGGAACGGCAAGATATTATAGTGGCCACGGTATGTGGCGGTTCTCTGGTACTCGCTATGGGGGGATTGCTGGAAGGCAGATCGGCGGTAACAAACCATCTTGGCATGGGGTTGCTTGAAGCAACCGGGGCTATTCCCATTCCAGCGCGGGTGGTGGACGATGGTAATGTGGTCTCCGGCGGCGGTGTAACTTCCGGACTTGATGTAGCGGTGTACCTGGTGGAACGTGAACTTGGGCCTCGCATTGCACACAAGGTAGAGCAGTTGTTCGAATTTGAACGGAGGGGGACGGTTTGGAGAAATACGGGCATGGCGCCCAACGATGATACAAAATTGACCGACTACGAGCCAGACACCGCATCGGAGACAGTGTCAACGATTTCTCTTGATCACAACCTCAAGCAAGCGTCTGTCTTTGACGGGAACTGGGATACAACAATCGCCACGCCAGTCGGGAAACTACAGGTCAAGCTCTCGCTATCGACACGTGAGGGCATGGTCCAAGGCACGGCAACACAAGGGGATGAAACGGTCGAGTTAATTAACCCCGTGCTTCAGAACAACAAGCTTGCCTGGTCGCTTCGCATCACGAAGCCAATGCGCATAAATCTAAAATTCGAAGTATCCGCCGACGGAGATCGCATGACGGGAATCGCCAAGGCCGGTATATTGCCGGCATCCCAATTAAGCGGGAAGCGAGTGCCCTGATCCGCAATAACGATTGAAAATAACGGTAGAAAACTGAAAGGGGGGATTGGTGGGCGGTGAAACGAAAATATTTATATAGAACGATGGCCTGTGTCACTATGCTATTTATCTTTTATGCCTTGGTTCAAAATTATATCATCGATCCTGAAGCCGCGGGATTTTTAAGTCGAAAAACCGGACATAAGCGTGAGCTTAATCTCCCGGTCTGGTTAAATGTGATGTACGTTCATGTTGCTTTTGCCTGCATTGCCATGGCAGCCGGTTTGCTCAACTTTTCCAATCGGATCTTTGAGAAAAGCCGCACGTTCCATCGCATCAATGGTTATGTTTATCTCGTATCAGTACTGCTTGTCGTGCTGACTTCCGGATACATGGCGCCTTACGCGACCGGAGGTAAAATTAGCAGCATGGGGTTTAACCTGCTGAATTTGATATGGCCATTCATAACCATTATGGCGCTTGTCCAAATTAAAAAGAAACGGATGATCCAGCACCGAAACTGGATGATTCGAAGCTATGCCTTTTGTTTTACGAACATGTTGATTCATCTCATCGCCACACTTTTTCATCAGGGATTCGGTCTTGTTTACGCGACCAGCTATAGCATAGGCGTGTATGGCTCGATCGTGCTGCTTCTTATTATTCCGGAAGTTGTCATCAGAACGATCATTACCCCGCCGAGATTGCACCCAACGCAAAAAACGACGCAAAGTTGAATGAAGGTTCTGGTTTGAAATAATGCCCATTGAGCATAATTGCTCTTTGGGCATTGTGGGCAATGGCCTTGTCTGAGTGATCGCTGGATGACCAATTCTATATGATACTTCATATAGAATTGTTGAAATTATCGCTGGCTGGTCGATTCTATACGATATTTCATATAGAATCGTTGAAATGATCGCTGGATGATCGATTCTATATGATTTTTCATATAGAATCGTTGAAATGATCGCCGAATGACCAATTCTATATGATTTTTCATATAGAATCGTTGAAATGATCGCTGGATGACCAATTCTATATGATATTTCATACAGAATCGCAAGCATAAAAATACCCTTCGAGTTGCTGCTGACTCTTACTGAGCTCCCTCCATGATTTATTTAATTGTTTGATCATTCCCAGCTCATCCCCTGTATAGTGACTTTTCATCAACATACACAATGTTGTCCTCCAACGACTCTTGTGAGTCATGGTTCTTGCTGCAGCCTATAATGACCACCAAACCTACAATGGCTAGTAAAGCTAACGCTATTTTTTCATAATATGTACCTCCCGTTATACAATGTTGCCTCACAGGTACAGTAAAGGGTGAATTTATGCATTACAATTGATTTATTTCCAGTCTAATCCAATGACGTGTTAAATGCTGAATTGGTTTATAACCGAACCTATAACCACGGTTAGATTCAATGGCTAGAGAATTCCGATATAATTGGCTATATATCGACGCTATCGAACGCATTCAAGGAAGGGTAGGATTGGATGAAACGTGTACTCTCATTTATATCGGCCATTCTGCTAGTGATAGGATTCTTCCCGTTGCCAGCATTAGCAGACACGGATGCCGTGATGTCAGGGGATGGATCGGCAGGTAATCCCTATATCATCATGACACTGGAACAATTGAACGCCGTGAAAAACGATTTGAAGGCACAGTATAAACTCGGTGCGGATATCGACGCTTCAGAAACGGTTGGCTGGAACAGTGGTAATGGGTTTGAACCGATCGGCGGAAATGGAAATAGTGCCAGCCAGTTCACTGGGATTTTCGACGGAGCGGGACATGTCATCAGCGACCTGACCATCAATCGGCCGATGACCGATTTCGTCGGTCTGTTCGGGATTGTCGGCTCCGGCGGAGTCGTAAGAGATATCGGACTCGCGGGAGGCTCCATTACAGGCAAAATCCATACGGGCGGCCTTGCGGGGCGAAATTTTGGTACGGTAGATCGATCCTTCGTTACCGGTTCTGTCAGCAGCAGCGAGGGAATCGTCGGAGGAATGGTTGGTTACGGCGGTATCGGCAGTACGGTGAGCGCTTCTTACGCCTCCGGTGCCGTCAGCGGCCCGATTTACATTGGAGGGCTTGTAGGGCGCAATGACGGTACGATAAAGGACTCCCACGCCTCCGGTGCCGTCAGTGGCACCGACATTGTCGGAGGACTTGCAGGGGGCAACGAGGGTGCAGAAATAAGACGGTCCTATGCCACCGGCACGGTTAACGGAAGCGGCAATAATGTGGGCGGGTTGGTGGGCTATAATCTGTCCAGTATCCTAACCCAGTCTTATGCTACTGGCGCCGTCAGCGGGCAGATCAATGTCGGAGGGCTGGTGGGGAGCACGGACTTTGGTATGGTAAGCGAAGCTTACGCCACCGGCGCTGTCAATGGCCAAATACATGTAGGAGGGCTGGTCGGGAGCAATAACGGCGGGCAACTGATCGATAGTTTCTGGGATCAGGAGACGGCCGTACAGAGCAGTGCCTGCGGATACAATAATGAAGGCTACCCCGGAATCGCATGCACAGCGACCGGCCTTGCCACTATGCAAGCTCTGACGCAAATCAGCTATTCCGGATGGGATTTCACAAATGTCTGGTTCATGGTGGATGGATCTACACGGCCTTTCCTTAAGTCGGAATGGTCGCAGGTGATTGGCAATACCCATCAACTGCAATTGATGGCGTTGGATGTAAACGCGGATTATACGCTGGCCCAGGATATCGATTTCGGGACCGTGTTCACGGATGGCAGCCGTTCCGACATGTGGGCGACCAGCTCTGACGACGGGGCGGGTTTCGCTCCTATCGGCAGCGATGACCGTACGCCCTTTACCGGCAAACTCGAGGGCTCGAATTTTACGATCAGCAATCTGACAATCGATCGGCCGAGCACCGGGTACGTCGGCCTGTTCGGAAATCTCGGCAGCGACAGTCTCGTGCGAAACGTAGGGCTTGAGGGAGGTGTCGTCAGAGGGGATTCCTCCACAGGCGGACTGGTCGGGGAAAACCGCGGGGGAACGATTGAGCGCGTATTCGCAATGGTCGACGTCTACGGAAGCTTTAATGTCGGGGGACTGGTTGGACAGAACAATGTAGGCGGCATCGTTAGACAGTCATACGCGGCCGGCAGCATTACCGGGCAGGATTTCGTCGGCGGATTGGTCGGACGCAACGAGAGGGGGACGGTCAACGATGCTTTTGCTGTCGGGGCCGTCAACGCCAGATATGAAGTCGGGGGACTGGTGGGGCGGAATGTCGGCGATATTAGCCGTGTCTACGCGGCTGGCCGTGTTACGGCTACCGGCAGTACGGGCGGACTGGTGGGAAGAAATTTCGAGCCCATCCTCTCCGGCGCTTACGACAGCCAAATATCCGGTCACAGCGATGCCGACAAAGGCACGCCTAAGATGACGGCTGAGATGAAGCGGCGTGCTACTTTCGAATCCGAGTGGGATTTCATCCATATTTGGGCTATTGAAGAAGGAAGGGCATACCCAACTTTGCGGGGAGTAGCTGACAATATCGGAATGGACATTGCTCCGCCGACGGTTGTGAGCGCGGTGATTAACGACGAGTATCCCGATCGCGTCCTCGTGACGTTTGATGAAGAGGTACGCATTTCAGACACCGTCGGGGTTACGATCAAATCCAATGGGAGCAGCGAAACTATTGTGAAGGTAGAAGGTGACGGAACGAAGACACTCACTTTTTTCATTTCGGGTGCGTTCGAACAAGGGTCGGTGGTGACCCTTTCATACACGGATCAATTGGGCAGTATCGTAGATTTGGCTGGCAACTCGATGCGCGGATTTGCAGACCTGACCGTGTATAAGTCACCAACGATCGGGATCGTAATGAAGAAAGCGGATGACAGCGTCTATGAAGATGGAAGCTGGACGAACCAAAGCGTAACCGTGAGCGGATATGCCGAAGCGGACGGCAGTGAAATCGCCGCGCTCACTTATACGTTGGACGACGGCGCGGCGCAAGCTTATACGAACGGGACGCCGATTGAGCTCTCGGAGGATGGGACGCATATGATCTCCTTTCAAGTGACTGACAGTGTGGGCAATACGATATTCGATGAACGCACGGTTAAGATCGACAAGACGGCACCTGCGGTCAGCTTCGAGCCGAGCGGCAACGAAACCGTGTCAACATCGGCGGTATCCAAGACAACGGTAAGCGATGACGGAAGCAATGTGGACGCCTCGTCTCTGAAATATGCATGGACAAAGGACAGCTCGACTCCGAGCACCGGCTGGATATCGTTCGTGAATGAAGCTGTTTTGGCGAAAAGCGGAGTGGACGGAGATTGGTACCTGCATATTAAAGCGTCGGACATAGCAGGCAACGAAACCTCTGCGGTGTCGGGGCGGTTCCGATTGACCCAGCAGACGGAAAATGGAACAGGCCCCGGAGTGGGCTATGTACATGCACCATTGCCGAATAACGTTTATTCTATAGACATAAATGGAAGAAAGATTGTGTTTGAGGGCGGTCAAATCGTAGTTCCTGCCGGGGCAATGAACCGCCTGTTCAATTTAAGGATTGATGAGATCGGCGATACGAGTGTCCTTCCACTTTCCTACGGACAACAGCTGCTAAGCAATGTTTTTGAATTGACGAAAGATCAAGCTGGGAAGTTCGAGCGGGACGTTACCATCAGCCTGCATTTTAATGCCGAATTGATACGGAAAGAAGATGTGGAAGTCAGCCTCTGCTGGCTTAACGAAGAAGTCGGACAGTGGGTAGCATTGGATAATATGAAAGTGGATTGGGAGAAGGGCACCGTTAGCGGCACCAGCAACCATTTCAGCAAATTCGCTGTCATTGCGATCCCTGTCGAGAAAGAGGAGCCTGTAATCCATTTCACCGATATTCAGGGTCATTGGGCGGAAAAGTCCATTCTGAAGATGGTGAGAATTGACGCGGTGAACGGATATGCGGATGGCAGCTTCCAGCCCGATCGCCTCATTACCCGGGCTGAATTCGCCACGATATTGGTTCAGGCGCTAGGTTTAAGCGATAAAAAGGGCAAGACGTTCAGCGACACGGTTAACCATTGGGCCGCGCAGGCCGTCTCGACGGCCTATGCATACGGAATTGTTGCTGGATACGACGATAATACATTTGCTCCTGACGAGTTTATCACGCGTGAACAAATGGCGATGATGATTGTGAATGCCATGCAATTGAAAAGCTTACCAGCACGCAAAACTTTTGCAGATCAAAGCAAAATCTCGACTTGGGCGCAGAAAGCGGTCGTTACCGCGACAGAAATCGGAATCATTACCGGTTATCCGGACAATACGATGAGACCGCTTCTTCATGCGACCCGTGCGGAAGCCGTATCGATGCTCTTGCGCTCGTTAGAGATCAAATAAGCAGGCAATTGCGGAGAGACCAGGGGTCTCTCTTTTTTATGCAGTCGTGTCCAGCTAAGCACGTATTTTCTAGCTGGTGAGAGTCCAGTCGTGGAAGGTTGCTGTGATCTGTTCAACAAGCTAGTTCAAAGCTTTGCCGGGCTGGCTGGCGCCACGGAAAAGGGGTTTGGTACTGGGTCGCGAATATGATATATGTCTGAGATTGAAGTTAATTTGGTGCTTCTTTTAAACGTCTTTTTGATGGTAACCTAGGACGATCTTTTGAACGTAATCTAGGACGATCTAAATTGTTGTATTTTGTACAACTTCTTCACACATATTTGACGATTTCCCTGGAATTGCTGCACAAAATACAACAATTCTTAAATAAAATGACCTCCAACAGGTAAAATCATGTAGTTTGTACAACAATTCACTTTTGTCGCGGCCATTCTTTTGGATTGTTGTAAGAAATACAA
The DNA here is from genome assembly GCA_004134985.1 of Paenibacillaceae bacterium. Classification (GTDB taxonomy): domain Bacteria; phylum Bacillota; class Bacilli; order Paenibacillales; family Paenibacillaceae; genus Paenibacillus_D. The sequence continues at coordinate 57,594 of REGQ01000031.1, read as the reverse complement.
CATCTATTCTGGCTCAACATCAAAATCAGTGTTTGACGAGCCTCAGCGGAAGCTTAGATATTGGTTAAGTCGCGGATGGATTTTCCAGACGAGCGGCTCAGGATGCTGTTTGTATGCGTCCATCCTGAAATCGCCCGATCCGTCTGTACGCCGCTTATGCTTCAGACCATACTGGGAGCAGACACTGCCCGTATCACATCTGCTTTTGTTGTAAAGTCGTATACGATGGGGCAGATGAGACTTAGGCTCCATCCATCGTCGGTGAAAGGGGAATGGGTATATTGAGCGAGTGGAAAGAATTGACGAACGAATCTCAAACAAGATGGGATGGGATTGCGGAGTTTTGGGATGATTACATGGGTGAACACAGTAACCGATTCCATCGAGAAATTGTTAGACCAAAGACAGAAGAATTGCTAGCCGTAGATGAAGGGCATATTATACTTGATATTGCTTGCGGAAATGGGAATTTCTCACGAAGATTAGCTGATTTAGGTGCAGAGGTTGTTGCTTTTGATTATAGTGCAAAAATGATTGAAAGGGCCGAGTTAAGGTCAAAAGAATATTTGAATCGAATTAAATATGAAGTGGTCGATGCTACAAACTATGATTCTTTAATTGAACTTGGGATTGAAAGCTATGATGGTGCGGTAGCGAATATGGCTTTAATGGATATTGCTGATATAACCTGTTTAACGAGAGCATTACAGCAACTGTTAAAGAAAAATGGGGTTTTTGTATTTTCGATACCGCACCCTTGTTTTCAAGCACCGAACATAAGGAAGATACACGAAACGGAAGAGATTAATGGAAAGATTGTAATTAGAAATAGTGTGCAAATCTCAAAATATTTAACTCCAGAGCCAATTGAAACGATAGGAATAAGAGGACAACCCGTTCCACATATCATATTCCACAGACCTTTTTCGTATTATGTGAACTTGTTTATAAGTTCTAATTTTGTGCTTGATGGATGGGAAGAACCGAGTTTTCAAAAAGATGAAGATAGTAACAAACGATTTGATTGGTATGAACTCCCGCCTGCGGTAATATTCCGTTTCCGAAAGTTGTAAGGTATGTGCAGAGATAGTTGTTATACGAAATCGATTAATAGCTCGTCTGGGTAAATCCAGGCGAGCTTTTGTTTGAGAAGAAAACGATAAGATAAATTCTTTATATATATATGGTAAAGATAGGTTTGATTTATGCTATTCATAGGGGTTTTAAGCTAAATCGATGGGGTGGTTAATATGAAGAAAGAATATTTGGGAACGATTGATAGCCATTTTGCCAACACTTCTTTCATCCGTTTCGAGCGGAAGCGGTTAAGCGTACGAAAATCTGGCCGTTGACGAGCAACGATCCACATAATAGGAATGTTTTCTCGAACAGTGTTGGGGATTTGAAGAGAGGAGTAGATGTGCTGTGTAGGCGTAGATGATAATTTCCGTTTGGAAGTATCATCTGATGCCAATTGTGATGATAACATTTGTTCAATATATCCCTCAAGACAGCTTTGAATTGTATTCTCTCCAAATCGAATTCGGGTAATTGATAGTGCATCAACAGGCGACAAACCATCTCCCTTAGTGTAAAGACAAATGTCCATTTTATTTTAAGGGTGCGGTATAATTGGCTCAGGTGGACGCCCGCCGTTCTTGTACAGTACGCTCTCTTTTCAAGCACAATAGAGTCATCCACATAATCGATGTAATCAATCAGTTCCGGAAAACCGAGTGTTCAATTTTATGAGCTTTTTGAACAGACTATAAATAACTTTATACGAGGTGAAGAAGAAGTGACGGATAGACGTTGGTCACACAATCCAAAACCGATTAAATTGGGGGCAATGGATAAGTCAAGGCTGGAAGCGGTAGTTAAACCATATTTAGCGGCCTCCCCAAAGCTAAGGCAAACTGTTCATCGTTTTGAAATAAAGGCAGGAAGAATTTATCTGTATCGTTTGCATGAACAATTTGGCTGGAATAACCCGGAGGTGCAATTTATAAAACCTTTAATCGACGGTAAATATGTGGAGTTTCCAATGGCTCGCATTACCTTATTTGATGTGCGAGGAGAGAAGTGTGAAGCCGCTTTTCAACGTCACACAGGACAGTGGGCTAGCTTGTATGAAGGAGATATTACGGGATGTCTCTACTTCATCGAAGAGAATGACCAATGGTTTCAGTAAAATCTGTAGTGAATATGTTTGAAATCAAACGCAAGTTATCAGAATGCTCGAAAGAAATTTGGCAAAGGAACGATCTGGCCTTTTGAGTTATTGGTTTACTTTTGCGAAGTAGCGGTAGAGAATCCATGATGAAGGTGATATTTTTGAACATATCATGCCTCCTTGGCTGGATCCTGCTCGGTCCTCAAATGGGCGGACACTGATGAGGCTGAGCTAGACAATGACAATAGATGATCAATAATAATTGTTTGGGGAGTGTGAACAAGTGTTGACGCAAAAGTCTGAAATAATACAAGTATTGAACAGCTTGTCCAAAGAAGAGCTAGTACGCATTATCGCACAAGTTGCTGAACAGGATGAAGCGTTTAAAAACGGTCTTCTGGTGAAGTACGATAAAGGTGACCATTCCCGACAAATTCAGTTAACCAAGAAACTGATTGGTTCCATTGTGAAAAAATATGTCGGAAGAGAGGGTTTTATTCCTTACAGAGAAACAAACGGATTTGCGACGGAAATGCTTACACTGATTGAAGATAATAACGATGCCCAGGATGATTTGTTGGCGCTGGAAATCGTTATGGTCGTGATGGCGGAGGGAGTGGCGGCGTTTCAATATGCGGATGATTCGGATGGCGATATCGGTATGCTGGTGGAAGAAGCTTTGGAGCGAACTCATGAAATGGCAAGCAGCCTGAATCCTGAGGATGTTTCTACCCGGGAGCGCTTTTTTAACCGTCTGTTGGCAATGAGCAAAAGCGAGATTTTTCAGGACTGGGAGGAATATCAGATTACACTGCTTCATATCTGCACCGAATTCGCCGATGTGGAGAAGTGCAGAGCACAACTGAGGGCAGCGATTGAGCACCAAATGGCTCTCAATGTTAATAACAAGTACCGACAATACGCAGATGAAGCTTTGCTTAAAATTTTATTCGAACTCATTCAGAGCCATGGCAACAGAGAGGATACAGAGAGGTTTGTGCAGAAGCATCTTCCTTTCAGTTTTTTTAGAGAATGGGCTATCGAGAGGAGTATGGAGAGCCGTGATTACCGCCTCGCAATTGAGTTGGCTGAAGCAGGAGAACAACAGGATAGGCAGCTTCCTGGTTTGATTTCCAAATGGAAAGCAGCCAGATATGAGGCATATAAAAAACTTTCTCTCAAGCAAGAGCAGATGCTGTTGGCCAAAGAGCTTTTACTGGATGGTGACTATGATTATTACCTTGAACTGGAGTCTCTGTTTGAAGGGAACAAAGAGGAGCTCTACCGCGACATCCTTGCAGAACTGAAAGAGGCTAACAATTGGAGCGCCCAAGGGGTCTATCTAAATCTTATCTCGGACAAAAATGATCTGGAAGAAATGATGACTTATGTACGAGATAATCCTTCTGTTATAGAAGAATATGCCCACCGACTGTCAGCAAGCTACCGGGAAGAGGTTGAGCGGATTTATATCAATCACATCTCTAACGAAGCCAGCTCATCTTCCAACCGAAAAGAGTATCAACAGGTATGCGCCATGCTTAAACGCTATAAAGAGATTGCCGGCCAAGCAAGCCAGACAGAGATCATCCTTCAATTAGAAACGGATTACAACAGACGACCGGCCTTTCTTGATGAATTGGAAAAAATCAAATGAAATAGGGCCCATTAAATAAAATAGGCGCAAAAGCGATTACCTTGAAAAAATACGAAAATCAGAACATCGTTCTTGAACTGGAAAATGCCGAAATTGATCACGCGGCGCTAATTGGAACTTTTTAAGGTCAGACGCGTATCAATGGTGAATATTAGCTTTTTACTAATAATTAAGGGGTGGCTCGATTGAATATTAAAACATATACCGAATCCAACCGTGAAGCTTGGAATGAAGTGAATCCCATTCATCAGAAGCATAATTCGATCCAGTTAAGCGAGGCTTTTCAAGTAAAAGGCTACTCCACGCTTGATGAGCACATCACTCGTACATTGCTCCGACTAGGGTTGCAAGGACGTAACGTGGCGCAGCTCTGCTGCAATAACGGCAGGGAAGTGTTGTCTCTGGTCAACCTAGGTGCACAAAGCGGCACTGGGTTTGACATCTCTGATCACGCCATTGAGGAGGCCAAGGGGCTTGCCACAACTTCCGGCTTGCCCTGCACATTCATCCGTACGGATGTTTACGACATTGATAGTGTACATAGTAATCAATATGACCTGATATACATTTCTATCGGAGCTCTGACGTGGCTTCCTGATTTGAACAAATTTTTTGAGATTGCCTCTACGTTGCTTAAACAAGGCGGTTTGCTCGTTATTTATGAAATGCACCCCATGTTGAATATGCTGGCTATGGAAGATGAGCCTGAATTTGAAGATCCCATGAAAATCGCCTTTTCTTATTTCAAAAGCGAGCCGTGGATTAACAATACCGGTATTGATTATGTTGGGAATACGACCTACGAATCTACAACCAATTACAGCTTCAGTCATACACTGGCTTCCATTTTCAATGCAGTCATTAAAAGTGGCATCCATATCACTGAATATGAGGAACATAACCATGATATTTCTTGTATTTTTACCGATTTGGAAAAAGAAGCGAAGCTCCCCATGAGCTACACGATGATTGGGAAAAAAGCATAGTACACTGTGCCGAGTGAAACGCTTAGCTGTTTTGAAGTTCGCTTTCAGATCATACCTGTCGATGCTCATTTCCCCCGAATCTTGATGGATAAGACTGTGATCATCCGGATCACGGTTTTTTTCATGACCCGTTCCAAGAAGTCCTTAGATATTCCCTTCCTCCCATCCGTATCCTTCTCGATACTGTGCGTTGCAATTTGCGGGCATGAAAGTTAATTTTGTTCTAATCCAATCTTAAAATTATTCCAAAAGAATCCCGACTTCCGTGATAAAATAAGTCATAAATCATGACTGGAGGAAGACGAGGGCATGTGGAAAAGAATCATTCCCAAAACATTGACTTACCGATTATTCGTATCTTTCCTTGCGCTTATCGTGATCCCATTCCTGATTATTCAGCTCTATACGTATGGGCAGATTGAGAAAATGATTGGCCGTCAACTATCGGACAAAAACAATGAGCAGCTAAATTTTATTATAAATAATTTAAACACCGTGCGTTCCAATTTGTTCGCCCAAATGCTTCAAATGGAATTAAATCCCGCCATTGTTAAACTGCTTGAGCGTCCGACTGTCAATCCCGATGCGAATATGCTGCAAATCGCGCCTGTGATGCAGGAATATCGAAACAAGTATGCGCCTTATGGAGAAAATTACGTGCAGTTTGAGGTTGGTGATCGATATGGGAACGTATACAGCAGTGCCAGCTCTGTGGCTGTGCAGGACGCCGATTGGCGAAAGCTGCCAGAATTTCAGGCAGTCAGCCAGAACAGAGAAGGTTTCCAGTGGGTATCGAAAAAAGATCTTTACTTATATTCCGTAATTCGATCAGATGAGCAAATAATAGGCTGGCTAAGAGTAACATTTGATTATAGCGGGTGGTTGCACCATTTCAGTCGAAATGTGCTGATCCAGCAGGATTATATCATTCTGGATCAGGAAGGCCGAGTTCTGGCGCAGACGGATTCCAATACCCGTCTGAAAGCGGATGTGATTGCTCGTATCCGAACGCTCAATCATGAGAAGGCGTCTTTTATCGATCAGGAGAACGCATTGCTGATTAACGCCGGTTATGTAAGACCGATGGATTGGTATATTGCCTCCGTGTTTACATTGGATATTTATTTTGGCAGTCTCGATCATATCAAAAAGCAGTTGTTTACTACGTTTATGACTACCGTATCTTTATTTGTCTTGATTACCTTCGTTATATCCTCCAGCATCACGCGGCCGTTGAAGCTGCTGGAAAAGAAGATGTCTGACATGGTGCAGGAGAAATTTCAAAAATCGATGATACCTGAAGATAAGTATCAGGGAGAGATGCTGTCACTTGCAAGAACCTTTAACCAGATGGTCAAAGACATCAGATCCCTTATTCAGCAGTTGAAGATGGAGGTGCGAGAGAGGGAGGCGATTCGTCAGCAGATGCTTCTTATCCAGATGAATCCGCATTTTTTGTTGAACACCTTAAATTTAATAAAATGGAATGTTCTCGAGAAGGGAGACCAGGGGACCGCCGATATTTGTATCGCGCTAGGGACATTGTTTGAGCAAAGTCTGGCCTCGGAGGAGGAGATCATCCATCTGCACAAGGAACGGGAGCTTATACAGGCCTATGACTATATTCAGCAAATCCGCTTCGAGGGGCGGTTCCGAATCCAATACGAGCTTCATGAGGAACTCAAATATGCGCTGGTTCCAAAGTTTATTCTGCAACCGCTCGTAGAGAACTCGATTAACTATGGTTTTTCTCAACGGAAGCAGGATGGTATCGTCATCATTCGAGCGTATGCCGTGGAGGAAAAGCTTGTGCTGGAGGTAGAGGATAACGGGCAAGGCTACTTGTCCAAAGATAAGAAGGACAAGCGCAGACGCAAGGGGATCGGTCTGGCTAACATACGGGAGCGGCTTAATTTGCTATACCGCAACGACGGCGAGCTGACGATAGAGGAAACGAATCCAGGCACACGTGTGACTGTGCGGATGCCACTGCTGCTCGCGGCACCTAACGGCCCGCATATGGAGGGGGAAATGATTGATGTGGAAGGTATTATTGGTGGAAGATGAGCCTTTTATTAGGCGTTCCTTGCGGAAGCAGATCAATTGGCATGAACTGGGGTACGAGATCATCGGGGAGGCGGATGACGGACAGCAAGCACTGGAGATCATTCGTGAGGAGAAGCCCGACCTGGTCATCACGGATATTATAATGCCGGTTATGGATGGTTTGGAACTGCTCAAGCAATCCAGACAACTTGGCTTCGAAACGCGTTTCATCATGCTTACTTGCGTCAATGAGTTTGAGTATGCGAAGGAAGCGGTGGAATATGGGGCATCAGGCTATGTATTAAAGCTCTCGATGTCCATTCAGTCACTCGAAAAAAAATTGCTCGAGCTGTCAGCAGAACTTGGAAAGCGCCGATCACAGCAAATGGAAAGATTTAATGACAAATGGAACGGTCTGTATTCAGTTTGGTGGGAGGTTTACGCATCAAAGGGGGCGGAGGCGCAAATTGCTCGATCCGTGGAAATCGCCGATTACAATGAATACGAGAGAGGTCTGATCATCGTCCTCTTGCTTGACCAACACGCTTCCGTATCGGACCAGCTGAAAGCGCTGCATATCCCTGAATCTGCCGCTGGAACGGAGATTCATCCCTTCATACGCAGCGGAATCGCGACCTTCTTTTGCTGGTATCAGGCAGATTGCAGACAGAACGATAACCTTATGGCTTGGGCCAAGACACTGCAAACGCAAGGGCTGGTTCAGTCAGTCGTTATGAAGCTCGGGTTTCCGCAACCCGAGCGGGTGAGAGATATCTGGTTCCGGGCGTTGGATGACCTGCGGCACAACTGGTATCAGGTGAGAAACGGCCAGGCTCCGAAAGCCGAACCGGTTGCTTATCGGGCGATCCCTTGGGAGCTGGAGGGTAAACTCATTCGGTTTATGGAAATGGGTAAGCTGGATGATACTTTCCTCGTCCTGGACGAAATCGGGTTGTTGTTCAAGCAGCAGTGCACCCGAATTCCTATTGTGAAGGAAGAGTCGGATCGTTTGGAGGGCCTGCTGCTGCGTATTATTAACAGTTCTCAGACGAATCGGGAACATCTGTGGCTGGCATCCTCTCATCAGATGCTTTTTCATGTACTGAAGCAGCGATTGGAAGAGGCGCAAGCCCGGCGCATTTATGAGACGCGCGAGTATACCGATCATACGGAGATTAACAAGATTATTCATTATATCCATGAGCACTTTGATAAGGAGATTAGACTTAAGTCGATGGCGGAATATGTAAACATGGATGAACATTATGTAAGCGGTCTGTTCAAACGCAAGACTGGCGACACGCTCATCAATTTCGTACAGAAGCACCGGATTGAACGGGCCAAACAATATTTGACGAAGACAGATCTGCCTATACATGAAATCAGTCACCAGACAGGATTTGGGAATGAAAACTATTTTTCTAAAATATTTCGCAGATGGGCTCAGATGACGCCGAGTGAATATCGAAAAGCTAATTCCTAAATTTGTTCAAGGCAATGGTGATAAGCTCACGAGTGACGGGAATTCCTTGTCATCCGTCCAACAATTGCAAAAATTTGTTCCAGGAGGTCGCTAATTCCGTTCCTTACGATTGTCCTTTATTGCTGATAACATGAGTCTAGCAATTACAAGGGAGGGCAGTCATGGCTCATAAAATGATAACCGCGCCAATGTCTCGTCATTCGCCTTCGCTACGCCGCAACAGGTGGAAGGGGATTTGGTCGCAGCGCTCTTGGTACTTAATGTTGTTACCGGGGCTTCTTTTTTTTATCGTGTTCAAGTATTTTCCGATGTATGGCGTCATCATCTCGTTTAAGGAGTATGACCTGCTTGAGGGGATAGCGAAAAGTCCATGGGCCGATCCATGGTACAAGCATTTCGAATATTTCTATCAATCAACGTATTTTTCTCAACTTCTGACGAACACTTTTTTAATTAGTCTGTACAAAATTATCTTTGGCATGATCCCGGATATCTTCATGGCGCTTTTACTGAATGAGTGCCGGGTGGCGTGGTTCAAACGTTCGGTTCAGACGTTAACCTACATGCCGCACTTTCTGTCATGGGTAATTATCTATGGAATTGCGCTTGCATTTTTTTCTGAGACAACAGGTATTTTGAACCGGTTGATCCAGTCGATCGGCTTCGAAGCCGTGCCGTTTCTGACCTCTACGGATTGGTTTCGCAGCGTATTGGTGGGGACGGAAATTTGGAAAGACATCGGTTGGGGAGCGATCATCTATCTGGCGGCCATATCCTCAATCGACCCATCGTTGTATGAGGCTGCGCGTGTGGACGGGGCCAGCCGTTTCCGCATGATATGGCATATCACACTTCCGGGAATCGCTCATGTTTTCGTGTTGCTGTTGATCCTGCGGCTTGGACATATATTGGACGCCGGATTTGAACAAATCTATATCATGTACAATATTCGCGTTTACCCGGTAGCGGATATTATAGATACCTGGGTATATCGCACGGGCTTGGAGCGACTGAATTTCAGCCTGGCATCAGCTGTCGGCTTGTTCAAATCATTTATCGGTCTGTGGCTTGTGCTTGGTGCCAATGCACTCGCGAAGAGGTGGGGGCAGGGCGTATGGTAAAAGGACGTTCGGAACGCTGGTTTGACGTGGTTGTGTATACTGTTTTGCTACTGACCGCAATAGCAGCTGTTTTTCCCATCATGTTTGTCGTGTCCATGTCGTTGACGCCTTATGGCGAGGTTTTGCGCAATGGAGGTTATGTCTTTATTCCGGACAGCATCACCTTCGATGCCTATCATTACCTGCTGGAGAAGACGAAGCTGCCGAGAAGCTTTATGGTAAGCGTGTTCGTAACGGTGATCGGGACCTCGCTGAGCCTAATGCTGACGATGCTGATGGCCTACCCGCTCAGTCGCAGGAAGTTAAACGGAAGATCGTATATTCTCTTGCTTATCCTGTTTACGATGCTTTTCAATGGCGGCTTAATTCCCACCTATTTGCTCGTGCAGAAGATCGGGCTATTGAATAGTGTTTGGGCCATGATTATACCAAACGCTGTCTCGGCTTTCAATCTCCTGATCATGAAAAGCTTTTTTGAAAGCTTGCCTGAGGAAATCTTCGAATCGGCCAAAATGGATGGCGCGAAGGAATGGCGGATTTTGAGCACGATCGTTGCGCCATTGTCAGTTCCGTCGCTGGTGACCATCGGGCTGTTCTATATGGTTCAATATTGGAATTTATATTTTCAGGCTGTGCTGTATGTGCAGGATCCCGATCTATACCCGATGCAGGTTGTCGTTCGCAATATTCTGATGATGAATCAGGCGATGGACAATGTCAATCCGGAAGTAACGCTGCCAACGGTCACCTTACAAATGGCCGCTGTCGTTGTCGCCAGTCTGCCCATGATTATGGTCTATCCATTCATTCAGAAGTATTTCATTAAAGGCATGCTGATAGGCGCAATCAAAGGATGAAATCTGACATCAAGATAGCGGTTTGTATAAAACAATACAAAAAGGAGTGCTAGTATGATTAAAAAATTCAAGCGGTTGCAATCGGTAATGGTTGTCCTGCTGTCCGTCTCGCTGCTGGCGGCTTGCAGTGGAAATGCTGGACCGAGTCAAGGAAATGATCCATCCGGTTCGTCCGCGGGCAGCGGTGCAAAAGCTGCCAACGCTGGAAGCAGTGAAACGAGAGCAATGATCGATATTGAAATGGTGATGAGCACCTGGGGTGCCTTGCCACCCAAGAATGGAGACTTTATTGCAGATAAACTGAAAGAGGAGCTTGATATCAATCTGAACATCGTCTCGGAAAACGAGTTAATGGAGAAGTTGAATGTTCGGGCCGCTGGTAACAATCTGCCTGACCTGATGATGTTTAACTCGGCGAACGACTTTAGAGATTACGCATCACGCGGCTTGCTGGCCGATCTGACACCGCATATGGAGAAGTTGAGTCAGGTTCAAGCCTTCCTTGGGCAAGGCGGTTTTGACAAGGGAACTGTAGACGGCAAAGTGTATGGGATTGCCAAACAACCTGCTCTTCGTGCGTTCTCCTATTGGATTCGCCAGGACTGGCTGGATAATCTGGGCTTGTCCATGCCGACGACATTGGATGAGTTCTATGAAGTGCTGCTCGCCTTCACGAAGAACGACCCTGATGGCAACAAAAAAAATGATACCTACGGGTTGACGGGACATTTCGCTGGTCTACATGCCTTCACACCGATGCTGGCCTCCTTGGGAGCGGCTCCGATATATCAGATTCGGGACGGAGAGCTTGTGAACTTCTACGCCGATCCGCAGTTGAAGGAAGGTTTGACTTATATTAAAAAGCTGGCCGATGCTAGGGTGCTTGATCCCGAGCTAGCCACGAACTCGGGGCAAATGCCTTTGGATAAAGCTTTCCAGGGGATGGCTGGCGTCATCTACTCGACGTGGGCGGATATGGTGAAGGATGAGAGAATTCAAGTGTGGAAGACAGCAAATCCCGACGCTGAGTGGGTTATTGTGCCGCCATTCCAGGATCATGCTTATGGTGAAGCCGTGGACTACATCGATGCTGGCGGCTCATCAGGCTATGTCGCAATCTCCAAGGCTGCCGGGAGTAACGAAGAGAAGCTGAACCGGATTTTCGAACTGTTCAACTATATTTCTCACGGCGAAGGGCTGACGACGGTCCAGTACGGATTGGAAGGCGTTCATTACAATTTGGACGGTGAGAAGGTCACGCCTACAGAGCAAGCGGGCGAAGCGGGGTATTCCTGGATATATCAATTTATGGGTCGCCCCGAGCAGAGCTATCTTTCCACCAAGTTCCCCAATCAGGTGAAATGGATTGAACAAGCGGCGGCATTGCCGCGGATTACAGTATACAACGGCTTCATTTCACAGTTGGAAGAGGTCAACTACACGGACAGGGATAGATTTATTGAAGAAGAGTTTCTCAAGTTTATCTACAATAAGCGTGATATCAATGATTTTGATCAATTCGTCACGACGTTGAAGGAAGTGTTCATGCTGGACAAAGAGATCGAGCATGCCAAGAAGATCCTAGTCGAATTGGGTTACCAGCAGTAAGACAGTGATGCGGCGAAGGACTGAGAGACTGGCATTGTATCAGCGGTCCTTCGCTGATGAAGGCGGGCGTGTATCCTGTCGGGATACACCCCCGATGAATTGATCTTGAGATAAGGATGATGCGAAATGGAACGGATACGTACGAATGTCATGGTTGCCGGGGGCGGTATTTCCGGGGTCGCAGCCGCGCTGGCAGCTGCGCGGAATGGTGTGAAGGTCGTCCTTTGTCAGGATCGGCCTGTACTTGGTGGTAACGCTTCATCGGAAATTCGCATGCATATCGTCGGATCGGCGCATTCGAAGCGAGGAAAGGCCTTGGAGACTGAAGCCAGAGAAGGCGGCATCATGGAAGAGATTCTACTGGAGTGTGCCGTTCGCAATCCTCAGCGCAGCGCCTCCATGTTCGATTTGATTCTATATGAGAAGTGCAGGGCGGAGTCGAACTTGACGCTGATGCTGAACACGGCGGTCATTGACGCGAGCATGGATGGCAATCGGATCGAGTCGATTACAGCCGCGCGGGAAAGTACGGAGCAAATGTTCGAAATTTCCGCAGATGTTTTCATTGACTGCACCGGGGACGGTCGTCTTGGAAAAGAGGCGGGAGCCGTATTCGTAACCGGCAGGGAGTCTTCCAGGCAATACGGAGAGTCGCATGCGGGAGAAGCGGCCGATTCCTATCGGCTCGGCTCTTCACTGTTGTTTACAGCCCGCAATATGGGCAAACCGATGAAATTTATCGCGCCTGTATGGGCGCGAAGCTTTACGGAAGAGGATTTGAAGTACCGCAGCCACAGCTCCTGGGAGTACGGTTATTGGTGGGTGGAATTCGGAGGATTGCTTGATACGATTGCGGATAACGAAATGATTCGGGATGAATTGCTTGCCATCATGATGGGAGTTTGGGATCATATTAAAAACAGTGGGAATCATCCGGAGTCCGAAAATTGGGCGCTGGATTGGTTCGGCTTTGTGCCGGGCAAGCGGGAGTCGCGTCGCTTTGTCGGCAAGCACATACTGACGCAATCTGATCTTGAGGAGGCGGTGCACTTTGAGGATGTGATTGCATACGGAGGGTGGCCGATGGATACGCATCCTCCGCAGGGGATTGAGGCCACAGACAATCATCCGTGCCAACAGCCTGTAACAAACTTTGTGTACGGCATTCCGGTCAGATCGTTGGTCAGCTCCAATGTGGACAATCTGATGTTTGCCGGACGCAACATATCGGCTACGCATATTGCATTTTCAAGCACGAGGGTTATGGCGACATGCGGCGTGATGGGGCAGGGCGCGGGCACCTTCGCCGCATTGGCGGTCAAGGAAGGGCTTCTGCCGGCGACGGCCTGGCACAACGGGGAACTGGTTCGGAAAACGCAGCAGCAACTGATCAGGCAGGATGCGTTTCTGCCCGGCATTGCATCTGACGCGAATCTGGCAAGTGATGCTGTCATTCGTGCCTCATCCGAGCAGCCGGAGGGACGGGTGTCGAACGTTATCGATGGATTTACCCGTTCCATGCATGGAGAAAGAGGTGTCCGACCGGAGCATGTTGTCCCCGGCACCCATCGTTGGATGTCGTTGCCGGAAGACCGGGAGCCCTGGATCGAACTGGAATGGGGCGCTCCGGTATCGATACGCGAAATCAATATTGTACTCGATACAGGCATGCACCGGAGGCTGACGCTCACACACGAGGAGCATCTTCACAAGCAGAACGTATGGGGACCGCAGCCGGAAACCGTAAAGGAGCTCCGGGTCATCGCTTTTTTGGCGAATGCCACCGAAGACGTCTGTCAAGTGATGCATATTCGAGACAATTACCAGAGACAGGTAACTTGCAAGGTTGTATGGGATCAAGTAGCCAAACTCCGTCTGGAGGTGCTGGGCACGAATGGATTGGATCATGCCCGAATTTTTGAAATCAGATGCTACTGAAAGAGGGATATGACGATGATTGAACGAAAGCCGCTTTTTCCGCAGTTTCGCCAAATGATGCATGGCGCGGATTACAACCCCGAGCAATGGTTGTGTCGGCCAGACATTTTGGAAGAGGATATGCGCCTGATGCCTCTGGCCAAGTGCAACGTCATGGCCATAGGCATGTTCTCATGGTCCATGTTGGAGCCGACAGAAGGGGAGTTTCAATTCAGGTGGATGGACGACATTATGGACAAGCTGCACTCCAACGGCATCTTCACCATACTGGGGACGCCCAGCGGGGCTCGGCCGGCTTGGCTGGCGAAGAAATATCCGGAGGTGCTGCGGGTCAGGCCCGAGCGTATTCGCAATCTGTTCGGCCTCCGGCATAATCATTGTTACACCTCCCCTGTTTATCGGGAGAAGGTCAGAATTATCAATACAATGCTCGCCGAGCGTTACCGCAATCATCCCGGCCTATTGCTGTGGCACATATCCAACGAATACGGTGGCGAATGCCATTGCGATTTATGCCAGACGGCATTTCGTTCATGGCTGCAGAAGAAATACGATTATGATTTGAAGCGGTTGAACGAGGTGTGGTACACGACGTTTTGGAGCCATGTCTATTCCGACTGGGAGGAAATCGAATCCCCTTCCCCGATCGGAGAGCATAAGCTGCACGGCCTGCAATTGGATTGGAAACGATTTGTAACCGATCAAAGCATCGATTTCATGAATTGGGAAATCGAACCGCTAAAGCGGGTGACCCCTGACATTCCCGTCACCACGAATTTCATGGGAGGCAGTATTATCGACTATGCTCAAATGGCCAAGCATGTGGATATTGTCTCGTGGGACAGCTACCCGCGCTGGCACGACAGGTGTCCTGACTGGCAGACGGCTTGCTGGACGGCTTTTTCCCACGACAGGTATCGTTCACTAAAGCCGGGACAACCGTTTCTCCTAATGGAAAGCACGCCAAGCATGACGAACTGGCAGGAGGTGTCGAAGCTGAAGAGGCCCGGCATGCATGTCCTGTCTTCCATTCAAGCGGTTGCGCACGGTTCGGACTCGGTACAATATTTTCAGTGGCGCAAAAGCAGAGGAAGCTCGGAAAAGCTGCATGGGGCTGTAGTGGACCATAGCGGTCACGAGAGGACAAGGGTGTTCCGCGATGTGGAGGCAACAGGCAGTTGCCTGGAGCAGCTGGAGCAAGTCATTGGAACGATCGTCCCGGCGGAAACCGCGCTTATTTACGACACGGAGAACGGCTGGGCGGTTGAGGGGGCGGAAGGGCCGCGGAAGCCGAACCTCAGCTATGCTGAGGAGGTGCAGCGGCACTATGAGCCATTCTGGAAGCAAGGAATTCCGGTCGATGTTGTCTCTATGGACCGTTCGCTTGAAGGCTATAAGCTGGTCGTGGCACCGATGCTGTATATGCTGAAGCCCGGGACGGTCGAGCGGTTAGAAGCTTTTGTCCGTTCGGGAGGAACGCTTGTCTTGACCTATTGGAGCGGTATCGTTGACGAGAACGATCTTTGCTTCCTGGGAGGCTTCCCGGGACCGCTCCGCAATCTGACCGGAGTGTGGGCGGAAGAACTTGACTCGTTATATCCGGAGGATCGTAATTTCATCGCAATGAAGAAGAAGGAAGGCTGGGAGGCAGTGGACGGAACCTATTCGGTTTCACTGATGTGCGATCTGATTCATGCCGAAACAGCGGAAGTGCTTGCAGAGTACGGAGAAGATTTCTATAAGGACTACCCAGCCTTGACCGTTAACCGATTCGGTAAAGGCGAGGTATATTATTTGGCGGCGCGAACGGAAACTGCATTTTTGGACGGCTTATATGGCAAGCTTGCGGCCGCTTGTGGGGTCAAGCGCGCGCTTCAGGCCGAGTATCCGGAAGGCGTGCATGCCGGGGTGCGAACCGACGGCGTCCGTGACTATATCTTCCTGCATAATTTCACCGATCGCGAGCAGTCTGTCACCTTAAGGGAGTCTGTCTGCGATCTGGAGGGGACATCGCCCGGCGGCAAACTGGTTCTTCCTGCTTACGGGTTCCGCATCTTCGTGAGAGAGGGAACGCGGGAGACGATTGGCGGCGTATGACCTGAACCGGCTTAGGGATGGCAACAATGATCTACCTGTTCTGAGGTTCTATTCCTTCTTACCAACTGTATCCTTCTTGATACGACGCAGTTGTAATCCCTCTTTCGATGTGGAGAGATTGCAACTGTTGGTCAGGAAAGACTTAGCGTTTCTCAGCAACAATCGTAAATGTTTTCGGGATACCTTTATCAAATACTTCGGAAGATAGATTCGGTAGTTCCTCAAGCAGCTTTATGTATAGTCCTTTGCTTGCAACAGCAGTTACAATTTCACCAAGGGTCCAATTTCGTAATTGGACTTTTTGGATGTTGTCATTATTGCCTTCCGAGATAAATTTAGAAAAAGCAACTTCCTTTTCCTCGATGGAAGTGTCGAAGTAGTCCCCTGTCACTTTATGTTTTCGAATATTTGCTGTCGTTCCTCTGGATGATATCAGTTTTGTAGATATGGGGTGAAAATCTTGAAGGATAAGTAGCCCACCTTGGCGAAGGAGTGCATTTACTACATGAAATAACTTTTCTAAATCCAAGAAGTAATGAAGAATCCCAAACTCCATAAACACGATATCGAATTCACCGGATAGCTCTTCGGATGGTAAATCTAATACGTCGGATACGATGTAATCTATATTAACCATAGCTTCATTAGCTAATTCCTTCGCATACTGCTCATTCTCCGAAGAAAAATCGACGATGGTCACATCGGCACCTAACAATGCTAATGCGACAGCTTTATTTCCATTCGAACCAAGTAAATTTATTATTTTTTTTCCTTTGATATCCCCCATATACTCGAGTACATGACCAATTCTTTTTTCGGGGTATTCTTTTATCTTAATAGCGGCTTCGACTGGAGTGCCAAACCGATTTATCCATGCTTGATAGGCCCCGGTGTTCCATGCCGTTTTGTTCTGTTGAAAAGTTTCCACAAGAATCCCTCCGAAATATATCTATTAAATTTCATCATACTATAGATTTGGTTAATATCAAAAACATATTAGGAAAAGAGGCTCAAAACTAAATTAGCGGTTGACGAATTCAAACGAGCATAGAACGAGGATAGAAATGGAAAACATTATCTGTCGGCATTAGCGGCGGCTGCAAACAGCCTTCTCCCTTTGTTAAGGTGCGTTCTGTTTCATGGGTATTCGTGAGGATCTTGCGCTAACGCTTGCCACAGCTCTTAAATGGCCTCAAATGCCTCTTTTGCAACTCTAACGCTTACCACAGCGCTTATTCCCCTCATAGATGGCTAAAATCGTGCGATTTTCTATAAATAAGGTGTCTCAGTTTCCTTACAATTATTATGGGGCTGAATTTCCCTAAATAGCGCCGCTCATCAGCGTTAGAATGCCACACGAGCGGTTAGAATTCCAAGCGCGTTCGTTGATGTCGCGGTTAGAATTCCACTCGTGCAGTTAGAATTCCAAGCGCGTGCGTTGATGTCGCGAATAGCACTTCACTCACCCGCGGTCCTTTCGCCGCATGGCGGCGGTCGGCCTACCAGATGCTCTCTTCCTTGCTTTGATCCCGAATAAAGCCTACCATCCGAATAAAGTCTACCACTGATTCACCCGCCTTCTGATTGTTGCTGAAGTCCTTGTGCTACAATATTCATAAAGCGGTTCGAACGCGCGCACGGAATTGCGCGGCCTGAGCCATATGCTTTTTTTGTGTTGGAGCTGGGAGGATGAATATGGGGGAAGCATACAAGCTGGAATGTGATGCGTGTTGTTATAAAGACAATATTTTTACTGGGATCGGTTTCTCCTACATTGCATTGGAGTCAATCGCTTCGTTTGTCAATGATCCTGCTCTGAAAGAGCAGATCCACAAATTCATGAAGGACGACTCCGTAACATTCGATGCTTATGACACGGCGTATGTGTGTCCGCATTGCAATGGCATTCAAAATCAATTGTACATCGAGATGCATTCAGACACGATGCAGTACAAACACGCTTGTCACTGCAAAAGGTGCGGAACCGCTATGGAACAGACAATAATCGAGCACAACGTCCCTGTCCGCTTAAGCTGTCCGGATTGCAGCGAAGGTAAGCTAAAGGCGACGTTTTATATGGATTGGGATTAACGGGGAAGGGACACCTCCCAAGCAAACAGGCAAAAAGTCCGCTGTCCTTTCCACCATGGGAAGCTATAATATAGTTTGCGGGTTGTAACAAGGAGGAGAGCAATGAATATTACCGAAGATTTCATTGATGAACGGTTCAAAGCCTATGTACTGGAAACAATTTGTGAAAATCGGGAATGGATTCAGACGAGTGATGTTGAGCGGGTCGGATCGCTGCAGCTTGCCAATCATAACTACACAAGCTTGAAAGGAATTGAACATTTCGTCGCGCTGGAGGAGCTGGATTGCTCACTCAATAATGTGACAGAGCTTGATATCAGTAGGAATACAAATCTAAAGACGTTGAATTGCGGCTTTAACCGAATTCGGCATCTGGATGTCAGTCATAACGTCATGCTGTCCAAGCTAGTCTGTTGTTGGAATATCCTTTCGGAATTGCATGTCGATCAGAACACGAATTTAAAAGAACTTAATTGCGGTTACAATTCCCTGTTCGATTTAAAATTGGATCATAACACGCAGCTTACACATCTCGATTGCGGGAATAACTATTTGATCAATTTGAACATAGAGAACTGCTCGAACGTGATAGAAATCCGCTGTAACCACAATCATCTTACGAATTTGAATGTAACCGGAAATCCGACCTTGCAAAGCTTACGCTGTTTCAATAATCACATCACAAAGTTAGATCTCAGCCATAATACGCACTTAGCCGAACTCTACTGCTCGGAAAATAAACTTTCGAAGCTGGAGACAAGTCATCTCTCAAAGCTGGAGCGACTGGATTATGCCAATAATCTTATCGTTGAACCTGACCATACCATCAAGGGGGTCGGGAATTTTGGATACGATGTCTCACTCTCCTGTTATACATCCATACTTCATTACAAGGGGAAAGAACTCTCTGTTAGAGCGAATGTCTCTGCCAAATCGGACATGAAGCGGCTGTCGCCCGCGATCAAGAAAGCATGGGAGCATTTTGACGAGCTGAACGGTCAAGCGCTGAATCTGATTGGCGATACGCATCCTGATGAAGATGTGACCGAGTTAGTGTTGTCTGAACTTGAATTTGACAGCGACAGCACATTTCGCTTAGGTTACGATGCTGGGGACACCCCGGCGGGGCAACTGTACATCTACGCGGCTTTTAATAAAAAGCTTGAAATGAACAGCGAGCTTGTATATGAAACCTATTAGGATGATGGGGAATTGGTAACCATTTGGAGGGAAGGGGCCTCCCTTCGCCATAATTATGACGTGTGGGACAACACCTCCTTCACTTCAAATGGACTATTCTAATCTCTATTGGCGGCATTTCCTCAATCCCTTGTTCCGTCTCAATCAGTGTTCGCCGCTTTTACTCGATACCAGTACTTATAAATTTCCGAGTAACCAAGTTTTGAATACAAGCGCAATGCTGGCGCATTATTCACTAATACCGCTAAATAACTGTATTTGGCCCCATTTTCCTTGCCCCACATTAACAAGTTTAATATCATTTGTTCTCCGAAGCCCCGATTTCTGTAGTTGGCATCAAGCACGATATTATACAGTCCTATGTACTCCCTCTCAATAACGCCAAGGCCGCAACCAATCACTTTATCCTCGTAATAAAGCGATATAAATCCCTTGTTCGTTATAATGTTGGATAACATACGAGCCATGACGCTTTTGGAGGCTTCTTTGACATGATCCAGTCTGCAAAGGTCGTCAATCCATTCGGCGGTGGCGCTTTCGTCGATTGTGACCGAGGTTAGCTCAGGGTCTTGCAGGTTATCCAAGTGCAGTATTTGAACACTGGAAGGGTCCACCAAGGTATAGCCCTTGCTCTCTAATGCAGCATCCAACTGAATGGGGTGAACAAACGGAGTAATTTTGTAGGTTGTCGGTAAATGATTGGCAGAGTAGATTTGCTCGCATGTCGTGATTTTACTCGATAAATCCGTGTTTGAGTCGTGCAGGGAACTGATGGAGTTTGCTCGCTTCGTGTGTCCTTCCGCAAAGCGCAATACCCATCCATCATAATGGAGCGTCGATAAGGGCGGCCAGTGGTTTAAAGACAATTCCTCAATAAACTTCCCTTCTATGGATGTAAGATGCATGCAATCCTCCCGTTCACTCATTTTTGAATAATAATACATTATCGTGAATTAAAATTCAATTATATTATTTCGTTAATTACCCGAAATTCTCGAACATTCTATTAACATTTTGCCATTTATATGTATTTCTTCTCTGGTTCATGGTAAAATGCAATTTGTTGTTTTTTTTGCCCTCGAAGTATAAGGAGATGTCAGGTTAATAAGAAAAATTCTCCTATTGACCAAATTTTATTATTCCGATAGAATAACTTAGTATTAGAGGGTGGATTTAAAGAGAAGGGGAGAGTCAGATGAAAAGAAATAAACTTCAGAGTACAGCGGTCCTCCTGCTTGCGTTTGCCATGTTGCTGGCAGGCTGCGGAGACAAAGGCCAAACTTCGAACAATGCCAACCAGGGCAGCAAGGACAACGGCAACGGGGCAGCAGCGGTTGCCAATCTGCCGAAGGCGATTGCTGACAAGGAGCAAATTAACGTTAAAGTAATCCGCAAAATCGGCGGAGACGACCATACCGCGCAATTTTTGGCAGGTGCCAAGCAGGAGGGAGAAGCGCTTGGCTTTAAGGTCGATACGTTCTCTGCCAACGGCAATAGCGCGCAATTTCTGGATGCGATCGCACAGGCTGGCGATACGAATGCAGACGCTGTCCTGCTTTCCCACGCTAGTGATGACGGTGTCGTGGATGCGGTCCAAAAGCTGCGGGACAAAGGCATTGAAGTTGTTGCCTTCGACTCCAATCCAGCGCTGGCCGAGATCGATGGCGTGACGCTCACCTCCCAAGAGGATGAGTCGCTGGCACAGCTTGCACTGGACCAACTGGTGAAAGAACAGGGCGAAGAAGCGAACATCGTCTATCTGTGGGTTGACGGATTCCCGCCAATGGTAAGACGCAATGTGATCTACCAGGACACGCTTGCCAAGCATCCGGGCCTTAAAGAGGTGGAGCGCTTTGGCGTAGCCAATGACAATACGGCTGTAGATACGCAAAATGCGGTAGCGGCGATGCTGAACAAACATCCAAAAGGTGAGATCGACGCGATCTTCGCGACATGGGACGCGTTTGCAATCGGGGCTGCCCGCGCACTGATCGAGGCTGGCCGCACGGAAATTAAAATTTACGGCATTGATGTGTCCAACGCAGACCTGCAGGTGATGCAGGAGCAAGATAGCCCTTGGGTAGCTACGGCTGCTGTCGATGCCAAGATGAACGGCTCCATTAACCTGCGCTTGATCGCCAAGAAGCTTGCAGACGAGGAGACGCCGAAGACCTTCGACCTGCCAGCAACGCTGATTACGCAGGAGCAGTTGAATGCTTCTTCCGAGCCTGTCAATGTCGTTTCGCTCGCCAACATTATTGAAGGCTGGGGCAGTTTGGACGCGTTTGAAGAGGACTGGATGAAAGCTCTGAAGGAAGCGAAAGGCAAGTAGCATCTTGTCAATTACATTAACAAGTGGTTACTGCATGAGTCCAATTGTAGTTACTCACAGGTAATTCTATTAACGCCCTTGTCCGCATCAGTGGAGAAGGGCGTTCATCCTGTTCGGAGGGGGGAGACACTCGGAATGGAACGGCTGCATGTAGCAATGAACAATATTTCAATCTCGTTTCCCGGCGTTCATGCCCTGAAAAATGTAGATTTCTATAGCGAAACCGGACGCTCGCATGCCCTGATTGGCGCTAATGGTGCAGGAAAGTCGACGCTGATGAAGGTGCTGTCTGGAGCTTACAATCATTATACCGGCGATATCAGCATGGGGGGCAAGGGCGTATCGATCCGTTCGCCGAAGGATGCGAAGGCGCTGGGTATTCAGATCGTTTATCAGGAGGTCGATACGGCGCTGATACCAAATCTGACGGTGGGCGAGAACATTATGCTTGAGCATATGGTTCATGGCATGAAGGGCAAGCAGTTTGTTCACTGGCGGAAGATTCACCAGTCCGCGCAGCAGGTTCTTGGACGGATGAAGATCAGCATTCCGACGCACAAGCTTGTCCATGAGCTGTCGCTGGCACAGAAGCAGATGGTGCTTATTGCCCGCTCCATCGCGCTGGAATGCCGTTTCCTTGTGCTCGACGAGCCGACGGCGCCGCTTAGCCATAGTGAGACAGAGCAGCTATTTCGCTTGATTCGCCTGCTCAAGTCAGAAGGGGTTGGCATCATCTTTATCTCGCATCGCTTGCCGGAGCTGTACGAGATCTGCGATGACATCACGATTATGCGCGATGGCGCGCTGGTGCTGCGCGATGAGATCCGCAATCTCGAGCAGCAGCAGGTAGTTGAGCATATGCTGGGGGCGAAGCTTGACGGGCAGTTTCCACATCGGGAGAGCAAGTTGCCGCTCGGGGAGATCGGCCTGGCAGTAAAGGGACTGAACGATCCGGGCAAGCTGAAGGATGTGAATGTACACATCCGCCAAGGGGAAATTGTAGGGATCGGCGGACTCGTAGGCGCGGGCAAAACCGAGCTGTGCCGCGCCCTGTTCGGCGCCTCCCCGACCGCTAGCGGCGAGATTCGCCTGCATGGGAAAAGGCTGCGTATTAAATCGCCTCATGAGGCGGTGCGTCAGGGCATCGCGCTCGTGCCTGAGGAGCGCAGGCGGGAAGGTGTCTTCGTCGAGGAATCCGTTATTTCCAATGTGACCGTGGCCAGCCTGGAAAGCAATACCCGCTGGGGGCACTGGATAAGTACAGCGAAGGAACGGGCTGCCGCGGCGCATATCATCAGCAGCCTTGGGGTGAAGACACCGAATGCGCAGGCGAAGGTGCGCAATCTCTCAGGAGGCAACCAGCAGAAGATTGCAATCGGCAAGTGGCTGCTCGTAGACGCAGATGTCTACATTTTCGATGAGCCGACCAAAGGGGTCGATGTGGGCGCTAAACGCGATATTTACAATCTGGTTGCAGATCTTGCCAGCCGGGGTAAATATGTGCTGTATGCGTCCAGTGAAATGTCTGAGCTGATCGGCATTACGGACCGCATTTATGTGATGTATGACGGCACAGTGATGAAGGAACTGCAGACTGATCAGACGAATGAGGAAGAGATTTTGCTATATAGCACGGGAGGCTTGATTCAGTGAGTACAGGAGCTGCAGCACGCGCCCCTAAAGGCTCGGGCATATTCCATTTTTTATATAAATACGGGACGATCCTTACGATTATTCTACTCATCGCCATATTCGGGACAGCGACCGATCATTTCTTTGGCGCTTCAAACCTTGTTACCATTTTGCGCTCCATATCCATCGTGACGATTATTGCTACGGGCCTTACCGTTTCGCTCGCTGTAGGGGGTTTTGACCTGTCGGTCGGCTCCACAGCATCAATAGCCAATGCGCTCGTTATCTCGATGTTTGTGTGGCACGGCCAACAGCTTGGCGTTGGCATCGCGCTTACACTGGTCTTCTGCCTGGCGGTCGGGCTTGTGAACGCTTTTCTCGTCATAAACTTTAAAATACAGGATATGCTGATGACGCTGGCTACAATGTTTATTTTTCAGGGCGTTGCCCTCACTTATACAAGGGGCGCAACAATCTCGCAAAATATGATTATGCCAAACGGAGATTTTGCTACAGGCATCATTCCAAAAAGCTTTGCCAAAATCGGACAATCGTCATTATGGATCATTATTATCATGCTGCTTGTCGTGCTGTCGGCGCATCTGTTCCTGAACTACACCAAGCATGGCCGGTATATGTATATGATCGGCGGTAATACGGAAGCTGCCAAACTGTCCGGGATCGCGGTAAGCAAATACCGCTTGACGGCCTATTTGATCTCCTCTCTGTTCGCCGCGGTCGGCGGCATCATGCTTGGCGCGCGGGTCATGACAGCCGAGGTGAACGCAGGCGGCCCTTACTTGATGGATGCCGTAGCGGCGGCATTTATCGGCTATTCGGTGCTGGGGGCCGGCAAGCCCAATGCATTCGGGACATTTATTGGCGCTGTGCTGATTGGCATTTTGAGAAATGGGCTGGTCATGATGTCTGTGCCGTACTATGCGATGGATATCGTTAAGGGCTCTGTGCTGGCGCTGGCACTGGCCATTACGTATTACAAGCGTATGCATTAGCGAACGATTGCAGATGGCAAGCCTACCCTTGCAATACATGAGGGAAGGTTTGCCATCTGCATTTGTATAAGCAGTGGCTACAAACCTCATACCATTAAGGCGTCAGTTTTTCGCAGCGATACCAGACAACCTATTCCCGACTATCCGCCACAGCACGGTTATTTTTGTACAAACCCGGGCTTACGTTTTCTCTATTGTTTTATAAGGAGGTACATCTTATATTGATAATAGTTCTCAAAAACTTTTCAAGAGAGAGGTCTATCACATGTTCAATATTAGGTACCGCTTGCTTTCTCTTAGTCTTCTGCTCATCATTGGAAGTATGTTGTCCGCTTGCGGCTCTGATTCAGCTAAGCAATCGACAGATTCCACATCACAGTCGCCGGACTCGGCATCTGGATCGTCCACAACGTCTGCTCCATCCTCCGAGGGGGATTCATCCACTGCTTCAGGGGAGAGTGAGACGCGTCAATATAAGGATTTTAGCGGTCGTGAGGCGACCATTCCGGTCCGTCCCCAGAAGGTGATACTGCTTGGCGACAGTCCCGGTGATATGCTTGCGCTTGGCGTCAAGCCGATCGGCAATGATTTTCTCGGAGAAGCCTATGTCTACAAGAGTGATCTCGACGGTATCGTTGATATCGGCTTTCCACATAACCTGGAGAAAATTATGTCGCTAGAGCCGGATCTTATTCTGCAATCGTCCGATAATGATGCTTCAGATACCGAAGTCTACGAGAAAATGACCAAAATCGCTCCGACCGTTCAGTATAATCGAGGTGCTGGCACCTACGAACGCCTTCGGGAGATTGCCAATATTCTCGGTGTTAAGCAATCGGCAGAGGATTGGATTACGCGTTACGAGAGCAAGGCTCAGAAGATGTGGGACAAACTCGATATCAAAGAAGGGGAGACGGCAGCGGTCTATCTCAGCCTGGCAGGTCGATATTATGTCATGGGCGGCTACAGTCTAACGCTGTTCCTGTATGATCCGCAAGGCTTCCGTCCGACAGCCAAGGTGCAGGAACTCATTGACAGGAATGAATTTTTCGTCGAGGTATCCGCGGAGGTACTGCCTGATTATGCAGGAGATCACATTTTTCTGCTGAGCTTGCCGGGAACCGAAGACGAGAAGGTTGCGAAGGAACTGATGGAAAGTCCGATTTGGAAAACGATTCCTGCTGTCAAAGAGGGTCGCGTCACGGTCGGTGACATCAGTTGGAATGCCAGCGACCCGGTTACGATGGAACGAATTTTGGATGAACTGCCCAAATGGCTAGGGAAATAGTGCTGCCTTCCTGACAAGCGATCTCAACGTGATAGTTGAATCGTTTGTCTTTTTTATTTAAAATGGTGATAATAGTTCTCAGTGAATGGGGGGTTGGTTTATGTCATCAGATTGCTGCCACGTTGTTCCAGATAAAGAAATGCATTTTGTCCTTGACGATGCAAGCTTGCTCGTGTGTCGCAGAGAAGACCGCCTGCTTTATCGGACCAGCCGGCATCTTATCGTTGCTTTCTTTGCCGACTCGGGAAGGTATCGAATATCCCATACTGAACGGCAGATTGATCCTGGATTATGCTTGTTGCTTCCGCCTGGTTGCGAGATTGAATTGATAGGAGCTGCGGAGGATATTCAATGCCATCGGATTTCCTTTGACGTGTGGGGCTGGGGGGAGCAAGAGCCGCTTGCTGCCGTAAATGATGGCTGGCCCTATACAATACCGATTACAGTAATGGACAACACCCATTTGCTTGATGTGATTCATCGGCTTAAATCGTTGCAGCACGGAAGCTCCTGGCGAATGCGCCAAACAATCGCATTGCAAGAATTGATCTGCCTGCTGCTGGAACAGTATGAGCAATCGGCCGGACGGTCGGTCTCCAGAGAAACGGACAACATTCGCATGACCATTCGTTACCTTGCTGAACACTACAACGAGAATATTACCGTTAATCAATTAGCCAGGATGGCTGGCATGGAACGCGCGAAGTATAGTGCTGCGTTTCAGTTGTATATGGGAAAAAAGCCGTTGGATTATTTAAATAGTTTGAGAATCGAAAAAGCGGCGAAGCTTCTTGCCGAGTTCGATCAGCCGCTCCGGGTAATTGCCAGACAGGTCGGCTTCAGCGACGAATACTACTTCAACAAACGCTTTACGCAATACGTTGGCATTCCTCCGCGCATGTATGCCAACATCAGTCGGAGCTCTGTCATGCCATCTAACGATGCTAGTCCTTCTAATGAACCCCGGCGCATTGTCATCTCGGGATCGATGCTTGGCGAATTGCTGGCGCTGGGAATTAAGCCAGTAGGCGCAGAATTGACGATTATAAGGAGCCAGGTCGTCTATCGGGATTTGTTGCAGGAAGTGACGGATGTCGGAACGCTGGGCGATCCTTCGCGAATAGCAGCCTTGTGTCCCGATTTAATCGTGCTGGGCTGCAAGCTGAATCGGCATTATAATCAACTGCTTTCCATCGCCCCGACCGTCATACTCGACAACACTTTGCAGACTTGGGACCGACTGCTTTCTGTAGCCGATCTTGTGGGCAAGCACGAGGAAGCCGAGGCATGGATTGCCGACTACGAAAAACGTTGGGGGATGATGTGGAAATCTCTCAATACAGATAAGAAGTTGCATGAAACGGCAGTTGTGCTGCTTCTCTTTCAAGGACAGCTTTACTTGATGGGCAACTCGGGGTTCGGCGTCTCCCTTTATCATGCGAACGGATTTTTGCCTTCCGATTGCGTTATTGAGCTGATGGAGCAAGGTGAAGCCTTCCGTAAGGTGTCGGTGGATGCGCTGCCCCGTCTGGACGGGGACCGGCTCTTCCTGTTGACCGACTTCCGTGAGATCGACAACCAGAACGTGCAGTGGCTGATGAATACGCAAGGTTGGCAAGCGATGAATGCAGTTAAGAGAGGTTGTGTTCATATGGTTGAAAGTTCTTGGAACTACGATGATCCTGTTACACGCGATCGGCTGTTGTCTGTCCTGCCAAATATTTTGCAATTCCATTCGGCAGATCGGGTAGCGCTGGCAGGATGTGTTTAGCGGCAGACTGCCCGCAAGGTTTCAATCGTTAAGTCAACCACACACGATAAGAGCCCAAAAAGGTGTCCCATCCATCTTCCGGAGAGACACCTCTGCTAAAGCTGTTACCTATTAAACAAGCTCTTTATCCATCGCTTTGCAGATCAAGGTGGCGAACAGGCTGTTGGACCATGCGAACCACTCTCTGGAGAAATCAGCCGGATTATCAGGATGAAAGCCTTCATGCATATAGCCTGTATCCGCATCGGTGTTAATAAGCATTTCAATCAGCTCTTTAACTTCCTCATCGTTGTCTGCAGTGAGCGCCTGCATGGACAGCGCCATATGCCATACATAGCCGCCTGGTGTATGCGGGCTGCCGATGCCTTTGGCGAATTTCCCTTCAAAGTAGAACGGGTTGTCAAAGCTGAGCGCAAAGCGGCGCGTGTTTTGATAGATCGGATCATCCGCACTGACATAGCCAAGATAAGGGATGGACATCAAGCCTGGCGTACCTGCATCGTCCATCAGGGAATAGTTGCCGAAGCCATCCGTTTCATAGGCATAGATTTGTCCATAAGTCGGGTGATTAACGATGCCGTAGGCGCGGATGCCAAAGTCGATCTCCTTGCGCAGCTTGTCTGCACGCTGTGCAAGGCGGGTATCCTGATAAATTTCTTCAGCGATCTCTTGAATAAATCCAAGTACAACAACGGCGAACATATTGTTCGGAATGTTGTAGCCGAACAGACAAGCATCATCGCTCGGACGGAAGGCCGACCAGGTCATGCCTGTATAGTTAACTGGAAGTCCCATTCCATCGTTCTGCAGTGTTTCCGTATGCTGCTGTGTTTGACGCACAAAACGGTACGGTGATTTTTCACCATGACGCTGCTCGGTAATCATCAGATTCACGATGGAGGTGAGCGCCTGGTAGCATGCGTCCGTAAACACATCGGTTTGTCCGGTTTCTTTCCAATACGAGTAGAGCAGTTGCACCGGGAAGCAGAGAGAATCCAGCTCATACTTGCGCTCCCACATCCACGGGTTCAAATCACACTCATCTGTCGCTCTGTAATGCTTGTCATTGGCAGTCTCATTAAATGCGTTCGTGTAAGGATCAATGTTGATATAGAACATTTGGCGCGCAATCAGGCCGCTCAGAATACGTTGGAGATCCTTATCTTCTTTGGCAAACGGAATGTAGTGGCGAACTTGCTCTGTTGAGTCACGCAGCCACATCGCCGGAATATCTCCTGTGAATACAAAGGTAGTACCGTCTTCAAGCAGCTTGGTCGTCGTTTCCAGTGTATTGGGGAAACAGTTTCTGAACAACTGTTGCAGTTTCGGGCGATGAGCGAGCCGTTGATCGGCCTCATCCAAAAATTGCGTAATGGAATTCGGTAATGTCATGATGAAAAGCCTCCTTTATAATGGGTACTGCTGCAATTTATTGTCGTGAGAGTGCATACGTAATGATCTGTGCCTTGCCAACCGCCGCGCGGAACTGTCCGTCAGTTAACGAGGCAGCTTCCTTACGACGTTCCAGAATGTCGCTGCTATAAAGCTCCTTGACTGCAAAACCAGGCTCAAGTGTCAAGGAAGTTGGTTGGTGGTCCAGATTAACGAGTCGAATGATGATGTCCTCATGCTGTTGGGACACCTTGAAGGCCGACAGTGCTAGTGACTTGCCTTCCCACTTCACGGGTTGATAGGTCGTTGGCAGCGTGCCGCGCTGACGATCCGTTTGCGTTTGGAACCATGGTGTCTGATATTGATAGGCGCTGGCGAACGCTTCGGATGCAACAACCGACTGTGCATGCGGATAAATAGCATATTCCACCGCCTGTTCTCCTAGACACTGGGCCTCCGGTGTCGGGAACACGCCCCAATCTCCCAATTCCGATACGCTGCGAAGCAGTGTCAAGGCGATCGTATTCTGTCCGTCCCGCACAACCTCGTACTCGTTCAAGCCCCTATTGGCAATCGTCAGCCCAACGTTCGCATCGGATACACTAACAAATGCTTGTTGATGCTGGGCGTTGCTCGGGTTCACCCACTCCTCAGCCGGCACAGTGTCACGCTTGGCAACCTCGAAGATGGAATCTGCCAGATGCGTACTTGCTTCAAGGCCGGTAGGGAAGAGCGCCCGAAGCCGGTGATCCTTCGCCTGGTTGTTAAAGGCAGTCGATACAAGTACGCCTTCCCCGGATTGTTCCAGACTTATTCTGGTTACAATGCGGAAGGGAACAAGCTCCTTCGATCTGGCGGCAGTGCGTTTACGGAAAGGAACCATCCTGCGTTTTTCGATCGTAAACTGCTCATCTCCCGAAGCCGGTATTGCCCATTCATGCACAATTTCAAAGCTGGCGCGGTAGGACTCATTTTCAACCAAGGTAATGGTCGCAGGAAGGCCGCGGGTCGTCAGGGAAACATCCCCATCCGGCGCTCGGAACACATATTCGTTCCCCAGATCGCCACAATTTTCATAAACGCCAAGGCCTGCGAATGCTTTTCCGGTGCGCTTGTCAGTTACTGTGTACGTGCCATCCGCATGAATATCCAGCGCAATGAAGGCATTGGACATGCTGTTCTCGCCGACGGCCAGGCTGCTGTGGACAGGCGCATTCTCAAGCGCAGGCTTGGTTGGCTCCCAGGCATAGACTTTGAAGCCGAGCGCAGGTACTTGGACCGCTTCGAAGGTGACCGATATTTTGCGAGCCATATACGGCTTGCGGAATTGATCCTTCGGCAATTCATAGCCAAAATGGGTACCCAAATCTTCAATCTTCGCAGCAATGCGCTGACCTTGATCATCAAGCAGGCAGCTTTGCTCCAACTGCAGTGCCAATTGCTCCAACTCCTCGGCAATGGCAGGCGGGTTAGGGCCTTGTTTGAAATATTTCTTCGCTACGATAAGTTCCACGCTTACCGTTCCACTGCGTTCCCAGCCGGTCGTATTATGAATGACGAGCGGAATACTCGCATCGCTCCAAGCTGTGACCCCAGCTGTATCGATCTGGCCGGATATCGCTTGCAAACTTTCGCTGATGATCGCTTCCGCCGCATGACGGCTCTTGTCAAAGCGGGATACCATCTCACGATGCACTTCATCAACACTGCAGCCGCAAATACTGTCATGCGGATGGTTCTGCATTAACGTCTTCCAGGCATAGGTAATCCATTGATGCGGGTAGCTCTTTTCACTGACCAGATTGGCCAAAGCTGCCAGCGGCTCTGCACCTTTCTCCAGCAACGTTTGTCCCAGCTGATTCATTTGCTTCAAGTAAATACGCGCTGAAGCTGTATTGACAAGCGTGCCCCATCCATCTGTATGCTGGCTGCGCAGCTCTCCTTGAACAGTGACCAAATTGTCCGGCAGCTGGCTGCGCAAAGCATCCAGGTAGTCCTCGAAGCTGGAGTGAACAAAATCGACGTCCGGATACAGCGCCCGGGCCGTTTCAAGCGCATCAGGAAGGTCGGTCTGCACAGGCTGATGATCGCAGCCGTTCATGAACAACAGATGCGGTGTTGAAGCGTAACGCTCGGCGTCGCCCAGACGTTTGTCCCAGAATGCTTTGGCTTCGTCAGCATCGACAGGAGCCTCGTTGCCGTTGCTGTACCAATTGGCGAACAACAGACCGATGACAGTCGAGCCGTCAGGGGATGCCCAGTGCATTTCGGAATAAGGCGATTCGTAGCTGGAGCTGATCGGGTCGCCGACCATATTGTCGAACCCGGTTGGCTTCACTCCGCGTCCGAATACAGCGGTATCAATATCAGCTTGCTTAAGCATTTGGGGAGCCTGTCCCATGTTGCCGAAGGAATCCGGGAAATAGCCGAGCTTGGAGATGACGCCATATTGCGCGGCATCCTGATGTCCGATGAGCAAGTTGCGGACATTCGCCTCCGAGCTGGTTAGAAACTCATCCTGCAGCACATACCAAGGGCCGATGATAATCTTTCCTTCACGAATATAAGTTTCAAGCTGCTCCCTCTTCTCGGGATGCACCTGCAAATAATCTTCAATAATGATCGTCTGTCCATCTAAATGAAAATAACGGTATCGATCATCTTTTTCCAGCGTGTCCAGCAGCTCATTCATAAGCTCGGTGAGCAGATAGTGATGGTGCTCGTAAGGCATATACCATTCCCGGTCCCAGTGGGTATGAGAAATCAGGTGAGCGGTTTTTCGATTCATTAGCAATGACCTCCTCATCTCTTCCAAACCATTAAAACGGTGTCAAAGATGTGTGCTGTTATTTTATAAGACAGGTTCACATATCCGGCTCCAAAGCACAATATGTATCATTTGTCCTCAGCTGCGGGCTAACAAAAACAACATATCAGCGATGTGGCAATTCGACCCGGCATAAATGACAATGAGTCGAAAACCCTTGTCAGTACGCGGTTTTTCAGCTCTGAATGATGACAATGCATATTCTACATATTTACGATTGATGGCTGCGTTCTCTACAATTCTATCTGTAAGCGTTAGCAAGCTTGTTCCGGTTTTGATGCTTGTTCGTGGCGTGAAAGGAGAAGATTGAGGAACATGAAAGAAAGTGTTGAGTACGAGCTTTCGAATAAAGGGAAGCTAAGGGGCGGAAAATCGACCTGGTCCAGAATGCTGCAAAATTGGGAGCTCTATGTTTTTATTGCTCCGGCCTTTTTGTATTTTCTGATTTTTCACTATGCCCCGATGTATGGCATCCAGATCGCATTCAAAAATTTTATTCCTTCCAAAGGGATAATGAATAGTGATTGGGTAGGGTTTGAGCATTTTGAACGTTTTTTCAACTCATACTATTTTTGGGATTTATTATGGAATACGTTAAGCCTCAGTCTGTATGAGCTGGCGATCGGATTTCCGCTGCCCATCATATTGGCGCTGGCATTTAATGAAGTGAGAAATGGCATTTTTAAGAAAAGCGTGCAAACGATTACTTATGCGCCACACTTTATTTCCGTCGTCGTCATGGCGGGGATGATTATTACTTTTTTAAGCCCGTCCTCAGGTATGATTATTCGTTTGATCGAGCTGGTGGGGCTTGAGCCGGCATCGTTCCTGGATGACCCGCGATGGTTCAAGACCGTGTACGTATTGTCGAGCGTGTGGCAAAATGCCGGCTGGGGAACGATTATTTATTTGGCTGCATTATCCGGGGTAGATCCGCAATTGCATGAAGCGGCGATCGTCGATGGCGCAAGCCGGTTTAAGCGTGTTCTTCATATTAATGTGCCGACGATTATCCCAACCATCTCTATTTTGCTGATTCTAAATATGGGCAATGTTTTGGGGGTAGGCTACGAGAAGGTTCTGCTATTGCAAAATTCGCTTAATATGGAATCCTCCGATGTGATTTCTACCTTTGTCTATCGCTCAGGATTAGTAAATGCCCAATTCAGTTTCTC
Organism: Paenibacillaceae bacterium; assembly: GCA_004134985.1. GTDB lineage: Bacteria > Bacillota > Bacilli > Paenibacillales > Paenibacillaceae > Paenibacillus_D. The sequence continues at coordinate 24,907 of REGQ01000031.1, read as the reverse complement.
TACGGCTGTTGGCTTGTTTAACTCGGTAGTGAATGCGCTCTTGCTCATTACGGTGAATAAAATTGCCAAACGGACCAGTGAAACAAGTTTATGGTAGGGGGAGGTTTAGCAGATGGTGTCAGCAATTAAAGAATCCAAGACGGACAAGCTGTTTCTTGCAGCAATTTATCTCTTTTTGACCGTGGCGCTTGTCGTGGTTTTATATCCGCTCATTTATATTCTGAGCGCTTCGATCAGTACACCCAAGTTTGTCAGCTCGGGAGAAATGTGGCTATTGCCTAAAGGCCTGACGCTCGACGGCTACCAGCTTGTAATGCAAAACACGAAAATTTGGATTGGTTACCGGAATACTATTTTCTATACGGCGCTAGGAACATTGATTAACCTGGTCGTTACTTTGCCTGCCGCCTATGCGCTTAGCCGTTCAGATTTTATCGGAAGACAATTTTTCATGTTTATGTTTCTCTTCACGATGTTTTTTAGCGGCGGTCTGGTGCCAAGCTATCTGCTTGTCAAAGAACTGGGGATGGTCAATTCGATCTGGGCGCTTATACTGCCTGTCTCGGCTTCGGTGTGGAACATCATTGTAGCCAGAACCTTCTTTCATTCCACCATTCCCAAGGAGCTGCAGGAAGCTGCACATATGGATGGCTGTACGAACATGCGGTTGTTTTTCCGTATTGTGATTCCGCTGTCGGCGCCAATTATTGCTGTTATGGCACTGTTCTATGGGGTCATGCACTGGAACAGCTACTTCTCAGCGCTGATTTACTTGAATGATGAGTTGAAGTATCCGCTGCAAATGGTGCTTCGTCAAATTCTAGTGCTCCAGGAAATGACTGCGGAGACGACAGGAGCGGCCATCAGCGGCGATATTGCAGCGGCGATGAATAACAAAGCCGAAATTGCCGCACTGGTGAAGTATGCCGTCATTATCGTCTCGACATTGCCTATTATCGCGGTCTACCCGTTCCTGCAGCGTTATTTCGTGCAGGGCGTAATGATCGGCTCTGTGAAGGGCTAGTTGTAGCGAAGGGCTAACATTAATAATAAACGAGGTTCGATTGACTTCGATTATTATAGTATGATGATTTGTGACTATAAGGGAGGACTTGAGTATGAGAACGGGGAAAAAAGGATGGGCTTTGCTGTTGTCGGCGGTCATGCTGACCGCATCGCTGCTGACGGCTTGCGGTTCATCTGACAGCAAAGAGAAAACCAGCGAAAAAGCACCTATAGAGGTAAGCAAGGACGGCTTCCCGATTGTGCCGGAAAAGATCAATCTGACCTTGATGGCGCCCGATGTCGGTATTCAGAACTGGAACGATATGATCGTCCTGAAGCAAATGGAAGAATTGACGAATGTTTATTTTACGTATAATAATGCGCCGAAGGAAAGCTTTGATACGAAGAAGAACCTTGTATTCTCCAGCGGAGAGTATCCGGATGTGTTCCTCGCTGCCGGGCTGACTGCGGCGGAGCAAATGAATTATGGTGAGCAGGGCATCCTTATTCCATTGGAAGATCTGATTGAACAATATGCTCCGAATATGAAGAAAATTTTGGAGGACAATCCGGGTATTCGCAAATCCATTACCGCACCGGACGGCCATATTTACGCCCTGCCTGTTATTGACTTTAATCAGCCTTGGTACCGCAACCCGATGTGGTATAACGGTGAATTCCTGCAGAAGCTTGGCATTGACAAGCTGCCTGAAACAACCGAGGAGCTGTACACCTACCTCAAGCGAGTGAAAGAGGAAGACCCGAACGGCAACGGCCAGCAGGATGAGATTCCGCTTTCTTCTGTAAACCTCAGAGATATTCGCACCTGGCTGCTGGGCGCCTTTGGCGTATATGAGGAAGAGGTTTATGTCGACGACCAGGAGGTCGTTCATTACACGCCGCTGGAAGAAGGCTACAAGGAGTTTCTGGTGTACTTGAACCGTCTGTGGGCAGAGGATCTGCTTGATCACGAGACGTTCTCTCAAACAGCGGAGCAGAAGAAAGCCAAGGCGCAAAACAATCAAGTGGCCTTATTCTCGGACTGGCATGCCTACATGACATTGGGCGGCGATTCCAGCATGGAAGATCCGATGTTCTTGCCAGTCAAAAGCGACATGGTGGACAAGCCCGTCATCGCCAGAAACAAAGGAATCACGATTGGCGCGTTTGCAATTTCCAACAGCAACCCTTATCCGGAAGCATCTATGCGTTGGGTAGATTACCTGTATTCTTATGAAGGCGCATTGCTGTTCAACAAAGGTCCGGAAGGCACATTATGGGAGTACGCGGACAAGGCTACATTAACCAAGCGTGTGTTGGAAGTTGAAAACAACAGTGATGACTTCAGAGCGACATTGACGCCGAACTATGGCATCGCCATACCTTCTATTTCGACAGAAGACGTGTTTAAAGGTCTGAAAACGGATTTTGATCTGTGGGTAGATAATGAATCCAAAGAAAAGCTGCTGGATCGTGGGGCAAGAATTCCGTTCCCTGTGCTGTTCCTCACTTCGGATGAGCAGGCTGAAGTTAACGTGCTTACCTCCGATCTGAATACGTATGTGCGTCAAATGGAAGCGAAATTCATTACAGGGGCTGAGCCGATCGGCAACTGGGAAAAATATATCAGCACAGTCAAGAAAATGGGCGGAGAGCGCATCGCTGAAATTTATCAAGCCGCTTATGACCGTTGGAACGCGAATTAATACGAAGTAAGGAAGAACAATGATTTCTGGAGGCAATCGTATAATGAAGATTACAAGACATCCCAATAATCCAATCGTAGTACCGGGTGAATTTGAATGGCGCAAGGTGACTGTATTTAATCCTGCCGTCATTATTGACAATGACAAGTTCTATATGATCGAGCGGACAGCGGGTTCGCTTACCCCATGCAAAAACTATCTGGGGCTGCTGGAAAGTGAAGACGGCGTCAACTTTACTCATGTCAAGGATGAGCCGATCGTCACGCCTGATATGCTCGGATTTCCTTACGGAAGCGTACAAGACCCGCGGGTCGTGAAGATTGATGGCACATTCTATATGAACTATGCGCTTCGTCCCTGTGCAATGAGCTACTATCCGACGGGCGCGGGTATTCCTGAGCGTTCGATCCCTACCTATCCGGACGGATGGGGAGAGCAAGAGGGACACTGGTTGACCCGGTCGTCCATCGTCAAATCGCAGAACCTGATTGATTGGGAGTTTGTTGCAGATACGACCCCGCTTGATATTAATGACCGGGATAACATTCTGTTCCCGGAAAAAATCAATGGCAAGTACGTGCTGCTTCGTCGTCCAGAGGAGTATGTAGGTGAAGCTTATGGCACGGAGAAGGCTGCGATGTGGATTACCTACTCCGAGGATCTGATCCACTGGGAAGAGCCGAAGCTGCTGGCCAAAGCGGAAAATATGGATTGGGAATCGCGCAAGATAGGGGGCTCCACGCCGCCTGTGAGAACCGATAAAGGCTGGCTGGTGCTCTACCATGGCGTAGACGACCAGGTTGTATATCGTGTTGGAGCGCTGCTGCTTGATCTGGAAAATCCTGAGAAGGTTATTGCCAGAACCCACAACTTCATCATGGAGCCGGAGACGTATTATGAGAAATTCGGCTATCAGATTCCTAACGTCATTTTCCCAACAGGAAATGTTGTGAAGGATGGACTGCTGTATATTTATTACGGGGTGACGGATACGGCCATTGCCTTGGCTACCGTACCGCTTGATGAACTGGTTGATTATATTTTGAACGAACCGAAATAACAGACAGATAACTGACCGGGTCAAGGGATATCCTTGGCCCGGTCAGTTGTGTGTTGTCGACTAATCCACTGTTATTGGACTGGAGCTGTGCAATTTGCGATATTGGCCAGGTGTGCAGCCCGTTTCCTTCTTGAATTTGCGAATAAAGTTGGGTGCATCCAGGTAGCCGACGCTTTCAATAATATCTTTGAGCGGCGCACTCGTGTGAATCAAAAGCCGGATGACCTCTTTCAGACGGCACTGCCAAATATATTGCGAAAAATTATAGCCTGTTTTCTCCTTGAAACTGCGGCTCAGGTAAGAGGTCGAGATGGAATATTTAAGGGCGACATGCTCCAGACTGAGCGTATAGTCTGCAAATTGCTGATCAACATAGGCGACCACATCGTCAATGAGCTTGGGCTGATCCGTTTCCGTGTTATGTTCTACCTGCTGGCAGATGTGAGAGGATAACGAGCTCAGCTTCATCTCCAATTCCTCCAGCGTTTCAAAGGAGGTAAGGGATGAGATATTGCCAAGCACTTCACTCATTCCAAGCTCCGCAGCTGTACGCAGCAGGGAATTCAGCAGGTCAAAGCATAAGCAGCGCAGCAGAGCGACCGGCAGGCTTGCTTGCTTCACCTCTTGCATGATGCTGCTGATCATTTGCAGAGCGACAGCTTCATTGCCTTGCTTCAGGCTTTGCTCCAGCTTGAGCATCGATTTTTTGGGAATCCAAAAATTTTCGCTGGCGGAAGAAGGCAGCGCTGTTAATTGCTCGAAGTAGGTCACACGGCCGCTGGCGGTCAGCATGCTATGCTCCAGCGCAGTGGCGGCTTCAATAAACGACTGGTTTAGACTTGCCAGGTCATGATAGATCGTACCGACCCCAATCGTAGGGAGACGGTGTGAATGTTCGATGATCATTACATTGATGGCTTCAATCACTTGCTTGATGCGCTCGCTTTCCGCTAATTGGTCAGTCGCTAATAGAGAAATCATCAGCGCAAATTGATTGCTAGCTGACAGCTCGACTCCATACACATGGGCATTCAAATCCGGAAACGCAATCTGGCTGAGCATTTCCTGCAGATTTTGCTGATCCTCCCAAGTTCTCTCAGCTTGGGCTTGCTCGTCCCAAGTTAGCATGGCGGAGAAGTACAGCCCTTGCTGATCAGGTATTTCCAGTCCGGACTGTGTGATCATACGTTCGATCTCCGGATCGTCAGGCTTGCCGTGCTTGAGCAGCAGCAGCAGACATTGATTGCGTACAAAAGGCTCCTGCATATCAATTCGCGCATTATAATCATGAAGGGTCTGTCTGATCCAGTCCCATTCATTGCGGGCCTTGATCGTATCCTTGTTGCCACGCTGCATTTTGGCAAACGCCATCAAATTCTGAATCGGATGATATTGCCGTTTCGCCAGAAACATGGCAACGATTACACCGGTGAAAACGGTTATGCAAAACACGAGCCAAATAAGGGTTTGGATATGAGCGACCCGTTCAAAAAACTGATAGCTTGGCATGGCCGTCACATAGTTCCAGCCGTTTACCTTGGACTTGACTGAGACGACGGAGTGCATTTCGCCGTCCAGCAGCATACTGTGTATGCCCGGCTCCAAATCTGACAGTGTAACCAGAACATCAGCAGGCAAATCCTTGCCATTGGAGCTGGCGGTCAGCACCTCGCTGGTGCCTGAGAAAATAAAGCTGTTCCCGGAAAAGTCGTTCAGAATGGCATTCATGACGCCGGTCAGCTTGGCTTCCTTCATCACGTACATGACCGTCCCATACGGATAGGGGCCTGTAATCTTAATTGGCACCAGGACAGTCAGCATGGATTCCTTTCTGGAGTGAACGGTTACATTTTCCGCTGGTCGAACCAAAGTCAGCTTGGTCTCATTCAAAGCCGTTACGATATCCTCCGATTTCCAGTTCTCATACTGGTATACCTTATCAAATATAACGTTTACATTCGTACTGCCAGCGTAGGAATAGATTTGACTGTCATCATGATAATACAGAAAGAGCTCTTCAAGTATATTGCTGTTTGCTTTATAGCCTGCCAAGGCAGTAATGGCCTCCCGACTATAGTATGGATGATGGATCATATACGGCGTCAGTCGTTCGTCATAGGATATTTTGCTTGCGATTTCGTGCAGACCGGTGATATGACCATCAATGGTCGTCTTCACCTGATTCAATTGATTGACATTCGACTGCTCGATTTCGGAACGAAGGTTGACTACCGCATTCTGATAGATGAAGAAAGTAACACAAGTAAGCGGAATCAAAAAAATGAGTATGTAGGAAAGCGCGTATTTTAGTAGCAATTTGGATTTAAAATGATTCCAGTTCATACGGACTTTGGCTGACAATCCAGCCTGCATTGCTGATAATGACACGAGTGATCCCCCTTATGGTTAGCCTAATCAAATATGCTGAGGTACTAAACATTATAACGTTATATTTAATTTAAAGCTAGAACGTGTGGATTCAATTTTAAAATAAAGGCTTACCATCTTTTGGGTTACACAGGGAAGCACCCGTTAGACAAGTCACGCTGTATCGCCAGAAACGGCCGCACGAAGAACAACCTTGTCATAGGCGAGCAAAGGCTGCATAATCGTATGGGAAAAGGCTTGCAACGTGTCGAAAGGTCAGGCGACTTCAATGAAATATGGGAAAAAAATTGGTGTCGGCAATACGGCAGCCGTATATGAGTGGGAAGAAGGCACCGTGCTTAAGCTTTTTTATCAGGGCTACCCCAAAAAAGCGGTGGAGAAAGAGTTTTATAATGCAATGGCGATAAATAATATGAATTTTGCAAAACCCAGGGCGTATGAAATGATTTTTTGCGAAGAGCGAAGGGGAATTATTTATGACAAAGCGGCTGGCGAGTCCTTGTTGGATTGGGTCATGAGAACCCTGGATTTACAGGGATGTGCAATATATATGTCACAGCTGCATAAGGCAATTCTGCAGAACAGGATTAGCAATGTACTAAACTACAAAGCGTTTCTGAAGTATCATATAGAAAATGCTCCATCGGCTAATGTACAGAAACGGGAAGCTGCATTACAAATGCTGGATCAATTGAAAGACGGGGATACGCTTTGTCATGGCGATTTTCATCCAGGCAATATATTGCTACACAATGGACAAACAACGGTGATCGATTTCATGAATGTTTGTCATGGAGATGCTCTGTATGATGTGGCAAGAACGGTGTTTTTGGTGGAATATACGCCTGTTCCGGATGAAGCGGATAATAGGGAGCGGCTTATGCATTTTAAGAAAACACTGGCAGATTTATATCTTAAGGAAATGAAGGTTACCAGGAAAATGATACAAGACTATCTATCGGTTATCATTGCCGCTAGAGCGGGTGAATGTCCTGACGAGTAGTTGAAGGATCGTTTACCTGCTCCCATGTATGATTACGGAAACGGATGTGGATAAGGGTTAAGCTCCTCAGGGGACAGTTTGTGATCGGCGTATCCAAGCTTCAACGGTACTTCCAACACTCTGTTGAGGCCTGTCAACCGGGTAAGCGCGTGTCCGAACGTCATCGGCAGCATGCCCGGTATAAGTACTTTTACGCAGTGCAGTCCATTGCGGAGCGTCTCGCTCGATGACTGGTCGACGACGATAACGTTCAGTTGCAAGCTGCGAAACACTTGAAGAACCTGTTTCAGATCATCGGTTAAATCTTCATGGGGCAGAACAGGACGGAACGCTTCGGAAAAAGTCTGGAGAGGGCGCTGTTCGTCCAGTAAAAATTCGAGTCGCTCCTGCGATTGCGGCAGGCTGTACAGCAGAGCGTGATCCTCCATATCTTCCACAAGAAAAGAATTATGAAACATCGCTTCTGCTTCCTCCCGACGCTCTTGCCAACGTTTTTCAATCCTCGTAATGGTGACAGCAAGTTCGTGGATCGCACTCTTGGCCGCGCGAATCGGGTCCAGATGGGCGCCCGCGGTACAGACAAGGTTCAATAGTTGATTCGTACTGCCCTTCGCTACTGCCCAGATGCTGGGGATTCCGTTTTCCATCGTTGTATTGTAAAGCAGCACTTCGTATCCCGTTACAGCTCTTAGTCGCTCGATCATGATCATTAATTCCTTGTCGCCCGAAGACTGATGATCAAGCCGTGGAACAGGCAGTCTGGCATACCAGGTCATTAAGAACGAATCCCGTTCGACCACTTCCAAAATGCCGAACAAGATCGCCTCCTCCAGACTCCCGCCAATCGCGCAGCCATTAGAGATCTCGTATACAAAGCCTCCTCCGTAGCCCAGGCTGTAATAGCCCAGCCGCTCGGGAACCAGAATGGGACGTTCCTGCAGAAATGAATAGCCCCATACCCAAGGCATTTTGGAATTAGAATCAAAGGGGAGGAAGGGGAAATCCGGCTGCTCCATCTGCTCCTGCGCATGGAATCCCACCTGCGAAAGGTCCATCGCAGCCGCTTTCAGGTTGGCGTGGCTGTCGAATACAATCGTTCGTTTGCCCCGCGGGGCAAAACCGCAGTAGCGCTCCAATCCCTCCAGGATCGCCGCCAGCTCGCTGTCCGCATACGAATGCGAATGGCCTCCTGTCACTTCATTGTGCATGGACATAGGGAGGTTGACATCCGCGCTGGCAAAAGTGGATAGGAAGTTTAACTGCTTGTCGTTGAATACACCAGTGCGACTGTCCCAATAATCCTTAGCCAGAACTTTTTGTAAATCATTCATCGAACGGCTGCGGTAACTGTCCGGGTTGAGCTTCATGCATGGCCCTAAAGTGATTGAGGCGGCTTCCCTTGAATCATCCGGGAGCTGACCGCACACCGAGCAAAACGGGTCAGGCAGGATGTTATGAATTGTGGTCGTCAAATTGCTAAGGTTAACTAAATAGACGCGGCCTTCCAATTGGACGTTGTCGCCTTGCAGCACCCTGGCTGCTTCCTCAGAAAGAAGATACGCTAAATGCCGTAATCCCGCTGGGGACAGTACTACAGGAGGCGGAGGAGAATAATCGGGCACGATCAGCTTCATGAGCAGATCATCCACCTTCTGGGCGTTGCGGCTTGCGATGGAGCGTCGGGTTTCCGCGCACTGGGAACAGCCGCTAGTACCTGGACGGACCAGCGGCCCTATCACCCCTTCTTCATCGGACACATAACACATCAGCCAAGGAATGCCAAGCGGCTGCAGCATTTCTTCCGCTTGAAGATGAACGGAGGCGTCCGCTCCCAGCACCAATATCAGCGCAGCGGACGGCAAGTCTCCACTAAAATCCGCTCTGCGCACGATGGGAACCCCCGACCAATGCTTGCACACCGTATCCGCGAGCACTCCTTCTCCAATAATAACGACGGTATTCATGGGGTCGCCTCCTCGCTGAGCAGTACGCCAACTGCCTCAATTGGTCCTTCTATCAAGAAAGAATTGCACCGGATGTTGAATAGCTCGGGGTATTTATGATGCTGCTTCAAGGTCTGAAAGGCTGATCGAATTTTTGGGGCATGCCCTGTTGGGCTTTCAGGGGAGATGATGACGCTCTCCGGCTTATGGTCGTTCCAAATCACCGAAGAAACCGGGGGATGTTCGGCTTTCATTAGAGCATATTGTAGTGATTGGCGGAGTGTGTGCGTCATGTCCAGGCCTACGCTGCCATACCAAGCAGCACCCGAATGGACCCACACTACCGGGAATCCGAGGAGCGGCTCTCCGTATGCAATTAGAGGCTCGCCCTCTGTAATATTCAGCGCTTGTAAATAAAATCGGCAGTGGACATCTTCAATTCGGCTGCATTCCATGGGCGTGAGAACCAGTTCGCGATGAAGGGTGCGCTTGCTCAATTCTTTGGCTAAATTAGCATTCAGCCCGCGTTCTACGGCTTCACCGAAGGTGAACCCCGCTCCGATCTGAATGTCTTCTTGTTGGTGTGAGGGCAGCCTGGGAAACAACACCGGGCCCAAGCGGGCAATGTAAGATTCTAGCCCCGCAAGCCCCGATTCCCGCCGAGCCTCCACATGTGTCAGACCGCTGCTGACAATAGACGGCAGTAGCTTCGCTGGTCCTTCTGATATAGGGTCAACAGGTTGAACGAGACATTGTGACAGCGGAAGCTGCTTTAATGCGCCCTCCTCCCAAACGTGAAAAATGCCCGATACCGCTGAGGTCAGTGTGCTGAACCAAGAAAACCATTCCTCAGGATCAGGCTCATGGTCAGCTCCGAGCTTTAACTCCAGATCCGTCACCGTAAGGATGGGTTTCTGTTCGGATACGAACCGATGAGGGGGCACCGAATGCCAGCTTCCCTCCAACGTGAGTGGATTCAAAATATAACATTGATTACTGCAATCCGCTTCATTCTCTCCGTTAACCACTTTGCGCCATTCATTCACGACCAGATTCGCTAGTAGGGTTGCAGACGTGTCGGAGAAGGGTTGTGATTCCCAATCTAAGGGGAAGACCGACGAATGCACACGCCGCCATGGCGTTTCCCCGCAGCCGTCTCCGCCGGGTTGAAGCAGCGGCCCAACCATCCCCATTCCTCTAAAGCCCATTGCAGGGAGCAGCATCTTTCTTTCTGTTATGCAAGCGCTCTGAAGCTTCTGAAGTTCTTCCAGGTCGCCATGCTGAGCAGCATACAAAACAAATGAATACGGTCGAACCCTATCCTCCCAGTTCGCTTCGTTGTCTTCAGCTGTAGAAAGGATAGTAAGAGATGCCTCCGAAGTGCGGAGAAGAGTCTGTTCCAAAACCATCTTGAAATTCTCTTCGTCTGCAGGCAGTGTTTTTGTTGCCAATACGGTGATCTTGGATAAACCCGATTCATACCAAGCTTTAACAAGTGAAATCAATAGGGTTCCCGAACCAACAACTAATCCCGATTCATTCTGAGAAGACATTTCGCATCCCCCTCTCCTTGGCATGATACGCAATGTGAAGCACCTATGTTCATCCCGTCAACCCAGATAAAAACCTTTGTAAAAAATATGTCGACTCCCCTGTTTTTATTACGAAAGAAACGGTGCCGCTGAGTCGTCATTCGCCCATTCTTACGAAATACCCGGTCCACGATGAGCATGAACTCATACAATACTGTTAGAAAGCGGGAGGGAGGATGTCATTATGGGGCTTTTAGGTGGGGCAGGCAGCTGTAGCTGTGCAGGTGGATTTACTTCTGTTGGTGTGATTCTTGTACTTTTCATACTGCTGGTCATTATTTCTCGCGCAATTCTCTGCTAATTATCGTACCCGCGCGGATCAATATCCGATAGGTGTAGCATGCAAAAAAGGGAGAACAATTTTGTTCTCCTCTTTTTGCATGCATATTTTGCATGCATTTTTTAAAAAGAAGACGACGCCTTACTCCACCGTTTTATTTACCGAATACTCCATTGGGGGCAACAGCGCTGCTGGCGTATCGCCTGTTTTCCTTGGATCATGCTGGTAGATTGTCACAGGTGTTCCGCCATCTACACGTTTGTAGATTTCATGTGCCGGGTATCCATCTTGAGTACCTACAACACGGACTTCGCCGGAATTAGAAACCGTCACAGCGTATTCCCAATCAATGGCCGGCGCTTCTTCGCGAAGCGGGTTAGAAGCACATCCGATCACTTTGAAGGTTGCCTGATGATCTGAAATGCTGCTGTCAGTGAGCAGCAAGCCATCTGTAGCAGCATGGCCATGAGCTTCGCGAAGAACTTCCCCGGTATTGTTATCGGACATTGTCTCCGTAGTCGGTCCGGTTGATTTATAATGATGAATGACTTGATTGCTAAAATCGCAAACGATGTGCTGAGCCATTTTAGATTTCTCGGGTTCATCTTCTGTGTAGTACGTAAACTCCCGGTCATTCCCATTAAACTGAATAACAATTGATGACTCCTCAACATGATGCTCAAGATAGGGCTGTGGAATAAAAGCAGCGAAACGAACCCCTACAATGCTTGCCATTTCGTAATCCTCCTGTAAAATAGGTTCAATAAATTGTCAATCTCTAAAGCTGCAAATTGAACGAAAGAAGGATAATAGGGCATAAGCTCTGTTGTTATTTCCAACTTATCCAAACGTATGTACAATCGTTCAACTGGCATAGACAAAAAGTATATGCAGTAGATTGTATTAAACATAATCGAATTGTCTTAAAAAGTCTGTGTTGCACATTACAAATAAACATTAATTCTAACCGCACGTGTGGAATTCTAACGCTGATGAGCGGCGCTATTCAGGGAAATCCAGCCCAATAAATATTGTAAGGAAACTGAGCCACCGGTATGCCTATCTTGATAATAATGCGAGCATTGGATTAGGAAATAAAAAGCAGGCTGTTTGGTGTGTGAATTTACAAAACAAACATAAATGACTAACACTGCGATAATCTTTCTCCACGATAATCTTGGTGGGTAGATTACATTAGTGGAGGGATTATGTTGAAGAAAATAGCTCTTCGAGCGATTCTGACCGGATGTCTGGCGGTTTCCATGCTCGCGGCACCTGTTGCGTCTGCACAGAATACAAGCAAGACCGAAACCGAGGCCGAGTCCAAAAACCTGATTGTATTGATCGGCGATGGCATGGGGCCTGCTCAAGTAACGGCTGCACGCAATTATCTTATGCATAGCAAGGGCATTGATCATTTGAATATGGATAGCATCTATGTAGGCCAGGCAACAACGTACGCAGATCCGGGGGAAGACGGCGGCACAATCGTCTCAGGCGTTATTACCGACTCTGCCTCGGCCGGCACGGCGTTTGCAACCGGCAATAAAACTTATAACGCGGCAATCAGCGTATCGAATGAAGATGTCGCGAAGCCGCTTGCTTCCGTCATTGAAGCGGCTTCGCTCGCAGGCAAGGGGACAGGCCTCGTAACGACGGCCCGCATCACACATGCTACGCCGGCTGTATACGCTTCGCATGTGAGAAGTCGTGACAACGAGTCGGCAATTGCCAGTCAATTTTTGGACAGTGGTGTGGATGTGCTGCTCGGCGGCGGCAGCTCCTTCTTTAAAAACAAGGAGGAGCAGGGCAAGCGTACGGACAAAAGCATCATTGCTGATTTTCAGGCTAAGGGCTATTCCTATGTGAGTGACAGAGCAGGGCTGCAGGGGCTGCCTGTGGACAGCGGCAAGGTGCTTGGCCTGTTCGGTTCCTCCCACGTCGCCTATGTGCCGGATCGGACGAAGGATGATCCTTCACTGGCTGAAATGACGAAGAAGGCGCTTGATGTTTTGTCCAACAATGACAACGGCTTTGCCGTCATGATCGAGGGCGGACGCATTGACCATGCCTCTCATGCCAACGACTTCCCGACGACGGTACAGGAAGTGCTCGATTTTGATCAAGCGGTTAAGGTTGCATTGGATTTTGCCAAGAAGGACGGCAATACATCAGTAGTCATCACTGCAGACCATGAAACCGGCGGCTTATCGCTGGCACGAGACAATATCTATGAGCTCAATCTTGACCTGTGGGATAAGCAGAAGCATTCCTCCGAATTCATTGCCGGTCAACTGAAGTCGGCGACATCGATCTCCGAGGTGAAGAAGATTGTGGAAGCCAACACATGGATCACCGATCTGTCGGATGAAGAAGCAGCAGCTGTTATGAAGGGCGACGGCACTTCCTATGCGCAAGAGGGCGGCTACAACGCGGTCATCAGCAAGCGTCTGCTGGTGGGCTGGAGCGGGCATGGCCATTCCGGCGTCGATGTTGGGGTATGGGCTTATGGTCCCATCGCAGACAAGGTGAAAGGTCAAATCGACAATACAAGGGTGGCAACGGCATCGGCAGAGATATTGGGAGTCGACATTGCAGCCGCCTCCGAACAATTGCAAGCTCGCTACCTGTACCCGAAGTTCAAGATTTCGAGCAGCAATGAGGTGCTGTTTCCAGCCAAACCGCTAGCCGAGGCGCTGGGCGCGAAGGTGGACTGGGACAATACGCTCCGCAGTATTGTCATCACGTATGAGAACAAGACGATTAAGCTGAATGTCGGCGATCTCAATGTAACGCTGGACGGCAAGGGCACGGATTGGAAGGCTGAGATCGACAACGGCAAGCTGTACCTGCCGCTGGATGCCTTCAACAAGCTGAGCGGCTTGTCCATGAAGTGGGATGCGTTGTCCGAGCGCCTTGTGCGATAACAGACAGACAGATACATCCATACCAAAGAACAGGGAGAGCCGGTGCGCCGGCTCTCCCTGTTTCGATGTTCAGGGGAGACTTTTGTATTTTGTATTTTGTACAATAATTCCAGCCGTAGGGGACGATTTTCGTGAGCATCACTTTTCAGGACGCCTCTTCAGTTATTCTTTTTCCGGTATTCGTTCGGCGAGAGGCCGACGAATTTTTTGAACACCTTGCTGAAATATTTCTCATCATTGTATCCGACCATTTCCGAGATTTGTACGATGCGAAGCTGTGGATTAAGCAGCAGCACTTTGGCCCGGTCTATGCGGAGCCGTCCGATAAAGTCCGAAATGTTCTCATTGCGCTCCTGTTTGAAACGCCTTGAAATATACTCGCGGCTAAGCGAGTAACGCTCGGCAATATCCTGCAGCGACAGCTCCTCCTGATAATGGTGCTCGATATATTCGGCAATTTGATCAATGATTGTGGACTTCGCTTGCTGCTGGCTTAATAGAGCGGCGCAGGACAGCATAAATCGGGTGAATTCCTGCTGCCACAGCGCGATAGACAGCTTGCCCTCCTCATCAACCGGTATAATGAAGTCACTGCCATTAAGCAGCCCCATGCTGTCATCATGCACTTGGTCCAATATCATGCCGTTCAGGCAGCGGGCGCGGAATACCGTTAGTTCATGGACCCATAGATCAAGCTGCTCAATGGTGATATAATTCAGTTTCCTTACCTCATCGAACCATCGATCAACCGCGCTATGAATCTGCTCATGATTGAAGCTAAGCAGCGCCATGCGAATATCTTCCTGATGATTGGAAAAATTAAGAGTGTTGACAATCGAATTTCCTTTATTGGAATTAATATGAACGCAATTTCCCTGGTCCAACAAGTTACGCTGCTTCAGCACAGAGATTGCCTCACGGTAACTATCCGGCAGCCCGTTCGGGAAGGGCTGAACCTGCCCTACACCAAAGTCAAAGCGAACGCCATAAGTGGTAAAGATGCCTTCATTGATGCGATGGATAAGCTCCGGCATCTCATGAACATCATTCCAACATAAGATAACCATTTCATTTGATTTATTCCAGTTTCGGCAAGCGTATCCCGTCTGCCTTTCGCTTAGAAATTCATTGGCAATATTGGCGATCGAGAAACTGAGCAGATCAAGATTGGAGGCAAATCGGTCGATAATCTTATGCTGCATCGTTTCCAGGCTTAATATTGCCGCTCTAACTTGTGTTGTGCTTGCCATCAGCTTCAGTTCAGATTCTAGTTCCCGGGTGAAGGAGCGGTATAGCGTTGGATCTTCCAGCAGTGAAGAAAAAATCTTATCCCAATAAATCGGCCGTGCCTCATTGAGTTTTATCGACTGCTGCTGATGTTTATTGCGTGCAAGCTGCTCGGATGTTATCGTGTCAACGGCTTTTTGCAGCGCATCGTGCAACTGGTCTTCATCGATGGGCTTGAGAATGTAGTCCATGCCTCCATATTTGATCGTATGTCTCATATAGCCAAAGTCATCATGGCCGCTAATGACGATGGTTTTACTTTGCGGACTATGTTGCTGAATCCATTTCAACAGCTCGGAGCCGTTTACGAGCGGCATAAGCATGTCGGTAAATATGATTTCAGGTTGATGCTGTTTAATGAGTTCAATTGCGGTATTGCCTTCCGGTGCTTCAAAAATGCTGCCAATGCCGAATTGTTCCCACTCGATAAGCAATTTAATTGCATCTCTGACATGCTTCTCATCATCGACGATAAGTACTTTCATGATGCAGGCCGCCTCCTTCCTCCAAAGGGATCAATAATGTTACTTTAAAGCCTCTCGGCTGTACAGATTCCACTAGAATTGACGCGGCAGGGTTGAAATACAGGCGAAGGCGGGACAGCACATTGAACAAGCCGATACGGCTTGCCGCCGAGCCGCTGCCTTCCGAGTGCAGATGATCCAATTGAAATTGCAGCGCCTCTAGCCCGGACTTCTCCATTCCCGGTCCGTTGTCCGCAATGCTCACGACAAGCTGCTGCTTGCTAACAGAAGCTGATATCGCAATATGACAGACATTGTTTTCTGTAATAATCCCATGCTTGAAGCAATTTTCAACCAGAGGCTGGACAATCATCTTGGGAACCCGGATCGATTTAGCTTCCTCTTCCTGTTCAATCTGGAACGTCAAATATTCACCGAATCGCTGCGCTTGCAAATTCAGGTAGGCGTTCACATAATCAATTTCGGAGGAGAGGGGAACGAGTGCCTCGCTCGTATTCATTTGATACCTCATCATTTTGCCTAAGGCCGCAATAAGCAAATAAATTTTCTTCTCCTTGTTCTGCAAGGCAAGCGTGCCGATGGACTGCAATGCATTATTCATAAAGTGCGGCTGCACCTGAGCCTGCAATGCTTTAAGCTGATTCGTTTTGTTGGCCAGCTCCAGCTTGTATTCCCGGTTAATGAGCTGGTCCAAGCGCTGCATTAACTGGTGAAAGCGTTTGGAGAGCATACCGATTTCATCGGTTCTTTGCGTGTCCATGCTGGCATCCAACTGACCTGATTCGATCTTGTTAATATAGCGAATCAGCTGCTTGATCGGCGATGTGAAATGGAACGAAATATAAATTGTTGCAATGACCGCAATAATGAGAAAGAGCAGTACAATTAAACTGTTAATCATCGTTAACTGTCTGGCGTCTTTAGATAGCTGCTCAAACGGTACATGCTTGACAAGCACCCATTCAGCAATAGGTGTTTTTATCGTTTCATAGAGCTGTATGCCTGCGAACTGTTCATCCTTGTACTCCATATATCCTGCTGTCCCCGATTGCTGCTTGATTGCCTGCAGCCAGCGCTGGCTGTCGAGCGGATCTACATCGTTGGAGGCGTAAATGACCGTTCCATCTTGATTAAACAGGTAAAACTGCTCGCTCCCTGAAATGTAAAGCTTATCGCTAATATTTTTAATCATATTTAATTTCACATCCATCGAAATTGTCCCCAGTGTCGTATCGGATGGATGATTTAATATTTTGCGATGAACAGTGAACACTTGCTCGGGAATTTCGAACGGAAACTTTGCCAGATTATAATTATGGCTTTGATGCGTAGATTCAATGCTGACGTCCTGCTCATTTTCGAACTTCGGTGTGTAGGTTTTGCCTGCTGTTTTCCGCAACAAATTATTGTAAAACCGATAGGAGTATTGCGAATGATCCATGTACATGTAGATCTGATTGATTTCCGCAAGGGAATTCGCTATAAATTGGAATTGAATCGCTAATTCCCGTTCATCGGAGAATGAGATCGTATCCTTGCCGGTAATTTTGAATAAACTTCTTTCATTGCCTGCATCCTGGTAAATAAGCAATGAAGCTTGATTAACATTGTTTAAATAATTTTCAATGTTGCTGCTCCCTTGATACAACAGCGTTGTATTATTATTAATATTTGTTTTTGTAACGCTCTCTTTTGTGAAAACATAAGTGACAACAATTGATACCGATATCGGAATAATAATGGCTCCAAGCAGGAATAGAATCAGTTTATTTCGCAGGCTGTTATTAAAAAATGTCATCTCCAGACGGCCCCTTGCAAGCAAATTGAATAAAAAGTAGCTATAGTGTAGCATCTGAGATCAATATATTCCACCATCAGAATCATTATTGTCTGTGTTTAAAAAGGCTAAACTCCTCTATCCTTGCTATATAAGCATAATACAGCGAAAGGCAAGGAAGGATGAATGAACATGTCGACGAGTAGAAAGAGGGCGGTCTCCGAATGGGTGCAACAATTCGTATTTGTCGGACCAGCGACATTCTTTTTTGCACTCATTGTCGTGATACCGTTTCTACTTAGTTTCTATTATGGATTTACAAGCTGGGATGGCGTAACTTCCGCAGTGAAATGGGTCGGGTTAGAAAATTACAAGTATATCATCATGGAAGACGAGGGCTTTCGGGCCTCATTCTGGTTCACAGCCAAATTTATGATCGTAGCTGTCGTATTGACCAATACAGTAGGCTTTCTTCTGGCGCTGCTGCTAACTCAGCCGATGAAGATGCGTAATTTGCTAAGAACCGTTTTCTTTATGCCTAACGTGATCGGCGGTTTGCTGCTTGGATTTATTTGGTTGTTTATTTTCGTCAAAGGTTTTGCTGCAATAGGAGATATGACCAATATTCCTTTTTTTCAGCTCCCTTGGCTTGGAACGGCTTCAACGGCATTTTGGGGTATTGTGATTGTTAGCGTGTGGCAGTTTGCCGGATATCTGATGATTATTTATATCGCTGCGATGCTTAATGTCCCGTCGGATGTGATTGAGGCGGCAAAAATCGACGGTGCCAATCGACTGCAAACGCTATGGAATGTCATTGTTCCTTTAATTATGCCTGCCATTACCGTTTGTTTATTCCTTACCATTTCATGGTTCTTCAAGGTGTTTGACCTCAACTTGTCCCTTACTAAGGGAGGACCGTTTAGTTCAACCGAATCGGTTGCGCTTAATATTTACTATGAGGCGTTTAGAAACAATCGATTAGGACTCGGTACGGCCAAGGCACTGCTATTCTTTATCATCGTAGCTTTAATAACGATGTTTCAAGTGTACTTCACGAAGAAGAGAGAGGTGGAGGCATAATGAAATCTGGCCGTTTGTTTTTATTAGAGTTTATTGCTGTCATCATCGCTTTAATTTTCTTGGCGCCGTTTTACTTTATTATTATTAACTCTGTGAAAGGATTCGGCGATGTACTTACGAATGCTGCAGGTTGGCCAGCAGAATTCAGGTGGGATAATTACGCTCGTGTATGGGAGATTATGAATTTCCCTAAAGTGTTTACAAATTCATTGATCATTACGGCAGCCAGCAATTTGGGCCTGATTGTGATCAGTTCCATGGCTGCGTACAGAATGGTAAGAAAGCCGAATCGCTTTAATCACGTGCTGCTTTTTCTGTTCGTTGCGGCAATGGTCATTCCGTTTCAATCAATTATGATTCCGTTGGTTAAAGTAGCAAGCGAGATTCATATTATGAATAATCTTTGGGGTCTGGTCATTGCCTACTTTGGTTTTGGCGTCTCGCTGAACGTGTTTTTGTATCATGGATTCATTAAATCGATTCCTAAGGAAATTGAAGAATCGGCAGTCGTAGACGGCTGCAATCCGTTCGGGGTATTTTGGAGAATCGTATTTCCGCTGTTGAAATCGATGACCGTAACGATATTGTTGCTGAACACGCTATGGATATGGAACGACTTTTTGTTGCCGATGTTATTTCTTAACAGTCCTGAGCTGCGTACGATTCCGCTTGCGAGCTTTTCGTTTTTTGGACAGTATACCAAACAATGGGATTTGGCGCTTGCCGGTTTAGTAATGGGAATCGCCCCAATTTTACTTTTCCTGCTGGTTATGCAGAAGCATGTTGTTGCTGGCATTACAGCAGGCGCAGTGAAAGGCTAAAGATGCCGATACTGTCGTAGCTTTTTGCTATTATAGTTGAAACATATAATGACAAAACATAAATTATGTTGGAGGGTCAATGAATGAGGAAATTAAGCTTGGCTTTACTCACTGTCGTCATGCTGCTATCCGTTATTTTGGCAGGTTGTTCTTCGTCTGATAACAAACCGGGCAATACGGACAAAGACAATGCATCTGGTAAACAAGTCACAATTAAGATGTTTCAGTACAAGGTTGAAATCGCTGAGCAGCTTTCAAGAATGATTAAAGAATATGAGGCGCTAACTCCTGGAGTGAAGATTGAGCTTGAAACGGTTGGCGGCGGCGCAGATTATAACTCTACCCTGAGAACAAAATTCAATTCCAGTGAAAAACCCGATATTTTTAACAATGGCGGCTTCTCGGATCTGGACTTGTGGGTTGAACATCTGGAAGATTTCTCTGATGAGCCTTGGGCTGCTGATTTGATGGATATTGCGAAGGAGCCAATGACCAAAGACGGAAAACTGTACGGGCAGCCTCTGACGCTCGAAGGATACGGGTTTGTCTACAACAAAGATTTGTTCGAGCAAGCCGGGATTGAGCAATTGCCCAAAACATTGGAAGAGCTTGAAGCAGTGGCAATTAAACTGCAGGCTGTCGGAATTACACCTTTTGTTAATGGATATGGCGAATGGTGGGTGCTAGGAAATCACCTTGCCAACATCGCATTTGCCCATCAGCCTAACCCGAATGAATTTATTGCATCTCTTTATGACGGGTCTAATCAAATTCCTGGAAATGAAATATTTGATCAATGGTTGGATTTATTTGACCTTACGTTGAAATATGGAGGCAAAAATCCGCTTCAGACGGACTATAGTACAGAAATAAGCGAATTTGCTTCCGGCAAGGCTGCAATGACACAGCAAGGCAACTGGACTCAAGTTGCCATTATGCAAACAAACCCGGACATTAATATTGGACTGCTGCCAATGCCAATCAATAATGACAAGGAAGCCATGGACAAGTTGCCAGTAGGCGTGCCTAGCAACTGGGTTATCCATAAAAACTCTCCTGTGAAGGAAGAAGCGAAAGCGTTTCTTAATTGGATGGCGACTTCAGATATAGGGCAACGTTATATTACAGAAGAGTTCAAATCCATTCCTCCTTTTAAAAGCATGGAAGCAAATGTAGAAGTTCTTGGTCAAATGTCGGCTGATATTGTGGAATATATTAAAGCTGATAAGACATTGAGCTATAACTACTTCAAATTTCCGGGCGGCGAAGCGACCGGCAATGAATTTGGGAATGTTATGCAGGCTTACATCGGCGGGAAATCCTCGAGGGAACAATTGTTGAATGATCTTCAGAAAACATGGGATACGTTGAGCAGATAAGAACGATCGGCTGGCAAGAAGCGGCGATCAATGATCAACGATAGTGATACAAATAAAACGAACCGCAGGCAGGTGCTGCGGTTCGTTTTATTTGTATCTGTCAGGCTATGCGTGCCTCATGCGAGAAGGGCAGCGAAGGGTTGCAGGGAGGTTGGAAAAACGAAGGGGTCGCTTTTTTAAAGTCGGATTTCAACCTTTTCAAAATTAGGATAAGAAATCCGGCTTTGAATGGCGATTGGAAACACCCTGCGTACCCGCAGCCGCAGCAGGACACCTGGGTCTCATCAAGCGCTGATCCCTATAACCGAGTCTATAACCTCGGTTAGTTTTCAAGCTTTATTAGCCAGATTATAATATGCAATGACGGAATATGGGATAAAAAAACAAACAACAAACAACAGGAGGAAAACGGACTTGAATCTAGTATTTCGCAAAATGTTGATGATGGGTATGGCCATGCTGCTTCTTATCACGTCAGTTGTATTCGCCTTAACGCCCAGAGCGCACGCTCAGCAAGCGGATATCGGCAATCATTGGGCCAAGCAGCAATTGCAAGCATGGATGGAAAAAGGGTTCATCAGTGGATATGCCGATGGAACATTTCGCCCGAATCAGCCCATTACCCGTGCGGAATGGATGAAGCTGGTCAACAGACTATTTGGTTACGACAAGCAAGGCGACACTTTTTTTGTCGATGTGCACGCAACCGACTGGTTTTCGTCTGATGTATCAGCCGCTGCTCGTGCAGGTTATATTTCCGGGTATGCCGATGGCACGATGCGCCCCAATCATTCCCTCACGCGCGAAGAAGCGGCGGTTATCTTGAGCAGACTCGGCCAGCTTCGGGACGATATCGCGGCAGCGGACCGATTCACAGATTCAATCGCTGCATGGAGCCGCGGCAGTGTCGGGGCGGTTGCAGTTGCCGGGCTGATGAGCGGATATCCAGACGGCACCTTTAGCCCGGCAAACCCCCTTACTCGCGCAGAAGCGGTGGTTACGCTGGAGCGTTTGCTTGCCTTCAGAACCGAATTCGCAGCAAGCAAGCCGCAGATCCCGCGCGACATTGATGAAGCGGGTATCTACGGTCCAACCTCCGGATCGGAAACGATCAAGGGTGATTTGACGATCTCGAAGCCGGGCGTTACGCTGCAAAATACGGTCATTACCGGAAATTTGACACTCGCCAAATCGATTGGAGAGGGCGATATATCGTTGCAAGGCATAACCGTGCAAGGTGAGTTGCAAATTTACGGCGGGGGCATCAACAGTATTTACGTGACAGACAGCAATGTTCATTCAGCCATTGTGGACAAAGAAGACGGCAAGGTGAGGGTTGCAGCGACCGGCAGCACCACCATCGCTTTAACGACACTTCAATCCGCTGCGGTATTGGAAGAGAAGGAACTAACCGGTTCCGGGTTTGAGAGCGTCAACCTTTCCCGGCACATCCCGGCTCAATCCGTGGTGCAGCTTAGCGGAGAGTACGACGAAGTGCGGGTTGACGCCAGCGGGATACAGCTGGTGCTGAAAACGGGACACATCGAAACGTTGGAAATTAGCGAATCGGTGACCGATACGATCGTGGAGTTGGCAGCAGGCACCACCATTGGAACAGCCATTATTTATGGGAAAGTAACGTTTACGGGTTCTGGCAAAGTTCAGGTAAAGAAAGGGCCAGGACTAACCAGCAGCGGCTTCTTCTACTTTGGCGGTTCAGCTCCCGATCCCAAGCCGGAACAACCACCTGATGTAATCCGTATTGATCATGAACCGGAATCGATCGTTATTTCAAGGCTGGGCGCGACACTTCCGATTACCTTGACGGCGCAATGGAGCGATGGAGCAAGCAGTGATATTACGAGCAAAGCAGCATGGTCCTCTGATGATGAGGCTATTGCTACGGTGGAGGAAGGCGTCGTCACCGCTCTGGGCGTGGGCACGACCGAGATCGTTGCCGAATATGGCAATCGCACCGCGCGCATTCCGGTTACGGTGGACAATGTATCGGACGCTCACAAGGTTCTGGTGTCAGCGGATTCCGTTTCTCCGGAAGCCGGCGCAGCGAACGCGGTACACTTTGTCGTGAAGCGGTCGAACGACAGTATCGATACCGACTTCAGTGGCATGAAGAAGGTGACGGTTACTGGTGTGAGTGAGGCTCCGGACGGGAGCTTCGGCAGTTGGGACGAAGCGCCTATTTCCGGTATGGAGGCCGAGACACAGCTCCTGTTCGACAAAGGTGAAGCCACGGCATCGCTTTCGCTGCATCACGCTACTTCGCAGACGTTGGCGTTCACTGTGGAAGATGCCGCCAATCAAGCAGCGGATCTGATGATCACACCGAAGGCGTCCTCTGCGGCGCAGTTGATTATTGAAACGGAGCCGAGCGGAGCTGTGGATGAGCAGGAACTTGCCATTCAGCCTGTGATCAGGATCGCTGACGCTTACGGCAACCTGGCGAACGCGTCCAATGCGGTTACGGCTGCCGTATCCCGCGGAAGCGCTACGCTTTCCGGTACGACCGAAGTCAATGCCGTGAACGGTGTTGCGGCCTTTACCGATCTGCTGTTGACCGGCGCAGACATGGAGGTGATCCTGTCGTTTACATCGCCCGGGTTGAGTGAGACTGACAGCTCGCCGTTCCCGGTTAACCCATTTACGTCCGGGAGGGGAACGGTTGACGAGCCATATGTCATCATGACGGCGAAGCAACTGGATAATGTGAGAAATAATTTGTCTGCTCACTTCATCCTTGGGGAGGATATTCACCTTAACCCAGCGCCCGATCATAGCGGCAGCGGGTGGCTGCCAATTGGAACGTTGGAGAATGCGTTTACAGGTAAGCTTGACGGTGACGGTCATACCGTCTACGGACTGACGATGAATCGTCCCGCGAGCTTAATCGCTGGTCTATTCGGAAGCATGACGGGAGACGCCAAGATCTTCAACATCGGACTTGAAGATGTTAATGTAATTGGTACTTTTAATGTCGGTGCATTGGTAGGCTTTATGCAAGGCGGGTCCATTGAGGACGCATATGCCGAAGGGCGCGTCGAAAGCAGGGGAGCTTCCCAGTATACAGGAGGACTCGTTGGCAGAATGGGAAGGGACACGGTAATAAGCCGTTCATATGCCAATACGCACACCATTGGATCTCTAGGCGTTGGAGGACTGGTCGGAGTCAATGAAGGAACGATCATCCAATCTTATGCTGCCGGGAAAGTTAACAGCAACTTTCAGGAGGTAGGTGGTCTGGTTGGGATAAATCTTTACGCCATTAGGCAATCTTATGCGCTAACCGATATTGAGGGCGCCACACAATTTATCGGTGGCCTTGTAGGACATAATAAAGGAATGATAAGCGACACATATGCCGCCGGGTCTATAAACAGCGCTGGCATAAGCAGTATTGGCGGGTTGATTGGCTTTGATGCACTCCCCGGTTTATTAGCCAGATCCTTCTATGATCAGGAAAAGACAGGACAAAACGATTCGTTCAAGGGTACTCCGCTAACTTCAGCGCAAATGAAGGAGCAGGTGTCATATACTGGCTGGGACTTCGATACTGTCTGGGGTATTAACACGAATAACTATCCCTATCTGCGCTGGCAGCAACCTTAGACGGTACATTATGGTGAGCCCCCGTTCATCTTGGATGAACGGGGGAATTGTCTTATCAGGCAGAAGCACTGCGTACCCTTGGGGATGAAGTGTTGTATTTTGTACAACATATTCAGACGTATTTGGCGAATCTCGTGAAATTGCTTCACATTGTAGGCTCAATCTAAAATTAAGTGGTTGACTACATCCGCCAGCAAAGCAGTTGGGGATCAATGCTGCGAGGCTGCGTTGATATGGGGAAGGGGTTAAGGCGATGGGAGCGGGTGATCGACCTCCGTCAATGCAGCGAAACCGCGCACGCGTGAAATTCGAACAACGACAGCAGCGCACGCGAGGGGATTCTGAACGCACGAGTGGAATTCTAACGCTGATGAGCGGCGCTATTTGGGGAAATTCAGCCCCATAATTATTGTAAGGAAACTGAGCCACCTTATTACAGAAAATCGCGCGATTTTGACAGTCATATGGTTAAATAAGCGCTGTGACAACTATTCTTGCTACACAACACATCCATTTTATGGATGAATGATGAATAGCGCAAATGAAG
>REGQ01000030.1 GCA_004134985.1 Paenibacillaceae bacterium | reverse complement strand
CGACAGATAATGTTTTCCATTTCTATCCTCGTTCTATGCTCATTTGAATTCGTCAACCGCTAATTTCAGTTTTGAGCTGTTACTTTTGTAAAAAAGTTATAATCATCTTTCCAAATCCAATTGTCGAAAGGATACATTGCGATCTCATGACTAAAGAAGCGAAAGCGTGTTGGGCTGCAGAAATTGCGGTTCACCTTAAAGAGCGGTTTGGATTATCTGTGCAAGAAGCGACGGACATCGATAAGGGTTGGCTGAACGTCAAGTGGAAGATGGTGACGGATAACGGTCCGTTATTTGTAAAATATTATCACCCGGAGCGGTATAAGCTGCATACGCGTCTGGAGAAAAGAAACGCAGTCGAGATGACGCTGCAACTGCAGCATGGACTGAGTGGAGCTGGAATAAAATGCCCTAGTGTCTATCCTTATAACGATCAGTTCATACAGGAAACCCCATCGGGTTTATTATATACGGTACTGGATTGGGTGGATGGACATACGGCTCAACCTGGATGCCTGAATACCGCTCAAATGTTTGAACTCGGCATGGCAGTCGGGCGAATGCATAAGTGGCTGCAATCGGTACCGCCGCTTGACAAGCCTGCATGGAAACCGGATAAGGATGCCTACTTGCGAGAGTGGCAGGTCAATTGGGAAAAAGCGAAAGAGGCGGAAGATACGATTGTAATGGAGTGGCTTACGCGGTCACAGAGCATTGTACAATCCATGGATTTTCGTATTTTTGAACCATGCCGAGTCGGATGGTTGCATTGGGATCTGTGGGTCGATAATATAGTGTTGCATAGGCAAGGATTGGCTGGCATTGTTGATTTTGATCGAATGACGATGGCTTATCAGGAAATTGATGTGGCCCGTGCAATTTTGTCAGGGGCTTTGCGGGATGGTCAGATGCGGATGGAAACAGTCAGCGCGTTTATGGATGGTTACCGCGGCTATTCAGAAGTGCCACAAGGCATGCTCACCCGCGCCATAAGAATGCTTTACTTAATCGAATCCATCTGGTGGCTGCGTACAGAAGTTCGAGCTGAAAGTGAGCTGCGCGCATTACTTGGCCGATTTGTTGAAGAGATCCATTGGATCGAAGATAATTGGGAAACGCTGTCGGACCAATTGGATGCTGTGTAGCCAATGTTAACCTGCGCCGCGGCTTCGCTTGGGCGACGTATAAAGGGTTCTTTAATAAGAAGATATTGTTAGAGGGAAACCTCTCTACAGTGATGTTTTGCTGTGGGGAGGTTTTTTTTGATAGCTAGAAGAGAAGATACGCTGGGATATTATATAGTAAAAAATCGACGGAACCATTAAAAAATGTGTGGAAGCAGCATTTGAGCAAATTGGCATAGTCGTAGTTATTTTTGCGAAACATCTCAACCCTGTTCATGGCTTTGGCAAGAAAGTATTTTTATAATTTGAGTATAGCGCTTACATTTTGCTTGAATTTTGTTTAAAGTCACGATAATGTTGAGGAGCTACACCTTCGAGCTTTTTGAACAGTCGGCTGAAGTAGAATTGATCCGGGTAACCAACCTCCTGGGCAATTTCCTGAATGCTCATGCTGCTATTGCGAAGAAAATGCTTTGCTCTTTGGACCCTGAGTTGTTGGGTATAGCGGCTCATGGGGATCCCTGTGTATTTTTTGAACACTTGGCATAAATATTCGTATTTGTAATCCATAGCTTGCTCAAGCTTCTCGCCGCTGGTAAGCTCGGTTTCGTAGAAATTGTTCAAGTGATTGACCAGTTTGCGGAAGGTGAAGTAGGATACCGGAAAATTCGTGTCCAGATGGCTTTGCTCCAGGAAATCATTGGCGATGAAGCCGAGCATTTCGGAGATCAGCAACGTGCTTTGATAACGAAAATAGCCCTTTGGTTGTTTCATCGTGTCTACCAGTTCTTCGAAACGGCTAAGCAACTTATACGGCTGTTTGTTGTTGTGTAGACGGGGGAGGATCAGCAGATCTTCATGACCGAATTCAACCGTTCGCAGCTCGGTCCGTTCAGTATGAACAACATCAAGCTCCGCCAAGCGTCTTGCGTCGATAATTTCCATCTCGGGCGTGCAGGAAAATTGGGCCCAGAAGAATTTGCCTTGACGCTCGTTCGGATTCCATCCATTGTGCAGCTCCCATGGTCTGAGCAGCAGTGAATCGCCAGCTTGCAAAATGGTTCTGGCGCCATCGACTTCCAAATTGACGGCTCCTTCGGCCACTACAATTAACTCGTAATAGGGATTATCGTGCTTATTAAAAAATGAAGGATTTAACTTCACATTGAAGAGATCAGTCCACTTCACATCCTTTACGGATAATCGTGACATGGAATAATACATAAAAGGACTCCTTCCTGTTCGTTATTAAGAAAACCAGAATCATGCCTGTCGCTTTGTTCATCATTGAAAGGTATTTATATATTATACGTGAAAATACACCAAGGAGGCGATATTTTCATCGAGCCTGAACCGATGATGGCCTAACTGATAAATAAAAGGCTCTTTGAATCTATTGCTTGATCGATGTTGAAGATGAATTCAATCACAATTGCAGAGGGGACAGAGGCTATCATGTTTTTTAATCGCAGAAGTATTATCATCTCCTGGCTGTTGTCCTATATGGCAATTTTACTTGTACCCGTATTGACTGGCGTGGTTATCTATGTCAAAACGAATCAAACGATAGTCGATGAAATTAATCGATCGAATAATCTCATTTTGTCCAAGATACAGAAAGATATAGACACGCTGCTCGTGGATGCGAATCAACTGAGCATTGAAATCGCCTTGAATCCTCATGTGCAGGAACTGTTGACTCTTCAGGAGCCACTGAAGTCAGAAAATTACTTTACGGTATACAAAGCTTTTGATAGCTTAAAGGTGTTCAAGTCATCCAACCGATGGACTGGTTATTTTCTTTATTTTAAAGCTTTGGATACGATAATTACACCGGAGGTGAGCAATACCAGCCAAGCGATTTATCATAGTTTATATGGGGCTAACAACGATGGCTATCAGAATTGGAAGCGGGACCTGGACGGTCATTTTCAAGGTGATTTTGTGAAGCTCGGCAATGATTTGGCTTTTATACGATCAATTCCGATTGGCAGGAATGGTACGAGTCAGGGAAACATCGTTATTCTATTGGATCAGGCGAAGTTTTGGATAGATAATGCAGAAGATTATCTGTACAACGGCGCAGCTGTTATTATCGATAGCAACAATCAAGTACTGGCTTCCACTCGTTCATTGGATGGGCCATTCTCGGTTGATTATAATGATCTAAGCGATAATAGCGGAGTTCTCAAGGTTCAAAATGGCAATGAGAGATTAGTCATTTCACATATTAGTTCAGCGGTAACGGACTGGAAGTATGTCGTCTTAATACCGGAGCATATCTTCTGGGACAAGTTGGAAGGAATTAAAAATGCGACAATAATGAGCTTACTGATTTGCCTTGTTGTGGGGGGCGGCCTGACCTATGCGTTCGTTCGTCGCAACTATTCGCCTGTACGCGGTATGCTCCGTATGTTTCAAACCAAGAAAAATGAAGATCGGGATGGGAGCAAGCGAGACAATGAGTATGACTACATGCAAAGAGCCATACAATCGACACTGCTTGAAAATAAGGAAATGGGAAGCAAGCTATGGCGACAAAAGAGCATCACGCGAGATCATTTTCTCGAGAAGCTATTCAAAGGCCGGGAAAGCACGACTCCGCTGCAACAGTCAATGGATTTGCATGACATTACATTTATTTCGGATAACTTTGCCGTCATGCTCATAGCCGTTGATGATTACAATGACATTTCACCTCAGCTGGTGCGTTTTGCAATCATGAACGTCACCGAGGAGCTGGCAAGTCAGGCTCATCAAGGCTTCGCTATGGAGATGGACGATTTTATTGTCTGTCTGATCAATTTCCAAGATCGGGAGCAGTTTGAATGGAAGCGGGAGCTCTCTGGGATTGCTGACAAAGTGCAGCGTTTTATCGAAAGCAGCTACCAGATTTCCGTGACGATCGCGCTCAGCCGCCTGCATGTATTAACAACGGGGATTTCGAATGCATATTACGAAGCGCTGGAAGTTATGGAATACCAGAGCATCTATGGGGTACGTGGAGTTATGGATTACAGCGATATCGAATTTCCCTCTATCAATGGCGAGTATTATTATCCACTGGAGAAAGAGCAAGCGTTGATGAATTGCATCAAAACAGGCAACTTTGAATCATCGGAAGCCATTATTGATGAAATATTTAATGATAATCTGGTTGATCGCAAGCTGTCTTACAAGCTTGTTAAATGTCTGTTCGTTGATCTGGCCGGTACGATGATCAAAACAATGAATGGCATAAGCGCAATGTATAATAGCGATTTCTTGGGTGAACTGAATCCAATAGACCGACTGCTCGGTTGCCAGACTGTAAGTGAGATGAAGCAGCAGCTAAAAGACGTACTGCGCAGTATTTGCGATTCTATCGGGCAGAAGCAGGTTGGCAAGCGTGCGAATGACATTCTGCAGCGGGTCAACGAAATGGTATCGGCCCAGTACAATGATATTAATTTGAATATTGCTTCGATTGCAGAACAATTGAACATGCATCCGGCTTATGTATCGAAACTATATAAGGATGGTACGGGGGAATCGCTCTTGGACTTCATCGGAAAATATCGTGTCGATAAGGCGAAACACATTATGAAAGAACAGAACATGAATTTGGAAGCGGTCGCTCAGACAGTTGGCTATGCCAACGTCCGAACGTTTCGGCGCGTTTTCACAAAATATGAAGGGGTTACGCCAGGCAAATATTCTGAAGCGATAGAATAAGGGCTAGCGGACACAGGCCATCCAGCGCTGGATGGTCTTCTTTTGTGCAAAATAGGCCCTTGTTTATAGATATTTTCCCACCGTTGTGCGCTTTAAAATTGCCTGTCAGACGGGCGATATGGAGAAATATCCCCTGTTTTTAGATTTTGACTCTACCGATTCAAGGCTTTCGGACATAAACTTAGGTCTGTCGGCGTCGAAGCTTTCATTTCCGCCAAAACAAGGGAGGTTCACAATGAAGAAACGTGTAAAGGGAACGTTGTTGCTATTTATTGCTGCTGTCATGCTGATCGTGACAACTGCAGGCTGCGCGAAAGGGAATGACCCGGTAGTCGAGAAAGAGCCAGCCAGCACAAATGGACCAGAGGCAACAAAAGAAAATACGCAAGGCGAGTCCACATATCCGATAAGCGGAGGGGCAAAGCTGAAATACTGGCTGCCTCTTGCGGCCAACACATCGGCAAATTTCAAAAATCTTGCTGAAACGGAATTTGCAAAAGAGCTGCAAGCACGTACAGGTGTGGAAATCGAATTCATACATCCTGCAGCAGGTACAGAAAATGAACAATTCAATTTGATGATCGCTTCCGGAAATCTGCCTGATATCATCTGGTACAATTGGGCCGCGTACCCTGGAGGTCCGGATAAAGCGATCTCCGATGGTGTGATTGCCAAGCTGAACGATCTGCAGTCGGAGAATGCGCCGAATCTGTCCCAGTATCTTCAGGCAAATCCGGACATAGACAGAATGGTGAAGACAGACAACGGCAGCTACTACTCACTCCCATTTATCCGTGGTGATCAAAAGCTGCTTGTCTCCGCAGGGCCGGTCATCCGTAAAGACTGGCTCGATGACCTGGGATTAGAAGTGCCTGCAACGATGGACGAATGGCATACGATGCTTACAACCTTTAAAGAGGCCAAAGGGGCAGACACGCCATTCAGTCCCTATTGGAACATGCAATCAGTCTTGTCATGGGGCACATTTGTTGGCGCTTATGGCATAACCAAAGGGTTCTACACGGATGAAGGACAGGTCAAATACGGACCAGTAGAGCCTGGGTATAAGGATTTTCTGACTACGATGAATCAATGGTTTAGTGAAAAGCTGCTCGACAACAACTTCGCCACTTTGGATACGAAAACGGTAGATGCCAATATCATGAATGGCAAATCAGGAGCAACCGTCGCCAGTGCAGGTAGCGGCGTGGCGAAATGGACGACGACTATGGAAGACATCGATTCCAATTTCCAGGTTGTCGGCGCTCCGTATCCCGTCTTGAATAAGGGGGATCAACCACAGTTTGGTCAATATTCCCTGCCATTTACCGGTTTTGGGGCGGCAATTTCAGCCAATAGCAAAAATAAAGAAGTAGCTGTCAAAGTATTGGATTATCTGTACAGCGAAGAAGGTATGCGGCTTGCGAACTTTGGTGTTGAGGATACCAGCTACACGCTGGAAGAC
The DNA here is from genome assembly GCA_004134985.1 of Paenibacillaceae bacterium. Lineage (GTDB taxonomy): Bacteria > Bacillota > Bacilli > Paenibacillales > Paenibacillaceae > Paenibacillus_D. The sequence continues at coordinate 73,419 of REGQ01000030.1, read as the reverse complement.
GGCAAAGCCGTATTTACAGATTTGATCCTGGAGAATCCAAACAAGTGGCCGATTAGCCAAGCCATGGCACAATACACATTGTCCCATGATATGGGTCCTTTCGTTCAAAATCCGGATATTATGCAAACGATGATTCCTGTACAGGGTGAGGCTGTGGTCACTTGGAGCAATACCGCTGCGGAGAAGCACTTCCTTCCTCCGGTGTTTGTAACCGAGGAACAGCAAGGTGAAATGGCCAAAATAATGAATGAAGTCACAACGTACGAGAATGAAATGCTGCTTAAATTCATTATGGGTACTGAATCCATCGACAACTTTGATAAATATGTAGAGCAAATGAAGAAAATGGGCATCGAAAAAGCGATTGGCATGCAGCAGGAAGCTTTAGAACGCTATAACAACAGATAGCATGATGGCTGCCGGCCGGAGAGGATGATGCTGGGGAACATCGTCCTCTCCGGCCTATAAATGGGGAGAAGGTGCAAGCATGAATGTGGAAGCTCGTGAAACATTACGCAGCAGAATTCAAAAGGACTGGCTGAAAAACTACTCATTGTATCTGCTCGTATCGCCAGTTCTTATTTATTATATTGTGTTTCATTACGTGCCGATCTATGGCGCAAGTATCGCTTTCAAAGACTTTGTGCCGTCAAAAGGCATCTGGGGAAGCGGATGGGTTGGCTTGGATCATTTTCGGGAATTTTTCAGCGGGTATTATTTTTGGCGCATCCTTAAGAATACGCTTGTCATTAGCTTGACTTCACTCTTGTTTGGCTTTCCGGCACCGATTATTTTGGCTTTGCTCATTAATGAAGTGAAAACCCGTTTTTTCTCACGATTCGTCCAAACTGTTACATATATGCCACATTTCATTTCACTGGTTGTCGTGTGCGGTCTGGTCATCGATTTTACAAGAGATACGGGGATTATAAACACAATCATCGCCTTTTTCGGTGGAGAAAAAGTGACGATGTTGAATAATCCGGGCTATTTCGTTCCTGTCTACGTCACTTCAGAAATCTGGCAGGAAATTGGCTGGGGATCGATTATTTATTTGGCTGCGATGGGCTCTATTGATCCCCAACAGTATGAGGCCGCTACGATTGACGGCGCAGGACGTTGGAAGCAAACGATCCATGTGACCATTCCCGGTATCGCGTCAACAATCATCATTCTGCTTATTCTAAAGATTGGCGGCATTTTGAGCGTAGGTTATGAGAAAATCATTTTGCTGTACAATCCGGCCATCTATGAGTCTGCGGACGTTATTTCGACCTATGTATACCGCAAGGGGTTGCAGGAATTCGCATGGAGCTTCAGCTCGGCCGTTGGATTGTTCAATTCGACGATCAATTTCATGCTGCTTATTGGAGCGAACTGGATTAGTAAAAAAGTTAATCAATCAGGTTTGTGGTAGGGGGAAGACAGAATGAAAACAAGCATCGGCGGAAAAGCATTTACCGTGTTTAACGTAGTGTTACTGTTGTCTCTTACGGTCATTACCGCCTATCCCATTCTATATGTATTATTCGCATCGCTAAGCAATCCGGCGAGCTTTCTGGCTCATCAGGGGTTGCTGCTGAAGCCGGCGGGCTTCTCGCTGGATGCCTACAAACTTGTTTTGGAAAATCAGATGATTATGGGCGGGTACTTGAATACGATTCTTATTGTTGTCATCGGCGTTACATTCAACTTGCTCATGACGTCGCTCGGCGCTTATTTTCTCTCACGTAAAGATGTACTGTGGCGCAATGGCATCATGATGTTTATTGTATTTACCATGTTCTTTGGCGGCGGTCTTGTGCCTTACTATCTGACCGTCACCGGCCTTGGTCTGGACAATACCTTGTTGGCGCTTATTATTCCGACAGCCGTCAACACGTTTAATCTCATTTTGATGCGAACATCCTTTATGAGTATTCCGGATGAGATCACAGAATCGGCTACGATGGATGGGGCCTCTCATTTGACTGTGCTATTTAGAATCATCTTCCCGCTATCGATGCCTGTCGTAGCTGTGATGGTGCTTTATTATGGCGTCGGCCACTGGAATGCCTGGTTTAACGCAATGCTCTTTATCCGTGATCGTGATCTATATCCGCTGCAGCTTGTATTGCGAGAAATTCTGGTGCAAAACAATACGGAGGCAATGCTCGTCGGAACCGATTCATTCGATAAGGGGCTGGTTGCCGAGACGATCAAATATGCTGTTATTATTGTTGCAACCGTTCCGATCCTGGCGCTGTATCCGTTTTTACAAAGGTATTTTGTGAAAGGCATGATGATTGGAGCATTAAAAGGATAACGTGTATCGAAGGGTGGAAGTAGGTTATGAATGAAAAAATGGATTACGGACAATCCATATTCCAAGCAGGGATGACAGACCCGGCCAGCATAATCGCTTCAGTAACGGAGCGGATGCTGGTGACTCGTCCCCGCTATAAGATGGTGCTGCGTCCTTTCATGGAGCAGCCCATCAAACAAAACACAGCTTTGGGGCCGTATGCAACCGATTTTAACCTATGCTGGCCGGATGCGGTGAAAGGTTCTATTGCTTATGCCGCAGCCCGCTTTTATGCGATGCGAGAGCAAAATGTCATTATTACTGTGAGCGGCAGCACAAAACTGTGGTTCAACGGATTGATCCACACTGAAAAACAGACCATTTCTCTAAAGATGAAGCAAGGATGGAATGAACTGCTGCTGAAATGTATCAAAACCCCCACTCGTTGGGGGTTTGACCTTACTATTGCTTTTCCAAGATATCCGAGCATGTGGGCCAAAGACTATTTGTTCTCCACGCGACCAACGTTTCCTCAGCCGGCGCTGCACGGCGAGGAAGGATTCGCGTATAAGCCGGCCTGAGAGCGGATGGCATACCGCAAATGGAAACCAAACGTGGCAACGATGCGCGTTGGCTGTATATAGGATCATTCGGCAAGACTGGTGTGGAGCCGCAAATGCTGCTTGATCAGTGCTTTGCTGTAGAAGCAGAAATCAGTTTTGAACACCCGTATCCCACAGGTCAAGGCGAGGGGAAAGCATACTGGAGACTCTCCAATACAAATACGCATGTTAGACCTTATATGGACGGATTCTTTTTCGGTCAGTGGTTTTATGCGATCCAAGTTGGATTATACGGGTTGCTTCAGTCGGCTGAAACGGTGGGGGCAACGGAAGCGATTCGCTATGCAACCGATAGTATGGCTGTCATGGCCCAATATCATGATTATGCGCTGTGGGATGCCGCGCGATACGGAGTGCCGTCTTTAATTCCGCGGGCGCAGCGTCTGGAAGAGCTGGACCCCTGCGGAGCTATCGGTGTTATGTTTGTTGAAGCCTATACACGTACTGGCAATGCATCCATGTTGCCAATCATTGAACGGATAGCGAATGCTGTCATGAACGTCGTGCCACGGATGGACGATGGGACGTTTTATCGGGTTGAAACGATGTGGGCGGACGACTTTTTTATGAGCTGCCCTTTTCTCGTACGAATGGGGTTGTTGACGGGGGATACTCGTTATTATGATGAGGTCATTCGTCAAGCAAAGGGCTTTCACAGACGGCTATGGATGGCTGACAAACGGTTGTATGCCCATATATTTTTCCCATTGGATGGGGTGAACAACGGAGTGCCTTGGGGTAGGGGAAACGGGTGGGTTATTTTTGCATTGAGTGAAATACTGATCTCTCTCCCAAGTGAATATCCGGGGCGTGAGTACCTTCTCCAGCTGTTTAAGGAATTGGCGGCGGGGGTTTCCGAGTATCAGAACGAAGCTGGAATGTGGCATCAGGTATTAAATGAAAAGGCTTCGTATGAGGAGACCTCATGCACCGCCATGTTTGTATTATCACTCGCGAGAGGCATTCGCATGGGATGGCTGGGGAGTGAATACTTGGAGGTTGTCAATAAAGGGTGGTTGGCATTGTTGCGTCATTGTGTAGACCTGGAAGGGAATGTATATGGAGTATGTCTCGGTTCAGGCTGCGCCAAGGAATCTTCCTATTATTTTGATATTCCCACTTACATGAACGATGATCACGGGACAGGCATAGTTCTGCTTGCAGCGGCAGAGATGATCTTATTGCTAGCGTCGTTCAACAAGGCTCAGGCAACCATGGGCTGCTGATCGATGGAACCGGCGCAATCAAACGGACGCCGGACATTCCAGGCAACTATGGAAACTCGGATGAGGATTCCGAATACATGGTTGAAGCGGATGTAAGCAGGTGAGCGGCAGCGCCGGCAGCAATGGGGGAGTCCTGGCGATTCAGATGAGTCTTTTGCCATCAAGAAAGCCCCGATCATTAGATCGGGACTTTCTTGATGAGTTTGCTCAAATTTTTTGATTTAATTCAACCACTAAATTTTTCAGCGTATTTGTCAGGTGGTCATGATAAAAGTTCCTTGGGCGGTTATGAATCATGCCAAGTCTTCTTACGGCTATAAATAATGCCCACAACGAAATTTCCAAATCGTCTTTTGGAGATAAATCACGAATATCTTTATACCCACGTACTAATGATTCAAATCCCTTAATCGAATCATGTGTTTTATAGTGTCCTAAATCATAAAAAGGGCTGCTTCCTTTGATATCACCAAAATCAATGATCCCCGTATATGTTCCATGGTTATGGAAAATGTGCGATAAGTCAAAGTCGCCATGGACTAGATGAGATGTTTTATTATCCATCCAATCAAATCCGATTTCCAAGAAATGCTGTGCGGCCTTTTTCTCTTGTTCGTCTAAATTGTATTTGGATAATAAGAACAAGTCATTCTCTAAGTTTTCATTGTAGTAATGGTGAAAGGTTTTGAACTCGCCAACCAATGTATCGTGAATAGCCCGATTTAACTCACCAAAACCTTCAACTGCAACTTGGTTTACAAGGGCAATTTGTTTCCCGGCCTCAAACAGTACTTGTTCAATCGTCCCATTCAACATCATGCTGCCGGCTTCCAGATCATTACCTACTATCTCTTTAGCAATCATAATGGACAATTCCATCAAATTGTTTTTGTGCTCAAAACAGAGGATGGTAGGGACGTTGACGCCTTTTTTGATGAGCAGTTCATGCACATGGACTTCGACGGCGAAACTGGCATTTGGCTCAGGGAGGACACGAAGATAATAAGTCTGATTTCCCTCTATTATTCTAAAGACGTAAGTTGATCCGCCTTTTGTTACTCTTTCTACTTCAACTGATTTTCCAAAAAACTCATCTGCTAGTTGTTTCACAAATTCGATTTTTGGAGCAGCGCTTCTCTTCAAGGTATTTCCCCTCTCGGTATTGGGGAAACGTACACGTTCTCCCCTTATTTTTCGTACACCATATTATCGATTGAATTTATCTTCATAAGACATCACTCCTCTCATTAACACAATGATTATACCACATATATCCATTTGGGGTGCGACATGTATCATGCAACTGTGCTGTAAGTTACGCTGTCCAGCCTTCCTGCAACCCTTCGCGGCCGCTGCGCTATAGGCCAACCGCTGCATGTGGCTTTGAACCTATTTGAATATACATAATTCAACTGATATTCTATTTATAAAGGTGATTGTACCCAAGCATAATGCGTTATGATGATCAATAAATTACAGAGGACATCATTCATTCCCTTTTAAAAATAACGTTTAAGGAGAATAACATTGATTAAAAACATGCGAGCAACCGAAACCGGGATAGAGGCTGAAGTGTATTTTGCTTTGTTTGATCGTGATATCGAAGTATTCATTGGAGAGGGAGTAACGGAGGAATATGCCAATCGGTGTGCGGCATATTTAAACGCGCTGAGTGAAGAGGTCATATCCGAGCTATGCCTGGCTTCAATCCGATATTGCAATGATTTTCTCGATGGTATTGGTGAGGAAGAGCAAACGTTTGAAAAGCCTGCTGATGTACTTCGTCTAGTTTATCCGAACAGCTTAAATATCCCAGAGCCTCAAAACGGGAATGAGCCGGTGATCGATATGGAGCTGAATTGCGATTGGGAAATCGAGCATGGGATGCAGTGGATCATTAGAAAAGATAAGGTGCTTTATGTCGGCGCGTATAATGGTGAAAATCCATGGGGTGACTTCTCGGAAAAAGACGAATGGAACTATGCCTCCATCTAAAAATCAGTCGTTGACTTTATCCGCATCAAAGCGGTGGGGATCACTTCTTCACCGCGGACATCTCCCAGCGCGCGGTGGGGTGATACGTGTTGGCAGTCAAACTTCCTTACACTACTCTCATTTATCGATAAGTTTCGATCCCCGTCCGTCTCCCCAAGTACTCCGATTGGCCGAAGCACAAACTATGCGCGTTACCCATGGCCGACTGACCGCATTCATGCAGCGAAGCAGTGGGCGTGTGGAATTCTAACGCTGATGAGCGGCGCTATTTAGGGAAATTCAGCCCAATATATATTGTAAGGAAACTGAGACACCTTATTTTTAGAAAATCGCACCATTTTAGCCGTCCATGGGGGGAATAAGCGCTGTGACAAGCGTTAGAATTACAAAAGGGCCATTTGAAGCCATTTAAGAGCTGTGGCAAGCGTTAGAGCAAGATACCCACGAATATCCACGAAACAGAAAACGCCTTAACAACAAAAAAAGGGGGGGGGGCGGTTTTTCAGCCAATGGTGATGCTTCCAGATGAACTTGCCAGATCTCCATTGAGATGATGTTATGTAGCTGAAGCTGTCACTCGGGTAATGCCGAATACAAAAGGCTTAGTTCGTGTTGTGAGCTGCGGTTAAAGTAAATAATTAGGAGATTTTCGCAACATTTAAAAGAGCATTGCGTCTATAGGACATAGAAATGAAATTTAATTTTGTTAATTAAGGAGGGGAATTATCCCTGAATAAAAAGTAATTCTTGCAATCAGCGTCTTATTATTTAGAAAGAAAAAAATTCATTTTCTATTATTAACAGGAGGTTACTATGATTAAGAAACTGACTTTGACGATGCTGACCTTTGCGATCCTGGTCCTTCCCGCCCTACCAGCCGTTGGCTTCGCATATAATCCGACGTTTGTTGAGAACGGCCAGTTGAAGAACAACCGAGTACTGATCCCTTTACGTGCCGTATCTCATAACATGGGCGCTGCCGTGGAATGGAATCAGCACCTCAAGACAATCAAAATTAGGCAAAATGACGTTGAAATACTGCTCACCGTCAATTCCAAAAAGGTGACTGTCAATCATACCGAGATTGAACTGGATGTCCCGGTTGAGTTAATCAACAACAGCACCTATGTTCCGCTGCGGTTTGTCAGCCAAGCGCTGGGAGCTGAAGTAGAGTGGAATCAACAGATACAGCAAGCGACGATTATTTTGAAAGAAAAACGTATTGTCGTGAACATGGGAGGTGTTCAGCTTTCAGCATCTCGGATGGTCTCGGATGATCGCATAAAACTGTTATCCGATAAATTAAACGAAGTTGGCAATACATCTGCCATAAAGGATTTTCGACGCCACTTCAAGCCTTACTTTACAGATCGATTTATTAACACCCTCATTGAAAAGGGCATAGAATCCGATCTTCAATTTGGTGATCCTAATTACAGCTATGATTATGTATCATCTGTTTACTACAAAAGCAGTACAACTGCACGGCTATTAGAAACAATGACGCAAGGAATTGACTTAGCGGGAGCAACCTTTTATGTCAATGATCGGATCGCTAATCTTGTATACAGCGCTGGGGTGTGGAAGGTTGATAGTATAAGTTTTCCAGGATTAAGGAGACCTCCTGTTCCAGGTTGGGAACAGGAGTAGTTTGACCTTCATCACCTACAGGGCAATTGACCACGGCCGTTAGATTCGTCAGTAGGTTGAAGGCGGTGCTGGTTGCGGCCATCGAACGTAAGCGATAATTCATGAGGTTTTTATTAACCCGAAAGCTACTCGAGAATTTGAATTTTTAGATTAGGATAGTTCGTTTGAAACTCTGCAATACGATCGATTAATTGAGTCTTATCAAAGCTGGATGGGATAATATCTTGATCCGGCCTAAAGGTAATGCTTGTACCCGTCTCCCTCGTTACACCGATTACTAATAGTTCAGATTGCGGGATTCCATGTTTAAAATCCTGACGAAACACTTTGCCTTCACGGCGAATTTCCACTGACAGTCTCTCTGAGAGTGCATTAACCACAGGCATATTAATGCCTTTAAGTCCTCCTGGGGCGACTACAGAGGCGCTCGAATTATAGTGTCCGATTTCTGTAAGAACGGTTTGCACGGGTGTCTTAGTAGAATTAGGGAGAGCCTGAATTGGAATGCCACGTCCATTATCAGCCACTGTAACACTTCCGTCAGGTTGAAGAATTAGACTTATTTCGGAACAATATCCTGCCTCATGCTCCAGTACAGAGTTTTCGAGCACCGCCCATAGCAGCTGGTTCGGATCGTATCCCTCATGTTGTTCACCTAGATATGCGACTGCATTATTTCTTGCTTCACTAAGCTCCATATAATTGCTTGTATCAAGCAGGTCTACAATTGCAGAAAGCAGCAAGAGTAAAGGCAATGTTCGGTGAGGGGGAAGGGAGTACCTGCCGCCTCGTTCTTCCTGAACCAAAAGGTCGGCCCCAAGTAGAGCTTTCGTATGGTGGTAAAGTTGCCCGGTAGTCCCCATGTTTAATTGATCTACAATTTCAGACCCTGTTAGTGGTCCGCGCAAAACAGTGGTTAGAATGTCCAAACGCTGCTTATTACCGAGCGCGGCTAGCACTTTTGCTCCCTTGTCACTGTCAAGGTCCAGCAATTGGCTAACGTTTCTTTGTTGGGGGTCCAATCTGAACCCATTTTGTCCACGGTACTGACCGGAATAAAAGATTGCACCTAAGTCATTGTCATCTTCTGTTACAGAGACGACGTTTTTAAATTCATTTAAATGCAACGGTTTGTGTAACGATTGAAGGTCGATAAATTGACTTAGAAGCTGTTTAAGCTCATTCACTTCCTCTGTAAGAAAATCTAATTCCATTCCGTAATCTCTAGAAGTATTCAATTAACATCACCTCATCAAAATTATTTAATAACGTAATTACGTAACTACGCATATTTTATCATGAGGATTTGTATTTGTAAATAACATCCAATGATTAATAGGAGGCTTTGATGACGGGATTATTCTGTCTATGGTGTCAGACGAAAGCTTCTCACGATTTCCGCGAAATTCTCCACCTGGGCCGTCTCGTTGTTGCGAAGCCAGCAAATTGCCAGTTTTATCTCAAGCATCGATTCCGCCATCGGAACATAGGTGATATCACTGTCGAACAGCTTGCTCATGCAACTGGGCACGAATGCGATGCCGACGCCGGCAGCTACCAGACCGATTAGCGCTTGATCGCTGGCTGCCGTCTGGACAATATTCGGACTGAAGCCGACCTGGCGGCAAGAGAGGACGAAGAAATCGAACAGAAGCGGCGAATCGTTGCGATTCAGGAGCACAAATGATTCTTTTGCCAGATCAGACAAGTACAATCCCTTATGCCCTGACAAATGATGATGCTTGGGCAATGCGATGACGATAGACTCCGTGGAGAACGTCAACCAGTTCATACTCAGCTCGCTATGCCTGTCGTTCAGATAGACGGAAAATCCGATATCGATATCCCCTTGCTGCACCTTCTGCTCCAATTGATGGGAAGCGAGCTCCTGCAGCACGATCTCAACTTCGGGATAGCGTTCCCGATAAAGGCGTACCGCGCCTGGCAGAATACTGTACAGCATAATTCCAAAATAACCGATGACAAGCCGGCCCCTTCTGCCGCCCTCGGCTCGTGTTGCTTCGTCTATGCCTCGCTGCAGATGCATAAATACGAGCTTAACCTCCTCAAGCATTGCTTCGCCTGCGAAAGTGAGTTCAACCTTGCGTGTCGTACGTTTGAATAGTTGAACCCCAAGCTCGCCCTCCAGCTGCGCGATCTGATGGCTGACGGTTTGCTGAGAAGCATGCAGGCTCTCGGCAGCCCGGCCGAAATGCAAATAATTCGCTACCTCTACAAAATATTTAAGCTGTTGAAGCTCCATCACCTTATCTCCTCACATGCTGCACACTTTTCTATTATCCAATTTTAGTTGTTAATCGACAAGTTATTCACTCTTTTTTGAGTATATCATCATCCGTTATACTTTGTCTGTACAGGAAACAACATCTTGCAGGAGGGGAATCAGATGATCGGAGCAGGCGGTACACGAGCTAAAACAGATTTAAGTACGATTAAACGAGGCCCTATAATCGCGGCGCTGATCATCGGTGCTTTTGTAGCCATTTTGAATGAAACATTAATCGGCATCGCGTTTCCCGATTTAATGAAACAATTTGGCGTAGAAACCTCCACCATACAATGGCTGTCGACCGTCTATATGCTGGTTATTGGCATACTGGTGCCCGTAACCGCGTTGCTTCAACATTGTGCCAGGGCTCATTATTACAACCATTTCGCTCTTGTTAATGACCGGGGTCGGCCTGGATACAAGCAATGGGACATTGATAACGCTGCATGTTTTTCTGATGATCGGTATTTCCATGATCATGATGCCGTCGCAGACGACAGGCCTAAATCAGCTGCCTCGAAAGCTATATCCGCATGGGACGGCCATCATGAATACGCTGCAGCAGGTTTCAGGTGCAATTGGAACGGCCTTGTTCATTAGTATTTTTTCAAACGGAACAAAAAAATATTTGGAAACTTCGCCCAACCCTACAGCGCTTGAGGAAGGCGCCGGAAGGGGGTGAAGGGGGACGCAGTCAGGCCATGCATTGAGACAAGCATCATGCCGCAAACGATTGATGATCTGCACGAGGACGGGGTGGCACGGCTGATTTTTCAACTACTGGATCGTCTTACTAAATTTAATCCTGAGGTGATAATCATGAGAAAATTAGAAAACAAGACAGCGATCATTACAGGAGGGGCGTCTGGCATCGGGAATGGCATTGCAAAAGCTTTTGTAAAAGAAGGCGCGAGAGTCGCCATCGTTGATTATAATTATGAAGCGGGGATGAAGGCAGTGGAAGAACTTCAATTGATACAGCCTGATTCCATATTTATTCATGCAGATTTAGCAGATTTCAGTACCCATGTTGAGATTATTAACAAAACGGCGGATACGTTTGGCCAGATTGATATTCTTGTCAACAATGCGCAGACTTCCCGCGTTAAACCATTTATTGAAACCATGCAAGAAGACTTGGAGCTGCCGTTTAAAACAGGCTTTTTCCCAACATTTTATCTGATGCAGCACGCGTTCCCTTACTTAAAAGAAACAAAGGGACATATTATCAACTTTGCATCCGGAGCAGGAATTACAGGAGAGTTAAATCAGGCTGCCTATGCAGCGGCCAAAGAAGCAGTTCGAGGTCTGTCACGCGTAGTGGCAAATGAGTTTGGTCCTTACGGGATCAAAGTAAATGTAATTTGTCCGTTCGCGAATTCGCCTGGTGTTCAACAGTGGGCGCAGCACATGCCAGAACATTTTGAAGAAACCTTATCCAAAATCCCGCTTCGCCGGGTAGGAGATGTAGAAACCGACATCGGTCGGGCGGTTGTGTTCTTTGCAAGCCAGGATTCCGATTATATAACGGGGCAAACGCTAATGGTTGATGGCGGAGGTTGCAGATTATAAATAGCGATTGGATCATGCATTACTTGCTACCAAACTTTCATAGCTGAATTTCTAACCTGTAAGAAGGCACTTCGGTGTCTCGCTTACAGGTTAAGTGCAGATAAGACCACAAGAACGAAGAACAAAAGCCATGTTCAGAAAAGAGGCTAATATGTTTCAAAACTTTATTGATTATTTATCCGAATTCGGTGCGCTCGGTCTGTTTATTCATTCCTTTATCGACGCGATCATTTTTCCAATTCCAGCGCTGCTGCTGCAAATTCCGCTCAGTCTTGTTAACCCGTCGAATGCGCTTTGGCTGGCTACGGTAGGCTTTATTGCGTGCTTGCTTGGATCCCCGATTGGGTATTACATTGGCCGGGCGATCGGCGGGACCGTACTCTATAAGCTGCTAAAAAAAGAATGGGTCGATAAAGCGACAGACCTCTTTAACAAGAATGGGGAAGCAGCCATTATGATCGGTTCCTTCACGCCGATTCCGTTTAAAGTATTCACAATTCTTTCCGGTTCATTACGGTTCCCGCTATGGAAGCTGCTCGCTTATGCGGCGGTGGGCAGAGCGGTCAAGTTTTATGCAGTCGGCGCATTATTCTACATTTACGGACGTTCGGCCGCGGACATGGTTGGCGATGTTTCTTTATATATTTTTGCGATTGGCATCCCGCTCATTTTGCTCTTTCTATATCTACGCAAAAAAAATCGGCAGCGGAAGCAGCAGAAATCCGAGGTTGCTGATTCCGCCAAGGATGGTAGCTAAAAGAAGAACGGGGAAGTCTGCAGAATGTTGCTGTGATTTTTAATCCCTGCGTCTATTTCTGAGCTTCTTCATCAAATCGCAACGTAAAGATGATTGCCCACTCGACCTTGCTTAACGATTCCGGGGATAAATCTAATGTATGAATTTGATTGGTGCTCGTTGCTTGCATCCCCCATACATTAACAGGTCCATCGGCAGTAAAGGTACGCAGTTCGTTGCTATGGATCAATCCGCGTGCCTGCAGAGCTTTATCCACCGGAACTGTAAAAGTAACGAGACTCGACCCAGAGTCGTTTATGACATTAACTTTAATTTGGTTAACATCTCCCTGGCTTTCAATGGCGATGATGACTTCAATTTCTTTGCTTGCCTCATTCCCCGAACCTAAGAATAAGTCGCCAATCGAGCCGGATGAATCGGCTTTTTTTCCATTTTTCCATATCTCAACATCCAGGTTTGCTTGTGGTTTATCACCTTCATAGCTTAACTTGAATGCTCCCGACATGGCACCGATGAATGGTAGAAACTTTGCTCCCTCACCCTTGGACAGGTCAACGGACGTCAATGTAATTTCAGAAGCTCCGTCCTTTTCTGGGATGCTCTTCGCTGATTCCGACACGCACCCTGTCAAAGCTAGTAATAGTATTACAACACTCGCTATTAATCGCATTATTCCCCTCCTGCATAGTTAAGGCGTTCCAGAAGATGAGTACGCACCTTTGGCCATTCTTCAGCAAGAATCGAATAATACGCGGTGTCTCTGATGCCGCCATCATTGGCAGGGAAGTGTGCACGGCGTATCCCTTCAAAAGCAGCGCCAAGACTTTGTATGGCGTTGCGGGAACGAGTGTTGCGGGCATCGGTCTTGAGGGTCACTCTGATCGCACGCCAAGTTTCAAACGCATGGGTAAGCATCAGCAGTTTGCATTCTGTGTTGACGCCCGTTCGCTGCACCGAGGGTGCATACCAAGTGCTCCCGATTTCAGCTACTGTTGGCGGGGCCGCATCGGTCGGCGAAGGGCCCGAGGCAACGCCTGGCGGCCATGGAGGCGGCCACGTGAACACTTCAAGATCAAGAAATCGTGTCGATCCAACAATACGCCCCGATTCGTTATGCCGCACCACAAACGGCAAAGCCCGGCCATTGGCAAAGGACGTCAAAGCGCCCTCTATATAACGGATCGTTTCTTCTTGTCCGTTTGGCACATTGGTAAAATTATAAGTTACCCTGTCTTCCAAAGCAGCGGAGCAGAGATCATTGGCATGATCAATTGTCATCGTTTCCAGACAGATTAGGCGTCCCTGAAGCGTTACTGGTGATAGCATCTTATCACAACCTTCACAATATGACTTTTTGTTATTTTAAAGTAAATGTCTTAAATATACTATATGCCGCGGTGGTTCTTTTTCTGGATCTCCGTGCTGCGTGTGTGAACCCGCCGAGGTGTCGGTTTTTTGCTGTGTCATTTGTGATTTAATTGGCTGTTTGAAGGGTAATATTTCCTATGAATACAATAACTATCGTTTCCATTGCTGTCTTTTTTGCTATCCTGAGCGGCTCCATTACAGCTGCTGTCGCCCTTTCGAAAATTCGTGCGCATCGGAAAAGCTTGAATGCAAGACGAGAATTGCTAATGAACGGCATTCCGGCCAAGGCGGCAGTCAACTCGATTGCCCAATCTTCTTCCGAAATGGACGGCAGGCCGGGGGTAGAACTTGATTTGACTTTTACTACGAAGGAGGGCGAAGTGATCCGCCAGGTCATCGTCACTTATATCCCGGTGACCCATCTATATCAATACCAGAGCGGCAGTATTATTGATGTGAGGTATAGGAAGGAGGGAAATGAAATAGAGGTGGAGGCCGCAGAGGCCTATATTCGGTGAACGGGTTAACGGCCTGATAAACGCTTGAACATTGCGGCAATTATCAAACTTAAATATCGATTTGGAAAGAAATTTCCTTATTCATACAACCTACTAGTTGATATGTTACAACTTGATGATCTTGATTCTGATGGATGGCAAATCCCGAGCAGATCGTTTCTGCAATTTTTTTATCTCCCTCCGAATCTTTTGTATTATCAAACCGGTATTCAAGCTTATTATCTCTATAATTAAAATCATGATAGATCGGATCGCCTTCTTTAGTCATTTTTATAACTCTTATCTGATCTTCAATTCCTTGACTAATATTATTAATGAAAGAATAAAAATATTGAATGTTTTCTTCACCGGATGAACTAATAATAGTGACTTTTCCACTATCCGTTATTTGTTGTTCTTTATTATTGCAAGAAATCATAAGTGACATGATTAAGCAAATAATAACCATATATACTGGTCTATTGAATAACACGAAATATCCTCCCTAATAAATACTATTTTTCTGATTTTAACATTATTTCTAATGTAACAGTTTGTGGAATTGTATTGCGGCAGAACCTGCAACCTTTTTTTGGATGGATACGTCTAGCGTAATAATATATAATTTGGTAAGGAGGATGAATTGTTGATTAGAAGATGGATGATTGCCTGCTTGCTCCTTATGGCGGTTCCCATGCTTGCTCCTGCTCCCGGGGCGCATGCAGCAGCAACGTACGACGGTACCAGCAGTTCAGAGCAGCAGAAGGCGCTCGCTTCTATTAACAAAATCCGCCAACAAATGGGCTTGGCCGAGGTTAAGCTTGATTCTGCGCTCAATACGGCAGCTGTTAATCATGCCCGTTATGCAAATGCTCATTATGCGATAGCGTCTGAAGGCGACCTTTCTTCCGAGAAAAAAGGACTTGAGTTTTATACGCAGCCGACTACCAAAGAGCGTGCTGTTGCAGCTGGATATAATGCGGCAGACAAGCAAATTTTGGAAACGGTATATATAAAGGAACGGGCTTACGATCAAAACGATATGGCATTAGAAATTCGCGAGTTGTCCTTTGCTCACTCCAAGAGAGAAGTGATGCTGACTCCGGGCGTAACGGACCTCGGCATAGCGAGAGTAGGCAAAGCGACCGTCATTGTAGGCGCAGCCAAAGCGAAGGACGATACGGCGACTCCGGTAGCAGCCAGCGTGTTTCCTTACGACGGGATGAAAAATGTATGGTGAGCTCAACATCGACGACATGCCTTTGGTGTCAGCGCCGCTGTTGAACATTGTGAATGGCAGATCAGAAGTGCCGATGCGCTACCTGTTCGAGCTATTTGGGGCTAGAGTCGAATGGAACAAGACTACTCAAACTATCACCGCGGTAAAGAACGGACTATCTCTGAAAATGACCATCAACAGCAATATAGCCTATATCAACGGCAAAACTGTGCACCTCGATAGCCCGCCGCATATAATCAGATATAACACTTATGTGCCGCTGCGGTTTATCTCGGAATCATTTGGTTACGAGGTGGAGTATAATTCCGCGGATCGTTCGGTGGACATTTGGACAGGAATAATGGATAACCCGTCGACCCAATAAACAAGCAGACCGCATTGAAAGAAACCTGGTTTTAATCAGACATCACTGAACTGATTATGACCCGGTTTATTTTTTTGGGGGGAGGATTTCTTGAGGAAACTTAAAACCGAAACCAAAATAAAACTACATTTATTAAGAATAATACTCGGTCTGACTGCATTAATCTTTGCAATATATTTCATCCCACTGACTTTATAATTCACATTCGCACCCTTAAGACGCTGAAAAAGGCGAATTCTGTGTGCTAGAGTCATAGAAACGGGATTGGGAGCAGATGGTAGATGCAAGTTGAAAATTTCTATAAAGTTGGCTATTTGCCGTTACTAAGGGGTTTCATGAACAATTTGGGACTGTGCCGGAATATCGATCAACTTGTCCCCGTGAACCAGCAATGTCGGACCACTCCTAGGCGAAGCGGTTCAATTGCTGGTGCGCGATATCTTAAGCGGTCGGAATGCCCTGTTCGACGACCCGCTTTATTTATAAGAATGCATAGATTGGAGGGAATATAATGAAAAAAATAATGGTTCTAATGCTGATGGTGTTCACATTCGCTGCTACTGCTGTATTACCTCAGTCCGCTTTCGCCGCGACACCTAAAATTGTACATATCGATTCAGGTTATCACTTGACTGCAATCCATAAGAGCGACGGCTCAGTCTGGATGACCGGAAACCGAAATTCAGTTCCGCTCCGGTTGCATGGTGTTCAAGATGCAGTAACAGCGATTCCAAGAATAGGGGATAACTATCAACATCATGATACTCTTGTATTGTACCAAGACGGCACAGTTTGGAGCGTACCCGTCGATTCTGCAGCTGAGCCTGAACGATTAACAGAGCTTGAAGATGTCGTGGAGTTAAAGGATGGATTAGATTATTATATTGCACTAAAACGGGATGGGACAGTATGGACCTGGGGCAGCAACAGCTATGGCCAACTAGGCAACGGCACCTTCAACGCTGGAATTACCAAGATGCCAAAGCAAGTTAAAGGGCTAAGCTCGATTGTGGCTGTCTCAGCTAGTGAAAATTTCAGTCTTGCTCTGGCTGACGATGGAAAAGTGTACACATGGGGATGGTGGAGCCAGGGTGCCAGTATATCCTTTCACAGTAAGCAATATGCAAGAACTACGCCAATCCGTGTTCAAGGTCTGCCAAAGGTAACAGCTATTAGTGCGGGTAGCTCACTTGCAATGGCTGTTGACGAGGATGGGTATGTCTACACATGGGGAAGAAATGCATTGGAATTAAAAACGGGTGAGAGAATGTTGGCATTTATTCAAACACCGCAGCGAATTGAGACAATCTCTGATGTCATCGATATTGGTGTCGGACCTGTAACTCTTTATCTCACAAGGTCTGGGGAGGTATGGCAGACAGGGCAAGACTGGCAATTGCCATACACGGGACAGTATAAGGAAAGCTTGACGCCCAAGAGACTGCCGAAAATCAACAATGCGGTAAAAATTACTGTGCGTGACAACACTCGATTTGTTCTGGATGCTGATGGCAATGCTTTTGGATGGGGGTACGCAATAAATGGACATCTTGGAACAGGTAAAATCGGTTGGGGCAATTGGGAACTGACTCCGGCCCCAGTATTACATCCGCTGAGCATTGTTGTGAATGATGTAGAGCAACCTTACACTGGTGTGTTACATCAAGGTGTCACACAAGTTCCGCTTCGGAAGCTGGCAAGCCAGCTTGGAGGTAAGTTGTCTTATCAGCATGAGACAAAAGAGGTGACGCTAACGAAGGGACATCAGTCGGTGACTTTTGTTCCAGGTGATTCCGCTGTAGAGGTTGATGGTAAAATTATTGGATTAGGAGGAGAAATTCGAAATTATAATAATGAGACTTATGTACCTTTACGTTTTTTTAGCGAATTATTTGGCGCGAGTGTCCGCTGGGATGCGGAAGCGGGACGAATTTTATGAATACAGCCGGAAATAATCCCGAAGTGTCGAGCGATAAGCCGATGTAAATGCACAAGAAACAAATAGCCTGTTGAGGTTTCTCAACAGGCCCGGGCTCAGCAGCTAAGCTGAGCTTTTTTTTCATTACACTATGCTACTCATAAGTGTCAAACAAACTGCGAACGGTGAATTGTTCCTTGAACGCATCCAGTGTCAGCGGCTCGGACAGGTTTTCCTTCTTCACGCTAACCGTTTTGACGCTTGAAGCCGACAGGTCAAAGATGTTGTCGCTCCAGAGGGCGTCTGCAACTTGCAGGTCCAGCTCCACGAATTTGGCGAACGCTTGACTCTCAAGCTCAACGATAAACGAGTCTGCCGTCTCGGAAATTCGGCTGGTGATGTTCGGGTTCACATAATCAAAGTGCTTTGCTTTCACGAATTGCACCGTGCCGCCGCTCACCGATTGGCCATCGACCACAAAGTCGAATTCAAGATAGCTTTGTCTAAGTTTTTGCTTCGTGTTCAGTTCAGCGGCGAAATCGAGGCTGACAACTTCCTGCGTAGACAGGTCATCGATAGCTACAGCGCGTTCTCCGCTTTGAATGATCTCGGAGCGATGATTCATCAGCCGCCAGCTCAGCTGCCCTTCAACCTGATTCAGTGTTTCGTTGGTTACATGCAACGCAACCGCTGTTCCTTCTTCACAGGCCGATGCCAGCACCGGTGCAAAAAACCGCTTCGCCGAATAGTGGCCCGCTTTCCATCTGCCGAAATAATCAAGGCTCGACCAGGAGGCGACTGGCCAGATGTCATTCAGCTGCCAGTAAATCGCGCCCATACATCTGCCCCGGTTTCTCCGCCAATGCTCGATGCCGACGCGCATGCCTTCGGCCTGAATGAGCTGGGAAACGAACAGGAGCGTGTCGAAGTTTTTCGGATATTTGAAATACTCGCTTATATAGTAAAGGATCTTCTCATTGCCAGTCCCGTTCTTTTGGTGAGACTCCATCACATAAGAGAAAATATTGCGATCCTCTGGAAGTGTAAAGGACTCGACCGTCTTCAGGGACGGGAAAGATTGCAATCCGAATTCGGACATAAATCTTGGGTAGAGCGTTCTGAATTCGGTGATCGGCTTGCGTCCGTGCCAAACATCCCAATAGTGCATATCCCCGATGTGTTCATTGTTCGGGTCATCGAAATAGCCGGTGGAGGAAGGCGATGAACGCCAGTAGAATGTGTTGGGATCAAGCGACTTGGATAGCTCCGGCAAGTATTCTTCGAACTGCTTGATATAGTCATTTTGCAGCTTCTCGCCGTAACGCTCCCCCCAACCCCAGTATGCCCAGGCGTATTCCAGCTCATTGTTTCCACTCCATAGCCCAAGGGAGGCATGATGACGGATTCGCTTCATATTGTCGATCGTTTCCAGACGGATGCTTTCTTTAAAAGCCTCGTTAAAATCATAGTTGCCGCAGGCGTACAGATGATCCTGCCAGACGATCAATCCGTATTGGTCGCATAGATCATAGAAATAATCGTCGAGATAATAGCCCCCGCCCCAGACGCGGATACAGTTGTAATTGGCTTCGACACAGCTTTTGATCAGTTTTAACGTTCTTTCATAGTTGATCCGTCCAAAGACGTTGTCTTCTGGCACATAGTTTGCGCCCATCGCAAAGATTTTTTTGCCATTAACTTCAAATTCGAAGGACTCGCCCCAGGTATCTTTGTCCTGACGGATGGTCATTGTTCTTAGTCCAATATTAAGCGACCGGTCATCAACAGATTCACCGCCGCGCAGCAATTGCACGGTCAAAGCATAGAGCGGATGGCTGCCATAGTTATGCGGCCACCAGATGTGCGGATCATCAATTTCCAGTTGGAGCGTTGCGCCCAATCCGCTGACAGCAATTTCTTGCTCATAAGTTTTCCCGTCAGGCGACACAAGCTGCGCCCGCAGGTTCAGTTCGGCATCGTTCCAGTTTTGGAGATCGACCTTAATATCCAGGTTCACCTTGTTATCAGAATGATGCTGGGTGACATACACATCGTCGATTCTGCCGATGTCGTAGCCGACAATGTTAATGTTTCTCCAAATCCCGGTATCGGGAATTTGCGGACCCCAATCCCAGCCGAACATGCTGTGCGCTTTTCTAATATGGGAAATGCCTGGTACGGCATCGGCGCAGCTCGACAGATGCTGTTCCTGTTCCTTTTCCAGCGCGTACAATGTTGCCGATTGAAAGACGATATGGATGACATTTTGCCCGGGAACGATCAGACTTTTGATGTCAATTTCATAAGTACGGTGCATGTTATCCGCTTTCAAAACCGAAGTCCCGTTCAGGAACAGCTCACATAATGTATCCAGTCCTTCGCAGCGGAGCAGGACAACATCGTGATCCAGCACGTTCTGTTCAACGTGAAACTCTCTTGTGTATTCATAATCGAATTTGGACAGCTCAAGGGCATCATATTCATTGTCTCTGAAAAACGGATCTTCCATCTTCCCTGCCTGAAGCAAATCGTTATAGACAGAACCAGGCACCAACCCGTCAATCCATTCGGATTCGTCCGTTCGTTTCATCTTCCATGTTCCATTAAGCGTTAACAATAGCATCTGTATTCCACCTGCTTTTTGAGTAGTTTTATTGTACTATACTGGTATGATAAAATTAGGGCATGAACGATAAATTGCCGCTAACAGCATGATCGTATCATCAAAATGCGGTATTCGTCTTGTATTGTTTCAACTTTTCTTGTGCTATATTAACATTGCAATTAATAATGATATAAGCGTACCGCACTGCCCAACTTTGTAATCGATGAGGTGAGCATAAAGATGGAAGTTCCCGTTTTGAAAGCCTCAGCGCTGATCGATCCCCAAGTACAATCCAATTTTCATATCGAGTATTCGATCAGACACACTACGCCGTTGCACCGCCATGATTATTACGAAATTTTCATTATTACCGAAGGCAGATGCATGCATCATATTAATGGCGACGCACAGCGTTTGGAAAAAGATACGATGGTGTTTATCCGCCCTGAAGATACCCACTGGTATGATTTCTATGACGAATCCGATTGCCAGTTTATTAATGTGAATTTTTATAAAGAGGTGGTGGAGGGGGCGTTTGATTATTTTGAGAGCCCTGTGTTCGCCCAGAAACTAAAGAGCATGGAGATGCCGCCTTGCATCACGCTGCCGCTATCCGACATGGAGACGCTGGCGCGCAAGAGCAAGCTGATCCGCCATTATACGACGATGGACAAGCTAAAGGCCAAAATGCTGGCACGGAGCTTTCTAACGGATGCGTTGACCTATTTCTTTTTCAATGATCAAGATGAAAACAAAAAAATGATGCCGCAATGGCTCGATGCGCTGCTGCTGGAATTGCAGAAGAAAGAAAATTTCACGGGCGGACTGCAGCGCTTGAATGCTATTTCCAATCACAGCGTCGGTCATATCAACCGCGTATTCAAGCAATATCTTCATACCACACCGACCGCTTATATTAATCATCTGCGGCTTGGTTATGCCCGAAACCTGCTGCTGACGACCCATTTGTCGATTCTGGAAATTGCTTATGAAGCAGGCTTTGATAACCTGAGCCATTTCTATCACCTGTTCAAAAAGCATTACGGCGCTTCTCCGGGAAAGATACGCGGGCGCTAGGGATGGTTCATCGGGATAGGCGCTATATAATTTGTTTGTCATAGAAAGAAGGGTGAGAGTATGCGTACGTTTAAAGGGAAACAAATATATTTACGCCAGATGAAGTTTGCTGACTGGGTTGATGTACATGCCTATGCTTCCAAGGAAATTGTTTGTCGGTTTCAGCCTTGGGGACCAAATACCGAAGAACAATCACAAGCATTTGTCCAACAAATTATTGATGATTCCCAACGAATACCAAGGAAAAGATTTGTATTTGCAATCGTTGAGCAAAGCTCTGAAAACATGATTGGTGCAGGTGAATTCAATATTAGAAGCGCGACAAACAGAAGCGGGGAGATTGCCTATATCGTCCATCCTGATTATTGGGGGAAGGGCATTGCTACTGAAGTGGCTGGTTTATTAGTAAATTTCGGTTTTATAGAGTGTAAGCTTCATCGGATCTATGCAACATGCGATCCCAGAAATATAGGATCGTCTACAGTTCTTTCTAGGACCGGTATGACCCAAGAGGGGAGGTTAAGAGATGAACTGCGGATAAAAGACGGGTGGCGTGATTCCTTGGTTTTCGGAATTCTAGAGCATGAATGGGGAACGATGTCTTCACCGAATGCATGAATTCAGGATTTTCTCGCAAGTAGACGGGGAGGTACTTTGTTATGTACGACTATGTAAGCATCTATTCCGACGAGACGTATTCCGGAAAAATTAGAGCTAAGGTGATGGACGATTATTTAACCTCTGTACTGAAATTTACGAGGGACAGCAATTTAAAATTTTCAAAGGAAATTCGTGGGGAAGTCGTTACGGTTACGGGCATTCCAACTGATTCGCAGGGAAGCTATGCGTTTGATTCGCTGGAGGGAATTGAAGAAATAAATCTGATTGAGATTGATATCCCTATGAACAGCAATTACGAATTGGAACAAGAAATATTAGCTATCGCTAACGCTATTGCCAGACAGTTTTCATGGACCATTGATCTGCGAGAGTAATCCCGATGATATCAATCATCGGGATTTTTTATTGGCATATATTTAGTCTGTTTAAAGACGATTTAAAGAACTGTCTTTGTAAATCCTCTGTCTGTATCATGAAGGTAGAACCTTAGCGGAATTGTCACGAATTGATGGATTCTACGATTCTTGCCTAAGTTTGTGGCTGGCCATTCCTGAAGAAAGGAGATCGCAAATCAAGTCAAGGTTCCAAAAACGCAATGATACCCAATCTTATGACAGCTTTGCTACGCTTGATCTTAAACCGCGGGCAAGGAGCGGTACCTGACATCAAGGGGAATGGATTAAGGAGGTATGGCAATTGCTCTATTTGGGAGTAGACGGCGGGGGCAGCAAAACGTTGGCAGTTGTGGCGGACGGAACCGGGACGAGACAGACGGACGGCGTCGTTCTCATCTGCGGAACCGGGACAAATTGCTACGGCTTTGAAATATTTTTATTTGAAGAGAGAAATGATTGAGGATCAGCAGGCAATGGCGGCTAAGGGAGAAACGAGAGCGCAGACAGTAAAACGGCTGGAGGATGAATTGTTCGAAATTTACAAGCAGCCGGAACTGGCGGAGAAGCCCAAGCAATTGGAGCAGCGAGGAGGCGCCTATTATTCGGAAGCTGCCGTCAATCTGATGAAAGCCATTCATAATGACAGCAAAGAAATTCAAACCTTGAACGTCCGCAATGGAGGCATATTGGACTTCTTGCCGAATGATGCCAGCATTGAGGTGAATTGTTCTGTTACGAAAAATGGCGCAGTGCCGCAGGCTGTTACACGCGTTCCAGAGGCGGCAGTGGGCTTGATTCGAGCCGTCAAAACCTACGAGAGCCTAGCCATTGAGGCTGCCGTAACGGGGAGCAGGGAGAAGGCGCTGCTGGCGCTTGCCAGCCACCCGCTTACCGATTCTGCGGACGTCTCGGAAACAATGCTGGATGAAATGCTGGAGCGGAATAAGGTGTTTCTGCCGAACTTCTATCCATTATAAGCCCAAGCGGATAGGGAAGAAGCGATGAAACGAGGGGGAGCAGGGATATGAAACTAGCCGCGTTTAGCGGAGTGTTAATCGACCATGATTTGAAAGACGCGTTTGGCATAACGAAACAACTGGGCTTTGACGGTATCGAGATCGCAGCGCGCGAACCGCATCTTTCGCCTGCTTCATCTGCGTCCCGTGTTAGGGAAGCCAGGCTCATGTCCAATGAACTCGGGCTGGACATTCCCGTATTGGCGGGTTACATGGGCGGGTTCTCGACAGCGGATGACAAGGCCTGCGAACAAGCCTTTGAAGCGTTTCAAAGACTTCTGGATATGGCTGGCGAGCTTGGCTCAGAGGCGGTACGAGTGCAGCCTGGCGGGCCAAATGCTTTCCTCGCAGCGGAAGCCCATTATGCCAGGGCAGCGCATTGGATCAATAAATGCGCTGCCGAAGCCGCCAAGCATCGCCTAAGGATCGTTCTGGAGATTCACAACGAGTCCTTGATCGAAACGGCGGACAGCGCGGCTCGGCTGCTCAGTATGATCGAGCATGAGCATGTCGGTATTATTCACGATGCCGGCAATATGTATATTACAGGTACCGATTATGGGCGGGCATCTATTCAGAAGCTTGGTCGGCGTTTGTTCCATGTTCATATGAAGGACGAACTGCTCATCGCCCGCGACGGGGTCTTAGGCTCGTTTACCAGTCTGACCGAGCGTGGCGAAGAGCGCTTCCTTCCCTGCCGCATGGGAGAAGGGGAGGTCGACTACCGTTCCGTGATGGGTGCGCTCAGTGAGGTTGGATACGACGGTTGGATTACGTTGGAAACGCATGCTCCATTTCCGGCTCAGGAGCGTCTTGCGCATGATTATCATGCGGTAATAGCAATGCTCGGCCAGGATCGAAACGAACAATAGCGTCATGCAGCATACGGAAACCTAAGCATCGCATCTGACGGGAGGGAAACAACAATGAAGAAGAAGGTACTGAATATAGGTCTGATCGGGCTTGGCCGGAGCGGTCGAGATATCCATGGCAGGGTGCTTGAACAACTGACCGATCATTATCGGATAGCGGCTGTTTCTGATTCGATTGCGGAGCGTAGACAGCGGGCAGAGAGCGAATACGGCTGCCGTGCATATGCAACATGGGAGGAGATGGTTGGAAGCGAGAAGTTGGACCTTATCGTGAATGCCTCTCCTAGCCATCAGCATTTTCCAATTACGCTTGCGCTGCTGGAGAGCGGGCATCACGTGTTGTGCGAGAAGCCGCTGGCAAGGTCCACAGAGGAAGTGGATAGGTTAATCGAAGCTTCGAATCGGACAGGGAGTCAACTTGCTGTATTCCAGCAGGCGCGATATCAGCCGGCCTTCGAGCAGATCAGGAAGGTGATCGATTCCGGGGTATTGGGCCGCATCGTTCAGATCGATTTTCGTTTAAACGGATTCGCAAGACGGTGGGACTGGCAGACGCTGCAGAGCAATAACGGAGGCAGCTTGATGAATACAGGGCCGCATCCCATCGATCAGGCTTTGCAATTATTCGGGACCGAGGAAATGCCTTCGATAACTTGTATAATGGACCTGACCAACACGTTTGGCGATGCGGAGGATTACGTGAAACTAATTATGAGGGGACCAGGAAAAGCGACGATCGACATCGAAATTTCCTCCTGCTGCGCTTTCCCAGGCCAAAGATTCCATATTCAAGGTACCAACGGTGGGCTTCAAGGTGACGGGGAGAGATTGGAGTGGAAATACTTCGAGCCGGAGAAAGCGCCGGAGCAGAAGCTGATCAGAGAGCCCTTATTCACAAACGATGGTATGCCGGCCTATTGCAGCGAGAAGCTGCCATGGCATAGCGGGCATTGGGACAGCTCGATTCCCGAAGGGAAAACGGAATTCGACCATATGACCGAGAGACTGTACCTTAAGCTTTATGACACACTGACTGAGGGAGCGGAGCCTGAGATTACACCTTGGCAGATCCGGAGACAGATGCAGGTCATGGAAGAATGCAGACGGCAAAACCGTCATATCTATGCGAGCCTGGATTGACGCTAGACATTCAAGAAACCCCTATCCACAGTTACAGTGGATAGGGGCTTCTTAAGGTTATTTGTTAGTTTGCTGCAGCCTGCGGAACTCAGTAGGAGTCGCGCTAGTATGGCGCTTGAAGGCTCGATTGAACGGGGCGACGGTCAAATAACCTACAAGAGATGCGATATCTTGAATTTTAAAATCCGTATTCGTCAGCATCTCCATTGCCTTCCTCATCCGGAGGTTGTGCGTATATTCGCTTAGGTTAATACCGGTCTTCTCTTTGAAATAAGCGGACAAATAAGAGTTTGTAATATTGAGCTTCTGGGACAAATGATCAAGCGAAATGTCGTTGCCGTAATGAGATTCGACGTAATCCTTTACAAACGAAATCATGTAGTCGGATTCGGCAGCCGTTTTTTTGAGCCGGACCGCTTCGGAGAACGACGCCAGGAAGTGGTGGAAAAACAATTTGTATTCCTCTGCCGTATGGCATTTTGTGAGTGCCTCGTAAGGAAGTCTCGAATTCTCGTAGCCAGCAACGGTCAAATTATTAGCATAGATTACTTTGATCATTTTATCCACGATCTGGCTTCCCCAAGATCGAATATGCGAAGCAGGCGTCTCGTGCTTCACCAACTGATCGATGACCTTATTCATGAGTGAAATACAGACGGATTCGTTGCCAGCGTTCAGATTGGCCGTCAGTTCCTGCTCCTGTGCAAGTGTGGGAACCATCGGTATGGGACGGCTGACAAGCTGCGTGAACACTTGGATGCTATCGTTGAGCGTCCGCTGCGTAATCCATTCCGTCAGCCGCTCATAGGTTTCCGCCAATTGGTCCGATTGCGTGCGGAAAGGGCTTATGC
Organism: Paenibacillaceae bacterium; assembly: GCA_004134985.1. GTDB lineage: Bacteria > Bacillota > Bacilli > Paenibacillales > Paenibacillaceae > Paenibacillus_D. The sequence continues at coordinate 47,058 of REGQ01000030.1, read as the reverse complement.
CGATTGTGAAATGGAAATAAGGCGTCTCCGGCTCAAGAATTTCGGTTAGCGGTTCCGTGATCTCATGGTGGTCGATGGAGGACTCAACACTATCGAACAAAATGGTTAAAATATGATCCTGCTCGATTTGGAACGTCAAAGAGTCCGGTCTTTTGTCTGTGAAATGCCGTCTGATCCATTCCGTAATCAAGGCGTAGGAACGATGCGGCTCGATCGGCATCTCTGAAAGCGCCTTCTCTTTAAGCACCAAATGTGTCAGGACCAGCCGGTAGGGGCGGTTGGCGTCAATTGCCGTCTCGATGTCTGTGATATTTGTGGAGATCATTTTGAGACGACTCATGTAGGCATAATGCTGCAGCAGAGAATTTTTGGTGCTCAAATCCTGATGAATCGAGTGCTGAACCTGGAACAAGTCGTGTATTTTAACTGAAATCTGATTGTACTCCCTGATTCTGCTCTGCTTTGGAGATAAAGGATGGCCGATCTGTTCAATAGCTTGCAGAATGCCGTTCAAGGGCGATTGAAACCTTCTTGCGATATACAGAGAAATCACAACGCTAATGACGAAGGAGACGATTAACAGCAAAATAAAAGAAACGTTCATTCGTTTCACCTGATTGGATATGTTCTGGATCGGAACGACGTCGATATACAGATTGCCCGAATCCTCCGCTCTTTGGTAGAGATAAATAACATCATTCTGTTCAATATGGCCCTGCCCGGTCAACTGGGCAAACGAAGGGTCTTTATCGGTGGCTCTGCTCGAAGAAGAGAATACAAGCGCTCCTTCTCTGTCGAACATATAGAATGATTCACTTTCCCTTGACTGATGGAAGGACGAGTACATGGCTCTCCCGTTCAGCAAGGCAATGAGTCCGTACTTATTATCATATTCCTTCTTGGCAAGAATGGGGAGCAGCATTCCCAGAGAGGTCTGACTGAACGCCGTTTGTTCTTTGAACTCCTCGGCATGATAAATATGGTAGCTTTGCAGTTTGTCTATTTCTTGCTTCCAGAAGGAATCGGTATAAGAATGGCTTGCATAGAACTTGGAGAACATCGTTGGTGCATCTCTCGTCCCATTTTTATCCAGAATTAATTGTTTTTCCTTGAAATAATAAACAAGGTTATCGATATACAATATCGAATTGTTTAACGTGTTCTGCAGATCCTGCTGCGCTTTGCGAATCATTTCATAGTCGATGTCTGGCGACTTGGACTCTGAAATTGAGTGTATGTTCGGCATTAGCAGTTGGCCCATCAGATAGTTTTTGATCTGACTTTGGTATTTCTCGTAGTTGGCGACCGTAGCGTTCAAGCTAAGACTGTTGTTCTTGATAATGCCGTCCCGCAGGTTCTGAAGGAAGTACATGTAGGACAAGTAATGGAATGATAATAGCAACAAAATGATTGCTCCGAAACTTATGCATAATGCAAAAAATAAGGTTGCGTTTCTTTTTTCGGCAAATTTCATCCCCGTATGTCCCCCTACCACATAAAATAAAAATTTCATTAAATCATAACATATACGGTTCCATATATAAATTGAATTATTATTGCGATTCTTGACTTTTGTTATACTGGTGGGGTATTTCCCTTGACATCACAAAGCAAGTCAAGCTTTTAAAAAAGGAGTGATAGCGCTTTCTGCGTTTGTTTTGTTATGATCGTCGTGCAACATCTTCGAGACAATGGTTTGTGAAGGGGGACGTGGCTCGAAGTCATTTGGATAATGGAGGATGCCGCTATCATAGAAACGGGATGGTGTGGACACTATTAAGAAATGGTCCAGGACGTATTGGACCGCAACGCTCATACTTTCCGCGAGCAAGCAAAGCTCTTAATAAGGGGATTCCTGCGGCAGGTAGGGTTGATGAACAGCGAAGACGTTGAATCTTAGAGTTGGAGGAGAATCGGATGGACAGTTACAACCGTTTGCAACTGACAGAGGGTAAAAATGATTTTTTGAAAAAATGGGCAAATAGCAAATATTTAATTTTTCTTTTTCTCCCCACCCTTCTTTATTACATCATGTTCAAATACGTCCCCATGTTCGGTATCGTGGTATCCTTTAAGGATTACAATCTGTTCAAGGGCGTATGGCAAAGCGATTGGGTGGGACTGAAATATTACAAGCTCTTCTTTCAAAGTCCCGACTTTTTAAAGCTTCTACGCAATACGTTCCTGCTTGGTTTTTACAAGCTGATTTTCAGCTTCCCTGCGCCAATCTTGCTGGCACTGCTGCTGAACGAAGTAAGACAGATGGCTTTCAAACGGTTCGTCCAGACCGTCAGTTATCTGCCGCATTTCATATCGAACGTGGTTGTAGTAGGTATGCTCGCGCTATTCCTGTCGCCTTCCAGCGGCATCGTCAACAATGTTATTGAATTGCTTGGCTTCGATGCGGTGAACTTCATGGCGAGGGAGGAAATGTTTCGAAGCATCTATGTGCTTTCGGAGATTTGGCAGCACGTAGGCTGGGAGACGATTATTTATTTGGCCGCATTGACTGCGGTAGACCCGCAGCTTTATGAGGCGGCCAAAATAGACGGAGCCGGACGCTTGAAGCAAATCATAAACGTTACACTGCCAGGCATTCGACCGGCTATCATCATCGTGCTTATTCTTAACGTCGGCAGCGTGCTGGAAATCGGGTTCGAGAAGGTATTCTTGATGATGAATCCGGCGGTTAATGCGACAGCGGACATACTGAGCACATTTGTTTACCGTACAGGTCTCGGACAAGGGAACTTCAGCTATGCGACGGCAATTGACTTGTTCAGCAGCTTGATCAACCTCGTCTTTATTTTGACTGCAAACTGGATCAGTCGCAGAATGAGCGAAACGAGTTTATGGTAGAAAGGAACTGGTAGAGAATGCAGAAGAGAATAACCGGTTTCGACATCGTGTTATTTGTATTGTTAGGCGGGGTCGTTTTTGCGACACTGTACCCGTTCGTTTATATGATCGCCGTATCCTTAAGCAGCGACGTACACGTTCTCAAAGGAGAGGTGTACTTTTGGCCCAAAGGATTAAACTTTGACGTCTATCGTGTCGTGCTGCAGGACCCGCTTATTGTGCGAGCTTATATGAATACGATCATCTACGTCGTAGTAGGAACAACCCTTTCCTTGCTCATCACGGCTGCCGGCGCCTTCGCCATCTCCAAGAAGGAAATGCTGTTCCAAAGAGGGTTTATGATTTTGATCGTCATCACGATGTTCTTCAGTGGCGGAATGATTCCGACCTTCCTGGTTGTCAAAAGTTACGGACTCGTGGACACGATCTGGGGGATGATCCTACCGACGGTCGTCAGTACGTGGAATTTGATTATTATGCGTACGTTCTTTGCGGGTCTTCCGAAGGAAGTCGAAGAAGCGGGGAAAATAGACGGGTTGAACGACATCGGCATCTTCTTCAGACTGGCGCTCCCGTTATCCAAGGCAATTCTGGCTACCATCGGCTTATTTTACGCGGTGTCGATGTGGAACAACTTCTTCTCTGCTATGTTGTATTTGCGGGATTCAAACTTGTTTCCATTGCAGGTGGTGCTGCGCAGCATCGTACTCCAGGGCACCAGCAACGCCAGTGAAGCGACGAATGTCGGGGGCGATACGATACTGGTTGGAGAATCGCTCAAATTTGCAACGATTATCGTATCTACTTTGCCAATCCTGGTAGTATACCCGTTTCTTCAGAAATATTTCGCCAAAGGTGCGATGATCGGGTCTATTAAAGGTTGACATATCAATTACAGAAGAAGAGAGGGGTAAACAATGCGCAAGATGATGATGACTTTGCTAGTAACAGCAATGGGGGTCGCAACAATCGCCGGCTGCTCCGGCGGGAATAAAGTGAACACGCCGCAGGAACCGAATCCAGCGGTCCAGGAATCGGGTGCTCCGTCGAAGAAAACGTTCACCTTCCTGACCTACAGCAATCCAAGCTGGCCGTATTCTGCAGATTGGCCGGTATGGGACTATCTTGAGGAGAAAACCGGGGTTAGGATGGAGGTTGAGACGCCTTCCGGAGGAGTGCTTGCTGATGCGCTTAGCCTGACGATGGCATCAGGCAAGCTTCCTGATCTCATGTTCACCCAGACAAAACATCTCGCAGACAAGTATGGCGAGCAGGGGGCACTTGCCAATGTGCTGGATTATGTGGATGAGATGCCTAATTTCAAAGCGTGGATGGAAAAGTATCCAGATGCGGTACAAAACACGATCGCCTCAGACGGTAAAATGTACGTGCTGCCGAATCAGGGCATTGGGGAGACGAATCGCATGATTTGGATGTATCGCGAGGACGTATTCAAGAAGCACGGTCTGAAGCAGCCGGCTACATGGGATGAACTTTACGTGACGCTGCAAGAGTTGAAAACTTTGTATCCAGACAGCTATCCGCTGGCGTTCCGCTTTGGACTAAGAACGTTGCTGAACTTCGGGGCGGCTTTTAATACGCCGATTTCAATGAATTCTGATGTAGCGAGCGTGCACTATGACGAAGTTGCGAAGGAGTGGAGATACGGGGCAACGGAAGAAAACTTCAAGACGATGCTTACGTATTTGAACAAATTTTATGCAGAAAAGCTGATTCCGCCAGACTTCTTGACGATCGATACGAAGCTTTGGCAGGATATTATGTCGACGAACCGGTCATTCATTACACTGGACTATGTTGGCCGCATCGATTTCTTTAATTCGGCGCTTCGCAAGGATAATTCGGAATTCAACTTAGCCTTCATGGCGCCGCCTGCTGGCCCGGGAGGATCGCAGAAGAACGCATTTACCCAAATCTCGGAAGGAAGCTTCATGATCTCATCCAAATCCAAAAATATTAAGGATATCGTTAAATTTATGGATTTCTTCTACTCAGAGGAAGGAAAGACACTGGCGAGCTGGGGGAAAGAAGGAGAGACGTACGCGACAGAAGGCGGAGTGAAGAAGTTTATCGAGGATTATCAGGACGTATCCGATTTGCGGAAGAAGACGGGACTAGCGACAGACGGGACGTATCTCTGGTTTGACTACGATGCGCATATTTTACTCGCTTCACCGGAACTGCAGAGCGCTTACGAGCAAGCGCCGAATTACGACAGTGTACAGCAGCCTAAACCGGCATTCACCGCGGCGGAGCAGGAGATATTAAGCACGGTCGGCGATGTGCTTAACAAAAACCGCGACGAGAACGTATCCAAATTCATTCTAGGAAACAGATCTTTGAGCGACTGGGATAAATACGTTGAGGAGCAGAACAAGCTGGGCGTTGAGCAAATTGTGAATATTTACAAGGAAGCTCACGATCGCTTGCTAAACGCGGCCAAGTAAGCTGAGCTAAACGGATAGGCGAATATCGCGGGCAAGCACGGGTTTTATGACCCGGTGCTTGCCCGCGATACCGGAGGTCATTGTTATGGAGCAGATCAGATTAGTAATGCCGGATGAGTTCGAGCAAAGTCTCGCGTTATTGGAATTTGCTTTTGGACGCACCTTCTCAGCAGAGGAGCGGGAGAAGCGACGACAGGGAATAGGCTCCGCTTCTGAGCAGACATGGGGATATTATGTGGAAGGAAAGCTGGCTGCCCAGCTTACGGTGCTTGGGCTAAATACTCGGATAAACGGGCGAGCGTTCGGGATGGGAGGTATCGCCTTTGTATCGACCTGGCCGGAGCATCGCAGGAGCGGAATGATCGGTAAATTGCTGGTACAGGCCATCCGTTCGATGAAAGAAAGGGGACAAAGCGTATCCTTCCTCTCGCCGTTTTCGTTCGCGTTCTATCGGAAATATGGTTGGGAAGCCTCCATTGATTATGTCCGCTATTCCTTGAAGTCGAGTCAATTGCCCAAGCCGGAGGCGCCGGAGGGGAGCCGGATGGTGCGTATCACGGGCGAAGAAGCAATTTTGAATCCGATTTACGAAGCTTACGCTGGTGCGGACGGAATCGTGGTGGCAGTCCCGCGTATTTGGCTCGAAGAAGGGAAGCTCGGTCTCGGTATACGAAAGCGCTGAGGGGCGAGCCGAGGGTTACATCCATTACCGAGTAGCAGATAAAACGCTTGTCGTACATGAGTTGGTCGCGTTGAATGAGGAGGCCTGGCGAGGCATATGGCGTTTCATCTCCAATCATGATTCTATGATGGAGGAAGTAGTCTGCACTGTGCCAACGGACGACGTGATGCCATTTTTATTGAAGGAGCCGAGGATCAAGCAGGAAATCGTGCCTTACTTCATGATGAGAATTATCGATGTCCCTTCGTTTATAAGGGAGTATGCATTCGCCGAAAACACGACTCCCCGAGATTTCGATAGCCCGATCTATCTGCGGATAGCGGATGATTGCGCCGAGTGGAACAACGGGTTATTTCGGCTGAGGCTGCAGGAGAGCGGCTTTCACGACGTGACCAAAAGTGATGAAGCTAACTTCCCGGATGAAGCGGACTTAACGCCAGCGGAGGTGAAAAGGCTGGCCGTGTCGTGCGACATTCAGACCCTGTCGGCTTTATTGATAGGCTATAAGCGTGCTCCGCTCCTTCAACGTGTGGGTCGGCTGCAAGGGAATGAAGATGAGATCCGAAGACTGGATAGGCTTATTCCGGATCGCGTCCCTTATTTGACAGATTTCTTCTAGCTTAAGCTATAACGAGACGCCTGCGCCCATTCGCAACATGGGCTCAGGCGTCTGTTGCTAGGTTGGATATTAAAAATGATCAATATTTTTCCTCTTTCGCTTGTATTAAAATAGACAGAGATCGACGAGATAAGTTGACTTAAAGTAGCAGCATATTAGAAACGCCGTTCTACATGCGACAAGGGAGATGTTGATCATGGTTAATAATGAATACGCTCATACCCACGAATTGGGCGAGATGCGGGACGAGCGCGTTGCAATGCGCGACGGTGTTCGGCTTATGACGCATGTATGGCTGCCGCAAGGGGAAGGGCCATGGCCGGTTATTGTTCAGCGCAATCCTTATGTCAATGCAGACAATGTGCGTGATCCAGGCTTGATGATTTTCGTCCGTTACGGCTTCGCCGTCGTTCATCAGGAATGCCGGGGGAGAAATGAATCCGAGGGCACCTGGGAACCGTTTGTGCATGAGCGGGAGGATGGACTGGATACGCTCGTCTGGATAACTGCGCAGTCCTGGCAAGACGGCAGCATTGGCTTGTATGGGCCTTCTTATATGTCGTTTAATCAATGGGTGCTGGCCGATGCGCTGCCCGCGGAGGTGAAGACGCTCTATCTGTCTGTCCTTGGTACGGATCAGCATCGTTTCATGTATATGAACGGGATGTTTCGTCCGGATATATACACGGGCTGGGCGGTGACGAATGCGGGCGTGGATTGGCAGGGACGGGATACGAATGAGGTGGCCAATGAAGCCTTTCAATTTGTACCCCAAGCGGAGATGGACAAGCAGATGCTCGGCAGAACGCTCGGCTGGTATCAGGACTTTCTGGCGAACCCGGGAGCGGGCGATCCGTTATGGCAGACGGGATTATGGCATGAGCTGAAGCAGGCTCCGGGGAGGCTGAACGTACCGGTTCATTTGACGGGAGGGTGGTTCGACATTGCGCTCGATACGATGTTCGAAGCCTATGGGCAGCTTCGTCCAGAAATCCGTGAAGCAAGCCGGATGGTTATCGGCCCGTGGTCGCATGCCATGGAGCCTTATGGCGACCTCACTTATCCCAATGGCTGGGCGGATGGACCGAATGGGGGCTTGAAGGCTGCGTTGGATTGGTTCAATACGATGCTCAAAGGAGCGCCGTACCCGAACGAGCGCGGAGTGATTCGTTCCTACACCATCGGCGCAAATCAATGGGGGAACTGGCGGTCATGGCCGCCGCGGCACGCTACTAAGCCTTTGTATTTACACGGCAACAATGAGCTGGGAAGTACGCCCGGCCAACAACCATCCGCGGTCTCGTATACCTATGATCCGGCCAATCCTGTTCAGACGGCAGGCGGCAGCGGCATGCTGTCCGTATATGGCGATTCGCCCTGCTTGCCGAAAGCGGCCAGTGTGAGGCAGCCGGAGCCAGGCAGCCGGCCTGACGTCATCACTTTCCTGTCAGCGCCTGTAGAAGAAGATTTGCTTATTGCCGGCCAAATCAAGATTGTGCTGTTCGTCGATTCCACTGCAGAGGATACGGCATTTACGGCTAAAATAAGCGAGTTGTTCCCTGACGGGAAGGCTTACAACATCGCAGATGGAATTACAAGCTTGGCTTACCGAAACGGCTCGCCAAAGACGATTGCTTACGAGCCAGGGGAGACGATTGAGCTGGTGATTGAATGCTGGCCTATGATCTGGAAGCTGAGGCGCGGGTCCCGCATCAGGCTTGATGTGTCTTCATCCAATTTCCCGGCTTATCATGTGCATCAGAATGCCGCAGGCAATTGGGCGCAGCAGGGGCAGGGGATAGCGGCAGTACAGACGATTCACTGGGGTGGGGCGCTGCCATCGCGCATCGAGCTGCCGTTGGCAAGCGAGTCCCAATTCGAATGCTGAACTGTGCTTTGGTGTGACGTTGCAGCATGAGCAACCGTTTCATTTGACTGGCATTAATGTTACGTCGTGTGAGGGAAAGGTATGCGGCCACATGTTCGCTATTTTGCTCAATACACGGCAAAGCGACGCTTAGGCAGGTATGGCCTGGCAGTCTGCAATACTGTTACTTGTGCCTGTTTGCGGTTGTTTAAAACGTGACTTCATCGTATCTGCGGAACGCATGGGCTCGGTAGTTTCATCGATATCCGAGCCTGATATTCTGCTGAGGGCAGGAAAAGTTAACTGAAAATTTGGTTCAAAACCAAAATCAGTGCTTGCCTACTGCGAGAAGGGCGGCGAAGGGTTGCAGGGATGTTGGAAAAACGAAGTGGTCGCTTTTTAAAGCCGGATTTGCACCTTTTGAAAATTAGAATAAAAAATCCGGCTTTGAATGGCGATTGGAAACACCTGCGAACCCGCAGCAGCACTCTTTTATTATTTTTATTGTTGCTGCTTGCCTGATAGGCCGATGGTTAGTATTTTCCATCCCAGAAGACCAAGGATCTATGTATCCACCTCAGAAGCATGTCCATTGTGAACCCTAGTATGGCTATACAAAGCACGGCAACAAAAACCACATCAGTCTGCAATTGCAGCCCAGCCATGTTCCCTATCCAACCCAGGCCGGAGGAGGCAGCAATCATTTCCGCCGCCACGACACAAGTCCAGGAACGACCAAGCGAGAGTCTCAGGCTTGTTATTATTTCTGGCAGGGCAGAGGGCAGAATTACATAGCGAAAGGTTTGAAATGAATTCGCGCCAAAGCACTGTGACATACGTATCATCGACTCTTTGGTGCTGCGTATGCCCGAGACTGTACCGATTACGACAAATGGAAGTGTACATATATAGATTAATAGCACTTTGGGCAACTCGCCGATCCCAAACCATACTTGAAGCAAAGGAATATAGATCAATGGGGGGATCGGGGTCAAGAATTGAATAATAGGATCGAAAATACTCATCACAATTTTGTTTGAGCTCATAAAAAATCCAAGCAGTATGCCCGTGAATGAGGCCCAGACAAACCCTTCCAGGATTCGAACTATGCTTATAATGGAATGTTGAATTAAGGTGTTGTCCTGATAGCCTATCGTTAGCAACTTCCAAAAGGTTTTTGCAACTCTGGAAGGAGAGGGGAGAATCACCGGAGAGATATTCTCACCAATCGTTAAGACAAACCAAATGACGAGAAAAAGCACGGATACGGCAATCCTGATGTGCCAAGAACGCCAAGTATATTTTTGGGATAAGGAAGCAGAACTTGCTTCAGGTGCCAAATTGGTTCCTGTCCGGTCAGAAGATTTGAATCGTATGAATTGTTCCTTCATTGTTAATATCCGCCTCCCTCTGCCGACTCATTAAACTTGTGTTACAAACCTTCACCCGAGGGGTGCAGCATGCCGGTTATTTTCTTTTTAAGCTCCAGAAACTCAAACGATAATGGAAACTCAGCCTTTTGTTCCGGCTCAATCAGAAATTCTTTGGCGATCCTGCCCGGGCGGGAGGTTAGTATCCATATTCTCGTACCAAGCAGGATTGCTTCTTCAATATCGTGAGTAATAAACAAAATAGTAGATTTAAATTGCGACCAGGTTTCCAGCAAAAATTTCTGTAATTCCTGCCGAGTCATTGCGTCTAAAGCGCCGAAAGGCTCGTCCATAAGAATGATAGCAGGAGATGTAATTATGGCTCTGGCTATAGCAACGCGTTGCTGCATCCCGCCTGATAGTTGAAAGGTTTTGTGATTCTCAAATCCGTTCAGACCCATAATTTCAATAAGCTCCTGAACACGATGATAATCAATTTTCCTGCCCTGTTGGAGGCGCAGGCCAAAAGAAATATTATCTCGAACATTCATCCAGGGAAGGAGAGTGGGCTGCTGAAATACCATGGTTCGTTCCGGACTAGGGCCCGCGATCGGAGAATCATTGACATAAACCCTCCCTTTGGAGGGGAGTTCAAATCCAGCCACAATGTTAAGCAATGTGGTTTTCCCGCATCCGCTGGGACCTACGACCGTTACAAAATCTCCCTTGTCTACTCGTGCATGAATATCGCTCAAAGCGACTGTGTTCGATCCATCGTATATTTTCGATACATGTTCCAGATTAATCACAAGTATACCTCCTCCCGTCCATGGAGATTGCTATTTTTCCAAGACGGACATTACATAGTCTCGATTGATAAAATCATTCAGATTATCAGGAATATTTTCTATTTGCCCCTGTCTAAACCCGTCTTGCATAGCCATATCCAGGGATTTAAATACAACCGATTGTTCAGGCTGCTCGGGAGCGCCTAATCCTAAAGTTGTTAATTGGTCGTTTAGTGATACATAATTAATTCCTTTCAATCGTTGCTTCACATCATCAATTGTTATCGAATTCCACTTGGCAATCGCATCATAAGCTTCTTCCGGAGAATTTTCAAAAAATTCGATCCCCTCTACTTCAGCCCTGATAAAGCCTTCGACTAATGACTTGTGGGTTGCGGCCCAATCTTTATTCACGACAACCAGATTAACGACCGGCGCTTCTTGATCCTTCGCATATAATATGGCTCTTCCCCCGTCGTTAAGCATCTCCGACTTTGCAGGATCCCAGGTTATGGCTGCTTCAATGTTGCCTGCTTTCCAAGCCGCTACCATATTGGGGGGACTCATATTTATAATGTCTATGCTGGAAAGATCAATTTGGGCTGCGTGCAGCGCAGTCGAAAGAACGAGATCGCCGGTAGAACCTTTTACCACTGCAAGCTTCTTGCCTTTTAAATCAGAAAGCGATTGAATGGTTGAGTCATCTTTAACCACGAGTCCTACACCAGTTGTGTATTGTTCCAGCAGCCATATGATCTCAATAGGAATTCCTTTTGAGATTGCATTTGCTGTAGGAGGATTTCCAAGCTCCGTCATAAATTGTATGGAACCTGACGCCAAGGCGGCCAAGGACGCCGGTCCTGAATCGAAGCGTTGAAATGTGACGTCCGCATCCATATGTTTTTCAAAAAAGCCTAGTTGAGCAGCAGCTGCTTGCGGATCTGACATGGCCAAATAGCCAATGACGACTTTTTCTCGAGCTTTGCTATTTGGAGATTCATTTTCATTTTTTGCGTTTGTGCAGCCTGTCACAAACATGATTGAAAAAGACAATAGAAGAGCTGTGATGAGCCATTTGCGAATTAACATACGAAATACCTCCAATATTATAGTTCCGTCAACTGTCGGAAAAAGAAAAAAGACCTTCATCCTGTTGATGCGGTCTCTGGCACTCCAGTTGAACTATACATCATTTGTTCCTTATTAAGTTATTATTATCTGATTGGACTCTTTCGGATCATTTTCTATATCTTGCAGTCATTGGAGTTAATCTGATTTAATAGATGAAACTGGTCGAGTGAGGCCGTTGACTTGAGTCCTTTGCCCCAGCCGATTGCCTCGCGATAGCTCCCAATAATGGAATTGTTTGTTGAGACACACTCCTCAACTTCTTGATTTTCCTCTGTTAAAGGAGAAACATACATCGCCTTCGCTGGACAATACAGCTCACACATATAACAGGTTTGACAGTCAGATAGTCTTGCAATAACGGGGAAGCCCTCTTTTTTATCAAACACATCGGTAGGACACACTTTTATACATAAATCGCAACCGACACAACGCTCATGACTAATAATTTGAATCATACTGTCGCCGCCTTCCCCCTTTCATGTTCTCTAGAATTGTGAACGATAATTGAATTCGTTTAACCCCTTTGTTATTAATCGATATTGCATAGTAGGATTCTCATCAGGATAATCGTCGCGGACATGCATGCCCCGGGATTCTTTGCGCTCTAATGCGCTCGCATACATCATTCGCGCAGTGGTAATCATGGCAGCGGTTTCTCTGGCACGAATTACTTGCTTCGCATCATGATGGGTAACCAGGCCATTTCCGATATGTTTCCAAAGTTTGTCCAGTTGTTTTAATGATGTAATGAGACGATTTCCTGTTCGGAAAAGATTTTTGTTGAAGGGCATAACCTCATCTTGAACCTGACTAATCATTTCTTTCATCTCAGCCATATTGAGGAGGTTGTCGGATTGGTAGCCTTCAGCATTTGAATCGCGGGGATTCATCTTGACCTTTCCGTAATATAACGCATATTGGGCGGCGGCTTCCCCCGACATACATCCGGAAGCGATCGCCCACGAAGCATTAATTCTGCCGCCGCCAGTCGTTCCACCTGATACAAGCTCTCGTGTAGCCGCATCTCCTGCCGCATACAGCCCGGCAACGGATGTTGCGCACGACTGATCCATTATATTAATCCCTCCGGTGCCCCTTACCGTAGCCTCCAGACGTAAAGCAATAGGGAACCTATCATTAAATGGATCTATTCCCATTCTGTCGAAAGGTACAAAAAAGTTGGGCTGAGTTCTGCGCATTGCAGATTTAATTTGCTCGGCTCCCTGCTCGAGCCTAGCAAATACAGGTTGATTCATTAATACCTTAGCCAGGATTCTTTTATTGGGATTCACTATTTCAGAACCATCAAGGCGATAGTATTTAGCCCAATTAAACAAATAGTTTTTGGTGATGGAAGAAAATTGGGCCGCCATTCCGTACTCATTGGAAAACTCCATTCCCGAAAACTCTGCGCCAACCTCGGCCGCCAAGAGGTTCCCATCTCCCGTGAGGACATTGCAACCTAATGCATTGCTTAAGAAGGCGCATCCGCCCGTTGCTATGATGACAGCCCCTGCTTGAACGATCCACTCTTTTCCTGATTGGGAATGGATCCCTCTGGCCCCGCAAACTCTCCCTTCCTCGGTCAGGAGCTTCAACGCCGGGCTGCGATCAAGTATCTTTACTCCAGATTTTATGATTGTTTTCCTCATCAGACGCATGTATTCAGGCCCCTGCAAACTTCTTCGAATAGGAGAACCACTGTCATCTTTTGGGAATGGATAACCGAGTTCTACTAATTTTCCAGTTCCAATATCATTGTAATGGTGAAGCTTCTCCAACCAACTTCTGTCGGCCAAGCCATCCCCTTTGCTTAAACACGCATCTAGTTCCCTTTCTCTCTGCGGCAGATCGTTGTAAACTCCCAAAAGTGTTGTCCCGGAAGGTGCTGTAGCTCCGCTGCTCCCGCAATAACCTTTATCGGCCAGTATAACGCTGGCCCCCGCAGAAGCGGCTGTATAAGCTGCCCAGGTTCCGGCAGGTCCTCCTCCCAGAACAAGCACATCTGATTTTATAATATGATCTTCATTTGTCATTGACTATCCGTCCCTTGCTTCTTTGACTAATTATTCTTAGTGGTTTACTATATATTATAACTTAGCAAAGAATCTGCAGGATATCAATATAATGAACCACAATGACACACAAGTGGTCATGAATGAACTTTATTTCCTTCATTTGGATATATATCCAGCTTGTCATTGGTGCAGTTAGCTCGATCAACAAGGGGGTCACAACTTGAACGAGAAGTTGAATTTACTAACTTTGCAAGAAGCTGTTGACTTTTTGCAAATAAGTCGTACTACCATTAATCGCTGGCGAAGAGAGAAGGGGCTTCCTTATATTAAAATAGGAAAGGATGTCTATATTGATCGCGACCAACTGTCTTTTTGGATACAAAATCATTCAAAAACGCAAGTCGATCAAAGACAAGAAGCTTATCAGCCTCAGACCGTTACAATTGGTTATCAAAAATTTAATGCCCATTTATGGAGTTCCTTGATAATCAAGGAATTGAAGTGGTTGGAAACTGAGTTGGCCAACACTCTGTCTCCAGTGCCTGTTCGCTGGCTCGAAGCCTCAAATGGCCCCAAACTTATAGAAGAAATGATAGCGGGGAACGTACAAATAGCATCACTAGGAGACTATCCGCTTACCAATCTATATAAAATAAATTTATTTCTTCCTCATTTCAGAGCAAAATTGCTTGCTTTTGATGGGAAAAGCAGGCACAGCAAAGGCATTTCACTAGTCGTATCCAATCATACCCCTTTCAATGACTTATCAAGTCTCTCTTCTCGTTCCATTGCGGTAATCAAACACTCTAGTCCTTGGTATCGACTATACACATCATTTGGTTCACAAATAGACGGTTTAAAAATCATTGATCAGAGCTTAAATCAAACATTGATCGATATCGCATATCGACAAATTAATGCAGGTGTCGTTTGCGAACCATTCCCGGCGCTTGTTAGATACAATCAAACGGGGAAAGTGATTCCGATTGAGGGGACAAACGAAGATTATCTTTCTGGCGTGGTTGCTGAAGAAAATTGGGCAACAGCTAATAAAAATATTGTGAATGCTTATCTAAGGGCGCATTTGAAAGCTCATCAACTCATTCGGAATAAGCCTTTGTATGTTGCCAAGTTAATCGCATCAGTTACCGATTTTCCGCTGGAAGTTATATCAAATGTGCTGTCTGTCATTCGTTGGGATGCGGCTATATATGATCGTGATATTCAAACACTCCGAAATATCGGAAAGAATTATCACCCGATTTCTTCTCTTATTACAGACAATAATGATCTTTATATTAATGACAGCTTTCTCCATACAGCGGTCGAACAGTTGCGGCTTCCAGCAATCCGGAGTTCTTTGCTGGATGGCGATTGGATTCACGCTTCTATTTATTAATGAGGACTATATTCAATTTTAACCGGAATGCGGCATACTCTCCGGTAACAGGGAAGCTCGAGCTACAGGTGAAATCTTCAGCAGGCTTCCCTTTTGACGGATTGAATGAGATTCCAGCCCTCTAGCCCCGCAGCTTCCCTAATCTCTCCGTCCCAAATTAAGGATGATCAATGGACTCCAAGTAACGATACAAGGTCGATTTGCTGATGCCGGTTTCCTGTTTAATCTCATGCAAGGTGAAATGGCCGGAGTGGTACATAGCAATGGCGTTCTTAATATTGTGATCGGATTTTTTGGGCCGTCCGATGGATTTGCCCTGTTCCCTGGCTTGAGCGAGGCCCAATAGGGTCGATTGCTTGACGATGTCCGTCTGAAACTGCAAAATCAGTGTCATCATATGCTGCAGGGAATGGCTAAGCAGCTCGTGGCTCTGCACGCCCTCCCGTAGAAAATAGATTGTTACACCGTCCTTCTCCGCGATTTTCAGCAATTCAACAAGATGGCGGGTCGTATCTGCCAACGCAAATAACCGCTCTGCCATAATAATATCGCCATTGTTTAATCCCATAAGCAAAGCTTCCAATTGCTCGCGTTTTTTTGGCGAGCCATGGTTTTCTATATAGATTTCACCGCATTTGTTTTTTAATTGATGCAGCTGGTTTTCGCATTTTTCATCATCATACAACGGTCGTACATAGCCATATATCATGGATTGATTTCACTCCTAATCTTCCTATAAAGGTTCCTTTTTGGGAAGTTTGATGCTATGATAATCTAAGATTTTAAGAAAAGGGGATTATCATGCAAAGTTTGAAGCAGCAATGGTTCAGCAACATCAGAGGGGATATTCTGTCAGGCATCGTTGTCGCACTCGCGCTTATTCCGGAAGCTATCGCCTTTTCCATTATTGCAGGCGTTGATCCGATGGTCGGGTTGTATGCATCGTTTTGCATCGCTGTTATTATCGCATTTGTCGGCGGGCGGCCGGCAATGATCTCAGCGGCGACAGGGGCGATGGCGCTGCTGATGATACCGCTGATCAAAAGCCACGGTCTGAACTATCTATTGGCAGCAACAATTTTAACAGGGGTAATCCAGATCATCTTCGGCATTTGCAAAGTTGCAAAGTTAATGAAGTTCATCCCGAACGCAGTAATGATCGGTTTTGTCAATGCGCTGGCGATCTTGATTTTTATCGCACAGCTTCAGCATATCATCGGCATTTCAAGCATGACGTATGTGTTTGTAGCCGTGACGCTGTTATTATTATACACCTTACCACGTTTCATTAAGGTGGTGCCAGCGCCGTTGATTGTGGTCGTCGTATTGACGGCGATTGCGGTATTCAGCGGATTCGAGCTGCGGACAGTAGGCGATCTGGGCATCATTACGAGAAGCCTCCCGGCCTTCTTGATCCCTGATGTTCCTTTTACGTTCGAAACCTTGCAAATTATTTTCCCATATTCCCTGGCACTGGCCATTGTCGGTTTGCTGGAGTCGCTGCTTACTTCACAGGTTTTGGATGAGATGACAGCGACGGACAGCAACAAAAATACCGAAGCCCGCGGTCAAGGGATCGCCAATGTCATTACCGGATTTTTCGGCGGGATGGCTGGCTGTGCGATGATTGGACAGTCGGTCATTAATGTGAAGTCCGGTGGCCGGGGAAGGCTGTCGACATTCGTTGCAGGCGGATTCTTAATGTTCTTAATTATTGCACTGGGCGATTTGGTTGTCCAGATTCCGATGTCGGTATTGGCTGGCATTATGGTGATGGTCTGTATCGGGACATTCGATTGGCAATCTTTCAAGTATATCATGAAGGCGCCGCGCACCGATGCAGCGGTTATGCTGACGACCGTTGCTGTCGTCATTCTGACCCATGATTTGTCCAAGGGCGTGTTGGCCGGCGTGCTGCTCAGCATTATTTTCTTCGCCGTCAAAAATTCTTCTATGAAGCTTATCCGGGAAGGAGCACAATATACGGTGAGCGGACAGTTGTTCTTCGCCTCCGCCGACAGCTTTATCTCTTATTTCAAGAGCCAGACGGTCACGGCAGAACAAATTACAATTGATTTTTCACGCAGCCGGATCTGGGATGAGTCGGGTGTTAGAGCAGTGATGAAGGTGAGGACCATGCTGGAGGAACGAGGAATCGATGTTCAACTGAAGGGACTTGATGAAGCGAGCCAAAAGGTAATAAGGCAGGTTGACGGGATAACAGCTTCGCATTAATTCATGCCGGGGCCGTGAAGCAGACGAATGTACTGGGCAATACTGTCATTTCATGATAAGGTGAGGATAAACAGGCGCAGTCAATGCACGTGCAATCTAATGCTTGATGCAGGTGAGGTAGTTGGCGTTAAGCGTTTTGTTGTTCCGAACAGGCAAGCCAAGGATGAAAGGGGCAGCATATAATGACAGTCACACTTAAAATCGTCGAGCCTTCGAACAAAGAGCTGCTTGCTCTCATTGCAGAGCTTGATCAATATTTGTTTTCCCTTTATCCGGCTGATGAGGTGTTCACCATGGATCTGGAGGGACAACAAGCGGCCGATACGGTATTTGTTGTAGCCTATGCGAATGGACAGGCTGCTGGCTGCGGCGCCTATCGGCCGCTGGATGAGCAGTGCGCGGAGCTTAAGCGAATTTTCGTAGCTCCTGCTTTTCGCGGCAGCGGGATCGCCTTGCGTCTTGTGAGCTTTTTGGAGCAGGGGGCGGCAAGAACGGGTTTGACCTCTTTACGACTGGAAACGGGAACGATGCAGCCGGCATCAATCGCATTTTACAAGAAATGCGGATATTATGAAATCCCGCCCTACGGGGAATATATGGACTGCGAGAACAGCATTTGTATGGAGAAACAGCTGCAATGGCAATACGCAGGGCTGGACATTCGACAGCTTGGCCTCGAGCAGGTAGCAGATGTTCACAAGCTGATGCAGGATGTCGCGTCTCGACTGCCGTCCAGCGCTTTGTTCGCCGAGGATAAGGAAGCGGATTTTCGTTATTTGCTTGAAGAGCATAAGGGTGAAATTTACGGAGCGTATGATGAGGGCAAGCTCGTAGCGTATACGGTGCTTGTCTTCCCCGGCAGAAGCGAAAGCAACTTGGGGCGGGAGCTTGGCGTGCCGGAGGAAGAGCTTGCCCGGGTGGGTACGCTCGATGCGACGATTGCTCACGAAGCCGTTCGAGGCCGGGGACTGCAGCGCTATTTTCATTCATTGCGCGAGCAGCGGGCCAAAGCATTGGGTTATCGATACCTGTATTCCACCGTTCATCCTGATAATGCAGCAAGCCGCCGCAATTTGGAGTCAGCAGGCTTCGTTCTCCAGTTCACCCGCCCGATGTACGGTGGACATCCAAGGCATTGCTATGGCAAGCGATTGGAGCATCCGGAATAATCTGGCGGCGGAAGACGCAGAGGCGTACGTTATAGAACTGTTGTTGGGAGAGAAATAAAAGCTTGTTCCCCGTGAAGCCGAGGTGCGTATCTTGTACGCTCCTCGGCTTCGTTGTCGTCAGTTGGAGGGTTGCACAAAAGGATGAAGTTCTGGTAATCCGAACATTTCACAGATATACTGAAGTTGTGGTTCAAAAATCTCTTAACAACGAGGTCTGCGATATGGTTCGAAGAAGCCTATATTTAAAAATCATCAGCTTGATGCTGCTGACAGCTGCGATTCCATTTCTAATATCCAATCTTATTACCTATTATTCCAGTTCTCAAGCGCTTCAAAAAAACATTATTCAAACCAATATCAGTGTGATGCAGCAAGGGATGGAGCGCACGATAAGTTATTTTGATGAATTGGAAACGCTATCTTTACAGTGGTATTATGATAGTTCCTTATTTCAAATTTTGAAAGGAAATTCGCTTGATTATGTACAAACGTCTTATTTGGAATCCAAGATGCTTTCTTTATTATACAGCCGTGAGGAATTGCAGGGGGTAACCTTTTCTAGTGCGAAAGATGGAAAGAAATACATTAAAAACAGGGAATCAAGCGGGCATAAATATATAGTAGAACAAGAAAGAATTGACGAAAAGATGAAGGATCGCTTTCTTCTGTTTGAAACGGCTTCACTAAATGGCAGCTCCGTACTTTATCTCCATCGGAAGCTTGTCGATATGCCCAGCGGGGACGTCTTGGGTTATCTGTCTTTCAGTTTTTCAACGGAAGAGATTAGAGTGATCCAAGATCAATTATTCGATGAATCGAATGAACAAATCTTTTTGTTTATTGACCAGGCTCAAGCACCCGCACTGCTTTACCCTACGGTGGAATCGGCGGCATATACGCTAGGCAGTGAATCATTTCTGCCACTTCTTCCAAATGAGAACCCGTCTGGCAATATTGATATGAAGATTGGAAAGACGCCGGGGATTGGGATATATCACCATCGATTAGAAGAAAAAATGAATTTCACGATGCTCAAATTTATTCCGAAACAGCATGTGACTCAAAATGCCCGCCAAGCATTGAACGTTGTGCTCATTGTTCAACTCATTACGCTGGTGTTCATCATAATGCTTGCACTTACCGTTTCTTATTCGATCATCTCGCCAATTAGAAGGCTGATCAGCAATATGAGTCGAATTGAAAAAGGGATTTTTAAGATCGATCAATTCAAAGAGAGGGAGGACGAAATCGGCATTCTGGAAAAACGTTTCCAGATCATGGTGCATGCCCTTAGTGATTTGATATTGAAGCAATACCGAAATCGGGTTGAACTGACAACCGCTCAATTGAAAATGCTGCAGGCACAGATTAACCCTCATTTTCTCTATAATATTTTGCAAACGATCGGAACATTTGCGTTACAGAAAGGGGTTCCCCAGATTCAGGAAAGGATCGTTGAACTAGGCGCTATCCTTCGCTACAGCATGAATATGCAGGAAGAGAATGTCGCTTTTGAGCAAGAAGTGTTGCATATTCAAGATTACCTTTCTTTGCAGAAAAGCAGATTTCAAGAAAGGTTGGATTATGACATTGATTGCTCCAGCGATACGAGAAATATAAAGATTCCCAAAATGATTATTCAGCCTTTGGTTGAAAACAGTATTGTTCATGGAATTGAAGAAGGTAAAGGAACGGGGGCCATCTCCGTAACATCCCGCATTTGCGGCAAGTTTCTCGTGCTGAATATAAAGGATAACGGTAAAGGAATGGACGCCAGCTTAATCGACCTTATTTACCGTCAGTATGAAAACTACCATATTTATGACGAGAAGAGCGGGATTGGATTAATGAATGTTTTGTATCGATTGTATTTAGCCTTCGGCAGTGAGTTTCAATGGAGAATCACGAGTGAACCTTATGTGGCGACGCTCGTTGAACTGCGTATTCCTTTAGAATAGGGGGTTGTGAAATTGAAAGTCATCATACTCGACGACGAGAGAGCGGTAAGGGAGGGCATCGATTTATTAATCGATTGGGATCGCTATGGAATTACGGACAGGTATTTAGTGGAGGATGGCTTAACCGCCTTACAGATCATCCATGAGGAGCAGCCGGCGGTAATGTTTTCGGATATGAAAATGCCTGGCATTAATGGGATCGAGCTTCTGCAGCGACTCAGAGACGAAAAGATAAATACACAGGTTATTATTGTGAGCGGATATGATGATTACCAGTATATGAAGGCGGCTATTCAGGCAAAAGGGGTGGACTACATCCTTAAACCATTCCGAAAAGCGGAGCTGGAGGCTAGCTTGGAACGAGCACTCAGCCTGTGGCGGGAATCCGAAAAAATGACTTACTCCGATATTGATCATAACTACACGATTAAATCTGCGGGCGCAATACTTAACGAACGTAAAATGAGCGCTTTTCTAAAAGGAGAAACCCCGTTTAGCAAGCCTATAGCCGACTTGTTTCCGTACGCAAAAGTTGGAAGCATTTGTGAGCTGCTTTTGAAAAATCGCCTGGATGTTCTGAAGCGACGATTCGGTGGAGACAGCGCTCTATTGGATTTCGCAATCAGCAACATTGTGAACGATGTGCTTAAACCGTGCGGGAATCATATTTTATGCCGTTTGGAGGACGATCAATGGGTAATTATGGATGCGGCTGATTCCGGATCAGGTTATCAGGCTGGCAGTGACTCGAACTTCTCCAACTCGATCGAGCGGGTGACAGCTTCATTAAGTGAAACGATTGAATTAGAAGTATTATACGGTATAAGTCAATCTGTATTGCCAGTTCGCGATGCTCAAATTTTAATGGGGGAGGCACGGCGTTCACTTCTAGAGTGCAACATTTTAAAAGAGAATGAGGTACTTCCTGCCCTTGAGTTGTCAGAGGATGGAAAGCTTCCACTATTGCATGAGCAGTTCGTAGTCATGAGCAAGGTCCTCGAAACGGGAAGCAAGGAAGATCTCTCCCAAATTGTAAAGGATTTTGTGCAAAAAATTGTTCGCACGGGTCAAGTCCCTCTTAGAGATCTGCAAAGCTATACGTTGGAGGCCAATCTATTCCTTAGACGTTCGCAAAAACAATATGAGTTGAAAAACGGCGAGCGCTTGCAATCCGAAATTCCTCTGTGGATTAGTGATGTAAGCGAGTGGGAAAAATGGTTTATTCATCAGCTATGGGCTGTGCAGGAGGAATTAGGACGCGGAGGTCATGGCGATCTCATTTCGGAGATTAAGGAATACATTAGAGCTCATTTCAACACGGATTTGTCGCTGACCGATATATCGAACCGCTTTTACTTAAGCCCACAGTATATTTCCCGCAGATTTAAAGAAATTTACGGCTGTACATTCATTCAGTTTATTACAGACTTGCGCGTGGAAAAGGCAAAATCATTATTAATGAACACTTCATTATCCATTCTGAAAATATCTGAACTGGTAGGGTACGAGGATGAGACTTATTTCAGTAAAGTATTTAAGAAGCATAAGGGAATATCGCCCAAACAATATCGCAAAGCCAACAAGGACAAAAATATGCAGTTTTGAGGTTTAAATATTCCATGTCATATCACTTGTTTACAGGATAACATAGAGATGTAACCAACAGCCAACAAAAGTGAGGAGGAAAATACATGAAGAAGTGGTTAGCAGCAGCGATGAGTATCTTTATTGCGATTGTGGTTGGTTGCTCCTCAGGAAACCCGGCAGGGAATATGGAGAATACGACAAGCTCGAACAAAAATAAGGGCAAAGCGGATGAGAAAATTACAATCAAGCTTCTGCAATACAAGGTGGAACTGACGGAGCAAGTGAAGCAGATGGCTGAGGACTACAGTAAAGAGCATCCTAATGTCATTGTAGAAGCGCAAGTATCGCAAGATTTTGAAACGCTGCGCAAAACAAGGTTCGCTTCCGGTGAAGGACCGGATATTTTCTACCTCAAGCCTTTCACGGACGTAGCTGATTGGCAAGAGCACCTGGTCGACTTATCAGACGAGCCATGGATGAAAGAGGTCGTTCCTGAAGCATTGCCTGGGATGACGATTGACGGCAAACAGTATGGTTTTCCGACGAATCTGGCAGGATATGGGTATATTTACAATAAGGATTTGTTCGCCCAAGCGGGGATTACTGCTATACCGACAACGCAGACGGAGTTAAAGGAAGTAAATGAAAAGCTGAAAGCGGCAGGAATCCAATCATTTGCTGAAGGGTATAAGGATGGTTGGCTGCTAGGCTTTCATCTGTTGAACTTGCCGTTTGCTGTTATGGATGACCCGGAGGCTTATACCAAAACGATCGAGGATGGCACGGCGAAGCTGAAGGATAACCCTTATATGGACGGTTATTTCAATCTCATTGATCTTGCGATGGAATACGGGGAAGGCAAGAAGTCGTTAGGGATCGACTACAATACCCAGGTCATTAAATTTGCGTCTGGCGAAACAGCCATGATTCAGCAGGGGTTATGGGCATTGGACCCCATTGTGAAAGCGAATCCAAATATCAGTATAGGGATGTTCCCTATTCCAATCAATGATAATCCCAAAGATACAAGAATGCCTGTGGATGTTCCTTCATACTACGGTATTAATAAAGCTTCCAAAAATATCGATGAAGCGAAGAAGTTTCTCATATGGCTGCATGAGAATGGTCAGAAATATATTGTGGACTCTTTCAGAACACTCCCGGCATTCGTAGATATTACCGAAATTGACGATTTGGGGCCATTAGCGCAGGATATTGTGACATATACTGCAAAAGGCAATACGATGCCTTGGGCGATGAGCTTGTGGCCTGCCGGCTCGGACAAAGAATTTGCGGCACCTATTCAAGCTTATGTCGCAGGTATGAATACGAGGGAGCAAACAATCGATGAAATCCAAAAAATTTATGATCAAAAGGTGAGAAGATAGCTTCCACACCCAGAAAGGGGAGAATAAATTGACATATAAAAGTTTGAAAAGCGGTTCCATATATGCACTTTTTGTTCTTCCGACGCTTCTTTTTTTCGCGATGGTTAATGTTGTGCCGTTTATTCAAGCCGTTATTTATTCGTTCCAGGACTGGAATGGGATTAGCACGAATATTCGTTGGGTGGGCTTGGAAAATTATGCATCCTTGCTCTCTGATACAAGGTTTCTGAGTTCGAGTTGGTTAACTGTTAAATTTGTAGCAGTAAGCACCATCCTGGTTAATCTGCTTGGGCTTATATTGGCACTAACCTTGAATGTCGCACTAAAAACACGAACTTTGCTGCGGACATTGTTTTTTATGCCCCAAGTTATAGGGTCGTTAATTATTGGCTTCATCTGGCAATTTATATTTGTTCAAGTGTTCGAACAACTTGGGGACGCCACCAAGTGGCCGTTGTTTGAAATGAACTGGTTGAGTATGCCCAATTATGCGTTTGCAGCAATTATATTGGTCTATGTGTGGCAGTCGGCCGGATATTTCATGGTTATCTATTTGGCAGCATTGCAGGGCATTCCGAACGACATTATAGAGTCTGCATCGATCGATGGTGCGAACTGGTGGAGAAAAACGTGGTTTATTGTTTTTCCGCTCATTCGTCCAGCGATGACCATTTGTATTTTCCTTGCGATTTCAGGCGCGTTTAAAATGTTCGACTTAAATTTATCACTGACTCGTGGCGGTCCATTTAACTCGACAGAACTGCTTCCGCTTCATATTTATCAAGTAGCATTTTTTAACAACAATTACACACTCGGCACGACGAAGGCGGTCGTATTTTTCTTAATCCTCGTGACGATTACTTTGATCCAAGTAGGCATGATGAAGCGTCGGGAGGTCGAAATGTAATGCAAAAGGCATACAACTGGAAAATATTCAGTCTTGAAGCTTTGATGATTTTGGTTGCCCTTGTGTTTGCCTTCCCGCTTTACCTGACCTTTGTCAATGCATTTAAAACGTATGATCAAGTGGTGCTTGCAACTACAATGCTTCCTCAATCGCTTGACTTCTCTAATTTTATTGAAGTATGGAAGCAAATTCGTTTTCCCACTGTTTTTGTTAATACATTAATTATAACGGTGGCTAGTGTCGCAGGCATATTGCTTTTCAGTTCGATGACGGCATATAAGCTGGTCAGGTCGCCCGGAATGCTAAGCAACATCATATTTTTTGCAGTTCTTTCTGCCATGATTGTTCCTTTTCAAACGATGATGATCCCTTTGGTCAAAGTGGCGAAAGATCTTCATTTGATTAATAGCATCCCTGGCATTATCGCAATCTATTTGGGCTTCGGTACGTCCATGGCATTGTTTTTGTATCATGGATTTATTAAAGGCATTCCTATTGAGCTGGAGGATTCAGCAAAAATAGACGGGTGCAGCCCATTCGGTGTGTTCTTTCGAATTGTTTTTCCGCTGCTTACGCCGATTACGGTTAGTGTGGCTATTCTAAAGACATTGCAGATTTGGAATGATTTCCTGCTCCCCTTATTAATGCTGAGCAGCAAGGAGAAGCAAACAATTCCTTTAAGCTACTTTATTTATTTTGGAGAATACGTCAATCAATGGCATCTCGCTTTGGCGGCCGTCGTTCTCTCTGTTTCGCCGGTACTCATATTTTATCTATTCGCCCAGAAGTATATCATTCAAGGAATTATGACGGGTGCGATAAAAGGTTAGCAAGTTTAGGGCTTCTGATGAAAAAAATTAGTTTGAGTGGGAGGATAAACTTTTGACAATTCGAATGGGAGTTATAGGCACGGGAGGAATAGCCGAGAGCCATATTCGTGGAATTATCGCCAGCCCTGATGCGGAACTGGTCGCAATCAGTGATGTAGATCCTGACATACTGAAGACGAAAGGGGAACAGCATGCCATACCGGAATCTCGCCGGTTCCTCGATTATAAGGAATTGCTGCAATGTCCGGATGTTGACGCGGTATCCATATGTACGCCCAATAACATGCACTATCCAATTGCGAAGGAGGCTATTCTGAATAAGATGCCGTTTGCTTTGGAGAAGCCTGTCACCTTGATTCAAGAGGAAGCTGAAGATTTGCAGAGGCTCGCTTCCGAGAGCAATATTCCGAATATGGTTTGCTTCTCTTACCGTTTCAAGGGTGCCGCAAGATATGCGAAGTGGTTGATTGAGCAAGGATATTTAGGGGACATCTATCACGTTTATGCCCAATATTTATTTTTTACATCCATTGTCGGAGACAAGCCGCTCCTATGGAGATTCCGCAAGGAATTAGCTGGGTCAGGAGCATTGGGAGACTTAGGTTCCCATTTGGTCGATTTAACACGGTTTCTCGTTGGGGACTTCCAGGCAATTTGCGGACATTCGGGTACGAACATCAAGAGCCGCAAGCAGCTTCAATCGGAAGAATACGGCGATGTTACGGTGGACGACTACTGTCATTTTCTAGCTAAGCTTGATAAGGGCATTTCCGCTAACTATTCAATTACAAGATGTGCCTTTGGGAGATTTAACTACCAGCGCTTTGAGATTTATGGCAGTAAAGGCGGCCTGGTTTACCATCTTGATGAAGCAGATACATTGGAGGTTTGTATTGGGGATGTATACGGCCAAGGGCGGTCATATCAGGCATTGCCTATTCCTCCGCAATTTCAGGCGAACCAGATGCAGTCTTTTTTCGATATCATCAATGGCAAAGGCGATGGGCTTGCAGCGACGATCGAGGATGGTGTCATCAATCAGATGCTGCTCGATAATATTCTAACTTCAGCAGAAGATCAAAAATGGGTTCAACTATAGGAGGATTCAACAATGGGAGAAACGATAAAAGTTACGGTATGGAATGAATTTCGCCATGAGAAAATAAATGAAAAAGTTGCCCAGATCTATCCGGATGGCATCCACATCGCGTTAGCCAACTATTTGGGCACGAATGCCGACTTTACCGTTCGTACAGCGACATTGGATGAGCCTGATCATGGGCTAACGGAAGAGGTGCTGGACAATACGGACGTTTTGTTATGGTGGGGCCATAAAGCACATGATGAAGTAAGAGACGATATCGTTGAAAAAGTGTACCACCGGGTGCTCGATGGCATGGGGCTCATTGTGCTTCATTCCGGACATGTCTCCAAAATTTTCAAAAAGCTGATGGGGACGACCTGTAAATTAAAATGGAGAGAAGTAGGCGAAAAGGAGAGGCTGTGGGTAGTGGAGCCTGGACATCCGATCGTTGACGGGATTCACTCCGAGTATATCGATATCGGACAAGAGGAAATGTACGGGGAGCGCTTTGATATTCCTGCACCGGATACATTGGTGCTGATTAGCTGGTTTGAAGGCGGCGAAGTTTTCCGCAGTGGCTGCTGCTATTATAAAGGTCGCGGTAAAGTCTTTTACTTCCGGCCAGGGCATGAGACATTCCCGACATACCATCATCCCGAAGTGCTTAAGATCATTTCCAACAGTGTGAAATGGGCAAGGCCAGTCGATGGACCTGTTCCTGCTTTAGGGAAAAACGTTCAACCGCTTGAAAATATTTCGCGAGAGAAAAGCGTTTAATCTGGATTGCTTAGATTGTCTCTATAAATAAATTACAAACAGGAGGAATTACAATGACACTTCGCAAAGAACAAGCAGTGGGTATCGTTCCCCCATTAATGACCCCGCTGTTGGATAATGAAACACTGGACGAGGCAGGCTTAGTTAATTTGATTCACTATAATCTTGACAACGGTGTTCATGGTATTTTCACTTTAGGTACTTCAGGTGAGGGTGTTATGGTGTCGAGAAAGATCTGGAAGAGAGTCAATGAAATTGTCTTGAAAGAGGTTGGAGACCGAGTGCCGGTATATTGTGGCGCGATTGACTGTGGTACCTCCAGAGTTATAGAGAATATCAAAGAACTGGAGCAGCTTGGAGCAAAGACGGTATATGCGACACCCCATTTCTATATGAATAATTCATGTCAGCAGGAAATTGTCAGGCAATACGAAATCATTGCCCGTGAAACCAATTTGGAAATTATGGTGTATGGACATACTACGGCAACCGGCGTAGACATCGGTACGGATACGATTGTGGAAATCGCCAAGCTGGATAAGGTGGTTGCCTTTAAGGATACGCGCCCTGAATGGGGAACGCATCTGCTTAATCTAATTGCTTTGGAAAAATCGGGTGTTAGCGTTTTTGGTGGCGGTGAAGAGGTATTCGTAGCCAGCCTGTTGCTTGGATCACATGGTAATATTTCTGGTCTAACAAATATTTTCCCGAAATTATTTGTTGATATCTATAACGCAACTCAGCAATCGGACATTCCCAAGGCGTATGAGCTACAAAAGCATCTTCTTGAGATAAAGAAACAAGTAGGCGGACCAACCTGGTTGACAGGCATGAAATATATCGCTAAAAAGATGAAGCTATTCGCATCTGAGAAAACGTCCAGTCCAATCGAGCCTTTAAGCAGTGAAGACCGCAAACGTCTCGATGCTCTTGTGGAGCGCGTCCTAACAGTCTAGTCGAAGTTGCAATGCAGTAAATGATAGGGAGCAATGATAATGGAGCAAGTGAAAATTGCTGAGGATTTATCTTTTTCGAGAATCATACATGGTCATTGGCGGCTTGCGGAGTGGAAGCTTCGTTCTAACGAACTGCTTGATCTGATAAGATTCTGTACGGAGGAGCAAGGAATTACTACTTTCGATCATGCCGACATTTATGGGGATTACAGCTGTGAAGAACGATTCGGCGAAGCATTGTCATTACAGCCTGGTATTCGTTCAAAGATGCAGCTCGTAACCAAATGCGGGATTAAGCTGCTATCCGATGCCCGACCGGAACATAAAATCAAATACTATGATACTGGACGTACACATATTGTCTCTTCAGTTGAACGTTCTTTAAAAAATTTGCGGACGGATTATATTGACCTGCTTTTAATTCACCGTCCCGATCCGTTAATGAATCCTGTGCAAGTAGCTGAAGCTTTTATACAATTGAAGGATTCAGGGAAGGTCAGATACTTTGGTGTATCGAATTTCTTGCCGTCCCAGTTCAGGATGCTAAGCTCCTATCTGCCGTTTCCACTGGTAACCAACCAGTTAGAAATGTCAGTGGCTCATCTGGATTCGTTTGTAAATGGCAGTATTGATTTGTGTCTGGAGAACAGAATAGCCCCTATGGCTTGGTCTCCTTTGGCGGGCGGTCAATTATTCCACTCGTCAGATGACAAGGCATCAAGGCTGAGGGCAACGCTGGAGAAATTGGTGCATGAGACTAATGCCCAATCCATTGACCAAGTCATGTACGCCTGGTTATTGCACCATCCTTCCAAGACAATGCCTATCATCGGTTCGGGGAACAGGCAACGAATTGCTACAGGTGTCGAAGCGTTGAGTATTTCTTTAAGTGATCAGCAGTGGTATGAAGTTTGGCAAAGCTCTATGGGTAAAGAAGTGGATTAGCGCTAGCACTAAAAGTAGAAATGATTTATTAGGAAAAGCACCTCTTAGCGGTCAAGATGACGCTCGGGTGCTTTTTGACTTTTTAACTTTTTAACTTAGCTTGCTCCATTTTTTACCTAACGATAGTTAAATTATTGACAAACTTTTTGTTGTTCCTTTATACTGGGTTCCAGAAGCGGAGGCGATCAACATCAAGAAGAAGGAATTAACCTCACAGCAATTAATTGAAGCGGCATTTGAATTGTTTGCAGAGCATGGCATTGAAAAAACGAGTCTGGGCATGATCGCCAAGAAAGTAGGGATGACGAAGCCCTCAATTTACTACCATTTTGCATCCAAGGAAGAGTTGGTTAATCGCACCTATACTCATATTTTTCGGGCGCATCATTTTAACAGTTACTTTCACATCGATGCACTCAGCAAGCACAACTATGTGGAAACCTTGTACCAAGGGGGACTGAACATGCTCCCTGACGGCAATCAGGAGCACTTCAGCGTTCTGCGGGTGTTAAGTGAATTTACGATGCTGGCTGAGCGTGATGAGCTATACCGGGAGCGGTTGATCCGAATGCAGCAGGAATTTCTGAACGGATTTCGTGATTTATTGGGCAAAGGCGCAGACTGGGGCATCGTGCTGTCACAAAATATTGATCCCAAGGCGCATATGCTTGCATTGGTTATCGACA
The DNA here is from genome assembly GCA_004134985.1 of Paenibacillaceae bacterium. Lineage (GTDB taxonomy): Bacteria > Bacillota > Bacilli > Paenibacillales > Paenibacillaceae > Paenibacillus_D. The sequence continues at coordinate 17,335 of REGQ01000030.1, read as the reverse complement.
ACTTATCCCGGTGCATTATGATGAAATTTGATCTCGATTATGAGGCTGTCTGGAAAGAGACGGTCAATAGTGTGCTGGTCCAAGAGGAAAAAGCCAAATAAGAGGGTCATTTCTCATGGAAACCGTTAGAGACAGAAGTGAATGGAAAAAAATTTAAATTATACAAATCCGAGGTGGGAAAAAGATGAAATATGTGATGATTACAGGGACATCAAGAGGTATAGGGGCCGCAATGGCAGCGCAGTTGATGGGTGAGAATTATCATATTTTTTGTATTGCGAGAACTAATAACGAGCAGCTGCTTGAAGGTGCGGACATGTCGAATAACAGGTTGAGCAGTTACCCGTTTAACCTGAACCATTTGGGTGATATTGAGCAATTATTCACAGAAATATTTTATGAGATTAATTGTGGGCCGCCAGCCGAAGCCATCTATTTAATCAACAATGCAGGTATGTTGTCGCCTGTTGTGCCGATTGAACGGGCTGTTGCTGACAGTATAATCGAAAATGTCACAATCAATTTGCTGGCTCCGATGATCATGACATCGAACTTCATTAAACAGACGCAGAAGTTTAATTTGGACAAACGGATCTTGAATATTTCGTCAGGCTCCGCCAAATATTTGATGCCGTCACAAAGCTGTTACAGCACGTCAAAGGCCGCGGTCGACTCGTTCTCCAAGAGTGTAAGTCTGGAACAGATGAACTTGCCGTACCCTGTCAAGGTAGCATCGGTTTATCCCGGAATGATCGATACGCAAATGCAGTCGGAGATTCGTGCAGTCAGTCAAGAGAACTTCCCTTATGTGGAGCAATTCAAGCAATTGGCGCAGGAGGGAAGACTGCAAACCCCGGAATATACGGCTCAGCGGTTAATTGACATTTTGCTTCATGAGGATTTTGGCAGCGTCGCTGTCATCGAGGAATTGTGAGAAGTTGAACAAACCCGGATCTAAGTCAGATCCGGGTTGTGGCTAAGAACGGGCTACCAAGTTAGCCAACCACTAGTCCATTGAACAAAAAGTCAAAACTTTTATGCGAATTATCCATTATTTAGAAGCGGGGTTGTGAGGTACAATGAGCAAGCAGACAATCGAATAGAGAGAGGGTGAAATGCAGAATGGAATTCTTTCAACAAGATATTGTTTTGGAAAATGATTACGTTAAGGTAGTCCCTTTCGATAGCAGCTATGAAGATGGACTGCGGAAGGTTATGTATGACGAGGAAATAGCGAGATTTACAGGGTATCATATTCGTAATGAAATGGATTTGCAGCAATACATAGCCAGCGCATGTTCAGGCCGGGAGGAGAAAGCATTCTATCCATTTATCGTGATCGACAAGGCATCGGGAGAGGTAGCGGGATCAACACGCTATGGGAACATCTATTTTCACAATAAGCGGCTCGAAATCGGCTGGACCTGGTATGGAAAAGCGTTTCGGGGAACAGGACTTAATAAAGCCGTCAAATTAGCGCTGTTGCAATATGCGTTCGAAGAAATGAAGTTTAATCGTGTGCAATTCAGTGTGGATATTGACAATATTCGCTCTCAAAAGGCGGTGCTGAAGCTCGGGGCCAAGCAGGAGGGGATATTTAGATGCAATTATCTCAACGCTGACGGGGAATGCAGGGACGATATCTATTACAGCATTATTCATACGGAGTGGCCGAAGCTGAAAAGCGAAGTGTTCAGCGTACTTGATGTCGTCCCAAGTCCGCGAGCACTGTGATCTAATTTAAGCTTTAAGCAAAATATAGCTTGTTATCTGCTCGTCCGGTCCGGATGCTGGGAGAGCAACGGATTGATTGGAACGACATGATTGCAAGCCTGCAGGCAGGCTTGCTGGTGCGGCCGCTCGTTCTCCTCGAACACTTGCTGGCGCCCAAGCTGCTGCCATAAGCAGCAGCTTGGGACGACAAGATTACACTGCAATTTGTGGTCATTGAATTGCCCCGCGACCACGCGTGGAATGCGGATCATCCAGTCGCGCTAGGTCCCGTCCGGGCCGTCAACGATATCGATAACACCGACAGCCAGCGCCGCAGTTGCGGCAGCGAGCACAACGCCTTTGGCGCCTGATCTGATTTTCGCGCGATCATCTTCACTGATGCCTTCCACGAGCTCCTTCCCGCTGTTATACACATATTTGGCCGAATCTACTGCGCCTTTGGCGGTATCTGATGCTGCATTTCCCATATCCTGCAAGCCCGCTTGCTGCCTGTCCTTGTCATTCTGAACCGTACCTGCTGCTGTGTCGTAGACGCCGCTGGCAAACTCCCCGGCAGTACGCCCGACTTTAATCGACGCATTTTCTACACTATCGCCGATTTCCTTGACAAATTTGCTGCCGGCCAGCTCTCCGACAACTCTGACACTGCCACCAACGACTCTGCCGGCCACTTCACCGGTCACCTGTCCCAAACCTTTCAGGAAACTCACTGTCAGAATCAACTCCTTTTGTATCTGTTATACCCATTATATCGGGAGGAAGCAGCGGCGACAACTGGGATGGCCGCTGTCTTGCCGCCCAAATCTACATAAGTCATCATGAACAGCTTCTACTCCCCGATCTGGCGTACGGCACCCATGAACAGGATGGATGAGGTGCGCTGGTCATGTATAGCAAAGAAGAAGGGGCGATTTACTTCCATAACGAATGGATTGCTGGAAGCAGACTGTTCTTCCATTTCTACGCTTGTTACGGCTGCGGCTTCCGTACCCTTTTCATCGACATTAATAAACGTTTTGTGCCGCATCTCTTTAATCGCGACTTTCGTGCCGCGGTCAATCATTGGGGTGAAGTCCGCATTTTGCAGATCGAAGGCCTGTTCCATACCCAAAGCTTTCAAAGCTTCATTCAAGGTGATCTCATATTCGATTTTAAACTTGGGCAAGGTCAATTGGCCAGATGTACGTTCAAACTTGTTCAGCCAGTTGTTCCACTGCTTGGGTGTGAGCCCGTTCAGAAACTCATCCAGCTCACGATTCGCATCAGGCAGAAAAACGAGCATACTCATCTTGCCGCCGTTATAGGGGATGCGCACCGCCTGAAAGCCATCTTCCTCCAGATAATCAAACTTGCCGTCCTTGAACATCATCGGCACTTGCTGCTCGGTTGCTTGGGCATTGGTGAACGGCTTTATTGCGGTAAGGTCCTCTCTGAATGCACCTGCCCAGCTCGCTTTGAAATAAATTGCGTTTAACAAAAACAGAATGGTATTGGGATCGATCTCATGATCAATAATGCTGTCGATTTTGCCTCTTGTCTGCTGCCTCACCCAATCGTTTATTTGTTCTGCTGCCTGCGCATCTTGAAAATCCAGAGAGTCGACTGCTGCATTGTAAAAGGTCTTGTTTGTTTCCATAAAGTCGGGGTTAAACTCAAGCCCTTCTTTGGCCCAGAGCGAGTTGGCGATCGACACCTCAATTTCTTTGCCGCTGTGCGTAAGCAAATCCATCAGCACCTCATTGCCATGATTGCGCGCCGGCGTATCCAGTCCGTCCATGTGAAGCACTTTGTTCATCGCGGTCAACGTGTCGCCGCCAGCTCCATTGGCTGTCATTGCTAGTGCAGTAGCAATACTGAGCGGAGAGAGGAAATCATTAGCAGCAGCACTTGAGGACTGGCTGATTTGCCCATACAAATCAAAGGCGAAGGCAAGCTGGGCATCCGCAAGTCGTGTATCGTAGTTTTCCGGGTTATACTTTGCCGCCGTGGTTGGTGGAGAAGCGCTGCCTTTATCCGTACGGGTTTCAGTGTCTTTACTTATGTTGGCATTCGGGCCGGTGTTTTTGCTGGACTCATGCTGTTTGGAAATTGAAGTATTGTTGCCCCCGCCGGCAGCGCCGCACCCGCTTAACAGCAGGCTCGCGGACAGACCCGCCGCCAGTGCTGATAGCAACCATGTCGGGCGCCCACTGTGAATCGCTTTCATAGGCTACCTCCTTATCGCTGTTTACTTTTACCAACGACAAGAAGGGGTGAGATGTTGCAGGAGGGGTCTGGAAATTTAGTTGATCAGGGAAACAAGGAAGAGGGGGAGAGGATGAAAGGATGGGAGGATACGAGAAGGGAGGCTGCCGACTAGCTTGCAGTATTCGAACGAAATATTTAAACTTGGGGAAAGAGCTGAGCAGTTGTTCTCTCCAATATATGGAGGTGAATCCAGATGGCATTGGATTGCTACCTTAAGGACAGCGCGGGAATAATGGTTTATCACTACCCGATCGATTATTCCTTACACAAAAGTATTTTTAGCCGAAATTTTCAAGCGATTGCGTTTCCTGTATTAGCTAGACTTCAAGATTATTATAATGACCACATCATTTCAGTGAATGAAATTCCGATCATTATAACTGAATTACACACATTAAAGCCTCAGATGCCTGAACAACTACAACATCCTATAGCTGAATTAATAGATTTAATAAGTGACGTTCGGATATACGAAGTGGAATGCTTCTGCGATTAATTGTTTATCTTAGGGAGTGAATTCGATCGAAGGGGCGGTCAAGGAAGCCTTGAAAATTGCCCCTCTTCCATTGACTCGACATACCTGTATAAGTTGAACTATTGAACCGCCATATCACATAGAATCGATCAATCGGCGCTGATTTCAGAGATTCTATATGAAAAATCACATAGAATCGATCAATCGGCTCTGATTTCAGAGATTCTATGTGAAAAATCATATAGAATCGATCAATCGGCGCAGATTTCAGAGATTCTATATGAAAAATCACATAGAATCGATCAATCGGCGCTGATTTCAGAGATTCTATATGAAAAATCATATACAATCGATCAATCGGCGCAGATTTCAGAGATTCTATATGAAAAATCATATAGAATCGAACATCCGGCGCAGATTTCAACGATTCTATATGAAAAATCATATAGATTAAAAGGCATTTCCACATAAGGGATCGTAAAGCTGCTCAAGAGCTTATTTCCCACCACAAGATTTCTCCATTTACCCCTCTTTTACTGGAAACGTGGTTGCTCAACAGCGAATTTCTTACTCTGGAAACGTGCTTGCTCAACAGCGAATTTCTTACGATCGTTTACTAATCTTTCGTTCAACTTATATAGAAACAGATGAATATAAGCGGTTTAGGGAGTATGGCTGCCCTATTTTTATTGCTCATATTTCGAATGTGTAATGTGGTAATCACCCAAGATGGGCTGCCAGCCGAGCTCACTCTCCATCCTAAAAGTTATGCCCGGCTTGTCTTTACTCCACGACGAGTACGCGAGGCGACAGCTGGCGAATCGCCCTCGACGATGCCCATGAACCAAGCGCCGCAGCAGCGATGCTGATGCAGGAGACTGCAATAATGGCGCCCCAATGAAGGACCAGGGGCACATGCACGATGCCATAATTCGCAAGCACGTTCTCCAGCAGCAGTGGAAGCGCATATACGCCGGTCAAAATACCGAAGAGCGCACCAATCGCGAACAAACCGGCAATGCCTGAAGCGATAGATAAACGGATGCGGCTCGATGTCATCCCGAGTGATTTGTAAATGCCGTAGGTCTTGCTTTCCTTGCGGATATTGATGCGGCATGTGAGATAAATAATGATGAAAGTGACGATAGTGAACAGCAGCCCTATCAGGCTCATCGGATAAATGAGCACGGTTGTCGCTTCCTTAAAGAGAGAATCGAGCAGCACCTGCTGGGTCACGACGGTGGCAGAATCTTTAAACCGCTCGTTCAGCTCATGAGCAACGGCCGACGCTTGGGAGATATCCAACACGTTGATGAAACAAGATTCCATATCATTGTATTCCGGCAGCACCGTCCTGATGGCGTCCATCGTAATTCGGGCTGAATAGGACATATTGGAGATCGCCTGGTAAATACCGGTGATAGTGAACGTTTGTCTCTTGCCTTCGATATACAGCTCGATTGTGTCGCCAAGCTGCTTGCCGAACCGCCCGGCAACATTGACGCCTAGCGCGATTTCATTTTTATGGAGCGGATTACTGCCCTTAAGCGTTTCAAATCCCAGTTGATCATAGTTCCCGTCAAGTGCGCTTAATGAGATACTCATCGGTTGTATGAGGGAAGGGGATGAGCCAGGCGAATCGTCTGCTGCTGCAATGCCAGTCAGGGATGCCAGCCATCCGAAGTCTTTCACTCGGGAATCGCTGCGCAATATTTCATCAAATTCCGTCTGGGAAAAAGCTGGCTTGTTATATACGCTCCCGGAAATATGCGCGGCATCGTAGCCCCACTTGGCAGGGGTCTGCTGAATGTTGGTGATACTGTTCAACAGCACAAATCCGAACACCAGCACAGAGGAGGCAGCGATGGCCAGGACGAGCATTAAGGCGGCGCCCCGCTTGTTGCCGAGCAGACTTTTTAGTCCGATGACAGAAGTGACGGGCAAGCTGCCGAACCCGAGCCATCTTGTCCCTGGAGCAAGACCGGTTGTCAGCTTGCCGCTGGCGTGCTCTGACATGCCGTATTTGATCGCTTGCGCTGGCTGGATGCTGCGTGCCCGGTTCGCATACCACGTTACGCATGCGCCAACCAACAGGAACAATAATAGTCCGATCATAGCGATAAGACCTATCCCATGAAGATTCAGTGCAGTGCCGGCCGTTTTGAGCGACGATACGGTGCTGTCTATAATGGCTTGGGACAGTAAGCGGCTGAGCGCAAGGCCGGGAATGATAGCTACAACGGACAGGAGACCATATTGAAAGGCATAGATCCCGATAATCTCGGAGGAGCGCAACCCCAGTGATTTCAGTACGCCTATCGTGCGATAATTGGCGAGAATGGAATCGGAGATCGTGAACCCAATGGTGAATAGGGCGATCAGCATCATGACGATACCCAGCACAATCATCACAAAACCGACGAGCTTGCCAATAATCAGATAGAAGGACGCGATTTCCTCAAACTCCTTTTTGCTCTCCAGAAAAGGGGTGCCGAACCTCTCCTCGAACGTCTCCCAATAACCGAGAGTGTTGTTGTAATCGGCAAAGCGAAGTCCCACCGTATAATAGTCATTCCCCGGCAAAGAAGCGAACGCTGCAGCATAATCGCTCGTGTTCATCCAGATGCGGGCCGTATTCGTGAATGGCGCACCGTACGGAAGATCGACGACAACCGCAGCCACCTGTAGCGGCAGCAGTTCGCTCCCTAATTTGAATGAAACCGTGTCACCCGGAGCAATGCCATAGGGATAGGCGAGGGAGGTAGGAATCCAGACCGTCCCTGCAGCAGGCGAAGCTTCCATATGGCCTTGAGCTGCAATAAGCTCATCCACACCCAACGGAAGGGTCGGCGTATCCATCATCAAGAAGTACAGGTTGGGAATGTCCTGTTCCTGATAGGAAATGCCCGACAACATCCGGTAGCGCAGCAGCTTCGAAACCTTAACGCCAGATTGCGCTTCCCACCAGTCGTGTACGGTCTGCGGATCGTGCAGCCCTCTTTCCAACGACAAAATCTGATGCGAGCCTTGAGCTTGCTCATGCCTGTCCGCAAACAGATTTCCTGTATTGGCAATAATAAGCGCCGCCGACCCGATCAGCAGGGCGGACAGCAGAATGAGCAATACGACGAACGCATGCTGCAGCTTGTTTTTTCCAAGCTGTGACAGGCACAAGGTCCAAGCAGCTTTCATCGCCATCACTCCTTACCCGTTACAAAAGCAAAGATAATTGACTCCCTGTCTTCAGACGAATGGGCATTGTACTTGTCAAACTCCAGCACGCCGCCGACTTTCCCATCGCGAATCAGAATCAGGCGGTCTGCGCGGCAAGCGGCCTTTATGTCATGAGTGACCATGGCGACAGATTGGCCCTGACGGTTCATCCGCGTCAGAATATCGAGGACAGCCATCCCGTGATCGTAATTCAAGCTCCCTGTCGGCTCATCGGCGAAAATCATGTCGGGCGAATTAATCAGTGCTCTGGCAATTGCGGCCCGCTGCTGCTGGCCTCCGGACGTCTGGGCAGGCAGACGGTTATGCTGGCCTTCGATGCCCATCTCCTGGATGAGCGACAACGCCTTTTCCTTCACGCTTGTCTTCCTGCTGCCGGCAATATAGCCGGGCAAGGCGATATTATCATAAAGCGACAAATCCGGAACGAGATTCATGCTCTGATAGATGTAGCCGATTTTATTGGCCCGGAAATCCGCTAACTGCTGCTCGTTGTAATGGTCGATCCGCTGCTCCCGGAAGTACACTTCCCCGGCTGTGACGCTGTCCAGCCCGCTCAGCAGGTACAGCAGGGTAGACTTGCCGGAGCCGGAATTGCCCATAATGACGGTGAAATCCCCCTCATACAAGGTGAGATTAATATTGCGGATGGCATGGTATTGTTCACTGCCGGTGCTGTAAGTTTTGCAAAGATTCGCAGCCCGAATAATCGCTTGTTTTGCCACTGCTGATCACTCCCAATGTTCTGTCTTATCCATCACTATAAGCAGCGAACATTTAAAAAGGCTTATCAAGTTATTAATAAAGTATTACAAGGGCTTCTTAGCCTAACGGAAGTGTAAAATGGAACGTGGTGCCTTGGCCGCGTATACTCTTAAAGGCGATGGTTCCGCCGTGCGCTTCAATAATCGTCTTGCAAATCGACAAGCCAAGTCCATGCCCTTGGGGGAGTGAGCTATCACTGTCAGGGTCCGCCTGTCCACGATAATACCGTTCGAAAATAAATGGCATATCCTGCGGCAAAATGCCTTGTCCGGTATCCGCAATCGTTATGGTCAACTGCCGGATTCCGAGCGTGATGTCCATGCTGATCGTGTCGCCGGAAGCGGTATGTTTCACCGCATTCGATACGATGTTGGAGATTACCTGCTCCATCCGTGCGGCATCGAGCGGGAGGAGTACATCCGGGATGTCGGCAGGCGTGCGGAATACAAGCCCGTTCGTGCGCACATAATGGCCAAGCGGCTGCAAGATCGCTTCCAGCGCCGGTTTGCTGTATTGCTCCTTCAGGTTCACTGAAATTTCCCCCAACTCCTGCAGTGCATGGATGAGGAGGTCATCGACAAGGCCGGCCATTTTGTCAGCATTGCTGCGCATGACCTCCACATATTCCAGCATCGCCTCCCGATCGGATGCGACCCCGTCAAGAATGGCATCAATGTAGGCTTTGACGGTCGTAAGCGGCGTTTTGATATCATGCGAAATATTGGTAATCAATTCTTTCTGCGCTTGTTCCTGCTTCAAACGTTGCATGCTCAAGTGCTTGATCTCCAGCCGCATTTGGTCAAATGTAGCATACAGCTCGCCCAGTTCATCCATTTTGGCATAGCTCGATTTTTCCTCGTAATTGCCTTTCAAAATCGCTTCCGCACGGCGTTTAAGCCGGTGGAGGGGAGCAATAAAATGATGTTGAAAATTAAAGCGCAATGATAACAGCATCAGCACGAACAAGCCGGAAGTGGCCAGCGTCACCACGAATAATACAGCAGGCAGCCGGTTCGGTTCTGCGATCAGCACCTTGCTTACAGGCAAGGTGAAAATCGCGTTGCCCACCAACAGTTGGCCAGCCTCATCCATAATCGGAAAGGCGATTTTATATAATCCGTCCTTCTGCTTGGCGTAATACAAATCGTAATGGAGAGAGGTTTTTAAATCGATCTTGGCGGCGGTTAGCTCCATTGCCGAGTCGAAGACAACCGTTCCGTCAAGTCCGGCATACATCAGGCGGATGCCGTTGTCCTCGCATAAGAGTTTGAGCGTCTCCTGAATATGAGAGTCGAGGGGGAGCTCGCCGATATGCTGCTCCAGATACACCAGTACAGCATTCACATTCAGCCGTGCTTGATTAATGACATCATTCGAATTAGCGGCCAACCTATATTTGCTAAGGTAAGCGGCTCCATATATGCTGCATCCAGCCAACAAGGCGAAACAGAGCAGCGCGGCGATCATCCATCGCTTCAGCCAATTGTGTAACGACATGCGGCATCTCCAATCGTAGTTCTAGTCCAGACTAAATTTGTAGCCAATGCCCCATACCGTTCTAAGATAGCTCGGATTGGACGGATCGGTCTCGATCTTTTCCCGTATTCTGCGCATATAGACGGTGACAGAGTTTTCATCCCCATAGGTTGTATAGCCCCAGATTGCATCCAGCAATTGCGTCTTGGAAAACACCTGGTTTTTATGGCTGGCCAAATAATAGAGCAATTCGAACTCCTTGGCGGATAATGCGGCCTCTTTGCCGTCCACCGTCACTTGGTAAGCTTTCTTGTCAATAACAAGCGCGCCCAGCCGCAGCACATCGGGGTCATCTGGCGCGGGCTGACTTGTCATGCGGTCATAGCGGCGAAAGTGCGCATTGATTCGGGCCAGCAGCTCACTTAACGAGAAGGGCTTGGTCATATAGTCGTCGGCTCCAAAACCGAGACCGAGCACCTTGTCCGTATCACTGCCTCGCGCGCTCAAAATAAGAATCGGCACCTCATTGCTCTCGCGAATGCTGCGGCAGAGCTCGATGCCATCCAGATCAGGGAGCATAATATCAAGAATAATAAAATCCGGCTGCAGCAGCTTGGTCATTTGCAAGCCGTCTGCTCCATTGTCAGCGATAGCCGCTTCGTAGCCATTTTTCAGCAAATAGTCTCTTACAATGCGGGATATGTCTTTCTCATCTTCGATAATGAGAATTTTCCTTTTGAGATTTTGATGCGTTTGTTTATTTTGACTCATCAGTGTTCTCCCTCGTTGGCTTTGTGCGTACTTACTCCATTCTAGAAATTAACGGATTTTATTGCAATATTGCGTGAATAGAGCTTGAAGATGAATACGGAATGTTTGACATCATCCATAATTTAACTCCACGGTTCTACGCTATTCTCTTTGATCTCCTTACGCAAGCCTTGAAGCTAACCCTTACAGGCATTGACTCCAGACCGGTATGGGCGAATGTCAATGGCTACAAACACAAACGTTGCGACTGCGCGGAGCGAGGCACTTGCACGTGCGAGAAACCCTCTTACGATCCGGATGCGACTTGCGGTGCGCAACAAACGAAGGCGAACCAACAAGTTTTTCATTGGCTACCGCAAGCATTCCATTGTTTGTCTGAGTCCCCAGGGTTCCATTGTCTTATTATCCATTGTCCTTCCGAATGAGACGGCTGATGTGAGAGTAATGCTGTCGTTTGTGGAAATGATGAAGAAAATCGAAGGCATTCAGGTTAACTATTTAGTGGCTGACTTAGGGTACTTCAATGCGGAAGGTCAGAAGACGGCACTGATAAAGCATGATGTCGCGGTGGTAACGGAAATCAAGAAAAATACAAGGGATCCCGATCATTGCTCTCCTGAAGGAGGGTGCCGATTCGCACAATCAAGCGGGTGGAGAAGTGGCTCATCCTTCGAGATGCCTTCCGATTGATCGAGCTAATGATTCGGCATGCTCAGGCAACGGTATTGCCGCCGAGTCATGTCGCCGCGATTAAAAGCTTTAAGAGATTCAAATCGAGCAGTTCTGCCGCAGGCAGCTTAGAGATCGCTAACTCAAAACCCCGAATAAGGGATAAGTCTGTTCGAAATAAGCTATCGGAGCCGTAGCAGAGAAAGAATAGCGCGTACGACACTGTTATAGGGGATGCGCACCGCCTGAAAACCACCGGCCTCCAGAATCAAACTTGCTGTCCTTGGGCATTATCGGCACTTGCTGCTCGGTTGCTTGGGCATGAGTTGGGTGCTCCCTATGGGCCTGTGAGCTGGATGCCGCCATAGTTCGGCATAGCCTATTTCATAGGAAAAGTTTTACTTTACGCCACCCACCCCATCGCTTGATGGTGCACAGGCTTTCCCTATGTTCTAATTTTAGACCCGTACATTCGGTGTTCGTCTGGGGAAGGATTCTCACCATATCCATTTTTTCAGTCGCGCGGCATATCCGTTGGCATACCTTTTCCTTATAGGGTGGCTCCAGTCATCGTTCTGCCGAATTTACCAGTACTTCATACCCCATGACCTGTCAGACATGCCGCATGCAGGAGTATTGGAGGCATGGTTTTAGGAAACATGGTTCCGTCATTCCTATCCCCAGTTGTGAAGTTGGGATTAATCATTTGTAATCCCCCTGCATTTCACGCTGTTTCGGCGCTTATAACAGAACTTGTCGTAATTTCCCGTTAGTCCAATCTCCTGAGGTTTCTTCGTTTGTTTGTCGGAATTACCTATGTAGATTTGGGGAAATTTGATAAGCCAAACGTTTATGTGAAGGTATATGGATTTCCCTTGTGTAACCGTCAAGTACTTTTGAGCAGATTCCGCTAAATAAGTTTCAACACCTAATAATTACCAAGTATAGTCTATCGATGTTTGAGACGGAAGCTATCTCAGCTTAGCTTTATAACCCTGCTCTTGTGCAAGATCCGGTCGAGGATAGCAGTCGTGGCCCCGGATCGCCTAGCAACTCTCCCCAATCTTCAGGTCCTTTATTGGACATATTATCGATGCTTGGCCATAGGGCTTGTTCGCAAATTGAAAGAATAAGTTCGACTCACTTTTCTCCATGGCCATGATCATGGGGTCATCGACGATCACCAGATCGGGGTTCAAGATCGCTCCATTCATCCAAAAATTATTTATGATTACAAAAAATATTTTAAATTACTTATATTTATGATATAATTCCAGAAAAAGGAGGTAATTAATTGTGAATATGTTAATTAAAAAGAGTTGGCTAGTCGTATGTTTTATCATTATTTTGGCACTTGTACCAACTGCAGTACCAACTGCATATGCAGTTGGTCAACCAGTGTCATCAGATCAGCCTAATTTAGTTGCTAACTACGATGCTGACTTAAATGATCTTCAATTACAGATACTTGAAATGAATAGCGATTATATTAATTTGAAAAATGAACTGATAAGCATCCAAAGTATAGACTTAGAACGACAAATAATATTGGTAGATGAGCTTGCAGGAATTGAGGATTTCGCCAGAAAGCGCGCCGAATCTTTACTGAAATTAAGATATACTGAGGATAGAACAGAATTAAGACCTGAGGTATTTACAAAATTCGAGGCAGGAAATGATTTTAGTGTATTCGGAGAACACGATCCTAATCCTCCAAGTAGGGGTGGGGCTTCTCTCATATATCCGAATAGTGGTACTTATGCGACAGGTAATTTTGGTGATAAAAGTGGAACAAATGGATCGTTTTCACATATTGCAAATAACAACAGGATGACTTTAAGTCATTCTTCTCTATTACCCACTGGAGCTTTTGTTCATAGTGGCATGGTAATAGTTCCGTATATACCTTACCCTCAAGAACTTATTTCAGTTGATTTCAGATTTAGACAGGTTGAGGCAAAAGGACTTGTATTATGTAGTGGTTCTAAATTTACGTCAGCAAATGCTAATATTTCAATGAATATTTATAATATTAGTACAAATGAATATGTTAATCAGTATATTTGGAAGTCAGCTAGTTGTAGTGGTGACCTGGATGGTGGAGCAATTGAAGAAGGATCTACTATGCTGTATATGAATAATGTTACAATAAATAATAGATATCGCTATTATGTCTATTTAGAACTGTCTGGTTATTCTTTTAATTCCGGAAATGTAAATTTTTCAACAGAGGATCATGGAATGAAGTGGAGTTTTTTAGAAGCTAATATTAATTAAGTATGAAAATTAGATAGCAGGTTGGGACTACTGAAAGATCCCAACCTGCTGTCAATTTCTTATCAAGTTCGCCCAATTACAATTATGAACTTCGATAAGGCTCTGCTCTGTAAGAGTTGTCATGATTGACAGAGTGTTCAACTAACCGATGAGATTGAAATTTCTGATCATGGAGGACAATATGATTCTATATTTTTTTCAAGGTTTTATTGTTATAACCCTTATATTTGGAGTTTTTTTAACCTTCAAGAAAAAGAATTGGAGAATGTTAGGGGTATTCTCTTTTTTCTTATTGGGCAATCTTTATGGTCTTGCTATACCTTTTTTATTCCAGGCTCCAAATGATATGGATTCACTCAAAATTTTTGTGTACGTGCATTCGGTACGCTATTTACTTTATTTAACTGCGATACTGATTCTAATAAATTTGACTATGAAAAAGAATGGTAGCTAGCCTTATTTAAGATAGCTCGGATTGGACGGATCGGTCTCGATCTTTTCCCTTATTCTGCGCATATAGACGGTGACAGAGTTTTCATCCCCATAGGTTGTATAGCCCCAGATTGCATCCAGCAATTGCGTCTTGGAAAACACCTGGTTTTTATGGCTGGCCAAATAATAGAGCAATTCGAACTCCTTGGCGGATAATGCGGCCTCTTTGCCGTCCACCGTCACTTGGTAAGCTTTCTTGTCAATAACAAGCGCGCCCAGGCGCAGCACATCGGGGTCATCTGGCGTGGGCTGACTTGTCATGCGGTCATAGCGGCGAAAGTGCGCATTGATTCGGGCCAGCAGCTCACTTAACGAGAAGGGCTTGGTCATATAGTCGTCGGCTCCAAAACCGGGACCGAGCACCTTGTCCGTATCACTGCCTCGCGCGCTCAAAATAAGAATCGGCACCTCATTGCTCTCGCGAATGCTGCGGCAGAGCTCGATGCCATCCAGATCAGGGAGCATAATATCAAGAATAATAAAATCCGGCTGCAGCAGCTTGGTCATTTGCAAGCCGTCTGCTCCATTGTCAGCGATAGCCGCTTCGTAGCCATTTTTCAGCAAATAGTCTCTTACAATGCGGGATATGTCTTTCTCATCTTCGATAATGAGAATTTTCCTTTTGAGATTTTGATGCGTTTGTTTATTTTGACTCATCAGTGTTCTCCCTCGTTGGCTGTGTGCGTACTACTCCATTCTAGAAATTAACGGATTTTATTGCAATACGTGTCTAATAGAGTTATCTCTGCACTATTGTGGCCGATGATTTGAACAAAGCGAGCGTGTGCATGACAAGGGTACGGTACAGCAAACCGCCATGCCCGCCTCATTCACCTCGCTCGCCTTGCTCGACGCCTACGGTGCTTTTGCAGTTTCAAGCGCCGCTTACGCTTGCTTCTTTTCCCCTACGAGTACTTCTACATCAACTGTGATGCGGTCAAGAGGCTGCTGCCCGGTGCTCTGGAGCAGGTCTTGCAACAACGGCTGCTGATGCCAGGCGAGCGGCGACATCCTGCACACGTCCATGAACGATTTCGCATGGAGCGGAATGGTGTAGCTGAGCGCTGCCGAATGAATAAGCCGCAGCTGCTGCTGAAAGTGGGCACTGGTTTGCTCATTGATTTGATAGCGCCTTTTTTCCTTAGGATATAGCATTTCTCTTAACTCGACGAAATGGCCGGTGCGGGGAACCACCTTGATCACCCGTCCTCAGTCAGCAGCCTGTTAAACTCGCCATAGTTGGAAGGCGAGAAGAGATTCAGGATCACATCAAACACCTTAGCCTGATATGGCGAGCAGCTCAAGTCGCCCACGATCCATAGCTGATCCGTATACTGTGCGGCAGCGGCCGCAATACCTTCCTTGGCAATGTCGATGCCAAATCCGGTCATCGGTGTGTCCCGAACGATCTGATGCAGCAGTGAACCCTCGCCGCAGCCCGCATCCAGCACTTTTGGCCCCGTCATAACTGCCATATGCTCATAAATAATCGTTCTGATTTGCTCGACAAGCGGGGCATACAAACCTTCTAAAGTGATCATTCGCTGCCGTGCCGCAAAAAGCGATTTATCGTAATTCCCCTTAAACGGGCGAGTCAATACATTGAGATATCCCTGCCTCGACAAGTCGAAGGTATGATTGTTTTGGCAGATGATACTCGCTGACAGATGGACTGTCATAGCCGAATTGCAATAAGGACATTGCAGCAGATGAACTTGCTGGCTGAACAACTCAGCGCTCCGTTCTCTTCTGTTTGCACGCAAAAAAAACACCCCATTCATTGTTAATAGATAACAAAATGAAAAAGGGCATAACTAAACAAACCTCACAAATTCTCGAAAAAATGAGGTGTTAATTTAGCATGCCCGATGTTATCTATAGCGAATGAATTGGATGATCATAGGGAGGAAACTCCTTCATCAGTTTAATAAAAGACATTTCAATCCTATCAATTTCACTGCCAAAAGGCAACTTAGCACAGCTGGATTTATTGTAGTAGAATAATGAATAGCGTCCGAACTAAGGTGCAAGGGGACTACGGCGATCGATGACGAACTGAACGGAAAGGAGAACGTGCATTGAACAACTTCAAGTGGATAAAATGGCAGGCGGCGGCTCTGGCTAGTATTATGTTGTTAATGCCGCTAACTGCATGTGGCAAAGCGCCTGAGCAGATGCAGCAACAGGCCCCAACAGAGGCGCTTAGCCCCCCGCATCCTGCTGATCATGTTAACGAGGATAAGGATGACAATACGATCACAGGAGCCCCAGCCCACTCTCCGAAAGACGAGGATACGGGTGAGGAAGTTGCTTCGGATAATCAGGACGCTGTGGAGACAACCGTAGAGGGGGACAGCAGTTCAGATCCGGAGAGCGAGGAACCGAGCAGGAAGAACGACCTCCCTGATGGGTTTGTGTATCTGGATGAAATCATGCCGAGCGCGCATTTTGAACTGCGTTATTATAGTGATTATAATTTTATCGGGCAGCGCATCGACGGGTACAACGCACCGATTGCCATCTTTTCGGAAGTTGCGGCCACAGCGCTGCAGGCGGTACAGGAGGAACTGAACAAATCCGGCTACAGCTTGAAAATATACGATGCCTACCGTCCGCAAAAGGCGGTTGAGCAATTTATTGTGTGGGCCAAAGACGTCGAAGATACAAAGATGAAGCAGAGTTTTTATCCTGAGGTAGACAAAACCAAAGTATTCAAGCTCGGGTATGTCGCCAGCCGCTCCGGCCATTCAAGAGGAAGCACGGTAGATTTGACGATGGTGGACGCAGCATCCGGCGAGGAGATCGATATGGGAAGTCCCTATGATTTTTTTGGCGATATTTCCTCACATGGGACTAAGCAGATTACCGCAGCCCAGACAGCTAACCGCAATCTGCTCAAGCAGACGATGGAGAAGCACGGCTTTAAAGCCTACAGCAAAGAGTGGTGGCATTACACACTAAAGCAGGAACCTTTTCCTGATACTTATTATGACTTCGATGTGGAATGAATGGAGTATGTGGTTGAGTGAGATGAGCACGCACAGTTATTTCAACGTCGCTGCAGAAAACTTGCAAACAACCTAACATGAGAAGATTTACAATGCTGCTTCCCTGTAATGACTCATTGTGTGCTAGCAATTTTCGTAGATCCTATTGGGTACGTTTCTAGCTCTCGCTTATTCCCATGCGGCACTCCAA
>REGQ01000060.1 GCA_004134985.1 Paenibacillaceae bacterium | reverse complement strand
GAGGGATGGCTCATTTTCGCCGGAGACCTGGCTCACTCATCACCGGAATGATGGCTCTATTTCATCGAAATATTCAATAAGCTGTAATCGCTCTGCGCAGCACTCGTGGATTCTCGTATTCATTCAGGTAGATTTCCTCATACTTGAGCGAGCGAAAGAAGCGTTCCGTACGACTGTTGTCCCGCGCACGGCCCTTGCCATCCATGGACACTTTCACATCGTGCGTGGTGAGCAGATTCAGGTAATCTGCATTTGTAAAATGGCTGCCCTGGTCGCTGTTCATGATTTCGGGCTGACAGCGCCCCAGCGCTCGTTTCAGGCAGGCCAGGACAAACGCCTTCTCCAGTGTACTTGAGAGCTCGTGATCGATGATTTTGCGGCTATACCAGTCGATGATTACAAAGAGATACATGAAGCCTTTGCCCATTCGCAAATACGTAATATCAATGCCCCAGACCTGATTCGGGCGATCAATGCTTAGCCCGCGTAGCAGATAAGGGCGGATATATTGGGCATGGTAGCGTTTGCTTAGGTTCGGGCCCGGGTAGATGACCTCGATCCCCATCACGCGCATCAGTCGTCGAACGCGTTTACGATTCACAGGCCATCCCTGCTCCTGCAATTTGCTGGTCATCCGACGATAACCGAAATACGGATGCTTCGTGTACAACGTGTCAATCTCATGCATCAGGCGTACATTCTCTGGCGTCTCCTGGCGCGGCTCTCGTTGTCGATACACGTTGGAACGGTGAATTCCCAGCAACTCTGCTTGGCGCTTGATTGTGATCTCTTGGTTGTCTCGCTCCACCATGCCTTGCCGATTCTGGGCGGATTCCTTAGAGACCAGATTTTTTTTTAAGCCAATTGACCTCCAGCGTCAGTTGGCCAACCAGCTTCTCAAGTTGTTCTTGCTTGTCTTCGTAGCTTCTTTTCATCTTCTCGGCTTGCTTTGTTTCCTTGCCGAACACCATGGAGGCTCGCTCCAAAAACGCTGCTTTCCACCGGCTCAGCATCACCGGGCTCAGTTCATACTTCCCGGCGATCTCGTTCACCGTCTGCTCTTCTCGCAGCACTTCCAGGACGACCTTCGTCTTAAATTCTGAGGTGTAGCGGTTCCGTTTTTCCATGGCTTTAGTATAACTTATTTATCGCCTTCTTGTGTCTCACCCTTGGGGATCATTATAATACCTCGTAGGACATGGTCAAGAAATACGTGAATTTATGGCGGCCGGAGATGCGATCTAAGCGTGCGAAATCCTCACCTATGAGGAGATTTTATAAGGAGAAGTTATTGGATTGAAAAGGGATGTTGCTCAGAGGAGGTGAAATTGTACCTTTCTCTTGGAAAAGCAAGCAGGCACTTGCTTTTCCCGTTCATTACCACCATCTACGCTCAAGCTTCTTTTGGTCAGCGTTCTTTTGGTGATCGCGTTTCCCGAAAAACTCGTCTTCCCGGGCAATTGTTGGGTCATACCAGTCTGCCTTGGCTTTTGCCCAATCTATCCAATCTTTTGTCTTGGGATCAAGGTTTTCAGATGCCTCAACTGCCGCAATGTAGCGTCTTATTTTGCAGGCGACATCGTAGTCCTCCGATAAATTTGCCAGTATAAGTGTTTGGTCAACCTCTTCATTTACACGTTGAAGGCGTTCCTCTCTTCGACGTTCCTCTTCCTGACGCTTACGTTCGGCTTCTTCTCGAGCCTCGCGCTCTTGCCTGAGTATATCGGAAGCCTCATACAATGAAATCATGAGATCACCAAGACGATCTTCAATGACGTATGATTTACAATCACGGAAACTTTTTGAGCTATTAATTGAAACGGTTAGTCGGCCATTGTAAACATAGTCATACTTTCTGATTTTTGGTTTTGACGCCCAGGAATTGCGGCGCTTGTCTTCTTCATACTTTAGTAGTTGTATATTTTCTTCTTTCGTAGGAATATGCTGGATTTCGTCCTTTGCTTCTGTTACCGAGACAGAGACGGTTTCACCGTTGACAACAAATTTTAAATCGCTAGTTAGGGAGCATTCGAGCGGCTCCATGGCTTTGATTAGCGCATCAAAGAGATGCAGCACCCTAGGCAAGGATTCTTCAGAAACCGTGTCGGCAAGAAAGAGAGGAGTATCCATGACTCTTCTATTATAACCTCTAGTTTCTTGCTCCCTATGTTTTCTCTTCCAATCAATGACTGCTTTTCGGTGGGCTACAATTGTCGGATGCATTTTGGCGTTCTCATCGGGCAGTCTGATTTGCGTTGCAATAGAGAGAACAACACTTCTATCTTCTTCATTTAAAAAGCTGAGTGTCTCTTTCTCAAGTGGTGGACTGTAATCTGCTCCGGTTCGTACCCCTGATTTTTTAGTAGGCTTGTTGGTTAAAGGTAACGGAGTACGGGTCACTGGCTTGCCTGATCGAAGCTTGGCCCAATACCCAACTGGAGGCGTGGGGATATCCAACGACTGGCATACCTTGCGGATTGCGACATCCGAGACAGCATACCGTTTAGCTATTTCGGTTACGGGAGCCAACCATATTTCATTGTATAGAAGCTCTCTGTCATAAATATTGAAGGTTTGTCCGGATTGCTCATACGTTTCTGGTAGGTCAATTGTTTGAGCGACCCCGCTGGCATCATCCTTCATTGTTGTAGAAGGGAAGGGAGCCTGCTCCTCCACTGGTAATGTAGGAGCTTCGAGTGCTGTTGATGCTTCTGCGATGCCTGCTTCCAACTCGGCTTTGCTGTAGCTTTCAATCGTTAAGCTTTGCCGCTTCTTTTTAGGAGTAGAAGGGCGGGAGTTGGATAACAAAATGATTTCGTCTGCCGGCTCCGGTAATTCAAGCTTGGTTACAGGCTTGTTAAAATTGAGCTTCGTCCAGTATCCAGACGGAGGAATCGGAATGCCTGCGTCTTTAATCTGTTTCATAAGGTGGGTATAAGGGAGGTTGTATTTTTCGGCCACTCCGGCGACCGATATTTCCCAGATTTCATCGTATAATTGCTTTCGAGTCATTTCAATATTCGAATACTCGGGCAAAGCGCTTCCCTCCTCTCCTCCACTTGACGAGCTTAATTCAATGATGGGAACAACTGCAGGTTCAATTCTAATTGGTTGCTCTTCTTGTGCGACTTGTTGAACTGCTTCTTTATCATCATGAAAGTCAATTGCAGTGTGTTTACCCTGCAGTGTGTGATTTACTGCGGTGCAAGGAGTGCGTCGAATTGTTTGATCCCTCCAATCCCTCGTTTTCGCTTAATAGAAAAACCAGGTCCCGTTTCATTTCTTCGAATTGATTAATGATCGTATTCAAGTTTTTTTCAATATTCTCCACCTGAATCGCATTGATCTTGCCGTGATTATAGGCAATAAGCCGTTCCGGTACGATGGTATAAGACCAACTCTCCCTATATCGATCTTCATTAACGAATTGCAAAACCAATGGGCAACAAGTCATTTTTCATGCCGAGTGTCAGCATGTTTGGGGATATACCCAGGTAATCTGCTGCAATTTTAATGGTAATTTTGGACATGCCTCTGATCTCTTCATCCGAATATTTAGCCATACGTTTCACCTCCTTTAGCAGGGCGTTTTTCTTCCAGATTTAATATCATTATTTTCACCTTTATCATACTACATAGTAGTGTGCCGGGTAGTTGTTTTTGAGGATTTGATTATACGTAACCTCTACCCTGAGGCAACAATAGTTTAAAGGATATGATGCCATTACTGTCGAAATTTATAAAAATGCGTCGATGACTGGAGATGGCATAAGGCAGGATATTAACAAGCCTATCGGCGCAAGGAATTCTATACTAACGAGGGAATGTGTGACGAGTATGAAATTGTTCGACATTATTCCGGATCGACTGTTTACGCTGCTTGTGGGCTCTAATAAGCAAATCTATGCTGAGGCTCTGTTGCTGCTGTACGATCAGGCACAGACAGAGCGCTTCGGCATTCGTTTTAACGTCATGCGGGATTTGCTGCAGGAAATGCTGGATACCCGGCGCGAATTGGGTGAGGATATTGCTGTATTGGATACGGGAGACGAGGAGAGCGAGCGCAGTGACGATTTGAGACAGATTAACATGGAAGACCTGACGAGGGCTCAAGCGAATACAATGTTGCGGCGACTGGAAGAGCGAAAGTGGATCGATGTGGAGACGCGAGCTCAATTCGAGCGATTCATTGTATTGCCCCACTATGCCAGTCGGCTGATTGGTGTGTTAAAAGAGCTGTGCGATGCGAGGACGGTTGAGTACCAGCGATTCGCATTTTTGGTCTACCAATCGCTGACCGGAGAAGGAGCCCGGCTGCAGCCTTGTTCGGCCGTTATGAGTGCGGCTGAAGTAAGTGGACAGTTTCGACAGGAGCTTGTGGCGCTTTACAACAATATGAAGCACTTGATGGAACAGGTTGTTCAGAAGACGTCAATACAAGATGTGCTGGATCATCATTTTGACCATTATAAAACGCAAATTATTGACAAGAGTTATCATCGGCTGAAGACGTCCGATCATGTTGCCCGTTATCGAATGCAAATTCTAAATACGGTACAGCAATGGCTGCTAGATCGACAGCAATTGGAAGAGGCTGCACTCGATGGGGTGAAGAGCGGATTGTACACTTCGGTAGACGAGGCTGGGCAGGCTGTGAAGCAGGCACTCTTTTTCATTGATGAAACGTTCAACGGGCTGGATGAGTTGTTTTACCAAATTGATGTGCGGCACAATCAATACTTGCGTTCCTCTTATGATCGTGCTCGCTATTTGAGTCAGCAGAATGAAGGCATAGATCAGCAGCTTGCACGTTTAATTGAACGGCTGAGCAAAGACTTATCAATGGATGGTACAGAGTCGTTGTTTGCGCTGCGCCAGACCCGCGCTCTTTCTGAACAATCCTTATTGCCGCCGCGGCGCAAGCGGGCGCCTCATCAACCTGATGTGCATGTAGCTGTGGAGATGCCTGATCATCTACTGGAGGAATTGCGAACCAAAAACCTAGAACGAATGCGCAAGGCGATTACCCGAAAGAAGGTCGATGATTATGTAACGAATCGTTTGGGTGAACGGGCAGAGATGGAGATGGCCGAACTCGCACCCGAGAATGCGGAGCAGTTCATTATGCTGGGCTATATTTATTTGTATGGATCAGACGGGGGCTCGAACTTCCTGGTTCGGCGAAGTGATGGCCGTAATATTCTAACGATTGGCGGTTATCGCTTCGATAACCATACAATTGTCAAGAAGAAAGGGGGCTCGAAAAGATGATGTTTGACGAATTGAGTGAATCTGAGCAAGCCAAGGTTCGTCATGTATTGAATCGGTTATTCGAGGTCAATCTGCTGGTTAGAGACAAGGACCGTGAAGCTTATGCTATCATACGGCGTCATAGTCAGGCACTTGAAGCCTACTTTCAATTTCTTGGTTGGGAACTAACAGTTGATGAACGTCATGAATGCGTCTTTCTCCACCTTCCGGATGGAAGGCTCCGCAGGCGTATGGATAGGGAACAGACCCTTTGGCTACTTGTGCTGCGTCTTCTGTATGAGGAGAAGCGACAAGGCTTGTCGTTAGCTGATTATCCGATGGTGACGTTGCATGAAATTCGTAGTAAGTTTGAGACGTTTCGGATTGAATGGGTGGGACGAACAGCGCTGGACAAGCTTATTCGGTTGTGTGCACAGTTTCAGTTGCTCGAAGCGATGGATGAGGATCATCGAGCGGACGATGCCCGGTTCAAACTGTACCATACTTGGATGTATGTTGTTCAGGCTGACGAGATCGCTCAACTTACGGAAAGACTGGAACGCTACGATGCCGCAGAGGAAGGAGGATTGCTGGATGAAATGGATGACACGGCTCCGGTTGATTAACTGGCACTACTTCAAGGATGTAACTATGGAATTTGGCCGACAGACATTAATTACAGGACAAAATGCCGCCGGTAAATCGACGATTATCGACGCCCTTCAGGTGCTGTTTGTAGTTGATCAGCGACTTATCCGCTTCAACGCTGCGGCTCATGATGAGGCGAAGCGCAGTTTTGAGAATTACCTAATGGGTAAGATTGGCAGCGATGAGCGTTCGTATGTTCGGGACGGGGATTTTACGACCTACATTATTGCTGAGTTCCGAGACGAGGACAAGAAGGAATCGTTTGTTATTGGTGCAGCTATTGACGTGTACCGCGACCGTTCGTATGAGGAAGAGTATTTTATATTGGCTGCATGCAAGTTGGATCAGCTTGACTTTATTAATCCGCAAGGGCAGTTGCTGAATCGGGAAGCGTTTAAACGACGATATGGAGCCGGTGTTGGGACTGGACTTGGAGAAGGAGATCTGCAGCTTGGTGTGAGGCAGGGATCAAAGAGGCGGGCTCTATTTGAACGTAATAAGTCTAACTATCAGAAGGCATTGTTGGCAAGATTGGGTCAATTGCAGGATCGATTTTTCCATATATTCACCAAAGCACTGTCGTTTAAGCCGATTCGAAATATCCGGGCGTTCGTTTACGACTACATTCTGGACAAACGCGAGTTGCAGTTGGACTTGATGAAGCAGAATTTCGAGATTCATGAGCGCTACAGGCAGGAGCTTGAACTGCTGCAGAAGCGAAAATTGCAGTTGCAGGGCATTCGAGATGGCTATCAGGAGTATGCCCGACTTAAAGAAACAATTAAAGAGCAGGACTATGTTATTCGAAAATTAAAAGTGTTGTATGAAACAGAGAATCTCGAGCAACAGGAGAGTTTAAAGCATCAAGCAGAGGGAAATTTGGCTCGTCTACTGGAAAGTACTGGATTGGCAGAGTTTAAGTTGAACGAGGCGCGTGAGCAGTCGCAGCTCGCTTACCAGCGCTGGCAGAATCATGCAGCTGAAAGACGCAAAAAGGAACTGGAGGCGGAGATTCGAGGGCTTGAGACGAAACGAGCGGAACTGGAGCAATTATTGTCCATTTACTGCACTAAGCTTAATCGGGAGAGACAATTGCTGGAGAACTTCTCCACCTGGACGGACGGAGAATATTGGTCGTGGGAAACAGGAGAGCGTGAGCAGATTGGACAATATACGGAGCATCTTGCGGGATTGCTGGCGATTGTAGACAAAGGCAAGGCAGAAGAATTGGATGAAGAAATATGGGTGGCGAGGCTAGCTACAATTGCTGAAGCCCGGTCTGGTTGGTATGACAGGCTCTTGATTGGCGAAGCTCGTTTACTGGAAACACTGAATGCGGCGGAGGAGCAGGCTACTGAACAGGAGAGCATTATCCGTGATCTAGAGCAGAAGAGGCGCAGCTATGCGGAGCCGGTCAGACAGTTGAAGGCATTGTTGGAGGACAGGTTAAGGGGACGTTCTGCGGTCTGGATTTTTTGTGAGGAAGCGGAGCTTGTTGACGAAGGCTGGAGGGATGCACTGGAAGGTTATCTGAATACGCAACGATTTGATCTATTGGTGGAACCGGAATGCTTCGCGGAGGCTCTAGGCATCTATGAGCGAGAGAAATGGACGCGAAAGCTCGAAGGCGTGGGCCTTGTCGATACTGAAAAAGAAAGAAAATATCTAGGAACGGCGGAGCCGGGTTCGCTGGCGCATGAGCTTGTTGCTGAGCATCCTGTCGTTCGGGCTCGTGCCGAGCACCTGCTAGGCAGAGTGATGAAAGCTAAGGATGAGCAGGAGTTGCGACGGCATCGTACAGCCATTACGCGTAGTTGTATGGTATACAATAATCTTGTGGCCAGACAAATTCCGAAAAAGTACTATGAAATCCCTTATATTGGAACTAAGGCAATCGCGCGCCAATTGGAGATTCGCAAGTTGGAGCTTCAAGAGATTAGGAAAACAATTACAAGGCTAAGGGAGTTGGGGGCTAGCTTCCGTGAGTGGCTGGATCGATTTCGGGACAAGGATGCTGTGTATAATGCTTTATCGTCTCACCTCACATTGCCGCGAGAATTGGAAACTTGCAGGTTTCGTCAGGAACAAGTGCAACTAGAATGGGAAGGACTCAAACTGGCGGAAGCTGAACGCCTTAAGGCTGACTACGAGCATTGGCGCGAGGCGGAGAAGCATTGGAAGGAGAAGTGGGGAGGTCTCTTGCAGGATAAAGGCACGATTGAAGCCGAGTGTAAGCAGCTTGCGGGAGCTTTGTTCGTTCAACAGAATAGAGTGCGAGATACTGAAGTTATCCTTGAGCAATGGGTGGGTGAGTATGGTGCTGAGAGTGAGCAGCGAGCCAAGCAACGTTATGAGGAAGCGGAGCGATCAACAACAGTCAGTACGTTTCAAAAGTTGCAAAACTGGGAACGTAGCTCCAAGGGACTACAGACCAAGCGTGATGACCAATTCAACGATGTAGCCAAACTCAGGCAAAAGTACAATGTTGATAATACTTTCAATGGTGATGCGAACGATTCCGAGAATGATGCCTATGATCGTTTGCTCGATACAATTGAACATCTTAACATCCCAGAATATCAGCAAAAGGTTGCAGAGGCGCTTGCTGAGTCCGAGGAGGAGTTTAAGTCTCACTTCGTATTTAAGCTGCGGGAAGCAATTGAGATGGCGCGGCGTGAATTCCAACAATTGAACTATGCGTTGCGAAACTTCCCCTTTTCTGACGACAAGTATCACTTTGAGGTTTCGCCGAGCGAACGGTACAAGAAATTTTATGAGGCAGTGATGGACCCACTTTTGATGGAGAAGGGATCTCTGTTTGACCTGCCAGAAAATGATCGAACTGCAGTGCTACATGAATTGTTCGAAATGCTGGTGCGTGGAGAGGCTGGGCAGATGGAAGAGTATGCCGATTACCGGCAATACCTGGACTTTGACATCATTGTTTCGTCGAGCAGTGGGGGGCGTTACCGATTCTCGCAGGTACTTAAAGAGAAATCCGGCGGCGAGACACAGACTCCTTTTTATATTGCGATCCTAGCTTCGTTTCATCATTTATATTCAAACAAAAGCTCTCGTCTGGTTGTCTTCGATGAAGCGTTCAACAAAATGGACGAACAGCGTATTCAATCCAGTTTGCGGCTAATTAAGCAAATGGGACTGCAATTGGTAGCCGCTGTTCCAGACGAGAAAATGCAGCATATGGCACCTGAAGTGACGACTACGCTGTTTGTCAGCAAGCATGACTACCAATGCTTTGTTGATATGATTGACCGCTGGGTTCCAGATGAAGCGGAGACGAGTCCTGCATTTCAATATATTGAAACAATCGAAAAGCCGATTGACTTAACGGAAGATAAAATTCCCAATACAGACTCATCCTCGTCAAAGTTAGGTGAAAGTACAGAGAGTCCTCCGTTTGAAAGTGAACGCCACGGAAGGCAAGGCACCTTGTTTTGAATTGGTAGCAGGAGGTAAGACTTGCGTATGGAAGCAGACGAAATAAGCTTTAAGCAGAAATTTGGCAAGGATTTGCTGACCTTGTTTTTAAACAAATACGAACAAAGCCAATCATTTGTTACAGGGACCCCTGGAAAAATGCGTCCCCAACTCATAATTGGGAAAAGTCCTTTTGCTCGAGATTACAACGATGAGATGGACTTTCGAAAGCGTCATTGGATGAACGAAAGGCTAGCCGAGTTAGAGCAGGAAGATGTTGTTCAACTTACAATGGCTAAATATCGTTCGGACGAAATAGAGAAAGTATATTTGCAATGGGAAGCTGTAGAGGAGGCTTACCGAATTTCCGGTCGTACTCCTTTGCGCACCAAATTGGAGCAACTGCGGGCTTCTCTGATTCCGTTGAGTTCTCATCCGTGGCGTTGGGTGCAAAAGTGGCGACAGGAAATGGACGATGCATTGGCGCAAGGCAAGGCTGTTCGCCTCGATCCAGATGATGTGCAAGGAACGGTTGATCTAGTTCACACGTTGAACGAGTTGCCGCTGCTTGGTGATCGTGCAGTACCAATTCGCATCTTTAGCCAGCAGTTATTTCGAGATACGAAGCATCTGGAGCGTCAGACGCTTAAACGGCTGATTGCTCTGGCAAAGCAGGCTTCCGGTGAGCAGCGGGAGACAGAAGAGGAATGGTTGGATTGGCTTGGTCTTACTCGTAATCCTCAAAGTGTCTTTTTATGCGGCTCACTTGTCTTTCGAACCCGCGACGGCAAGCAGGTTGACACCAGCGCATTTCCGGGCGGTCTTGGGCTTTCTGGTGAGACGATTGATGTGATAACGCATGTCTTTGTGTCTGCTCGTCACATTCTTTCCATTGAGAATTGGACGAGCTACCATCATTATCTAGAGCAGCCTTCGGTTCGTGCTGGTGAGGTTCTTGTCATCTACACAGGAGGGTACCCAAATCGTGTCTTGCAAAGCTTTCTCCGAAAGCTGAGTCAGGTAGTAAGTGAAGCGTCGAATCCGCCAGAACTGCTCCACTGGGGTGATATCGACCTTGGCGGAATCCGAATTTTCAAGTGGATTCAATCCAATTTTTTCCCTGGGCTACGACCGTATCGGATGGGAGTGGATACGCTACTTCAGTATGAATCACAAGCAGCGCCGGTTAGTGAAGATTATGCCAGTCAGCTTGTTCATACGTTAAGAGAACCACGATATGCGGATTGGCTTCCGGTGCTGGAAACCATGATAGAGCGCAGGATTCGTCTGGAGCAGGAGTGTATCGTAGACTGAGAGACGGATTTTATATAAACTTCAAGCGGGTTCTGCGGACGGAATATAGAGCCAATTTAGTCGGTTTTAATGAAAAGAAAGGGGCCCGAAAAGAGAACAAGATTGAATAAATATTAACCAGCATTCACTCTTTCCGTTCTGATAGTTTTTGCTGGATATTCATTCATCAAACTTTTCTTTTCGGACAGCCCCATCTTAATATTCATAGAGTTCGTCTAAGCGTAAAGGGGGCACCGCTATTCAAAATATAAAATTTCGCCTTTGAATGCCAAAACGTATGCGGAGAAACTCTGACGCCGGTAATGTCAGCCATGTTACCGTAGGCCTGCATTTTGTCTTGTAAGGCTCAGTACTGATTTGTTGGTTGTCCCTGTTGACGAACAAGGCATCCATCTCCAAGTCGCCTCGTGAGGATGGAGAAGGATTGATTGCATATCCAAATAGAACAGGAATTTGGAAAAGTTTGTCGAATTACTGGAAAGGTAGCTTAATGCATTTCATGTTTGTTCTTGTCGCTAAAAACAATATATTTTTCAGGATCAGGTGGAATCTATGGAATATAAAGATTTGGAACAGGGTCTGTTAGACAAAGTGAATAAATATAGTCTTAAACATTTGCAGGGGGTATTGCCTGAGAATGAGGCGCGTTGCGCTGTCAGATACTTACTTAATGAAGATCCCGATGATTTGGGAGGGCTTATTGCACTTCGTGGTTTTGTTTACCAATATTATGTTGCCATTCACTATATGGTAGAGATGTTGCATGCAGAGCATGCATGGTGGAACGAAGTGATTTTTGAATTTCTGGACGATGTAGCGCTTTTGGGGGAAGACAAGATTCGATTTGTTCAAGTGAAAACGGTTAGAGAAGACGGGCAAGACAGACACTTGAAACCGAATACCTTGTTAAAAAGGGAAAGTGGTTTAGATAGTTGGCTTGATACGCTTTTTTTGAATCTACCGGAATTCGAGCGGAGACAAAAAAACATACAAAAACAATTCAATACTAACAATGAATTCGGCGTGCAATTTGAAATCGCTACCAATGCATCTTATGACAACAAAAGTCTGAAATGCTATGCGCAGAATGATTCCTATCAACTACCCGAAGACAGCATTTCTAAAGAAGACAACTTGGTCATAAATATAAGTAAACCGTTTGTGAAATCGGTAAAGGTTAAAAAGAAGGTTGTTTCTACGCAAGAACTTCGCTTTACTGAAATGGTAGGCCACGATCCGGAATGGTGTCTGGATCGGTTTTATCTAAATCATTTAGGTTGCATGACGAACTTGAAAGAAAAAATTGTAGGGAAGTTATCGGATTATTGCAGAAGAAACTTGGCGTATTTGAATAATTTTACTCATACTGGAATTATTCAAGGGAAAAGCCGCTTATCGGGAGACGGTTTACTTTATGATTATGTAGCAAGAAAAGTATTCAAGCAATTATTGCTCCGAGTTATTGAACGTACCCATAAGGATGATCTTCCCGATAAAATGCTTCTTGTGTTTAACAAGTCCGAGCTTGTGCAATTGATCCAGGACTGGCAACAAAAAGCGATGATGGAAATTCAAAAAGATGTTGAGCAGGCCGTACAACGAGGACACTTCGTCAAATGTTTTGAAGAATTGCGTGAGGAAATTGATACTTCCTGGAATGCGTCACTAAAGGTTGATCTATTGAATACGTTAGGTTGGATGTATAACGCTTTGGAGCATGAGGTTTTAAATGGAAATCCATATGTGTATGAACAATTTTTGAACCGATTATTTTACTTGAACAATTCTCAACTTCCCACAATGCAACGTATGAAGGATGAGTTTTATTTAAAGGAATCACTGAAGTACATGATAATCTGTTTGGCTTTCTATCCTGACCGTAACTTTGTTTTTAGTGATGCGCAACTCTTATTCAAGCAGGGGAAGCAAGGAGAAGAGGCTTGGAATCTCTTCACGATGTACAATGCAAGAGAGAAGGAAACCTATGCGCAGGCATTGAGAAAAATAATATCGCGATCTAAAGATTGCTTATTCACGCAGAGTTTGCAACAAACGTACTACTGTTTCGTCACACATGAAGATAAAACACAAACTCTCTCGGTCGAAAATGACCCCTTCGCCTCATTAATTCCAATTACTCATAACCATGATAACGATGAAAGCGAAATAGTGGAGCAGCCTCAGAACATCAAGTTTCAAAAACAGGATAAGATTAATCTTGTAATTAGCCGATTTAATCAACCGGCCAATGTACGCTCTTTTCAAGATCATGAGATGAGGGCAGGGTGGCATATATTACTTGATAAAAAGGATTAGCAAGAGGGAGTTGGAAAAATGAATCCGATTCAATTAAGAAAGCGCCTTGAAATGGCAGATTTTCAAAATAGTCAAACAGATTTTCCCGTCCAAGACGATTCTATATTAGATATGCACCTCAATGCTGATTTGGAGTTATGGTTTTCTGATGAGCGTATAGCCGTGCTTAAGACATACACGAGCAATCATCATTTTCTTTTAAATTGGCGTGAGGATCAATTTGTGATTTCTCATTTGCTGGAGCTTTTACCTGCTCAATATAAAAATAATTTATACTTTCTTCTTGTGTTGGACTGGGAATCGGGGCTACTACCTGAAATACCTATGGAAATGAACAGAGTAGAGAAAAATGCGAAAGTTTGCCGTAAATATGTATTACATAACATAGACGATTTGGAAAGGGTGCCCTTTTTTCAACCTAAGCATATTTACGCAAAAAAAGGATTTGATTTTGTAGAAAAATTCAAGACTGAGTTATTGATTGAACAATCTTTAGACCCTAAAATTCGTCGCGTAGTGGAAGGGTACTTTCAGTTAGAGCACTTGATTAGGATAAATAATAAGCTTGATACGAAACAGTATATCCTAAATTTATTGAAAGGGGATGGGGGATCATAATGAGACTTTCTCGTCTTATTATCAATAATTTTAGAGTGTTTCCAGGAGAATATATATTTGACTTTTCCAAAAAGCAATTGATTCTAGTAGGCGGTCAAAACGGACATGGAAAGAGCTCGCTGTTTGATGCTATACAATGGTGTCTTACGGGTGAAATTAGGAGATATAGGGGCTCAAGCGAATATCAGAATTTCAACTATCTTATTAATGAACATGCGCTTGTCAAAGGCACAGGAAGAGTGAGTGCATCTGTCGAAGTTTGGTTGGAAATGGATAATTTTATTCATAAGATAACCCGAACATTACAGAGGAGTCCATCAACACAAACCACGAAAATCAAAGTTAATGGAACGAATTACGGGGTAAAAGAAGGTACCACTAAAATATGTGAAATTCTGTTCCGCGGCGGGGACGAAGAGCAACCGACAAGTATAGACAAAACCAAACATTTACCAAGCTATTTTTCCACAACACAGATTTTGTCTCAGGATCAACTACATGAGTTCATTCTTGCCAGCAATCCGCAAGAGCGGTTCACACTGATGGAGAAAGTTCTTGGTATAGAAAAATACGGGAGTGATTTTGGTAAATATTTAGTAGAATCGCTGCAAGTAATTAAAGAAGAGAAAGGGAGAATAAATGTAGATAGGCAAGGGAGCAAGGACTCTTGGCTTGAAGTATCGACCCTGCTCAAAGAAAAGGAAGCTCTGTTGCAAAAATTAG
Organism: Paenibacillaceae bacterium; assembly: GCA_004134985.1. Lineage (GTDB taxonomy): Bacteria > Bacillota > Bacilli > Paenibacillales > Paenibacillaceae > Paenibacillus_D. The sequence goes on along the minus strand of REGQ01000060.1, from coordinate 66,220 downwards.
GGGGGACGACAGAGAAGGAGCTAGAAAGACAATTGTCTGGCTTACTTGAGGATATTCGTCAATCCGGATTGGAAATTCCTCAAACATTGTCAGGCTCGGCAAAAGTAGATGATAAAACGTTATCTGCATATAGTGAATTGCGACAAAGTATAACAAAACTTCAGGATCGTAGTGATCAAATTCTTTTGATGTTAAAGGATGCTAAACCGTTGTTTGATTTGACAGAAAAGCAGTATTACATCGAACAACAAAAATTTAATGAGCTAACGCAAGTCTTTAATTCAAAAATGAAACGTCGGGAAAAGAGCATTCTTCTGGCTGATCGAAATAAATCAGAGATGGAGTCTTTGATCCAAAAACGTAGAATATATATATCTAGGCAAAGGGACATTGAGGATTTAAACAGTCAAATTAAACTGTCAGAGCAAAAGCTTACTGCCATTGAAAAAAATCCTCAAGTATTAATGGTGATAGAACAGTTTGAAAGTATCGAGAAATTTGTAACGGCTTTTAACAAGACGATTAAGGATCTCTCTGAAATTAAAATTAAGATCGACATAGGTGAGCGAATTGGGGTTTCACTACAACTTTATGAAAAAATGGATGAATTGAAACAACGAACTAGTGAACTGGACACCTTAAAAGGAATTGGTTTACAAAATCTAGAGCTAGTAAAAACTGAACTGGCGGTTCTATCTGGCAAAATAGACTCTGGAAAAGAAAACACCATAGATCAAATGATTCATGATATACAGCATTTTTTGATGGGGCAAACTAGTAGTTCGTGCCCTGTGTGCGGAACAAACTTTCAAACTTCCGAGAATCTTCATTCAGTAGTTCGTCTAAAATGGGAAGAAGCAAGTCATCATTTATCAGCTCTTGAACAGGAAGTAATGAAGAAGTCAGGCAGGAAGAATGAGCTTGATAGAGAGCTAAATCAAATCGAATCAGATTTAGCAAAAATCGCTGAACAGATGATGGAAATAAAGACGTCATACGACCAGAATCAATTAATAATTGAACAACAGCGCGCTTTGGTTGAACAGTGGGTACAGGAAATATCTCTGGAGAAACTCACGCAATTGAAGCATTCGATGGAATCATTCCTAGAGAACCATTCGACTACTTTCAAGTTATTAGAATCTTTAGATGAAATTCGAACTGAGTTATTGAGACTGACAAACGAGAGAAGCATCGCAATCAGTTGGATGGAAGAGCAAAAAAAGCTTTTAGGGAAGAGAGCTCATTATCTAACCAATGAAGAAGAAAAGCTAATTGCTAAAATTCAAAAATTAGATCAATACTTGTTGCAAGCCCGAGCTCAAATCGAACAAAGCATGCAGGATGTCAAAGAAGTGTCGAGTCAACTAACGGCATTAGAGCATAAATGGAACCAGCAAAACTTAAAAGCAACAGAAATAATCGCACTGATTCCTGAATTTAATAAGTCAGAGCCTAGACTACAATCGTGGATTGATGAATATTATCAACAAAAAACGCAATTTGGACGGCTTAATGCTGCGGCTGAACATCTCCTTGAAAAGGTGGAGGCGTTTATATCCAAAGGTGAGGTGGCTAAGGCAAGAATAGAAGAGCGTAAGTTGAACGACTATGTTAAAGCAGCGGACACAGAAATTGAACATTATGAGAAGCTAGAATCGGAATTAGAGATACTAAGGGAACGCCATAATGAGATTCGCAGCACGATCATGACTGACTATTTGGTTAATTATAGTGAAACAATTGATCAGTTATTCATGCAGATCAGTCCCCATGCTATTTATAAGCATGTACATTTGGTTCCGAGGGAAGGTAAGCTTTTTGTATTAATGAGCGAACATAGCGGGGATGCAGCAAATTTGGCTAATCTCCCAGAAGACCAATTGGCTTACCGATTTAATGCAAGTTTAACGTTTAGCTCAGCACAGGCTAATGTTCTTGCTGTTTGCATTTTCTTATCTTTGGCATTATCCCAGCAGTGGACGCCACTTGAAATGATTGGAATTGATGATCCTTTTCAAAATATGGATGACATCAATGTATTCTCATTTATCGATGTTATCAGCCAAGTCGTTGCGCACAAGCAGGTAATGATAAGCAGCCACGAGGAAGATTTTGTGAGTCTTATCAAAAACAAATCAGGACTAGAAGGGGAACAAATTGGTTATATTCATTTCAAATCTTATAGTAAAGATCAAATTGATTTGGACACGAACTGTAGAGTGGAAGCTGATGAAAAGTAGCTCAGAAATAAATATTCAATAATAGGGTGTATTATGATCCTCAATCTACTGTCAGTATACAAGCTCTCAAGATATTTTAATCTTGAGAGCTTAACGTTAGTTGGAAATTAAATCTAATGCCCAATCCTCCCGTCTTATACGCTCTCTGATGAGTTCACAAACTTCATCAAAAATCTCCAAAAGTTCATCGTATGTATCTTCGTCATCCCCAATTTGGTTCTACATTGTTATTAAATTATTCTATTTTAAGGTGAATTAATTTTTCTTAGCGGCATCTGCTTGAGCTTATAAGGCCTTACTATCCTCAGAGAATAAACTCCTCAGTTTCATCCTGCAGATTTTTATATTTATGAGGGTCCGATTTTGATTGAAAATTGAAATGATAGGTAGAGGGATAAAACCTCATCGCACCTTGAAAACAAAATACTATCTTATCCGGTACATTCTTCGCGTGCTCCAAAAGGAGAAAGCCAACCTGTAGGTGCGCCATGACCATCTTAACTATATGAATAGGATGCGAGCGATTTTTGCCATGCAGCAAATAAATGATGGTTCCATTTAAGGCGATGATCCATACGGAGAAATAATGATACTTCTGTCCAGCCACAGCTTATCGCAACGGGGGCAGCTCGCAGAGAACCTGGGAGAGGTTAGAAACCTATGAGAACGACTAACCATCGTTCGCCGGATAAGTAAATTGTCAAACCAAAACAGAGGAGAAGGGGCATTCGTATGCCCCTTTCATTCAAGCTCGTGCATACCTATTTGTTTTCTTAAACGAATCCCTTGAATGATGAATGTTCTCGATTTTTTTATTGGGAGGTATCGTATGAAGCATAATTTAATCCGATATAGCATGCAAATTGCTATGCTTAAGCAGCTATTGTCCATATCCCTGATTACTGAACAGGAATTTCATGCGCTCAAAAACAAGATCATGAAAGACTATGGTGTGATTTCCGACCTGACAACCTGATTCGCACAATTGTTGATTGCACCCAGTCTTATTATACTGATTCCGAGATAATAAGAGCTGAAGGAGGATTAACAATGGCATATGAAGTTGAAGTGATTAAGGCCAGCCGCAAAATAACTGACCGAAAAACTGGAGGGCTTTCCGATATTTTAAGAGTAGCCCCATATGCAAGAGTAAGCACGGATACAGAGGAACAGCTTAGCAGCTATAAATCGCAGGTTGCCTATTACACTGAGCTGGTAAACAAACGTTCGGATTGGCAGCTTGTTGATATTTACGCAGATGAGGCAGTAACTGGAACACAGGTCAACAAGCGTGAGAACTTCCAACGTATGATTGATGATTGCATGAATGGAAAAATTGATATGGTTATTACCAAGTCCATTTCCCGATTTGCTCGAAATACATTGGATACACTCAAGTATGTACGGATGCTGAAGGAGCAGAATATAGCTGTATTCTTTGAAGACGAGAACATTAATACCATGACAATGGATGGCGAATTATTATTGGTCATTTTAAGCTCAGTGGCACAGCAAGAGGTTGAAAATATATCCTCCAACGTGAAAAAGGGCTTGAAGATGAAAATGAAGCGCGGTGAGCTAGTTGGCTTTCAAAGCTGCTTGGGCTATGATTATGATGTACAGACAAAGAAAATATCTATAAATGAAAAGGAAGCCGAATGGTTCGTTATATATTCGAGCGTTACATAGCGGGCTACGGAGCTTATATGATTGCTAAGGAATTAACCGCCGCGGGCTATAAAACGAGGTCGGGTCGAAGCAATTGGCAAGATACAGCGATTCTTGGTATCGTTAAAAACGAAAAGTACAAGGGCGATTTGCTTCAAGGAAAGACCTTTACCGTTGATCCGATCTCAAAGAGAAGACTGGAGAATTATGGCGAAGAAGACCAGTTTTACATTAGGAATCATCATGAGCCAATAGTGAGTGAAGAGGTTTTTGAAAAAGCACAGGCTATTTTGCATCGAAGAGGAGCAAGACTAAGAGGCGTTGAAAAAGGGAAACGCGATAAATACAGCAGGAAATTTGCTTTTAGCAGCAAGCTGGAGTGTGCGTTTTGCGGTAGTAACTTATCCAGGCGTAATTGGCATAGCGGTACGACGCATGAAAAGACGATTTGGCAATTTGTGACGGCAACCAAAAAAGAAAAGAAGTATTGTCCTCATAGCAAGGCTGTAATTGAAAATGTCATTGAGAGTGCTTTTCTTGAATCCTACAGAAGATTGTGCAGCAATCATATGGATGTATTAGATGAGCTGATGAAGCACATGGAGACTGTTCTCGGTAACCAGAACCATTTGAGGAAATTAAATAAAGTGAATAATGAAATCAAGCTCATGGAGCAAAAGCGTTGTAAGCTCATGGACCTGTGCTTAGATGAGAAAATAGATCGAGCTACCTATGAGAGCAAATATGCGGAGTTGGAGAGCCAGCTTAGTGAGTTGTTAAATGAGCAGGCGCAGCTAGAGCAAAGCTCGCGGCAGGAATTGGATGTGGAGAAGAGACTGGAGCATCTTAGAAAGGTGCTGCAAAAGTATGAGGTGCTTTCTTCTTTTGACCGCAATGTATTTGAGAGCATTGTAGAGAAGGTTATTGTAGGGGATTCAACTGATCCTGCACAGTCTGACCCGCATAGATTAATGTTTATTTATAAAACAGGCTTTACGAATTCGGTGGAGAGTAAGATGATTAAACAAAAAAAGCTATCCAGAAATGAAAGGGGGGAACCGCATTCCTATACTTTGAACGACACATGTGGAGTGTACAGTAAGACTTGAAAGAAAAGATACAGCCCGATAGACTGTACCTTAGTTGGTGGCGTAAGGATTAGTAAGGTTATAGTGAATCTTAATTCTTTCGCCTTCAAACACTTCGATTTTGTGGATTAGCCGTTGTAGGACTTGTTTCATTACTTGCTCGTCGTCGAAGTCAAGCGTAATGAAACGTCCTACTTCTTTTTTGAATGCGTGTAACTGTTGATCGAAATTCTGTTTCGATTCCAACGCCAATATTAGCTCTGCCTTTTTGTTTGCAAGGTCTTCTTGTTGTTGGGTATACGATCATTCTGCTGCTTAAATTGCTCTGTGGTTATTACCCCGTCAACATGTAAGGTCAGTAAGCTATCGAAGCGGGCGTTAGTCTCGCTAAGTTGCTTTTCTAGCCGCTTCAATTCCTTCGCAACTGCAACTTGGGATTCCGCAGCTTTGCCTTCAACGATACCGAAAAGCGTCTCTGCTTTAACCGTATCCTTGGCTATGGCTTGCAAGTCTTCTCTTACGGCATTAAGAAGCTTCAGTTGTTCGATAATGTGGGACGAACAGAAAGCCGAAGTATGCTTAACGTAACCGCCGCAAATATACGCCCCGTTACGCCTGTCGGGCTTGAAGTGCATCCCGCTTCCGCAGTCAGAACACTTGACGATATACGAGAACAGGCTTTCTTTGCCGTTACTCTTGTGTTTGCCCCGTTTCTTCATGAGTGCTTGAACGGCTATAAAATCTTCTTCTGCAATTAGTGCAGGATGGGCATTATCAATAACAATTTGTTTATCGGCTTCAATTTTACGCCGGACTTTGTAAAGTTCAGCCCTACGTTGAACTTAAAATAACAAAATCCAACGGTTCGAAAACGATTATTTATGAAACGATTCCGAATCGTCTTGATTCGTCCCCTATTCCGTTTTAATTTAGGTACGATACTCGTTCCAAAATCATATTAACGAAAACATACGTTTATGATACTATTTTCGAACAATACATAACGAAGGGGACGACGATCGAATGAAGATCGCATACGCGCGGGTATCCACAGCAGGAACGGCGGGCGCCCTAAAACCAACGCCAAGAAGTTAGACAAGGCGATCAAGCTATACGAAAGCAAGCTTCATTCGGTACTTGAAATACAAGACTTAACGGGCGTAACTAAGGGTTCATTGTATCGCGAGTTAAACCGTCGAAAAGGCAGCGGGAACGCGTGAATACAACCGCGATGACCTTTGTCGAGGGGGAAATATACCCGGCGATACTGAACGACGCCTATACCGCCTTTACGGTCGAGGCAATCGACGCCGGGATAAGTAAAGCCTATATCATATGGGCGGACGGAAACACCGAAGAATGGGCATATTTAAGCGATATTAAACGATGGATTGACGTCGAATAATCGGCGTCTTTTTCGTTTTGAATATAAAAATTCAAAGCCAATCAAGAAGGGCTGCATGTGGAAGCTGGAACTGGTGTAAGAAAATTACAGGACTCTATCGACAAAACGATTCTACTACAGTAAAATGTTAATATGTGATTCTACAGCAGTAGAATATATATGAACGAGGTGTTTCATTTGGTTATGAAGTTATTCGATAGCGAGCTTAATATTATGGAAATCTTGTGGAAAGAAGGCGATACCCCCGCAAAGAGAATTGCAGAAATTGCAAAAGAAAAAGTAGGTTGGAGTAAAACAACAACGTATACCATCATCAAGAGATGCCTTGATAAAGGGGCGATCGAGCGGCATGAGCCTAATTTCGTTTGCCATGCGGTTGTTACACGAGAGCAGGCTCAAGAACACGAAACAACGGAACTGATAAATAAAATGTATGATGGCGCCCCCGACAGACTGATTGCTTCATTGTTGGGACAGAAACGACTGTCGACAGAAGAAATTAACCGCTTGAAACGTCTTATTGATAGCATGGAATGAGGTGATGGGATGTCGTTACTTCAAATAAGTATCTCGGCTTCTGTCTTTATTCTTGCAGTGATTTTCTTACGTTCCTTGCTTATTCACAAGCTGCCCAAAATGACCTTTATGTTTCTTTGGGGTGTTGCATTAATTCAATTGCTTGTACCTGTTTCAGTTCAATCGCAATTTAGCATTTTTACGGCAGCGGAACATATAAGCAGAATGTTTACAGCGCCAAAATTGATTTCCACGCGAGAAAGTTCAACATTTGTTAATGGAACTACGGTAATCATGCCACCAATTACAGAACATTTGACCGCGCCGATTATGCCATTGGAGACAGCTTCACAAATATCGCCTATTGTATGGGTGTGGTTAGTTGGTTTTACGTTATGTGCTTTATTTTTTATCATTCCGCATTTAAGGTATCGCAAAATCTACAAAATGGCTGTACCTATTAGAAACGATTTTATAAGAAAATGGCAGCATTCAAATTTGTTATGGCGAGATGTTCAAATCAGGCAACTCGATAATATTTCTACTCCGCTTACATACGGTATTTTTCGACCTGTTGTACTCTTGCCGAAAAATTTAGATTATGACGATGAGAAACAACTTGCGCTTATCCTGACCCACGAATTTACGCACATCAAGCGATTCGACACACTAAAAAAATGGATTCTTGCCACTAGCGTATGCGTCCATTGGTTCAACCCTTTTGTATGGGTTATGTATATCCTTGCTAACCGTGATATCGAGCTATTCTGCGATGAAACAGTCATACGAAAATTTGGGGAAGACACGAAACCTACTTATGCTAGGGCACTTGTACGTTTGGAAGAAAAGAAAATCGGTTTGTCGCCGATGATTAGTAGCTTTTCCAAAAACTCGACCGAAGAAAGGATTATATCGATCATGAAAACCAAGAGAATCACTATTACCACGACGCTGCTCGCTATTGGACTTGTAGCAAGTGTCGTTATCATCTTTGCGACTTCTGCATTGGACAAAACGGAAGCTTCTACGGGTGTCTACAATCCTACAGCCGAACCTTCAGCCGAAATAGTGGCATTATATCAAGGTGCCATCACTACAGAAATAGTGCCCGCATTATCTCAAGGTGCCACCACTACAGATTTAATGCCGCACGATTTAACATTCAACAAGAAATATGATGTACCGAAGTTGATAGATAGCCTTATGGCTTCAAAGTATCGTGCAGTTTATGTGGACAACGAAATATATTTACGGGTCATGATGGATAACACAATACAGATAAGCAAAGATAATGGCGCGGTTTGGAAAAAATATGATACAGATGAAGTCGATGCAAAAGATTTTGCAAAATGGCTGCTGATAAATGATCCGATTCCGGGCTATTCAATGAAAGAAGTTCAGAGTCGCTTGGCAAACGGGGCAGAAGTAAAACATTTAGTGTTTGAAAATGTAAAAGAGATGTATTTCATAATCGACAGGAACGGCGTACAGATTGAACTTGTACAGCCTGAAAAAATATCTTCTGTTCTGATCGACGGTCAAAGAATGATGATTACTTCCGCTATATCAGCCCAGATGCTGAAATCATTTTATGACTTGTTAGTGTCGAACAATATACTTTCGGAAACTCATGCAAAACAAGATTATTCGGAAAGAATTAAGTATCTTGAAAAAAATCTCCCTAACTTTATCGTGACGAAATAAAGGGGGTTTACCGTTTTTTGAAGAACTAATCGGCGTCGGTCTAAATGATCGGCGTCTATTCGTTTTTGAAACTGAAATTCAAACGTAATCGCGAAGGGGTACACCGGGGGAACGGGTGTATGTCGGTGCCACAAAAGGCGTACTTAATTCACGCGCAATTTTTTGAAATGTCATGTTCCATATTGTGACATGCCCGGCTATACTTAACTTATCGTTTTTTCGATCGGAAGCGAAAGGACGACGTTCCCCGCCGAGCCGTCTTCTTCTTTCGTTGTCAGTAGCCCACATTCGCCGCATATGACGTTGTACGTCACCGGGAATACTATTTACCGAATAAAGAAAAAACGCCCGATAGGGGGACAAGGGCAAATGCCATTCCAGTTCGATTTTAATGCCTGTACTCCCTGTCAACTCGACACATGTGGAGTACTTAATAATGATGGTTCTGGATCAATAAATGAGATGTGACAGTATTGCTCAATTGTTTTGATTTTTATATTTCTGTACACTTAGGTCTGTTATTAGACTAACGAGCAGTTAAGGTAAATCGCGGAGAACCGTACCACAAGTAACGGCGAAAAATTTGGTTGTGGGGAAGCTCGGAGGGTGTTGATAGAGGGAAGGAACTGGTTCAGTTTCTTGTCGGTTTCGATATATGTAGCATGGACATGGAGAACACAAAAAAAAGCGATCAAGGCAACAGGGCTCTACCTGAGGCTAAGATCACTTTTTTGTTCTTTCCGCGAGCTTCGTAATCGACTCAATGTCTTGATCGGTTAATTGATCCAGAAAATGCTTGCGTATTGCCTTTGAAACGATGGGAAGGGCATCATCCAAAGCTGATTTTCCGACAGATGTAATGACGATCTGAACACCGCGATTTGCGTCTAATGGTTTTCTTAGAATAATACCACGTTTTTCCATTCGAGTTAAATGATGGGATAATCTACTCTTATCCCAGTCCATAGAGTCAGCTAGTTCCTGTTGCCGAAGCTTACCGTCCCCGAATTGGACTAACCGGTCTAATACTCCAAAATCCCCCTCAGATAGTCCTGTGTGTTCAGACATCTCTTTCACAACGCGACCGAAGATTCGTTTAAAGGAGCCTTTCCACATATTCCATATTCGCATTTCATCTTCGTTTAATTCGTTTATATCCATACAAGTATAATACCACGGTTGACATATCAACCGCAAGGTGTTAAAGTGCATACAGGTTGACGTGTCAACCAAAAGAGCGATCCGAAAAATTCTTAGTTGACACGTCAACTTTGTGGATACCTTCCAATTATACTTAAGGAGTGTGTTATCAAGTGGAATATGTAAAACTTGGACGTAGCGGATTAGAGGTTTCAAAGTTAAGCCTTGGAACTATGAGCTTCGGAGTACCTGAACGCGGCAATACCCCATGGTCGTTGAATGAAGAGCAAAGCAGACCGATTATTAAAAAGGCACTCGAATTGGGCTTCAACTTTTTTAGTAGTGCTAATATGTATTCCGACGGAACAAGTGAAGAATTTCTCGGGCGTGCTTTAAATGATTTCGCTCGTCGTAACGAAGTCGTCATCAGTACAAAGGTATTTGTTCCAATGCGCAAAGGCCCGAATGCAATGGGGCTTTCCCGCAAAGTCATCATGACCGAAATTGATAATAGTCTAAGACGGCTTGGGACAGATTACGTTGATTTGTACCAGATCCATCGTTGGGATCCTAATACGCCAATTGAGGAGACAATGGAGGCTCTTCACGATTTAGTTAAGGCGGGCAAGGTTAGATACATCGGAGCATCTTCCATGTTGGCATGGCAGTTTGCGAAAGCTCAGCATGTCGCAGAACGCAATGGCTGGACACGATTCATTTCCATGGAAAATAGACTTAACTTGCTCTATCGGGAAGAAGAAAGAGAGATGCTCCCCCTTTGCAAAGATGAGGGAGTTGGCGTCACTCCTTACCTGCCTTTGGCTGCAGGTCGGTTAACCCGTGATTGGAATGAGCAGACCTCGCGATCCGAGAATGACCAGGTAGCAAAGGCGTTGTTTATTAAAACGGAAGAGGCTGATCGTAAAGTCGCGGAAAGAGTTGCGGAAGTTGCCGCTAACCGAGGAATTCCACGCGCACAGGTTGCTCTTGCATGGTTGCTGCAAAAAGAAGAGGTCACAGCCCCGATTATCGGATCGACCAAAATCAGCCATCTCGAAGATTCGGTTTCGGCATTGTCGGTTAAATTGTCACCTGAAGAAATCACGAGTTTAGAAGAACTGTATACACCACATCAATTGGTATAAATTGGACGCAAATAGGGCGTTCATCAGCCAATTGTGCAAAGTATGATTCGTATAAATAGTCTTCCTTTGGCTTAGTGGTGAAGACATCGATATCATTATGAATCGACACCCTCACGAACCCTCGATTCTATAAGCGGAATCCTATGGAATGAACTCTTCATGGATATATTTCATGAAGAGTTTTTTCGCTTTTGCGGTGATACGGTGATGCGTATCGCGCATGCTGTTACAGCGGAAAATTGAGTTGAGAGTGGAAGCAGCGATGTTAAAGTTACAGATTGGTGTTTAAAATACGGGAGTCGACACATGTGGAGTGCTGTTGTTGTTGGTTAGGGAGTAGTGTTTTGGAGCCACATTTATCTGCTTTAATAAATAGCTACTTTGCCCAAAGCTTCTAAAGTTCGGGCTATATTTGTTATAACCAAAGTAATTAATTCAGCGCAGGGCATTTGATGAGGCTTCCGTTCGTCGGATGGAGAATAGTTTTATATAATCATTAGTAGAGTTGATGTTCTTCCGAACAATATCAAGTTTTCCAGTTTATCAGGTGTATGGTGTTGGGGTACGAGATCAGATGAACATATTAATTGAAACTCTTACGCCCGCGCTTCTGGCTGTTAAAGCCAACCGCCGCTCCCTGTTGGTTGCCGTAGACCGTCTCTACGGTGGAATCCAAGTCCAAAATGAGCGACTCGGGTAGTAAGGGGGAGGCGATCTCCACGTTCAGTCTTCGGAGCCCGGGAGCCAGCGCTTCGTGTGAGGCGCCGAAGCGTAGGAGTTCCTTATTTCTATTTGATCATAAACATCAAGATGATGACGGGCACAGACGGGGGCTCCGGAGACAGTTGGAACACGGCAGGCTATTCGCTCCACCAGGAATTTGACGAGTTGGAGAAGGCCGGTATCCCGTCGCTTCATGTTCTTCAGATGACAACCCTGAAAGGGGTTGGATTTCTGGACCGGATGAATGATATGGGGACCGTGGATACTGGCAAAAACGCCGATTGGGTCCTTCTGGACGCCAACCCCATAGAAAGCGTACAAAATCTTCGTGGTATTAACGCTGTGATACGGGCGGGTGCATACCACGATAATCAAAAGCTAAGCTCAATGAAGGAAAGGCTTGGAACAAAATAGAATCTAAGGCCAAAATTATCCGCATGATGACAGAGAATCCTGCAAATTTTTATGATATGGAATTTTCAATAGCTTTGTGTTGTTCATTGTTTTCAAATGCCACAGTAAGACGTGGTAAAGGTATACCTAACTTTTTTGCTTCTCTCACAACTTCAAGTACCGCAAAACCTGCTTTACTATTGTTGTATTCGATGAAAAGTCGTGGTAAGCTGCCCTTTGCAAAAATAACCTTGTTAAAAAGCGTGCCGAGAAGTGCCGGTGGAATCTTAGTCAACAATAGAGAAATCGTATCAATCTTTCCGCCTCTTGCTTTAAGTACAGGGATAATTTCCCTCATATTCTTACCAACATTTGCGAATGAGTCACTATGATTCATGAGTGCTGGAAAACTTCCCAGTTTTAACACCTCGGTCTCTATAGCCGCATTCATGGCAAAGTGACCCCATAGCCAGTTTTGCATATCCTTTATCCAACTAATTTTAAAATGGGCACTTTCAAATAGTTCTTTGACCTTGTTGTTAATTTGTTCAGTGCCTACCCGTGGTTTTTCCAGAAATAGCATTTTCAAAAAGCCGCCTCTAAGCCTATTGTCCGCAATGCCTCCTCCTCCTCCTGGGAACCCAAAGACAACATTGTTCATAGACAATGGTGAGATCGATGATTTCAAATCTTGCCAAACGTTATTGAATATTAGGACAGGGGTGTTTCCAGCAGCAGTCGATAGTAATTGTGCTGCTTCTGGAAGTTGTTCCGTGTTGACACTCACAATAATGAGATCATAATTTGGACTCATCTCCTCATGCAGTTTGACGTTCCAGCTTTCTTTTATTAGCTGTTTCCCTCTTCGTGCGTCCCACATTTCAAGCTCTATGTTGCTTCCGAAGGTTTCTTTTCTCCCTTTTCTAACGTAAAACTCAACTGTATGCCCTGCCTTTTCAAAAGCCCAAGCATATTGGGTCGATATTACACCTCTACCGAAAAATAAAATTCTCATATTGCCTCCTAAAAATATATATTAATCCTTGTTAATGATCAAACAACGTGTTGTATAATGTTATTGTATAGATTCACTATACGGTCATCAACCATCAGATTTTTAATATCTGTCGTATAATCGATTGAACAGAAAAATGGAGGCAAATAATGAATAAGCAACCTGAAATTACGGACAAAACAAGGCAAACATTTATAAATGTATTCTGTGATTTATATAGCCAAAAACCAATTGAAAAAATATCCATTCAAGAGATCGCTAACCAATCAGGATATAATCGCAGTACATTTTATCAATACTTTACGGATATCTATGAGTTGTTGGACTGCGTTGAAGAGCGTGTCTTGAAATCCATTAACGAGGAAATGGCAGGCAGAGAGTTTTCTACACATACTTTCCAAGATGCACTTCAATGCTTGGAAAATGCAGAGGAAATTTCAGTTCTTAAAGCCCTCTTGGGCGACTATGGTTCTGTTCATTTTGTTGAACGCCTGAAAAGAGAAATTCCCTTTGAGAGATTGATTGTGGACTTTCCAACAAATGATGTCTTAGCACCATACATAATTGAGTTTTACATATCAACATTAATATCTATGTTTCGCCTTTGGATACGCAACGGCAAAGATCTATCGTCGGAAGAATTGGTCAAGTTGGTAGATAGCCTATTTGCAAATGGGATAACACCGTATCATATCTTTGGCACGGTCAATCCGCGGCGCCCTGATTCGAATAAAAAGTAAGGGGACGAGGAGAAAGAGAATGAGGGACTTTAATATCGGCTTTTGATTCCTTAATAATAACATCACCGTTGAGCGCATGTACGAGCAATTGCCGTACGTCAAAATTAACAAACTTATTACGTAAAGTACATTTGAATTTTACAATGATGTCTCATTATTAAAATAGAGGCTCGGAATAAAGCTTAGTTTACGAGTCCAAACGTGGTTGTGGCGTTTCGCAAGCGCCTAATAAAATCATAAAAATGAATAGGGAGCAGTGAAAATGAAAAACAGGAAAAAAGTAATGCGAATGTTAAACATGTTTATTATTGCATCCATGGTATTATTTCCAATGCAGTATGTAGAGGCGTCAGAAGTAGAGAATACAGTTTTTATTAATGAAATCGAATCTAATGATACAGTTACAGATATAGATTGGATTGAAATAATTAATACTGGCAATGAAGATATAGATATCAGTGGATGGTTTGTTACAGATGATAAAGATTTAGAGCGTGTGGCAGAAAATAAGGAATGGCGTGTTGAGGATGGTACTGTATTAAAAGCTGGCGAAATTCTTGTTGTTGAACATGATGTTGTGTTAAATAATCTGTCTTTGGGAAAAGATGATACCGTTTCTTTGTATGATCGTAGCAATACGTTATTGGATTCGTATACTTATTCAGGTCATGCAGCTGGTACATATTCAAGGGTTCCGGACGGTACAGGAGAATTTGTTGATCAGGAACCAACCAAAGGCGAGCTAAATATTGTAGAAAAAGAAGAGTTGCCTAAACATAGGTTAGTAATTAATGAGATTAATTCTTCGCCGGATGATTGGGTAGAGTTTATTAATCTGGGAACAGAAGAGATGGATCTTTCAGGTTATGAAATTCGTGACAATTCTGATGACCATCGTTGGAAATTTGAAGAAGGAACAAAGCTGCAAGCAGGTGGATTGTTTGTAGTTGAGGCAGATACGCTTGGTCAGGTATATGATGATCAGACAGATGCTTATGTTGCAGGTGAATTCCAAGCAGCAATCGGGATTGGTTCAGGAGATTCTATTCGTTTATATGACAATGAAGGGAAGTTACTGGATGAATATTCATGGACTGCGCATGCAAGTTATGAAGGCGATGAAGCATTAGCATCTTACGGAAGATATCCAGATGGGACTGGTTCGTTTGGATTAACGAAAGAAACAAAGGGCGAAAAAAACGATTGGTATAAACCTCAGATTGTAATCAATGAAGTAGAGTCTAACGACGATGCAACGGATTGGGTTGAGGTTTATAATGTAGGAACAACAGCCGTAGATCTATCTGGTTGGTATTTATATGATGACGACCCAGTAGGACATGCTGCAGATATAACACCCGTAGTAGATGGAACAGTTCTAAATCCAGGTGGATTTTATGTTTTTGATCAAAATAAGGATTTTACATTTGGTTTAGGAAAGGCTGATAAAGTTACTATTTTTAATAAAGATGGTGTGTCCATTGCAGAATATTCGTGGGTATTGCATGCAAATGGTGTATACGCACGTATTCCAGATGGAACAGGCGAATTAATAGAGTTTCCCACTTCGACTAAGGGAAAAGCAAATATTATAACAAATCCTGTTGCATTAAATGAAGTACAATCAGACGACGTAAATAATGGACCTGATTGGATAGAACTTGCTAATCCGACAGGAGAAGTTTTAGATATTTCGGGAATCGTAATTAAAGACAATAATGATGCAAATCAATATGTTATCCCTGAAGGTACAACAATTCCGGCCTATGGATTTTTGGTGGTAACAGAAGAAATATTTGGTTTTGGACTTGGAAAGAATGATTCTGTACGTCTGTTTGAAAATGATAGGTTAATTGCCAGCACAACATGGACAGATCATACAAATCCTACTTGGGGATTGTATCCAGATGTAAATGGACACGAGTATAGAAATACAAAAGAAGCGACGCCTGGTGCAGCAAATAAATTTGAAGGCATCCCTGAAGTTATTGCATGGCCAGGTAATGGTGAAGTTGTAATTTTCGACACTCAAGCAACATTTTTAGAAGATTCTTCAGGGTTGGATTTCTTTAAGGGTCAATTATATGCAGTTGATAATGGTACAGGTAAATTTTGGATATTGGATGTTTCAAAAGATGGAAAGTTAAGTTTTGCAAAAGGTTTTGAAAACGGCAAGCGTGTTCGATTCCAAAAAGATGCAGACAATGCACGCGCAGCAGGTCCGGATGCAGAAGGAATTACGGTAGATAAAGATGGTTTTGTCTATATTGCTTCTGAACGTGATAATAGTGTTAAGGGCGTTAACTTCAATATGATTTTGAAAGTTGATCCACATAAAGAGGGCGATGATTTAGTTGCATTACAGCAGTGGGATTTAACTGCTTCATTGCCACAGGTTTCTGCCAATATGGGTATTGAAGCTGTAGAATGGGTTTCAAACGCAAATGTTGATGGTAAGCTTTATGACCAAAATACGAATAAAGTTTTTGATGCAACTAATTATCCAAATGCAATTTCAAGTGGTGTGTTCTTTGTGGCATTAGAAGATAATGGTCATGTCTATGCCTATGTTTTAAATGAAGATGGAAGTTCTGTACAAATTGCTGATATTGACGGCAAGCTTGGTGGAGCAATGGCCCTTGACTATGATACCTATGAAAAAGTATTGTGGGTTGTTGCGGATAATGGATTTAATAATCGTGCAGCAAAAATATCTCTCAATGGAGAGAAAGAGCCACAAATTATTCACATCCTGCCTGCAAGTGGTGTCGATATTAGTTCCAATAATGAAGGATTTGCAATTGCAGAGGCACGTTTTACTAAAAATGGTCAAAGACCGGTATATCGATTTAAAGATGGAGAAAAATTGGGCTCTTTATCTATAGGTTCTCTTGCATCTGATTATAAAGATGTAGATAATGGTTCAGGAAATACAGGCAATGAAGGTAATGGCGGCATAGGAGGCAGTAACAATGAAATAGTAACTCCAACACCAGGCGCACCGAAAGTAGATCAGAACAGAATTAGCGTTACTTCCGAGTTAACACATACTTCTGAAGGCAGCATAGCTACAGCAGCTCTAACTGAACAAGCATTAGCAGAAGCAATTGCTTTCGCGAAAGCTGCGAACGGTACAGCATCCACTGTTGAAATCAAAGTAGAAGCTGATGCAACTGCGAAGACAGTTGAATTGATGATTCCAAACAAATCGATTCGAGCATTAGCCGAAGCCCGGGTAGAAGCACTTATCATTGCATCGCCAATTGCAACCATCACGTTTGACGATATAGCTCTAAAAACAATTGCTGAAGCGGCTAAGGCCGATGTAAAGATATCTGCTAGCGTTGTTGATTCGAGCACGCTTTCAGTGTCTGGAGTTACTAAAGAGCGGATTGCGGACAGACCGATATTCGATTTTACAGTAACAAGCGTTGTTGATTCGAGCACGCTTTCAGTGTCTGGAGTTACTAAAGAGCGGATTGCGGACAGACCGATATTCGATTTTACAGTAACAAGCGGTGATGAAGAGATCAGTGATTTCAATGGCGGTTTAGCGAGCGTATCCGTTCCGTACACATTACGCCAAGGCGAGAATCCAAACGCTATTGTAGTTTACTATCTGGACAAGAACGGAAACCTTGAACATGTCATGGGAATATATGATGCTAAGACTGGTACAGTAAAGATGACGGTTAACCACTTCTCCAGCTTTGTTATTGGCTACAATAAAGTGGAGTTTGCAGATGTCTTAAGCACACAATGGTATGCAGATGCAGTAAACTTTGTAGCAGCTCGCGAGTTCTTCAATGGAGTAAGTGAGAATGAGTTTGCACCGAATAACGAAATGACAAGAGCTATGTTTGCCAAAGTCATTGCGAATATAGAGGGAGCAGACCTTACTGGCTACAATACATCAGTATTTGTGGATGTAGATAAGGATGCTTGGTATGGCGCTGCAATTGCCTGGGCAGCTGATCAAAAGATTGTGTCAGGTGTAGGGAATGGAAGATTTGATCCAGGTGCACCTATCACTCGCGAGCAAATGGCTGTGATGCTTCATAACTATATTGAGTACAAAGGCATTAAATTAGCAGTCACAAACAAGGCAGCCTTTGCAGATGCAAATGCGGTGAGCGATTGGGCTAAGGATGCAGTGACAACAATCCAAAGCTATGGCATTATAAGCGGAATTGGCGGAAACACATTCGCACCAAAGGCAAATACCGACAGAGCGGCAGTGGCCACCATATTCAAAAATTTTGTAACAGAGGCTATTAAGTAAATGAAATGGAAAATCTCCCTTTGGAATTAACCAAAGGGAGATTTTTTGTGGTGCGCCCAGCATTGGTGCAGTCTATAGGGTGAGAGTCCCGAACTGTGAAGGCAGAAGTAGCAGTCACTTAACGCAACGGTGTCTGCGGTGACGCATGTGGAGTGCTGTGTGTTGTTGGTGAGGTAGAAACGAAGTGAGCGCGCCGAGAGGTTTTTAGCTTGCAAGACGATGAAAGGAGCGAAAGGTATTGCTTTTCACGGGAGAACTTGCTTATCGATTTAATGTTCGCAGGAGAGGGGGGCTATTATATTTGCCATGCTGTCTAGACTGCTTGTTTCGGCTTTAATCCTCGTGTTGCTTCAACCGTTGCTACCCTTTTCCGGCGTAGCTCGGGCCTTTTCGCCGGATGCAAGCGCAGCACCTGCTTCTTTGATGGCCTTCGGACAAAACGACCTGGGGCAATTGGGGCTTGGACATACAAACAATCAAAACGTCCCGGCGACCGTTGATGTGAACGCCCCTGTCCTGGCGGTGGCGGCAAGCAATTATTTTACGTTGTTTGTGACGGAAGGCGGCGATGTTTTGTCGACCGGCTACGGGACAATTGGGACATGGCGACACCGCGGCGCGCAATACGCCGCAAGTCATTGCCGGGATTTCAAATGAGGTCTCCGCAGCCGCTGGCAATAACCACTCGCTGGTGCTGAAGGAAAACGGCGATGTTTATTCGTTTGGACTTGGGGCCGAAGGGCGACTTGGGCATGGAAACGCAAATTCGTTGTACGCCCCGGTCAAGATCGAAAACCTTCCTCCCGCCAAGGCCATTGCGGCAGGCGGAGAAGGCTTCGAGCGGCAAGTGAACCCAGGAACAGCTTAATGAACGCCAAATCAACAAACGAAGTGCGTGCGTTGCTCGATGAGTTTAGAAGCAAGAAAAATTATGGGGTAGATGAAAATGGAAATTAGTCCGTGATAGACTCTCAGTGCATGTGGAGTGCTGTGTGTCGCTCGTAAGGAAGTAGTAGTGAAGAGCCGCATTTACCTGTATATTGAAGCCCGAATGTATTTAGTATTCGGGCTTCTGTGTTTGTGGTGGCCAACCGGGTCGTACGAAAGAAGTGGAGGCTATGGGGCCTCCGCAAAATCATGGGAAATATCTTCGAAGCAAGACACCACATTGTGGGGAAGAAAATGGTGTCTGAATCTACCGCTGTGATCTGCATTGGTGAGTATGCTTCGTTACCCGTTCCCTTTTTCTTGCTTAAAACTTGGATTTGCACGTTAATGAACCGTCCGGGGGTGGACGGTTTTTCTTACTTTCAAAAAAGGACCTCTTCGTGTTGTTTGTGTTCAACCTCTCGTAGATATTTGCAGGATACATTTTACTTTAATGATGTTATTATTTAGATAATCAACTTATTATAGCGAATCTTGTAGATTGGAGTAGGCTTCATAATGAGGGGTATTCTTCGATTCGGTTCTTATCCTATCTTGCTTTATATAGCTGCTGCCGTTGTTGTTGGTTTGGTTGCAAGCTATGCCGTCATCTCTGCACCGGACTCCCCTAAGTTCCAAAGTGAAGAAGGCATTCTGGATTTAACGCAGGTTCATGTCAGTGAGAATCCGCTAAAGTTAAAAGGGGAGTGGGCGTTCTACTGGCAAGAGCTGCTATCGCCTGAGGACATACAGAATCGCTTAGCAAGGGACGGAAATCATGACCGCTGGATCAGCATCCCGAGCTCCTGGCTAGGCTATCGGTTAGATGGTCAGCAGTTGAACGGTACAGGCTTTGCAACCTTTCGGGTGATCATTGAGCTTAACGAGCAGGATCGGAACGGGCGGCTTGCTCTGCGGATGCCTACCATTTTTCATGCGTATAAATTATGGGTTAATGGCGAGCTGCTGGCAGAAGTCGGTGTAGTTGGTCAGCACAAAAGCAGCGTGATACCGCATCTGGCAACGAAGCTGGTGTTCTTCCAGCCCGAGAATGACAGGGTCGAGCTGGTTGTGCAAGTCGCCAACTTCCATCATAAGCGAGGCGGCATCACCAAATATATAGAACTGGGCGGCAGTGATGTGTTAACAGTCAGGACCAATCTAAAAATCGCTGCCGAAATGTTCATAACCGCAAGCCTGCTAGTGATTGGCGTGTATCACCTGCTGTTGTTCGGACTGCGACGCAAAGACAGGGCTCCATTGTATTTTGGTCTGTTCACCGTGTTGTCCGGTATCCGATCCTTGCTGGTCGGCGAGCTCTTGATCACAAAATTGTGGCCAGCTTTTCCATGGGGATTGCAGTTCAAGATCGAGTACCTGATTCTTTGCAGCATTGGTTATATCATGACGAGATACTTTGATAGCATTTTTCCCAATTACGTGTCGCGTTGGTTTTATCTTGGCACGCGGATCGTTACCGGCGCATTCTGTATCGTTGTTGTGGTGACCCCTGCACTTCTATATACCAAAATGTTAGTGATAATCGGTGTGATGGTTGTTCTACATATGGTTTATCTGATCGTTGGGCTGGCCCGAGCGGCTGTGTGGCGTATGGAGGGAGCGCTGATCTTCCTGCTGGTTTCGGTGGTTGCTTTAGTTACGGTCGTCAACGATTTTCTATATTACAATGAATGGTCACGAATCGGAAATACATCTCCGCTTGGTCTGCTGGTATTTACGATCGCACAGATGATTCTGCTTTCTTCAAGATTTACGAGGGCGGCATCGAATGAGGAGAGGATTGCACGCGAGCTGCAGGTCGCTAACGACAAGCTGACTGAGATGAATATGAATTTGGAGCGGACCGTGCGGGAACGTACGCATGCCTTATCCACAGCTCATGATGATCTCCGCACATCGTATGACCGGTTGCTTCACTCCGAGCAAGGGAGGAAGAAGCTTCTTGCTTATATTACGCATGATTTGCGTATGCCGCTGTCCAGCATGCTTGGTTATGTCGAGGCTGTGCAGGATAGGGTCAAGCCGGAACGTAATGAACAGTATCTGAAGTATATCCAGGATAACACGATAAGGATTAACCGCATGATCGAGGAGTTGTCCTTCTTGTCGCATTTGGAGACGGGACAAATCTCGTACCGAATGGAGCCGGTTCATGTGAGTCACTTCTTGCGTGGTTTTTTTGAACAATATGTGCTGGTCGTGCGTGACGCAGGGTTGGATTTCATGCTGGATATCGGAGATGCGGAAGATCAACGACGTAATTTGCCTGTTGTCGAGATGGATGCGCAAAGACTGGAGCAAGCTTTGTTTAATCTAGTGTCGAACGCGATGAAGTTCACCTCTAGGGGGGGGCTGGTGCGTATTGCGTTAGCTGTGGACGAGGTGAATGATACCCGATATGCGATAATTAGCGTCCAAGATTCTGGTGCGGGCATTCCTCCAGATCAGCTGGAGCAAATCTTCGATCGCAATTACAAGTATGATCGACCGGGCGTGGAGAAGGGAGTAGAGGGCAGCGGGCTCGGGCTGGCGATTTGCAGGGAAATCGTACAAGCGCATAGAGGGACGGTTCGAGCGGAGAGCGACGGCAAGACAGGGTCGATATTCTATGTATCGCTTCCTTGTATTGTAAATGAAGGAAGGTGACGGTGTGGTGGACGCTCACAAAATAATGATCGTCGATGATGATCCCCATATATGCGAGATTGTTCAGGTGTATTGTGAGAGGGAGGGGTTTATATGCTCCTACAGCTATAGTGGGACCGAAGCTATGAAGCTGCTTGCGTCTTTCGAGCCGGATTTGATTGTACTGGATGTAATGCTAGCCAATGAAAACGGCATTGATTGGTGCATGAACGCACGTAGCTACACGAATGCGCCGATCGTGTTTCTGAGCAGTCTCGAGGAAGACGAGGTGAAAATCAGCGCATTATCCTATGGTGGTGACGATTACGTGACCAAGCCGTTCAGTCCGGGCGTACTCATGGCCAAGATCAAGGCTCACCTTCGCAGGTTGTCGAAGGGTAGAAAGGAACAACTGCTGGAGTTACCGGGTTTGACGCTGGATTTCTACGCACAGTCCGTCATCATGGGTAGTGGACCCATCTCTTTATCGAAAAAAGAGTTCAGTCTACTGTCCTATATGGCACAATACGTTAATCGTGTCGTCAGTGTCGATGCGTTGTTTCAGCTCATCTGGGGAGTGGAGAGTCTGGAGGATACGAGAACGGTCGCTGTACACATTAGTAATTTACGCAAAAAAATCGAGACTGACCCTGCCTATCCTGAGAGAATCATTACGATTCGGGGGAGCGGATATATGCTGGTTGCCAGAAATGCGATGCAAGCGCGAGCATAGCGTTAAGGTTGGTAGTGTGACCATACAGCTACAGTCACCCAAATTAAACCTAAAGATTGAATTCATTAATAATAGCGGCGTAGGGATCACCTCCCTTATGCCGCTATTTTTTGTTTTTCTGCTAGCTTTGCAATCGACTTAATGTAATGAATTCCTCAACACAACTCTGTGCTTTTCCATCCTCATCAAACGATGTGTCATCTCCCAAAAGTGCGTTGCAAGCGCGAACTTAAAGTTTTCTTTAGATTTCATAAGCAGGCTAATCCACCATGATAAAATACAATCACTATGGTATTTAGTATCACTTTCTTGATAAGTGCTGCTGATCCCGAATCGTGGAGGTACAACTATGAAAGCAAGTAAGCATCAATTGAAACCGAAAGGGTTTATCCCGAGCAGGATGTTGGTCGTCAGTAATGAGACTCCGTTGTTGCCTGGGCGGCAGGCGACGGTTCAAGAAGTTGGTTTCATGGAATGGAAAACCGTAGGCAATATAAACTTTTCGGCAAGTGGGGCTTATTCGAAATCAATAGCGATAGACGGAAGCGGCAACTCTTATGTGGTTTATAAAGATATTGAGAACGCCAATAAAGCGACCGTGATGAAATACAACGGAAGCAGTTGGGAGACTGTAGGCAGTGCAGGTTTTTCGGCAGGTGAGGTTGATTTTACATCGATAGCGATCGATAGAAACGGCACCCCCTATGTGGTCTATAAAGATATTGAGAACGCTAATAAAGCGACCGTTATGAAATACAACGGAAGCGGTTGGGAGACTGTAGGCAGTGCAGGTTTTTCGGTAGGTTCTGTTGAGGATACATCGATAGCGATAGACAGAAGCGGCACCCCCTATGTTGTTTATACAGATGTTGGGAACTTTGTTAAAGCAATCGTGATGAAATACAACGGAGACAGTTGGGGGACCGTAGGCAGTGCGGGGGTTTCAGCACATTTTGCCCTTAATACATCGATAGCGATAGACAGAAGCGGCACCCTTTATGTGGTCTATAGAGATTATGGGAATTTCAATAAAGCAACCGTGATGAAATACAACGGAAGCAGTTGGGTGACCGTGGGCAGTGCGGGTTTTTCGGTAGGTTCTGTTGAGGATACATCGATAGCGATAGACGGAAGCGGCACCCCTTATGTTGTTTATAAAGATTATGGGAACGCCAATAAAGTGACCGTGATGAAATATAACGGAAGCAGCTGGGTGACCGTGGGCAGTGCGGGTTTTTCGGCAGGTGTTGCTTTGAATACATCGATAGTAATAGACAGAAGAGGCACCCTCTTTGTTGTTTATACCGATAGTGCGAACGTCAGTGAGGTGACCGTGATGAAATACAACGGAAGCAGTTGGGTGCCTGTGGGCAGTGAGGTTTTTTTGGAAGGTTTTGTTGAAGGTACATAGCGTTCATTCCTATTTTTTGAAAGTTTGGAAAAAGATCTAGGTGCTCTTTGGAGTGATAATATAAGGATTATTTCTAATAGCGAGTGGATTGAGTAAGCTATATATTTCTTCAAAGATAATACAATGTAGATCATTAACTAACTTATTACGCTCCTGTAGATTGGGGTTTGGTTCATAATGAGGAGTATTCTCCGATTTAATTGGGCGGCAATGATGTGTTAACGGTTAGGACAAATCTGACCATTGCTGCTGAAATGTTTATCACCGCCAGCCTGCTGGTGATTGGCGTGTATCACCTGCTGTTGTTTATATTGCGACGTAAAGACCGGGCTCCATTGTATTTTGGTTTGTTCACTTTGTTGTTCGGTATCCGATCCTTGTTGGACGGCAAGCTTTTGATCACACAATTGTGGCCGGCCATTCCATGGGAATTGCAGTTCAAGATCGAATACCTTATTCTTTGCAGCAGTGGGTATATCATCACGATTTACTTTGATAGCATCTTTCCGAATTATGTGTCGCGTTGGTTTCATATTGGCACGCGGATTGTAACCGGCGCATTCTGTATCTTTGTTGTGGTGACCCCTGCACTTATATATACGCAATCATTACCGATGATTGGTGTAATGATTGTTCTACATATCGTTTATCTTATAGTTGGGCTATTCATAGCGGCTAAGCGGCGTATGGAGGGAGTGCTGATCTTCCTGTTTGTGTCGGTGGTTGCTTTAGTTACGGTCATTAACGATTTTCTATATTACAACGAATGGTCACCGATCGAAAATACATTTCCGCTTGGTTTGTTGGTGTTTACAATCGCACAGATGATTCTGCTTTCTTCGAGATTTACGAGGGCGGCATCGAACGAGGAGAGGATTGCATGGGAGCTGCAGGACGCTAACAACAAGCTGACCGATATGAACATGAATTTGGAGAGGACCGTGCAGGAACGCACACAAGCACTATCCGCAGCTCATGATGATCTCCGCACTTCGTATGACCATTTGCTTCACTCCGAGCAAGGGAGAAAAGAGCTTCTTGCCTATATTACGCATGATCTGCGTATGCCGCTGTCCAACATGCTTGGTTATGTAGAAGCTGTTCAGGACAGGGTCAAGCCGGAACGTAATGAACAGTATCTGAAGTATATCCGGGATAACACGATAAGAATTAACCGCATGATCGAGGAGTTGTCCTTCTTGTCGCATTTGGAGACGGGACAAATCTCGTACCGAATGGAGCCGGTTCATGCGAGTCACTTCTTGCGTGGTTTTTTTAAACAATATGTGCTGGTCGTGCGTGACGCAGGGTTGGATTTCATGCTGGATATCGGAGATGCGGAAGATCAACGACCTAACTTGCCTGTTGTCAAGATGGATGCGCAGAGATTAGAGCAGGTTTTGTTTAATCTAGTGTCGAACGCAATGAAGTTTACCTCCAAGGGGGGACTGGTGCGTATTGCGCTAGCTGTGGACGAGGTGAATCATACACGCTATGCGATCATTAGCGTCCAAGACTCTGGTGCGGGCATTCCTCCAGATCAGCTCGAGCAAATCTTCGATCGCAATTACAGGTATGTTCGACCGGGTGTGGGAGAGGGCAGCGGGCTCGGTCTGGCAATTTGCAGGGAAATCGTACAAGCGCATGGCGGGAAGATTCGAGCCGCGAGCGACGGCAAGACGGGGGCGATATTCTATGTATCGCTTCCTTGCATAGTAAATGAAGAAAGGTGACGGTGTGGTGAACAATTACAAAATCATGATCGTCGATGATGATCCCCATATATGCGAGATTGTTCAGGTGTATTGTGAGAGGGAGGGGTTTATATGCTCCTACAGCTATAGTGGGACCGAAGCTATGAAGCTGCTTGCGTCTTTCGAGCCGGATTTGATTGTACTGGATGTAATGCTAGCCAATGAAAACGGCATTGATTGGTGCATGAACGCACGTAGCTACACGAATGTGCCGATCATGTTTCTGAGCAGTCGTAAGGAAGACGAGGTGAAAATCAGCGCATTATCCTATGGTGGTGACGATTACGTGACCAAGCCGTTTAGTCCAGGAGTACTCATGGCCAAGATCAAAGCTCATCTTCGCAGAGTGGCGACGGGCAGAAGTGAACAACTGTTGGAGATACCGGGTTTGACACTGGATTTCTACGCACAGACCGTCAACATGGGTAGTGGACCCATCTCTTTATCAAAAAAAGAGTTCAGCCTACTGGCCTATATGGCGCAAAACGTTAATCGCGTCGTCAGTGTCGATGCGTTGTTTCAGCTCGTATGGGGAACGGAGAGTCTGGAGGATACGAGAACGGTCGCTGTACACATCAGTAATTTACGCAAAAAAATCGAGTCTGACGTTGACAACCCTGAGAGAATCATTACGGTTCGGGGGCGCGGGTATATGCTGGTTGCCAGAAATGCGATGCAAGCGCGAACATAGCGGCTTTAACAGCTAGTCAATTTTATCTCGAGTTCGCGAACTTAAAGTTTTCTTTAAGTTTCATTAATTGGCTAATGTCCGGCCATTTGCTGGAGAGCTTCAAGGATGCCAATCTTGTTTCCGCCTATGCGAAGAGTGGTGTGGCGGCAAGTGTGAATGCCGGATTAGTCATAGGAAGAAACGGCAATTTGGACCCGCAGCACAACATGACCAGAGCTGAAGTTGCCGTCATCGTCAAGCGGCTTCTGGAGAAATCGGGATTGATTTAGAAAGCAACGTTTAGGTCCGGGGGCTTCGGCTCTCGGGCTTTTTTTTCAAAAAAAACGCTGACATCCCTCATACGAGAAATGTCAGCCGCACCAGTACCTTATGTCAAAAACCCTAAAAAAGATTTTACCCGCAAGAAAAAGCTGCTCTTTGAAACGGTGATGCAACCCCTGTTCTCAATGGGCGGCAACAGCATATATAAGGAACTCTTGGAATCGCAGGGCTATGACGTAAACACCGTAACCACTTCTGCTTTTGTCCAGCAGTTGCTCTCCATACCATTGCCCCGTTAACCGACACCCCCAAAAAGCGATGAGGGACTATTCTCCTTGTCGTCCGTGGTACGGCAATCATTCTAATCTCGGTCCATAGCAGAACTTAATTTTTTGCCGGTAAAAGTGTTTGAAGCAGGCTGGTCATATCGTCGATTGGGATGGCTAAACCAGAATGAGCGAATCCCCCCATCGGGGGTATGTCCGCTATCGAAAAAGAGCGTCAATGAGTTTGTGAGCAAATGCCATTCCTTAAAATGAAATGATCGAGCCTTGCTCAAGTTGTAAATGAAAACATTATTGCCCGCAATTTTGGTTATATCTCTCTAAAATACGTTCGATATAATTCATTACTTCGTTACTCATCCCGTATAGAGAAGGTGTTCCGTCATTACGAGGACGTATAAACTCCCAGTACTTCGCGATAAGCTCTTCATTATCCGAAAACATACGGTTAGACATGGCGATGATCTGTGCCGCAAGTCGGCGAGAAGCTGGAGAATCAGCAGACTCCGTTACATGATTATTAATATCGTTGAGTAGCCCAGCCCATTCCAACGCCAGCGGGTCATCGTGTTCAAGTGACGGAAGCTGGGCTAACTCTTCCTCTCTGAAATGCTTGCTACGGTATTGTTCTCTACTTGACAAGGCCTGTGCATCTAGCTCTTTAACAAAACGCATAATATCTTCTACATGGATAATGCCAGTTACTTCAATTGAATATTGTGCTGTCTTTAGTAGTGTTTCAACCTTTTGAAGTTTTTCCTGCTTAACCTGCAGCGCTTCAAGCTGCCTTGCAATGGCTGCTTTCCATATGTGCTCCTTGTCCATTTCCGCAGCCTTATCCCTTTCCAATCGGCTTGTCCCTGCCCCTATAATTTCTTTGATCTCTGAGAGAAGGAAACCCATCTCTTTCAATAAAGTGATTTCCTGAAGCTTCATAATGTCTACATTGTGGTATACTCGATATCCGTTTTTCTCATTCCTTTGTGGTTGCAGTAAGCCTAATTGTTCATAATAATGAAGTGTTTTTATCGTTATCCCAGCCAAACTGGCTAACTGTCCTATACTATACATGGTTGTCTCCCCCGAACCGGTGCCAGCGAATCGTATTTCTACGGACCATTGCAGCCACTATTAATATAAGAATACCAACAATAAGCGTCATAAAGAAGATGATAAATAATTCACCTGTACCTGGTATGATTTCTTCATAGGTGATGAAGCGTGTCTCGCGTTGCAGTACGAAGAACCGAGAATTTTCGAGAAAGGCTACATGAAAGGCTATTGAGGTCCATAAGCTTCCTGTCACAATACGTAGGAGTTGAAGAATGAATCCAAAAGATAACAATAGTATAATATAATCTAATGTTATAGGGAGAGATTCTTGTCCTGTGAGATATTGTAGCCCGCTTACAGCAACTGGAGCTAGCACGAACAGGATCGGTTGAAGAATTAAAGCAACGATTTTATTAAACTGTCCCTTTAGAGCATGGTACACCGTGCCTCGGAAAGTTAATTCCTCTGGAAAAGCTTCATAGAAGAAAGCGATGATCATATTCAAGAACAATGCCATTACTAGTGGGAGAGAGAAATGAAATTGCGTGATTTTGATCCAGCCCAATAAGTGTGCGAGAATGAACCCTGCTCCAGAAAGAACGATCACGAGCGCTGCTCCGCTAATGGCTTTAGGAATGGATTGCCTCCATCGCGACAGTCCAATAGAGCGGAATGGTCTACTAGTCGTATGTTTAAGTAGAAAATAGAGGGATGGCACAGTGATGAGTGAGACTATGCTTGCTTGTATACATTGCCTCATGAGTTCTGAAGCTCCCTTGAGATGAACGATTGTTCCGAGCGAAGTAGCAAGAAACAAAGCAAGCACGAAAACTCCCCAGCCTGAAGGGACGGTTATCCACCATTTTAATTGATTATTCTGCTGTCCTATATGCATGTTATAATGTTGCATAGAGTACCCCTTTCAAACTTGAACTATATGCATTATAAACTCTCCCCTAAGGGTGAGGGTCAAGGAATTATTAAATAAGCTTGTTATCGAAATCTTTCCCACGTTCGGTATGAAACATCTGAATATGCGAGAGTTTACAAGTTACGTTTTTCGTCGGACAGACTCCTAGCCGGGAATTGGCTCATCGGATTGGCAAATTACGTTCGAGCGAATAGATCGCATATGAAAGAGGGCGTTTCTTAGCAAGCTCTAAGTATCAAATCTAACGTTGGACGGAGGCGTTGTGATGGTACGTATTAGATGGATTACGGTTCTAATGATAGGGTTGACGGCAGCGGCCTTAGCCGGAGGATGCGAGGGCAAGCGCCCTGCGGCGGACGACCCGATTGGCGTCCGGCAGGATATGACGTTGCGGGATGATCAGGCGGATTGGGAGCAACCGTTGCAGTCTTCGGCGGTAGAGGGCAGTGCGCCGCGAACGACAGCCCAAATCAGCCGTCTTCTCCATGCCGGGATGACGCAGCAGGAAGCCACGCAGCAATTGGGCCCGGCTTATGATGCCTATACGTTGAGCGATTACCTGAACGGACAATGGATCGAAGTCGATATATGGCGCTATGATTACGCGAATAAGGATTACCGTTTTGTTTTTCGGGAGGGAGAGGGCCTGATTACGCCGGATTTAACCGCATTTCAGAATGATGTGCTGCAGGCGCAGTTGTTCCTTGAATGGTCCAAAGACGGCAAGCTGATCTATGCGGTCTTATATTATGAAGACGCGGACGGCAATGTACATAACTATATTCCTGCCTTCGGAAATTTACCCGGGACATCGTCGGAGGACAGCCAGCTGGCCGCCAAGAACGGGATCAAGATCGGACAAACAGTCGGCGTGAAGCGCAATGGAGCGGCGTTCGACCTGAAATCCGCGCCAACGCCGCAGTTTGCATTCCTGACAAGCGTGTCGGAATCGTATCAAATCAAATCGTTGATGGCGCACTTCGCCGAGTTGGACCTAGAGGGCAGCCGCGGTTGGGTGCCTTTATGGTATCTGACCGAGAAAGCGATGGAAATCAGAGAGATCAAACCGCAACGCATGATTATGACCGGATCGGGCACGGCGGAATGGTACCCGAATGCGGGGTTGTCCGCGGCAGAACTGGTGCAGGGGGAATCCGTCTATATCTTTGAAGAGTACGGCGATTATTATGGCGCCGTCGCGCCGTTGTCGAAGAAAGCCGACCAATCTCCCGGATTGGTGTGGATCAAGAAGTCGCTCTTGCGATCAGATGAAGAGGCGGACAGCGGATACACACCGCTCTTGTCCGCAGACACAAAGCTTGATTCCGACTTGCTCGAAATAGCCGTGAACAGCCTGTTGCGGCTTGGGGAGTCCAAGAAGCGCATTCGCGAAGTGTTCGGCGAGCCCCATTTTATCGAGACTTCTAATAATGTGATACCTACTGGCGAGCCGATGAAGACGCTGGAACAATGGCGGTATGAACATGCAGAAACGCTACTTGTCATGACGTGGGATGAAGACGGGGGACTTCGCGGATACCTCTTTGAAGCTGAGGATGCCGAGCATCGGTCCATCGCATCGCGCAGGCTCGATTGGCAATGGCGCGTTCAAAGCGATATGGCGTACAATTTCCTGATTGGACAGGCGGAAAACTTGCTGCTTATCGCCGGTCATGACGGTGGATTCAGCGGGATGCATTACGACTCCAACTTGTATGCGGTTAATCGTCACTCGGGCGCGAAGGTATGGCAGGTCGATCTGGATTTCAGTCTCATCGGCTATGTGATGTCTGAGGATGAGAAGTATATCGCCTTCATGAGCTATGATTCCAATCCTGAATATGAGGGGAAGACGATCTACAGAGTCCATGTGATCGACACGCAGACCGGGGAGAAACGCTGGGAGAAAGAACTGCAATATGCGACCGATAAAGACCAGGTTTGGGGCATCGGGATCGCCGCAGCCGGGCAGACGCTGGCTGTAGGCGTGGCGCTTGGCGATGACTCCGGCGGCAGGCGAGGGAAGATTCAGGCGTGGGAAATGGATAGCGGTGAACCGATGTGGGAGCGATCCTTCGATCAGGCTGTCTATCTGCATGCCGGCTACTTTGCCGAGTCGCGCTTGCTGGCTCAGATCGGGCCGTATGGACTCGATGGCGGCATCAGCGCGGGTGTGATCGGGCTTGATCCGATCAGTGGCAAGACCGCATGGACGAACAGGAAGAGGGAACTCAGAACCTCACACGGTCTTGGCGGTGACGGGCGGAACTTTAAGCCGGGCGCCGGAGAAGTATGGACGTTTTCTGAAGACGCGTGGGTGCTGACCGAAATCGCCACAGGCAAGGAGAAGCTGAGTTTGCCTTACGAAGAAGGCTATTATATTTACTCCCATATCAATGACCGGTATATTCTTCAGGTGAAGTCGCGGGACGGCAAGCCCTTGCACTTGAGCGGGGACACCGCTACGTCCCTAATTGAAGCCAAGAGCGGCGACGCGATCTGGACGGTTAACGGCAGCGGGTGGCGCGGAAAAGTGGATGGCGGCTATATCTATTATTCGATAGACGAACACGTTCGAATGGCGCAGCTTGCCACAGGCAAAGTCATCTGGGAGACGGATGTAAACAGCAGTGCTTTTGTGCCTTATCGGGACTATTTGCTTGTCAACAATCATGCCGGCGATGTAGTCGCCTTGAACAAGTCCGACGGGTCGATTGCCTGGAGACTGAGCGATGCCAGAGTAGGCTGGCTTGATTCGTATTATCCGTATTTCGAGTACGGGATGATCACCGGACTAGACGGCACAATATATCTGGGTTCAAGCAACGGTTACTTTACGAAGGTTGCGAATTTTGACGCTGAGTGATGGGGTCGCTCAGATCAAACGGATCATATCGCACAGCCGCTTTCAGACTCCCATCCATTGATTTCCTTGCATATGAATTCGACATAAGTGACTACCCAAGGAGTCTGTCCGAAGGACTCCTTGGGAATAATGCGTGAGCTATACAAGTTGCGGTTTTCGTCGGACAGACTCCTGGAACATCCTTTTATTGCGAGGCTGATATAATGAAGAACGATTTTTTAATACTACAGTTATGACGTTGCTTCTGTCATTAGGATTGGCTTCGATCGGAGATAGCAAAAAGTTTACCTTAAATCCCTCTTATCAATTAAATGCGTTGAAATTTTTAAAACTACCTTCCCTATCAACTTTTCTTTATCCACGAAAGGGTTAGCCCACAAATGAGAGTCCGAACTTTCATTACGGTTGTCACCTAAAAAAAAGTATTTGTTTTCGGGGACAGTAATCGGACCGAATTCATATCGAATTGGCTCATTTAAGTAAGTTTCCGATACTTTTACACCGTTACGAATCAGTGCCCCGTTCTTAATTTCAATCACATCACCAGAAATTCCTATGAGTCTTTTTACATACCTTTCGTTAACTTTCTCGGGTATAGGTGGATAAAATACAACAATATCACCAAACTGATAATCATCCATCCATATTATTTTCTCAACAATTAATCGGTCATTAATTTGAATGGTTGGAAGCATCGAGCCAGTTGGAACAACCATAGCTTCTGCGACAAATGTTTTAATCGTAAATGACGCAACGATTGCAATTAGAAAAATTATTCCCCATTCTTTTATTGTTTTCATGAATTAAATTCTCCTCTCAATTTCAATGAGCTTATTATCTTTTATTAACGATTAATAATGAAATTGGTTGCATTAAATCTATCCGTTGTTTTGATACAGATTATCA
Organism: Paenibacillaceae bacterium; assembly: GCA_004134985.1. GTDB lineage: Bacteria > Bacillota > Bacilli > Paenibacillales > Paenibacillaceae > Paenibacillus_D. The sequence continues at coordinate 33,695 of REGQ01000060.1, read as the reverse complement.
TGTAAATTCTGCTGACCAAAAGGGATGAATTTAAGTCAAACATTGGTCTGTGGGAGAAATGTTGTAGTAACAGGTCTAGTTGGGAAAAATAACTAGGCTACTTCATTTAATCGTGCTAACATAGGAGAATGATTTTACCAATATTGAAAAATAATTACGGCTCTATCTCAAAATCATTCCTTGCCCCTGCGAAAGGTGCCGCGGAGGGATGCAGGGATGCTGGACAAACGAAGTGGTCGCTTTTTAAAGCCGGATTTCAACCTTATGAAAAGTGAGATAAGAAATCTGGCTTTGAATGGCGATGGGAAGCACCCTGCAAGCCCGCAGCAACACACCCGCGGCTCGTCAAGATCTGATTTTGGTTTTGAGCCATAATTATGAAATATTCAGCGGCTACTTCAAAGGTCCGGATTGATTTAAGGGCAGAATTCAACGAATAAAAGGGGGCATATTAGGTCTAAGATCAAAGCAATCATTAGGGAATATAAAGAGAAGATTAACATATATTTTATTTTTGTTCTCTAAAATGATATCGTACGTATTGTACATGTATATAAACTGTCCTCAAAGTAGCAACAATTTCAATATTAATTGGACGTACATTTGTCGTTTTGCAAAAAAGAAAGGGATGTCATTATGTATCAAGGAAAGTTACGAAAAATCACTATAATAGCGTTAGCATTATATACCGTTTTGACCTTCTATTTTTTGTATTTAGGTTTCAACAGAGCTTCTTTTCTTCAAGATTCTAGCATGCGTTATAGTTTAATACCTGAAGGGATTCCTTTACACTTTCCAATGGGAAGGAACTTTCAAATTTGGTTTTTTGAGTTGGGCAACTTTGTAGCATTTATACCTTTTGGAATTGTCATCCCACTTCTGTTTCGTTGTAATTTCATTCGATTTATATCCTTATTTATTCTGTCTATTACGATTGTTGAAATCTTACAAATGCTTACTCGTTTAGGATCCTTTGATATTGACGATATCATAATTAATACATTAGGGGCGGCGGTAGGATTTTTGGCACAGCGGTTAGTGCGCCGTGATCGAGATAAATTTAAAGGGATCTGTCGAATCATCTTAACAGCCATTGTACTTTCAATTGGAGTCATTGCTATTGTTGGTGGCATCAATAATTATTTAGAAAAGGGAGGCGGCGAAGTCGTAGCCCTGAATGAACTTACATTAAAAGATGGGTCTGTACTGTGGGATGAAACCCTCTTAAGTTTTACTTCAGTCGGAAAAAAGGTTGAGCCTCAAATCAATGTATACAGTAGAAAAAATACAAGAACGAACGAGTTTACGTATCTTTTAAATGGCAAATATACAAGAATAGCAGGCAATGCCGCTATACCAGATGATGTAATCGACACTGCAAGCAATGGGAGAAGTGACATCATTTTTATTGCAGATGGCACAGAAATTTATTCATTGGGTTTATCAGCTGAAAGTGGATTGAATCAGGATACTTTTCAAATCCCTCTAAACGGAGCCAATGAACTTACCATTAAATTAATTAATGATGACCCAAATCCGATTACTAATTCCGTGATGTGGGACATTACACTTACAGAAGTAAACACGGGACAAATGATTATAAATAGTATTAAAGAGAAGTTAAGATCGTTATTCTAATGGTAAAAAGTGAAACTCACCCGGACATCTTTTGATGATTGAAACAGCTTTCAAAGCCCGCAATTATTTGTCGATATATTAAGACACCACACATGTGGAATGTTGTGTGGTGTTGGTGAGGAAAGAGTTTTGTTAGACCCGCTTGCGATAGGATTGGAATCAGAAAATATAGAAGATGATACCTTTGCCCTCGGCTGCAGCTTGGCTAAAGAAACGCCGGATTTCGTTAAAATACTGCAGTATGTAAGCAAAAAACGCGTCATCATCCTCGTCTGAAACAATGCCAGGCTCGAGAGGATATACTTCTTCCTTGAGCATGGTGGGGAAATCATATCGCAAGCGGAGCTGCGCTTCATCCAGCTCAGACATAGCCTGAAGTGCTTCTGCAACTTGCTTGGCGCGCAAGGAAAACGCCCCGAATGAGCCAAAATCGATGCCTTTGTCTGACGTCAGCGGAACAACATAGCCAAAAGGGGGCTCACCATCGGCAATATCTCCACAAAGCAAGTAGTGAATCGCCTCCCAGGATCTATCAATGTCCAGTCCGGGATAATCGTCTATTTTCAAACTCTTCAATGCAATGTCACCTGCAGCGATTTGCTGCACCAGTTGTTCATCAATAGCAAAGTAGTATCCGCGCATTCCCATGTGTCATCCCTCTTTTCTTTTCTAGTAGTGACTATATCCAACTATCTAAATGTAACATCCGGTAATTATTCATTTCAAGTGCCGATGAACTCGAGGACAATAGCTACAGACAATGGCTTGCTCCGATGGAAGGCGACGCGACTGAGATGCTGCTAAGTTTCCTTCATGCAAATGGTAAATCAGTTTCAAGATTCCGTTCAAGCAATGCCCCCAATCGAGGGGAATCATGAATACACTTGCGGCAAACTTTTCGCCGGGTACCGTCATGTCCGAGGGAATCCCGAATATCCTTGAGGCCTATCAGCGTGCTGGGGTTAAGCGCCTAGTCATGCAGAGCGGCATTGGTCTGAGCGACGGGAAAGAACTTTCCGCAGTCAATCGGTGGGTAATACGCATTAATCGGCGTTTCTTCTCGAAAGCGATCAAGGACAAGGCCATTGCCGAGCGTGCGGTGCAACGGAGCAACCTAGATTGGGTTATTGTACGACCGGCCGGACTTCGTGACGTGGCTGGCACTTTGAAATATACGGCTGGCCCCTCAGCCCGTATCGCTCCATTCCTGCCACTTCCCTTCTCAGACTGTACTGACTGCCTCGTACGGGCGGCGACGAGTGAGCCAGCATGGGTCAGGAAGATCGTTAATGTTGGACGATGACGATTTTGACTTGTAAGGCAATTACCCGGTCGTTTAAGTTTTCCAATTTCGGATCGTTTTCTTACGGTGGCGTGGTCGATCTGATCGCCTTGCTTGCACCAACGCTCGAATCACAGTTGGGCAACTACAAAGTGGGAGAGCAGTTACCAGGGGACTTACAATCACCAAACTGAAGTATATTTTATAGGTCAAGTCTTCCAATATATTATAGCGGAGAATCTATCAGAATTTAAACCTACTCTGATTATTGAATATTGAGAAAATGTCTTTCTAGTTGAGTCTGTACTTCCTGTCACCTCGGCACATGTGGAGTGCTTAGTCTTGCTGGTGAGGGAATGATGAAAGCCACAGAATACAGACGCTTTGAATATTTTTTCTTATGTGCTATGCTGGAGTAGCGGATTCGCACCCCATGCGGGTGCGTGGATTGAAATTATGAGTTAGAGATTTTCGATATATGTGAACTTGTTAGTATTAAAACAAACTGCCGAGCAACTTCTCGGCAGTTTGTTTTTTTAGTAGGGGCTTGATTATTTTTCAGAAAATTAAAAAAACTATTGCAAATAGAAAACGTTTCCATTATATTGAGATTATAAAATAAATAACAATTTCACAATATATAAATTTATAAATCATAGAAGGTGATAAAATTAGATATATTGCTCATGCTCCTGTCACTAAAGACCAAGAACCGCATGATTTAAATATGCATGTAAGAGGGACCTATTTTCGAGCCAGGCGTTTTAGCCGCTCGTTTGATCCGTACGGGATTACTGTTATTGCTGTGATCGCACATGATTTAGGCAAGAAATCGCCCCCATACATGCAATACATAAACTCACCTAGAAAAGTTCGCGGGTCGGTCAAACATGCGCTCGGAGGTTCAATTGTACTTAGTGCCATACTTGGTGATACACAAGATGAACGTGTGTTAATGTCGGCTGTACTTGTGGCTGGGCATCATGCAGGGCTGCCGAATTTGAGAAGGGTGTTCGATGAGAAGATACCTAACGCCGAAGAATACTTAAAAGCAATTCCGGCGTTATCACAGCAAGAAATGAGTCTAATAAAATCACTTTTAAAGCGCTTTCCAATATTGCAGCAGCCCGAGGTGAAGACGCCAGCAGGGAAGGTGGACAGTAAAGGTTTATTGGCATATAAGGAAATGCTGACCAGAATGTGCTTTTCCGCGTTAGTAGATGCTGATTTTCTGGATACAGAATGGTACTTCAATTCTGAGAAGAGCGCAAAGCGAAAAGGACAACGACTCTCTATACAGCAACTAGATAATAAATTACAGATCTACATGACTGACCTGCGGAAAAATGCTTCAGATACAAAGGTGAATATTCGTCGGAACGAGGTTTACACAGCTTGCAGGGAAGCGGCGAAGCAGCCTTTATTTTTTCGCTCATTGATTGTACCGACTGGTTTGGCGAAAACTTTGGCTTCGATTGCTTTTGCGCTTGAGCATGCTAAGCGATTCAACAAAAAACGAGTCATTGTGGCATTGCCGCTTGTGAACATCATTGATCAGACTGCAAAACAGTATGAAAAGGTGTTCGGAGAGCATTCCGTATTAGAGCACCATTCCCAGATGAGTTACGAGGATGATAAGAATGAGACAATGGAGCGCGCTAAGCTGGCAGCGGAGAACTGGGATTCATATCCGATTATCGTAACGACAACAGTGGAACTTTTCGAAAGTATGTTTTCGAATCGTACAAGCAAGACGAGGAAGCTTCACCGCTTGTCTGATAGTGTAATTATTTTGGATGAGTTTCAAAAATTGCCTATTCATGTACTTTCTCCAATTTTTAAGTCGTTGCACATATTAATAGAGTATTTCAATGTCACTGTAGTTTTGTGCAGCGCTACGCCGCTGTCATTTCATAATTCCCAAGTAGTCGGCAATATGGGCAAGCCGATTGAAATTTATGAGAACCGCGATAAATTGTTCGCGGAAATGAAGCGAGTCGAGTATGTGCGAATAGCAGAGCCGCTTACTATTTCAGAGCTTGTTATCAAGATGCGGGAGCAACATCAAGCATTATGTATTGTGAATACGAGAAAGGATGCCTATAAGGTATACCGCAAAGCAACCCATCAAGGAGAGAACAGTCAGAAAGTGTATCATCTATCGAATCGGATGTGTCCCCACCACCGGAAAAAGGTTGTAGAACAAATTAAGAAGGATTTACGGAATAAAAAATCTATTCTCGTAATTGCAACTTCGTTAGTGGAAGCAGGAGTGGACTTGGATTTTTCAGCAGTGTTTCGGGCTATGTCCCCACTTGACTCCATTGTTCAGGCGGCAGGAAGGGCTAATAGAGAAGGCGGGCCAGAGACGGGGAAGGTTTTTATTTTTGAATTGATCGGAGGGGAGATGCCGCACGGAATGTTTGACCAAGGGACGAAGCAAACGAAGCTTCTGCTGAATCAATACGGCGTGGAGGCATTGCATGAGCCGTGGATTTTCGAAGAGTATTTTCGCAGCTTGTACACGCTTGGAGGAGATGATTTGCTGGACAAATACAGACTAAGGAAGCTTGAACCATTTGAATTCGAGGAAGTCAATGGGCTGTTTCGAATGATTGATCAGGATACGGTGTCTGTTGTTTGTCGCCATTATCAAGCCGAGGGAGATCAGCTTGAGAAATTAATTCAGTCGTGCAAAGAAAAGCCGTACTTAACCAAGGAATGGTATCGTAAAGCGCAAATGTATGCTGTCAGTGTATACCAGGACAGCCGCTTTTTCAAAGAGAATCAAGAACGATTAGATATAATATCTGAAGGGTGGTACATCTGGAACGGAGATTATGATACAAAGACCGGGATTATGGATCAGAGCGGAGAAGGAGGGGATTGATCAATGGGACAATTATTGCAGTTGAAGGTTTGGGGGGAGTATGCACTTTTTACCAGAGTTGAAGCGAAGGCGGAACGCGTGTCTTACCCGGTACTAACTCCCTCCGCCGCGAGGGGAATTTTGGAAGCGGTTTTCTGGAAGCCTGAGTTCAAGTGGCGGGTAATCAGCATCCATGTGTTGAAGCCAATTCAGTATTATTCCATTTTGAGAAATGAAGTAGCTTCGATTGTGCCTGGCAACATTGTTACTAGCAGGCGGGACTATGTAGTGAATGATGATCGGCAGTTGCGTCACTCTATTATGTTGCGTGATGTAGCTTATGTTATTACAGCGGAGATTATTTTGAAGGAGCCAACGATGGAAAATCAAATGAAATACTCTTCCATGTTTTTACGAAGAGCCTCAAAAGGACAGTGCTTTCATCGGCCTTATCTTGGGACAAGGGAATGCTCGCTTCATTTTTCTCTGCCCAATGATGATGAAAAGGCGATTTCTGATACGATGGACATTGGCCCGATGCTATTCGATATAAAGTTTCCTACAGATTCGGACCAAAAAGCCGCATATGCCATCCCTTATTTTTTTGATGCCAAACTGGAAAAAGGCGTGCTGCATGTGCCAGGACATCTATATAAGGAGGTGCATGGCTAGATGTATATGCGCAGATTGGTTGAGTTTGCCGAACAGCATGACAATGATCTGCCGCCGATCGGTTACGCTCGTAAAAGCTATCAATGGACAGCTGTTATTACGAATGATGACCAGTTTGAGTTTTTTCCGGCCGGACGAGACGATCAGCGAATTATTCCCGATCGCAGTCGTTCTTCGGGCGTATCCCCCATTTTGCTGACTGACAAAGCGGAATATGTGCTTCAATTGTCTAAAAATCCGAGTGATGCCAAAGCGGAGGCCAGAGCAGCAGAGTGTCACCGTGCGTACTTGAAATTGCTGAACGAATGCAGCGAGGCCACACAAAATGATGTTATTAAAAAGATTGTGCACATACTAGAGTGTAAGAATTGGCGGATGCAAGAGGGCATGAAGCCTGAAGACATTATTTTGTTTCGAGCGGAAACGGACTATTTCCCTCACGAAGCGAAGGAAGTTAAAGAGTTTTGGGCAACAGCTATATTAAATGCCAATTTAAAAGGGGGAGTGGATAGAGTTTGTTTCATTTGCGGCCGCTCTGCTCCAGCCGTGAAGCGCCATTCCATTACTTTTGCATTGGGCAAGGATAGGGCGAAGCTCATCTCCGCCAACGATAGCGCCTATTTTTCATATGGATTGGAAAATTCGGAGATTTCCCCTACTTGCTTTGTATGTGAACAGAAATATGGACAGGCTCTTTCATTTTTGTTGCAGAAATATGCAAGCAAAGATCGACGCGGCGGCCCGAATATGATCCAGGTTGGCGATGTGACATATGTGTACTGGGCCAGACAAAATGAATCTGAGCTAGCAAGTGCGTTGTCGTTGTTAGCGACTCCTGATCCTGAGGCGGTGCGCAGGATAGTAGAATCCCCTTTCAGGGGGACGGAGAATCATTCCAACTTGCATCGTGTAAGTATTTTGTCGTTGTCTGCCAATAAGGCCAGACTTGTCGTCCGTGAATATATGGAGCCCCCTGTCTGGCAGGTGAAGAATCAAATTGGCCGCTTTTTTAGGGCACAGCAAGTGACAGGGGCGCGTCCATCCAGTATTTATTTATTAGCGGCTTGTATGTACCGTGACGGGAACAAGGAGATTCAAAAGCATGATATTGAAGATTGGATGAACTGGGCGCTTTTCGGTAGAAGGATTTCCGAGAGGATAGCTTCAAAAATTTTACGAAGAATTCAGGCAGGAGGCGCAATGACATGGATACAGGCAGCGGCAATAAAAAGCTGGTTGATCAGTCAAAACAAGGGGGAATGGACAATGGATCTAGATAACGCTAGAATAACACCGCCTTACCTATGCGGCAGGTTGTTTGCGGTGTTGGAAGCAGTACAATATGAAGCAGTTCGCGGAAATGAAACGATTGCTTCAAGATATTATTCGGCTGCTTCAACGACTCCCCGATCTATCTTTGGACTATTAATACGTAATAGCAAGTGGCATTTAAGCAAAATAGGCAAGGTGGAGAAAGGATATGAAATACGCTATCAGCAAAGAATTCAACTGATCAGCGAGCAATTGTATGAATTTCCGACTGTACTTGGTTTGCACGAGCAGGCTGAATTTGCGTTAGGATATTATCATGAAAGGCAAGAAATCTATAAGAAAAAAACAGACGCATCCGTTGTTGATGATTTAAAGAATACAAATAAAGATGCAATTAAGGAGGAGAAAGACAATGAATCTGAATCCAATTATTGATCCTAATAAGCGATATGACTTTATGCTTGTGTTTGATGTGATGGATGGTAATCCAAACGGCGATCCAGATGCCGGCAATCTGCCAAGAATTGATCCGGAGACGATGCAAGGAATCGTGACCGATGTTGCAATTAAAAGAAAAATCCGAGACTATATTTATTTGACAAGAGGACATTTGGAGGGCTTTGATATTTATGTGAAGCATCGGGGCATTCTTACAAACGAGCAGAAAAAGGCTTATGAAGAGCTAGGAAAACAAGAAGGAGACAGCAGCCCGGCAACGGTAAAAGACGCTCGGCAGTGGATGTGTGAGCATTATTTTGATACGCGTATGTTCGGTGCCGTCATGTCTACTAAGAAGTTCAATGCAGGTCAAGTAAGGGGAGCAGTTCAACTGACATTTGCACGTTCGGTTGATCCCATTTTCCCTTCTGAATCGAGTATTACTCGTGTAGCATTAACCAATGCTGATGATATTAAAGGTGGAGACGTTGCCGATGAAGAGGCTCGTGCAGGTCAAATGGGGAGAAAGGCTCATGTACCATACGGTTTATACATCGCTTATGGTTTTTATACGCCGTCATTTGCAACCCAGACGGGAGTAGGAGAAGAAGACCTGAAAGGGCTGTGGGAAGCCCTCATCAATATGTGGGATTTGGACCACTCCGCAGCACGCGGTCGCATGGCATGTCGTGGCTTGTATGTATTTGCTCATGAAAGTCGTCTTGGCAATGCTCCATCCAGTCAATTATTTGAGAAGGTTGATATCCAACGAATCGATAAAGGTACGGTCGCTAGATCATATAAAAACTATCAAGCTATTTTTGATGAGGGGATGCCGGAGGGAGTAGCGATGCATAAGATCATTAGTTCTTTTGAGTAGAACGAAGGTGATTTCTGAGTATTTACTTCGCTTTTCGCTCGTAATAAATGACACGCAGACTGAAATACTGTAAACTCCAGACAAAGCCAGCAAGAACATGCCGAACATTATCATTTCAGTCAACAAAAATAGCATGAGCATCCCCTCTGTTCTGGAGGCTCGAAAGGGTGTGTGTGTTCCTATACCCAACAAAACACATGTTGTGGCAGTCATATTGATGCGCAAGGAAAGTGAAACGGTCTATTGCTTTCTTAGGTTAATTTTGATTAATATGGAAGTGCTTCCGGCGTTTTTGGATACACATTATATTGTTAAAGTCATTGTCTAATCGTCACATGTAGAGTGATGTGTGTCGCTCGTGAGGGAGTAATATAATAGGGCCACATTTACCTAATATGTAGAACTGTTAATCGGCTCAAGCTATTATTCGCTTGAGCTTTCTTGTATATTTATAAAGACGATTTTAAGTAGGTATCAAATAATGAAGTAGTAGTGAACTATTGATTTATTTAATTGATTCCTGCTGATCCAGTTTCGATCATTCACTCTAAATAGCGAAAAAAATCATAAAAACCCAAAAAATAATAGGTGGTTTTCTCGATAACCTGGGACTGCTCCTTTAGCAGTCCTTTTCTCGTTAGAGAACATCATATAGTATTCGCTGTAAACGATTTTTAACCCAATACCTTTTATTCGAAAGCTCAAAGGCTTGCTCACAGAAATATAAAGGAATCTCTTCTCTACTGTCGAATTAACATACATATTGTAAATCTAACCAGTACGAGGTCCTGCCATACTTTAACTTTTACTTTCATTCTTAAAGAAAATCGCTTTCAGGCCGTCGAAAATCGTGCGCATCTCCTAGAGGCTCAACCTAACGACCACTTGAATTTACTAAAGGTGAATGCTGCTACCCAAAGAAGAAACTCAAACAGCATCAGTGTACAAACTCGGTTGCGCTAACATTCAGAATCAAGAAAACTGAAGGAGAAAGTGGGTTTTTAAGCAATTTCCTCATTGAAATAGGTTGATCACTATACTGGAGGCTTATCATGTCATTACCGGAATCCATTTCGCAGATGTTTAAGCGAAAACAAAAATCGTATAAGATGGTACTTATCTTAGTTTTATTAAAAGAGTTGAAGATCTCTGGCCAAGAGCGAGTTTCCTTCGATAAGGTAAAGCAACGCTTCCTTAACTATTTTATAGCAGAACAAACAAAAGGAAACTTTGTGGATAAGCCATCAGGACGTGAACAATGGGCTGATGTTCCTCCCAGTCAGCTTAAGGATATTGTAAATAGCCCTGTTAATGCGCTCTCTCATGTCTTGCATATGAACTCCGAGGATAACTCAATAGGACTCCATACGCAAATTCGAAATCAGTTAGGCGATAAAGATTACCTTGAGCTGGAGCAATTAGCGAAGAAAGAATTACAGGCGTATAATTCAGCATTGCAACAGTTTTCTTTACAAGGATATCTAGAGAACATCATGGCTAACTACGTTCAGGCCAAAAGAATAGCCTTTAAGGGTCATCCGTTAGGCACATTGTTTCGGCAGACTCTTCCCTCTGCGCTAAGGGCTATGCCATTCCTGGATGAAGAATTTTATAAGATTGAGGGTTCTATTGGGAAAGGTAGGTGGGCGGATGTACCTTGGCTTGCTGTTTTAGATAAACGAATCACGGATAGTACTCAATATGGGGAATATGTCGTTTACTTATTTGCTAAAGACATGAGTGCTGTTTATCTAACCCTTGCTCAAGGAGTGACGGTTCCCAAAGAGAAAGGCCTCAAGGAAGCGTATACCTACCTTCGAAACAAAACCAATGAAATTCGTGGAATCATCCCACTAGCGAACATGAACAAGGACGATAATATACAGCTCATGGGCAGTGGATTGGGGCAGGATTATCAGGTGTCGACGATTGCCTATGTAAAGTACGAGCGAGGTAATGTACCCTCAGACGAGCAACTCATCCAAGATCTCCAGAACGTAGTAGAGAATTATCGAAATTACGTTGAAGGGTATGTATTGAATGAAACTGCAAGTGCTATGGAGGTGGAGCAAGTGACGGAGTATGTGGAGTTAGCACTTGAGCCAATAGGGGACTACCAAGTTTCCACTGTTCTCCACCAAATCCAAACTCATATCAAGCGCAAAGGCTTCTTTTTCCCGGAGCAGCTTATCGAAAATTTCTATCTTTCCTTGAAAGCTAAGCCTTTTGTCATTCTGGCGGGGATATCGGGGACGGGGAAGACGCGGCTGGTGAAGCTGCTTGCCGAGGCGTTAGGGGCGACTAGGGAGAATGGCCAGTACACGCTTATTCAAGTGCGGCCGGATTGGAGCGATCCTTCGGATTTGCTTGGGTTCAAGGATCTGTCGGGCAGATTTCAGCCAGGTCCGCTGACGAAAGTGTTTGTGGAGGCGCGGCAGCCAGGGAAACAACATAAGCCGTATTTTGTTTGCTTGGATGAGATGAATTTGGCACGGGTCGAGCATTATTTCAGCGATCTGTTGAGTGTGCTGGAAACGCAGGATTGGCAAGAGGGTAGCATCCGTACGCAGAGGCTGTTGTCTCACGTCTTATTGGACATTGCTGAAGATCAGATGCGATACGGCGACTTATCGATACCGGAGAATGTGTTTCTGATTGGAACGGTCAATATGGACGAAACGACCCATCCTTTCAGTAAGAAGGTGTTGGACCGTGCCAATACGCTCGAATTTAACTATATTAATCTTCGGCAATACCCGGAGCTGGGAGAATCAGAAGAGACGGGGGAATTCTCCAAGCTTCCCGAGATAAACCATCTATTCTTAAGATCTGACTATTTGCAGTTAGTTGATGCGTACGATTCGTATTCGGAGTTGGTTGTCCACACGACGGACCGACTGATGGAGATTAATATGCTTCTGGAGGACATTCACGCTCATGTTGGGTTTCGGGTACGGGATGCGATCTGCTTCTATATGATCTATAATGAACGGTTCCAGCTTCTTAGCGAGGATAAGGCTTTTGACTGGCAGGTGCTGCAAAAGATATTGCCGCGTCTTCAGGGAAGTCATTCCTCTGTGCGCCGTGTATTGTTGAATCTGATCAAGCTAGCGTTAGGAAGTGGTAGCGGAGTGACGGTCAATCTTCAGGAACTGATGGATGACGCCTATCCACTCTATTCGAAATGGAATGCGGGTCAGACCCCGCCTGCAGCTAAATATCCCCAAAGTGCACGCAAATTGGCTTATATGCTTAGGAGGTTAGAGGAGGATGGCTTCACCTCATATTGGCTTTCTTAATCAGGCGGTGGAATTGCTTCGTGTCGACACGGAGCTTTTTGTCTTGTATGTGCAGGGACGTCCCTATCATCCGAAGGCAGAAAGACTGCAGCTTCATCGTAACCAAGAGCTGGAATGGGTGCAGGCGCAGTTTGCAATGGAGTTTTCCCCGCATGTGGGAGAGGCACGGATTCAGGTTTTCTCACCGGAGGCAGGTGGTTTGGTAGAGTGGAGGCTGGGAGACACGGTGTTTCCTTGCTTTTATGAGAATCAGGGCTATGAACTGGTGGTTCAGAAGAAGCACGCTCCAGATCTTTCCTTCTATCATGAGCAGGTTTCGCTGCGACAGGCTATCAAGCCTCTGGGCGATTCGATTCTGGCAGGCGTGCTGAACTTCGGCAATGAGGTCGGCCTGACGGAGTGGGAGCTTCGGGATGGAGGGCGGACAATGCTACGTTTGGTGATGGAGATTTTTCCGTCCAAAATGGATTACAAGCGCGACTACCAGAACCTTTTGAACGAGGTAAACGCGCAGATTTATAATTTGTCGTTTGATTTTCTGCGCAAAACCTATCAAATGACTGGCCAGCGGGAGACACAGCATCAGAGCTTGAGCGAATTTTTCGCGATTCTCCAGCACGTGTTTCGCCAGCTTGTGGACGCAGTGGAGCGTATTCAGGCTCATCCTCATCATATGCTTCGTCAGGAGCGCCCTTTAGTGGACACCAATCGGATCAAGAAAGCTGGGAGAGAAAACATTCGCGAGCTAGCAAAGCATCCAGAGCGATTAAGAGAAGACCGGATAAACGGATTCATACGAATCGGAGACCTTACCTATACGGCTACGCATTTGGTAGAGACGCGCAAACAGTCCTATTATGATACGAATGAGAATCGGTTTGTATGCTGGGTGCTGGAGCGCACTGTCGGTAAGATGAAGGAACTGAAGAAGCGCTGGAAGCAGAATAATAGAACCCCAGACCCGTTACTGATAGATCGAATAGACCGGATGACGGCACAAGTGGAGCGATTGCTGAAGACGGACTTTCTACGTGAGGTTGGTTCATTAAAGCAGATGTCAGTGACGTTGGTGCTACAGATGGCGCCGGGATACCGTGATGTGTATCGCTGCTACCTGATGTTGATGAAGGGGCTGTCCATCCAGAGCGATCTGTTCCGCTTGTCGATGAAGGATGTGGCGCAGCTATACGAGTATTGGTGCTTCCTGAAGCTGAATGAGCTCTTGGGGAGGAAATACAAGCTCGTGAAACAGGACATTATCCAGGTGAATCGAAGCGGTATCTTCGTCACGCTGGATCGTTCGCGAAGCGCTAAGATGGTGTATGAGAATCCGGTGAACGGAGAACAGTTCATTTTATATTATAATTCACTTCCTGAGTCGGAGAAGACACCTACCCTAAACCAACGTCCGGACAACGTGCTAACGCTGAAGAAGAAAGATGCAGGTAAGATTAAGGAGTATAAATATGTATTTGATGCCAAATATCGGCTTAATTCGGCGGATGCAGGCAGTTCCTATCACAGGGCATACGGTCAGCCTGGCCCCGAAGAAGAGGACATTAATACGATGCACCGATACCGGGACGCGATCGTTTACCAGGAGAAGGGCACTGGAGAATTCGAACGCAGTATGTTTGGGGCGTATGTGTTATTTCCTTACCCGGATGAACTGTTTTACAAGGAGCACCATTTCTACAAAAGCATTGAGCTGCTGAATATTGGGGCATTTCCGTTTCTCCCAAATTCGACGAGCCTCATGGAGAAATTTCTGGATGAAATTATTCAAGACAGCCCGGAAAAGGCATTCGAGCGTTCCGCACAACCGCTTGGTACTAAGGAGTATTATGCGGACAAGCTCTCTGGAAAGAATGTAATGGTTGGTTCCGTTCGGGGACCTGGACAGGTGGAGAAGGCACTTGAGCATGCTTTTTATCATGTGCCTCTGGAGAATCTGGCTGATGCAACGATCCTTACTCAGCTTGAATATGTGGCCATGTGCCAGTCTCGTAAAAAATTCAGTGATCCCGCTAAAACAGGTATCCACTGGGTTGGTAAAATAGCTGACTGGATAATAGTGCGGCGTGAAGAAATTAAGGAAATTCCCGGTCGCTTCGGCTCGGAGAAGAAGCTGTATGTGCGTTTTATGATTGCAGAATGGGGGCGGCTGGAGACGCCCATCGCTTTAGGTGGGCAGGGCATCTATACCGTGCTACACACAAGCAAATATATACTGGATCGAGCACGCGAAATCGCGGAACTGCGTTTGGAGACAGAGCAGGATCTGCGGGAGTGGCGGGAGAAGCGCAGACTTGGCAAGGTCAAGGTGAAGCTTGATCATGAGGAGTTTGTGGATTTGGGAAGAGTGGTCGAGGTCGAGCGTGTTAATGAAGCAAATCAACCCTAAATATAAAAGGGAATTACGTCATAGTCATAGATGGCATCCATTTACTCGCTGTCTTCACCCTGATCGCCTGCTCAAATTGTATGGGGGTTTTTTCTCAGTAATATGGTGGTATTGGGGAATAGCCAAGAGTAAGGAAGAAATAAATCTCTGTTAAGTACAGAAGCATTATTCTTTTGTAACTCTACTTGTTTCAATGATAAACATGAAGGGTCATATAAAAAATAGTGAAATGGCCAAGCCTTTTGACAGTATTGCACCTCTTAGTGACTACACAATTAGAGTCAGAAAACAAATTTATTCGATTGGGGTTCCTTCCTGGCGACTAAAAGTTCGCTACAAACATTGTTCGTTTCAGATGTGGATTCCATTGCATTCGTAGCGAGTATGGAGGGCTTAAAGAGGTTGAAATTCTAGAATTTCGTCGATGGCGATGTCTCGCCGGTCTTGAAGTCAAAGTCGCTTCGTAGACTTCTACCCGAATAAGAAGCATTATTCGCATACCAAGATAAGTTAGAGTGTAAACACTATCCGTTCGGACACATACAGGAGGAAGAGATGATTAAAGCAGATGGTTTGCATAAGATTATTAATTATAAGAAAGTAACGAACGATTACTGTCCCAGTTTTTCAGGAATAGTTGCTGGTGAATGCAAGGGAGATTTATGGGTTAATGATATTGAAAATCCTAATATTGCGATTGCGAATTCTTATGCAGTTGGAGGTTATGCATTTTTAGGAGATATTAAATCCGAAGAAGAATACAAAGGTGTTGAAATGTTTATTAATGAAGAACTGTTTACAATGGTCAAATCGAAAGGAATTAACTATTTTGAATTTTCAATTGAAAGTGATAATTTAAGAAAATATATTATGAAGATGTTTGGTGACAGAGAAATGCAGAAAGAAAAAGAATTTAGCTTTAGGAAAAAGGACGAAATGCCCGAATTGCTTAGTCTGTCAGATGAATATACCATACATAAAGTAGATGATAAGTTATGGAATTTAATAAATGAAGGGAATATTGAAAATGGAACTTTAGTCACTGAGAGGCTACTGGAATCATGGGGAATTTTTGATGACTTTTTTGAAAAAAGTTTAGCTTTTTGTATAACGTATTATAATAAAATTATTGCAGTTATTGTAGGAACTGCAAGATTCAATGATGTCATTGCAATCGATATAGAAACAGAGGAAGCACATAGGAATAAAGGTTTAGGATTAACATTGACTGGGAAGTTTGTGAACGAATGTGTAAGAAGAGGTATGACTGCCCAGTGGGATTGTGTAGAGTCGAATCCTGCTTCAAGAAAACTGGCAGAAAAGGCAGGCTTTAAATTTATAAAACAAAATGAAGTATACTGGTTTAATATATAAATAATCTTAAGTATTAAAACAATTTGTGGGAGTATGAGTTTGCACCGGATTTCATCGAGTTTGCGGAGATGTTAACGGGAGAGTACAACTGGGTAGAACCATACTTGAATTGGGAAAACCCTTATAAATCAAGGTTTTATCCCGCCGCGGCGGAGGGGGACCAAATAGCCCCATACCAGTACTTGAAGCTAAATACAGCTTAAGAAATGTGAATATTTTAATATCAGGTCACAGATGTACTACTGGTTGTATTGGGGCTTATTTTGCAGGTATTCCCGAAGACGGGAATATTTTAAGATTCTCATCTGACAACGGACACTACAAAGAATATATTTTCAATTCGATTCCCAAAAACTAATCTTGTACTGGTAATTAATCACTTTTAGTCGATAAAAAAAACGCCTCATCTTATTCAAATTTACTAGAGCAAACACACTTTTTTGTGAAGCTTACGCGTTTTCGTTGTATGATTCACGTATTATAAAAGTTAACAAGTTTTAATTCAAATTTCCGAGGATGATTTCTATCAAAATTTCCATCGAAGTAATAGACCATACAGAAGAAGAGGAGATCCGCATCAGGTGTCACCAAGTAGACGAAGAGATGCATGAGCTCGTTAATAAAATAAAAACCGAAACGCTCATTATACTTGGTTATCATGAGGATAAGATCAGCCGCATCAAACTTAGTGATATTTATTATTTTGAAGCTGTTGACGGAAAAGTGTTTGCGTATGGTAAGAACACCGTCCATGAAGTCAAACAAAAGCTTTATGAGCTGGAGGAACTTTGCAAAGAGAAACATTGTTTTCGCGCCTCCAAATCGACCATTCTAAATATAGCCAAGATTGCCAGTATTCATCCGTCGATCAGCGGCCGTTTTCAAGCATCATTGGATAACGGGGAAAAGGTAGTCATATCACGGCAGTATGTGCCAATACTTAAACATATGCTTGGATTATAAAAGGGGGTCCTATATGAAGTACTCCGAGCTCATAAAAGAAATGATTAGAGATTTCTTAATTATATTCGCCTCCATAATGATAATCATCGCTATTTTGCGGCAAATCTATGCTCCTGATGCAAGTTTCGAACTAAAGACGATTTTTACAATTATGGCTTTCTCCTTTCTGGGTGCTTTGACCGGAATCATTTTATATACGCCGCATGCGATTAGCGAGAATAGAATGCGCCTGCGAGTGATTTTACATTTCTTTTTTCTGGAAGTCCTATTAATTTCTCTGGCTGTCATATTGAAGCTCGTATACGGCACTTTCGGTATACTATTATTGGCTTTGCAAATTGCCGCAGTATACGCTATCGTTCGCCTACTAACGTATAAGAATGACAAAAAGGAAGCTGAAAAGATCAATGAAAGACTAAAAACATTTAAAAACGAGGTTTAGCAGATATACACAAATCGCTCCCCAATAAAGTCGTATTCGCAGCATGAATACACATATTTGCCTTGTTTTTTACAACTTATTGGCTCTCAGCTACAGCTTATCGTTTATGCGTATACACCTGCTCTTCCATTTATTATGATGAACTCATAAAAAGGTGGAGGAGGAGCAGAGAAGTCTTATGGAGATTTTAATACTTGTTGTTACGTTGGTTTTTGAGCTGGCAATTGCCGTTTATTCCATTGCAACCAAGCAAAGCCGAAGCAAGATAAAGAGTTGGACGAGAATAGCAATATTTATCGTATTCCTAATACTTATCTTGGGGAAAGTTGTCGTATGGGAGTACACTTGGGGGCTGTTTGCAGGCTTGCTCTTTATATTAGCGTTCAAGGAA
This sequence comes from Paenibacillaceae bacterium, assembly GCA_004134985.1. Taxonomy (GTDB): domain Bacteria; phylum Bacillota; class Bacilli; order Paenibacillales; family Paenibacillaceae; genus Paenibacillus_D. The sequence goes on along the minus strand of REGQ01000060.1, from coordinate 15,771 downwards.
ATGGTTGTACTTCTGCGCAATCAAACACATACTCCGCGTTACAAAGCTTTCTCTACGGTATGGAAATTCCTTTTGTTAGCACTGACCATAGTCGTTACCCTTGTTCCTGCTTTACTTTTTCCACAGCATAGGGTGCCGCAAGTGACAGGTCCGTATGCAGTGGAGACAGCCACTTACAGCTATATGGACAAGAATCGTATCGAAGAATTTTCGGATCAGGGAGACAATCGGTTTGTTAACGTGGAATTTTGGTACCCTGAACAGACAGACGGAATCTATCCTTTGCTTGTGTTCTCTCATGGAGCATTCGGTATTAAAGCAAGCAACACTTCTACCTTTACAGAACTTGCGAGCCACGGTTATGTCGTCGTTTCGATTGACCATCCCTATCATTCTTTTTATACCGTTTCTGAGGATGGAAAGATCGTGATGATTAATTCCGAGTACATGCAAGAAGTCAACAATGCAAATAAAGAAGGGTTTTATTCGCTTAAAGAGTATTTTGAGCTTACTCAAAAATGGATGAAATTGCGAACGGATGATATGAATTTTGTCATGGATACGATTTTGGAACAAGCCGGGCAAAAAAGAGATTCTGTATATGAACGCATCGATACACAGAAGATAGGCGTCTTCGGTCATTCTATGGGAGGTGCGGCAAGCGTAGCACTGAGTAGAGAACGCGATGACATTGACGCCGTAGTAAATATAGATGCCCCGTTCTATAGCGAGCTTGTGTATGATAAAGCTACAAACGAATTAACTGCAAAATCTGAAGCTTTCACCATCCCGCTTCTTAACGTTTATTCCGATGATGTGTGGATACAGCTAGACAGAAGTTCTTCGTATATCGCAAATAGTATTTCGAATGAAAATTTTAAAGGTGCGTACAACGTTCATTTTAAAGGCGCAAAACATTTAAGTGTAACTGATCTTCCATTATTTTCGCCTATATTGGCAAACCTGTTGCATGCAGGCAGAAAAGTAGATGTCGATAAATATTATGTGATTGAAACTCAAAACGAACTTATTCTACGTTTTTTTGACTATGCACTAAAAAATCAAGGTCAGTTTGCTCCAAAAGCGACGTATTGAGTATCTGTTCCGTATGCAGGAAGAAGAATCTGAAAATCGCAACTTAGTGTAGCCGAGCCACAATGTGCCTCAGATGAATTGTTTAATTAGTATTGGAAGCTCATGTCGAGTAAAATGTTACTGTTGAGAGGATATCCCATATCCAACGAACATACATTTCCTGTATAGTTATATATTGTAATCACAACTGTGATTTCTGAATAAGTTGGAGCTTTATTTAGGAAGGAGAGGCACTATGGCAAGGTTTAAGATATGCTCTATGCAAAGTCTATTCTATGAACAACAGCGGTTGTTTGTATAGAGCTAATAAAATAAGTGACCGCTTAAATCTGTACAGTGATAATTGTTGTAGTGTAGACTTTGCTGCCTTTAAAATTCAACTATTTTAAGGAGCGGAGTTATCATGAAATATGTAAATGCCGACATCATCTTTCCGGAAGAATTATTGAATGAAATTCAAAAGTATATAAATGGTGGAATGGTTTACGTCCCTAAACCAAAAGGCTTGCGTAAGAAATGGGGCGAAAATTCAGGTAGCAGAAAAGATTTAAATCTTAGAAATGATGAAATTCGGAAAAAATTTTTCGGTGGTGACACTATCGATCAACTTTCAGATCGATTTTTTCTTTCCAGCGATAGTATTAAAAAGATCGTTTATTCAAAAAAATAGTTTAACAAAAGTCACGTTGGATGAAATTCTAATGTGGCTTTTTTTTATAAAATATAGTTTAAATTGTTTTCTACATATTTCCAAGGCTTTGCTGTCGTTACGATAACATATATAAGAAGTAGTTGGTTTTTAATTCATAAAAACTGAAGGGGGATAACATATGTCTGATTTTTTTAGGTATGATACCGATGAAGAACGGCGGGCGTTATTAGTCAGAGCAAGGAAAGTCGCTTTATTAGCAATTCAACGGTATGACCTAGAATGGGAGCAGATTCAATTTATTCAATTATCCGATGCAATCACATATAAAATTAAAACCAGTACAGCTGACAATTATTTGCTCCGCATTCATTCGGATCGATTGAGCAGAGAGGAAATCTGTTCGGAACTCTTATTGTTAAAAGCATTGAATGAATCGAAAGAACTAAATGTACCAGAGGGGATGGCAAGTTTTGATGGCATTTATGTGTTGGAAATCGAAACGGAAATAGGATATAGGCGCCCCTATGTAACGATGATGAGGTGGGTAGAGGGTGAACATGCAATAGGGGAATTTACGGATAGCTGTGCTTATAATATGGGGATATTGATGGGCAGGCTCCATTTAGCAGCCGGGAAATTCAATTCGCCTTCTGATTTTGTAAGACCGACATGGGGAGTTGAAAGTTTTAAACGTGAAATGGTTAAGTTGGAACGTTATTATGAACGATTTTTATCCGAAGAGGAATGGCAGCTGTTTCAAGCTGCAACTGAGAAGATTATATCCGAACTGACCGTTATGCATCCAAAAGAACATAACTATGGGCTCATTCATGCTGATTTACATACCGGTAATATGGTTTTTAAGGATAATCAACCCTATCCTATTGACTTTGGAAGGTGTGGTTACGGGTATTACCTCTACGATATGGCAGGCACTCTATTAGGGTTATGGCCTAAACATCGATGGATGCTTATCCAAGGCTACGAGAGTGTTAGAAAGTTGGAATCGGACTATGCTCGGTATCTGGAATGTTTTTTCGTCATGTTCATGATTGAGAATTATTGCCATCATGCCTCAGATCCAAGAGAAATAGCTAGTTTAATTGAGGAACAACAGTACGCTCAAGCGTACATAAGAGAATATTTGAATGATAGGCCATTTTTATTCGAAGTGATCAAGCCTGTAGAAATTAATCGTTAGTAGCGGCATCCTTGCAAGTCCGGATTAAACAAATAGAAATGTGCCGATTGGAAGGTGATTCATTTTGATTACAAAGAAGGGAATTATTTGATATAATAGTGTCGAAAATGCAGAATCGAAAGGTATGAGAGAAAAGAAAGCCAAGAATATTGAAAGCTGACCTCATAAGGAATGACAGAATAGGTATAATTAAATTTGTGAGGAAATGGAGTTGTATAATATGGATTTCTTTTTTGACGGATACATATCAAGAGAAGTTTTAAATAATTATCTGTCACGTGCAGTGACCCATTGCGGCATCGGCGAGGATAACAGTCTGGCTTCGTCAACCTTTGAGGATGATATTCGGATGCTGAAGAACGAAGGTGCAAAGTTTATCGGACGAGCTTCCTATGTGTGGGACAGCACGGATGATGAACGGCATTTTCGGATTGCGAAGGAACGTGCAGACCGCGCACATGAGGTGGATCCGGATTTTATATTACAGGCCTGCGTATTCGAATGCATTCAAAAAAGCTTCGTAAACTCAGTAAAAATACCCGCATGGGTGTTTGAAGCTTTTGGACTTGATATTGAGGACCGTTCTTTTTCCTATGAAAGTATGATTTTTGAAAGTGGCAGGTATATTAATCAATGGGGCAAGGACTCCTCGGTGGAAGATATCAATCGTTTGGAATCCCGACTATGGATTTTTTACAGAGCCTGTTCTTATATCAATGCAGGGTTTGAAGGAATTCATTTCGGACAAGTGCATTTGATCGGTGCGGAGGATGAAGGCTTCCGGTATTTTAAAGAAGTCATAGCTATGATACGGGATTATGCCAAAAAGCATGCTCGCCGCCATTATGTATTATGTGATGCGCATACACACGGAATCAGTGTGGACGGTATCAGCCTGTTTGACTATAATTGCTTTCCAATCCGCTTAAAGGAAGTCATCAATAAGCCAATGGAATGTATCTGCGAAGAGGGATATTCGGACAGCCTGTTTTCACGCAGTGCAGCAGGAGTATCCCCAAGTGGCTGGGCGGCTGATTCGATGCCCTTTATCGTAGAATTTGATAATTTTGGTCGAAATCGTGCTCGTGGGGTGCCGGATCATGAAAGCCATTTCGCCTGGGGATATGACGAAATCACATGGTTTGCACTTCTCAGGGATGATGCCCGTGCCGAGTTTCTGCGCTATATAGATCAATGGGTGAATGAGCGTTATCCAGAAGGGTGGGTTCAGATGCCATCCCGCCGCATCATGACGGAAAGCATTAAGATGAACTATACTTCGAAAACGCTTACTGCAGAAAGACTTGCAGAGCTTGCGCCGGTAGAATATATAACTGCATACGCAAAATATGAGGACTCCTATGATATTTACCGTTGGTATTATAGTGCTAACCGCCCTTCTGATGGCTGTCCCTTTGGATATGGTGATGAGGATGTCATAAGGGAATTGTTTGCCTCAAGGGGCAGTGTGGATGTTCACACTAAATAATCGACATGTAAAGTACTGGGAGTAGTTTTTGAAGCCCACATTTACCTGTTTGTAAAGCCAGACAGCCCGAACTCTCTTGAGTTCGGGCTGTATTTTTTAGCCTTAATTCAGATAAGCACAGGGTGAGGTCTGGTGATTTGGATAAATTGCTGGGGTAGTTGGACATTAGGCATTCAGTATAGCGAAGAGGCGTTTTTATTAAGGTAATATTGCCCCCGTAAAGGATAAGACTACCTCATAGAAACTCTATTGCAACACTCGTATGATAAGATAAGTCCACAATATACAGAGTATTATTCTGGGAGATTATGACAGGGTTTAAATAAGTGGTAAGATTACGTTATTTGCACGTACGCGGATCGCTTTTTGAATCCTGTTATTTTACTATAACCCGTGAAAACGCTAACATCGAGTCGGTTGTGGACGGATGCGCTTTTACAAGATTGGACATATGGAATAGAAGAGGTGATGCGGCGGCGAGCATAAAAGCGGGAAAGTGTTGTCAGGCCACACATGAGGGGTTCATATCAAGCTTAAAGCAGCATTGGAGGATCAAATAATGAAGGTCATCAGAAGATGGGACAGTATGCGAAAATTTTAATCTTCTATGCTTAGCGTACTGCTCCTAACAACAAAACAGCTAAGTTTTATAGAGTTATGGGACCTCTTCAAAACCTAAAAACATTATATATGGAGGAAATTTTAGAATGATAAAAAGACGGTTATTAGCCTCTTTCCTTGTGATAGCGATGCTATTCACTTTGTTTTCTCCGCCAATGAGAGTCAGCGCGGCATGGGGAGATGCTATACATCTTTTGAACGTAAATGCAGGTACAGATGGAAACACGGCGACAGAAGCCGATGCGCCGGACGGACAGACAGCGTGGAGTTTAAACACTGGAACCTCAAAGAGCGGTGATCCTTGGGATAACCTCTTCACGCCGAGCCTGTCGTCTCAAAGAGATTTATCAGCTTACAGAGACGGCTACTTTGTTTTCGAGATGTACGTTCCTAATGAGAGCTTTAAAAACATGGAAGGAAGTAACTGGCTTGTCATCGTAAGCGACAGTAATCCCGCTGCTGACAAGTTTAACACGGATTCTCGTCTTGGGCTTAATGTAAGCGGGGTCACAAATGCAGCGGTCGGCACATGGGCGACGGTCTATACGAAGTTATCCTCGTCAAGTGCCGTCGGGAACTTCAAAGACGCCTGGCTAGACCAAGTAACCAGACTGGCAATGCATCTGCAATGGAATAATAACGTCCCCAATACCGAAGTTTTCATAAAAAACCCGCGTTTCCAGAAAAGTACTTTAAGTCCGGTTTCACCATCAACGACTCCCGCACTTGACGTAGCAACAAAAACAGTAACTGCGAACGCACCGGCTAGCGGGCAAGCTGTGGAATTCGCAATAAGCGAAGATGGTATCGTCCCAGAATCCGGTTGGGTGGATGGAATTAATAATGATAATGTTTATACTCATCAATTTACCTCATTACCTTCAGCAGTCACCTACTATGTATTCGCGCGCGCGAAAGCAGGCGGCAATTACAACTTCAACGGTGCATCTTCAAGAATTACTGTAACGTCTAAAGACGACCAAACATTGGTAAATGAGGCCGCGACGTCTCTGACATGGGATACGATTAAAGGTACTAATACTTCGAAAGACGATGTAAAATCACAACTTAATCTTTCAACAGCAATAGGAACAACTAGCGTAGCATGGTCTTCGAACAATGCAGCAATAAGCAACACCGGAATCGTAAATCGTTTATTGAATAGAGAAGTAGACCAAACTGTAGCACTCACAGCGACAATAACCAAGGGTGCTGCAACTGCTACGCAAACGATTACTGTGACGGTGAAAGCCGTCCCGGAGGCGGTAAACGCTCGGACTGCGACATATTTTCCTAATATAGAAGAGGGGACGATCAACGCTAATGCGCCGGATGGAAATGCAGCGGTTAAGTTGGGCGCTGGAAAAATAGGCGCAGGCGCTGAACGGATTTGGAATGCCAATAGCGGCAACCAGAATTTATTAGCTTACGCAAATCAATATTTTGTTTTTGATATGTATGTTACTCATGCGGACCTTTTAAATTTAAGTGGTAATAACTGGATCGCCATTGCATCCGGCGGCAACAATCTTGACAGCAATTCGCGTCTTAACCTTAATGTTAGCGAAATCAGAAATGGACATGTTAATGAATGGATTACCGTATATGCGAAATTATCAGCAGATAATTCTCCGAATGGTTTCAATCCCGCTACTTTGGACACGGTACAGGAAATGAGATTGCAAATGCAATGGTCTTCTGTGCCCCAAGGCGACATCTATATCAAGAACGCGCGTTTCCAGAATACCGCGCATTCGCCGAAACCTGTACCCACAGCTGTTGAAACAAATGGCAACGTTACGTTATCGTCAGCAGCGCCGGCAAACGGTCAGGCTGTGGAGTTCGCGATCAACACCACTGGCAACGCGCCAGCAGCCGGCGAATGGACGGTAGGTACGCTGGGTGCAGGCGTTTATACGAAGGTACTTCCAAAACCCGCAGGCAGCATATATTACACATTCGCACGCACAGCTGAAAATACGCAATATCCTTTCGCAGGGACGCATACAAGAGCTAAAGCGGAGCATCTTGACGACAATCAAGCCATAGCAGACGCAGCAAATAAGCTGACATGGGACACGATCAGGAATTCGAATGCTATTCAATCCGAAGTAAGAACGGAGTTGACGCTTCCGACAACGGGTGCGAACGATACTGCTATCGTATGGTCGGCTGAACCGGCAGGTATCATAAACACCGCAACCGGCGAAGTAACGCGCCACCCTGACGAAGACAAAGGCGTAACCCTTACGGCGACAATAACCAAAGGTAGTGCAACACCTGTTAATAAACCTTTTAATTTGACAGTAGCCAGTATGACGAATCAACTTGCTGAAGTGTTCATTGACTTTAACAATCCTGGCACATTCTCGGAAGTTGCTGAAATTGGAAGCGGATTCGGCGACGGTGGAGATCCGCTGGGACCGTATCAAGGGCTTCAAGGCAACGGCATAGGCATCAGTCTCATCGGAGACGGAAATAACGCAGTGCAGAGAGTAACTCAAGACAGTGTAGGCGCTGTGAAGGTTGGCAGCTATATCTACGTATTTGCAGACGGCCTTGAGCAAGCAAACATGGTCGAATTAGAGGTCAAATACTGGAGACCGAGCGCAGACAGCGGTATTTCGTTACAGTATAACACCATATATCCCGGCAATTTCTCCGGGTTTGAAGCGTATAGATCAGCGAGCATTCCGGCGACAGGAAGCGGCAACGTTTGGGTAACTTCAAAAGTTGCGCTGAAGGGAGCTAATTTTGCGACAGGAGCACAAAATCAAGGCGCGCATTTCCGTATCGGTACAGCCGGAGCAATCATCCAGAGCATACGATTAACCGAAACTCCGCCAACGGATGAAGAAGCGGTCAAACTTGCTTCGGACGCGCTGACTTGGGACGCGATCAAGGGCACGAACACCAGACAAGATCTGGTTGAAACAGATTTGACTCTAGCCCAGGTGGGCTCGGCGAGAACGAACATTGTGTGGACATCGACCAACAACACGGTAATAAACAGCGATACCGGCGCAGTAGGTCGTCAAGCAGCCAATCAAACCGTAACCCTCACGGCGACAGTAAGCAAAGGTACGGCAACTCCGGTTGTCAAGATATTTAATATCGTCGTTCGCGGAACAGGTGCCGGAACCGACCAGGAAGCGGTAGATGATATGTTGGATAAACTGACATGGGATTTAATCAAAGGCGTGAATGCTTCTGAAGGTAATGTGACGACGAACCTCGTTCTTCCGTCAATGGGTGACAATATGACGGATATTACATGGGCGACATCTAATGCTACTCTCATCACCACTGCAGGTGTGATACCGACAAATCGTCCGGACGGCGGTGGGAATGTTACGCTTACGGCGACAATTAAGAGAGGGCCGGTAGCCGCTCCTGTAACCAAGACTAAAGCATTTCAGTTGACCGTTCCGGATCGATATGACTATGCAAAACACATAAGAACGGCAATCGCTCAGCAACATGATGCGAAAGATTGGGCGATATCGGACTTTAACGTCCTCGCTTTCGGTGCAAAAACAGAAGCGATGGCAGCGGCGGAACAATTAGTTAATTTCGATAACAGAGAGGCTTTCCAGGCGGCGATTGACGCGGCTTATCGTGACGGCGGCGGCGTAGTCTATATTCCAGCGGGAATCTATGCGTTCCGTACGGAAACTACCGGAACAGTAAGCGTTCAAAGCACGACCGGCAGTACAACCTACGAATATAAACAAGTGTTAAATTTGCGGGCAGGCGTACAGCTCCGTGGCGAATGGGATAACCCGGATGCGGTTAATTACAATGGTACAATCGACGGAACCATTCTCGCGGTATATGCCGGACACGGTTCCGACAATTATGACACGTATGTTGACTCTGACGAGAGAGAAAACCAGACTGGCGGCAAAAAAGTAGCTAACGTATCCGATCGATTTATAGACATGGAACAAGGCACAGGGGTAAGTAACCTTTCAGTATGGTATCCGAACCAGGATATTACCGTTGAAACCGAGGTTGACAAGAGAAACGAAGATGGTCAGAAGACAGGGGAAACTGAGACAATTAATGGAATTCCATATCCTTGGACATTCTTCCAGAGAACCGGAAACAGCGCAACGCTGGATAACGTTACTCTTGTAAACTCTTGGGGAGGGTTCATCTCCTTGCCGAGCGAAATGCATTATGTTGTGAACAGCAATATGACGGCTCTCTACAAGGGCATCGTGGTTCACACTTGTACAGACATCGGACGGATCGAGAACGTTAATATTGACCCGAAATATTGGGCAAATTCAGGACTTGTCGGTGCTCCGTCTCTTGCGAATGTGAAAGCTTACACAAGAGCGAACGCTACCGGATTTATGATGCATCGTTCCGACTGGGAATATGTGTCCGGCTTGAACATTTCGGGATATAAGACGGGAATGTGGATCGGAAGAGAACCTGGCGGCGACGAAGCTCCGAACGCGCAGTTCTACGGATTAAAAATCGAAGATAGTGAAACAGGTATCTACATTGACCACGTTAACGGTTTCGGTCTGCTGTTCTCGAATTCGGAATTCGGAGGCGACACGGCAGTATATTTCAACGAACGTTTCAACACTTCGGTTCAATTCAATGGCGTTACATTCAAAGGTCCGATTGTCAGCGATGCCAGAGGCGGAGTAATATCATTCGAAGATAGTACGTTCAATGAAGTTAACGATTTCGCGCTGAATTTCCAAGGCCGAGGCAACGCATTAGTCAGTCAGAGCAACTTCAAACAAGTAGACAAACATGCAAACCTTGGAGCAAACTTCGGAACGTTCAAATCGGTAAACTCCGGTTATAACCTTAACATCGCGAGCGAGAACCTTGCCGCTCACATCGATAACCTTACACTTGACGTTCGGGGTGGCAATAGCACCACAGTACAGATCGTTAATGACGAGGAGTATCTATTCGAACCGATTCCGAAGGACGTAAAAACAGATATTGATGAACACCCGAGACCGACATCAAAGGCAGTGCTTAGACTTGACTTCCCGCGCTCGTTAACAGGCAACGCGCCGACAGTGGATATAGCTGTACAATTGCAGCAAGCTCTTAACTATATGAGCGATAATCACGAAGGCGGCACAGTATACTTGCCGGGCGGAAGATACAGACTGAATAGTCCTGTGATCGTCCCCGAGGGTGTTGAACTGAGAGGGACATGGGATGTACAGCATCATACGCAAGGCGGCGGCACGGCGATCTTTACGGCTTACACCGGTGACGCTCAGGGAGAGGGGGCTTCTCTCATACAGCTTAAGGCAAACGCAGGTCTTAGAGGACTTACGATTACGCAAGCGAATCTAACCAGCGTTAACCTCGAGAACCCTAACCTAACTCTAAAAACGCCGTTTTTGGTACAGGGACAAGGCGCAGGCGTATATGCCATCAACTTGACGATCCCGATAGGGGATAAAGGGATCGACCTGGCTTCCTATAAGACTGACGGTCACTATGTCGATTATTTAGGCGGCACACTCTTGAGAGCAGGCATCTGGGTCGGAGGCGGCGCGGAAGGCGGATTTATCAGAAATATGCAATTCAATCCGCATTACGCTTTGAGACTTCCGGGAGGGCAAGGATATTCGGCGCCTACCGGTGACTTGTACGGATTCGTACAAAGATATAGCAGTGCGCTCAAATTCTCCGATGTGGAAGACCAGACGATTTTCAACAATTTCGTTTTCGGTTCGGTATACGGCATACACTTCCTGAAGAGAGACTTGGGGAATGGCCAATTCGCTTTCCCGGGAACAATGACGATGATCGGTCACGGCTCGGACGGCTGCGCGTACGCTTTGTATGTGGAAGACGCGGACGAACACACCAAAATAATCGCGATCAACTCGGAACTGGTGAATACGAACATCCCGACGGAGCCGAACAGAGCGTACATCAAAATGGGCGATGCTGCTGATAGCACAAAAATCCACCCCAAGGCTGAACTTGTCCTGTACAACAGCGCGTTCTGGGGAAGCCCGACCGTAGCAGGGGCGGTAGTATATAACGGTAACGTTCGTTTCCAGCAAGCAAACTTCAATCAGCTTCCCGGCAACAATCCGGGTATAGATGTCCACGGCGGCAAAGCGCATGTTTACTCCTCTTACTTCCAGCCGTCAAAGAACGGTCAGGGTAACAATGTGTATGCAATGCTGCGCGAGGGCGGCATATCGATAGAACTTAGCAACAATTTTTACGCATCCGGTTTGAGAAACAGCACCCCAGTGGGCAATCCGTACGGAATTTATGGCTCGGATTTACTGGCGGAACCGTTTGTATCTAACCTAACCAAAAACGGAGATAAACAACAAATTAACTTGAAGTATAATGTCGGAGGAAGAGCCTCTGCACCCGGGACCTTAACAATTGTTTCCCCGGCGGCTTATGCCGAAGAGTTCGCTCCCATCAAATTTAACGCGCTTGCGTCAGGCGAATCCGTAAGCGTAGATTTACCGTATTATGTTGCAGGTCTGATCACATTCAAGCTTGATCTCGAAGACGGAAAAGCATACACCTATACGGAAAAATTTGACGCGGCTTACGCTGAAAAGGTAAGCTCTGCCGGCGCAGAAAATCCAGCTAAGAGTGTCGCAACTCCGGCATTTGTACTGGACACAAAAGATTATGTAATTTCGGGAACGTGGAATGGTTCGCAAGACCTCAGCGTAGCATCGCATTTCGCATGGGACGACAGCAATTTATATGCGTACATTGTCGTTACCGACGACGTGCACTTCAATAGCCAGACCGGAGGGGATATATGGAAAGAGGACAATTTGCAGTTAGGCATTGATTTACGCAATCCTGCAACCAATAGTAATACGCGGAATGAATTGGGATTCGCGCTCACCAATAGCAATGAAGTTATAAAATGGGCTTGGACTCGTCCTGCAGGCGTTACTGCTCCAATAACGGATATAGCGGCGCAGATTACGAGAGATGAAGATGCTAAAACGACGATTTACGATTTGAAAATTCCGTTTAATACGGTTCATAGTAATCCTGCATCGGAGCTTTCGAACGGAAGAATTGGAATATCAATCATGCTCAATGATTCTGACGGCTCGAATGAATCTGACGGCACTAGAAGCACATTTGAAGTTGAAAGTGGACACTTAAAGAATTCAAGTTTATTTACAGATTTACATCTGTTAAGCGCAGGCGAATACAAGGAAAGGCTTGAAGCATCGGCAACGGCTGCCGTTTCAAAGGCTCTCACGTCTGAATCAGCTGCCGATATCGCTATGGCTCGCAACTTTGTCACTATTTTGGCAGACGGCGAAGTTAAGACGGATCTTCTTAACAAGCTTAAAGTTTTCATTCAGGATAGCGAAATCAGCCCAACTGCTGCTAAATTTGATTTGAACCCTAGCAAGCGGCAAGCAGCTACAATAAAGCTGGAGCTTAATGGGAATACACTGACAGCCATTAAGAACGGCATTGCACTGCTGCAGGCTGGAACAGATTATGTTGTGGATAGCGATCAGGTCACGATTACGACGGCTTACTTGGCGAAATTACAAAAAGGTACTGTGAAGCTAACGTTTGAGTTCAGCGGAGGCCAGCCGCAGGTGCTGACGATTACAGTAGATGATACAACGCCTGTCAACAACGGCGGTTACTACGGCGGTTACTACGGTGGAAATAACGAAGGCAACAACGCCGAAAACAACACCGAAAACAACGGAGGCAACACCGGGGAAAACAACGGCGAAAATAACGGAGGCAACACTGGCGGAAATCAAGAGAACCAGATTGAATTGGAGGATATTGCCGGACACTGGGCAGAAGCTGCGATTCGTATGGCAGCGATAAAAGGCTTTGTGATTGGCTACAAGGATCACACCTTCAAGCCAAATGCGGCAGTAACCCGTGCGGAATTTGCAGTGATGTTAACCCGCGCATTGACTGTACAAGGCGATGGAAAGCAGCATGCCTTTAAAGATGAGGCTAACATTGCTTCATGGGCAAAAGAAGCGCTTGAGCAGGCAGTAGGAGCGGGGATTTTAAGCGGCTATACGGATGGAACGCTGCGTCCAAATAGCGGTTTGACGCGCGCTGAGCTTGCGGTTATGATTGCTCGTGCTTTGAAGCTGGAAGACCAAAAGAACAAAGCAGCAACCTTTACTGACCATGCAAAACTGCCAGAGTGGGCAAAGGGAGCGATTGGCGCAGTAGCTGCAAAAGGGATTATGCAGGGCAAGGGCGGCGGCAAGTTTGACTTCAATACAGTGGCAACCAGAGCGGAAGTAACGACAATTCTGCTCCGAATTTTGGAGCTGGATGAGAATTAAGAAGGACTCTATCGGTCAGCAGAATTGTAGCCAGCGGCTCGTAGAGTTTTAGTCAGAGAGGATGTCAGCGGCGATTAGCCAAGGCTGGCATCCTTTTTTATTTTCCTTTGACATTGATCGATCGTTCGATTATATTTTGAGTATGAAAAATAAATCCGAAAGCAAAGTGAACCTTATTTATCAGGCTACGATCGAACTTCTCAATGAAAACGGCCTTTCTGAAATATCCATCTCAAAAATTGCTAAAAGGGCGAATATCTCTTCTTCGATCATTTATTTTTATTTTGAAAGCAAAGAGGATATGCTGATCAAATTGTATTTTCTGCTCAAGGATCAAATGCACCAGCTCATGTTTCATGGTGTAACAGAGAGTACACCCGTAAAAGTGGGGTTTGAGACTATTCTGCGAAATTATTCAAATTATATCTTAAATAATAAGGACAGCTTTTTGTTAATGGAGCAGTTTATCGGCTCACCCTTTATACGTAAAAACTGTAAGGATCAAAATGGTGGTGTGTTTAAGCCGATGTACCCTTTGTTTGAAAGGGGAATTAAAGAAGGTTTTTTTAAGGATTTGGAAACGAATCTATTGGTGACATACTCCTGTTTACCTTTTGTCGAAATGGGAAAAGAGTATTTAAATGGAGCGTATGAGTTCAGTACAATAAACATTGAAAAAATGATTCAAATGAGCTGGGATGCCATTAAAGTATAATCAGCTCTTTTTTTGTTTTAAATTGATCGATCGTTCGATATATTTTTTTGAAGTATTCTGATCGATCGTTCGATAAATTTTTTAAAGGGGGTGATTTTCATTTTTGCAATCGAATTTACAAGCCCTGGATTCCCATAGGGTAAGAAGTAATCCAAAAGAAGAAACTGTATTATTTCAAACAATAAAAATAATCGATTTGACAAACAAAGGGGAACAATTCTTTCATGAAGAACTACAAATGGATTATTTACTTGCTTGCATTAGGCGCAACCGTGGTCGGTACGGCAGAATCAATTATTACAGGTATTCTGGACATGGTTGCGACTGATATCAATGTCTCTATTGGCTTGGCTGGACAGTTGGTTGCCATGTATTCCATAGCCTACGCGGTAGGAACGCCAATTCTAATCGCGCTCACTTCAAAAACAGATCGGAAAAAGCTGCTGTTCATAGCACTTCTTATCTTCATTATCGGCAATGTTATCGCTGTCCTGAGCCCTAACTTTACTATATTGATGATATCCCGTGCTATTCTGGGTGTGAGCGCGGGGGTATTCGCGGTAGTGGCTTTGGGGATTGCCGCACAAATTGCTCCTCCAGAGAAAAGAGGAAGTGCGATTGGCACGGTCTTGATGGGTACGAGTCTTGCGCTCGTTGTCGGCCTTCCTTTAGGAACCTTAATCGGTGAATATATGGGGTGGCGCTGGATCTTCGCCATTCTTGGAATGATCACCATCATTCCTATTATTGCGATTGTAAAAGCGATACCTAAGATGTCTGGACAAGAAACGATTCCTTTATCCAAGCAACTGGCTATTCTCAAGGATTTTAAAGTAATCAGCGGTTTATTAGCTTCCTTGTTCTTTATTACCGGTTACTCCGTTGTTTCCACATACCTTGCGCCGTTACTACGCGAAAATGCCGGCCTCAATAGCGATACCATTAGTCTCGTCTTGCTTGGCATGGGTTTAATGGCTGTTGTTGGAGCACGTGTTGGAGGCTACGGCGCTGATAAATGGGGAATAGCCCCTACACTGATCGTCAGTCTGTTGATTCATGTTATTGCCTTGTTCTTCCTCCCGTTCGCTGCGGTTACTTTTGTAGGTGCCATGTTTATTCTTGCACTCTGGATGCTTGGAGCTTGGACAACTGCTCCTGCACAACAGTTCTATCTGGTAACTTTGGCTCCTAAATCAACCGAAATTATACTGAGCTTGAACTCATCCGCCTTCCACCTTGGTGTTGCCCTGGGTGCAGCTTTGGGCGGAGTGGTTGTAGAGCGGTTAACCTTGTCGTCGATCGGCTGGGTCGGTGGTTTAGTCGTCATACTTGCAACTGTATTTGCCGTGATTTCTATTTTAATGGGAAAAAGAAAAGCATCAGGTGTACTTGAGAGCGAGTATTAAAAGATTAACAGGTGCTATTCAGCGATCCGAGGGTTTGGCTGAAGACGAAATTAGACGCAACTTTCCAGATTCCAAGGGGGGAGCTAAAGAGGAGATATTTGGAAGGGAACATTGAAAGCCTATAGGTTAATTATTATAACTTTGTTTTCTATTTAAGTTGAACTAAAGACTAGCAAACGATTGTAAGCAATTCGCTGTTTAGAAGCCACGTTCCCAGAAAAAGATCGATGAAGGGCAAAATCGGACTTTTATAAAAAGAACGGCA
>REGQ01000029.1:33393-80764 GCA_004134985.1 Paenibacillaceae bacterium | reverse complement strand
TCCGTTGATTTTCAATCTCGTTTCGCGTACAATTCATCTTAAGCGCCTCCTTGATGGGTTTTAGGGCATTGACCCGTTTCACACCCCCATCATACGAGGTGCTCCTTTTTTTGTCCAACGCCATTTCTTAGCGTCTACAGGAATGTTTAGCGCAAGATCCCCAGAAACACACGAAATAGAATGCACCTTCACAAAGGGACATGGCGGTTTGTCAGTCGGTGGCTCCGTAATCCAATCATTTTCTATTGTTGGATAAGGGGCGGTACGGGCGAAGGTTATTAATGGATATGACGATGGCAGCTTCCGACCAAGCGCAAGCATCACCCGCGCAGAAATGGCCGTCATTCATAATTGCAAGAGCACTTGATCTGCTGCTTGACGGTAATGACGGCAATGCTGCAACTGGATTTGGTGATGATGAAGCAATCGCCTGGTGGGCAAGAGGCGCAGTGGCAGCAATTCGCGAACCGGGCATTGTCACAGGTCGCGGCGGAAACCGTTTTCGTGCCGAACGAAACAGCAACCCGGCGAAAGCGGCCGTCATGCTTCTGCGGATGCTGTCTTACACAGAGAACAACTAATAAACAGACAGATAGCTCTTGCCAAAAAGGCTTATATCCCTGGAATCATCTGGGATATAAGCCTTTTGATGCAGCAAGATTCACCATGAGCTACCGGATACTCCGATACCTTACAACAGCTATTTGGCTTGCCGCACAAAATACCAGGCGAACCGATTTCTTAACAACTTCAACTGCCCAAGTTGAAATGATGGAAGCGTCCGTGAGTGGGTCTAATGGAACTCTCCCTGCAGTGCCAGCATGTTCAGCAGAACGGTTACAGCCTCTGCTCTTGTTGTTTGATCTTGAGGGGCAAAATTGTTGGCGCCTTTACCTTGAACGATTCCTGCTTGCTTCACGAAGGTAATGCTGCCTTTCGCCCACGCCGGAATATCTTTGTCGTCAGCAAAGCCTGTTGCCTCATTCGCTTCGATCGACCGACCCAAAGCATTGGCGATCATGACAGCCATTTCAGCGCGTGTAATCTCTGCATTCGGACGGAAGGAGCCGTCCTTATACCCGTTAATCATGCCGGCTTGCACCGCTTGCGCGACTGCGTTCTGTGCCCAGGACCCGATCTTCGCCGTATCTGTGAAAGTCAGAGGCGTCGCCTCCACTTGCGGTTTCAAGGCATTGATCAGCATGACAGCGAATTCTGCCCGAGTCACGGTTTTATTCGGCATAAACGTACCCTCTTGGTAGCCCTTAACGATTCCACTTTCTACCGCCTGTTTGATGTTAGCCTCGGCCCAATGTCCTAAAATATCACTAAAGTTAATCGTCGGCGACGTGTCCGTTGGCGACGTGTCCGTCGGTTTCGTGTTCGTTGGAGGCGTATTCGTTGACCCCTCGTCTCCTATTGCAAATACTGCATACTTCGTAAAATGATCAACTTCTACGGAGACTTTATTGCCATTCACCCTGCCGCCGACTTCTACCCATTCCTTCTTCGTTTCGTCGTAATAGAATATGACAGGTTTTTGGTTACCCTTTAAACTATTCGGATCAAAGGACAAGGTAAGCGTTACCGGGTTTCTGAAGTTCTCAGAGAAGTTTTTCAAAACTTCAAAGATCGAACTTGCCAAAACCTTATTTTTCGTTAGAAGCAGTTGCTCCGATTCTTTCAATTTCTCAATCGTTAACTTCAGCTCTTTGTTTGTCGCATTAGCAGGAATAGTGATCACAATTTGATTTTCCAAGCTCACTTCGCCAGCTGTACCAGCAGGAAGTGTTAGCTTACCATCCGTTGTCGACGTTGGTGACGTTGGTCCTGTATAGCTACCACCGCCACCACTACCTGGGGATGTGGAATTATTGATCGTCCACTTCACGTAAATGATTGTATCCCCGGTGATTGGCGTATTGTCAAAATCAAATTCAGTTGTATAGTTATTATCCGTGTACCAACCAGCGAACGTGTAGCCTGTCTTCGTCGGGTTAGTCAATGGTTTAGTCGCTTTTCCGTTATTGGAAACGGTTTGATCGGCGATGACCGAACCACCATTTACATTAAAGCTTACATTAAAATTTGAAATAGCCTCAGTCGTCACCTGAGTGCTTAAACCCTCTTTACCGATTTTACCATTGTACTTTGCCTTTACTTCAAATCGGTATGCCGTTCCTCCTGTTAATTCTGTCACCTCATATTGATTAACATTGGAAGGTACCGTTTGGATTAATTCATCATTTTGATAAATTTCATAACCTTCAGGTGTTAAGCCCGTTATTGTATTGATGAGCGGCCAAGTTAATGTTACCCCGGTTTGCGTAACGTTAGTACCTGTGATGGTTGCATTCTCAGGCCAAAGAGGGGTTAAAAAGACCTCCACTTTATCGATCAGATTAGCTGCAAGCTTTTCTCCTGAATAAAGCTCGAGTTCATAGTATGAAAGGTTATTTGTGTTTTGTATGAGAAAACCGACTACTCCCTCTTCTGCTTGATCCTGACTTCGAAGGGGTAATTGCTTCAAATCTTTATGAGCAAAAATGCTTGGGTCACTTAAATTGTATTTTCCAAATATCGTTGATGATGAGTCACCAGCCAATCCAAAACTATTGCCTTTATGATAATCCAAATCAAAGAATAGCATGTTGCCAGATGGAGATGTGCCATAAACATGGGTTCTGCCATCTACCTTTTCTCCACCTTCTCCGAAAACATCCAAAATAACAAAATTCATATTACTTGCTGTATCCGTACCTATCTCCTTAATTGCCACCTTTACCGGAGCAATTGAAGGTTTGCCCCAATCATTGGACGCATGAACAAAGTACTTATTAGGTTGATTAGAATTTCCTGTGAACTCCGGAACCCAATTATATTGACCATCTGATACAAAAGCACCTACTACGGTATCCAATACATTGGAACTGTAATACCCTGCTTCTTGATAAACCGCTTCAGTTATAGAGCCATTCGTTTGCTGGGCAAATATTCGTTCACCTTCCAGTAACTCTTGCTTCGTGTCATAGAATTGAATATCACACCCGGTAATCAATAAGACGAGTATACCGATCAGCAACAAACTTGTTTTTTTTGCCTGTAGTTTAAAATTAGATTTATCTAATTTCTCCCTTTTCTTCATACTAGGTGATTCCATTGTTCTCATTTCTTCTACTCCTCCATACTCATGAATTGATAAATACTCACAAATTATAGATTCAGTAAAAGAAAAACGTATCCACCGAAAGTTGTAGAGCACAAAAAAATATCGAAAATCGGTATTATTTCCTAATTAAACCCATCTCCCTTGCCCTAACAACAGCCTGACCACGACGTTTTACTTCAAGTTTTCCATATATGTTAGATACATGAGTTTTCACTGTGGATTCCATTATATTCAAATTTAATCCAATTTCCTTATTCGACAATCCATCAGTCAGTGCGTACAAAATCTCTGTTTCACGATCCGTCAGCGGCTCAACTAGCGGCTGCGGGGCGCTCTCAGAATCTGATGACAGGGCGTCTGCTGCTGGGATTGGCGTATAGCTCTGGCTGCGAGAATTCTCCAACGATTTCATATACATAATACGGGCCATCATTAGCTCCAATAGCTCCAGCTTTTCCTTCGTGAAGACGTCGGATATGAGATTGTTCTCCAGGTAGAGCGCTGACCGTGACAGTCCTCCTGGAAAAAGAACAGGCATACAAAGTACAGATTGCGACTGGTTGCTAACGATAGAGGGATCAGCAGAATAGGAACTGCGCGAGGCATTGCCAAGTACAACGGATTCGCCTGTTTTCAATACATAGCGAACGATCGACTCAGCGTACGACATCACTCCTTCATCGCTCACTGTGCCAGCTGCTTCTTCAACCTTGCCATCGCTATTAAAGATAAGTCCCTTTGCAGCACCTGAATAGCGCATGACTGATTCCAGCAATTGGCTCATCGTTTTGCAACTGTCCAGCGAACTCATCCATTCCGTATTTTGTTTGCTATGTCCATTTCCCATAGCGCCCCAAGACACTTGTTCAAGCTTTGTTTCTATTGCTCTGCGCTCATCTGTAGCCGCCACGTCTTTCCCTTCCATCTCAACCACGATTGATCTCAGTCCTTGATGTGCTTCGCTCAGTTTTTTTGCTTTAGCAGTGGCCCCCCATCTTGAGTAAGCATCACAAGCATCAGCAATAAGAGCCTGCGCCCCGTTCATGCTTCCCAACTGCCTATAGAAAGTAGCAGCCCGTTCACAAGAAATAGCCTCCGTTAACCCTTCCCCTGCATGGCGGGCTATCCGGATCGCCTCCTCGTATATTTTGGCAGCAGCCACCCTATTGCCTTCAATTCGATGAACTTCAGCTCTTATGAGCAAATAAGTCGAAGAATCCTTGCCGTAATAACCAGACCATCTCCTCATGGAACGCAAGTGCTTGCGCAATTTGACACGTATACCCTGCTGCTCAGTGGACGACACTTCCGTATACATGGCAGCAAGCGTTAGAGAATGGTAAATTCTTTGTTTGCGGACTTGCTCTCGAGTTTGGCGGAATGTATTAAATTCCCCTTTCTCTACCCATTCAAGGGCTTCCTGATATCGCCCGAACAGATAGGCAAGCTCGATCTTACAGGTACATGTATAATAGACCTCGTTGTTCAAGATTTCCTTGTATCGATCATTCAGCAGGGGAGTAACACCTTCATCGCTTTCCTCAGCTCCATCCTGCATTTGAGCGATATACCATCTCACAATACGAAAGATATTAAGGGTAACCTCGTCCAAAAGCTGCCGTGAAATCTCTTCATAATGTCTAATCAGTACAGACAACGTATGCAAATCTCCGGTGTAGGTTGTCGTAGTTGTCAACATCGCAAGACTAACATACTTCAGATTAGCCGATTCCATCCCGTATTGAATAGAGTGCTCAAACTGCTTGCCCCCTTCATTCGGATTTTCAAGCCTAACAAGACCTCTCAGGAAGTATAATCTGCATTGCAAGTCTGCGCTGTCAAAGGAAGTGGCTAGATGCAATGCCTTATCTATATACTGAGACCCGGTATAGAAACGCGATTTTTTATAAATGACTAAACCGTAGCTAGCGAGCATAAAGGAGAACGCTTCATTGCTTCCATGCTTAAGACCATAACGAACAAACCTCGAAAATAACACTGCAGACAGCTCCAGATTTAATGTAAATACCGAGGTCGATATAGCCATTACCAAATCTGATAATGCTTTATAGCGGGGTTCACGATTGATTGGTAAATGAGCTACATCTTCACGCATATAGAACAATGCACTTTGCGTCATCATGACTTCCTTTATAACCAGCGCTTTGGAAGGCCTCTCCGGTAAATACCAGCCGAACTCGGCCAGTGCCTGCTGCCCGACATGGACAGCTTTCGCATCATCATTCAAATACACATACATCGCAATGCTTATCAGGTAAATATGGGAACGCTCAACCACTTCTGTCGTACAGGACATCAAACCTTCAAGCAGTTCCTCCGCACGTTCTGTATGACCACACATATATTCGCATTCGGGCACCTCAAGCATAATACGGTAGGCAAGGGAAGCTGGATTCTGCCAATCGTTCCCGGATAGACGCAAAGCAATTTCAAAAAAGTGCAGTGCAGCCGTAAATGCTGTTGTTGCCTTGGACTTCAAACCCGCCTGATAGTTGTATTCGGCAAGCGCTCTCTTCTCCGCTTCATCCACGATCTTGTCACTGCCCAGATTCAAGTGATACACCATATCGAATATTGTAAATTCACTCTCGCTCGATAAATGATCACGTATTACACGGCCAGTTGTCAGATGCAAGCTCGTTTTGTCCGATTCAGACATTGTCATATATGCAGCTTGCTGAATACGGTCATGCAAGAACTTATAATAACGCCCATCCTCGTCTGCCTCATCACTGTCATTTTCTCGACATAGCAGCCCATCTTCCTCTAAGTCATGCAAAAGTTGCCGGGCAGAATGCAGGGGATGGCCACTTACTAGAGATATTATTGATGAATGAAAACGATATCCGATAGCTGCTCCTATGGCTAGCAACTCAATCTTTTCGGGCGGAAGTGTACGAATACGAGCCCCTATTAAATGAAGAATGTCAGGATCGTCGGGCAGCTGTGTTATGACAGATGTATCCCAGGCCCAAGCCGCCTCTTCCTCATTATAATAAAGCTTACTCTCCCGATACAGATTGTCTAGAAGACGATTCAAGTACAGTGGATTACCGCCTGTCCGATGGTACAACACCTCCGCAAGTGATCGGATACGGGCCGAGTTCTCATCAAGAACATGCGATACGAATTGTCTTACTTCCATGTAGGATAGCGCTTCGAGATTAATATGGCGCACCGATAATTGTAGCCCATGATGCAAGGAAAGCGACTCCTCGATCCATGCGGCTGCATCAACTTGTTTTTCCGCACCGTCTTCCAACCCCGAAGCCGCTTCCTCCCGAAACGCACCTATTACTAATAAGCCGGGTCGTGCCTTATCGTGAACAATGGTGCGCAGAACATCGATTGTAGCAGGGTCTGCCCATTGAAGATCGTCCAGAAAAATGACGAGGGGGTGCTGCTTATCGACAAATACTTTTATAAAAATAGGTACCAGTCGATGAAGGCGAATAGCAGCCTCAGCAGGGTGCAGGGGTTCAATTGCTGGAATTTCATCAAGCAGCTCTGCAGCCTCAGGTAAAAGCTGTACAATGACAGCTGCTCCTTGTCCCAATGCCTCTGTTAATTGCCGCTTCAGCTTCACCACTCTTTCCGGCGATTCGCTCCATATTTGCTGAATTAAGCCTCGCAAAGCTTGCAGCAGTGAAGAAAATGGAATATCGCGATTGAGCATATCGCATTTCCCACTAATAAACCGGAAGCCATCCCTTCTAACTAGTGTGCGAAGCTCTCGAACCAGCACAGTTTTACCACTGCCGGCACTACCGCTGACGAAGACGAACGAAGATGCGCCAGCTCTAGCTTGTTCAAAAGCCTCTCGGAGAGCCCTTGCTTCCTTGTCACGACCAAAAAGCGTCTGGGGTAGGCGGAAACGACTTGCCTCATCTGCGTGTGCAATCTCGAAAGAGACAATCTCTCCCGTCGCCTCCTTTGATGAGGCACACCTCTTCAAATCGGTTAATAAACCATAAGCGCTCTGATAGCGCTCTTCAGGCCGCTTTGACAACAGCTTCATGATAACAGCCTCAAGCGGGCCTTCCATATCCGGGCGCAATTCACGCAAAGGCTTCGGCACAACAGCAAGGTGAACATGGATCCACTCTTCCGTACTTTGTGCATGGAACGGCAGACTACCAGACAGCATTTCAAAGAAGATCATACCCAGGGCATACAAATCGCTGCGCTCGTCAGGCATCCGATTGATTCTGCCCGTTTGCTCGGGAGATGCATAAGTGTAATCGACCAATCGATGATCGGTAAGAATAGCTACCTTCCGATCCAATTGAACTTGAATCCCAGCCGGATGCAAAGCACCGATTAATCTATTCTGTTTATGGGTCTTTTGTACCAATTCCGTCAGTCCTATAGCAATATGTAAAAAGGGAAGGACATCATCCATCGAAGTTCCATTCATCAATTCCTTTAATTTAACAGCTTCTGCAACCATCATGCTATGCTCCATCCCCAAAAGAAATTGTCGAATTTCCACTAAAAAACAGAAAAGGTGTCTACTCTATAATAGATCAACAAAGGTCACTTGAGCAAAGGGCAAATGATATCTGGATATAAAAAACAGAGGAAAGGCTTGATGGATTTGGGGTTGTCCCAATCTCCATTCATCCGATCCTCAATTTTATTGCATCTATTTCCGCTTTTATCCCGGCAATTATTTGGGTATTTACACATCCTTCACCAACAAAGCGACGGTTCTACATGAACGATAGGCTATTTGAATCCTATCCGCCGCGGCGAGATAAAGGCATGATTTATAAAAGCTCAATTAGACCCTCAGCGAGCCCCGGAAGCCTCTTGCAGCATAGTAGGATTCAGCTCCATTATGGTACACGAAGACGGTGTCGTAGCGACGATCGCAAAAGATGGCCCCGCCGAGGCTTCTAATATTAGCAGGTGTTATCACCCAACTCGACGTTTTCAAATCGAAGTTTCCAAGATGCTGCAACTCCCGGTATTGTTCTTCTGTTAAGAGCTCAATCCCCATGGCAGCTGCCATTTCAATCGCATTATTTTGTGGTTTATGTTCTTTCCTTGACTCCAGCGCTTTACGGTCATAACAAATACTTCTGCGCCCTTTAGGACTTTCCGCTGAACAATCGCAAAAAATGTAATCACCCGTCTTGGCATCATAACCAATAACATCCGGTTCACCGCCAGTTCTCTCCATTTCATGGAGCGACCACAGTTTTTCCGTATGAGCTTCGAGCTTGGCTTGTACGTCAGCCCATTCAAGGCTTTGATGACGGTTCATGTTTTTCTCAAAACGTGCTTTCAATACTTTGAGTAGTCCTTCACGCAGTTCCGGTGATAACTCCTCTATATTGCTGATATCATGCTTCGTCATGTTCATTTCTCCCTTCAAATGGCTACTTTCTAGTGAGCAACACACAGCACTCCACATGTGTGGAGCGCTCATTATGAACAAGATGGAAAGGGGCGACTAGAAAAGCCAGCCTGTTATTGTCGAAACACTTACTCATCAAGGTCCACACTATGCTCCTTTCCCCATGTACACAACATTTCCAGCACAGGCATCATCGTCAGCCCTTTAGGCGACAATGCATATTCAACTTTCGGCGGAACTTGGGGATATTCCGTGCGAATAAGCAGGTTATCCGCTTCCAGTTCTTTCAACTGGGTACTCAGCATCTTATGGGTGACGTTTCCCAACGCCCGCTTCAGCTCGCCGTAGCGAAGAACTTCTTTTTTCCATAGCCAGAACAAAATATACATCTTCCATTTGCCATCAATTAAAGAGATTGCATAAGAAAATGGGGCAACATTCACTTCTTCCAGAATCTCTTCCTGCTTGTCCAATCCCATTCTCTCCTTTTAGATAGTATCTATCTTTAAAGTGCATACTATACAGATAGTTTACACTTTTCTACAATAAAATACGAACTCTAAATGAATGGGAGAGATAAAGAATGAAAAACGGCAATTGGAAGTTCCTGCAGCCCTATACGTTTGCCAAAGGGATCACGCTAAAGAATAGAGTCGTCATGGCGCCGATGACAACCATGTCGAGCTTCTTTGACGGTTCGATAACGAGCGACGAGGTGAATTATTACGCGGAAAGAGCGGGTGGCCCAGGCATGATCATCACTGGCGTCGCGTATGTTACCGAGAGCGGAAAAGGCTTTGAAGGCGAACTGTCCATTGCTAAGGATGCCGATATCAAAGGACTCTCCAGAATTGCCGACGCGATTCATAAAGACGGTACAAAGGCGATTATCCAAATCTTTCATGCCGGACGCAAAACCAATTCAAAGATTCTCAGAGGCGTTCAACCGACAAGCGCAAGCCCTATCGCAGCCACGCATCCGGCGGATTCCGTAACACCGCGTGAGTTGGCCCCTGAGGAGATCGAAGAAATCATCCAAGATTTTGGCAAGGCTACGCTACGGGCGATCGAAGCCGGATTTGACGGTGTGGAACTGCACGGGGCGAACGGCTACCTTCTGCAGCAGTTTGTTTCTCCGCATTCCAATCGAAGGTCGGATGAGTGGGGCGGCAGCTTTGAGAAACAGACGCGATTTCCATTGGCGGTTATTCATGAGGTTGCATCTGTCATCGCCGCCCACGCAAAGAAGCCGTTTTTGCTTGGCTACCGTCTTTCTCCAGAGGAGATCGACACACCGGGCATTCGGTTAGAAGATTCTTTGGCCTTTGCTGGGAAGCTGGGGGATTCCCCGATAGATTACCTTCATCTTTCATTGGCCAGCTATAAACGGACATCCCTTCATCAACCTTCCGATCAAGAGCCGGTTCTTGACAAGTTTGTTCAGGCTATGTCAAATACGAAGCCGCTTATAGGTATAGGCTCAGTCGAGCAGCCGGAAGATGCGGAAGCCGTTATTCATGGCGGTGCGGCTTTGGTAGCGATCGGACGGGAACTGATCCGCGAGCCGAAATGGGTGCAGAAAGTGGAAACGGGCGATCTGGACAGCATTCGCTACCGCCTTTCCGCATCAGAGATGGATGAGTTGCGTATTCCGCTGGCGATGCAGGCCTACCTCGAAGGGTCGTTTAGGAGGGTTATGCACTTTACCACCGATGAACTTGAAGAGGATAACTACCGACATTCGCTCGCGCCCATGGAAGGCTTTGAGAAGAAGATGTAATGAACGTCACCTGACTGAAAGCTCCTATTGTCGAGAATTTCTCGACAGCCTGAATAAGCCAGCCTTTATCGCCTAAACGATTAGGCTAACATGGAAACTGTGAATAAACTATCCCTTGAAGAAATTGCTGACCGTTATGCGATACGCGCTCTCATTGGAAGCAAGATAACCTTATCTGGCGATACTGCAATTGGGACAACCTATTGTTTTGCTCATCATTTAACCATTGATGGCGATGACAAAAAATTAATGGTGGCAGCTATACGGTATAACGACAATTTCATCAAAATTAATAATAAGTGGTTTTTCAAAGAAAGAGATCTTAAGGTTGCCTGGGTTGAAACTAAACCTCTAAATAGCTAAAACACCAGTTTCACCATTGGCCTGAGGCTCCGTAAAATTTGCCGCAAGCATCAAAACAGCTGTCATACTGGACTTTTGTTCCTTAGTATTTACAGCTGTTTAAATTTCTATCAGCAAAAACTTAGCCCCTGTTAGGGGCTCTCCCCCTCAAACTTTGCTTCGATCTCCTGTCCTTACAGATAGTACATCCCATACACTCATTAGCTGCGTTATAGCAGCATTAATTGCCTCAAGCGGAACACCATCCCTGGCTTGTGAAGAAATCCCTCGAAGAAAGGTGTTAAACAACGTAACCAGCATAGGGACATCCGTTGAATCGGGCAACTCGCCATCTGCTATGGCCCGTTCTATACAATCTTTCTGCCAGCCGCAAACCTTCTCTCGTTCCTCGAAGAGCAGCTTCCGAATGTGTTTTAGCTCTGGAGAACAGGTTACAGCGGACAATGTAATCAAGCAGCCTAGAGGATGGGACCCCTCTGTCTGCATCTGTGCTGATCGCCGTAATCCCTCCTCGATGGCTGCTCTCGGTGTCAAGCTTCTATCCCTGAAACTTTCTGATACCTGTCCATAAGTTGAGATATACAAATCCACTACTTCGCAGAACAGTGCTTCCTTGGATTCGAACGCCGCGTAAAAACTCGCTGCTGATATATTTCCCATCGCAGCGCGCAACAGAGCAAGTGAAGTGGACTCAAAACCCTGCTCCCAAAACAAAAGCATCGCAGCGACAACTGCCTCGTCTCGATTAAAAGCGCGAGGGCGTCCTGTTCGTGGCATAAAATAACCCCCTTTATTATTTATATACTAATCGATCCAAAAGTCCTTGACAAGAGATTATTATTGAATCTAATATATAGAATGATCGATCCATAAATTTATTCATTCTAAGGGGGAAATTATTTTGTCTCAATTATCATCATCAACGAGTGTGGTTCAATCGGACAACCTCCCTGCCAGACTTCCCTGGCTTGCACTGCTCGCACTTGCGATGACAGGATTTATTTGTATCTTTACAGAAACCATACCGGCTGGTTTACTGCCGCATCTCGCCGAAGGATTAAATATTAGCAAAGGAATGGCTGGTCAGTTCGTAACTTCTTATGCTGTTGGTTCCATCGTAGCGGCAATTCCGTTTGCCATGTTTACTGGCAGGTTCAGACGTCGTCCGCTTCTGCTCACCATCATAGTAGGTTTTCTCATTTTCAACTCGGTAACCGCATTGTCAAGCAACTATGCCTTAACAATGATCGCCCGGTTTTTCGCCGGTGTATGTGCCGGTGCTGCATGGGGGATGATCGCCGGTTACGCGCGGCGTATGGTACCCGATTCCTTGAGAGGCCGAGCCTTGGCTGTCGCAATGGTTGGAACGCCGATCGCTCTTACATTCGGCGTGCCGGTCGGCACCCTGCTCGGTGACTTGATCGGTTGGCGCCTTGTTTTCGGACTCATGTCTCTTCTAACGCTTGGTTTAATTGCATGGGTACTGTGGAAGGTGCCGGATTATCCAGGGCAACCTGCCGGTCAAAGAATGACCGTCGGTCAGGTGTTTGTTTTACCCGGGATCCGTCCGATTCTTATGGTGGTGCTGACGTGGATGCTGGCACACAATATTTTATATACGTATATTGCACCGTTTCTTGAACCCTTAGAACTCGCAGGACGTGTTGACCTTGTCTTGCTGGTCTTTGGTATAGTGGCTCTTCTCTCCATCTGGATAGTTGGTCTGCTGATAGACCGTCACCTGCGCCTGCTCGTATTGATTAGTCTTCTCGGTTTCCTACTGGTATCCGCTGCACTGTGGATGGGCATCACATCTGCACCCTTGGTTTATGCGGCTGTAGCATTTTGGGGACTGACCTTCGGCGGTGCTGCCACACTGCTGCAAACCGCGCTTGCCGAAGCAAGCGGTGAAGAAGGCGTGGATATCGTGATGCCGATTAATACCACGGTTTGGAACCTGGCTATCGCCGGTGGAGGTATTGTGGGTGGTACCTTACTTGAGTTTGTTGGAGTCCAGTCATTCCCAGGCGTGCTAGTGATTCTGCTTCTTATTGCGTTGATTATCGCGTGGAGTGCGAAGAAACACGGTTTTCCTCGAAAAAAATAAACTTCGCAAGGTTCCTGACTCGTAAAATATGCGTTATTCACGGTGGTGGATAACGTTTGGCGGAAAAAGCGACATTCCCGTATGATCAAATAACCGCCAGTACCGATGAGTTACTAACTGCGACCATTTAATATCCCCTTCTTTCAGCAGATGCTGAAGGAAGGGGATATTGTGATCGTCAAGACAGGTACGTTTTGATTTGCTTAATGCATTGTTGAGAGGAATATGGATATCTGAATCATTCTTAATTTCCTGCTCCTTCTGGTACCATCTGATTAAGGTGTTCTATCAGTCATATTGAGTACGTTCTTTTTATCTACTGTAATATAACAAAGCCCTGCTTTATCGGGTAAATAACGATAGCTCGTTGCACGGTATTCAACCCTTCCATATAACGCAGGACAGAGAAAAGTCGTGAGACAAGCGTATTATGAAAAGGTCTCCGTGATCTTTGGTGATTACCGTTCCTTTGTCAGTACTATCAACAATTTTTTCAAGTGCTGCATATATGGCGCTCCGCATCTTCAAGCAGCATTTGCTTCAACCGGTTGCGGCTTCCAATATCAAGCCCGCTGGTCGGTTCATCGAGGAGCGCAATGGCGCTTGGCTGCTTAGAGCCAAAGTCAGGGCAACCTTCTTGCGCTCCCCCTGCGACATGTGCTCATACCGCTTGTTCACTGGCACCCGGAACAGCTCCGCCCGGCGTATAAAATCCCGCTGCTCCCACAAGGCATACTAGGGAGAAATCATGTCCGCCATTTGTGCTAAGGTAAACGGATCACAGCCTTCAAAGTATTTAGTTGACAGTTTTTCTGTAACGCAATAAAATTGCATTAGGTAAACTTTTTTACACCAAGTTAATTGAAGAGAAAAATCGGTTGAGGAGGAACCATCGTGTTGTGGTTGGAACTAGCAATCGCCGCTTCCATTCTTAGCATTGGCCGATACCTGTTCTACTCCTTCGTCAGGAAGGATGTATTCTGGATCGTGGCTCTTCGGTACGGAGGGTTTCTTGGAATTACTGTCATTTCTCACTACACCTTGGGAAGCGCCTGGACCTTCGGCTGGTTAGTTGGCTTTCCCCTGCTCGGATTGTTGGTGCACTATTTGTTTATCAAGAAGCACGGATTTCGGTTCTTTAAGCCTGGGGACAATTATGATCGATGGCGTAACAGACGGAAGAAATAGCGTTGCAACTCAAATCGCCCTGCCCTATTATTAGGGCAGGGCGATGATGATTCGCTCAGTCGTTCTTATTGCTCAAATATTCATTGGCTGGCTCACCAGATACCGGATTGTTGTTCTTGATCATGCTGAGCCGGCCGTTTCGCAGCTCCCCGTGCTCGCTTGGCTTCTCTTGCTCATTATTCTGCGAGTTCTCCGGATCATGCTTGCTGTTATTGTATTGGTTGGACATGTCTGTTCCCCTCCTTCGCTTCAAGCATTCTTTAGAATGCTCAATAACGATTGCCATTATGTGCCTGAAGGGTGCTGCAAACGTGCTACTTGCCTTAAAAAGCGCCTCTTTTCCTGCTTGTATTGAATAACGCAAGGCCATAGCAAAGCACAGAGGTGCCTAGAAGCAGCCCAATATACGGCAGGGCAGGAACAATACTGTCATATTTCTGAATCGCTTCAATACTGCCAGACACCCACCGTTGAGGGACAAAATTGCCAACCTTCTGCATCCATGAAGGCATGCTTTGATACGGGAATAATGCCCCTGACATAATTGCCATTGGAAAAAATATAAAAGTTGAGATGCTCCATAACGCTCCTTCATCTTTAAGAAGCGAGGAAAGAAGGGCAAAAAAGCCGGCCGAGAAAATATTGGCTATTACAATAAGCAAAAAGAAATAAATTGTATGGTTCATTCCAAAGTCAAACCTGAACAACAAACAGAAAATATAGTACACCAGCGCCGTGAATGTCATCGTTGCAATGCTGATCAAGGCTTTCCCGGACAGATAGGAAAATGTATTTATGCCACTTAAGAAAATCCGCCCTCTCATGCCATTATTTCTTTCATGAATAAGCAATCCGGCCATTGTGCTTGCAGCTGTAATAAATTTGAATAACATTATGCCCATTGCATTGGAAATGTTCAACGTCTTTTTCTTTACTGCATTGATTTCTACCTGAATGTCATCTTGTCCTGGTGCAGCATTAACGGCTTGAATGATAGTCTTGACTGTTTGCTCAATTTCCGTTCCTGTAGATAAACTGATTAAATTGGCTTTGCCTTGGTTTTGAAGAACGGCAACCAGCTCGATATTGCCCGCCATCATTTTTTTAACTGCTTCTTCTTCCGGTGTTTTTACCAGTGTAAATCCTTCAACATCGCTTAATGCTTGTTGAATGCGTTCCCCTGTCCCATCATTGGAGTGGTCGATCACAGCAATATTATGATTATTGGAGTAAGCGAGCAGGACAGTTGCAAACAATAGCATGAAAATGGGCATTGTTGTCATGGAATGAATGTAGCCAGGCGATTTTTTGAACATTAACCACGAATGTTTGATGATATTGATCATAACGCTCCCCTAGCCTCCCTTAATGACAAGCTCAGCTCTGTTACTCAGCTTCTTGTACAGGATGTAAAAGACAACAATCAGACCTAACTGCAAGCCGAGAAATGTATACGTATTCTCATCGAAAATGCCCATATGCAAACTGTTTAACGATTTGCCGGCCCAATACAACGGGCTTACCTTGATAATGTAATTAAGTATAATCGTATTTTCCATCAGGTAGCTTGGCAGAAATGAGCCGCCGATCCAAGCAAACATGATGACACACATGAGCACAATATTGGAGGCGATCGTTTTGCTGCTGGCAATCATGCCAATCACTGCGCCGAAGACAGAACAAACAACTGCCAATCCCGCTAGAACCAGGATCATAAATACAGTCATGATTCCCCAGTTTACGCCTAAAAAGAGAGTAGATAACAGATACACTGTAACGGTTTGCAAAATGCCGATGGTGATGCCAAGCGCCACCTTGCTTACCAACATGGCATTTAACCCTAAATTAGACATCTTGATCCGTTCAACTGTACCAAAGCGCCGCTCATCAATTACGCTGTTCCCGATCATAAGAGCGATATACATCATAATAAACGACAATCCGGTAAAGGTATAATAAGCGTTGGCATTGATTCTTGGCTTTTCAATAACCTGCGTACTGACCTCGTCTTCCTTCAGGGCAACCTCCTTGCCAATCGCAACCTCAAACAGGCTTCTGACAATCTTTCCGCCTTCAGGCTCATTAAATGGAGAACGATAGTAAGAGAATTGGTTTTCATTTACCTTTATGATTGCAAAAGCCTCGCTTTGTTCGACTCTTCTCTTGCCTGCTTCATAATCGTATACTTGTTCCATTTCTACTTGCGTGCCTTCACTTAGTAATGCTTGAAACTGCTGCAAATGAAGTTTGGACGCAGTTGTTGGATTGTCCAAATAATAGAATACCTTCCCATCCTTAAAGGACGAGAAATCAGCGGCTACATAGTCTTTTAGCCCGGCGCTCATAAGTAAAATAAACAAAAATGGAAGCACAAACACAAATATCAAATTGCCCGAGCTTTTAAAGAAATATTTCATATCCTTTTTTAAGGCGATCCAAAACATGTTGTCCCCTCCTAATCCCTAAGCTCTTTTCCTGTTAATTGCAAAAATATTTCTTCCAGGCTTAGATCCTTTTGTGTAATGCTTCTCATTACCATTCGATGGGATAAGACAACCTGCAATATAAGATCCATCATGTCCTCGTTCTCACATTTCACTTCAACAAACCAGCGATGCTGTTCTTCCAGCTCAGCAAGCTCTCTAATGCTTTCAATGTCTTTCAAATTGTTAAGGCTCTCAAGAAATAGCTGCTTATTGCCGCCTTCTTTATCCAGTCCTAATATAAATACTGTTGTATTGCCCAGCAGCTTTTTAATTTCTTCCTTGGTTCCGTGTGCGATGACACTCCCATGATCAATAACGGTGATTTTATTGCAGATTGCCTCAACTTCCTCCATATAGTGGGTGGTGTAAATGATCGTTACTCCTTTTTCATTTAATTGCTTGACGTTCTCTAATATTCTGTTTCTGGATTGTGGATCGATGCCGACAGTTGGCTCATCCATAATAATGATTCTTGGGGAATGAGCTATGGCGCAAGCCAGATTTAATCTTCTTTTCATCCCGCCAGAAAACTCAGACGACTTTTTGTCCTTCACATCCATTAATCCCACAAAATCAATAGCATCGAGCACCTTTTGTTCCAACTCCCTCCCCTTGAAGCCATAAAGGGATGCAAAAAAACGTACATTTTCATAGGGACTCAGTTCTGGATAAATAGCCAGCTCCTGCGGTACAAATCCAATGTATCTGCTCCATCCCTTGAGCGGATATTTTTCCTCAAAGACAACCTCGCCATCATCATAATCCACAAGGCCTGTAATACAACCTAATAAGGTGCTTTTGCCAGCCCCATTTGGCCCTAATATGCCATGTATCTCCCCTTTTTTTATTTCAAGCTCTACTCCTTTAACAGCAACTAAATCCTTGTAAGTTTTTTTTAGCTTATTTACTTTTACAATGTTCATCTGCAACCGTCCTTTGCTTATTTTTTGTGTGCTAATAAAAAACATAAATTTTATAGTCAGAATTAAATGAATTTTATTATTCAAATATTCATTTAAATGTTAGCATCGCCTTTTTATTTTGTCAATAGTTGAAATAATGAAATAATGTATTTGATTTATCAGAGATTATTGTGCTAAACTTTGTGAATATATCGATGAATAAATTCATTTTAAAGGAGGTGTATTATGCCTCGGGTTTTTGAAAACATTGGACGAGATAAAGTGCGCGAACAACTGCTAGAGCAGGGTTTTGAACTAATCAAGCAACATGGGCTCAAAAAAACCTCTGTTAGCGATATTGCCAAAAATTCCGGCATTGGAACGGGTACATTCTATAATTTCTTTTCTTCAAAAGAAGAATTTGTGTATCAAATCGTCATGTACAAAAGGAATATTATTAAAGAGCATTTCAACAATCTGATGCAAAACGGCAAGCTAGATAAGGAAGCCTTTAGAAACTATTTGCTTGAAATCTATTTGTCTGACCACAACATTTTTGACTATATCAACGATAGTGAAATTGCCATTCTGAACGCCCGCTGGCCTGAAGAGTACTGGAAAAACAGCACCAATGATGCCTATACAACTGAATGGATACTAAGTCATTTGGAAGGCGTTAGTCCCAATTGCGACTGGAAGGTTTTTGCTAATCTTTGCAAATCCATCTCTTTGATTCGATATGGACAAACACGACTGCATCAAGATAAGTTCCAGGAAACCCTGGAAGTCTACATTGATGCAATCATTCGCTATGTTTTCGTCTAAAGGCACCAGCGAAATGTAAATGCTCACAATTAAATAAGGAGGGCCGCTCATGGACATATTTGCCGTAAATATCATGGACATGATTTCAGAGCCTTTGTCTTATTGGGATAAAACCATGAAGCTGGTATCCGCTCAAAAAGCAGAAAAGCTAAGTCGCTATCGGTTAAAAGAAGACTTTGTGCGTTCTCTCCTTGGCGAGCTGCTGCTTCGGGTTCAGCTTGCACGGCTACTACAGCTGCCCAATCATGAAATTGTCTTCGATGCCAATCTATACGGAAAACCATATTTGATAGGCCATCCGCTTGAGTTCAATATCTCGCATGCGGGCAACTGGGTTGTCTGCGCCCTCAGCCACACAGTGGTTGGCATTGACATCGAAGAAATTAAGGCTATGGATATTGGCATAGCAGAGCGGTTTTATGCCAAAAAAGAATATGCCGATTTGCTTGCGAAAGCAGCGGAGGAGCGGCAGACTTACTTTTATGAGCTGTGGACGCTGAAGGAAAGTTATATTAAAGCAATTGGACTGGGCTTATCGCTTCCCTTGGACACCTTTTCATTCCAGATAACAGGCAATGATATTGTTGTTGAAGATAGTCAGCCTCGTGCGAAATTTTTTTTTAGACAATATCCTGTGAATAGCAAATACAAGCTTGCTGTCTGCCATGGCATCAACTACTTTCCTGCGGCTCTCACAATCCTGCCAGCGCAGCAAGTGTGCAGGGAAGCGATTCAACTGCTTCCTTAACCGGGTAAAGTGTGTTTAAGCCGGTCTCAGGTCATCTTGGGGCTAATTTTTTGCGCTAATGCTGCAATCGTCTGGAACTGAAATACATCATGGATGTCTACCTCAAACGTCTGGGACAAGCAGGAGACAACCTGTACGGCCTTTAACGAATTACCGCCCAGCTCGAAAAAGTTGTCATCAACCCCTATTCGATTACCCCTAAAATTTCACGCCAGATGGTTGCTATGTTCTGCTCCACCTCCGTTTGCGGCACCATAAACCCAGCATTTCCATCTGCTATTTCGTAAGGATCAGGCAATCCTTTTCGATTCACCTTTCCATTGACGGTAAAGATTATTTTGGGAATTCTAATAAAAAATGAAGGAATCATATAATGAGGCAGCTTCAGCGACAAATAAGCCTTCAGTTCGTTACTCTCCAGCTCTTGCTCTGAAAGGTAGTAGGCACAAAGATATTTGTCTCCGCCGCCATCCTCCCTGTCAATAACTATCGCATCCTTGATCCTCTCATACTGGATAAGCGCTCTTTCGATTTCCGCCAGCTCAATTCTGTACGCTCTAATTTTCACCTGCTGATCGATTCTGCCCAGAAATTCAATCTGTTGATCAGTCGTCCATCTGGCAAGATCGCCTGTTTTGTACATTTTCATGCCCGGCATAAGCGGATGTTCGACAAACTTCTCCTTCGTAAGCTGCTCCTGGTTCAAATACCCTCTCGCCAATCCTTGTCCGGAAATACATAACTCCCCTTGGGCCCCAATAGGCTGAATGCGATGGTAAGGGTCCAAAATATAAACTTGGACATTTGAAATCGGCTGACCAATCGGAATGTTGTGCCGCTCGTGGTCCACGACATAACTTGTTGCTACCACCGTATTTTCCGTTGGTCCATAATTGTTAACCACCGTATAACTAGTGGGCTTGGAGCCCCTTAGCTTGTCTCCACCAGTCAGCAAGTACCTTAAGGATGGATGGTGGCATTCCATAAATAGCTCGCACATTTGTGACGGCAGGAAGCTGATTGTAATATGATTCTCCTCATAATATGTGTTTAACTGGGCTACATCCAATCGCAAATCGCTGCCAATCATATGAACCGTTGCTCCCTTGAGAAAATAAGGGAACAATTCCCACACAGATGCATCAAAGCCAAAGCCGGCATATCTGGTCGCATGATCGCTTTCCGTAATCTGATAACGATGGTTATGCCAATGGCACAGGTTTACAAGCGACCCATGCTCAATCATAACTCCCTTGGGAGTTCCCGTTGTGCCAGAAGTGTAGATCACATAAGCCAAATGATTCCGTTCCACTCCAACACGGGGGTTATCCAGACTGTATTCACTTAGCAAATCAGCACTATGCTGATGTTTCTTTCTCCTTGCAGGCAAAGCCGCCTTCCCGTCGTTGTTTTTATGAATGGAAAGAAGGGCATCAAAGCGATATTTGGTTAGCTCATTTTCCAGCGTGTGTATTTTAATAGAGAAATCAAAATCTACAATTGCTTTAAAATCAAAGCGTAAATCACTAAAATAATCCCGGGACAAAAACAATTCTTTGGACCAATCTGTTTTGGTCTTGTAGCCTTTGCTCCAATGCTCTGATTTAAACGCCTCCAGGGAAGCTTCCAATTCCCCTTTCAAGTCCTGATCCATAATATCCCCGATAAAAATAAAGCCTTGTTCCTTCATTAAAGCAATTGCCTTGCTTAATACTTTCCTGAAATAGTGATGGCCGTGGAAGCACTGAATGACACTATTGATAATTACGATATCAAAATCCTTTTCATTAATCTCATCAATATCGTGTGCTGCCACGGCAGCCAATTTAATATTGGATATACCCTCAAGTTGAATTCTCTGTTTGTTTTTATGAATAATTTCTTCTGACAAATCCGTCCCGTAATAGAACCCGACAAGGGGAGCTATTCTATACATAGAAATACCCGAAGCACATCCTATTTCCAATATCCTGATATCTTTCTGCAAATAAGGCCTCAGCTTTTGCAAGATGTTATCGCCATATTCATCCATCTCTGCTTTGGTAAAGCTTTCCCCCGTATAGCTGTTTGACCAGCCTCCGCCTGTAATGTCATCCGTTGAGGTGGTGCCCACATAATCCCACAAGCTTTTGCTCATAAGCTCGCTTTTCTCTTTTTCCTCCACCCCATGCACCCGGTCGGTATCCAAACAGATATACGTATCAAACGTATGGCAGGTCCATTGCAGCCTGTTTAAGGCTTTGATATGCTCCTTGCCGGAAACGACCTGACTGATTTGTGCATCTTGAATGATATGCTTCAACTTTTCTTCTGGAAGCTCCGGATCCATAGGAACATAGGCTGCGCCTGCCTTTAACACCCCCAAAATTGCGACCACCTGATTAATGGTATTTTCAAGTAAAATGCCAACGCATTCATCCTTGCGCACTCCTTGATTTGTCACCAAATAATGGGCAAGCCGGTTGGCTTGTTCGTTAAGTTCCCTGTAAGTCATCGACTGATGCTGATCGATAAGCGCCACTCGTTCCGGTGTTCTGTCAGCTTGCTCTTCAAACATAAGATGAACAGCGGCACTAGCATCAAACTCCTGCTTGGTATTATTAATTTCAAAGGAGATCTTCTTTTTCTCGTCTTCACTAAGAATTTCAATGTCCCGCAAGGCAATGCCTGGGTTTTGCACGACAACTGTATAGTACTGGAGTAGACTACATCCGATAGACGTGATAAAGGGTGCGGAATATAAGCCAGCATGGTAGTCGACTTGAACGCCAATCCTTTCCTCATCAAGCTGAAAGGACACAAACAAATCGGGCTTAAGTGCCTCAATACACCCTTGCTGATGGATATTCTCCAATGCTACAACCGTCTTAAATAGCGGCACAGCATCCGCATCCTGATGATTCAGAAATTCAGCCATGTGCGTAAAGGAAATCTGCTGATTTTCGTCTGCTTCTGCAACTGTTTTTTTGATTTTCCCCAAATAATTCTTAAAGCTCATCTCTTGTTGCACAAGCGTCCGTAGCGCCAGAACATGACTCGCAGTCTTCATGCTTGCTTCTGCTTTAAATGCAGGCATGCCAACAATAATATCCTGCTCCCCCGTATATCTGCTCAACAAGTAGTTGATGCCGGAAAGCAATACAAGATATAAGGCATGTTCATTGCGCTTGCTGATTGCTAACAGCTTCCTCCAAACATTACCTGTTATCTCAAACCGATAGCTTGCTTTTTGGTAATGATCAGGTCTTGGCCGCGCATATTCCATGAGAAATCCACTTGTTTCTACCTCTCCCTCAAGCTTGTTGCGCCAGTAATGCCGTTCTTTTTCGAATTTAGTTCCAGAATTAACAGCCATTGTCTCCCCCCCTAAGTCAGCCAATTGAAGTTCATTCCTGTCCCTCCTGATTACATCTCTTTGATAACACTCGACTTTGATCATCGATCATTATACCAATGTCTTTTGGTTATAAACTGAAAAGAAAGCGCTTTATGTTAGGTGTTGTTGAAAATTGTAAAAATATATAACAGCTACCCGCCCACATGGGCGAATTCCAGTTTGTTCTTACATTCGACATCAATAAAAAAAGTCTGCTCTACACTTGCGGTTAGCAAGCGGAACAAACTTTTCAAACATCCAGTTATTTATAGGATTCTTATTCCGAACCGCAATAAGAATTTCGTAGCTTACCTGCGGGTGGCAGGGACTTTGCGATTTACTGTCCTTGATGATATATTGGCGCCCCCAGCGGAGCTGCTGCTGCTCCCCCGTCAACGATAATTTCTGTACCCTGCACATATGAAGAATCATCAGATGCCAGGAACAAGGCAACCTTTGCAAGTTCCTCCGGATCAGCCATACGTTTAAGAGGAATAGCAAGCGCATGGGTTGCCTCCAGTTTTGCTATTTCATCATGAGTTGACTGTTTCCAAATTGGTGTACGTGTTGCCCCTGGGACCAGAGTGTTTACACGGATGCCCCGCGGCGACAACTCGGAAGCTAACACTCTAGTCATGCTGCTGATGGCTCCTTTACTCGCCGCATAGGCTGATCTTTCCGGCGCACCATCAGTTGCACGCGTTGAGCCGGTCAAGATTACGGAAGCTCCTTCCTTCAGGTGGGGCAGAGCAGCTTGTACAGTGAAAAAGACTCCGGTTACATTAACCTTAAGAACTAGAACTTCTTCAAAAACCGAAAGCTCTGTACTTCCTAGTGGTGTGGGAGCTGCAATACCGGCATTAGCGAATACGATGTCAAGTCTGCCAAAGGTTGCTACTGCTGCGAACACCGCATTTTCCATGCTTGCTGGATCGGCTACATCTGCTTGAATCGCTTGGACATTGGCACCAAGCTCCTCAGCCACCGAGCTTAGCGTGCTCTGATTCCGGCCTGTTATAACCACCTTTGCACCTTCTGCCACAAACAACTTTGCGGTTGCCAAACCGATTCCGCTATTCCCTCCTGTAATTAAAGCAACTTTCCCATCAAGCTTTCCCATTTATATCCACCCCTTTACATGTTTAAAATTGCGTTATCGAAAACTCAAAGAGTTCGCTCTGTCCCGTCGATGTATCAAATTCCATTTTCTTTAAAAAAACTCAACATTAACTCCCCAATTTCTTTAGCATGCGTTTCTAATGCAAAATGACCCGTATCTAATAGGTGAACAACCGCTTTAGGTAAATCTTTTTTAAAAGCTTTAGCACCTGCCGGAATAAAGGAACTATCATTTTTACCCCAAGCTGCCAATAAAGGCGGCTGGTATTCTTGAAGATATTTTTGAAACTCCGGGTACATTCTCACATTAGTTTGGTAGTCAAAAATTAAATCGAGTTGTTTTTCATCATTACCCGGTCGGGATATATACGCAATATCAAGAGTATATCCGTCTGGGGAAACTTGATTTTCTTTTGTTCCATCAATATATTGGTTTATGATTGTATCAGGAACAAAGGCGGTCCGATAACTGTCTCGTTTCTCTTGTGTTGGATTACGCCAATATTCTTCACGTTCCGCCCACTTTTTACCAAGCCCTTCACGATAAACGTTGCCGTTCTGACTTATTATTGCTGTTACATTTTCTGGACGGCGCATAGCTATACGAAAGCCAATCGGCGCTCCATAGTCAAAGACATATAATGCATATTTAGTAATCCCAAGTTGATTAATAAAGGCTTCCATTATTTCAGTAATTTTATCAAATGTATATTGAAAATTGTCTCTGTCAGGTGATGATGAATGACCAAAACCAGGATAGTCAGGAGCAATCAAATAGTAGTCTTTTTCTAATACAGGCATTAGTTCTCTGAACATATGACTTGCGGATGGAAAACCATGAAGTAATAATATAACTGGTTTATCTGGATGACCGGCCTTACGATAAAACACTCGTAATCCTTCTATTTCTAAACAATGATATGTCGTCATGTTATTCCCTCCAATTTATCAGATTAAGCGTCAATCTCAAACATTTTTTAGACGTTTACCATTGGACATAATACTGCCCACTATCATTACAATTACAGCAATAACAAGTACCGAGGTAGCAATAGCCAAGGATATGCTGTAACTATTGGTTGCATCCAAAACAAATCCTGCCCCTACGGGACCAAGGATTTGTCCAGTCCCAAAAAAAACAGTCATCAAGGCAATGGCTTGATTACCACTCGTTGGTTTTAGAGCACGAGCCGCGGTAATTGCAAGCATGGAAATCCCCATAAAGGTCCCACCGAACAGGATTGAACCCAGAGTTACACCGAAGATATTAGGTAGTAATACAGGCAATATAACCCCTATAGCTTGTAGAATAAGCGCAAATATCAATGGCTTCACATAGCCCATCTTCCCCATACACCAAGACCAGAATATAGTCGATGGCACCGCCGCGATCCCAACGATAATCCAACTATAATCAGAATAAAACGCCATATTCGGAACTTGTTTGACATAAGAAACTAAGAACGTCGCACTAACAATATAGCCCAAACCTTCAAGGCCATAAACAATAAGCAAATAAAGAAATAAATTTGATGCTTTTATAGAAGACTCTTTATCGCTACCATTTAGAGAGATATGCTGCTTTTCGGGCTCCTGGATATATCTCCAAATTATTGCGCCAAGAATGATACTAAGAACGAAGAGACCTATCCATGCTCCCCTCCATGAGTGAAGACTGAACAATGGAATTAGTAACCCAGATAATGCAATACCAAATCCAACCCCACCGTAAAAAATACCGATCCATTTATCACGATTGTCAGTGAGAAGTGCATCTAAAACTAAACTTGATGCAAGGACAAAAATAAAACCGCTACTCAAGCCAGCTATGAAACGCAGGATCATCCACCAAGAAAACGAAGATGTAACCCCCATTAACCCTGTTGTTAATATGCATAAAACCAATTGAATTCGCAGATGAGTAGCTCTTCCCGCTCCGAATGTAATGAAACCCGCGCAAAAAGCTGCAACTAAGTAACCTAAGTTGTTCATTCCCGCCAAATAACCAGCTTCTGTTATGGATAAATTAATTTGTGACTGCATGAAAGGGAGGATCGAAGTGTATGAAAAACGACCGATACCCATTGCAATAGTTAGCATAACAAATCCACCAATTAGGATTTTTGTCGAAGTAGTTTTACCTTTTGCTATTATATTTGAACGTGACAATTTAACTCCCCCTCCTATTTCAATTTTAGCTTCATCATGATATTGTGTAAAATGAAGTTATACGATGCCTTACATTAAAAAAAACAATATATGAAATGGAGAATGTTTATGGAGATCCGCGACATGCACATTTTTTTGACTGTCGCAAACGAAGGCAGTATTACAAGAGCAGCTGAGAAATTGGAATACGTTCAGTCGAGTATAAGCATACGTATTCAACAACTTGAGAATGAACTGAATACCGTTTTATTTATTAGGCAACGTCAAGGAGTTCGGCTTACGACATCAGGACAGATCCTTAAATCTTATGTAGAGAAAATTTTATCTCTTACGCAAGAGGCTGAGCAAGTTGTATCGAATAGATCAACACCACAAGGACCACTTCGAATAGGCTGCCTTGAAACTACAGCAGCAATTCGTTTACCGACTATTCTCGCCGAGTATCATAGTTCCTATCCAGAGGTCGATTTATCATTGAAAACGGGCAATACTAACGAACTTACTAAGCTAGTCCTGAAGTTTGAATTGGACGGTGCATTCGTATCCGCACCAATTGAGCATGAAGAGTTAGAAACAACGAAGATCGGATATGAAGAGCTTGTGCTCGTAACAGGAGGACAACATTTTTCAATTGAGCGAATTGAAGAGTTACAAAATCAAACTCTACTAGTTTTTAGAGTTGGTTGCTCATACCGTCAAAAATATGAAGATTGGTTACGTCTCAAAGGAATAAGGCCTTCCAAAATTATGGAGTTCGGTACAGTTGAAGGAATCCTGGGATGTATTCATGCAGGGCTTGGCATTTCGCTATTACCTCGTTCAGTTGTAGAGAGAGCGAATGAGCACTATAGCCTTCAAATTCAAAAAATATCAGAGAAATTATTTAAAACTGCGACTTTATTTGTTCGCCGCAAAGAATCCTACTATACTCCGGCCATATCTGAGTTAATTAGGATCGCAACAGAAAGATTTAAATAACCACGCTTTATAGTGACAGTAACTAAGCAAAACAGCCCGTTATTAAAATGAGCAGGCTGCCGCAGCGCCTGCTCATCCCTTATGATGCTAGATGACTCCAAATACATTCAACCCAATCTAATCGGCAAGGACGATTTCTTCCACAACCTCACGCAGTCGCTGCGCATGACTTATCGTCTCGCCCGTCTACAAATCCTTCTTCATAGCGGCAATCTGCCGGCGATACTCCAACGCAGGCAGTCCACCCCAACCCCAATTATCGGTTTCAACCTCTTCGATAACTACGAAGGTAGATTCTAACGGCTTGTTCAGAACGTTGAGCAGAAGCTCGCTGACCCCTTTAATGAGCGCTGCCTTTTCTTCTGCCGTGACAGACTGACGATCTGGTGCTGTGCCCTCGCGGGTCACTTGGATCGTAACAATCGGCATGGATATTCTCCCCCATTTAAATTGGTAATGTTCGTTGTTTTGTATCTGCTGCTACATTTGCTTAGTGTCCAGCATTTTGTCCACCATCAACATAAAGGGTTTCACCCGTTACGAAGTTGGCTGAATCCAGATATAAGACAGCTTCAACGATTTCATGCGATTCGCCCATGCGTCCCATTGGATGTAGTTTAGCTAGTGCTTCGTGTGATTCAACAGGGTGCATTGGTGTTTTAATGACCCCCGGTGAGACTGCATTCACACGAATTCCTCGGGA
Source organism: Paenibacillaceae bacterium (assembly GCA_004134985.1). Classification (GTDB taxonomy): domain Bacteria; phylum Bacillota; class Bacilli; order Paenibacillales; family Paenibacillaceae; genus Paenibacillus_D. Next base: position 53,468 of record REGQ01000029.1, on the reverse strand, counting down.
AGCATACTCAATGGCTAGTGATTTCGTTGCAGACTTCAGACCGCCCTTCGTCAATGAGGCGAGTACGGAAGGAACGGAAGCCGATGGTTGGTCAACCAGACTCGTCGTGATCGTAACGATATGTCCCGTTCCTTGTTTCAGCATCTCCGCCACCGCACGTTGCGTAACATGGAAGAAGCCGACGACATTAGTCGATAAATACGTTGCAAAGTCCTCTTCTGAATACTCCGTAAATGGCTTGGACATAAAGATTCCAGCATTATTAACCAGCGTATCGACGCGTCCAAAGTGAGCCAAACTTTCGTCGATTAAACGCTGCGCGGTCTTTGGATCTGCAACATTACCGGCAACGAATCGCACTTGCTTTCCAGTAGGATCAATTTCTTTTGCAGCCTCAGCTAACTCTTGTTCTCGGCGTCCATTGATAACGACATTCGCTCCTCGATTCACCATCTCAACCGCCATAGCTTTCCCAAGTCCGCTGCTTCCGCCTGTTATTACGAATACTTTTCCCCGAATACTCATTTGTTCATTCTCCCTTTCCCAAATTACTGTGGCTTTACCGTTTTAATGTGTTGAACGTAATCGATGCTGCTTTGAACCAGACGTTCCTCTGTCACATCAGAAGTGTCGTTTAGTGAAAAGTGAGGCAGGTAAGTGGCACTAATGAAACGAGCAAGCGCTTGTATCGGACTCAATATTTCTTCCAGGGTGAAACCATTGGATCCCGTTGCTTGATACGATTCCTTCGTACCATAAGTCGAGATCGCAACTCCGATTTCTTTACCCGTTGTTTTCGTTGCATCCGGGCCATAAGCCCATCCGTACAGCAATACGGAATCAAACCACTTTTTCAGTAATGGCGGCGTGCTGTACCAATAAAGCGGATATTGAAAAATTATCCGGTCATGTGCCTCAATTAACTGCTGCTCTCTAGAAACATCGATATTTTCGTCTGGATATGCTTTATATAATTCATGAATCGTGATATCATCATGCTTTTTCAATTCTTCCACCCATGATTTATTCCAGTTGGATGCTTCAATATTCGGGTGAGTAACGATTACTAATGTTTTCATTTTAGTCGCTCCGTTTCATATATATTTTAAAAACTTAAGGACAAGTTACCTGTATATTTTTTATTTATTCTCGAAAAATGCTGAATTTTTCATAAATATACACTCTTGTTTGTTAACTAATGCTCCATCAAGTTCTGAGATTCGTTTTACTTCAACCCATTCAGGATCGTTCCGAAAACGATTGTAGTTAAGATTACGCATCTGCCTGGATTAACATCATAAATTCGAAGCTCATGTAACATCTTTTCCCTCCTCCATTTAGAAAAACGGTTCTTTTTATACCTTTTGGAAAAAAGACGCTTCTTTCATATAGATGATTTCGATACTCTCATGCAGTGGACCGTTTTGTTCGGTTTTTTCCTTAAGATCCAGCCATTCTTGATCCTCCAGAAAGGCCTGGAAGTTCCGTTCACGAGATGCCGCGTCCTTATGCTCAAGCACATAATACAAGCGATCCTTGGTTTCGTCTGCGTCCACCCAAAAATTCGTTACCTTCATGTCATGCTTAGCAAAAATTTTTATCGTATCATCCCGAAACCGATCCAGTATCGCTTGCATGCCGCCAGGAACCACTTGGTAGATCCTCAGTTCATACAACATAATTTCCATCCTCCTTTAATAAATTCAGTATTCTTCCCATTCAAAAGATTATTTGCGGCTTACCAATGTCCGGCGTTTTGACCGCCATCGACATGAAGAATCTCTCCTGTCACGAATTGTGCGGATTCCAGATAAACAATTGCGTCAACAATATCCTTAACCTCGCCCATTCGGCCTAAAGGATGTAATTGGGATAGGTAATCATGTGTCTCTACCGCATGCATCGGCGTCTTCGTGATTCCTGGCGCAACTGCGTTCACACGAATACCTTTATCCGCATACTCAATCGCCAGTGATTTTGTAGCGGCATTCAAGCCTCCTTTGGTCAATGCGGCAAGTACGGATGGCACGGCTTTAAGGGGCTGCTCTACGACCCCGCTTGCCGTAATGTTGACGATGTGGCCGGAACCCGCCTTCATCATCTCGGTGACCGCGCGCTGAGTAACTCGAAAGAATCCTGCTACATTGATGGAGAGTATCGATTCAAAATCTGCATCCGTGAAGTCTGTGAATGGTTTTGCCATAAAAATGCCGGCATTGTTCACCAGTGTATCGATACGTCCAAAGCGCAAAAGTGCTTCCCCGATTAAGCGTTCAGCTACTTGGGGATCTGAAATATCACCAGCAATGTAAGCGACTTGCTCACCAGTAGGATCGACCTCTCTTGCAGCCTCTACAAGCGCTTGTTCACGGCGGCCATTGATGACTACGTTTGCTCCTCGTTTCACTAGTTCAACAGCCACTGCTTTTCCAATACCGCTGCTTCCGCCTGTAATTACTGCCACTTTACCTTGAAAACTCATTTCTTCATCCTCCTGTGACTATCTATTAAAAGATAGATTCATTTTAGTGGAATTCCCGTCTTTCTTTCGCTGCAGACTCGACAACTAAGAAGTAGCCAAAATAAATATCTGCTGTGGTTATGTTTGTTTCTGGTTGTATTCTACCTACTACTAGATAGATTGTCAACCCTGAATTTAATTTACCTATCAAAAGATAGGATTTGGATTGAAAGAAAAATCCGCCTTTGCTAAGTTAAAGCGGATAATAATCCTTCGGCAATCATATCAAACCTCTTTAAATCGCGGAAGCTTCTTGCAAGTAATTGCGCACCTTGAAGTGAAGCAAGAAATTGATGAGCGAGCACATTCGAGTCACCATCAAAGTTTAATTGCCCTTCACGCCGTCCTTGGTCCAATGCTCGTTCCAACCACGTTAGATTGGCGGAGAATAGCTGAGCTATCCCTTCTCGGGTTTTGTTTGATAAAGTAGCCAGGTCAGTTGCAAGCATGACACCCATACAAGTGCAATAATAATCTTGTACAGGGCTTCTATAAAGCAAAATGAATTTGCGCAGTTTTTCTAAATTGTTCTGTGTTCCCGCATCAATCTCAGCTATTCCAGAAATGAAATTTCTGTAATACCTCGCAATCAACGCATCTCCTAGATCCTCCTTGTTAGGAAAATAGTAATGAATGCTTGCAGTACGTATCCCTACTTTTTCTGCAATATGTTTATAGCTGAATCCGTTAAAACCAAATTCCTGAACGATCGATTGAGCAGTGTCCAAAATAGTTTCTGCTGTATTTTTGTTTTTATTCATGATGTAATTCTACCTTTCAATAGATAACCTGTCAACCATGGGTTTTTTAGTTCTGATCTGTCTTCTTACTAGCGCTTTGTTACGGTTGCGCCGCTGAACTGCGAAGGGCTGTTGCTAAGAGGCGATAGGTTTTCCTTCGCAAGTACCACTCTTTTTGATTCGTTTGTTTCAGTAGATAAACGAATCATCTTAAAACCAAATTACGTAGGTTAACCGTTAAAGCCTACTGGATTCAGCCTTACCGCTCAGCCATGTTTATAATCCTTTTTTTTACAAATCGTCTGTCCACCAAAGCTAGAATATTCAATAAAATATCATTGCTCTCTATGCTTTCCTCTATAGAGATAGACAAAAACTTAGTAGCTACAACTACAAAATTTAATTTACTAAGTATTGACTGTGCCGACAAAAGCTCCTTTGCATACTCTGATATTTTCTGCTTCTTGCAATTACTTTTAGACGATCCTCCGGAACGATCCCCTTGGTATCTTTTCTGACTGCTTCAATTTCTTCATTGTTGAGAGGAATATGGATATCTGAATCATTCTTAATTTCCTGCTCCTTCTAGTACCATCTGATTAAGGTAGTTCTATCAGTCATATTGAGTACGTTCTTTTTATCTACTGTAATATAACAAAGCCCTGCTTTATCGGGTAAACTCCATTTCTTAATCAGTTTCTCCCCTCGCTTCGTTTTGTGTCTTTTTCAATATCGTCGAGTCGTGAGACAAGCGTATTTATGAAAAGGTCTCCGTGATCTTTGGTGATTACCGTTCCTTTGTCAGTACTATCAACAATTTTTTTCAAGTGCTGCATATATGGCGCTCCGCATCTTCAAGCAGCATTTGCTTCAACCGGTTGCGGCTTCCAATATCAAGCCCGCTGGTCGGTTCATCGAGGAGCGCAATGGCGCTTGGCTGCTTAGAGCCAAAGTCAGGGCAACCTTCTTGCGCTTCCCCTGCGACATGCGCTCATACCGCTTGTTCACTGGCACCCGGAACAGCTCCGCCCGGCGTATAAAATCCCGCTGCTCCCACAAGGCATACTATGGAGAAATCATGTCCGCCATTTGTGCTAAGGTAAACGGATCACAGCCTTCAAAGTATTTAGTTGACAGTTTTTCTGCAACGCAATAAAATTGCATTAGGCAAACTTTTTACACCAAGTTAATTGAAGAGAAAAATCGGTTGAGGAGGAACCATCGTGTTGTGGTTGGAACTAGCAATCGCCGCTTCCATTCTTAGCATTGGCCGATACCTGTTCTACTCCTTCGTCAGGAAGGATGTATTCTGGATCGTGGCTCTTCGGTACGGAGGGTTTCTTGGAATTACTGTCATTTCTCACTACACCTTGGGAAGCGCCTGGACCTTCGGCTGGTTAGTTGGCTTTCCCCTGCTCGGATTGTTGGTGCACTATTTGTTTATCAAGAAGCACGGATTTCGGTTCTTTAAGCCTGGGGACAATTAGGATCGATGGCGTAACAGACGGAAGAAATAGCGTTGCAACTCAAATCGCCCTGCCCTATTATTAGGGCAGGGCGATGATGATTCGCTCAGTCGTTCTTATTGCTCAAATATTCATTGGCTGGCTCGCCAGATACCGGATTGTTGTTCTTGATCATGCTGAGCCGGCCGTTTCGCAGCTCCCCGTGCTCGCTTGGCTTCTCTTGCTCATTATTCTGCGAGTTCTCCGGATCATGCTTGCTGTTATTGTATTGGTTGGACATGTCTGTTCCCTCCTTCGCTTTAATCATTCTTTAGAATGCTCAATAACAATTGCCATTATGTGCCTGGGATTAGAAGGCACGGTATACAAACGTACTTGCAGCCTCAAACAGCGCCTCTTTTCCTGCTTGTATTGAATAACGCCAAGCCATAGCAGAGCACAGAGACACCAAGGAGCAGACCAATATACGGCAAGGCCGGAACAACACTGTCATACTTCTGAATGGCTTCAATATCACTACATTTTCTTATCTGTGCGGCATTCAACCCTCCCTGCCCGCCACTGTCACCGGGACAAAGTCAAACGGGTACCGCTCCTCCTCCAGTTGGCCCAAATAACGCGAGATGCGCCGCAGCCACAATTGCTCCTCGTCCACAAGCGACCAAGGCGGCCCGAATTCATCCTTGATCAGATACGATTGCAGCCCGCCCGGGACCAGCCCCAAATCGTTGCCAATCATATAATGCTCACCGTTCCAGACCAGCAGCCGCTCGCCCGCTCAGACCTCCCACCAGAAAGGATGCTGCTTCCGTCTGGCGGGGTACCTCCCGTGATGCGTATGCACGCAAGCAAAAAGCTGGTTGACACCATGCTCCGCAAGCGCCCGGGCATAATCGCGGCTATAGCCGTTCACATCGGCGGTCATGGCGCTCCTGACCGGAACGCCAAGCCTGCGTCCGTAAGCGGCGGCGCTCTCCACCGCCTCGCCAACCATCCGATCATCCGCCAGCTCCGTCAGATTGAGATAATTGCCCGTCACCTCAATACTTCCGCCCCGCACCGCCGCTTCGAAGGCCTCGATTTGCTCCTTGCCGGCCCTGCCCAGATATTGCTCCACGGCCCAAACGGTCTCGCACACCCACTTAAAGCCGGGTTTTTCCCGCTGCAGGCGAACAGGCTGATTAATATACTGGTCGTGATAACGCTCAATTTTTTCCTGCCGATCCGTATAGCCAATATCCGTATGCGTATGATGAACCAAACAAAGCGTCCATTTCTTCTTAAGCTTCATGCTTCAGTCTCCTATTCAACCGTTATAGCAATGGCAAACGCCCCCACCGCCCCATTCGTCGCCTTAATTCTCAGAATATGGGTCAGCTCGTCAAAGGTATAATCCGTGCTGGCGGTCAGCAGCTGCCCATTCAGTCTTACTTCGGCAAGACCGGCGCTGCCGGTGTACACGCTCAGCTCCTCGAACGGACGATTGAAGCTCATACTCAGCGTTTCTGTTCCGGCATTCCAGCCAATCTGAGTCAATTGAACAGGCTGATTATGATGCGGCGTATCGGTGCCGATCAGAATCGGGTACACCCCGCCGTATTGTTGCTCCAGCTCGTCGAATACGATTTGGCCCCATGCCTGCGACTCGCCCATCCCCGCATAACCCAGCGAATTGCGGATAATCAGGGCGTCCTGCGTGTCCCACTGCGGCAGCTGCAGGAAGTGGCTGAGCGCATTCAGCGCCGCGGCGCTATGCCTGTCCGCATAACCCAGATACGTCTTGGTGGTGTAATAGCCTTGATTGTTCGCCTCGTTAATGGTTAGCAAATGTGTCTCGTAATTGGCCGCTTTGGCATCATGAATGCCCCTAAACTTGCGGATGCCGTAGATCGCATTGCCCAAACCGTCATTATCGACTGCGAACAGTCCCGTTGCCCCGGCCGGAAGCCTGTCGTATACAAACTGGGCAAGCTCCTCATAGGTTTTGCCGTAGATCAGCGTAACGGAATCCTGCTCGGCCATAACCGCCAGACCGTACAGCAGCGGCCCCAGCTCGCCCCAAAACAGAGAGCCGTTGTCCTTGTCCTCGAATGAGGACCAGTTATGGGCAGGATAGCTCAGCATATTCTGATACATAATGCCGATGGCGCTGTCCAGACTCGCCTTGGCTTCCGTATCCGCCGGATGGCCGGCGCTCCAGGAAGCCAGTCCCATAACCGGATAGCCGTAATTCATCAGCCGTCCGAACAAATAATTGTCGTATGTCGCGGAATCATATTCCGTCGGTTCATAATGATCGGCGGTTCCGCCCAGCATATGGGAGCCAAATCTGATTTTCTCCAAATATTCCTGCCAGGCTTGCCCTTGAGCAAGCGTACCGTTGTATTTGAAGTAAGAGCTGCCGTTGGATTGCAAAATGCCTTCGAAACGGGCCGGGTTGTTTTTGGCCAAATCCTCGCCCCGAACAAAACCTTTTCCGTCATCGTACAGCAGCCACGCATCGCTGCCCCATTGCTTGACCGAAGCAAAATAGTCGGCATCGCCGATGCCGTCGTCATTGCGCGCATTGACAATGAGGCGCGGATTGGAAACGGAACCTTGAATGGGCGTAAGGCTGCCCTCCACCTCAATCACTCCCCCATGAATGCTGACGTCAAACTGAACACGCACATTGTTTTCTTGCTTGGAGAAGCTGATGAGCATCGTATTGGTTTCTTCATCAAAGTCCACAGTCCTGACATCCGGGTTCGCGATTTCAATCGGTTCAAGACCGTCATAGCCGTATGCGAAACGAAGCGCGCCAAGCTCCTTGGACCCGTATGTGCTTTCGTAGAAGGTCAGCCGCGGTACGGACAAATCTCCCGTCACCTCATAGACGCCGTTGTCAAATCGCAATTGCGGATCGACATATACGCTCGCGCCCTGTCCGTACATAAAGTCGGCCCAGCGATGGGTCGGCAAGCCTCGCGGCATGCTTTCCTTCACGAAATCGGCCAGTTGCTGCGTCGATGCAAGCGCATAGGTTTCGGGAAGAACCTTCAGACCGAACAGGATTTCCGAGGAGTCGGTGCTCCAGCGCATGTTGCTCTCAATGTACCCTCTGGTTTCCGTATTGCGGTAATCGCCCAATTGCGGATCGTAATAAAGCCTTTGCCCCCTTTCCTGGGGCTTCACGGTATAGCCGGACACATTGCGCGCCTCCAGCTGCGCGGACCGGGCGATAATGTTTCCGCTTACATCAATGACATCGACAATATACACATAGCTTTTGTCCGCCTCTATCGAGCTGAGATAGGACAGCGTATTGACATCCGTAATAGTCTGGTCCAAATAGTAAGGGTGCAGCTGCGGCAAATATTGAAAGTTTTTGCTCCAGTCGCCGCCGCTGTAATACCTCAGCACGGGGTACGTTTTCGGAAACTTGTAAATGCGGTAGGAACCGAAGTTGTTCGCCGTGGATTTGGCCCAGCTCACCGCTGCCTGATTGGCGACAGGCGAACCGACGGATGCCGTATGTTCCGGATAAGGCACAACCGTAATATCCACCCAGATGCCTAGATTGTTCAGGAACGTTCCGTCCGCCTTGACCGGACGCAGATACATGCGAGTTGTGCCGATCTCTTCCTGACCCGTCACGTTAAATTCAAATCGGCCGATTCCGCCGCTCTGAATGCCCGCATAGTTAGGCGCCGCCGGCCTGCTGTACGTCAGCCAGCTATTGTTGCCGCTGTACAGGGAGCTTGTTTCATGGGAATAACTGCTGTCCGTATGGGCCAGCACCACTTCATGGCTCGGCCATCCGAATAGCCACGGCTCTGTGCCCGTATTTCTGAGTTCGACCCAAAAGTTTTTTGTTTCACCCGGGTGAAGGGTAATCGACGATGCGCTCTCCGCAACGTATTCGGCGGCAAAGCCGTTATTTGCGGAAACCCCAACGGCAAGGGACAACAGCAGCGCCAAGCCCAATAATCCGGTTATTGCCGCTCGTTTGCATACAGCCATCATTTTCATCCTCCCACTATATAGTCATGTTTTCTCCTCGTCTGTCGAGGCGCGCAGCGTCTCCTATTCTTGTCCCGCGAGGTGCAAGGATAAGAGACGCTCCTGCCATCCGCCGTTTATTGACTTACGGCAAGGCGAAACGGCTACGCCGTCCTTTGGCGGCGGGGCGCGTTTCGTTCCGAGAATTATAGAGAAAGTACGGCGAAATCATATACTTTCCTATAATTCAAGAAAGGCGTCAACCTGCTTCTGGAACTCCTCCATCACCTTCGACAGACCCGCTTTCTTCAGCTCCTCGCTGTATTGCGGAATCGCCTCCTCGGGATCAAGCACGCCCGATGCGATACCGTATTTGTATTTGTTTTCAATCGTGCTGAGCGCGGCAATCTCCGTTTTAACAGGCGTCTGATCGAAGTTAAAGCCCATAATGGGACTCATGAGTTCAGTTGACTTGTCGAAGTCTTGCAGCTGCTGCATAAAGTCGGGCGCATCGGAGGCTTTGGGCTTCAGAAATTGCGGATTTTGCCACATCCACTCCGGCGGCGCATAACCGATCAAGGTCGCGTCCACGCCTTCGGGCACCACAATGGCTCCATCCTTAACGTCGAAATGAACGCCTTTCAAACCGTTGGTCATCATATCGTAGTTTTCTTCATTTTGTTGAATCCAGTTCAAGAACATAATCGCTCGGTCAATATTTTTGGAGGTGGCCGCTATGCTTTGGAAGTTCCATGTCGTGGTCGGCATGTACGGCTCTTCTGTCAGCAAAAGTTTGATAAATTCCACCTCGGCGCCTTCCACGGCGATATTGCGATAGTAGTTATTATATTCATAGACATCGCCACCGCCAATCGCCGCTTTGCCGGAGTTAAAGTCGGCGCGGATATCGCGGCCCACCATCACGTCCTTATCGATATAGCCCTTGTCGTACAGCATGCGCAGGAAGCTGGCGTCCTCCATTGCGTCCGGGCGGTCATACTTGGCTTCAGCCTTCAAGGTCCCGTAATTGAAGACAATGCCGTCCAGGCTTGTGCTTTGCAGCACTTCTCCCCTATGGAAGGCCGCAGGCGGCTCATTGAATACAAGCATCTCCGGATTGTTGGTTTTGACTGCCTCCGCGAAGGCAACCAGATCGTCCAGGGTCTGAATTTCCGGCAGCCCGTATTTCTCGCGCAGATCCTTGCGTATTGTAGCGGTATAGTAGCCCTTTGTTGTACCCAGCGCTCCCGCCGGCACACCGTATTTCATTCCGTTCACCGTAACAGGCGGCCAATATTTGGAGTCCAGCGCAGCCATAATATCCGGGCCGAATTGCGCTAATGCATCATCCAGCGGTGCGATGGAATTGGACTTGACGAACGTGCCGAGCAAGGCGGGGTCCGTCCACATAATGTCCACCTGATTGCCTGTCGACAGCATAATCGGAAGCTTCTGGAAGTAATCGCCCCAAGGAATATATTGATAGTTCAGCTTGACAGGGATACCGTCCTCAGCCAACTTTTTCTCCAGTTCGGCTGTCACATTGTCCTGATCGGGCTGCGGATCGCCGGGGTATACGATATTTAAGGTAACGGTCTTAAGCTCCTCCTTCTCTCCTCCTGTTGCCTGGCCGCTGTCAGCGGTGCCGGACGGATTGTCCGCCGGAGCGCTGTTGCCCGAGCATGCTCCCAAGATAATTGCAAACGACAATCCAACCATCAAACTGAACCATTTCTTGCTGACTGGCTTTTTCATCCTTTGACCTCCCGAATTATTGTAAAAGCATTATCTATACAAATCCTTGCGGATTGCATATTCGATTGAATCTGTGCTAGCCCTTCACGCTTCCGATTGTCAAACCCTTCACGAAATAGCGCTGCAGGAACGGATACAGCAAAATTATGGGACCAATCGTCAGCACCGTCGTTGCCATCTTCACGCCTTCCTTCGGAATTGCGGCGGCGGCAATCGAGGAGTTCACTCCGCTGGATGCGGCATATGAAATATTGGACGTAATCGCCCGAATGAGAAGCTGCAACGGGTACAGCTCGCGATCGCTGACGAGCATCAAGGCAAGCCACCAGTCGTTCCAATAGCTGATCGAATAGAACAGGCCAATCGTCGCCAGCCCCGGCATCGCAAGCGGCAAAGCGATGTTGAACAGCAATTTGATATCATTCGCCCCGTCTATTCTCGCAGCCTCAAATATAGCGTTGTCAATCGTCGAAAAAAAGCTGCGGAGGACAATCAGATTAAACGCGTTGATGGCATACGGCACGATAAGCGCCGCCAGGCTGTCATACAGATGCAAATACTTGGTGGTCACAATGTACCAGGGCACAATTCCGCCGTTAAACAGCATCGTGAAATAGACGAAAAACGAGATCGGCACGCTCATCCTCCATTCGCGCCTGGACAGCGCAAAGGCCATCATCGTTGTAAGCAACAGGCTGAAGGCTGTGCCAGCAAAGGTCACGAACAGCGTAACCTGATAGGCGCCCAGAATCGAGGAGCCGCGGCCAAGCACATATTTGTAGGCTTCCAGCGTAATCGCATGGGGGAAAATATCAAAGCCGTTGGCGCGAATATACTGCTCATCCGTCAAGGACGTCGAGATGATCGTCATAAACGGGATAATGGCGGCAATGACGAACAAACCAATAAACACATAGGCCAACCAGGCCACTAATTTGTCGCTTATCGTGTACGCTTTCATCGGTCACAACTCCAGTCTGATTGCAAGCTATTAGAACAAGGCGGAATCTTTATCATATTTTCGCACAACGGCATTGGCCGCAAACACAAACAGAAAGCCGATGAACGATTGCAGCAGGCCGATCGCCGAGGACATCCCCACATCGTTCAACGTGCGCAGCGCCCGGAATACATACGTATCGATGACATCCGTTGTGGAGAAGAGCAGGCTGTTATCGCCCACCAGTCCGTAAATCATGCCGAAGTCGCCGTAGAAGATGCGCCCGATGGCGAGCAGCAGCAAAATAATAATCGTTTTGGAAATGCCGGGAATTGTAATATGCCAGATTTGCTGCAGCTTGTTCGCCCCGTCAAGCTCGGCCGATTCATACTGCTCCTGATCAATGCCCGCAATCGCCGCCAAATAAATAATGCTGCTGAAGCCCGCTGATTTCCAGACGTACAGAAGCACAAGAATGGCCGGCCACCACTCGGCGCTGCTGTACCAGCTTATACGGGGCAATCCGAGACTGCTCAGCCACCCGTTTAAGATGCCGAAGTCGGTGTTCAGGAAATTGTAGGCGAAGACGGCAACAATAATCCAGGATATAAAGTTGGGAAGAATGATCAGCGATTGTGATATTTTTTTGAACCAGGTCAATCGGATCTCATTGATCAGAATAGCCGTGATAACCGCAAGCGACGTGCCGATTCCGATAAACAGAATGTTCAGGAACAACGTATTGAAGATTACCTTGAGCACAGAGGTCGTATCCACCGTCAGAAACCGGAAATTATCGAGACCGTTAAAGGGACTTCCGAAGATGCCTAAATCCATGCGGTATTCCTTGAAAGCGACAATAATTCCGGCCATGGGCAAATAGTTGAATAATAGAAAGAACATAATTCCTGGCAAAACCAATACATACAAAAACCTGTTTTTCACCAAATCCGTCATAAACCATTTTGCAGACTTCACCATCCGGAACACCTCATTTTTTGTATCTGCTTGCTGCTGACAGACTAAAATATACCGCTTCCAATATGGATCAACAAGTTAACAAACTAAATATTGTTTAGAAAACTATAGCTTTTCGCTTTAGAAAATCACAGATTTCGCCGATCTGTCGCATAGCAAACGAAAAAACGCCCCGGCGGGCGTATCTCGGTTAGTGCGGTTGACTTTTGCGATATTCGGTAGGCGCCATTCCCGTTTGCTTCTTGAACCACGTGACAAAGTAGGATGCGTTCAGAAAACCGACCTTTTCCCCTATCTCCTTGACCGTCAGCCTGGAGCCCGTCAGAAATTCGTTCGCCTTGCGGACTCTCAGCTGCGTCACATATTCCAGAAACAATTGATTAAACAGCTCCTTGAACAATCTGCCGAAATAAATGCCGTTATAACCAAAGCGCTCGGCAACCACCTCAATCGAGAGGTTTGAATTGCCGTATTGCTCCTCCAGAAATTCGGCGATCTTGTCCGCCAAATCCGACCTGCTGTGTTGCTTGCTTTCCTTGGTCCGCTGAATGGTATCCTTGCAGAAATGAACAAACCAGTCCTCTATCTCTGACAGCGTTTCCATTTGTTGCAAACGCTCAAGCATATTCATAAAGGCGGCAGAGGCGGTGGAAACGGCGGCATTGGCATTGGCGCTCACAATCGAAAACAGCAAAAAGTGAACTGATGTGCGAATCATCGAATAAGGAGCCTCGCGAAAAACGTCAAATACGTCCGCAACCGCCGCATCGACAGCCGCTTCCTTGCCTGACCGGATGACTTCAAGCAACTGCTTCTGCCTGGACTGCGGGTATTCAAATTCCGTCTCCGCCTCTCCCAACAGCTGCTCGTACACCAATATATGCCCCGTTCCTTGCGTCAAACGATAGTGGACCGCTTCCCTCGCGGTCAAATAGGCTTCTCCGATTCCCGAACCGGCGGCAACAGGGAGGCCGACGCCAATGGTGGTCGATATGCCGTATGCATTCGCAATCTCTTGCTGCATGCTCTTCAGCAGCTCTAGCATCGACGGCCATTCCATCTCCTCGCCGCCCAGCAGAAGCACCGTTTCATCCTCTAGCTTCACGACCTCGCATCGGATTCGGGCTTGCATGTACTGCTCCGTCAAGCTGTACAGAACAGCGCTTACGCGCAAATCCATCTCGGCCCGCTGCTCCTTCAGATCCCGCAGACTGTCCGGCCTGACTACCGCCACAAACAGCCGATCGCTGCCCATAATATCCAGCCGCAGTTGGAAGGTATCGCAATCGGCCTTCTCTGGATGTCGATTGCCCTGCAGCAACTCCTTCAAGTATTCCGCTTTCATCGTGATGCGCGACAATCGGTTCGTCGCCTCCAACTGTTCGAACCTCGTCGTCACATTGGCGTAGAAACGGGTCAATATTTCCATCTCGCCCAGCTTCTCGTCCGACATTGCCTCTTCATTCGGCAGTTGAAAGCGTTGCGCCTTCCGCGCAAGCTTCGACAACGGCGACGACAGCATGCCGCTCAGCACAGCCGATGCTCCCAGAGCCAGCAGCAGCAACAGCAAGCAGGCCGTGATGGCCGTGCGGCGTATATCCGATATTTGGGCCGTAGCCGTCTCATAAGGTAGCATAGATACCAGATACCATCCCAATGACTCCGAATAGATCGAGGATACCAGCGTTTTCTGTTTATTCTCTATGGAAATAAAATTGCTGCCGGTCTGCGCGGATATGATGCGCCGCACATCGCTTCTGCCCGACAAGTCCTCCAGAAAGCCGCTCTCATAGGGCGCATATACCGCCTGCCCCTGCCGACCCAGCACCAGCAGATTCATATCAAGGGTCTGCTCGTCCCGAACCGGGACAAATCCGTCCAGCGTCACATTGACAATAATCGCGCTTGAGATTTCCCGATTGTCTGCATCCCGGTCATAATAAAACACCGTATAGACATGATCCGCTTCGCCTTCGCCCGGATTGATCGTAAGCTTGCGGGGCAGCAGTTGCCCCAGACTTTGAACATTCTCCTCCTGCAGCCAGGCGATCGTATCCGTCTCGGCATACATTTTATCCCGATCCGTCCCCGTCCATATGCCGCTTTGACCGTTGTACAGGGCGATAGAATACAGATTGGTATTCGTAATCAGTAGATCATTAAGTCTGCGCATCGCTTCCGCCTTCAGGAAGTAATCACTATCCGCCTCTCTCCCGTTCATCACTTGAATAATGTAAGGGTCCAATGACAGCTGCAGCGTAATCAGGCGCGCCTGCTCGGATATATGCTCCAGAATGGCGGAGCTTTGTTCCAGCCGTTTCTGCGCGATATCATTAATTTGCGCTGCCGAGCCTTTCGAGAAGGCTTGGAACAGCAACGCGGCAATCGTCAAGGCTACGACAACCAGAAGCACCACGAATGAAATAAAAAACCGAAAAAAAATCGATTTGGGCACTATTTTCCCTTTGATACGTCTCATCTGCTTCTCCTCCCCCTCCAATGCAACTCGCTGTTGGTTTCGCTGCAAATTCAGTCTACCCACCATAATGACATCGTCATAGCCGATTGACAAGAAAAAAGACTATCCTTGCGGACAGTCCTCGCTGCTTATCATTCTCCCATGTCCTTCGAACGGATAATCAATTACGATGCGGCCAGCCTCCGTATCCCCGATACCCGCATACAGGTCGCATCTGCCGTCCTCGCGCAGCACAATACCCGAGGTGAAGGTACAATCAGTCAAATCGGGCTTTTTGCTTGGGCCGTCGGGATAACAGCTGCGGGTGCCAATAATTTTTTGATCCAAAGCCACATGATTGTCCACATCGAATACAAACGAAAAATTCATGTAAACCTGCTGCATCTGACCATCCGCCGCATATGTCTTGTAGCAAATATGTCCGATTACGCCAATCTTCCCGCTGTCCAGGCTGTAGGCCTGATTGCAGCCGCCCCATTCATCACGGGCGAACAGCCCCGGAATATAACGGGCGCGCTCGATCGTCTCCGCCGTCAACTCGCCCAGATGGTCAATAATCGTAAATCCGATCATCGATTCGCTGCCGAATTCCCGCCAGATCTCCTCACTCCTTGGCCGCGAAAATACGCCGATACGTCCGTCGTTCAACTGCACCAGTCGAATATCCTTCATGTATTCGGGACCGGTTGTGAAATAGTACAGGTCATCCAGCTCCGTGCCTCTATAAAAATATCCGAAATACGTGTCGACCTGGCCTTGCCGATAACGCACATGCGTCCCGCCCATAACGATCCGGCCGTCGATTATGCTTACATACGGGTCCTCAAGCTGATAGCTCATGCTGTCCGGCACCAGCGTCCATTCGTCCGCCCCCGTCTGCTCGAACAGACGAACCCACGATCGTGCCCATTCCTTGCGCTTTTCTACACGACCGTAAATATACGATCGGCTTCGCCATACAAAAGGGATGGATACATTGTAAACGTCAAAACCTTCCACCCCACGGAAAGCCAGCTTTGCGCTTTCGTAGATCACTTTGCTTTGTTCAAATTGCTCGCGCTTGTGCAGCAGTTGCATCTGTCATCTGCCTCCGTCTCATCGCTTGAATCGTATATCATTTTATCATGGCGCCGAGTGGAAAATCCTGCCGATATTTCTCATCGATTACGCCAGATTGACATTTGTGTAAACTTTCATTTACGAGTATACGATTAACCCTTTAAAAACAGGACTTTAAAGCAACGGCAACCATGATACAATTATACTGGATTGATTGAAGGGAGAGAATTGGCAATGGAGAGCCCCATTCAGCTGTTTAGAGCGGAAGATGGAATTGACGGGGAAGCGGAGGGACATTATCGCGATCTGAGCGGCATCGGAAATACGGCTGGACCGCACACGCACGACTTCTTTGAATTTTTTCTGATATCATCAGGTTCGGTCTGTCATTGGATCAATGGAAAAAAGGAGCAGTTGGACGAAGGCTCGCTGGTTTTTATGAGACCTCAGGATGTTCATTTCTACGTGAAGCTTCCGGGCAAGGATTTCCGGCTCATCAATCTCTCCTATTACAGCAAGACGGTTATGGAGCTGTTCGCCTATCTGGGCGAAGGCTTCCCGCAAGATGCTTTTTTATCCGCTGCTTATCCCGTTGCCATCCGGCTTTCCCGGCAGGACAAGCAGCTGCTGCAACGCCGTATGGAAAAGCTCTATCGTATCCCCCAGCACGACAAACTGTGGTTTCGCACAGAGTTGCGCTCCCTGTTGTCGGAGGTATATGTCAGCCATATGTTGCCCAACGTTGTCGCCAAGCCCGACGAACGTCCCCCTTGGTTTGCACAGCTCTGCTTGCAAATAAAAAATCCCGCTTGCTTCCACGAGGGAATCGCGGCCATGCTGCGCTTATCCGGCAAATCCCATGCGCATCTTTGCCGCGTGTTCCAGCAATGGGAGCAGTTGACTCCCCTCCAATACTTGAATCGCGTAAAGCTCCAATATGCGGAAAATCTGCTGCTCAGCTCCGACTGGAGCATTCTCGACATTTCCCTGGAGGCAGGCTTTCATAATTTGGGTTACTTCTACAAAACCTTTAAAGCTCTCTATGGACACACGCCTCTTCAGTATCGCCGGATTCACCAATCGGCGTTTTAACAGCTTCTTCATGAATTTCGGTACATGGTAACGATTGACGTAGAACTTTGGGAATATTGTATAATAACTTGGCTTCCACTACGCATCTCATTCTCTATTTGTTTACGATCCGATGTTGACGGAGATCATTTATCCAAACCCACTTATTCAAATTGACTGTCAATATGGACTCTGCGCTGCACCACTCTCATTCTCCAATATAGTGAGAGGTTGTGAGGATAATATGGCTACATTTTCTCAGTTAATTGGAGCAAAAATCCCTCGTATCGTATGAAACAAAACTTGACAAAAACAAAAGACAACAAGTCGAAGCAGTAGACATGGCTACGACATAGCTCGGTCAGATTGAACGCGGCGATATAAACGTAAAACTACAAACCATGCTAAACAACGAAAACCTTATCGCATTTTGCGAGAGGTGCTGGAACCGGAAAAAGGAGTAGTTCAACTGATTTTGGAGTGGCGGCTCCATGTAGGATAAAGTAAGCAGCTGATCTCGTCGTTCGCATTAGTATGGACTAGTAAAGGTCGTGCAACCGATAATATCGCCATCGAACGGTTTTGGCGCAGTCTGAAGTACAATGAGATCTATCTGAACGATTACAACAACCCACGTGAGGCTCGGACCGGCATTCGCAGCTACATTCATCTTCATAATGATTATTTGCTAAGATATTTCGATTGACAACAGCATATTCCTCCAAGATAATACTCATTAGTAATATATAATACTATTGAGTATTATAGTGGTGTATTATTCGACTATCACTAGCCTTATGAGGGGCTAGGTATGTATCCGAAGGAGGACATTTAACTTATGAATATGCGAGAAAGATTGAATCCGAAGGCAACTAAATTAATGTTTATTATCGCATTAATTTGCTTACTATCACTCGGTGGGATCGTTGCTAAACAACCTGCCGAAGCAAGCGAGAGGGATGCCATTTTTACGGACATAGAGTCAGGCAGTGAATATGAAGAAGCTTTGGCAAGCCTAGTGCAACAAAAAATTATTTTGGGCTATTCGAACGGGACCTACCGTGCATCAGAAAAATTGAATCGTGAACAAACAGCGGTTATTCTCGCTAGAGCTCTACAACTCAACTTGGAGGTGGCAGATGATCCCGATTTCCAAGATGTGAGTGAAAGCTCCAAGTATTATAAGTCGATTGCTGCTATTGTACGCGCTGGAATATTCCAAGGATATTCAGATGGAACATTTAAGCCTGACCAATCGCTTACACGTGCGGAAATGGCGAAGATTCTCGTAGTTGCCTATCAGTTACCAGAAGAAGACTTAGTGGTAAACCCTTTTAAGGATGTATCCTCAACGAGTTGGTATGCTCCTTACTTGACTGCATTGATACAAAATAAGATTACAATAGGAACTTCACTGACAACATACTCGCCGAATGATGCAGTAAATCGTGGAGAAATGGCGTTATTTATCTACCGTTGTCAACAATTGGCGCAACAACTAACTGAGAGAATAATCGAGTCTGAAGTGACGACAATCACTTCGGACTCCGTTCAATTGGGTAACCAAAGCTTTGCATTAACTGATGATCAAAAAACTTGGATTACGTCTGAAAATCTCCCAATATTAAAAAATTCACGAATAAAAGCTCATATAATTGGAGAAAAAATAAGCCGAATTGCATCGGTTACTCTTTACGCAGATGGACTATTAAATGATGAAATGGAAAATCCAAATGTAGTGTTAACCGGTAATGGGGCCGTTATTGATGCTACCGTAATCATAAAAGGTGATAATTTGTCCATTAAAGACGCTACTATAACAAGGGATTTAATTATAGAAAGCGATGTTCAAAACAGCTTTTATCTTGAAAAAGTGCTGGTAAAAGGTTCGACGATACTATCAAAGCCACGAGGAATAGTTACAGCGGAGACGTATAACTCATATGTTTCGTTGGATATCAAAAATAGCCACAATCCCAAATTACATTTTCATAATTCAATCCTGCAATCTGTTAAAGCTGCGTTGAAGAGCTCTACCATTAAATTAACAGGTGAAACCAAAGTTAATGAAATAGTTCTTTTAGTTGATGCTCGTGTCGAGGCAGACGCAAGTATAACCATCCCCATCGTCAGGGTTGGGCCCGGATCCTTAAATACAGTGTTTAATGCAGTGATAGATTCACTTTTCATCGAAAATACGAATAGTAGAATTACCCTTGGTAACAACGCTAAAATTGAAGATTTACGCATAGAACTGAAAAATGATGTGAAATTAATTTTTCTCGACTACGAATTGATAAAGCACAAAATTATTAGAATTAATGGGTTGCCCAATATAGATTTGCAGCCTCCGGCTGGCGGCGGTGGAATAGATTATGGGTCACCTGGCTCGGGAGAAAATTCTAAATTAATTGCAGCAAAAAATGCTGTTGCTTCTTTATTCACGGACAGTACAAAAACAGCATTGAAAGCTGGCGTGGATCAAGCGGCAATTGACGCCGCGAAGGCAAAAGTGGATCTGGTTGATGAGGGTGCGGAAAAGTCTGCTCTAAAAAAAGCCATTGAAATAGCTCAAGATTTACTTAGCCAAGTTTTAGCAGCGCCGACTTTAACGGGGACAGCTCCGAATGTCGACACCGTGCGGTTTACATTTTCCGATGATGCTGCGTGGAGAGACAAAATTACCGGGGTTTATCTAAATGGCAACTCGGTTCCAATCCATAGCTCTAGGGTGAATAGATCTACCGAAGGAATAATTGAAATTAATCTTACTGGCGCTTCACTAAGTCCAGGAACGCATGAATTTCTAATTAAAGCAGAAGGGTATGCGGACGCTGTGGTTACTCTTGAAGTCGCCGAACCGTTAGCAGCGCCGACTTTAACGGGGACAGCTCCGAATGTCGACACCGTGCGGTTTACATTTTCCGATGATGCTGCGTGGAGAGACAAAATTACCGGGGTTTATCTAAATGGCAACTCGATTCCCATCCATAGCTCTAGGGTGAACAGATCTACCGAAGGAATAATTGAAATTAATCTTACTGGCGCTTCACTAAGTCCAGGAACGCATGAATTTCTAATTAAA
>REGQ01000029.1:27049-33386 GCA_004134985.1 Paenibacillaceae bacterium | reverse complement strand
ACAGATCTACCGAAGGAATAATTGAAATTAATCTTACTGGCGCTTCACTAAGTCCAGGAACGCATGAATTTCTAATTAAAGCAGAAGGGTATGAAGATGTTATGGTAGTGATTATAATTGAGTCTTGATTATAATAAAGCATAGTTGTTATGATAAATATACTTACTTAATTCATGTGTACATTCAATTAAATTTCTATATGTGAATGCAATTAGAGTTTGGAGTTGTTCTAACTGAAAAAAAGAGGTCGAAAAATCGGAGCGGATGGAGAAAAAAGCAGGGAGTTGCTTTTGAAGATCGCAGCAAAACAATTTTCTTTATACGGATTCCATGATACGAAAATCAGTGCTATCGTAAAGGAAGCAAACGTAACACAGCCAACATTTTATCTATATTTCAAAAGCAAAGATGCAATTTTTCAAGAATTGATTGATCTATTTAAAGCAGAGTTGCACAAACGAGTTGAGCAAAGCAAACTCGCTACTGGTATTGAGACGTCAGGGCTGCTGCAACGAATCGCAAATAGTATTGCCTTGATTTTTCAGCTATTTCAAGAAAATGAACAGGTCGCACGGATCGGTTTTTTTCTCTCAGAGGATGCTATTGAAATAAAAGAACAAATGGCAAAGCAAATTGAAGAAAACCTTACTGTAGAAGTAGAAAATGGCTATTTCCATTCTAACATTGATTTAAGCATTGTTGCCTCAGCAATCGTTGGTATTATTGGACACCTTACATTAACTAAATTATGGGCAGGTTTAAAGACGCCAGACGAGCTTTCCAAAGAAATAACTAGGCTCTTTTTGTACGGATTGATAAGGGAAAATTAAATTTGAAGAAATATTTGATCACCCCTGCCCAATTAATATGTTGCCCGAGGATAAGAAAAAGAAAAGTACCCAGTCCCTCCTCTTGAATGATTAGATGTAGAAGACGCAAAGGAATCATATTCCCTTGCGTCTTTTTTTGTTGCTTTACTTTGATACTTCAAGATCTCCATTTCATTGTTCCAATTCGGTTGGCTTCCACAAACACAAAAGACCTGGCGCTTTATAGTGTAACCAACCGCACGTAGACCCCCACCGCTGCTCACTACACTACCCTAAACTCCAAACAGCTTCTAACTTTTCCGAGCATTGATATAATGCTCCCCCCACTCTCCCAATTGGTCTAATAACGATTCCAAAGACTTCCCTAACTCGCTCATTTCGTAGACAACTTTTAGCGGCACTTCATTATATACCGTTCGGTTGATGATGCCGGCTTCTTCCAGCTCCCGAAGATGCTGGGTTAAAATTTTTTGAGATATATCAGGAATTTCCTTCCTGAACTCGCTCGATCGCATCGGCCCGCAATTTAGGTAGCATAAAATTAACAGCTTCCACTTGCCCCCGATTACCTCTAGCGTCGCTTCTGCGGGGATATTATATTCCTTTGTCGGTTGGTTTTGCATCGGCTAACATTCCTCTAACAAAGTATTGTAGTTACCTTTCGGTACCTATAGAACGTTATGGTTCTATAAGAACAAAAAAGTGCGTTATTGCTGACTTTTACAACATACTACATAATTCAATTGTATCATATGCAAAATAAAAAGTAGAGAATGGAAGGTGCTATATCATGAAAGTATTGACTGTCGTATCACATCCAAGGGAGGATTCCTTAACCTTTGCTGTTGCCAATAGATTCACTCAAGGCCTAATTGATGCGGGCCATCAGACAGAGGTGCTGGATTTGCATCGCATCGGATTTAATCCTGTGCTAGGTGAAGCAGATGAGCCCGATTGGTCGTCCAATAAGACTTTTTCCCCTGAAGTTGAGACTGAAATAGCACGTATGAAGAAACATGATGCTCTTGCATTTGTATTCCCAGTTTGGTGGTACAGTGTACCAGCTATGCTCAAGGGATATATTGAACGGGTGTGGAACAAAGATTTTGCATATGGCTCAAATAAACTGCATCATAGTCAAGTGCTTTGGATTGGTCTAGCGGCAGAAACCAAAGAAGGCCTTGCGAAGAGGCAATATGATCAGATGATAAACCATCTTTTGAATGTAGGAATAGCCAGTTATTGCGGCATCTCAAACAGCAAAGTTGAATTTCTATATAACACTTTAGATCCAAACCCAGAAGTTCAAGAGCAACTGCTGGAGCAAGCTTATCAGCTCGGACTGAATTATAACAACACAAGAGCTGGCATCGTTTAAATTTCGCAGGGCTGTCCCAATATTCAATTGCCTTCAATTGCCTAGCTGACGAAGCTCCGTTAAACAACAAATAAACTCAACCGCGCCATCTAGGTGCGGTTGAGTTTATTTGTTTGATGACGCCCATGGATGTTTGACTCGGAGATGCGAGAAGAACACCAATAGCATCATAATGCCAATCAATATTCCGGTCCATGCGGCAATCGCCGAATACTAGTATGCATCCAATGAAATCATCAAACGTAAGCTATGAATTTCTTCGATGATTTATTGCTGTCGTTCCCGCGTCGTGCTTGCTTGACTATGCTCAAGGTCGAGTTTGTAATACTTTGAATACTTCCTTTGAGCTAACCTGGCACATCTCATCCATTCTTTCAGCACCATCAATTATTAGACACTCCACATGTGTCGTCGATGGAATAGGAACACAATTCCCCCCCCCTCATTTCTCAACGGCTTTTTTAACAATTGCCTCCGAATTTTGCTTTGAATGCTGTTCTGAAAACCCGTTTTATAATTAGCGTGAACACATTGACATTGAAAAAAAAGTCGGTGAAAGTTCGGTACTTTACCCGAGCCCCCCTCGACGATAAAAACCGTATGGGAGACCTATTTCTATTTAATCTCTTCCAACTTTTCTTTTGTAATGAGCAGCCAATCGGTATACATCGGACAACAAAACTGTGCTTCACTAAATAGCGTCTCTCACTTTTTGAATATTAAACATCGTGCGTACGCGGCGGTAAAATGTTGGCTCTTTCATAAGGCGTATAGCTCGGTTGCAGTAATAGCACCGTCGTTCGTCAATTTCTTGCATTCACGCGCATAACCATATAGCGCCGCGGCGGGGCTAAAAACCTTTCCACTTTGCTAACAACACGAGCATTACGCTGCGCGGAAGCATGCTGTAAAATGGCTGCCTAAAAACAAAAAAGGTCCCGCATCGTAAGCACTTTTTCCAAATGTCTCTGTCAATGTGAGCCAAATCCACATCCAAGGAGCCGCCGTGCATTCCTTTTCTTGAATGGTAAAAGCAGCTCAACATAAGCGTGAGCTACTTTTTCGGCAAACAACATATAGACGGTAAGTCACCTTAAGCTTTATTCAACAATCCGCTTATTTCACTAAGATTCTCCGCGAAGCCGACGAACACCTTATCGCCAATCACAATCGTCGGCACAATTTGTTTTCCAGTCAAGTTCCTGACTTCTTCTGCATACTTTGGATCTTCTTCGCAGTTAAAGTCTATATAGGGAATCTCATTCTCTTTGAAATAACGTTTGGCATAACTACAGTCACTACAGGTCGGAATCGTATAGATTTTAACTGTTTCTTCCATGCTCGATATACCCCCTTACTCGTCTTCAATCATCTTACGCCACAACGTTATATCCCTTTTTCCGAATGGCTTCCTCAATTTCGGGAATTTGAACTTTTTCTTCGTCAAACCGGACATCTACCGAACCCTGCTCAAAATTAACGCGACCTTCAGCGCCGATTTCATTGATGGCACCTTCAATTTTGGGAACACAAGAACGGCAAGTCATTCCTTGTAATTTAATGGTTGCTTCTTTCATGAATTTTCACCTCCTTTCAAAGGATTCCCTTATCCTGCGATTGGTTTCAACTGCTCAAGCAAAATTAGATTCAAGAAATTATCGAATCATTTAATATCCACTACGAAAGGTACAGTAAAGACTTCCCCTTGGTGCTGGAATTGGCCCCATATTTTATAGGTCCCGCTGTTCGGAAAGGAAGTCATAAACTCAGCTTTCGGACCGGTCGCTTTTTCGTCCACTGGATGAACATGGAGATATTGCTCCACATCATCTGATAATATAACGACATGTCCGACAGCACCCAGATATTGCTCCAGGTCGCTAATCGCTTTCTTCGTTTGCGCGTCAACAATATTAAACGTAAGTGTGACTTCATCTTTCGCCTTCGTGCTGCTTAAGGTAAGTTCAACTTCTTTGCCATCGACAACTTTTACAAGCTTTGTATCCGCTTCTATAGGCTCCTGTGCTTTTTCTTCTCCCTCCACTTTCACCCACTCACTGAGTGTAGTATTCGCTCCACCTTTTGGAACAAAATCTGAAAAGACTTTATATTCTCCTCCATTTGGAAACGATGTTTCAATCGCAAACTTTCCATTTGTATTATATTCAGGATGAATGTGGTTAAAGAAAGAGAGGTCTTTACTAACCACTATAAGGTGCATCAATTTTTCATGATTCAATTCGAACTCATTTACTGAATTGCCATCGGAATCCGTAATTTGAATATTCAAATCCGAATTTTCGTTTGCTTTCACTGTTTCAGATCTAAATGAAAATGACGCTTTAAGGCTATTTCCTGGTTGTTCAATAGCATTATGGTCACCGTGCTCTCCATGACCTGTGCCTGGAGTTGCTGAATTTTCTTGATTATGATTGGTACCGTTATGGCCTGAATTTTTATTCTCTTTGGGGGTTCCGCATGCAGACAGCACACCGAGGGCCAAAATACCTGTTAAAATAAGCATCCCTTTTCTTCCCATTTTGAATTTTCTCTCCTATTCAATCGTAATTTTTAGTTTCGGACCTTCAGACGTTGCAACGACTGTTCGAAGGCATGATGTCCTTTTTGCTTACAGCTTCATGTTGCTGCTATGTCCGGGTGACAGCTTGGCTTCCGGATCGATGTACACTTTCGCGTTGTTGACAGCGGTCGGTGCTTCTCCAAAGCCGACGGCGATCAGCTTCAGCTTGCCCGGATAAGTTGTGATATCTCCGGCCGCGAAGATGCCCGGAATGTTCGTCTCCATCTTCGTATCAACAACGAGCGAACCACCTTCGACGACAAGTCCCCACTCTCTGATCGGTCCCAGGGAGTTGATGAAACCAAAATTGACGATAACCTCGTCGACATCGACCAGCGTCGTCGCTTGGGTATTCACGTCGGTCAGCTCAACCCGCTCGATGCGTTCCTCTCCGTGAAGCGCCGTAACCTCGGTCGGCACGACGACGTTGACTTTGGATTGGAGCAGCAATTCGATGCTATGCTCATGAGCCCGGAATTTATCGCGGCGATGAACGAGCGTCACCCGCTCCGCGATCTGCTCGAGCATCAGTGACCAATCCAGCGCGGAATCACCGCCGCCGCTAATGAGTACTTTCTTGCCGCGGAATCGCTCCAGATCGCTGACGAAGTAATGAAGATTCGAATTCTCGAAGCGCGTCGCTTCCGGCAGTTCTAGTCTGCGGGGCTCAAAGGCTCCAACACCAGCAGTTATGATGACGGTTTTCGATTGGTGAACAGCGCGATCTGTGATGACCTCAAACGATCGTTCGCCGAGCTTGCGTACAGTGAGCACCTTCTCCTCAAGTCTGACGTTGGTTTGGAACAGCTCCATTTGCTTCTTTAAATTGTCGACGAGCTCCTGGGCTTTCACTCTAGGGAAGCCAGCCACGTCGTAGATGTACTTCTCTGGATACAAAGCAGCGAGCTGGCCGCCGAGCTGCGGCATACTCTCTATTAAAGTAACCGACATCTTTCTCATGCCGCCGTAAAAAGCAGCGAACAGGCCAGAAGGACCGCCGCCGATAATGGCTACGTCCGAGTTCGTGATGATCTTGTCGTACATTCATATACCTCCGAAGCGATTTCTTTCTTCTCTATTTATATAATTTGAACCAATGAACCGCCTGATTAGAACTTGCCGCAAAGACGATCGATGATCAACAATGGCGATTTCATGATTTCCTCCATAATCTGCTGAACATTGTTGTAGATTTCGGCGACGGTATGTTAGCACACCGTGCTGATCACATCAGACTTCAGCCATTTCCATCGCTCTTCAACAAGGTTAAGGTTTGGGCGATAAAGGAGCAGGAAAACCAAGCGTAAGCCGGGAGTACAGCCAACCTGGGGCACGGGTGCAACGGGCAGCGGCACTTGTGGGTGTCTGCCCAGTGGAACGGTACCTGAGCAAAGGAGCAAGAGTGTGGTTGACTGCCAACACGTATCGCCCAACTGCGCGCGGAGGATCAATCGGCGATGACTTCAACGATTCTATATGAAAAATCATATAGAATGGATCATCCGGTGATGATTTCAACGATTCTATATGAAAAATCATATAGAATCG
>REGQ01000029.1:0-27042 GCA_004134985.1 Paenibacillaceae bacterium | reverse complement strand
GATTCTATATGAAAAATCATATAGAATGGATCATCCGGTGATGATTTCAACGATTCTATATGAAAAATCATATAGAATCGATCATCCGGCGATGATTTCAACCATTCTATATGAAAAATCATATAGAATGGATCAATCGGCGATGATTTCAACGATTCTATATGAAAAATCATATAGAATGGATCATCCAGCGATAATTTCAACGATTCTATATGAAAAATCATATAGAATCGATCATCCGGTGATAATTTCAACGGTTCTATATGAAAAATCATATAGAATGGATCATCCGGTGATGATTTCAACGATTCTATATGAAAAATCATATAGAATCGATCATCCGGCGATGATTTCAACGATTCTGTATGAAAAATCATACAGAATGGATCAATCGGCGATGATTCCAACGATTCTATATGAAAAATCATATAGAATGGATCATCCGGTAATGATTTCAACGATTCTATATGAAAAATCATACAGAATTGATCATCCGGCGATGATTTCAACGATTCTATATGAAAAATCATATAGAATGGATCATCCAGCGATGATTTCAACGATTCTATATGAAAAATCATATAGAATCGATCATACGGCGATGATTTCAACGATTCTATATGAAAAATCATATAGAATGGATCAATCGGCGATGATTTCAACAATTCTGTATGAAAAATCATACAGAATTGATCATCCGGCGATGATTTCAACGATTCTATATGAAAAATCATATAGAATGGATCAATCGGTGATGGTTTCAACGATTCTATATGAAAAATCATATAGAATCGATCATACGGCGATGATTTCAACAATTCTGTATGAAAATTCATACAGATTAACAGGCATGCAGTGTGACGAAGTTCGCTCAAGGGAAGACAATAAAACCATCTCCCCTTTCCTTTGCAAAAATTGCTCACTCGGGACGCGCTGATCAATGAAATGAGGCGTGTGCATCTGTTTCTCCCTCTATTCCCGCTCTCTTGCCCTTCTTTTTAATAAAAGGCCGATTTTTCCATTCATCCATCTTTTTCTGGAACCGTGGTTTCTGAACAGCGAATTCTTAATCTGCAATTCCTTGCAACTGCTCAAGCGAGTTCCGATTCACGAATTTGCTGAACTTTTCCTTGCCTTTTGCATGCTCCTTATAAAAATTAATAATGGCCGTAACAGTGGAAATAAGCTGATCTTCCGTGATTCCTGAACGAAGCAGTTTGGCGAAGGAGGTTTTAAGCCCCTTTGGTTCACCGCCAACATAAATATCAAACTTATCACGCATTTTGACAACGCTGATATCCTTAATCAGCGGTTCGCTGGTACCTAACGCGCAACCGGCATAGCCGATCTTTAGCGGTGCAGGTGTTTCGATGCCAGCTATGGCTTTATTCAAGGTTTTTGCCGTTTCAAGCCCCGCTTCTTCGGCACCTTTACAAAAATTGCAGGCGATTAGACTCTTGGTTACAAACCCGGCAGGATTCACTTCAAGACCATTACGCTCAAGTTCTTCCTTGATTGCTTCCCTTTGTTCGATCGGTACCTCTGCATAAAGCTGTTTGAAGGTGGTCATTTCCACTTTAGCATCTGTTCCTACGATATTGCCGATTTGTACAAGTTGGTTTGGCGTGAACAGGCTGCCGCCAAGTTGAATCACTGGGCTTATCGCAATTTTGACTTTTTCCCCCACCATTCTTCCTCTCCTCCGTTATGTTCAGTTTCGGACCTTCACACGTTGCAAACGAAGTGCGTTAAGAACAACGGAAACCGAGCTCAATGCCATCGCTGCACCAGCAACCCACGGTGCTAACAAACCAATCGCAGCAATCGGAATCCCTAGTGTGTTATAGCCAAGCGCCCAAAACAGGTTTTGCCTAATATTTGTCATGGTCTTGCGGCTCATGTAAATCGCTTCAGGAATGCTGGACAGGTCGCCGCGCATAAGGGTGACATCCGCAGCTTCCATGGCTACATCTGTCCCTGTACCGATTGCCATACCCACGTCTGCCGTCGCAAGGGCCGGCGCATCGTTGATACCGTCTCCGACCATCGCCACTTTTTTGCCTTGCGCTTGTAGTTTTTTCACTTCTTCCGCTTTTCCTTCAGGCAGAACCTCAGCGCGTACATGCTCAATACCCACTTGAGCTGCGATCGCCTTGGCCGTCCGTTCATTGTCGCCTGTGATCATGATGACCTGAATCCCCATCTCTTTCAGACGACTCACTGCAGCTTCCGACGTTTCCTTAATCGTATCTGCCACAGCAACCATACCTGCATACCGATCATCAATCGCAACCAGCATGGCGGTCTTCCCTGCTTCCTCCAAACGAGACATCGGTTCGTAAGCTGCCTTCGCGTTAACTCCATACTTTTCCATCAATCGGCGTGTACCAATCAGTAATTGTTTCCCTTCTACAACGGCCTTGATTCCGAATCCCGGAATGGCTTCGAACGATGCTGTTCTCGGCAGCTCGATATTTCTTTCCTGGATGCCTGCCACGATCGCTTCCGCAAGCGGATGCTCCGAATTTTTCTCCGCCGCGCCGACCAGTCTGAGGAATTCCGACTCGTTGCCTTCTGCTACTACATCGGTCAATTCCGGCTTGCCTTTTGTTACCGTACCAGTTTTGTCGAGAATGATCGTATCGATCTTATGGGTCTGCTCCAGATGTTCTCCGCCCTTGAACAAAATACCGAGTTCAGCCGCGCGTCCCGATCCCGCCATGATCGATGTCGGGGTTGCCAATCCAAGCGCACATGGGCAGGCAATGACGAGAATGGCAATTGCTTTTTC
Organism: Paenibacillaceae bacterium; assembly: GCA_004134985.1. Classification (GTDB taxonomy): domain Bacteria; phylum Bacillota; class Bacilli; order Paenibacillales; family Paenibacillaceae; genus Paenibacillus_D. The sequence continues at coordinate 24,251 of REGQ01000029.1, read as the reverse complement.
CAACGCGCCTCCGAAATCACCGGGGGTGACGAGGAAATACCACACCAGGAAAGCAACAACTGCGATGCCAACAACAATGGGAACAAATATACCCGAGATGACATCCGCTACCCGTTGAATGGGCGCTTTGGAGCCTTGTGCTTCTTCCACAACTTTAATAATTTGCGCAAGCGCCGTTTCCTTGCCGACTTTCGTTGCTTTAATCCGAAGAATACCGTTTTTGTTGATCGTAGCCCCGATGACCGCATCGCCGACTCTTTTCTCCACAGGGAGACTTTCGCCCGTAAGCATGGATTCGTCTACCGACGACACGCCCTCAAGCACTTCCCCATCCACCGGCAGTTTATCCCCCGGACGGACAAGAACGACATCCCCTACGATGACTTCATCCACCGGAATCGTCAGCTCTTTGCCATCGCGAATGACCAAAGCCGTTTTCGCTTGCAGCCCCATCAAGGATTTAATCGCTTCGGAGGTCCGGCCTTTCGCATTTGCTTCGAAAAGTTTCCCCATAATTACCAACGTAATCAGAACCGCACTTGTCTCGTAGTACAAGGCAGGTGCATGATGCATGCTGTCGCCCATCGCATACCAATCCAAGCTCAAGTACAGGCTGTAGAAATAAGCCGCCGAGGTGCCAAGGGCAATCAGAACGTCCATATTCGCACTGCGATTGCGCAGCGCCTTATATGCGCCTACATAAAACTGTGCACCAATATAAAATTGCACCGGAGTGGCCAAAATAAGTTGAACCCAAGGATTCATCAGGAAATCCGGCATGTACATCCATGAGGTGAACGAAAAGTGAGCCACCATCGTCCATAACAGCGGGAGGGAGAAAATCGCCGAAATTAACAATTTCCGTTTCTGCCGACGTATTTCATGAAGGCGATGGTCACCTGCATTTTGATTCTCCTGCTTGATAATCGCTTTATAGCCAAGCTTTTTGACCTTGTTTTGCATCGCCTCGATCGAGACATCGCCCGATGAATACTCCACGCGAGCCGTTTCCATCGCGAAGTTTACCGTCGCATTTGTAACGCCCGGCAGCTTGCTTAGTCCCTTTTCGATTTTGTTGGCACAAGCAGCACACGTCATGCCTTCGAGGTTAAACTGCGCAACTTCCGTAACGGTGCCGTATCCAAGCTTTTTAATGGTTTCCTCCAGATTCTTCCGATCCACTTTTGCCGGATCGTACGTGACATTCGCTTTTTCCAATGCAAAGTTGACGTTAGCTGTTGAGACCCCCTCCATTTTATTGAGGCCTTTCTCAATTCGGTTTGCGCAAGCGGCGCAAGTCATCCCCGTAATTTGCAACGTTGATTGCTTATTCTGATCGGCTGTTGATTCCACAATGATCCACTCCCTCGTTGTCGATTGACCTTACACTACGTCGTATCCCTGATCTTCTATGGCTTCTTTAACAAGCTCGATTGTTATTTGATTTTCATCGAACGACACATCCACCGTGTTGTTCTTAAGATCAACCTTTCCTTTGGCCCCCATTTCTTTAAGTGCACCTTCAATGGAATTGACACAATGCTGGCAGCTCATACCTTCAACTTGAAGTGTAATGTTTTTCATTTTTCCTCATCCTTTCGATTTATCAACATAAATAGTGTTTTTAGCATTTCCTGTGCGATAGAATCGCTATTCTTTAGGTCGGTGCTTGCCGCGTATGACTTTAAATGATTTGACATGAGCATTATTCCGACTGCGTTCAAAGCGGAATGGATAGCCTCAACCTGATTTAAGATTTGATCACAATATTCATCCCGTACCATTTGCCTCTGTACTCCGCGAACCTGTCCTTCAATTCGATTCAATCTCATCTGGATGGAGAGTCGATCCTTCGGAGTAAGGTAATTTGGTTCTCGATTTTCAGGAAATGATTTTATTGATTCCTCAGTATTCATTCCCATCCACCACCTCACTTATAGTAGTATACCCCTCTACCCTATATACAGTCAACACTTTTTACAATACCCTGCTACCCTATATAAAAATTTAAATAAAAAGCAGCGTGAGCTGCCGATTATTTTATTAACTTGTTCAAGGTTACCATAAGCTCTGTTAATACTTCGGAGTCCCCTTCTTGGATCCGCTCGATGACACAGCTTTTGAGGTGATGCTCCAGTAAAAGCTTTCCAACCCCATTCAAAGCCGATTGTACCGAGGAGATTTGGTTCAGTACGTCATCACAATACGTATCTTTTTCAATTAGTCCTTTAATGCCGCGTACTTGCCCCTCGATCCGATTCAATCGGCTTATCAAACTGTTTTTTACTTTATCCGAATGATGACTTTTTCTTCCTGAACCCTCAGTCGAGCAGCAACTCGAATCATTTTCGCCTGCATGTTCAAGCATTTCTGTATCTACGTTCATATAATTCGCCCCCTTACAAAAGATTATACTATACCCCCACACCCTATTCAAGAAAGTATCGTTAAACATGACGAGAAGCAGTCTCTATTGGGAAAAAGTTAACTCAATATAGGGTGGCAGGGGTACTAATCAATACATAGTATTGCGAAAAATATTCAAATTTAATACGAAAGGATGATGAAAAACAATAAATATCAAAAAGAAAGTTAACTTAAAGAGTGGCGCGCAGCCGTGAAAGTAGATCTCAAGAACAAGAGTGATATAGCAAGCTCCAGCCAAATCAAATTCGGCTGGAGTGAGAACTCTAGTTACATAGCTGCAGGCCCGTTTGTTTCCCCCGTCTTAGGAGAGCGGATAAACAGAATTGCCAGGATAGCACCTGCGAAAGCGATAATCCCTGACCACAGGAACGCTTGCTGGAACCCTTCGTTCAATGCAGTAACCTGATCAGCACCAGCTTGGGAAGCTGTACTTGATGCAGCAATCGCAACCATGACGGCCAGACTTATCGCTGAGCCGATCTGATAGCTTGTATTGGCAAGGCCAGATGCGAGCCCTGCCTCTTCCGGCTTGGCTCCCGACATGGCAGACATGGTGGCCGGAATATAAGCAAGCGACATACCAAGCGCGCCTAACAGTGAGGCTGGAAGTACATGTGTTGCGAAATTACCATCAACCGGCGTGTTTGTTGCGAAAAGGAATAACGATCCTCCAAGGGCTATCAATCCGATGACCAAATTGGCTTTCACCCCAAACTTTCCGATCAATTTGCCGGAAATGAAAACCATACAGATGGCAATGAGTATGGTCATAGGTAACAAACCAAGCCCACCTGCTAAAGCAGAAAACTTCAATACTTGCTGCAAATAGAGATTAAGGAAAAACCATAACGGAATCCACCCGGCGGACAGCATAATGAGTGCGATATTACCTGCAGCCAAGTTTGGCGCCTTAAAGATCCTGAGCGGAATAAGCGGTTCTTTTTTTACAGTCTGAATGATCAAGAACAGGATAAACAATACGGCCCCCGAAACTAGTGTCCATACAGTGGTCGGTGCGCTCCATCCATTGTGTTCTGCAGTAACAATTCCGTACACCACCAATACCAATGATGCTGTTACGGAGATAGATCCGATAAGATCGATGCTTCCTTTTCTTCGTACCCCTTTGGATAAAATTCCAGGGGCTACAAGCAACGCGAGGATCCCGATCGGTACGTTAATCAGGAATGTCCATTCCCAGCTTAACCACTCGGTTATGACACCTCCTAGAAATACACCAGCCGATCCGCCGGCAGCAGCCGAGGCGCCCCAAAACCCTAATGCTTTACCTAACTCTTTGGGGTTACCACTAAACAACATCATGACTATGGTTAATGCTGAGGGGGCAATTAATGCGGAACCGAATCCTTGCAATGCACGCCCGATGTTAAGCGACTCCTCATTCCAAGCCACGCCTGCAAGCAAAGAGGCTAACGTTAGGATCGAAAATCCCCACATGAACATGCGCCGCTGCCCAAACAGATCGGACAAACGACCACCGAGTAACAACAAACCGCCAAAGAAAATGACATACGCGTTAAATACCCATTGCAAATTAGCCTGTGTATATCCGAGAGCTTCTTTAATTGCCGGCAGCGCAACCCCAATAATCGAGGTGTCCATAATAACCATAAAATTTGCAAGGCATAACAAAGCCAGTGCTTTCCAACGCCTTGGATCTGGTTGAGAAAGAGCTTGATTTCCCATAAGTATACTCTCCTTGTATAGTATCTTTTGAAAGCCTTTTGAGTCAGTTTCCCGCCCCCGAGAGGGCGGGTGATTTTATCGATCCTGTAGCTTCGACTACAACAAAAGTCTGTTTCTTGAATCCCTCAGCAAAAGCTCGAGGGAAGGCGATGAACGCGAAGGATTGACCCTCCTTTGCTAAAGCCCTTCACGAATTCCCAGTAACAGACTTTAATTCCTAATTATCAGGATAATTTTGGAAGTTAATTTGCTCCGACGGCCGTCAAAAGCGAGATCAAAATTGTTCCAAAAATTTAACTTGCCAACAACTATATAGTATAGCCCCCTATACTATATTGTCAATTTATTTTTTATCTCCCTGCAAACCATCCCGAAACGCAAAAAGACACGGAAGAATAATTCCGTGCCTCTCAGTCCATCAAGAATGCTCAATCAAAAATCATTTCACCTAATCAAGCAACCTTATATCAGCCGCTTTTACGTGACACGGTAATTGTTCGTAATTGCCCATCTCTTTAATTATTGGATATATATCCTGTAAAGCATCCTTACTCAGTCTTCCTATTGTTGAATACTTTACCATATCTTTAGATGTCACCCCTGAAAAGGCTCTTGCAAAATGGTTAGTCGGCAATACTGCTGTAATTCCTATCCCGTAGTTAGCCGCCGAAAATGGGGTATACTCGCCGATAAGAATTTCACCTGCATTGTTTATACGGGTCAAAGCACGATTCTCAGTTTCTTTATCGCACACAATCATCAAATGTTCTGGTGCAAACCAATTAACAAAATCAAAAGCTTCCTCAACGAATGATGCAACAATGATTGCACCCTTACCGTTAGAACCAAAGACATTTAGTAAGTATTGTCTTCGTTTTTCTTCGACCTCATCAATACATTTCCAAAGGTGAGTTTCTACTTTACGAGCAAGGTTTGTAGAGGTTGTGACCAGAATAGAAGAAGAATCGGGACCATGCTCTCCTTCATTGATTAAATCATAAGCAATTTTTAATGGATCGGCAGTTTCATCTGCGAAAATTACACATTCAGTTGGACCGATGCCTAATACACTCTTTTTACCATATGTCATTGCCACACTCATTGCCGCGGCAATTCCACCTGGTCCTGGCCCATAAATCCCATCAACCTCTGGAATGGAATTTGTACCTTGTGCAAATCCAGCAATGATAGACACTCCGTTGCCGATCACAAATTGATCTGCTCCCGCAAGCTTTGCCGCCGCTACCGTTCCTTGATCCCCAAGTCCATCTTTTAATGGAGGCATCCCCACAACGATTTTCTTAACACCCGCTGTTTTTGCCGCTACAACCAGCATGATCGCAGTAGAAATTAACGCTCCTTTCCTTGCTGGTATCCATATTCCTACCGAATCTAAAGGAACCACATTTTCACCGATTACGGTTCCAGGTCTAATATGCTTTTCCCACGTTTTCGGTAACATAGCTAAATTAGCATCTTGCACATTTCTAATTGCTTGTTCTATAGCTGAACGTAATGATGATGACAGCGAAGATATGCATCCTTCAACATAATCATTTGAAAGAATCAATCCCTCCAAATCAACCTCATCATACTTCGATGTTAGGGTTCTGATTCCTTCATCGCCCTTATTGGCCACCTCATCGAAAATTGATAAAACTCCGTTAAGCACATCTCTGTTGAATAGCTTTTTGTGTGTTTTGAAACGCTCTGTAAGTAGTTCATTCTGTTCTGGAATTTTGAATACAATACTTTGATTCTGCATCTCATTCTACCTCCATTTTTTAATAAACAAAAAGAGCCATGTAGGATAAAAAATACCTACATGACTCTTATGGTTCAAGTCCGTAGGTATAACGCCAAAAAGCGTTTGTACCTACGGAAAAAATTCCGTAATACAAACGCCTAACTATGATGATGGTTATAGGATTTTGTTAACACAAATAAAAAACGGTTCATACAGATAGTCCCCCTAAACCAAACTTGGACATATTATAAATTGCAAACTACAATTTGTAAAGGGTTTCCAATGTGACTTAGAATCCTTTTTATCCTATTTCTCTTTCTTATCCTTTTTATCTTGCTTCTCTTTCTTATCCTTTTTATCTTGCTTCTCTTTCTTATCCTTTTTATCTTGCTTCTCTTTATCCTTCTTATCCTGCTTATCTCTATCTTTCTTATCTTTATCTCTATCTTTCTTATCTTTATCTCTATCTTTCTTATCTTTATCTTTATCCTTCTTATCCTGCTTATCTCTATCTTTTTTCCCCTTATCCCCTTTCACATTTTCTTTAGAGACATTCCCTTTATTTATTTGCCCAGTCGCGGGACGATTAAACTCGGATATTGGAACATCCGTTAAGGCCAATGACATCATCTCTTTGAAGATTAAAGCCGGATATTGCCCACCTGATGTGGTTAAGTAATGCTTGCTATCCGTATTGTCATAACCAAGCCAAACCGCCCCAACCAATTCTGGCGTGTAACCGACAAACCAAGCATCTTTAGAACCTCCAGTAATCCCTGCGAACTGTTTATTCTGCGGAAGCTGTGTCGTGCCCGTCTTTCCTGCCACAGGACGATTCATTGCCGCGTTCTTTCCTGTTCCTTCCCGGACAACATCGATCAACAGCTCTGTCATTGCATGAGCATCCTCCGGTAACATAACCGAATCCGCTTGAAGCTTAGCTTCAGCTAAAACTCGTCCATCTGTCGTCGTGATTTTGGATATGGTATGCGCCGGAACCTTTGTCCCCAGATTAGGAAAAACACTGTAGGCTTGCACCAATTGAAGCGGAGATAGCCCTTGCGACAGTCCACCCAGCGCCAAACTTAAGTTATTATCTTCTTCACTTAGCGGAATATCGAGCTTCTCAACAAACGCTTTTCCAGTTTGCAGGCCGATCTCGTTCAATAACCAAACTGCTGGAATATTCCTCGAATGAATAACTGCATCTCGAAGCGATACCTGCCCTAAAGTTCGGTGATCTGAATTATTAGGCTTATAACCCTTAATATCTAACGGACCATCGTACAGCATCGATTTCGCATCATAGCCCTTTTCCAAAGCAGGTCCGTAGACCATCAGCGGCTTGAATACCGAGCCTGGTTGTCTTACAAGCTGTGTCGCATGATTGAAGCCGCGAAATACATGTTCGCCCCGTTGCCCGACGATTCCGCGAATTCCGCCAGTAGAAGGATCCATAATAACGGCTCCACTCTGTACGAGTTGATCGGGGGCGCTTTCGGGAAACAGAGAATCATTACGATACGTATTTTCCATCGCACTCTGAACGACTGGATCTAGTTCTGTGTAGATGAGAAGATTTCCTGCTAACAACTGACGCTCAGTAAATCCATATAATTCAATGGCTTCATCAATTACTTCATCTGTATAGGAAGCATATTGACCCAGCAAATTATTTTGCTGTTCCGAAGGAACTTCCTTAAGTGCCTGAACGGGCTCAACGATCGCTTGGTTATACTCGACTTTCGAAATGAAACCTGCATCCCGCATTAAGCTGAGTACAAGATCCCTTCGCTCCACCGCGAGTTCCTTATTTTTAAGCGGAGAATACCGGCTGGGAGCTTTCGGTAATGCGGCTAATAAGGCGGATTCGGACAACGTCAAGTCCTTTGTATCTTTGCCGAAATACCGCTTAGCGGCTCTCTGTATTCCCCATTGACCTTCTCCAAAGTAAATTTGATTCAAATACATTTCGAGAATTTGGTCTTTATTATAAGCAGATTCGATCTTGAGGGCATAGGCTGCTTCCGTCAGCTTTCGTGAGAACGTTTTTTCACCCGTTAAAAAAACGTTTTTGGCGAGCTGCTGAGTAATCGTGCTTCCCCCCTGTGCTGCGCCACCTTCCTTCACATTGCGGAACGCAGCTCGGATGATGCCGAAAGCGTCCACTCCAGTATGATCGTAATACCGCTTATCCTCGACGGCGACGATAGCTTGCTGCATATGCAGCGGAATTTGGTCGATCGATACGGGGGCGATTTTATCGGAAATCATCTGGGAGCTCGGCTCCCCATTCTTATCTATCAATTGAGTCGGGGCTAATATTGGAACTACAAGCTTCTCAATATCAAGAGAACTTATCCAGTAGACCCCGATAGCCACAAGTGACAACAGCCCAAGAAAGATTCCAATGATCAGAATCCGAAATCTCGCTAGAAATTTATTGAAGCCGGATAACGCCGCCACTCTGGACGCTCTGCGATTATTGCCTTGTTCCTTAAGTAATGTTTGTTTTTTCATAGATGTCTCCTGCTGTGGTAAAACGTATCATTAACCCGAAAAGATAGTTTTCAAGTCTATAATAATAATGGGAAAAATTCGCCTTTTAGTCAAATGAAGATTTTTCCAAGACCTCAGCAAAACGGGAAAGTGAGCGGGATATCTCGCTCACTTTCCCGTTTTCACTCCATAAGTTTATTTCATCACGCAAGCCGCTGAAGGGAATCGCACACGACAGCTATACACTTGCTTGAAATATCGGGAATACAGAAGTTGGAACGATTCGACACCCGATCTACCCTGCTGTTCTTTCCCGTTACTCATTCAAATACGTTGTCACCCGGTTCTGGATCAGCTTGCTGACTTCTTCTGCGGATTTCTGTCCGCTCTTAAAGCTTTCGAACTCCTCCAAAGCGATCGTTAACACTTTCATATCACTGGATTTTCGGACGCCCGCCTCCGAGATCAGCTTCTGTACCTCTGTAATCCGTTTTTTCGTCGTTTCGCCATCCGGCAGCATGTCTTTCGGGATCGGCAAATCCAGCGTTCCGTTCTCGATTTGTTGCAAAATTTCATTCAATTTCTTATCAGTGGCGCCTTTATTCATCGGCAATCCAAAGAGATCCGGCGAAGCTTGCATTTCATCGGAAAGCAAAAACTTGATGAATTCCCATGCTTCCGGTTGAACGTCGGATTTGCTGTTCACCCCTAAACTGTACATGGACTTGAACGGTACGCCTTCCTGTTTTCCGCTCGCGCTCGGCTTCTGGTAATATTCAAAGTTTGAGGGCATCGTCAGTGCGGCCGCGGGGTTGAATATGCCCACCATTTGAAATACCGCTGTACCGGCATCGGACGTAAACCCTTCGCCGAGCAAGCCTTCGTCGTATATAGACTTGATTTCCTTCATCATGTTGCGAAACAGATCCGAGTCGAAGTTCGGCTGGCCCTGTCCGACAAGCTCTGCGTAATTGTCCTCGATATAATCGTAGAGCAGCGGTGACATAATCAGGTTGTAGTATCCTTCGCGATCCCCTTGTTCCTTCAGTTTCATGGCGACATCCTTAAATTGGCTCCAGCTCCAGGGTTTATTTTTGTCGACTGAAATATTCGCCTTCTTCAATAACTCGGTATTTCCCTGAACCGTTTCGAGCGAAAAGGAGAGCGGCATGACATACAGGCCATCCCCGTCTTGGGATGCCTTCAAAATATTGGCGTACAACGCGTTTTGATCGAACGAGCTGTCTTGGGCCATCAAGTCGTATAAGTTGACCAACAGGTTATTGGCGACGAATTTGTTTTGGGGCAAGTTGTTCATGAGAATAAGATCGGACCCTTTGCCGGAAATAACCTGCGTCGTCATCGATTGAACGTACTTTTCTAAGTCCGCCGCCTCCATGGCCATTCCGCTTTGTCCGGTTCCTTCCGACGCCTTGTACTCCTCTATTTCGATATGAATGTCCTTATGCTTTTCCTCAAACATCCGCACAGCAGTTTCCAAGAAACGGTCTTTCCTCAGGACAGATACGACGACGGTTTTCTTGCCGCCCTCCTTCACGCCTTTGGGATCTCCTTTGGGATCGCCGTCGGAATCGCCCCCCGGAGCGCTTTGGCCAACGCCTCCCCAATCGCCTCCCGGAGCGCTTGGGGAATCGTTTCCCCCATTGCCCGAACAGGCGGATATTAGCAGCATAACGGACAGCATCATAAGTAACCCTATTTTCTTCACTTGAATCATCCTCTCAATTTAGTCGAATTCGGTTCCCTTCCTGGAGCGGCTCGCTTGAATCCGTCACAATCTCTTCTTCCGGGTACACGCCTCCGAGCACAATAATCTCCTCGTCGTTCCCTTTGCCGGTCTTCACGTAAGCCTTCTGGACCGTGTACGTGTTGCCGAGCGAGCTTCGCTTCTCCCGAACGACAAATACGTAATTTCCGGTCCCGTCTTTATCGAGCCACTTTTTATTAATAACAAGACCCTGCTCTTCGAATGGCTTCTCCAAGTAAACGCTAGCTGTCTCACCCCCTTGAAGGCCATCGCCAGGCACATGAACGAGAATCGTTTTTTGAGCGCCTCCGCCTCCGCCCGGGTTGCTGTTCTCACCCTCCGGCTTGTTCCCTCCTCCGCTGCCTCCTTGGGAAGCGGTCTTGATTTCGGCGACGGTTCCTTCCATCTCTCGCGGCTCATCCCCATCCACCTTGACCGTCAATTTATCGTTCTTTCGTATCAAATCTGCGGACTCTTTATCCACTGTGAAGGAGAACTGAAACCCTTCGCCGGTTTCAAGCAGCGTTAATACCGGCTGCCCCGGGGGAATGATCACGCCTTCCTGCGCTTGAAGATTCAGTACGGTGCCGTTCGCAGGAGCTGTCAATGTAGGTTGTCGTCCCAACTCTTTGCGCAGCCTTTCGATTTTCCTCTCCGCCATGCCCTGATCCACCAGATCCAAATTCAGGTCGCGTTTTGCTTTGCGAATCGCTCCCTCATCTCCTGATTGGTGCGCGGCCACGAACTGCTCTTTGAGCTGCTCCCGGTATAAATTCCGTTTCTTCAGGTCATCTTCCGCATCCTGAAGCTGCTGCTGCACCTCGCTGGCGTCAAACGTGATTAGAACCTGGCCTTTCTTGACTTGTTCCTCATCGCTAACATGCACCTTCGCTATCTTCCAGCCGCTATCGCTATTTATTTCGACTTGCCGGCGCGGCGTGATCTCTCCTCCTCCCTCGATGCGATGAGTCAACGTTTTTTTCGTCGCCTTGGCTGTCGCCACCTTCGGCAGCAATGCGGTCTGAAGCGTTTGGCTGAATAACGTCAGCCCCGCCAGCAAGAGGAGGAAAATAACCAGTGCAATACCGGCAATCCGTTGCTTTTGCAATACCATGTTGCTAATCTCCTTTCGCTCAGCCTTTTACGCCGGAAAGCTGAATTCCTTCGATAAAATACCGTTCGGCGCTTAAAAACAGCAGTACCATGGGCATCATATATACCACCGAAGCGGCAAACGACACGCCGAGCGCATCCTCCTGAATGCGGGAGAGGAACACCGATAGCGGCTGCATCGCCGCGTCTTGCAGAAAGATAAGCGGCTGCTCGACCATATTCCAATAGTCCACGAACAGGAGCACGACGAGCGCGGCGATGCCCGGCTTCACCATCGGCAGCGCAATCGATACGAGTATGCGCAAAATTCCCGCCCCGTCCATTTTGGCCGCTTCGATATAAGACGAATGGATGTGGAGCATGAATTGCCGCAGCAGAAACACACCGAAGGCGCCGAACACGCCGGGCAGTATGATGGAGCTGGGATGATTCAGCAGACCCAGCCGATCGGCCATCAAGTAGTTGGGCACGAGCGTCACCTGGAACGGCATCAGCATCGTCATCAAATAGAAAAGAAACAATCCTTCCCTGCCCGGAAAACGCAGCTTTCCGAACGCGAACGCGGCGAGCGTTGCCACCAACGCTTGTCCGATGATGATGGGCACCACCATGTATACGGAATTCCAGAACAAGTACAGAAATTTCGGCGTCGCGATCAATACGTTGTCATACTGTTGGAATGACACCCAATCGGGAATCCATTTGAGATTGACGAATAGGCTCGTATCGGTTTTGCCCAGCATGGCGTAATTCGCCATAATTTCCCGCTCCGTCATAAATGAATTGACGACGCTCAAGACAACAGGCATCAGCAGCAAAGCAGCGATGGGAATTAACAGTAACGAGCGCAACAGCGGTGTGACCCATCCCTTTATCACGCCATTCACCTCTTTCTTTCCGGGGCCCCGCAAAGTGCCTGAATACGCTTCGAAGCAAAAACCTCACTTTGTGGGGTTATCTTGCAACTTACTCCATATAAGAGCGGAACATCCGCTCCATGCGGAACAGGATGAATACGAGCGCCATAATGCATAGCGCCATCAACACCGCCGCAGACGATACTTTCTGAATATCGAGGGACAGAAACATATTGTTCATGTAATGCTGCATCATATAAATGCGATCATGCGGGTAAGCACCGGCGACGAGATACGTCTCGCGGAACACCTTGAACGAATTCAGCACGGACATAAGCACGACCAGAAACGTCGTCGGCGTCAAATACGTGAGCGTAATTCCAAACAGCTTGCGAACAGGACCCGCCCCTTCCAGATTGGCGATTTCATAATATTGATCCGGAATGTTCTGCAAGCCGGCCAAGAACAGAATGACGTTGTAACCGATGTTCTTCCATACATAGACCAGCACGATGACCAGACCGGCCCATTCGGATTTCATCCAATCGACGCGGTTAAGGCCGAAATGCTGCATGACGGCATTTAATGTGCCGTTCCAATCGAACAGGATCTGCCACACAAGCACGATCGACGCGACCGGTACGACTAGCGGCAGTACATAAGCAGTGCGAAGCCAGTTCCGGATAAATACCCGCTGATTTAAAAGCAACGCCAGCAAAAGCGACACAGCGACAAGGATCGGCACGCTGATCGTAGTGAACAAGAAGGTGTTGGACGCCGCTTTCTGAAACGAGGAGCTGAGGAGCAGTTCCGTGTAGTTGGACAGCGTGAAGCTTCCTCCCAATCGGTCCTGGAATGAGCTCAGGACGCTCTGTCCGAACGGAATAAGATAGAAGATGGAAAATCCCACCAAGCTCGGAGCCAGTAGCCAAATTGCGCTGATTGGCTCCGATCGGAGGAGCCGTGTGATCCGGTGGCTGAAGGTACTTGGGATCGCGTCGCTCTTCATTCTCTATCCTCCTCAGAAAGCATCAGCCGAAAGATGACGCCGGATTCTTCATTGCTCACCTCGATCTGTGCCCCATAGCTGTTTAATATTTGCCAGACGATGGAAAGACCCAGCCCGAACTGACCATTAGCGCCCGTACGATACGGCTCAAACAGGCCCTTCAGCAGTGCAGCTTCCAGTTGTGGTCCGTCATTGCGGATTTCAATGATGCGCATCAGGGAATCGTCCACAGAAGCAGTAATTGAAATCTGTTGACGAGCATAGCGAATTTGATTGTCAAGCAGATTTTCAAACACGACCTGCCATTGGTCAACATTACCATGGATGCGCCAAGCAGGCGGTTCAACAACCCAATGAATCTCCGGCCGACGGAAGCGCAGCCGCTCCACCGTGTCTCGCACCACGTCATCGACGTTAAACCATTGGTGGGGAACCTCGCGCGAAGAAACGTATTGTAGCCTGCTAAGCGATAACAACTCGTAAACCCGCTCCATAAGCCGGTCGGTTTCCTGCAGGATGGTGTCCACGCTTCCCTCCAATGATCCTCTCGGGTAAATGCCATCGACGATGGACTGAGCATAGTTACGAATAATCATCACAGGCGTTTTTAATTCATGGGAAATATTTTGCAGCAACACCTGCTGCGTCTCATCTTGGCGCAGCAGCCGCTGGCGCATTTCGTCGAAGGCGTTGGACAACCTGCCGGTCTCATCTCTTCGTCCCGATTCGAACGGCTCATGCCAGTTGCCCTCTGACATCCGTTTCACCTGGCGTTCCATTCTGGTGAGCGGGCTGGATAAATACCGAGCGAGCCAGATACAAGGAATCGAGCTGAATAGCATAAATACGATCAGAAGCAGAAGCAAATTGCGGAACATCGTTCCGACCATCTCATTGCGATACTCGGCCCATGCATAGGAGATCAGCACGCCGGAACCGCCATTAATGGTTTTAGAGATGGAGTAAAAGAGTGTGTGGCCCTCCACTTTGACTGAGTTCGTCTCAACCTCCTTGACTTGCTCGGCCGCTTCCAGCTCTAGTCGCTTGGCTAAGGTATCGGGCAAGCCCCTATCACGGTTTAAAAAATACGCCTTTCCTTCCACCAATATCAGATGGCCGATAGCAGGCCCCCCCATGTATCCGGTCGGCTGAACTTTTTGAAATTGCCCGGCCGTGCTATCGTCATTCGGCGCTGCTTGATCCGTTGACAGGCGCATTGCTATCTCCACACCGCCGTCTTCTCTGAACTTGAATTCCCTCGCTTCCTTGCCAAAGATTTCCGGAACAAAGGTTAACTGATGTTGGGAATCCCGAATCATCGCATAGGTTTGCTCGGTAAAAAAGCTTTTTAGTAAATAGGGGAGAACCAAGGCCACCATCAAGAATATGCACAGCAACAAAGAGGCGAAGACGAACCATATTTTGATTGCCAAAGGCCAATGTTTCATCTTTTCACCAACCTATAACCGAGGCTGTATAGAGTTTCCAGCCGCAGCTCCGGTAATTTTTTGCGTAATCGCCAAATGAGATCGTCCACTACGCGGTCTGTGCCGAAGTAATCCCGGCCCCAAACCTCATTCAAAATGTGTTCGCGTTGCACGACCTGTCCGGCATGTGACACAAAATATAGCAATAGATCAAATTCCTTGGAAGTCAGCTCCACTTCTTGTCCCGAATTCTCCCTCACAATGCGGGCTTGTCTATCAATCGTATAAGGCGGATATTCAACATGGGCGAGAGGCGAAGCAGAATGTCCGGTTTGAAGTGTTTTTCCGTAAACGCGCTCCATCAGCTTGCGGACACGGATGATGAGTTCACGCGTCTGAAATGGCTTAGACAAATAGTCATCACTGCCCAGTTCCAAGCCGTTAATCCGATCCAGATCGGAATCCCGTGCAGAAATGAAGATGACCGGGACGGACTCGTTCACTTTCCGAATTTCGCGAATCAGTTGATAACCGTCCATTCCAGGCAGCATAATATCGAGTATCCAAAGGTGAGGCTCTTGCGCAATCGCAGTTTTGGCTTCCTCGCCGTCCGTGAAGGGAACGACATTCCAGCCTTCCCTCCGCATGTATGAACAAATAAGCTGATTTAAACTAACTTCGTCCTCTACAAGATAAATGGTGTACATGATGATCTCCCCTTAATGTGGGTTCGTTAACAATATATCAAAACATTTTAGCAGAAATATCTTAGAATTATCTGAAATTGTCTGAGCTTTACCACTATCGATGATACGTTTCACCGTAACGGGTCTAACGGCGGAAATTGCGCCGCGGCGCATGATTGCCAACCTTTTTTACCTAATCAAAGGGCTATGATCAAATCATAATTTCACTTACAAAAAAGAACCTCATCCCAACTTGGCAGTGGAATTGTAGGTTCTTTCGCTTCACATTTGGAAGGTTCTCAGGCCGTACGAACACTTTGGGACAACATTCCCTTCTACGCAGGGACCCTATTAGAGTGATGAGAAATCACTTTGCCGTTGTTCGCCATAAAGGGTTCCTTGCATCCCCGTCATGATCGGTTTCGACTGCTTCGGTCTAGGCGGTAAGAAAATGAGCCAATTGCTCGATGACCTGCTCATGCGTCTGCAAAAATACTCCATGTCCGGCGTCCGGCACCATTAGGAGTTGGGCATCCGGGATGCGTTGAATAACGAATATTCGCATTGGTAAAAAGTCTCCCTCGGATTGGAACCTTGTTATAGGTTCTACAAAACAAGGCTGCTTTGAATTTGAGTTCAAAACAGCCTTGGTCTAGATTCTTTACTTGTTTTTTTGTTCCAGCATTTTTAAGAGTAGCGATACCGCCTCTGCTCTTGTCGTGTTATCTCTAGGAGCGAATTGGTTCGCGCCTTTGCCTTCAATTATACCCAGATTTTTTATAGTGGCCACAGCGCCCCTCGCCCAGTCCGGAATGTCTTTATCATCTGCAAAGCCAGATGTCTCAGTTGTTCCGCCAGTCAGGCCCAAGGCCTTTGCAACCATCTTAGCCATTTCTGCACGCGTGATTTCCGCATTCGGGCGGAAGGAGCCGTCTTCATAACCACTAATAATACCCGCGTCCACCGCCTGCGCGATAGATCTCTGCGCCCAGGAGCCAATCATCGCCTTGTCGGTAAACGTCAGGGCGGCCCCATCTCCTTGCGGTTTGAGCACATTCATCAGCATGACCGCAAATTCCGCGCGCGTCACGGTGCGACCTGGCTTGAACGTGTTGTCCGGATAGCCGCCCACGATACCCGCGCTTACCGCTTGCTTGATCCTGGCTTCCGCCCAGTGTCCGGTGATATCGTTGAAGCTCACTTCCGTTGATTCCTCCGTTGTCGGAAGGGGAGCATCGGCTATTGCAAATACTGCGAATTTGGTGAAGTGGTCAACCTCTACGGTAATGTTGTTGCCGCTCACTGTGCCGCCGACTTTCACCCATTCCTTCTTCGCTTCCTCATAATAGAAGACGACCGGCTTTTCATTGCCATTCAAGCTGTTCAGATCAAGTTTGAATGAGAGCGTGACAGGTTTGTCGAAGTTCTCCGGGAAGCTTTTTAGAATTTCGAATACCGGGCTAAGCAGAACATCCTTACTTGTGATTAACGTCTGTACATCCGAGACTTTGTCGATCGTTACTCTTAACTCTTTGCTGGTAGCGCCAGCAGGAATGACAATTTTGATCTCATCGCCTTGGCTAACTTCTCCGGCTTTGCCTGCTGGAAGCGTTAAGCGCCCATCTGTATAGGTAATCTTGGGGTCACTTGTTGGCGGAGCTGGTATGTATGAGCCGCCATCACCGTTCGTTGCAACCGACATGCTTTCGCTGGCATTCGAAATGTTTCCCAGCATATCAACAGCCTTAGCCGTATAAATATACTGCTTCGAAGCAGAAAGTCCGGTATCGACAAACTTACTTTCAGTCGTTTCTACAATGAGTATCCCGTCCCGGTATATCCTATATTTAGCCACACCTGAATCATCGTTCGCGGTAAGATGAAGTGTAATCGAGTTTGTCGTTTTTGCGCCCAATGTGATTTTTACCTGGTCCGGTGCGGTTGTGTCTTCAAGCACTCCGTATGTGGAGAAATGGCTGACGGTCGTCTCGATGCCGTTGTCCGTTACTTGAGAAGGGTTATATTCCCATTTGCCTGTAGACACGTTGTAATAATAAATAGCGAGCTTACTCCGATCTGCACTCTCGTCATACCCTAGTGTAATCTTTACAGGTTGAGTAATAGTCATGCCTTCAAATTGGAAATCGATAACTTGTCCGGCTCTAGCCAGTTTAATCTCTCCGGATGGCACGGCGTTCGAATCTCGTACTGTCAATATCGCCCCTTCGGGAATCACCAGTCCGTCAGGCAGCTTGATTACGAGGCCACCCGGGAACGTAAGCGTACGAACCGAAGGGTCTAATGATATCGGTTCTCCCAGGATACCTTCTCGGGTGATTGTGACCACGTATGTCGTGTTTGAGCCGTCTTGCGCCGTCACTGTAATCTGAACAGCGTTTGGTCCGACGATCAAGCTTGAAGCATTGTAGGTATATACATTACCCGTTACGGATTGGTAATCCGCCCCAGTTAGCGTTAGTGATTGGGTGGAATCCTCTTTGTTCAGGAAAAGGTTAAGCGTAGTAACCGAATTCTCAACTCGTACAGCATAATCCGTCTGCGATGGTGAGAAATCGAGCATTCCATGCTCCAGTGACAGGCCGGACAATAATGCGTTCGATGACAGCCATTGTGCATACAAGGTAACATTTTGACTGCCTATAAGGAGATTCACTCCATCGGCATAGCTAATACCGCTGCCGTCTGCCGCTGTGTTCCAACCAGCAAATGTATAGTCCGTCCTCACCAAATTCCCGTTGTTGCCAAATACCAACACTGTATCCCCTTGCTCATAAGAGCCGCTGTCCGTCGGAACGCTTCCTCCCGTACTGCCGTTGTCGCTATATGTCACCGTATATGTCGGGGTCAATACCCATTTTGCATACAGCGTCACATCGGACGTCCCCATGCGGAAAGCAGCGCCTGGAGCATAGTCGGTTCCGGTTCCATCCGCCTGCGTGTTCCAACCTGCAAACGTATAGTGCTCTTTGAGTAAAGTTACCGTATTGCTATAAACGTTGACTGTTACGCCTGGCGAATACGACTTGCTGTCAGTCGGCACACTCCCGCCTGTGTTTCCGTTCCCGTCATAAGTCACAAACTTTTGTATGGCCTGCAAATAGGGATAACCGTTATTGCGCGATGGGCTTATCCCCCAAATGCTTGTGAAGTCCCAGTTTGAATCTACATAAGTGCTCTGCGTCTTCATCTCCGAGGTCGATCGGCCAACGCCTTTGCCTGTATCCGATTGACCTGTTGTACCCGAGTCGTAGAAGCTGTTGCTGATCGGTGCACCATTATAGTTGCCAATCAAACCGCCGACTCTGGTGCCGTCTCCTGTTACACTTCCTGTTGCATAGCTGTAGCTGATCTCTCCACCGTTGTTGCCAATCAAACCACCTACATTGTTGCCGGTTCCCGTTACATTTCCTGCTGCATAGCCGTAGCTGATCTCTCCGAAATTGGTGCCCACCAAACCGCCTACATTCGTGCTGCTTCCTGTTACATTTGCTGTTGCGAAGCTGTTACTAACCGTTCCATAGTAATTGTAGCCAATCAAACCGCCTACAAAAGAGCCTTTTCCTGTTACACTTCCTTCTACATAGCTGTTGATTATCTCACCTTCGTTACGGCCTGCCAAGCCGCCTACATATTGTTTGCCTGTAACATTTACATTTTCCAGAATCATATTGGAAACACTTGCATCATAGCCTATATAACCAAACAACCCTGAATAATTATCATCAGGTCTATTAATCGTCAAGCCTGTGATCTTGTGTCCATTACCGTCCATATGCCCCTCAAATCGGCTGTTAGAACCCCCGATCGGCAACCATCCTTGACCATAGCTGCTCAAATCAATATCCGCCATCAGCTTGAAATACAGATCCGGACCCAAATAATTCCTGACCGTATCCAACTCCTCAGCGGTTGTAATCTGATAAGGATCACTTGCAGTACCCGTTCCAACGTCTAAAGTCTTCCTCCATTTCACGTACAGCGTCACATCAGACGTGATTACGCCTTCAGCATCTGCTTCATAATTCACCCCATGTCCATCCGCCTGCGTGTTCCAGCCTGCGAAAGTGTAGCCTGTCTTCACCAGATTTCCGTTGTTGCCAGAAATCGATGCCTTAATGCCATGATACGAGCTGCTGTTAGCGGGCACGTCTCCTCCTGTGCTGCCGTTGCCGTTATACACCACGGTATACCTGGGGTGTACGGTAAACGTAGTGGTCGCTTCGCTTGCGGCATGGGTATCGTCCCCTGGAAAAGCAGCGGTAATGGTGTGCGTACCGATCGCCAGATCGGATGTCTTAAAGCTGGCGCTGGACGAGGCGCTTAGGAGCTCTCCCCATCCCACCGTAATCGTCATGTTATCTTGACCCCAGAAGGTGAACGTCTGAGCAGCAGCATCCATCGTAATATTCGATAAATAACGTGCGCCTGGCTTTTCCAGTTGCTTAACAATATTGCCGGAAGCGTCGTAAGTAATAATGTTCATCGCAATGCGATTATCCCCAAAACTGTAAGCCCGGAAGGTATATGCCCCCCATTGAATAGAGGGACAAGCAGAGCCACAATTTGTTGTCGTAATCACGGGTTCAGCCGTAGTTAATCCAACGGTCATCAGGTCCTGATTACCATCCCTGAAGGTGACTGTCCCGCTGGGGGTCGTTCCGCCAATTACCGGATCGAGTGCAGTGACGTTAAAGGTTATATCCTCTCCATAAGTTGAATCCATGGAGGTTGCTGAAATCTTCAATGTGGCCGTACCCTGAGCTTGAGCAACCCCCGAATAAACGTTGATGAATACTGCCAAAGCGAGGACGACCGTGAATATCTTTTTCAGTTTTACCATTCCCAAAATATTATGCATTCCTATCTCTCCTTTGGTATATGTAATAGAAAATAATATTTCATATCATTCCAATATTTAAATATTTAAATAGATTTGACGCTTTCGTCCTTCTCAATCATAAGGTGCCCGTCAGACATAATAGGGGTACTATACACATAGTATCATAGTATCGGCTTCAGTTTAAAAGTAGATTAAGAAATGCAAAAAAAAGAGATTGCGTAAAGCTCGCAGTCTCTTCCGATTATTTAAAAGGCAACCTGTTTTTGAAGGTTGAAAAATTCGCCCTACTTATGGTACGGTTCACCGTAACGGACCTTTTGGCAAAAAAAATGTGTTAAACTACTAAAAAGAGAATCACCTATCTACCAATAAAGCAAGCTTCACAAACGGATGTAGGCAGGTATTACGCCACGCCAAACCTAGTTAGAAAGGAACCACAATGAATAGTTTCCTAAGGCAAATGATGAAATCATTGATCGAACCGGCGATTCCCGGTGGAATCATTACCATCCTTATATTTTATCTTGATTACTTCCAATTTGAACTTGTTGAAAAATTCCTGCTGTTTGCGGCTTTCGTCATTGTACCTCTTGTGATTTTACTTTTGAACCATGACGAAAAGAATACACATCAAAGGAGGATTTATGCTGCTATTAAGCTGCTTCAATTTCCCGCAGCGCTTCTTGCCTTAGCCTCCGTAATGAGCAGTAAAATGTGGGGGTTAGGAAGCACGGCAATACCAGGGACGCTCTCCCTTGGGTGGCTGCTGTTAACATTTCTGATTTGCATCTATGGCTTAACCACTATTGTGATTCATAAGGGAAGAATAGCAGAAATAGCGATTGGCGCGGGGCTCGTTTATTTTTTTATAGGAGGCATTTGGTTCACCTTATATCAGTATCAATTTAACCTCTTTCAAGCTAATCCTGCAACGCATGCACTAAGTTCAGTCCACTTTCATTTTTCATCTGCTATCGTTCCGATTTTTATTGGTGTACTGGGACGGATGATGACGAAGAAAATCTGGTATCCCTGGGTCGTAGCCATCGATATCATCGGACCCATTCTGATCGCGATCGGTATGATTTTCTCCAAGCCGATTGAGTACATTGGTGTCACTTTGTTCGCCTGTAATATTGTGATTTACACCACTTATCTCCTTGCTTACTTGAGGAGAAACGCTTTACACAATAAGGCAACCTTCTTTTTAGTCCTTTCTTGCATAGCCTTTTACTCGGTTGTCGTTCTTTCCATTTTCTATCCGTTACTGAAAAACATGTTTTCCTTAACAATACTCGATTTCATTCCGATTTACGGAACGCTGCATGCGTTTGGTTTTGTTTTATGTGGACTGATCGGATGGGTGTACATGGCAGAATCCTTAAGAAAACAAACGCTTGCCTATGAGAATATCTGAGTGAGTAACAGTTTCATTAGTAATTGATCAATCATTAAATGCCAGGTTAATCTGGGATGTTCCCGGATAACGTACCTACTGTATAGGGGGTGGTTATCCCATAGTAATTGACCATCATGGTCATCCCGCTTGCTGCATGCCTGAGGTTGTGGCAGTGCTTCATCCAGAGACCGGGATTATCGGCGACAAACGCAATCTCAAACGTCTCTCCTCCCTCAATGGGTAGGGTATCCATATAAATGTCGCTGGTTAACGGTATTCCGTTTTTACTAAGCACTTTAAAAATATGACCGTGAAGATGCATAGGGTGCGTGCCTCCCCCATCATTCGTCAAGGAGATTTTGACCAGATCGCCCTCCTCCACCATGATCGGCGGGATATGATGAAAGATTTCTCCGTTGATCGTATACGCCGCAAACGCCTTCTGACCTAAAGACAGATGTTCCACCACATCAAAACCGGAGTTCAGTGAAAGCCCATCCGGCTCGGAAGAGCCGTACGCAGTGAAATCAAACTTGCCTTTCGCCTGTCCTCGCTCCGGCATGCTCGCCTGTCCGATATGGATATCAGGTAAGCTCCGTCTATCTTCGGACGAGCTCTGCAACAGAATCCTTTGATCCGCAGGTACTTGAAACAACAGGTCGTAGCGCTGTCCTGCTCCGATAGGAAGGGTTTGATCCTGAATGACTCCTGGACCCGGTATATCACTCCCATCAATGGAAACGACCTTAAATGAGCCGCCATACACATCCACATTTTGGGTGCGGCTATCGGCATTCACCATCCGCAGGCGAATCCACTCTCCCGGTTCGGCAGAGAAATGAATATCCTTTGTGCTTGAATTAATCATCATCGTCGAGCTTCCGAATCGCTGCAACGTAACGGCAATATCTTGTTCATACTCAAAAGGCTTGATTTTCGGTTCCACAATGAGTCGTCCAATAAGGCCTTTCGTCGCCTGCACGGACGTTTGCTGATGGGAATGATACCAGAAGGAGCCCGAATGCCTTGCTATAAATTCATAGGTAAACTCACCGCCAGGCTCCACCGCATCTTGAGTCACACCTGCCACGCCATCCTGTGAGCAAGGCAGAACTACGCCATGCCAATGGATGGTTACTCCCTCTTCCACATTTTTGTTTTTAAGATTTACCCTAACCAGCTCCCCTTCTGTCACCCGGATCTCCGGACCAGGAGTGGTGCCATTCAACGTGTAGGCGTCGATGGCTCTCCCATTGTCCAAGCTTATGCTCTTGGCCTCCGCTGTCAGCTCAAACGAACGAACTGTAGCGTCCCCTGGCGTATCTCTCATATCCGAGCAGGATCTGGTTTCGATCACCTGTCCCGACCTATTCGTATGTACAGTTTCACTGCTGTGTTGATGCACTTCAGTAGAATGTGAAGCGTGTGAACGATGCAAATGCATCTCGCCGATATTCACTGACTCAGGCTTATGGGCCTGGTTGACTTGAATTGTCCAATAAGCAAAAAACAAGAAAAATCCACCGAGAAGAATGACGGTGAACATGCCGAATCCCATCCATTTTTTCTGTCGTTTACTCCATTTTTTCTTCACTGTACCGGGATTGCTCATAAGATAACCACCTTTTTATAATGAATGTTATTGATTGATCGATTACTAAAAGTTGTCATATAGATATATATTGATTGATCAATTACTTTGTTGCAAAAATAAATAACCTCGGACGGTTATTTATTTTCGTTGAACGCAAACAGCTCGGGAAGATCCAAAAAGTACGAAATGTTGCACATCATACCCATGGCGATAAAAATCGTTGCGTTTCTTTCTGCATCGGGTATGCCTGCTGCTTTATACTCTTCCAGGACATAAGTTCTGATGCGGGACAACCCCTCTTTGGTTGCCGCCTGGATTGCTTCTTCGGTGATGCCAATGCCGATCACCTGCAAAGCAATCTCATTGGGATATTGAAACGACAATGCTTCATAGGCTTTGAGCATGTCGTTGTCCAACTGCTCCGGACTCGACTCGACATTTTTAAACGTTTGGAGGATTCGGTCGAACGCCCGATTCAAAACGGTGATGAACAGTTCCTCCTTCGTCGGAAAGAAACGAAACACATAAGGTTGCGAGATTCCGGCTTTCTCTGCGATAAGGGCAGTCGTGGTGTTATAGTATCCGCGCTCAGCGAACACCTCCAAACCTGCCTCAAGGATTTCTTCCTTGCGATCCTGTCCTTTCGACCTAACCATAGCAAGCCCCTTCCGTTAGTAATTGATCAATCACATTATACCCGTCATTCAACCCCAACGCAAGAGGGAGGTTTTTTTTTCTAATCTCGATCCTCCACTTGGGCTTTGTCGGCTTACAAAATAGGTAAATGTGGCGTTAAATCAGCGCTAATGAACTCCAAAATGATTTGCATGTCCTTGATTTGAACTTCGATTTTCTCCTTGTGACTTTGCAGAAGATTATTTAAATTAGGGTCTAATTGCACGCCTCCCTGACGATCGGTACCTGAGCAAAGGTGCAAGAGTCATTGATGAATCATATACAATAGTTCATCCGGCGATTATTTCGACGATTCTATATGAAAAATCATATACAATAGCTCATCCGGCGATTATTTCGACGATTCTATATGAAAAATCATATACAATAGCTCATTCGGCAATTATTTCGACGATTCTATATGAAAAATCATATACAATAGTTCATCCGGCGATTATTTCGACGATTCTATATGAAAAATC
>REGQ01000028.1 GCA_004134985.1 Paenibacillaceae bacterium | reverse complement strand
CTGCCAGTTTACTATACTGCGGCTGATTTGGGCAGGAATAAGAGTCACATAGTTATGCACAATTAATCGACAGCCTCCGTGTGTCCGCTCGCGAAACGCCCGCCCTACATACTGTCCCCGCATCCCCGTGTCTCCAGAATGTACTATTGTGTTTGGTGCGGTCCACGTATTCCCGTGTCTCCAGAATCGCCAATTTGTGTTCTCGTATTTGTCCATCCCATCTTTCCCCGTCCGTCCATCGTCTGCAGCTGCTGTTCACCGTTTAGTGTACGCGACTACAAAATATACTTTCCGTTCTATAGGCATCGGTTATCTTGACAGCCATGCTGTTCAAAAATATAATTAATTACACACGGTGTGCATTTAATTATCTTGGTGTAACATAAGTTAAATAAGAGAAGAGGAACGGCCAACATGACAACTTCGGACAAACCGACCGAACGCCTCTGGATAAAATGGTTGTTAGTGCCTGCAGCGGTGCTCATTATGTATGCGCTTAAATTGCGTGAGCGCATGTACCGTTACCGGCCGGACAATCCGTTCTCGGATTGGAACGTTGTCTTCATTCCGTATGCATCTGGCGACTTCCATATCGGCAATACCAGCACAGACTACCCTCGCGCAGGCGGCGCACGACCAAGGCACGTCAAGCATAATGGACGCAACAATGTGCAGGAGGCGCTGCAGTGGATCTACCGCAATTTTGACACGCCGGATAAGCTGCTCATTACCGGCTCCAGTGCTGGCGGCTTCGGCTCTGCCTTCTGGGCAAGCGAAATCGCCAACCATTATGAGCAGGCTGAGATATACCATCTCTCGGACAGCTCTTTTCTGGCTTCCGATAATTGGCCCGCAATTGTCAATCAAAACTGGCAGGCAGATTTTCGGCAGCAGTTTTCCTATCCAATGGAGGCTGACATGATCGCTTCGGCGTTCCGTGCCAACGGCACGAATATGCCTGCCCGCGCCGTGTTGATGCACGCCTGTACGACCCATGATAAAGTGCTCGCATCCTTTCAGAACAGGCTGAACGGACAAGGGGATGAGATAGACCGGTAGAGCTCGGACGAGTGGAGCCGCCAGTTCAGGGCTTCGACCCGCCAGCTTGACGAACAGTTGCCGAATTTCTATTATTTTCTTACTGACTACGGGTATGATGAGAAGACGCATACGACTCCGCACACACTGCTCCCTATGAAAGCCTTCTATGAGGCGGAGGAGGATGGCAAGAAGCTGTTTGCGTGGCTTGACGGAATTATTCATAAAAACGAACGTGCCTCGCGAGGCACCCGTTTCCTGCAAAGCGGGGAAGCGGTGCCGCGCAGTCAATGAAGAAGGAGAGAAAGCAATGAAGCTTAGGGAGAAGCAACTGCAGCTCACCAGAGAAATGATCAAGGAGGCGGCGTTGGCCGCCTTTTGCGAAAAGGGAATTGAAGGCGCCGATCTTGTGCTGGTCGCCGCACGGTCAGGCACTTCCAGACGGACGCTCTACCATCACTTCAAAGACAAGGAACAGTTGGCGACCGAAGTGTACGTGGACAATTTGAGGAGGATGTTCGGACGGCTGCTGCTGGATTTTGATTTCAAAGCGCCGCGCGCTTCTGTGGAAGCGATCCTTAATAAATATTTATCCATGCGGGAGCAGCATCCGGATCTGTTGTATTATGATTCGCTGTTTAACGTTTATTTCGCCAGCATGGGCAAAAATCCGGCAGAACTGCCCGAGTACAAACAGCTTTTGATCGATGAAGCCCGTCTGTCTACGAGCGCATTTACGCTGGAGCCGGAGAGTGAGGAAACAGGCCAGAAGCTTGTCTGGATCGAGCGGACGCGGATGGTAACCCATCTGTACTTCACCTATTTGCAAAAGTCTGTCCTGAATTCCCGGCAAAACCGTGAAGTTTCCAAGTCGGCAGAGCTGGAGCAGGATATGCGCTACAAACAATTTCTGCTTAGTCTCTGGTCAGGACAATGAACCGCCGCCGCAGTGGAAGCGCCCGTCATACCATGGGGATCTTGCGCTAACGCTTGCCACAGCGCTTAAATGGCCTCAAATGACCCTTTTTCAACGCTAACGCTTCCCACAGCGCCTATTCACCCCTTGGACGGCTAAAATCATGCGATTTTCTATAAATAAGGTGTCTCAGCTTCCTTACAATATTTATGGGGCTCTTTTTCCCTAAATAGCGTCGCTCATCAGCGTTAGAATTCCACGTGTACGTTTAGCATTCCACTCGCCCCACCGCTTTGATCGCAGATCAGGGAACCACTGATTTTTAGACGAAGCTCTTTTTTTAAAAATAAGGAATTTGGTGTCCGCCTAAGTGTCCATCTGCCTTGTTTTGGGCCGCATAGCGTCCCGTGAGACCGGCCGTGTATCTTTCCCGCAAACCCCTTTCGCTGTAGGAAGGGGCAGGGAAATGAATTCGTCAGGGATCCTGGAACAATCCGTGCGTTGCTGCCAGTTCTCCAGTCTCCACAGCCATATAAGCAATAATGTCATCAAGGGATTGCACTAACTGCTGCAGGTCCTTCAGCACCGTACCATTCTCAAAATTGGCGAGGGGAATGGGCAGTTCATCCACGTCCAAAATATCGTGAACCCCGCTTGGCAGCACCATGACATCGATAATCAAATCGTGAAAAGTAACGGTATCTTCGGTAAACCGCGTGTTTTTTACAAGATTGAAGTAGGTGCCCAAATATCGGCCTTGGGAATCGACCCAGTAGTAGGCATTGTATGGTCTGTCCTCCCAGTAGTAAGCAATGGTCAATGAGCCGGCTGGTATGCACACCAACTGCTCGTCGAGCTGCATGGAGAATGCTTGGCGGACAGTATGCAGCAACACAAGCTGCTTGTCTGCACGCCGCAGTTCCTGACAAGCATACACCGTTGTTTTTCCGTCGTATTTTATCGACCGTTCCAAAACCTGCATCTCTTCCATCCTGCTCACCTCAATCCTCAGCTCCCAACGCGCGGTGGGGCGATTTGTGTTGGCAGTCAGCCACACGATTGTTTTAGCAATACTCTTAAAATGAATTACGCTAGACGAGCATCATAGAAAGCTGCCTGATTAAAAGCTAGCACAAAGATGGCTGTTGAGCAATTGGGAGTCGGTGATCGGTAAGCGGGGGGTTAGTTTTGCTAGATTTTTTTGTCGAAAAATGGTAGAATATTCTTGGGATTTTTTAACTTGAAATATAAATATTTATAAGTGAAAATGCCATAAATTGATTTCAACTTAATGCGCGAAACGAACGCTCCGCCATCTAAGGAAAGCGAAGAAGCCGTTTACGCTTTGGAGGGATTTTGTTGAAAAAGCTCCGCAAGAGCATGCTCGTTGGCGTAATGCTATGTCTCGGTTCCACTTCATTCGCAGGTTTAGGCGCTGCACAGACGCAGGACACGCAACATGCTGCTGCATGGGCTGCAATGACGCCATTAGCCAAAACAAAGCAGCCAACGGCACCGGCGAAGAAAAGCAAATTCAAGGTTGTTGCCGGGAAAGGCAAATACGCTGGCTATAGTCTGCTGAAGGGCCATCCGGATGAGAAAAAGTACAATATTTATTTTAAGGGCAA
The DNA here is from genome assembly GCA_004134985.1 of Paenibacillaceae bacterium. Classification (GTDB taxonomy): domain Bacteria; phylum Bacillota; class Bacilli; order Paenibacillales; family Paenibacillaceae; genus Paenibacillus_D. The sequence continues at coordinate 83,210 of REGQ01000028.1, read as the reverse complement.
CGCGAGCAGCTATTCTGTCATCATTGAAGATTTGCGGGGCATTGATTTGAACGAGACGATCAAGTGGAAATATAAAGGGAAGACACGTAAGAATACACGAAAAGAGCTATACGGTTTTTTCGCGGATACAAGCCGACTCAGTAAAAGCCTGGGCATGCACGATTATACACTCACGCCGCAATGGTTTAAGGATACATTCGGAAAAACCTACACAGACTGGACAGTCGGGATCGGTTACTCTGCCGATGCAGAGCGGTGGGTTAGCGAATATTTTGAAGAAACACAGCCATCAACGGGCAGCAAGATCACTTTAAAGCCTGACACGGTATTTGTTGAACCGAAACCAAAACCCAAGGAAGTAAATATGGAACAACTCATGAGGATATGAGGAATGCAGATCAAGCAACCAACACGTATATTACGTATGACGATGACAGCAGCGGTTCCCCGGTAAAATCAGAAAGCAAGCTATCGAAAGAGGAGCAGGCATTTGACGCCGTCTGGATAGGAGAACGGGAACTGGAGGATATTTATAATATCAAAGCACTCCGACTTCCGGATAGCATTAATTTGAAAATGACGAAATCTCCTTATAACGCGTTGTTGGTCATTGAGGAAGTGCCGCGTGAACTAAAAGATGGTGTGGTTCATAACGGGAACGACGTACGATATCAATATAAACAGAAGTATAAGGGCTATCTGTCCGAAGTATTCTTTAACCGGGAAGACTTGAAGAAAGCGGGCGTAATCAAGTAGCCTAAAGATTAGACCTGCCATCTCCCCCGTCAATTCGGGAGCAAGAGGCAGGTCTTTTTTTGTTGGTCATTTGCTGCACATCGGCTTAATTTCGTCTAAAGAGGACAGAGCAGACCGTTATTTTTGGCTTTCCAGACGCGCAAGCTCTTTCTCTACTTCATCGAGCTGGTCTTCGCCGAATACAGGAATACCGTGTTTCCGCAGCAATTCTGTCGTCGTCCCTTCACCAGCAACCTTGTTGTCCGTGAATGAGCCATCGTAGATATACAGGCTGCCGCATGAGGGGCTGTCTTGCTTCAAAATTGCCAATTGAACAGCATGCTCTTCGGCCAGCTTCAAGGCAGCGCGGGCCCCTTTCATGAAAGGTTCTGTGACGTCCGCTCCGCCCCCCGTCACGACGCGATCCCCTTGCCGCTGCGCGTCAGGACGCGGAGTAGGAAGGCCGCCGACTACCTCGGGGCAAATATGGACGAGCCTCCCTTCCTCATACCACTTCAGAAAGCGGGCATCATGGCACGGGACATCCCCGTTGTCATAGCGTACTTTATGGCCCAGCAAACAGGCGCTCACGAGTATTTTGGTCGACAATGAAATTTCCTCCATTCTGTGTCGGAATCCGATTGCGGCTGCAGGCTACTGCTTGGCAGACAGCTCCCAGATTTCATCGGTATAGGCCTTGGACAAGTCCACTTTATTTTTGACGACGCCAAATTGATGGGCGATATCGGCTGTCTGTTGGAACGCCGCCTCGTTGATGCGGCCGATCTGGGATGGATCTGTACCTTCAGGCTGTACCAGTGCGCCGATCGCTTTCATCATGTTCAGTTGATGCTCCCTAGTTGTGCTCGCTTGATCAACGCTTTTCATGACAATATCTGTGGCTTCCTCAGGGTTGGCAATGGCGTCTCTCCACCCTTTGAAGGAGGCACGCAGAAATTTGGCTGCCGTTTCTTTGTTATTCTCCAGCCATTCGGAGTTGGCGAACAGATTGTCTTGCAGCATCGCGACTCCTTCATCATTCATGTCAATGACGTTCAAATCTTCTGCTTTCAAGCCCTGCTCCAGCAGCAGCGGGTATTCATTATGAGTCAGTGCTGAGGCGACATCCAGCTGTCCATTAATAAACTGGTCCATAGTAAAACCTTGTTTGGTCAGTTTGGCATCCTGGTTCGGATCAATGTTGTGTTTGGCCAGCAGCGCAAGAATTTCGAATTCAAGGCCAGCCATCCAACTGCCAACCTTCTTGCCGCTCAAATCAGCCGGGCTGTTGATGCCTGCCGCCTTTTGCGATACGAGCACCAGCCCGCTCTTTTGCGAAATTTGGGAGATCTCGATTAGTGGGAACCCTTCTTCCTGGTGGGAAAGCAGGCTGGCTACCCAGGAGTTGCCGATATCTGCAGCGCCGTTTGCCACCTGCTGTTCAGGCACAATGTCCGGCCCGCCTGGCAGGATCTCGACATCCAATCCTTCTTCGCGGTAATATCCCTTGTCCAATGCGACAAAATAACCGCCGAATTGCGTTTGCGGCACCCATTTGAGCTGCAGGCGGACTTTGACCAGTTCTTCACCGGCATTGCCTGAGGATGGGTCTGCAGGTTTGGTGTTGCTACTGCTTCCACATGCGCTCATAATGGCGGTTAGCACCAGAATCATACTGAGCAGCAGCATGGATTTTCGTTTGTTTTTGTTCTTCATGGTAGGTAGACTCCTTTTTGTCATCTTTATTTATGTTCTCTGGGAGACATGCCATTTGACCGCGAGTTTTTCGATCCATTCTATTAGGAGATAGAACAGCACGCCGGCAACCGCCGCTAGCAGTATGCATGCCCACCCCATGGACATCTTGGCTACTTTAATCGAGTTGGACAGCAGGTAGCCGAGACCTCCGGAGGAGAAAAAGAACTCGCTCACAATCGCCCCGATCATACTTGCCGTTGCATTGATCTTTAAAGCAGTGAATACATAAGGCAGGCAATTAGCCAGCCGCAAATAGCGAAAAACTTCAAATTTGCTGGCACCATAAGAATGCATCAGGTCAAGCGCCAGCGGATCAACATCGTTCAAGCCCTTATAGGCATTGAAAGCCATGGCCGCCATTGTCGTAATGGCCACGACAGCTACACGGGACCCCAGGCCATCGCCGAACCACAAGTTCATAATCGGAGCAAGCGCGATGATCGGGGCGGCGTTCAAGGCAGCTACTAGCAGCAGTCCGCCTGCTCCCCACCGTGGCCAGGTTGTCGCAATCAGAGCAAACCCAAAGCCGAGGGTTGAACCGATCGCCATGCCGAGCACGGCCTCAGTCATCGTGTAGCCTGTGTAGCTCATGAGCAAACCGAAATTATCCAGCATTGTCTCCCAGATTTTCGATGGCAGGGGCAACTGATGAACCCGGATGCGGAAGAGCGTATGAAAGACCTGCTGCTGCCAGAGCAAGAGGAACAATACACCTGCAAGTGCAGAGAAAAAATACGATTTAAAAACATTCATTAACGGCCGCCCCCTTTGCCACGGAATGCTGGCTGCCACGGAGTAACGATCCGCTCGATCAGCACGATGATCAAATAGTTGGCAATGCCGAGAATAGCGGCCGCAATCACCGTTGACCAGAACATGTAGGTGTTGGAAGGTCCGTAATATAAATTGCGCAGCATAATGACGCCGATGCCATGCTTAGCCCCCATCAGTTCGACGAGAATGGCCGCGGTGACTGATAGCGGAGCAGCGATTTTCAGACCGCTGAACAATCCAGGCAAAGCGTTCGGCAGCAGCAGCTTGGTGTAGATGCTCCACCGTGAGGCAGCGTAAGCATGCATTAATTGTCTGGCGCCAGGACTTGCGCTCTTTAGCCCCTTCAGCATGTTCAGGCTGACCGGGAAAAAGGTAATATAGCCTGCGATAATAATGCGAGACCAGTTGTCGTCATGGACGATGCCATAGATAATCGGCGCAAGGCCCAGCACGGGAATCATTTGTGATAAAATAACGTAAGGAAAGGCAACCCGCTCTGCCCAGAAGGATAAACTCATCGTTATGGCGAGCAGAATGCCCGTTATTGTACCGAGCAGAAAACCGGTGCCCGAGTTGGCAAGCGTCGCTGCACTCTCACTCAGAATCGTTGGGCCGTAGCTTGCCAAGGTTAGCATCAGCTCATGAACATAAGGCAGCTTGGACTGAGCCAGCGTAACCTCCCTGATTGTCAAAATCCAGGAAACGAGTTCCCATATTGCAAGCAGAGAGAGTACCCATATGGCAGTTGGAAGTATCCGTTTAAGATGTAGTCGCATCGCTTACCCCTCTTCAAAGCGTTGTCGGATTTGCGCGATTAGTTCATAAAACTCTGGACTGTTGCGCATTTCTTTCGTCCGCGGACGGGGCAGCGGAATCCCTACAGTAGCAGAAAGTCTTCCCGGGTGAGGGGACAACACGAATACACGATCAGATAGAAACACAGCCTCCGGGATGCTATGGGTAACAAAAACAACGGTGCTGCTGATTTTCTTCCAGATAGCCAGCAGCTCCTCATTAAGCCGCTCTCTTGAAAACTCATCAAGTGCAGAGAAAGGCTCGTCCATAAGCAGAATCTCCGGCTCCATCGCAAGCGCTCGGGCGATGGCAATCCGCTGCTGCATCCCACCGCTTAGCTGCCAAGGATATTTGTCGCTGAATTTGGCCAGGCCGACCAGTTCCAGCAATTCCTCGGCTTTGCGGTCCCGCTCTGATCTTTTCACTTTCATTAATTCCAACGGCAACGTTATATTATCTTTGACCTTTCTCCAGTCGTAGAGCGTAGGGCTTTGAAAAACGATGCCGTACTTCTGGGCAAGCCGGGCCTCTCTGGCAGTTTTGCCGGCTATAGTGACGGTTCCGCTTGTCGGCTGAAGCAGATCGGCCATCATGCGCAGCAGCGTTGTTTTGCCGCATCCGGACGGCCCGAGCAGCGAGACGAATTCACCCTGTGCAATACTGAAGCTGACATTATCGACGGCCAACATGGCGGATGCATTCGTCTGGTAGCTCATGCTGACCTGTTTTATTTCAATTCCTGGTGATGTTGTCATAGCGAGTTAATCCCTTTCGTAAGCTTGGAGCGTCAAGTGCAGGGCTTGTTCGAGGGTATAAACTTTCGGAGTTCATCATTTAAGGCATCCCTTCACAAATAGGCTTAATTTATATACCTAGTTAATTACTCGGTTTTATCGGAGCTTTCTGTTTTATAATAAGGAATAACGTTCGAAATGTATAATTGAAATATGTAATTCATTTGATTAATAATGATAAAGATGAGGTGAACAACTCAGATGGAACTTCGCTTATTAAAGACCTTCTACACGATCGTTCAGTTGGGCAGCTTTCATCGCGCGGCCGAGGCGCTGCAATATTCCCAGCCCACGGTCTCGGTTCAGCTCAAGAAGCTGGAGACGGAGCTTGGTGTCAAACTGCTGGAACGAACCAAAGCGATCAAGCTCACAAGTGAAGGACACCTCGTTTATGAGCATGCGGAATCATTGCTCAGGAACTATACGAATTTTAACAGCATGCTGACTGATATCAGCAATGGCGAGGCAGGAATTGTTGCGATCGGCGCGGCAGAACCTTCGGTAAGCAGATTGCTGCCCGACGTCATTCATTCTTTTCTGGCAAAAAAACCGAAAATCCAGATTAAGGTGAGTGTCGGCACGAATCTGGAGTTAATGCAGATGGTGCTGAACGATCAGGTTGACCTTGCATTATGCCATCAGCCGGAACCACATCTCCTTAGTCAGTGCGGACAGCCGGGACCCGAGGTGGAACTGGAATTCAACCCGCTGCTGACCGAAAGCTTTATGCTGCTGCTGCCTGAAAACCATCCTCTGGCGGGCCGGGATGTAATATTTCTGAAGGATTTAATAAATGATCGGTTTCTCGTTACCCCTGCTTCCTGCCCATTCCGGATAAAAATCGAGTCGATGGCTTCCCGCAAGCTCGGAGGAGGATTCAAAAATGCTATTGAAGTCGCGAGCATTACCGCGATCAAGTACTTTGTACAGGCAGGTCTTGGCATTACGTTTGTGCCGGAAATTGATGCGGCGCCCGTGCTTAGCGGGACAGTTGTGAAGCATGTAGCAGATTTGGAGAAAGGTCCAGAGGTTGGTATTTTGGCCAAACGGCACTCTATTGTTAAAGGGACGGTTAATGAAGCGTTATTTGCCGAGTTCAAGCATGTTTTAATGAAGCTGGGGAGCTAGAAACTTTTTGAAGGAGGATGGGAGGCAGATGGATCATGTTACAGGAGACAATCGAAGGAAGAACATCGACATTCAGGATTTTCCGGCGCTGGCAGATCGGATTGACTGGGGAGTTGTACGTGCGGAGTTTGTTTTATCGGACAAGATAGACGAATCCAAAGTCAGTAATGTGAGCATTATCCCGCATGTGGGGGACAAGTATGTTATTTTCCAGGTGGCAAGCGGGATGTGGGAACTGCCTGGCGGAACGCTGGAGCAGGGCGAACGCTATCTTAACGCGTTGAAGCGAGAGGTGATGGAGGAGCTTGGCGGGGAATTGGTGTCCTATCATATCTTCGGACAATTTGATTGTGAATCAAGCGCTGACCAGCCCTATCGCCCATACATACCTCATCCGAAATTTGTGCGGATTATCGGACATGGGGAAGTGCGGCTGGTTGGCCAGCCGCTAAACCCGGAGGACGGGGAACAGGTGATTGCGGTGGAACTGGTCGATATCGATGAGGCTGTCCGACGTTTGCGGAGCGTCAATCGCCATGATATCGCTGACATGTATCGGCTGGCGGACACTTACCGCCGATCCGGCATAAGCACCTGAGGAACAAACCGAATGTAGATTAATTCCCCGATCAACTCCACAATTGTCTGGGTAACGATTACCGCAGCAGCTACAGTGGCGCATTCCCCTGGCAGAGCAAGCGCAAAGGGCAGCACGACCAAGGAATTTCGGGTGCCTGCACTGAAAGCGAGCGCTCGGCTTTCTCCCAATTCTAGCCGGAACAGCCGTGCGGCAGACCAGGCGAGCAGCGGTGAGATGATCATATACCCTGCATAGACCGGCACAACCTGAACGATAAGATCGACATTGTTATACAGCTTTGGGCCATGGGCGGCAACAACAAGGAGCAGGACAAGCGCCATAAAGGGGACAGGCAGCCAAGCTGTGGCATCCATCACCGCGGCGCCGGGCTTGCTGCGTCTGGCCCATAATTGAGTGGCCAGCGCCAAGGCAAGCGGAATGACGATCAGTCCTGCGAATGCTTCGACAAAAGGCTCCACATGAATGATTGCCGCCGCGTCTTGGCCAATAAACATCCACAAATAAAGCGGCAGCAGCGCCATTTGGACAACAAACAGGAAGGGCGTCGCAGCCAGCATCAGCTTCTCATCCCCGCGTCCCAATTGGGTGAATACGATGACGTAATCGATGCAAGGTGTGAGGAGCACAAGAAACACACCTAGCAGAACAGCCGGCTGATCTGGTAGAAACTGCGCAAGACCCCAGACGAGAACAGGCACGGCAATGAAATTAACCGCGAATAAAGCGGCAAGAAAACGTCGGTTGCCAAACGGCGTCTTCAACTGCAGGAAAGGGATCTGTACAAACATGCTGTACAATAGAATGGCGATACATGGGGTAATCAACTGTTCCCAAGTTGAACCGGCATTCGGGAAGCATAAGCCTGCTCCTGCCCCTGCCAGCAGCGATCCGAAATAGAGGAAGGCCTGGTGTTTTTCGAGCCAGGCTCTTTTGGCATTCATGAAGATTCTGCCCCCTTGCAATATATTATGTGTAGTGATGGGCCGGCTTTTCAGCACGAGCTGGCGTGACTCAGTTTGATTGACCGGGCGGTTTTGATTGCATCGGATGGTAAGCGGGCAGACGTTCACTAGCGTTGCATAAAGCCTGACAATGAGTGAAACCTCAATTATAGCTGATGTTCCCTATGGGTTTATCGCAAAAACAAAAAACAGACAACCGGTCTTATAGCGTAGGGCATCTTCCTCCATTTCCTGACGGTTCAAGCCAAAAATAGCGGTTGACGAATGTGAGTGAGCGGGGGACCTTGCGCTAACGCTTGTCACAGCGCTTAAAGAGTCTCAAATGACCCTTTTTCGACTCTAACGCTTCCCACAGCGCTTATTCCCCCCTTGGACGGCTGAAATCGTACGATTTTCTAAAAATAGCGTGGCTCAGTTTCCTTACAATATTTATGGAGCTGAATTTGCCTAAATAGCGCCGCTCATCAGCGTTAGAATTCCACATGTGCGTTTGAGCATTCCATTCGCCCCACCGCTTTGATCGCGAGTCGTGGCAACCACGTAGACGGAGCCCTTTTATCTAACTGTTTTTTTGTGTTAGCTTTTATGCAACGCTAGTGGCAGACGTTCCGCTAATTCGTGCAAAACAAGCGCGGTGGAGTGATGCGTGTTGGTAGCCAACCACAACAATCAAACGACCGCGACAAAAGCAAAATTGTTGTATAAACTACAATATTTTAGCTGTAAAAGTCAATTATATTAAGAATTATTGTATTTTTTACAACAATTTCACGAAAATCGGCTCCTACGCCTGGAAATGTTGTACAAAATGCAACAATTTACCCCCTATGACACTTCTTTCATTCAACTTATCTAGAAGACGCTCAGATCGATTTATTTCTCAAAAATAAATATACTGGCGGTAAACATTCGATCTGTGATGTTATTTTAGTGGTTTTTACACAAATAGCTAAGTGATGGGTGGCTGGCGATTAACTTATTCAATAGACCTCATAAATGACTTGATATGCTGGTTTACTTCTTCCGGGTTATCGAGATTGGTCAAATGTCCGGCATTCGGGATCGTTTCAAACCCTGCGCCTTTAATAGAGGCGTGCAGGATGCGCTGCTGCCGACGCACCATCCCATCCTGAGCACCATGCAAAATAAGTGTCGGACAAGCGACTTTCCCCAGGTCTTGGCTGCTGTCCATCTGCAGATTGCCCTTCCAATGGCGAAGAAAATCGTCTCGCTTCATCATTCCGAAGGCTTGGAGCACGAATGGCTTGTTGCTGGGGGTAATGGCGGACATGATGCTGGCGGTCATTTGCGCGGTCCACCTGTAGGGAATGAGCCGCAAGCTAAGCTGGCTGAAAGGGGTAGCCATCTTCTCATACCAGTTAAAGCTGTTCGTAAAGGGTGTGCCAATGAGTATTAATCCTTTCACCCGATTGGGGTAACGGACGGCGGTTTGCAGCGAAATATGCCCGCCCATCGACAGCCCGCACAAGACGGCTGACTCGATCGCCAACGCGTCCATCAACCGGATGAGATCCTCGCTGAAGCTCTCGGGGTCCACCTCTCCTGCAGGCAAGCTGGAGCGGCCGTGTCCTCTGACATCCCATACGATGATGTGAAATAAGTGAGCCAATGCTTCAACCTGCGGCTTCCACTGCTCATGGTACATCGAATGTCCGTGTGTCAAAATAATTGTCTCTCCTGCTCCATATTCTTCATAATAAAGGTTTACCTCATCCGTTTGGCAATAAGCCATCATGTCTCCCCCTTTTCATCATTGTGCTTGTACGTATAACGGACCCATAACGATATCAAAACAATCATCGACCCATTCGGCCAAAGGTCGATCCGGATCTTTAAGCCAGATGAACAGTGCCCCGCCAAGCGCAGATTGCAGCACCCTGGCAGTTTTATCGATATCTGCACCTCTGATTTCTTGAGCTGCCGCGGCAGCGTTGAGCAGCAGTTTAACCTGTTCGTCGATGACCCGCAAACGGCGTTGCGAGCGCTCCAGCAGCTCCGGGTCGGAAACGCATGCGACAAAAAGCGAAGTGAAATTGGCAAGCGCAGTTGGGTCGCTCATCTGCCCCATTGATCTCATGAATAGCGTTTTGAGAGCATTGATGCGAGTAACGGGAAGACGGCATACGTCGGCAAACGCTTGTTCCGTTATACTGATGACCATATCGATATAGAAAAGGAGCAGGGCCTTCTTGGAGCCAAATCGTTTGGTTAATGCAGCAGGCGAAATCGCAATTTCTGTTGCAATATGTTCCAGTGTCAACTGGTTAAAACCGCGTTTGCACAGTGCCTGATGAATCCCCTGAAACATTAAATCATCTGGAAACGCGCGTGGTCTCGCCAAAGCTATCCCCTCCTGTTAATTAATAAGTGTTTAACCACATACTAATTATATTATCGCTTTTGACCCATTTGTCAACCGCTGCTTTATCATCATATCAAACTGATGAATAGCGAGCAGGCGGGGATTTTTCAATTGACTGCAAGCGGTTTGTGAGAAATTTTGATATAATAGCCATAAATTATTGGTGTAGGCGTCTATAGAATTCATAGAATGGAGTGGTCATGTTGTCGGAAGAGATTACATACAAAATCTATACCATGTGCATGGTACAGGACGGCAGCAAGGTGCTTCTGATTAATCGTCCGGACAAGAAAGGATTTCCGGGCTATATTGCGCCAGGGGGCAAGGTTGATTTTCCGGAGAGCATTGTAAACGGGGCGATTCGTGAAGTGCAGGAAGAGACGGGATTGGTTGTGCAAGACATTGTGTATAAAGGACTGAATGAGTTTTGCGAGCCTGACAAGGGACTAAGATATATGGTATTCAATTATTTGGCGACATCTTTCACCGGGAAACTGCTCGAATATCCGCCGGAGGGGGAACTGCTTTGGGTCGAAATAAAGGATGCGCTCAATTTGCCCATGCAGGATTGGTTTAAAGAGCGCTTCCCGTTGTTTTTTCAGGATGGCGTCTTTGAGCGAAGCGTTGTGTGGGAAGAGAAGAATGATAGAACGTTGGACGAGACGTTTAGAACCTATCGGATGACGGTACCGGAATCAGTGAGCTGATTGACAGAAAATAGTTCCCTTAATAAACGGACTGCCAGGAGGATGAACGATGATCGAATACTCGGATGATCGGGTGCAGAGTGCTAAGGATGTAGCTGAAGTATTTCGCCTGTCAAACATGAAAAGGCCTTATGAAGATCTCGAGCGAATTCAAAAAATGATTGATCACGCCGATGTGTTAATTACAGCATGGTCGGAAGGCAAGATGGTCGGAGTGGCGCGCGCAATTACGGATTTCTCCTACTGCTGCTATTTATCTGATCTGGCGGTGGACAGTGATTATCAAAAACACGGCATTGGCCGGGAACTCGTCGCCCGAGTGCAGACGGCCATCGGTGAGGAGTGCTCCCTGGTGCTGCTGTCGGCGCCTGGCGCTGTAGATTATTATCCGAAAATCGGCTTTAGCCGGGCGGACAAAGCATTCCTCATAGCAAGAAAGAAATAGATTCGGTTGACATCCAGCGCTGTTGCTGCACCTGCGTGCAGCAACGGTTTAAGCGGCTACAATTGAAAATCGGCCGATTAGCCCGTTAACTTGCGCAATAGCGGAATGCGTAAAATAACAGCGGACATTGCGACCGATAGCAGGGCTACAGCAAGATAGTGAAATAAACTGTTTGTAATAAAAATATGATCCAGATGAACGGCTTTGGATGCTCCCCTTACCACTACAATGGCTAGCGGGTGGATAATATAGATCCATACTCGCCATTGTCTGAACACGATCACTTCTTTCACTTGCCAGGTCAATGCCCAGCGGAACAGGAAATAGCTTGCAGCAATCGCCGCAAGATACATGCTTTCATGCCGAGGATACGCTTCCGCCTTCAGCCAGCTTCCTTCGATAAGCAATAATCCCAAGGACAGAACGCACATACAGGCATAAAAGAGGTGGTTGGGTGTTTTTTCGATTCGCTTGGTTAGCACGGCCCCGATTGCAATAAAGAGAGGGGCAAAGAAAAGCCCGTTGCGAGTGTAGTCAAACCACTGGAACATCCCCTCATACAAGGGCTCTAAGGCAGAATCAATTACCGCTAATCCATAATAACTGTCGCCTAGAAGTCCTACCGCAAATAATAAGCCTGTTGCGAATAACAGCGGCAATTGCGAAGCCTTGTTATACAACAAATAAACAATATGGACGCCGATCAATAAGGCAGGAAAAAACCACAAGTGATAAAATGTCCCATCGAGCCAAATATCTCTAATAAAAGACATCATGCTGAAATCTTGTTTGAAATCGCCCTTATAAATATTCAACGGAATGAACACCAGAATGACGACTGAATAAAGCATCATGATCTTTTTGGAGTACCTGCGCACGACACTTCGATTATGGGCCCTATCATCCGAAAATTTTCGGAACAGCAAAAAACCGGTGGAAATAAAGAAAATAGGTACTGCTACACGCGACAGCAAGCCGATGAATAGAAAATCCGCCTCTTTGCTGTACGTGGCTAGCGGACCGGTATGATTTGCCACGACGAAAAAAGCAGCAACGATTTTCAACCAGTCCAGTCCACTATATACTTCCCTTGTCTTCATGATGTTCTCCTGTTGTAGCTCGTGACGATCAGTCCATTGCGATTGTTCCCTGATAGTTCGAAACGTTCGCAGCGTACAATAGGTACGGTGACGGCTAGTCCATCCTGTGCAGGCACATAATAAATGCGAATGATTTGATCATCCTTGTTAAGGACGAGTTGTTTCCCCGAGTAAGTAAAACGCTCTAAATAACGGCTGTATTCCTCCAGGCAGAAGTCGTGCTGCTCCATCAGTTCTGCGTGAGGAGCACCTACATACCTGTAGTGCCAAGGCTCGCAAGCGATATTAGTGATGGACGCTTTGGTTTCCTTGTAGCGCTGAATAAAGCCGAATTTGGCGGCAAGCTGTTTGAAGGTATGAAATACGCCGTCGTCCGGGAAGGAAGGAGCAATGAAATCAAGATCCTGGCCTCGCTGCCCGACATCGACCGCCAGACCCAGATGATGCTCGCTGTGATTGGGGAGTGCAACATAGGAGGCGGTATATTCCGGTCCATTCTCCAACAAGGAGGATTGATAAATATCTTGCTGCTCCTCGACCGACCGATAACCGCTTACGACAGTAATATCGTTCAAGGAGTGGCTGGCTTTCATAAGTGCGGCTAATTGCATCAGGCAGTTCCGTTCCAGACAAATGGCATCATCCCACGCATGCAGACGCTGGCTGTTCACCGTCATTAGCTGCGGAAGCCCATTGTCTCTAACGGGGTAGTCACGGTTGACGAGAACCAAATTGCCTTTATATATATGGGCGGTGTCCATTTCTACCGTCGTTTCATGATCACAGCTGCCGCTGCCGTTCAATTGATATATGCTATCTTGGAATCTTTCCGTTGCTCCCATGAATTCCATTCCTCCCCTGCTTCGCCTTTGTAAATTTTTGTGATTCTGGTTGTTAGCGAAGTTGTGATCTCCTGAGGGACACTGTCAATATGTGCGGCAAGTTCAGCACAAGTAATGGCATCATCCCCTTGGCTCCCAATCAGCGTAACAGGCGCCCCTGGGCTGCAGGGCGCTGTCAAACGCACCATGAGGTGATCCATGCAGATTTTCCCAACAATGTGTGCGCGGGTACCATTCACTAACACGCTTGTCCCTTGCATGCGCTGCGACCATCCATCGGCGTAACCGAGCGGAATTGTGCCAATCCATTCGTCCTGCTTAGCCTGATAACGATTGTCGTATCCGATATAGTCGCCTTTGCGTACTTTCCTGACCTGAATAATAGAACTGTGCAAGCTCAGAACCGGCTCAAGCTGCAAGTCGGAGGCAGCCTTGGCAGGATTGAAGCCGAACAAGGCCGCTCCTATTCTTACCATATCCATGGTGAGCTCCGGGAAGCGGATCGCTGCTGCACTGCCGGCACAATGAAAGTGATGAACAGGAATCCCCGCTGCTTTCGTCCATTCCTTCATTTCAAGAAATCGTTCGTACTGCTGCATGAGATAGGTCGAATCGGCATGTCCAGCAGTAGCAAAATGCGTATACACACCTTCGACTTTAATATCTTCAGCTGTCAGCCATGGAGCAAGCTCCTCCCACTCCTGAATATCATTGATGCCTAGTCTGCCAAGCCCTGTATTCATCTTGACATGCACCTTTAACGGTTCAAGAGAATTGGGGCTTTTATAGGCCCTCATTTCTTGAAACCATGCGGCTGAATGGACGGTAAGCATCAGGTCTTTGGCGATGGCAAGAGGCACTTCCTGCGGGTGAACTGGCGTGAAGATCAGAATAGGCAATTGCACTCCGCAATCTCTAAGATGAAGCGCCTCTTCCAGAAAGGCGACTGCGAGCATATCGGCCCCTGCTTGTTCCGCTATTTGGGCGGCTTGAATATCGCCATGACCGTAACCATTTGCTTTGATGACGGCCATTAACTTAACTGCATGAGGCAAGTGTTGACGAATCGTCACGATATTTTGATGAATATGATGCAAGTTAACTTCTGCATACGTATCCCTAAACATGAGCCTCACCTTTGGAATAGTTTAAGGTCTGTTTGCTCGCATGCCGCTCGAATGCGAAGGCAATCAATCGGTTGATTAGTTCAGCATAGGTGATGTCGGCGGTACGCTCCCACATGACAGGATACATGCTGAAGTTAGTGAAGCCGGGCAGGGCGTTAATTTCATTAAGGTAGAGAAAGCCTCCCTCATCCAGGAAGAAGTCTACCCGTGCCAGCCCTGTGCAGCAGTGTGACTGATAGGCATGAATGGCAATTTTCCTTATCTCGTCCAACGTGTGCTCTTCAATCTGAGCGGGTATTGACATTTGGAGCTGCTTGTCCAAATATTTGGAATCGAAATCAAAGAAGGCATGATTATGAATAAACTCGCCAGGCAGCGAAGCAACCGGACGCTCGTTGCCCATGACAGCCACTTGGATTTCTCTCCCGACGATTTCGCGCTCAATAAGCACCTTGGTGTCATAGGATAATGCATCGTTGATGCCGGATATGAGCTGCTGCCGATCAAAACATCGGCTGATGCCAATGGATGAGCCTAGCGAAGCCGGCTTTACATAGCAAGGGTAGCCGAGTTGTTCCTCAATGTGCTGCAAAAGCCCCGATTGTGCTTCAGCCCATTGGCGATTATCGAAGAAATGGTACGCCACCTGATTCACGCCTGCTTGAGCCAGCAGTTGTTTGGAGATTACCTTGTCCAATGTCACCGCAGCCGAGAGCACGCCATTGCCAACATAGGGGATATTCAACAGTTCAAGCAGCCCTTGTATCGTGCCGTCTTCACCGTTGGCGCCATGCATCAGCGGAAACGCGACTTTCTTGCCCGGGAGAGAAAAATCATTCGCAATCACTTCGCCCATGGAACGTGCAGTATCCTGATGCGCAGGCGCGAGGATAAGATCATGCAGCTCGATACGGTTTGTAAGCAGCCTGCCGAAGCTGCACCAAATGCCGTCACGTGTAATGTAGATCGGCCTGACTTCATTTTGTTGTGTATCCAATGCTTGCAGAACCGTACATGCTGTTTTGAGAGAAATGTCATGCTCTGTCGATTTTCCGCCATAAATAATATATATAATTTGTTCTTGGACTGTTGTCGTATGATTCATTGTTATTCCTCCTTATGATGAAAGTCGCCACTTGGCTCGTATGCTGCTAATCTCATCTGGCCACAACGACGGCTTCAATATCATTCAGCATAAAGATTATTATTTAAAAAGAAGTAGGAAAAAGATAAAGTTTTTCTTAACTTCCCGTTATGATCTGTTAATATATGGCGCCCGTGATCGACAAAAAAATGCCCTTCAGCCTCCTCTACGGAAGCGAAAGGGCATTTAATATTGGTGGAGTCTGCGAATCAATGACGATGTCATTCTAATATAAATCAAACATGTTTACTTCGTATCCCTGCTCCTTCAAATATTGAAACAACTGCGCGCGGTGATGCTGTGTATGGGTAACAATTTCGATCAGCCACTTGGCCTGTGCAGACCCGTGATCGAGGTAAAACGGCTTTGTCTGCTTATGCAGAAAATCATCATCGGACAATTCAGCCATGTAATGTTTCAGATCCTGCATGCCTGACTCCATCCAGTTTATCAATTTCTCCTGATCGTGGTCCGCCGCAGCGATTGTGGCCTCCAGCTTGTGGATGTCTTGCTCGGCACGCTCCTGCAAAATAAGCAAATCAACGGCCGGTATGGAAACGAGATGATGGACAAGCTCTTGCAGTGACCGCATGTTGTCCCGCGGTCTGTAATTCCAATGTTCCGGGGTAATTTTACGAATCAGTTTTGCTGATGTCTGAGCAATATGCGCCAATTCTGCGAACAATAGCGTCTTGACTTCCTTAATTGCTTCGGTTTGCATGTTTAATCGCTCCATTTCGTTTTATATTGTTAGGGCGGGTCATGAACTCTATTGTAGCGCTTAATGGTGACAGAACTTGTCATAGTAAAAAATATATTTTCCCGGTTGGCAAGTGCGTAAGAAAAGAGCATCGATGTAGAAATAAGACTATATACTTGGACATTATTGAGCATTCATACTTAAATTAAACAGCGCTAAGGTTCATGAATAAGAAGGGAGGCAGGCAACAATTCCGTGCTGTTCCGAACTCAACACCAATTTCACAGAATGGAAAGGAGTCAAGGCAAGATGAGGGCTAAAAAAGTAATAGCAATGCTGTTAATAGCCGTATTGTCGGTATGCTTGATGGCGGTTCCCCAGCCTGCGCATGCGGACGGAGTCAAGCTGTCTCTAACATCTGCAATGGTGACGAACGAGTCGGGAAAAGGCGATGCGGGAATGCTCGTTGACGAGCAGAGCGCAGCTGGCGATCCCAAAAACGGCACCGGGGGCGCAGCGACCAGCACCTGGTTTCCAGGATGGGGGGCAGGCGATTATCCGGCGAGCGCCTATATTGATCTTGGGCAGCCATATCGTCTGTCCGACATCTACTTATATGATGTCAATGATATTGGCAGTGTCGTCATTTCGACGGGATCGCCAGGAAGCTGGACGGTACTCTTTACAGATCCATTGAACGATTACATGACCTGGAAAGGGCATGCAGTTAATGTGACAACGCAATATTTGCGGGTCACGCGTACTGGGCCAAGCTCCAATGTCGGCGAAATTGTGTTGTATGGGACGCCCGAAGGAGGAGGCGGAGGCGACACAACCGCACCGGCATCCATTGCTAACTTGCTGGCAGGGACAGCGACTTCATCAGCCATACCGCTATCCTGGACCGCGCCTGGCGATGACGGCAATATCGGGACTGCTGCTGCGTATGAAATTCGCTACAGCACGGCGAATATTACGGAAGGCAATTGGGCTAGCGCGACCCTGGCGAGCGGTGTGCCTGCTCCGGCAGCTGCCGGAACAACGCAAAACTACACACTGTCCGGATTAACGCCAAACACAACCTACTATGTTGCCATTAAAACACGCGATGAGGCACTTAATGTGTCAGGCTTGTCCAATATCGTTTACCGTACAACAGCCCCTTCAGGCAGCGGAGGCGGCGGGAAACTTACGCTGACGCCTGCAATGCTGCTCAACGAGGCGACGATTGGCGACCCCGGCCGCCTGATTGATGAACAGGGATTGGCCGGCAATCCCAAGGGGGGCACAGGAGGAAGTCCGGTAACCAAATGGGATATTGGCTATAACACGATTTATTTGCCGGCGAGCGTCGTAATTGATCTTGGCGCTGATTACGAGTTGACAGATATCTATCTGTACGATGGGACAGGAAGCGGCAATGTGGAAGTCATGACCGGCACCCCTTTTAGTTGGCATACAGAGTTTGTCGATGACATGAGCGATTACAATGCCTGGAAAGCCCATCCGGTCTCGGTGATAACCCGTTTTGTCCGGATTGTCATCCCTAATGAAAACATTAGTGTTAACGAAGTGGTGCTCTATGGAACGCGTATTGGCACACCGGAGAATCCGCCGGAGCCAACAGCGCACCCATTCCCGACAATGGATCAACTCATCGGTATCAATGCGTTCATTGATGACCCGTTTGAACGGATGCAGGTTGCCGGGTTTGTGAGGGAGTATCATAACTGGAACTGGGATGAGGGTGATTCGAGCGAAGCGGGGTACAGCATTTACCCGAATAATGAAAATAAGTTCAACCCAAGCTATGCGGGCGGAGGATGGAACTTCGACGCCTACTACAGCGGGCTGAAGGCGCTGGGCATTACGGTTTCGCCTGCCATTCAGGGCAGTGTCGGCTGGCTGACAACGGGAAGTCAGGATAAACCAGTCGCATCGGGCAACAATCCGCTGCTGCCATCCTCCTATGTGGAGCATGCTGACCACATGTTCCAGTATGCAGCGCGTTATGGGAGTACAGCGGTTGCCGACAGCAAGCTGAAGCTGGCTGCTGACCAGCCGCGCAGCACAGGCTTGAACACGCTGCGCTACTTTGAGAACTGGAATGAACACGACAAGTGGTGGTCAGGCAGAGCGGCCTACTTCACGCCGTATGAATACGCTGCAATGTCCAGCGCAGACTATGACGGACACCGCGGCACCATGGGCACTGCAGCCGGCGTCAAAAACGCCGATCCGAATGCCAAGCTTGTGATGTCCGGTCAGGCGGGGCTTAATTTGAATTATGTCAAGGCGCTGAAGTTCTGGTCGGAATACAATCGCGACGGAAGCTTCCCGTTCGATGTGCTCAATTTCCACCATTACAGCAGTGACGGTACGGAACAGATGACCGGTTCTGTCGGAATCAGCCCAGAGGCAGACGGACTCAAGGGAAGGCTGGAGAAGCTGACCGACTATCGCAATCGCTATTTGCCGGGCAAGGAAGTTTGGCTGACGGAGTTTGGCTATGATACCAACGCTGCTTCACCGCAGCGCGCCCCTGCGATCGGGAGCACATCCAGATATGAAGTGCAGGCGGATTGGCTGGTACGTTCGTATCTTGCGGCAGCGGCAGCAGGCATCGATAAAGCTGCGATGTATATGCTTAGGGATGTCGATGCAAATGACATGACGCAGTATTCGTCAAGCGGCCTGACCAGCAGCAAAGAGACAGGATGGGTACCGAAAATATCCTGGTATTATGTATATACCTTGAAAAACCGTCTGACCGGGATGAGTTACATTGGCGAGCAGTCATCAGGAAATGCCAATGTGAAAATTTACAAATTTAAAGATGCTGTCACAGGCAAGGGGGCCTATGTTGTTTGGTGCCCGACTAGCAATAATACGACAGTGAGCGGCTATTCCTTGCAGTTGCAAGCCACTCCGACTGCTGCGACCTTGGTGACGCTGACGAACGGCAATACAAATGGCGTGTCCTCTACGTTGACGATCGCAAGCGGCAATACAACAACAGTTAATGTAAGCGAGCGGCCGTTGTTTGTGATGGTGGATAAGATGGAATAGGAAGTAAATTGAATAATCGAAGCATATGAGCTGTGCTTCAGCGGCATTAACGCCCGCCTGTCCGATTCCGGATGGGGGGCTTTAATTCGTGGTTGTAGTGTATAATAGCGACAACAGTTGTCATTATTAACAATAAAGGAGCAATTATGTCCAAATCTAAACGCCTGATGGAACTGATGATGACCGTCAACCGGATGCGCAGGTTTACTGTGAGGGAGCTTGCCGCGCAGTTTGACGTCTCATCGCGAACCATTCTTCGGGATTTGCAAGAGCTTAGTGAACTTGGGGTCCCGTTATATTCGGAAGTTGGCCCGCATGGCGGTTATCAGGTGCTCAATGAACGGGTGCTGCCGCCGATTGCTTTTACGGAAGAGGAAGCGGTGGCGATGTTTTTTGCCAGTCATGCGCTGCGGCACTACTACACCCTTCCCTTCGAGACGGAGTCTTCGTCCGCATTGGACAAGTTTTATTATTATATGCCTGGCGATGTCCGCGACCGGATCGACGAGATGAAGAACCGGGTCGATTTTTTCGCGCCGATGCGGCAGCTCCCTGCCTCGAACCTGTCCCGCTTGATGAATGCGGCGATTGGTCAGCAGCCGCTATCTATCGTCTACGGGTCCAAAACAGCGGATTCACGCAGGGAAATCCAGCCGGTGGGCATCTATGCGTCCAATGGCCTGTGGTATTGCCCTGCTTACTGCTTCACCCGCGCAGACTTTCGACTGTTCCGGTGCGACCGCATCCAGTTGACTGAGGAGCAGCCGGCAGCTGCTGCACTGGATCATCGCCATATTCATTTGGGCAACTGGCGTTCTTATACGAAGGAAAAGCATACAGCAGTTCGTTTTGTGGTGGAACTGAGCAGGGAAGGCGTGCAGCGATGCGAGGCGGAATTGTGTCCTGCTCCGAAGCTTCATGTCCAGCAAGACGGCAGCGGGCTGCTCGATCATCATATCCCTAGCAGTGAAATCCCCTACTTCGCCAAATTTTTCATCGGGTTGGGCCAGGAAGCCGAGGTCAAAGAACCACCGGAGCTTATCGATTGCATGAAACAGCTGCTAGCCGGGCTGCTGGCCAAATATGAGCGGTCCGAAGGGAGCGCAACATGACAGCCGGCAAGCGGTGAGGCGATACGTGTTGGCAGTCAACTACACGCCTGTAATGATGATCAACGGATTATTTGAACTTTTTCCAATCCATCTCGCTGTTGTCCAATAAATACTCGAAGTTGCCCTCAAGCCGCTTCTGCTCGGCCTTGCGGTTTTCCTCTGCCTGTTTGCGCGCCGCATCCTTTTGCTGCGCCTCCGCTGCCTTTGCTTCATTGGCTTGCGCCATCAACTTGCCGATCACCTCTGGATTCAACAAATCCTTCAGCGTGGCGGGTTTGGCTTCCGAAGCGGATGCAGGCGCTGAAGCTGCAGACGGTTTCTTTTTCTTGCCCATGTCCTCACCCCATTTTTAACTGTATGGTACTTCGCCAGCTTCTATCTGTCAATCCGTCATTCATCGCAACATGGATGCCATAATGCGCGAATCAGACTATTGTCCCGCCTGACCTGATCATATTATAATTGGAAGGTTATTACATATCGGATTTACATCACATGCAGCCACACTTGGGGAGGATTAACAAGGATGATTAGTAATCTGGCAAAAGATATCTATCATATCGCGCATTTGAACGGTACGTTTACACTGCGTTCCGGACAGGTATCAAGTGAGTATTTTGACAAGTATTTGTTTGAAGCCAACCCTGCTGTCCTGTCCGAAATAGCCAAGCAGCTAACAGTGCTGCTTCCCGCTGGAGTAGAAGTGTTGGCTGGTCTTGAAATGGGCGGCATTCCAATCGCGACGGCGCTTTCGCTGCAATCGGGAATTCCCGCTGCGTTCGTGCGAAAAACTGCAAAACCATACGGGACGTGCAAATTGGCCGAAGGAGCCAGCATTTCGGGCAAACGGGTCTGCGTGATCGAAGATGTGATTACAACGGGCGGACAGGTTATTTTGAGCACGAATGATTTACGAGCGGCTGGAGCGATTGTTGAGGATGTCATCTGCGTCATCGAGCGGGACCCGGAAGGAAGACGGAAACTGGAGGACATCGGGCTGCGCGTGCACTCGCTCTTCAAGATGGAGCAGTTGATCCGGGCTGCATCGGATAACTAGCCAGAAGGGGATGAAGACAGATAAAGATTAGAATAATCGGCCCATGCGGCAGTGGCAAGTCCTCCTTGGCGAAGGCGCTGTCTCTGTCGTATGATCTTCCTTATTATGAGCTGGATAATGTCATCTGGAAGCGTGATGAAACAGGACTGAAGTATCCACAGGCAGTGCGGGATACGAATTTGCAGGCCATTGTCTCGCAAGCGGCCTGGATTGTCGAAGGGGCACAGTATCAGGAGTGGACGCTTTCGACGGTGCGGCAGGCTGATCTGATTTTTATACTGCAGCCCAATGTCTATGTGCGCGATTATCGCATAATCAAGCGGTTTATTAAGTCACGCACCGGAATTGAGTTATGGAACTACAAGCAAACGTTCGGCAATTTGGTCAAAATGATCGTGAAGTGGAACCACGGCTATGACCTGGAAAGCTTATTGAAAGTGACAGAGGCATTTCAGGGGAAGCGGCATGTTGTTAGAAATCGGCACGAGACAGTGCGTATTATACAACAGGTAATTGACAATGCAAATGGCACTATAAATCGCGAAAGGGGTATGCACGGATGAACTGTCTGGGCTGCAGAATTGCCAATCAGCTTGAAGCTGGGGTGCATGTTATTTATGAAAATGAGCTGATTGTGTGCGTATTGGACATTGCGCCATTCAATGAGGGCCATCTGCTCATTTTGCCAAAACAGCATTATCTTGATGTCGAAGAAATCGATGAAGCGACACAGGGGGCGATTATGCGCGCTTCAACGGCGATGTCGAGATTGCTCAAGCAGACTGTGAAGCCCGATGGCATTACGATCTGCCAAAATGGCGGTATCTTCAATGATTTGGGACATTATCATATGCATCTCATTCCGAGATACACCGGTGACGGATTCAGCTGGTCGGAGCCGAAGGATGAATTCAGAACCAGTCGAACATTGAGAGAAGTGCAAAGCATGCTGCTGGCTGGCTTTCAGGGGGGGATATAGTGGACAGAATACTGATGATTAGTGATATCCATGGATGTGTTGCACAGTTGACAGAACTGCTGGAGTTGGCAGCGTATAACCCGGCAAAAGATAAATTGCTGCTGCTCGGCGATTATGTTGATCGGGGTCCCCATAGCAAAGAGACGGTGGAGAAAGTGATTGAATTGGTAGCGAACGGAGCGATTGCCCTGCGCGGCAACCATGATCAGCGTCTGGTTGATCTGGTTCAGACCGACCGGGAGGAAGTGGCAGCCAAGTTTAGGATGCATGGCGGTTTGGCGACACTGCGCAGCTACTGCGGGTTTGCAGGCGATGAGATTACGGATCAAGCGCTGCAGGAAGCAAAATTATTTCTTGGCAAGAACTATATGAGACATATTGAGTTTCTGGGACAGCTTCCGCTCTATTATGAAGATCATGATCACATCTACGTGCATGCTGGCATCAACCCTTTGGTACCTGATTGGAAAGAACAATCTGAGCATGACTTTATGTATATTAAGGACGCCTTCTATCATTCGCCCAATCGCACAGGCAAGACGATCGTCTTTGGCCATACAAGAACAGCTGACCTTCATGACTCCGCAGATGTCTGGTTTGCGGACGGCAAGATTGGTATCGATGGCGGCTGTGCTTACGGAATGCAGCTCAATTGTCTCATTCGTGAAAATAAGGTATACAGTGCGATGCACATCCAATAATCCAAAATTGCTTAGGAGAGATACGCTATGACAACACGGCTGTATATGGTACGGCATGCGGAATCGCCGTTTGCATTTGGACAGGAGGAAACAAGAGGATTATCCCCGGAAGGTCGGGAAGAGGCCAAACGAATTGTCGGTTTCTTCGAAGGGGTGGGGGTAGATTGCATCGCCTCAAGCCATTATACGCGCGCAGTAGATACCGTGCGTGACTTGGCGCTTGATCGGGGGCTGCCGATTGTGGAATTTGCGGAGCTGCGGGAACGTGCAATAAAAGGGTTGGACTACAAGGCGCCATGGGAGGAGCTGCTGGCAGCGATCGAGCGCTCCTTTACCGATTTGGATTACGCCCTTGCTGGCGGGGAGACGACCCGTGAAGCACAGCAGCGGGCGGTTCCGATTATCGAGCAGCTGCTTGCACAATATCGGGGCCAAACGATCGTGATCGGTACCCACGGCAATATCATGACGATTATTATGAACTATTACAGCGCGGAATATGGCTTCGACTTCTGGCAGCAGACGTCCAAGCCAGATATTTACTTGATGACCTTTGACGGCGAGAGGTTGGAAGCAGTAGAGCGGGTTTGGAGCGAACGATGAGACGGCCGCAGCTTGTCCTTGACATTGCCGGGGTCATCGCCACCAATTTTCCGCCGCTTCTCTGGCAGCATTTGGCTGTCCGTGCCAATGCTTCCATCGACGAATTGCGGACGTTCTTCAAAAAAGACGCCCGTGAAATGCTTTGGACAGGTGCCGTTTCCGAACCGGAGTTTTGGGTTTGGCTGCAAGGGCATTTCCCGGCGTTTGATCCCTCATTCGGCCGGCCGCTCGTTTCCGGACATCTGTCCTTGCTGCCTGCGTCGGGACAGCTTGCCGCTTGGAGCCAGTTGGCTGACATCCACTTGCTGAGCAATCATCGTCACGAGTGGGTGACACCTGTCATTACCCCTCTCCTCCCTTATATAAAGAGCGTTACGATTTCCAGTGAAGTGGGCTGCTGCAAGCCTGATCCTCGTATTTACAGCATTGTGCAAGACCATCTAACCTCAAGTCAGTCTATTATTATCTATGTGGACGATCAGGAAAAGAATTTTCCCCCGGCCAAGAAGCTTGGTTGGCAGACCATTGTGGCCGACCGGGAGGGAATGTGGACGAGCGCGGTGGCTGGGGAACTATATAATTCCCGAATGCTGCCGTGATATATTAATTTGCTGAAGATACCCCGCGGGAGGCGGTAGGCCGTGGGGTAATTATTATATTAAATTTTTTAAACCCGTATTTCATCGTTGTTCGGCTGCGGTGAGTGATTGAGGAAACACAAGAAATTATTCTAACGCTGATGACAAGCGCTATTTTGCTAAATCTAACACTTTAAAAATTCTAAGGAAACTGGGTAACGCTATTTCGGTGAAAACCCTCGATTTTGATAGCCAAAATGGTTAATAAGCTTTCTGGTAAGCGTTAGAATTCTAAAACGTCCATTTGTAGCCAATTAAGATCTGTGGCAAGCGTTAGAGCGCTGAAACCGCGATGCAGTACAGTACAGTGCAGATCCATGGGCGGGTTTCCCCTTTCCACGGGTTCGTGCTTTTCGTACCCAAACGATAGAACAAACCCTCGGCTCCACGGCAGCACATCGCGCTAAAATGCAAGAAGCACCTGCCAGTGCAGTACAGCGTACGCATCAGGAAGTCTCCCATCAGAGTGAACGCCATTCCAAATCCAAACAGGCTGCTGTTTGCTGCTCCCCCGGAATCACTTCTTCGGGGACTGGTACGATGAAGAGACGTAGGCGCAATGACGACGGCCACAAGCATCGTCGCACCTGATTTCATGTGGACAAGTACGGTGGCCGCGGCGCTGGTTAGAGGCGGCAAAAAATAATAAATCGACTATTTTCCGCGAATGTCCGAAGGGGTGGCATTGCGGATTTTTTTAAATATACGTCCGAAATAGGTCATATTGGAAAATCCGACAGCTGTAGCGATCTCCGTCACAGGGTTGTCGGTTTCAAGCAGCAGCCGTTCGGCTTCTTGCACGCGCAGCACGTGGATATATTCGATCAAGGTCTTGCCGGTCACCTGCTTGAACACCCGGCAGAAATAGTTCGGACTGAGATTGACCATTTGCGCCGCTTGCGCAACCGTAATCGTCTCGAAGTAGTGTTCACGCAAGAAATGGAGCAAATCAGAGAAGTCGTAAGCACTCAGAGGCTTTCGTGTAAATTTGATAGCGGCGGACTGCTGGGCATAGCGAAAATATTGGCCGAAAATGCGAAGCAGCTCCGCTTTAACGATAAGTTCGTAGCCTGGACGTTTCTCCTCGAATTCATCGACAAGTCTGGCGAAGGCCTGGCCGATCTCCCGCATCTCGGGCTCATTCGCGCGAATGATGCCGGGCCACTTCTGACGCTGGATCAGATAAGGCTGAAAATACTGATGCTCGGTAATGTCCAGGCCGCTGCCGCGGACGAGCGCTTCATTGAATACGATACAGACAAGCTTCGATTCCGGTTCAAGACAGGTGGCGGCATGCAGCTGCTTGGAATTGATGAAAGCCAGCTCCCCCTGCCCAAGCGTTTCAAAATCGGCGTCAATTTGAATGCGGGCCTGCCCTTCCTTAATATAAATCCATTCGATATGATCATGCCAATGCAAGTAAATATTGCTGACAAAAAAGATGTTGATCGGGAACGTTTGGTCAGGGAGCCAGGTGTTTTCCTTATGCGGACTAACTGTCATCTGCGCTGCCCCTCCTTTTTTTGAAATCATACGATTTTCTCACTATAAAAGGATATTTCCCCCCTGTCAACGGTACCAATCCTGAAAATAGCATAAGATCGTATGAATAGAGGTTAATTTCGTTTCTAGCGGCAGATTCCGAACTGCGATACGATAAGAGCAGCATTAAACAATTTTGACATGCCAAATGGCCGGGTAGACGGGCATTGTTATTCAGGAGGAATGAACATTGAAACAAATACGAATTGGTACTTTGGTGAATGGCGGGGATGCCGAACGTGTACTGCCGCAAATTATCCCGTTAGGCTTTGAATCGTTCTCACTTACGTTCTGGCAAACGACGGGAAAGACGGATTTATCTGAACAAGCCAAGCGGATCAAGGAACTGCTGGCGCCGCATAATATTGTCATCTCCAGCCTGGGTGTCTTTGGCAATCCGTTGACGGGAACGGGAGACGATGCCGATACATTGGCCAGTTGGGAGCGGCTGATTGACCATGCTGAAGCGTTCGGTACCGGACTTGTAGCAGGCTTTACGGGGCGTGTGCCGGGTTCCATCGACAAGTCGATACCGCGATTTGCCGAGGTGTTCGGCGAATTGGCGAAGCGTGCGGAAGACCGCGGCGTGCGGCTCGCCTTTGAAAACTGCGACATGGGCGGCACCTGGCAGGACGGGCCATACAATATCGCACATAATCCAACCGCATGGGAAATGATGTTCAATGCCGTTCCCGCAGCGAATATCGGACTGCAGTGGGAACCCTGCCACCAGATGGTCAGCCTGATCGATCCGATTCCACAGCTGCGCAAATGGGTGGGTAAAATATTCAACGTTCACGGCAAAGATGCTACTATTGCCTGGGATGTCGTTCGAGAGTACGGTATTCACGGGCCGCAGGAATTCGTCTGGCACCGGACGCCAGGGTTTGGCGATTCGAATTGGACAGACATCATTTCCATTCTGCGGCAAGGCGGCTACGAGGGCAGTATTGATATTGAAGGCTGGCATGATCCGGTGTACAAGGACGAACTGGAGATGACTGGGCAGGTTCATGCGCTCAATTATTTGAAACGCAGTCGAGGCGGCGATTTTGTACCGAATCCGACATAGCCTGGACTTAATTTATAATTAAGGGTTGTAGGAAAGCCTGCAAGCCCATAGTGATACACGGCGGTTCATCGCGGTCTGATATTGGATTTGAGACGATTTTCAAGGAGGATATTACATGACCAACCAGCATAAAATTATCGTCGCCGGCTGCGGCGGCATGTCACAAGCTTGGGTTACCGAGGCGAAGGAGCGGCACAACGCTGAAATTGTCGCGTTGGTCGACCTGTATGAAGCGACAGCTAAAGCAATGGCAGAGCGGCATCAGTTGAATGTGCCGATTTTCGCTGACTTGTCGGCCGCATTAGTGGCAACGGATGCCAGTCTCGTATTCGATGTGACCATCCCGGCCAGCCACAAGCAGATTGTAACAACCGCTCTGCTGGCGGGCGTTCATGTGTTAGGCGAGAAGCCGATGGCGGAATCGCTGGAGGATGCTGAAGAAATCGTGCGGACGAGCGAGCAGACAGGCAAACGTTATGCGGTTATGCAGAACCGCCGCTACTTGAAGCCTATCCGCGCATATCGCGATCTTGTCCAATCGGGACAGATTGGCGACATCGGTTCGATCCATGCCGATTTCTTCCTTGGACCGCATTTCGGCGGTTTTCGCGATGTGATGGACAACCCGCTCATTCTCGACATGGCAATTCACACCTTTGATCAAGCCCGGTTCATTACGGGCGCTGATCCGGTTTCCGTCTATTGCCACGAATATAATCCGCCGGGATCATGGTATAAAGGGAACGCTTCAGCCATCTGTATTTTTGAGATGGATAACGGCGCCGTGTTCAGTTACAATGGCTCCTGGTGCGCTGAAGGTCTGAACACTTCATGGGAAGCGGAATGGAGGGTGACCGGCAGCAAAGGAAGCGCGAAATGGGATGGCGCCAACTTGCCCGTCGGCGAGGCAGTTGCTGAAGGGTCGCCTGGCGGCTTCATTCGCGAGTTTCAGCAATTGAATGTGCCTGTTACTTACGAAGGGCGCGATGCGCATCAGGGCTGTTTCGACGAGATGTTCGCGAGCCTGGATGAAGACCGTCCAGCCGAAACGGACTGCCGGGACAACATTAAGAGTATGAAGATGGTTTTTGGAGCTGTAGAGAGTGCAAGGAGCGGCAAAAAAGTTATGTTATAACGAAACGGAGATGAATGGAAGAAGAGTCATTTGCTAGCCTGTGATCACCATCGTACAGCGCCAGATGAATGTCGCTTCTCGAATTTCCCTTAGATAATCAGGAGAAACATTTGCCCCCGCCAAAGCGCAGCTGTTAAAGCGATGCGGCAGGGGCAAGTGTGCTTTCTGCTGCACAGATTGAAGTGACGATAGGTCCGAAGTGTCTTATAATAAAGTCTAGCTACACCATTTGTCTTGAGCAGAGGGGTTGTCTTATGACCATCTATGACCAATTCGAAAGCTATGCCGCCCCGGCGTATGGCACGATTTTCGCAGGCCATTTCAATGAAACCGATCGTTACGCGACAATGCGTCCCGACGGCATGAGCGATTGGCTCATTACGTATACGCTGGATGGCGAAGGTTTTTTTGATCTATCCACCGGGCAGCAGCAATGCTTTGCAGGTGATGTGGCACTGCTTCGCAGCGGTGTGCCGCATCGGTATGGAGTCGCGCCAGGCAAGACGTGGAATTTTATTTGGGCCCACTTCCCCGGCATGAACGAGACCCACTACCTGTCAGGAGAAGATCTGATTATCGAACGTCTGGGCAACGTCCATCTGCAGAATAGGATTTATCGTGCATTGCGGAATGTACTGGTCGATTCCAGGGAGCAACGCCCGTTCTGGCAGCAACTGTGCGAAAATGAAATACGCGGGATATTGCTATTGCTGGCGGAGCGCCGCGGGGAGAAGCGCGATGCTAGGGTGGAGGAGGCGCTGCACTATCTGTCCAGACATATGCGTGAGCGCATAACCGTTGATGACATTGCTCAAGCTGTAGGTTTGTCCAGCTCCAGACTGTCCCATCTGTTCAAGGAAGTGACAGGCGCCACCATTGTAAATATGTTGAATGAAATGCGTATTCGGCAGGCCGCCGTCTTAATTCGCCATGCCGGGCGGACAGCGAGTGAGGCCGCCTATGAGGTTGGTTTTCAGAACTATAACCATTTTGCCGCGCTGTTCCATCGGCAAGTGGGAAGCAGTCCACGGGAATATCGACATGCGGATGATAAGTAAAAGCAGATTTTGGAATGAATAAGCGCAGAATCCCCATGTATGATTTATTTTATTTCCCCCCTTGCCAAAAGAAAGAAACCGCTTTAATATAAAAGTGTGCCCGCACACGCATGATAGAGGAGGTGATCGGGTGACCGTTACTATTCGGGAAATTGCCGAGCGAGCGGGGGTGTCCAGAGGCACGGTAGACCGAGTGCTCAATGGGCGAGAACGTGTAAAGCCGGAGGTGCGCGAGAAGGTTCTGGCCATCGCCAAACAATTGAATTATGTTCCCAACCTTGCCGCCAAGGCGCTGGCCTTCAGTAAAAATCCAGTACGCTTCGGAATTATTATGCCGCCGGAGGAAATCAGGTTTTATGACGAAATTCGCTCCGGGATCGACGAAGCGGCAGAGGAATTGAAGGATCTTGGCATTCGTCTAGATTATTATTATGTGGACAATACTTCCCCCGAGGAGGCGGCGCAGACGATCCGTCAGCTTGTGCAGTCAGGAGCCAATGGCATTCTGTTCTCGGTTATGGATGACCAACTGATTCGAACACATATTGATCAGGCTGCTGATCTGGGAGTACCTGTTGTTACGTTTAACTCGGATGTAGAGAACAGTAGAAGAGTTTGCTTTGTGGGGCAAGATCTGCAGAAGAGCGGACGTGTGGCTGCCGGGCTGATGTGCAGCGTGACCAAGCCGCAAGCGAAGGTTGCTATTGTTACCGGGAACCTGAGGTTTCACGCCCACAGGATGAGAGTGGAAGGCTTTCGTCAGGGTGTTTTGGAACGCGGAGGACAACTGGATATTATTCAGACGGTTGAAGGCTTTGACCGTTATACGGATACTTATAACCAACTGATTCAGCTGCTTGAGGAGCATACAGATTTGACCGGCATCTACATGGCAACCGGCTCGGTCAAGGCATGTATCGACGCCCTAAGGCAATCCGGCAGAGAAGGGACTGTTCGTGTCGTATGCAATGATCTGCTTCCAGAAATCCAGCAGGGGCTGCAGGAGCGGATCATCGATTTCACGATCGTTCAGAATCCGAAGCAGCAGGGCTATCGCGCACTGCGCATATTGTATGATCTGATCTTCACCGGCAAGCATCCGGAGGCAAAGCATTATTATACCGAAATGAACATTTGTATTCCCGAAAGCCTGTAGATGCTGGCCATAAGCGTCGCTGGCTTGCATGGGGCGCCGGCTGCTCCCTTTAATGGTTGGGCGGCCCGCAAACCAAGGCATGGCTTATTAAACCGTGCGGTTCCGAGAAAGCAAATGATTTTATATAGATAATGTGTGCCCGGACACATTTTTTTATTTCATTGATGCGTGCCCGAGCACACTCTTATATTAAACATACCAAATAAGGCAACCAAGAAATCATATCGATCACAACGAGGAGGAATTGATAATGGCGATTATTGTTCAAGGGCGGGATTACAGCATTACCGGCCCGGAGAGCAAGCGTGCTGAGGAGCGAGGGCTGGTGGCGGCAGAATGGTATACCTGTCCGATTCCCCGTCCTACGATGAAGGTGCTGATGAAACGCAAGAATGGCCCAGCCATTCGCGATACGATCATCTGGTTTGCAGCCCTTGCTGTCACAGGCTACCTTGCTTATCTATCCTGGGGGACATGGTGGTCGATCCCGGCCTTTCTTGCCTACGGTATCCTCTATGCGACACCAGCTGATTCTCGCTGGCATGAATGCGGCCATGGCACAGCTTTCAAGACGCCTTGGATGAACGAGGCGATCTATCAGCTGGCATCCTTCATGGTGCTGCGTTCAGCAACCCCTTGGCGATGGAGCCACGCGCGCCATCATACCGACACGATTATTGTCGGCCGTGATCCGGAGATCATTACGGAGCGCCCGCCAGTGTGGAAAATCTTGCTGCTTCAAATTTTTGACCTGTATGGTGGCCCGATCGAGATCAAGCGCTTCTTTCTTCATGCCTTTGGCAAGCTGGAGGCCGAGGAGAAGGAGTATATACCTGCAAGCGAGCATCGCAAGGTGTTTCGCGAAGCCCGTATTTATTTGCTTATTCTGATTGCAGTCATCGCCGCATGCATTGCTGCCGGCAGCATCCTGCCTGCCATGTTTATCATTTTGCCGTCCTTCTACGGATTTATTCTGGTGCTTGGCTTCGGCGTTACACAGCACTTGGGACTGTACGAGGATGTGCTGGACCACCGTCTGAATTCCCGAACGATCTATATGAATCCCGTGCTGCGCTTTCTATACTGGAACATGAATTACCATGTAGAGCATCACATGTTCCCGATGGTGCCTTACCATGCGCTGCCTAAGCTTCATGAAGAGATGAAGGCGGATTGCCCGCAAGCAAGACCGAGCTTTATAGCAGCATTGAAAGAAGTGGTCGCAGCGTTGCGGAAACAGAAGGATGACCCGTCTTATGTCGTTGTGAAACCGCTGCCGGTTGCGGCGGGGCCTTATAAGTATCGCGCGGAACAAAATTAACAGCAAGGAGTGACTGGGATGAGCAATCAGAATTGGATTGAGGTTTGCGGCATAGACGATATTGAAGAAGAGGATGTTATTCGATTCGACCACGGCAACCGTACTTACGCCGTTTATCGCACAGATAAAGGGGATTTCTACGCAACGGACGGCTATTGCACGCATGAGCGGTTCCATCTTTCGGATGGGCTCGTTATGGGCAGCTCCATTGAATGCCCCAAGCATAACGGACGGTTCGATATTCCGACCGGTGCAGCCAAGCGAGCTCCGGTATGTGTCGATCTGGTCACTTATCCTACCAAGACCGAAGGCGGTAAAGTATTTATCGGACTTGCAGCGGGAGGGGCCGCATAATGAGTGACAGAGCAATGGTCATTGTCGGCGCGGGCGAAGCCGGATACCGCGCAGCTGCCGAGCTGCGCAGCCAAGGCTGGGCAGGTGGCATTACGCTCATCGGGCAAGAGCGCGAGTATCCTTACGAGCGCCCGCCCTTATCCAAGGAGGTTCTTACCCAAGGGGGAGAACCAGTGCCTGTATCGATTACCAGTGCCGATGTGCTGGCACAGTTCAATATTCGTCTGATCAGCGGAACCGCAGCTGCCAGAATTGATCGCACTGGACATATTGTTTATCTGGCGACCGGCGAGCAGGTGCCGTACGAGCGTCTGCTCCTTGCTACCGGCGCGGTGCCCAGAGTGCTTAGTGTGAGCGGCAGCGGAACGGGCGGTGCCCTGTATTTGCGCCGATTCTCGGATGCGGTAGCCATCCGGGAGCGTCTGCAGTCTGGCAAACGAATTGCAATTATCGGAGGCGGATTCATCGGTCTGGAGGTCGCTGCGAGCGCTATCGCCAGAGGGTGCCGGGTAGAGCTGATCGAAGCGGCGCCACGCATCTTGATGCGCGGTGTTCCCGAGGCGATCGGCGAGATCGTGGAAGCGCGCCATCGCAAGGCAGGCGTCGAATTCCGCATTGGCTCGGCAATCGAGCGGATTGAGCGGGATGGGGAGCAGTACATCATCTGGCTGGCCAATGGGACAAATTCAGTGTGCGACACCTTGATTGCGGGGGTAGGAGCGGTGCCGGATACTGCACTGGCTGAAGCCAGCGGACTGGAGATTGATAACGGAATCAAGGTGAATGAGCTGCTGATGACCAGCGACCCGGACATCTTCGCAGCCGGGGATTGCTGTTCTTTCCCGCATCCGCTGTACGGCGGACGGCGCATACGTCTGGAGTCCTGGCGGAACGCGCAGGATCAGGGACTGCATGCTGCGGGGAATATGCTCGGGGCGTTCACTCCCTACGCTTCCATACCATGGTTCTGGTCGGATCAATACGAGCAGACGCTGCAAGTGGCAGGGCTATCGGAGGGCGCCGACCGAGTTGTCATTCGCGATCTGGGCGAGACAGGAAAGCTTTATTTTCACTTGGCTCCTGAGGGCCGACTGTTGGCTGTGAGCGGCATCGGAGCAGGTGGCGCCCTGTCCAAAGAAATAAGGCTGGCAGAGCGATTAATTGAAAAGCAAGCCGTCCCCGATCCGGAACAACTGGCAGATAGCGGGCACAGGCTGAAGGATTTGCTGCGTGTGAACAACTGATACGATCATCCGGGACCGAAGTCGGAAGCTGCTGTATGCATCATCCGATCCTTCGATTCGAGGCAGGAGGAGAGCTTGTGGAGAAATTAAAGTCATTTCAAACAGAGCACGCGCTGATCGGTGTCTGCTATTACCCGGAGCACTGGAGCGCGGAGCTGTGGGATGAGGATTTTCACAGAATGAAGCAAATGGGCTTCAATGTTGTACGCATGGGGGAGAGCGCCTGGAATGTAT
Source organism: Paenibacillaceae bacterium (assembly GCA_004134985.1). Taxonomy (GTDB): domain Bacteria; phylum Bacillota; class Bacilli; order Paenibacillales; family Paenibacillaceae; genus Paenibacillus_D. Next base: position 49,940 of record REGQ01000028.1, on the reverse strand, counting down.
TCGAGCCGGAAGAAGGCCGCTACTCGTTTGAGCTGTTCGATCAGGCCATCGCACTTTGCAAGCGGCACGGCTTGAAGGTCATTATGGGTACGCCAACCTATGCACCGCCGGCCTGGCTGACAGCGCGATATCCGGAGGTGCTTCGCAAGGATTTCCATGGCCATACGATGGAGCATGGCTCCCGTCGTCATTATAACTATACATCGCCCGAGTACTTGCGCCTGTCGGCTGCGATTGTATCTCGAATGGCTGAGCATTACCGGCATGTGGATGCAATTATTGGCTGGCAGATCGATAATGAGCTCAATTGCCATATGGATGTGAGCTTTGCGGATAGCGATCATATTGCCTTTCGCGCATGGTGCAAGCTGAAGTACGGTACGCTGGATGCTTTGAATCAAGCTTGGGGGACCGCCTTCTGGGCACAGACTTACACGGAGTGGAGCCAGGTTTATTTGCCCCGCCCGACCCCAACCTTCCATAATCCCGGCCATCTGCTTGATTTCTACCAGTTCACATCCGATTCGGCCATCGCTTTCGCCAAGCAGCAGTACGATCTATTGAAGCAGTATGCGCCGCATCAATTCGTCACCCATAACGGTCTCTTCTCGAACATTAATTATCATGCTTTCACGGAGCAGGCTGTTGATTTTATATCGTTTGATTCCTATCCTGCCTTTCAGCTCATGCGCAAGGATTTGCCGGAACACTTCCGGGACAGGATGACCTCCAGGCATCTGAGCAGAATGAGAGGGCTGTCCAATAAATATATGATCCTGGAGCAGCAGGCAGGACCGGGGGGACAATCCGGCAATGTATTGAATCGGTTTGGCTTCGGCGATTATTTGCAGGTGACCCCAAAGCCCGGACAAATGCGGCTGTGGGCCTGGCAGTCCGTTGCCCACGGCGCAGACGGCGTATTGTTCTTCCGCTGGCGGACCTCGACGGTAGGTGCGGAGACGCTCTGGCACGGACTGAACCATTATGGTAACCAGCCGAACCGCCGACTGGATGAAGCGCAGCAGTTTGCAGCAGAGCTGAGCCGGGTAAGCCCGATCATTACAGGCAGCTATTGCGTGCCGCAGGCCGGCATCGTCTATGACTACGACAACGACAGCAACAACCAAATCGAAGGGTACCTGGGATCATTCGAATGGAGCAGCGAAGAAAGCCTATTTCGTGGGCTGACAGAACGCCATCTAACGACAGATTTGCTTCCACTCCAGCAGATGGCGGACACGGAGCGGATGAAAAACTATAAGGTGCTTTTTTATCCGAATGCCCAACTGTTGGAGAAGCAGGATACCGAGCTTCTTCGCGACTATGTGGAACAGGGTGGGCTGCTTGTATTGGGACCAAGATCGGGCTACAAGGACCGGAGCAACCGCTGCTATATGCTTCCTTTCCCCGGTATTGTTAGCGAGCTGGCTGGGGTGGAAGTCACAGACTTCACAATGGTGAACGATATCCCGTCCACCATGACCTTCGAAGGGACCGGTGTCAGTGTCGAAGCGCCTCACTTTAATGAAATATTACGCCCCGTTTCCGCGGAGGCCGATATTCTTGCACGTTATGACAAAGACTACTACCGAGGTGAGCCTGCGATCGTTCGGGTGCCGGTCGGCAAAGGTTACGTCGTCTATTGCGGCGTTTTCTTCAACGATAATAACCTCCCGGCCTTGCTGGATTGTCTGGGAATAGCTGATCCATTGGATAGTAAGGCGGACGTGCCCAAAGAGGTGGAGACAGTGCATCGGAGGATGGGCGATGAGGATTATTATATAATGCTAAACTATACAGCCGAGGAGGCAACGCTGCAATTTCACCAGCCAGTGGTCAGTGTGCTGGATGATCGGTCGCTGGACAAGCAAGTGATGATGAAGCCGTATGAGGTGTTGATCGTGAAGTCTTTGGGGACAGCGCAGTAATAGTTTCGATGCAGGTAGACGGCCAGCTCGGTATTCCTGATGTATATTGCTTTGCTCTTGGCAATGTTGATAAAATGAACAAGCATCTCAGACCAGCGACGCTTAACCCAGATGCTCACAATATTGCGGAGGTTAAAGGATGAAAAAAATCTGGTATTACAAGCTGCTTTTTTCCTACCTGCCTGTGTTCTTTCTCATCGTCTCCTTTCTATTCTTCGTGTCCTTCCAAGCATTGTCCGAGCGTGCGGAGAAGGATACGGCGCGCATCTACACGAGCATCAATCAGCAGCTTATGCAAACCGTCGAGCAGACGCTTCGATCCATCGATCATTTGATGGTGACAATGCAGACTCGCAATAGCATTGGTTCTGATTTCAGTCTGTTAAACTTCTTTAATCAGGAGGGCCAGCCTTCCGCTTATTTTACTTTTCAACTAAGCAAGGAATTTAATAATATGCGCCAGTTAAATCCAATCATCTCCAATATTTATCTAGTGCGCGAGCGCGATGGCTATGTGGCGAGCACGAATACGGTAGCTCCGCTAGAACGCTTCCCGGACAAGCCGTTTATTCAACAGCTGATGAAGGAGCCTTTCTCTTATCATTGGACAAATAGCCGTTCTTTTAAAGAGTTTGCCGCTTCCAGAAGTGAAGAGGTCGTGTCATTGGCCCGCAAATATGTTACGAACCGAGGCGAGAGCGGTCTAATGGTAGTGAATGTCCAGACCGATGCGCTTGCGAAGCTGGTATCGCAAAGCTTCGACCAATCGTCCAGCTACTTGACGATTACAGGCAAGGAGGATCACCCCATCATTCCGGTTCTGGACGGGGATAAGCAGAAGCGAGCTTCTATGTCTTCCATCCGTTCTGAATATACAGGCTGGGTATACGAAAGCGGACTCGTTAAAAACGGGGGGCTGCTGTTTGTGCAAGCCTTCTCTCCACTCTGGATTATAACGGCTTGTGCCGGCGTCATGTTAGGCATGGTGGCCATTATCTATATGACCAACCGAAATTACAAACCGCTTCGCACTTTAATTAATCGGCTCGATGAGTTGTCCGCTGCCTCAGGCGAGCAGCGCGGCGGACAGAATGAGTTTCACTATATCGAGGCGACACTGAACGCGATGATGGAACGGTTCGATCTGTTCAAGACCCAGGCTGATCTCAATATCGGCTACCGTAAAAAATCAATTTTTATGGAAGTCATGAACGGCTCCCGATCTCTGGCGAACGAGGAATGGCGCCAGGAGATGGCGTTACACGGGTTGGCTGGCGGCCTCCATCATGCCGTTGTAATTGTGGTGTCCATTGACAAATATCCCGACATCCAGGCGCGGTTTAACGAGCAGGACATGCTGCTGTACCGTTTCGTTGTGCAAAACGTTTATATGGAGCTCCTGCAGAAGCAGGGGCTGCGCAGCTGGAGCGAATGGGTCAACGATAAGGAAATGTGCGGCTTTATCTATATGGGCGAGGATGGCTCCGGCGATCTGCTGGATCAGGTCAAGCTGCTTATTGAGCAGCTGCTGCCATGGATACGCCGCCATCTGCCGTTTACGGTCACGGTAGGAATCGGACAGCCGGCCGACTCTGTGCCTGAGCTCAAGCATTCGTTCCAGTCAGCTATGCAAGCAATCAGCTCCAGAGCGGTATTCGGCAATAATCGTTTGATCGGCTACTGGGAGACCGGTGAAGCTTCATCGCTGAAGCTGTATCCGATGCTGGAGGAAATCCGCCGTCTGCTCTATGCGTTCCGTATGATGGAGCCGGATTGGCGCAGCAAGTACAACGAGCTGTTCCGTCAATTCCGCGAGCATAAGCTGAAGCGGGATGAAATTATTAATTTGCTCCATTTCATGACCTTTCATCTGTTTGACTATATTCGAGGCGCCGTCCTCAATGATGAGATGGCAGAGACCAATCAGGTCATCGTCAAGGATGTCATTGACCAGTTTGAAACGCTGGAGGATGTACAGGAAGAAATCCTCGGCATTATGGAGAAGTTGGAGTATCGTGTTCAGGAGCGTTCAAGCAGAGGGAGCGCCAGCTCGATCGCCATGCAGATGAAAGAATACATTGACGAACAGGTGTCCAATCCGGATCTGTCGCTTGTGCATCTCAGCGAGCGGTTTAATATGCCATCCAAAAATATTAGCGCACTTTTCAAGGAACAGTTCAATATCAAATTTATTGATTTTCTAATCCATCTCCGGGTGGAGCTGGCCAAGCGTCTGCTTGTCGAAACAGAGCTTAGCATTCAGGAGATCGGCCAGAAGGTAGGCTACTTAAATCCCGTTTCCTTCAACCGGGTATTCAAGCGTGTAGTCGGCATTCCGCCGGGAGATTACCGTAAAGAGCATCAGGGTTAAGCGCGGAAAATTGTATAGAGACTGGCGTCAAAATGGCGCCAAATCAAGCTTTTTCACTCGTGTTCCGAATATTGTTTAGGCCCGATTCTTGTAAATTGCGATGAACTTCCACCCTGCGCTATAGTGGAGCCATGGAAGTCAGACAATCCAATTTTAACAAAAAGGAGGGTACAGCAGGTGGCGGAACTACTAAGCGCTTCAGCAACATCGCAAACGGTTACAAAGCTGCCCCGGCCCATGAAGAAGTCTCGAAAGCCCAGGGGAAGCTCGCTGAAAAAAATGAAACGGCACTGGCAATTGTATCTATTAATTTCACTACCGCTCATGTATTTTATTTTGTTCAAGTACGTGCCTATCTTGGGCGTGCAAATCGCCTTCAAGGATTTGATCCCGACCCAAGGCATTTGGGGAAGCCCATATGTCGGGTTCAAGCATTTTCAGGCCTTTTTTGAGCATCCTAACTTCTGGGTGCTTATAAAGAATACCCTGCTGCTCAGCATGTATTCGCTGGCCGTCGGTTTTCCCATTCCGATTCTGTTAGCGCTGATGCTTAACGAGCTGAAAAACGGACTGTTTAAACGGGCGGTCCAAATGGTTACTTATGCGCCCTATTTTATTTCGACCGTTGTCATGGTATCGATGATTATATTGTTTTTGGCACCAAGAATCGGTGTGATCGACCATATTCGAACAGCGCTCGGGTTGGATTCGATCAACTTTATGGGCAAGCCGTCGCTATTTCCGACAATCTTTGTGCTGTCAGACTTATGGCAGTTCATGGGGTACAACGCCATCATCTACATTGCCGCTCTGGCAGGCGTCAATCCGCAGCTCTATGAAGCGGCTCGAATCGATGGCGCCAATCGATTGCAAAAAATAATCCATATCGATCTGCCCAGCATTGTGCCGGTTATGGTGCTGCTGCTCGTACTGAGCCTGGGACAGCTTCTAAACATCGGATTTGAAAAGGTCTATTTGCTGCAAAATCCGTTAAATCTCGGCGCTTCAGAGATTATTTCCACCTACGTCTACAAGGTTGGATTAGTTCAGGCCAATTACAGCTTCTCTGCAGCCGTCGGATTATTTAACTCGCTGATTAATTTCGCGCTTATCGTCCTGGCCAATCTCGGCGCCAGAAGATTAACCGGATCGGGGTTGTTCTAGCATGGAAAATACTTCGCGAATTAAAGAGCCGCTGGCGGACAAAGTATTGCTGGCCATTATATATATCGTCCTGAGCCTGGTGCTGATCGTGGTGTTGTACCCGCTTATCTATATTGTCAGCTCGTCGTTCAGCTCGCCCAATGCGGTTGTTGCAGGCAAAGTATGGCTGCTGCCTGTCGAGCCGTCCATTAAGGGATATGCTGCCGTATTTAACAACCCGCGCATCTGGACAGGGTATCTCAATTCGCTGATCTATACCGGAGCCGGAACGCTGATAAGTATTACCTTAACGATTGCAATCGCTTATCCGCTGTCCAAACGCACCTTTCACGGCCGCACGTTATTGATGTACGTGGTGATGATTACCATGATCTTTAGCGGGGGACTGATTCCTTATTATTTGACCGTGCGTGATTTAGGCTTGATCGATACACGCTGGGCCTTGCTGCTTCCACAGGCTGTCGCCGTATGGCAGGTGTTCGTCGCCAAGACATTTTTTCAGGAGACGATACCGGGTGAGCTGAATGAAGCGGCCGAAATTGACGGATGCAGTGATTTTCGCTTTCTCGTATCGATCGCCCTGCCTGTTTCCAAGCCGATCATCGCCGTATTAACGTTGATGTATGCGGTTACAGCGTGGAATGCCTACTTTGATGCCCTTATTTTCTTGAAAAGCTCACAATTGTATCCATTGCAGCTTATTCTGCGCGAAATACTGATTCAGAATTCCGTGGACAACTCGATGATGCTGGATGTGAGGAGTATGGAGGCAAGGCAGGGGATGAAGGATTTGCTCAAATATGCCCTGATTGTCGTGTCAAGCTTGCCGGTACTGATCATCTACCCGTTTGTACAGAAGTACTTCGTAAAAGGGGTTATGATCGGCTCCCTGAAAGGGTAGTCTTGCGGGACGACGACGGTTTTAAGGCAATAACTGAACAAGGTACATCAAAATCTCGGATTGGGGTGTTTTGCAATGAATAGAAAGTGGATCACTGCATTATGTATTGCTTTGCTATCGGTAACCGTATTGAGCGCCTGCTCCAAGCAGGATACCAATAGCAGCGGCACAACAGGTGGTACAGGTGAGGGCACAGGGGCGGTCAAGCTGAATGCATTCATTAACCAGACCCCGAATCTGGCCTCACTGGACAACCCGTTTACGAAGCAGGTGGAAGAAAAGGCGAATGTGAAATTCAACTTTATTGTAGGGCAGCCCAATGACAACAATGATAAACGCAATGTGCTGCTTGCGAGCGGGGACTACCCCGAGCTGTTTCTGAGTGGAAACTTCACAACAGCCGAACAGATGAAGTACGGCAAAATGGGGGTATTCCTGCCCCTGAACGAGCTGATCGATCAATACGCACCCGGTATCAAGCAGGTGTTCGATGAGCGGCCTGACCTGAAGAAGGCGGTGACTGCTCCGGACGGCAACATCTATGCGATGCCGGAGGTCAATGAATGCTATCACTGCTGGTACGCACAGAAGGTATGGATTAACCAGAAATGGCTGGATGAGCTAGGGCTGGAAATGCCGACAACGACAGCGGAGTTCGCCAACGTGCTGAGCGCCTTTAAGACGAAGGATCCTAATAAAAACGGCAAGGCCGATGAAATTCCGCTCAGCGGGGCGATGAATACCTGGCACGGCGATATTACCGGATTCCTGATGAATGCTTTTATTTATAATACCGGAGACAATCAGCCGTTCTCTTATATTCGCGTTAAAGATGGCCAGGTGCAGCTATCGGCCAGCCAGCCGGAATGGCGCGAAGGGCTGCGTTATATGAACCAGCTCTACAAGGAGGGGCTAATCGATATTCAGGCTTTCACACAAAATCAGGAGGGCCTGCAGCAGCTTGGAAACAATCCAGGCGATGCAATTCTGGGCGCCTTCGCGATCGGACATGTCAACATGGCAGTCTCCGGGGGCGATCCGCGCAACAAAGATTACACGACTCTGCCTCCGCTCAAGGGGCCGGAAGGGGTGCAGCTCTCCGCCTTTTATAAATCCGTCGGCAACCATGGGAGGTTCGTATTGACGAATAAAGCGTCCGAGGAACAGCAGATTGCGGCGATCAAGCTGCTTGACTATCTCTGGACCGAAGAGGGCACCCGTGGACAGGAATTCGGCGTAGAGGGCCATATGTGGAGCAAGGCGGATGCCGGTCAGCTGAATGTGAACGGCGAGCCTGCTGAGTACCAGGTTGATCCCGCTTATTTGGAGGAGACGGTGCATACGGATGGATGGGATCAAGCTGGTCCCGGATTCCGCCCGAGAGAGCGCTTTGAATCCCAGGCGGTCTCGCAGGATGTGTTCTCGACGGAAGGCTACGAGTTGCGTCTGGTTCAGGAGACGAACAAGTACCAGGGCTATGAGCCGAATCCATCGGAGTTTTTCCCGATTGATATTTTCATCAGCTCTGAGGACAGCGAGCAGGCTGCGCAACTTAAGGCTACGATTGAGGATTATGTCAAATCAAGCATGCTGCAGTTTATTGCAGGAGACAAGGACATTGATAAGGGCTGGGATGACTATGTTGCCGGCTTCGACGGCTTGAAGCTTGGTGAATACTTGCGGATTATCCAGAGCGCGTATGACGCCGATCAGAACAAACCGAAATAATGCTGCGCCTTCTCCGGCTGTCATTCCGGCAGCCGGGCATATGCAGCCCGCTTATTATAACGGAGAGGAGGTGGACTGCCTTGTCCACCGACACAATAGCAATCAACAATCCGATTCTGCCGGGATTCAACCCTGATCCGTCAATCATCCGGGTCGGCGAAGACTATTACATTGCAACCTCGACCTTCCAATGGTTCCCCGGCGTGCAAATCCACCACTCCCGTGATCTGGTTCACTGGCAGGTCATTGCACATCCGCTGAATCGGCAAAGTCAATTGAACATGATCGGCAATCCGGATTCAGGAGGGATATGGGCGCCTTGCTTGTCTTACAATGAGGGCGCTTACTACCTCGTTTATACCGACGTTAAAAGCCATGCGGGAGCTTACAAGGATACACACAATTATGTCGTTACAGCACAGCATATCCGAGGGCCGTGGTCGGAGCCGGTATATCTGAACAGCAGCGGGTTTGATCCTTCGTTGTTTCATGAGGAAGACGGCACGAAATGGATTGTCAATATGCAGTGGGATTTCCGTAAAGACCGCGATCCGTTCAATGGCATCTATATCAGGGAATACTCGGAGACCGAGCAGCGGCTGGTGGGTCCTTCATACCGAATTTACTCCGGTTCACCGCTTGGCCTGACGGAAGGCCCGCACATTTACAAGAAAGACGGCTATTACTATCTGATGACGGCTGAAGGTGGGACGAGCTACGAGCATGCGGTCACATTGGCAAGATCCCGCACCTTAACTGGCAGCTATGAGACCGACCCGCTCGCCCCGATGCTGACAGCAAGCGGCAAGCCGGAGCTTCGATTGCAGAAGGCAGGGCATGCAAGCCTTGTGGAGACGCAAAGCGGCGAGTGGTATATTGCGCACCTGTGCGGCCGACCGCTCGGCAAGGGAGACAACAGGTGCATCCTGGGCCGTGAAACTGCGCTTCAGCGCTGCGTCTGGACTGAGGACGGCTGGCTGCGTCTGGCTCACGTCGGCAATTCGCCGCAAGATCAGGTACAGCGTCCCGATCTGCCCCTTTATCCGCTCCCGCAGCGGGCGGAGCGGGATGATTTCGACGCCGAGCGCCTTGGCTTGCATTGGCAAACCTTGCGCCAGCCGGTGGCTGAGGATTGGCTGTCGCTTGCCGAGCGTCCCGGCTACTTACGGCTGAAGGGAATGGAGTCTCCGAACTCCAAATTCCGTCACAGTCTGATTGGAACACGACAGCAGGCCTTCCGCTGCGAAGCGGAAACGGCAGTGGAGTTCGAGCCGGAATCCTATCAGCAGATGGCGGGGTTGATCTATTATTATAATTCGCAAAATTACTATTATTTAAGAATTAGCCGTGATGAGGCGATGGGTGTGAACATCGGTATTCTGGCCAATGACCACGGGGTCTATTATGAACACACCACCCCGTTTATCCAGTTGGAGGCCGGCGCATCCTGCCGGCTCAAGCTGACGCTGAACTATGGCGAGCTGCAATTTTATTATGCGCCTGCAGGCGGGCCATGGCAGGCTATCGGCTCCAGGCTCGATGCGGGCAAAATTTCCGATGAGTACGCCACTCATATGGTAGACGGATATTTCACCGACTGGGGCTTTACCGGCGCCTTCATCGGCCTGTGTGCCCATGATCTGTCCGGCGCGCGGAAGTCCGCCGATTTCGATTATTTTACGTATCGTGAGCCCCAGGCGTACAGCCAGGACATGGAGGAGAAGGAGGAAGGACGATGAGCGGTTCAAGCAAAGCGGCATACGCCAATAAACGGCTGCAAGACTATCACATCGTGTTTGTGAGCGGTGAGGATGAATATGAATCGGAGCGTACGCTGCCTCATCTGGCAGCCGAGCTGGAGCGGGAGCATGGCGCGCGCACTACAGTGCTGACAGCCAGCCCGAATCCGGTCGTGCGGGATAACATTCCAGGACTGGAGGCGCTGCGCTCAGCGGACTTGGCGGTGTTCTATCTGAGGTTCCGCGAGCTGCCTCGCGAGCAATTCGCACTGATTCAGGAATATCTGGCAGCAGGCAAGCCTGTTGTAGGACTTCGTACCAGCACGCATGCCTTCCAATATCCCGCAGGTCACGAGCTTGCCGAGTGGAACGACCGATTTGGCATCGAGGTGCTGGGCGCGCCGTGGATACAGCATTTCGGCCACTCGTCCTCGACTGATGTTTCCGTCGCTTGGGGAGCGGAAGGGCATCCGGTCCTGACGGGCGTCCCGACCCGCTTTGCCTGCCGTTCCTGGCTGTATCAGGTGCTGCCTTACCCGCCTAAGGATGCGGAAATTTTGTTGTCAGGACATACGGTCAATCCGGAGAATAACGGCTGGTCCTATACCGAGGATACGCCGCGCATTCAGCCGGTGGCCTGGACCCGTCGCCATGCTGGCGGAGGCGCCGTTTTTATGACGACGATGGGGCATCCCGAGGATTTTGAGCTGCCTGCCTTCAGGCGGCTGCTGACGAACGGCATTTACTGGGCGATGGGCATTGAGCAGCGCATAGCAGACATTCCATTACAGGAGCAGGAGCAGGAGGAGGAAGTCGGATGAAAATAGCAGCGATAACAGGTGTACGGCAGGCTAAGCTGATTGAGAAGGACAAGCCGTCGCTTCAGGAGGGCTGGGCACTGGTGAAGGTGCATGCTGCGCCGATGTGCGCGGAATACAAAGCTTTTGTTGGCGGGCATGCCTCCGATTGCCTTGGGCATGAAGCGGCAGGCGAGGTTGTGGAGGCTGCGCCGGGCAGCAAGGTGAAGGTGGGCGACCGGGTTGTTGTGATGCCGCAGTATCCTTGCGGGAAATGCGAGCTTTGCCTTGTCGGGGACTATATCTACTGCGAGCATAATCTGCCTCATTATGAGCCGACGATGACACAATACTTGTCGAAGCCGTCATGGCTGCTCGCCAAAATCCCGGATGGCATCTCTTATGAGAAAGCATCACTTGCTTGCTGTGGACTTGGACCGTCACATGGCGCATTCAACAAGCTTGGCGTCGACGCTTTTACGACTGTGCTCATTACGGGGCTCGGCCCGGTCGGACTTGGAGCGATAGTGAATGCGCGCTTCCGGGGCGCCAGAGTCATTGCCGTAGAGTCCAATGAATACCGGGTGGAGCTGGCGAGAAGGATGGGTGTTGAGCACATTATCGATCCGCGCGACCCGGATGCCGTTAGCAGGATCAAGGCGCTGACCGGCGGCAAGGGGCCGGATTGCGGCCTGGAGTGTTCCGGTGCTGTCCCTGCGCACCGCCTCCAGATCGATGCGGTGAAACGTCAAGGGAAAATTGCTTTCGTAGGGGAGTGCTTCGCCGAGACGACGATCAAGATAAGCGACGATTTGCTTCGCAAAGGCATTTCGCTGATCGGCTCCTGGCATTACAACCTGAATGAGTTCCCTTATTTGATGAAGGTTATCGAGCAGTCTCCGCTGACGGATCTGCTGGTTACGCATACGTATCCGATGAGTCAAATCCAGGAAGCGTTCGAGGAATCATCCAAGCAATTAAGCGGCAAAATCATACTTAAACCATGGGAGTGAGTTGCGAATGATGAAGGTTGGCATGAATGTGCTGCTCTGGACAGACCGCCCGGACCCTTCCAGCCATCAGCGTCTGCTGCATTCCATCAAGGAATGGGGCTTCGACGGCGTGGAGCTGCCGGCAGACAATATGGCCCCCGGGGATGCGCTTGCTTTTGCCCGGCAGCTGCAGGAGCTTGAATTGGAATGCACGACGATTGCGGCGCTCGATGCGTCTGTTGCCGATCCGGCAGGCGCTGAGCGGAAGCTGCGAGAGGGTGCGCTGGACACGCTCAAGCTGGCGATTGACAATACGTGCGCGCTTGGCGGTCAGGTGCTGTGTGGGCCGCTGTTTCAGGGACTCGGAAGATTTACCGGTCAGGGACCACAGCAAGAGGAATGGAATTACGCGGTGGATACGCTTCGCCAGGCGGGCGAATATGCAGCTGCAAGCGGTATCAAGCTTGCCTTGGAGCCAATTAATCGGTTTGAAATGTATCTCGTTAACACATTGGGGGAAGGCACACGTTTCGTCCAGCAGGTCGGGCTGTCTAATGTCGGCCTGCTTGCGGACACGCATCACGGCAATATTGAGGAAGCGAATGTGGCCCAAGCATGGCGCGAGGCGGCTCCGCACTTGGTTCATGTGCATATTTCGGAGAATCACCGGGGAGTCCCGGGCAGCGGGCATGCCGTACCTGCCGAAATATTCGATGTGCTGGGGGAAATAGGCTACGACGGCTGGCTGACGATCGAGGCGTTTGGCAGACAAGTGCCTGGGCTGGCCTCCCGTCTCCACCTGTGGCGCGACGTCTCGGAGCATCAGGATGATGCGGCCCGTCTTGGCGCACAGTACATCCGCAGCCATCTGTCAAGGCAAAGGTAATTTCAGAGGAGATGAGTGAGCATGCCTGTTGTGCAAGCAAACGGTATTGAGCTGCATTATACGGAGAGAGGAACGGGCGAGCCGCTGGTGCTGCTGATGGGTCTGGGCGGTGACGGCAGTCTGTGGGAGGAGCATGTACAGGCATATGAACGACACTTCCGCTGTATTCTCGTCGACAACCGCGGGGCAGGGCGCTCAGCGAAGCCGGAGGGGCCATATACTACCGCCATGATGGCGGAGGATACACTGGGGATGATGGATGCGCTCGGCATCGAAAGCGCGCATGTATCCGGCATTTCGATGGGGAGCGCGATTGCGCAGGAGATGGCACTGGCAGCGCCGCAGCGTATTCGTTCACTGACATTGAATTGCTCATGGATGAGTTGTGATGCGTATACAGAGGCCATCTTCAAAACATTTCGCGCGGCGTATGGAAATTTGCGTCCGGACGATTTTGCCCGCCTGCTTCAGCTGATCATTTATACACCGCAATTTCATGCGAATCAGGCGGAGCGGCTGGCAGCCGCTAGAGAGGAAGCGCAGAGCAGCGCTGAGCGAATGCCGGCTCATGCGTTCCAGGCCCAGTGCGATGCCTGCATGAGCCATCATACGACAGACAGACTGGGTGCAATCAAGGTTCCTGTGCTCTTGACTGTAGGGGACAGAGATATGTTTACTCCGCTTGCGCTCTCGCAGGCGATTGCGGCCCAGCTACCGCATGCACGGCTGGAGGTTTTCGAAGGAAGCGGCCATACGCACCATTGGGATGCCATAGAACGTTTCAATACGGTGACGATGAGCTTTTTGCTAGACAATAAGTCATAGTGAGTTCGTTGATCGAGATTAATTTCAATACCTATCAATAATCAAGGGAGTGGCTAGCTTCGAGCTTTCAAGCTTAGCCTCCCCATATCAAGGAGCGATGACATGAACCCGAAACTCTCCATCGGTTCCTGGGCGTTTGCCTTTGGACCGTTTGCTTCCGATCCGTGGCCCTTTGACCGAATTCTTCGTTACGCTGCCCATGCTGGCTACGACGGGGTAGAAATCAACGGCTTTGCCCCCCATCCGACACCGGACAGCCATCCGACCAAAGCAAGCCGTGAAGAGCTGTTGGCGGACATTCAGGCGCACGGCTTGGGCATATCCGGCTATGCGCCTGACTTCACTGCCGTTCCACCGGACCAGTGTGAACAAGAGGCGTATTTGGCGCTGATGCGGAGCTATCTTGAGTTTTGCACCGATCTTGGCATTACGACGATCCGCGTCGATACGGTGAGCCCTCCTGCAGAGCTTCCCCCCGAAGAATACGAAGCGCGGTTCGCTCGCCTCAGTGCGACTTGGCGCGCCGCTGCTGAACTTGCTGCGACCGCTAAGATTCTCATCGTCTGGGAGTTTGAGCCGGGCTTCTGGCTGAACAAGCCGAGCGAGGTGAAGCGCTTGGTTGAAGCTGTCGACCATCCTTTCTTCAAGGTGCTGTTCGATACGAGCCATGCTTACATGAGCGGCGTCATCGGCGCACGGCATGGGGGGAAGAAAGAGATTCTGCCCGGCGGCATCATTGAGTACGCGCAACTGCTTAAGCCGCATATCGGCCACTTCCATCTCATTGATTCCGATGGCACACTGCATGATGAGGAGACGAGCACCCATGCGGAATTCGGTGCGGGCCATCTTGATTTTACCGCTTTTCTGTCAGCCATGAAGCCTGTACTATCGGAGCTGTCATGGTGGGGGATCGACTTCTGCTTTAATGCACAGGTGGAGGAATGGGGGCGGGAGGCTGTACCGTTCCTTCAAGCGAGAATCAAGGAGGCAGAGGCACAATGACGATACGATTTGGCTATCAGACTTATACATGGCAAATGTCGTATGAGCTGTACCGCAGCCGCACCGACCATATTCTGGATGTGATAGCTGCAGCCCAGGGGAAAGGCGTGGAGCCGGAGGTATGCATGCTTGGGGCTTATACGAACGATTCCGCAGCATTGCGCGAGGGGCTTGAGCGCAGAGGGCTGCAACTCGGGGCGCTATGTCTGGCGATGCCATGGAAGGCCTCGTCAGAGACAGCTGAGGAGCGTGAGGAAGCCGACCGGGTCATTTCCTATTTGCAGTCTTTTCAGGGCACTGTGCTGACGCTGGTGCAGCTGCCGGGAAGCGACCGCAGCGACTTGCGCCAGCGCCAGCAGAATGCGCTGACCAATATTAACGCTGTCGCTGTGCGGGCGCAGGCCGCCGGCATTACGGCTGCCTTCCATCCGAACTCGCCATCCGGCTCGATCTTCCGCACGGCGGATGACTATCAAGTGATGCTGGAGGGTCTCGATGGCCGCTTTTGCGGTTATGCCCCGGATACCGGACATATTGCCAAAGGGGGAATGGACCCCGAAGCGATCTTGCGCAGCGCCAGATCTCTGATTCGGCATGTCCATTTCAAGGATATGGATACCGCCACAGGCCAATGGACGGCGCTTGGGGAAGGTTCCATTAACCACGAGGCCATTACGAGGTATTTGGCAGAGACGGGCTATGACGGCTGGATTATGGTCGAGGAGGAATCCGCAGCAGCCGAGCAGACGCCGGATGAGGTGACACTTCAGAACGGCAAGTATGTTCGCAGCGTGCTGGAGCCGCTGGTGCATAACTAGAGCCGCGGGAAATCTCAATATTGGTCAAAACCCCAATCAGAAAAGGAGTGTTCACATGAACCCGCGCATCTATATCGTGGGAGCCGGCGCGATTGCCGCTCACCATATTCAGGCCATCCTGCAGCATACATCGACGGAGGCCGGCCGGCCCGCTGTATTCGTTACGGATGTCAATGCTGCTGCTTTGACGGATTTTGTTCATAAATTCCCTTGGGCCGTTCCATTCCATAACCTGGAGTCGATGCTCTCGTCGCCTTCCGAGCCGGATGATGTCGTCATTGTAGCGACACCTCCCTCTACTCATGCGGACATCACCTGCCGCGCCTTGCGCTCAGGGAGGCATGTATTGTGCGAGAAGCCGCTGGCAATGAACAAGGAAGAGGCGGCGATGATGCTGTCTGCGGCAAGAGACGCGGGCAAGCTGCTCGGCTGCTGCAGCTCCCGCTTCGCCGGGCTAAAGTCGACAGGCAGTGTACAGGAACTGCTGGAGCAAGGACGGCTTGGCGAGGTGTACAAGGTGCAGTGGATGCAGCGGCGCGCACGTGCACGGAGCGGTGTGGAATATCAGCCGGCGAGCCGCTGGTTTCTGAATCCGGCGGTTAGCGGCGGGGGCACGCTGATGGATTGGGGCCCGTATGATATCGCCGGGCTTACAGAGGCGCTGCGCCCTGTGCGTGCAGAGATCGTTCATGCGTGGATGGCCAACCCTGAGACAGAACATCCCCTTCAGGTAGAGCATCCCTTCGATGTCGAGCAGCATGTCGGCGCTCTGATCAAGTTCCATCTGCGCGATGGCAGTATTGTCCCTGTCCACTATGAGCGGGCGGCATGCTGCCATGGAGAAGATCGCAGCATTGTTGAGATAGAAGGGACCAAAGGTGCGGTCAGCTGGGATTGGCTCAGCTTCAATGGAGAAGGGGAGCGTAACTGGCGGTCTGATCTTCGTGGAGAGCAGATAGAGGAGAAGATTGTGCTGAAGGATCAGCCGATCGATATGATGGCCAGGCCGATCGTATATTTCCTGGCGGCCGTCGCCGGCGAGCCTTCTCCGGCCATCGTCAATGAGCAGGCGGTATTCAACTTCACGCTTCTGGCTTCCATCTACGATTTCATTCGTACCGGTGAAGCGCAGCGGGTCGAGCTGGAGGGGACTTTCGAATGAATAAGCTCTATGCAATGGATACATTCTTCTATCATTCCCTCGGCAATTATCCCTTCCGCATCCGCTGCGAAATGATTCGGGAGCTGGGTTATGATGCCGCTTATTTGACCCTTTGGGATGAGCAGGCTTGGCAGGACAGCGAGCTGCTCCCTGCGGTGAAGGAAGAATACGGGCTGGAGGTGGCCGCAGTCTATGCGGTGCTTGATCTCACGCAATCACCGGAGCATCCTGAAGCAGCTCGAATGATAACCATGCTGGAACAACTCCAGGGCTGCAGCCGGGTGGAGCTGGCGCTTACCGTCGGCGATGGGCGCTTCAAGCTATCTGATCCGGAGGGAGATGCGCTGGCGATGGAATGGCTCGCCCGTCTCCTGCCTATTGCGGAGCGCAAGCAGTTGCGATTGTCGCTCTATCCGCATGTGTTCTTCTGGCTGGAACGCTGGGAGGATGCGCTTCGGCTGATCGGCAAAATCGGCCATCCGTTGCTCGGCATGGCATTCAGCTCGTTCCATTGGTACGCAATAGACGGCACACGACTGCAGGAAGCGCTGTCCTCCTGCATGCCGCATCTTCATGCTGTCAGCCTGTGCGGCAGCCGGAAGCAGTCGGAGTCGGCGGGGCTGCCTGCTACGATTGAATGCATTGATCAAGGGGAGCTGGACCTGTTCGCCTTCCTAGCCCTGCTCCGGCGCTATGGCTATCAAGGGCCTGTGGGCTTTCAGGGCTACGGGATGGGTGGGGATGCTTTTGCGAATTTAAGGCGCAATAAAGCGGTGTATGAAGAGATGCTCGCCCGACTGACCCATCATCCCTCTTGGATGCCGTCAATGGCGGCTAGCACGGAACAGAAATAGCGTGTGATGCGGATGACGAAGGGAGACGAAGATATGAGCGTAAGAAATGCAGTTAATGATGGTTCCAAACAAGCGCCGAGGCTGGAGGTCCAGCAATCATGGTGGGCAATGATCGGGCTTGGGGAAAATGGCAAGGAATGGACGATGGAGCAGAAATTCGAGCGGATTGCCGAGGCGGGCTTTGGGGCGATCAGCGCGGCGATCCCGTCGCCGGAAGAAGAGAAGGTGTGGCATCGCCTGCTGGATCGCTACAACCTCGCTTTCAATGCGATGGCATTTCCTTCGAAGGTAGAAGACTTGCAGGTAATCATCGAACAGGCCCGCCGATTTGGACGGGTACAGTATGTCAACTTGCAAGTAATGGACGGTTTTATTATTGACCGACATGCTGCCGAGCTGCTGGCCGGACTGATGGAAGCTGCTCGTCAAGCCGGGCTGCCCACCTTTGTCGAGACGCATCGGGGCACAGCGACACAGGATTTGATCCGTACGGTCGAATATGTAGCCACTGTCCCGGACCTTCGTCTGACTATCGACCTGTCCCACTATGTCGTCGCAGGCGAGCTTCAAAACAATCTTGGCAAAGCGGAGCCGTACTTCGAACGTATGCTCGAGCGGACATCGGCTATTCATGCCCGCGTATCCAGCGGAGAGCAGGTACAGATTGATATTGGGCCGGAGGGCTGCCATCCCATGGCGGGACATTTCAAGCGCTGGTGGGGACAAGCGATGGATAACTGGTTGCAGCAGGCCTGTCCCGGCGATGTGCTGCCCTTCGTTACTGAGCTCGGCCCGCCGGGCTACTATGCAATCACCCGGCGTGACCATACAGGTCAGGAGATCGAGATTTCCGACCGCTGGCAGCAGGCTCTGCTGTTCAAGCGGATTGCCGAGCGCCTGTGGGAGAGCATTAGCAACCCCGCAAAGCAGAAGTAGGCCCCCCCTGACAAGTAAGCACACCGGAGGCTCTGTGCTCTGGTGATCAATCCGCTAGACCGAAGGAGGCATTCCGATGTACAAAGTTCTCCTGGTTGATGATGAGATGTATGTCCGTCAAGGCATGCGGACATTAATTGATTGGCAAGCAAGCGGCTTTGAAATTGGCGGGGAAGCGGAGAATGGCGCGGAAGCATTGGAGTGGATTTCGCTGCATCAGCCGGATTTGGTCATCACCGATATCCGTATGCCTTTATTGAACGGGCTGGATCTGGTGCGCAAAGCAGCGGAAACAGAGGCTTCCCGTTCTTCCTTCATCATTCTTAGCGGCTATGAGGATTTCAAGTATGCCCAGGAGGCCGTTCGCAGCGGTGTGCATGATTATATTCTAAAGCCGGTTGATGAGGATGAACTGACGTCCTCATTGCTTCGTCTCGCCGGACAACTACGTCAGGCACCCGCACCGGCGGCAAATCAGCCGTCGTTGGCTCCTTTCGTTGCCGTCGTGCTGGAACGGATGGAGGAGGACGATGCTCTTGCGATTCGTCATGCCATCGGCCTGTTTATCTCCGCGCTGGAAGCGGATTGCGCTTCACTGGAGCAGGTTGAAAAGGCGATTGCTCAATTCATTGCAAGAGCGACGATGGCGATGCAGGAAATGGGCATCCGTGTAGAAGGGATGACTGAACTGGCCTTACTGCTCGGCTGGCAAGCGCGTACGCAAGGATGGGATGCGCTCTCGGAGCGGCTCGCAGCATTCGTACTGGCGGGTGCGGCCAGATTAAAGCAAGCGCGGCGCGAGAAGGCGCATGGGCGAATTCACAGCATCAAGCGCTTTATTGAAGAGCATTACCGCGAGGACATCAGCCTTAAGAGCATCGCCGCCCATTTCTATCTTAACCCGGTCTATATGGGGCAGCTGTTTCGCAAAACCTACGGGATCTACTTTAATGAATTTTTGCTTGGGCTGCGGATCAGGGAGGCGAAAAGGCTGTTAAGGCAGACGAATATGCTTGTCTACGAAGTTGCCAGTGAGACGGGGTTCAACAGCCCGGATTATTTTGTGACCCAATTCGAGAAGCTGGAGAGTAAGACGCCAACTGAATATCGCAATCAAATGACGGATGATGCCATCAGAGAAGAGAAAGTATTATGAGGAGGCTGGGCCTCGATCATGTCAGACTGCGGAATAAACTGCTGCTGCTGTACTTTCTGGCGGTTTTTTTCCCGATTCTGTTTACGAACCTGTTTTTCTACATGAGCACGATGGATAATCTCCGCAAGCAGCGCGAGGAGGATATTTCTTTATCACTCGATCGGATGCGCAATGATTTCCGCGCAAAAATCGACGTCGCTGTCGGCATTTCGTCGCTATTCTATACCGATCGCATGCTGATTTCGCTGCTGGATCAGGAGTATGAAACGCCGGTTGACTATTTGGACGCCTATGATGACTACCTCCGTCCGATGTTCGGCAAGTACAGCTCGGTATACAACGTCATTCAGGATATCGCCATTTATACGGACAATACGACAGTCTTGGGTGCGGGCGGCCTAGAGTTTCTAACGGAGGACGTGAAGCAGACATCGTGGTACAACAGTATGCTGCTTGCGCGCAAAGGTGTTCCGGTGCTGGTGCATGCAAGAAATGCTGGCAGAGGAAGCACATTCAGTATTATCAGGCAGCTGAATGAGCCGAACATCAATAGCCAACACCTGCAAGTACTGAAAATCGATCTGCATCCGAACGCGATCGGGCAGTCATTTAACAATGACAAGCTTGCCGGGGATATTTACCTGCTTGGGCCGGATGACCGAATCGAATATTCCACAAATCGAGGTGTGAACTGGCAGGCAGGTGCGTATTCTCTTGATGCATTTCTTACAGGGAAGCCGCTGCTGACCCGCAAAGCATTTGCCGGAATCGATTATTTGCATCATTGGGCGCTCGTCAGTGTGTTCCATGAGCAGGAATCCTTGTCGGAAGTCAGACGATCCCGAAATGTTATCATATACTTGGCGCTCGCCAATCTAATCATTCCAGCCCTTATTATCATCGGGCTGACCAAATCGATGCATGATCGGCTCATGCTGATTGTCCGCCAGATGAACAGAATGAAAAATCGGCATTTCGATCCGATTCCTTACCAGGGCTCCAAGGATGAAATTGGGCAGATGACACTGACGTTCAACCGTATGTCGCAGCAGATCAAGGGACTGATTGAAAACGTCTATGAGGCGGATATTCAAAAAAAGGACTTGGAGATTGAGCGGAGACAGGCGCAGATTCATGCTCTGCACAGTCAGATTAATCCGCATTTTTTATTTAATGTGCTGGAGACGATGCGGATGCGCAGCCTCATCAAGCAGGAGAACGAGACGGCGAAAATGATCGGCTACATGGCCAAGATGTTCCGTAGAAAAATTTCATGGCATGACGAGTGGACGACAGCACGTCAGGAGCTCGATCTTGTCGTTTCCTTCCTTGAAATTCAAAAGTATCGATTTGGCGACAAGTTAAACTATGAGATTCGTACCGATTCCACTGCCGAGCAGTGGCGCATTCCAAAAATGATCTTCCTGCCTTTCGTTGAAAATGCAAGCATGCATGGGATCGAGGCGATTGGAGGGCAAGGATACATTGACATACAGCTCCTTGTCGAGCACAGCACCTTAGCATTTACGCTCTATGATAATGGGAAGGGAATGAGTGAGGACCTGCTTCAACAGCTGATGGCCGACCGGCAGGATGGAGAAACCCGGGAAGGCGAGGAGCATATTGGTATTCGAAATGTGAAGACAAGGCTGCAGCTGTACTACGGCGAAGGGGCAAGCCTGAAGATCGAGAGCGAGCCGGGGAGAGGAACTACGGTATCGATTCAGCTGCGGCAGCAGCTAAATATTTTTCAATAAAAGCTAAAGTTTACTGGGTACCGGGTCGAATCGCAATTGGTTATGATGGATTTGAAAATGCTTACATGAACAAAGTCAACTCGGAGGGGGAACGAAGGACAATGAAAAATGGCAAGCTTCGATACATTATGGCAGCGCTTGCAATAATGCTGCTGCTCGCAGGCTGTGGGAATAGCAATAGTGGGAGCACAGGGACGGACAATGCACCAAAAGGCTCCACGGAAAACAAATCCAATGAGGCGAAATCCGCAGAAGAGAAAGCACCTGTCACCTTTACGTACTTCAATGCTGCATCCGCAGGCAAGGATGGCAATACCAATGAGACGGTGCTCGGTAAAATATTGGAGGAGCAGACCGGTGTCAACTTCCGCATTGAGCATCTGGTTGGTGATCTGAATACCAAGCTGGGCGTCCTGCTGGCGAGCGGGGATCTGCCGGATGTGGTCGTGCCGGATACGGGGATGGACAAAATGCTGGATGCCAACGCGTTCATTCCGCTCAACGATCTGCTCGATCAGTATGGTCCAAACTTGAAGAAGCTGTACGCTCCTTATTGGGATAAGCTGCCTGCGGAGGACGGCAATATTTATATCATTCCGTTCGCTGCGACACACGGCTTTGTTCCAGATATGTACCAGCCGGGAGCGTTCTATATCCAGCGCGGGGTATTGAAGGAGTTCGGCTATCCGAAGCTGGAGACGCTCGACGAATATTTTGATCTGATCAAGAAGTACAAGGAAAAGTATCCGCAAATTAATGGTGGCAGCACGATCGGCTTCGAGGCGCTGACGGACGATTGGCGCTTCTTCACACTCAGCAATCCGGCTGCAAATCTCGCGGGTTTGCCTAACGAGGGTGAAGTATATGTCGATATGGATACGAAGCAAGCCCATGTTACAGGCGATACGGAATTCACAAAGCGATGGCTTCAAACGCTTAACAAGGCAAATGGAGACGGTCTGTTCGATAAGGAGTCGCTGGTTGCCAAATATGATCAGTACATCGCCAAGCTGTCCAGCGGTCGCGTGCTCGGATTTTTCGATTACGGCTGGCAGATCACGCCGGCTGTGCAAAACCTGATTCAGGCAGGCGACAATGACCGCGAATTTATCGGCTTCCCGCTTGTATTTGATAAAGGGGTACAGGAGCAATATATGGACCCGCCGGTATTTGCGACGAACCGGGGAATCGGCATCACGACGAGCGCGAAGGACCCCGCCCGAATTATCCAGTTTTTCGACAACATGGTCAAGGAAGAAAATCAGAAGCTGCTCTTCTGGGGCGAGCAGGGCAAGACGTATGAGGTGGATGAAAAAGGCCGCTTCTACAAGACGAAGGAGCAAATTGAGCAGACAGGCGAGCCTGAATTCCAGCAATCCTACGGGTTTAAATACTTCAGCTATTATTGGCCGATGGGCGCTGGACTGTTCGAAGACGGCAACGCCTACTTCCCGGACCGCCAGCCGGAGGTTATTGCGGACAGGTATACAGATGGCGACAAGGAAATACTGGAGGCCTACGGATTGCAAGTATTTACCGACGTCTATAACGAGCCTGCAAAGGTAGAGGAGCGCAAGTGGTATCCGGTCTGGACGGCAACCAAGCAGCAGGGGTCCCCTGAGCAAATTTTCGAGCAGAAGAAAACGGATTTGCAGCGCAAATGGTTCCCAAGGCTGATTCTGGCTGAGCCAGGCAAATTTGAGGCTATGTGGGAGGATTATGTTGCACAATTCAATAAGCTGGATGTGAAGGCGTATGAAGCATGGGCGAACAGCGTCGTTCAAGACCGACTGGAAGGAAAGAAGAGATAAGAGCTGGGAGATAAGTTAGACATATCAAGGCATCAGCAGAGTTAGAGGGAAAGATGATGAACCGATAGAAGGGAGACCAAAGCGCGAACAGGCCGCATGGTCTTCCTTACCATTTGGGCAGGAGGAAGAAGAGGATGTCCCGTAAATCACTGACGAGCAAACTTATGGATCAGAAAGTACTTATTTTGATGTCGGTGCCCTTTGTCATCTGGTTATTCGTATTTCGCTACCTCCCGGTCTGGGGATGGACGATCGCTTTTCAGCATTTCCGGCCCGGAACGAAGCTACTGGAGCAGGAATGGGTGGGACTGGAAAATTTCAGACAACTGTTTCAGGACGAAACATTTTACCTGGTGATGCGCAATACGCTGGCCATGAGTATTATTAATTTGGTGTTGGGCTTTGTAACGGCGATTACACTGGCTATACTGCTGAATGAGCTGCGCAGCCTTTTTTTCAAGCGGGTGGTACAGACGATCAGCTACCTGCCTCACTTTATTTCCTGGGTTGTCGCATCCAGCATCATTGTGACGGCGTTGTCTACGGACAGCTCCGGTATTGTCAATCTCATTCTGATGAAGCTTGGGCTAATTAAGGAGCCGATTCTTTGGCTGGCGGAGGGGAAATACTTCTGGGGAATTCTGGGGGTGTCCGAAGTTTGGAAAAACGTCGGCTGGAATACGATTATTTATTTGGCCGCCATTACCGCGATTGACCCGGCCCAGTATGAAGCGGCAGAGATTGACGGGGCGAACCGTCTGCAACGGATCTTGTATGTGACGCTTCCGGGATTAAAGCCGATCATTGTCATACTGATGATTATGAATATCGGCAGCATATTGGAGTCCGGCTTTGAGCCGCAATATTTGCTAGGTAACGGTCTGACGGCCGATTATTCCGATAATCTCGACATTTTTGTATTGAAATACGGTATTGCGATGGGGAACTTCTCCTTTGCAACCGCTGCAGGCGTATTCAAGACGGTCATCAGCATCGTGCTGCTGTTCGGGGCTAATCATATGGCCAAGCGCTTCGGCCAAGAGAGACTATTCTGAGGTGGTGTATTCCAAAATGAAGCTAACATCCCGTGCCCGGTCGATGGGCGATTGGATTTTTGATATTTGCAATGTGTTGTTTATGATCGGTTTGATGATCGTTACGCTTTACCCGTTTTTGAACATGCTGGCGGTGTCGCTTAACGATGCTATGGATGCGTCCCGGGGCGGCATTTTCCTTAAGCCGCGAATTTTTACACTTTACAATTATGAATATATGCTGCGTGAAGCCTCGATTTTTCAGTCGCTGATTATTTCGGTACTGCGCACGGTCATCGGCACAGTGATCACGGTGTTCTGTTCGGCGATGGTTGCTTATACGGTCAGCCGTCCGGAATATTTATTGCGCAAGTGGGTGGCGCTCGCCTTTATTTTGACGATGTACTTCAATGGCGGCTTGATCCCGACATACCTGCTGCATAAGGAGCTTCACCTGATTAACAGCTTCTGGGTCTATATTATTCCGGGCATTGTCGGCGCCTTTAACATCATCATTATCCGTTCCTTTATCGAAGGCATTCCGGAGGGCATCATCGAATCGGCCAAAATCGACAGCGCCGGCGATTTCAAAATTTTCATGAAAATTGTGCTGCCCCTCTGCACACCTGCGCTTGCCACGGTTGCGCTGTTCGTGGCAGTGTGGCAATGGAACTCGTGGTTCGATGTGTTTCTGTACAATTCATCCAATCTGAAACTGAGCACGCTGCAATATGAGCTGATGAAAATTTTGCAAACCGCCAATGGCTCATCCACTCAGGCCACTGTTGGGGATGTGCTTGGGAACCAGCGCGGCAGTGTGACGAATCAGGTGACGCCAACGTCGATTCGGGCTACGATGACGATAATCGCCAGTCTGCCGATTATTATGGTATACCCGTTTCTGCAGAAGTATTTTGTCAAAGGCATGACGCTTGGCGGAGTGAAGGGTTAATTATGATGGGATGACAGCTTCACAGTAGATACCAGAAGATAGCATTACAGAATGAGAAATCAGCATGCGGGAGGTGGACACGATGACGACAGACGGAAGCCGAGGGTCTGAACTGAATGCTATCGATCCCTATGTGGTGTATGTCGGGCATTTAAGCCAGGGTCATTGTCCACCCCATGGGGACGCCTTCCTGCCCAGAAATACGAAATGGTATGAGCTGGAGCTGATTATGGATGGCGGCGGCTACATTGATTCCCCTGGCAGCCGCTCAAGTGCGTTCAAGGGCAGGCTGTTCTTCCGCAAGCCTGGCATGCGTGTACAGGGTTTTCCCCCGTATTCTTCCTATTACATTCTCTTCGGCATGCGCGCAGATTCAGCGTTCAGCACCTCGTTTGCTGAGCAGCCGCCTGGTATTGAGCAATTGTATGGTGAAGAGCCTGCGGATAAAGCAAGCATATCCGCAGTGTGCTTCCCGGAAGTGACCGATGTCCAGGATTGCAGAGAATGGGAGAAGCTGTGCAGGGACATGCACCATGAATTCATCAGTAATGGCGGGAACAATCAATTCTATTTAAAGACAAGAGTGCTGCAGCTGTTGGTTTATCTGTGGGAACATAGGAAGTCAGGGCAGCAGGTTCTGCCATCGGCGCATGGCCCGGCGATTATGAAGGTGAAGGCAACGATTGACCGCGAGCCGTTTGCCAGGTATGAGCTTGCGAAGCTTGCCAGACAGGCAGGGATGAGCCGCAGCTTCTTTTGCAGCCGGTTTGCAGAAGTTGTAGGCCTGCCCCCGATCGCGTATGTAAACGACGTCAGAATCTATCATGCCAAAGGGCTGCTGCTGCAGACCGGCCTCAGTGTGAACGAGATTGCCGATACGTGCGGCTTCG
This sequence comes from Paenibacillaceae bacterium, assembly GCA_004134985.1. Taxonomy (GTDB): domain Bacteria; phylum Bacillota; class Bacilli; order Paenibacillales; family Paenibacillaceae; genus Paenibacillus_D. Next base: position 24,234 of record REGQ01000028.1, on the reverse strand, counting down.
CAACGGTGACTTATTTCTTTCGAGTGTTCAAGAGGCTTGTCGGGCTTACGCCGCTGCAGTATCGATTGCAGTCCCTTTATAAATCCAAGCCAAGGAGCGATAGTCTGTGAAAGCCTTGATCATCTCGGATATACACGCCAATATTTGCGCCCTCGAGGCGGTATGGAAGCAAGAGAAGGATAGCGACAAAATTTATTGCGCGGGGGATTTGGTCGATTGCGGGCCGTATTCGAAGGAAGTGATCGCCTGGATGGCTGCACATCAGGCCGTGTGTGTGAAAGGGAATCATGATCAGGCAGTTGTCGCAGCTTATAGGGGAAGGGGACATCTTCCAGCTGTCGCGGTGGACAGATCATGGCTTGAGTGGAATGCTGCTCAGTTAAGCGAAATCGAAATCGCATTTCTGGAGCAGTTGCCTGAAAAGCAGGCTTTCGAGCTGGACGGAATTGAGTATTGCATGCAGCACATGTATAAGGGGTACAGCACGATTGAAAGCCGTCATCAGTTTGAGCAGTTTTGGCTTGAGCAGGTTGAGGAAAAGGAGCATACAGAGCATGCTTGTCCACGCCGGCTATTGTTCGGCCACACCCACTACCAATCGGTTCATTGGGTGGGGAATCATGAGCTGTGGCTGAACCCCGGCGGCTGCTCTTATCGAGCGAACCGACAGCGGGGGGAACGGTTTGTGCCTGACGAGCCAAGTAAAGATGCGCACTATATGACGATCGTTGATGGCTATATTGAATTCAAAAGTGTAGCGTACAGCCGCAAGAAGCTGATGACTGCTGCCTTGGATGGAGGGCTGGGAGCGGAGTATATAGAGCAGGCCTATCATTTTTTCAATTAATCACTGGAACTTGTTACAGCCCGCAGCCTTCGCGAATTCGTTTCGCTGATGGCTGCGGGCTGTTTGAGCGTCTATGCTTGCATCCGTACAATTGTCTGATTGATCGTGCCGGCTGTGGCCGGGAATTGCAGGCCGCTTCCGGGATCGGCCACGTAATATTCCAAATCCTCATCACTGCCCGGGATGACGGTAGAATACACGCCCCGGCTTACATGCTGCAGCGGGATGCGATTGTATTCGATCCCTCCAAGCACGCTCCAGTACACTGCTGCATCGTCTGGTTGCACGCCGAGGAAGAGAATGGTTAATCGGAGTTCTTCTCCCTGACTGAGGAGCGTTCTTACAGTAGGTACAATCATTCTTGGTTCCCCAGTGTAATAAGCAGACGGCGTCGCCTCGGGAGGCAGCGGCTCGCCAAGCCATTGCGCAAGCTGCTGCCCGCTTCGCTGCAGAAGCTTGTGCATTGCTTGCTGCTGCACATTGGAAACGGTGCCCAATTCCCCGGGAGTAGAGACAGCAGCCAGCAGATGGCGATTGAGCTCCGAGATTGATGCCGCCAGTGATATACGAAGCGGCAGCAGCTCCGCTATGGCCAGTGCCTTCTGTTCATCAGGCGAGGTTCTGCTCCCGATCTTCTCCGCTATGGCCTCATAACTGCCAAGCTCGCAGCCGATGCGGGCAGCACAGCGCAAATAGCGGAATTGATGCAGCCAGTAGTCCAGGCGCTCAAGGTTGCCTTTGCCTGCGACACGTTCACGAAGCGCTTCGAGCCGGTCCACGAAGGCGTAGCCATTGGACACAATTTGCCATGACGAGCGGTTGGGCGCAATGTCGCTGCCAGGTCCGGTCACCCAGACGACAGGGCGGGGAAGGTTGCCATCTAGGGCACTGAATACCTCCGCAATATCGGCACCTGCTTCCGGTCCGAAGCGCGTGGTTGCCCAGTCCAGGTAGAAGTCTTCTACAGGCAGATGGCGCTGCCGTACCGTTATGACAGGCAGGTCGGCCTCATATTGTCCATGGGCGCTGCCGCCGCAATTGATTTTGCGCGAGAAGACATTTTCCTGCTCAGGATCGTAACCGTAAGGCTGTCCGGCAACCTCAACAGCGCATAGGGCGGCTTCGCCGCGAAGGGGACGCAGCATGACTCCTAGAAGACCGTCAATGACCTGAATATTCTTGAAAGTCAGTGTATAGCTCCCTCGATGATCCGCCTGCTCCGCCAAGTCGACAATACGGGAGATGGCCTGGCCTTCCGATTGTCCGTAGACCGATACATTCATGATGCTGGCGGGCCCATTATTGCCCGCTGCTTCCCGCAAGGTCAAGGATACATCGTAGTACCCGCCGGGAATGTGCATGCGGTAGCCTTCGCTGCCAATCCGGCCTGTTACATACGCTGCTGCCGTCCCTTCCGGTGCGTCGTCTTCCGCCACTGCAGGGAAGGTAATGCTCTGCCCTCCGATAGCTCCCTCAGCCCGCGGATCTTCGTGATCGGCATCGGCGCTTGCCGGATAATCTGTATGCGGATTCCACCCGGATTGCTCCCACCCGGCAGCTGCCAGCGCTGCGACGTTCGGTTCGATGATACGGGTGCGCCAATGAATGCCCAGCAGCCCATTACAGCCATAGGCGGCTGCATCTGCTGCATCTCTGCGCATTCGTCCAGCCCAGAGCTGAGGGAGAATGAGTGCAGGGTCGTCCTCCATCCAGGGAATCGCCCAGGTTGGACGCTGTTGAACGGCCTGGAAGCCGTCATCCACAAATTCAAAGCCAAACTGGCGGTTAATGCAGCTAAAAGGCATGGTATCCGGCAGCACACGATCATATAAGGTTCGATCCTCCTGCGGGCCAAGCACCCATCCGCAGGTAGCCAGCTTGAATGGTGAGGCGGTGGTGTCCACCGCCGCAACGGCTGCCTGGATATCCTGAAGGATCACTTGCGACTGCTCCTTGGTATTGCCGTTCCACGTCCATTCCTCCGGTGTCCAGAGCCAGTAATAATCCAGCGGATGCACATGCTGAATGCGTTTAAAGATGCCTTCATATAGCCGCTGTACTGTTTCCGGCTTGTCCGGATCAATCCCAGCTGCCGTCAGACGCTGCCGAAGTCTGGCCGGAATGGTCAGCGGCAGCTCGGTTCCAACACAAGACTGCGCGCCAAGCTGTTTCGCGAAGGAGAATATATCGCCCAGCAGCTCGCCAAATTGATCGAACAGCTTATTCTCAGCCTGCTCATCTGCCGGCCATGGTGCCATTCCTTCCATGTGGGGCGCACCGTAATCGTCACGGTCGAACAGCTCTCCTGCCCCATCAGAGAAACTGCTTGTTGCCTTGGGCGCATAGCCCCATACTTCGCTTTCGGTTGTAAAGTGGCGTGACGGGTAGCTGGCTTTCACGCAGCTTCCGGCATCCTCGGGCAAGCCGATCCATACGGCCGGCTCGGCATTGTAAGATAGCGGATTCGGTTCCTTCTCCGGGTACGTATGCAACCCAAAGAAGTTCATTCGCAGCTTGGGAAGTTGGGCGATGACACTCTTGTAATCGTCCACGCTCCACCAATCGGGCCCCTCCGGGAAGTCATGGAATGGCAGAATGCCGCGGAGCTCGAACAGCGGCTTGCCGTGCTCCTCCGCGAATGCCAGCGACAAGGGAATCTGACTATCCGGAATAATATCGCCGTGCAAGGCAAAGCGAACTCCGAGCTGCTCTGCTACCCGATATGCGGCGTACAATATTCCGCCTTCGTCCCCTCCGGTGACATGCACCCAGGTGTGATTTTGTGGCGTAGTTACGGTATAGATGCGGTATGACTGCCCTGCTCCTTCCTGTGAGACGGCAAAGCCGCTCATCCCCTCCGGAAGTTCATTCGAAGACAGCAAGGGCAGCAGCTGCGACGTGCGCAAATAAACATAGCGGCGAATTTCATGTGCGGCGAGCCGCTCCTGGGCTGTCGCATGCTGCGGATATACAATGATGTAGTTGGTTGGCATAGAAGAAACCAGCTTCCTTTCCTCGATAGCGGATTTATTTCTATCCTAGAAGGAACAGGGGGGAACGACAATAAACTAAAGTATATTATTTATGCACGATATTTTTCGGTGATATAACAAGGTGGGCGAAATGCATTTGGACAGTCATCAGGCTGCCCTGCAAACGATCTGCTGCTGCGCTATCATGGCTCATTATAAAAATCCCTAACAGACAGTCCGCTTATGGGCGCCTGGCCATCATAACAACCGCGAGCGCATAGAAGACGGCAGTCGTAGCTAACAGGATTGCAACGCTGGTTCCGGCGGTCGTTGAGAAGCTGCCGAACTGATAGTTGACGCCCATGCTTACTTTAAAATCCTCTACGACGCTCGCAGGCGCCCCCGCGAATGAAAGCTCCATGGGCCGCTCCAGCATGACCTCACGAAGCAATGATCCAGCATGGGACACCGGGAACACCTTGATGATGAATTGAACGGCTTCCGGCAGCGAACCGATGGGAATGTAAATGCCGGTGAGAAAGCCGATCAATGTGCCGATAATGGTGCTGACTGTCGTAAACGCGCTTTGGCTGCTCAGGAAAGAAGTAATAAAGAATACGATGGAACTGCTTGCCAGCACGGCCAGCGGGATAATTGCCAGTACCTTCAGAAGTGATGTAAGCGGCAGCAGTTCGCCTCCGGTCAGAACGATGAACAGCTCCGCCAGAATTAAGGTGGTGACACTCATAATTACGCCGATGATGAAGGCGCCGAGAATATAGCCAGCGGCAATATCACGCCGCTTAATCGGGGCAACCTTGAAATCCTTCATAATTTTACGGCTGCGGTCTTCGACCATAATGCTGAATGCGCCTAACGTCGAAGTGACGGAGGTGACCGCCAAAATGCCAGCCATCACCCAACTGTTGATGAGAAAGTCAACCTCTGCGACTCCCTGCAACCCGCTGGTAATTAAATCCCCCAGAAAAATAACATATAAGCCAAGAATAATGATGACAGACAAAAAGGAGAAAAATACGGCGCTTTTATCTCTGAAGAAGATTTTCAAGTTCCGCTTAGCGATCACAAGCATTAGCCTCTAACCTCCGTTCCGGTAAGATTCAAAAACACATCATCCATTGTACCGTTAATAATCTCGATATTGGCGATGTTGTCACGAGCGCGGTCAATGATCGGCAGCGCCGCCGTTGTTTGCTGCAGCGGAATTTGAAACACCTCGCTGGCGACCGTGTAAGGGACCTGCAAGCTATCCAGCATAACAGCCAACGCCCCGCTATCTTTGGGCAACAGTTTAAGTGTATCCTGCGCGTGGCGATCCTTAAGCGTGAGCGGGGTTCCTTGGGCAAGCACCTCGCCATGATCCATAATCGTGATGAAGTCCGCTTGGGCGGCTTCTTCCATGTAATGCGTGGTTAGGAAGATGGTCATGCCTTGCTGCTGTTGGAGCTGACGGATGGTCTGCCACACATTTTTGCGGGTTTGCGGGTCCAGTCCGGTTGTCGGTTCATCCAAAAATAAAATTCGCGGCGTGTTGATCAATGCTCGTGCGATATCGGCTCGCCTGCGCTGTCCCCCGGACAGCTTGCCATATGGCCGCTTCAGAAAGTCGTTCACATCGGCAGTTGCCGAAGCTTGTGCAATCGCGGTTTTGAGCGCGGCTTTGGACAGTTTGTAAAACCCGCCTCGTACATACAGGTTTTCCTCTACAGTAAGCAACGGATCAAGCAGGCTGTCCTGGGAAACAATGCCAATGGAAGCGCGGATGCGTTCATCTTCCTGACCAAGCCGGAAGCCATTCACGAGAACTTCACCGGCATCCGGACGCAATTGTGTTGTCACCATATCGATCGTTGTCGACTTGCCGGCGCCATTAGGCCCGAGAAAAGCAAACATCGCGCCCTGCATAACGCAGAAGTCGACTTTCTTGACGGCCTGCACACTGCCAAAAGATTTTTTGAGGCCAGTTACTTCGATAATTTTATTCAAGGCGCTCACCCTTCTTTGCTAATTTGTGCTGATTGAGCCTAAGCTGCTTGTTAATTGCATTGGCATCGGCCTGATCTTTGATCATAAGAATGCTCCCCACACCGAAGTAGATGATGAGAATCATGCCCAAGGTACACAAAATATAGAACCAATCGAGCGGGAACAGCTCGAACAAAATTCCGAGTGTAAATACGACGATGATAATATCTGCGATACGGATCAATGAGGCGAGTGTGCCATTTTTGACAGGCAGCTTGTCGGTCAGCGCAATCAATAGCTTGATAGAGACCGTCATGCCCATAAAGAGAAAGATGTTTCCGGCGGATAGCGGCGGAAATATTTCCACGGCATCCATCACTGCGTACAGCAGAACGAGGAAGGTGAAGGAGTAACAGATAATGGTAAAATGAGTTTTAAGTGTCGACAATCGTACGGCCTCCTTTAAAATTGAATTTTTTCCTTGAGTGCTTGGACGTAATGCCGATTAATAATAAGTTTCTCCTTGTTGATTAATTGGGCTTCGAATTTGCCGTACAGCAGCGCCTTCACGCTGGACAGCTTGCTGATGTTCAAAATGCAGGATTTGCTGATCCGCGCGAAATGACTCTGGGCGAGATGTCCCTCCAGTTCGTAAAGCTTGAGGCTGGATTCATACACCGCTTGCTCGCAATAGATGAAGGTCTTATTGTCGATAGATTCAAAATAATAAACATCCTCTAGCCGGATTTGGTGGCTGCGGCCATCCTTTTTGCCGGTTATGGAAAATGAGAACAGACGGATCTGGGCGATCAGCCGCTCAAGGTCCTCATCTATCAATCCGCATTTAATCGTAATTTCAATATCTTTGTGGTCCAGTGACTGATCAATAATCAACTTCAAATGCGCGGCTCCTTCCCGATTTTTGCTGCAATGCGAACGCTGGCCTGACGAACTGGCGACAAGGCGGTTCAACGTCTGATGGGATTTGTTCATATAGAATATCATGCCAGCGACATGATGCAATGCTTTTAGTGGCTAGTTGCAGGAATAAGGGGGTGAAATGCACGAGGACCCTGACGGGGAATTTTATGCAAAATATTTTCAAGGAAATTTACAGGAAAACTAATTAAAATAAAAGTATAATTATGGCTCAAAGCCAAAATTAGTGGTTGAAGAATACATGCGAGCGGGGGATCTTGTGCTAACGCTTGTCACAGCGCTTAAATGGCCTCAAATGGCCCTTTTGCAAATCTAACGCTTACCACAGCGCTTATTCGCCCCTTGGACGGCTGAAATCATGCGATTTTCTAGAAATAAGGTGGCTCAGTTTCCTTACAATATTTATGGGGCTGAATTTTCCTAAATAGCGCCGCTCATCAGCGTTAGAATTCCACATAGCCCTTTTGCTTTGATCGCGGATCATGGCCATAAGAAATCCTGCTTTGAAAGGCGATTGGAAACACCCTGCGAACCCGCCGCAGCAGCACACCTGAGTCTCGTCCTTTCTATAATTTCAATGATTTATTGATTCTAATCATTTCCGGAGGTGCTGACATGATACTCGAAGTAGCAATGCTGCAGATCAAGCCAGGCATGACGAAAGCATTTGAAAATAATTTTAGAGAAGCTTCGGCGATCATCTCGGGCAGGCCGGGTTATGTAAAGCATGAGCTGCAAAAATGTATGGAAGACAGTCAAAAATATATTTTGCTGGTGTGGTGGGAGAGTCTTGAGGATCACACAATAGGGTTTCGGGGATCGCCGGAATATCAGGAGTGGAAACGTCTGCTGCATCATTTTTATGATCCGTTTCCAACGGTGGAACATTTTATCAAGATAGATCTGTGACAGCTTTACTTACATTCGAACGTATTCTTTAGTATAATTTCAATATCAGCCAGGAAATCAGGTGGAGTTATTGGTCGGGATATTGAAAGTTTTTGGTTATCGTACAATTAAAACGGCAATTGGGGTCAGTATTTCGGTTCTGATCGCCCAGTCTCTGCAGGTGGAGTACTACTCGGCAGCCGGCATTCTTACCCTGCTGTGCATTCAAAAGTCACGCAAACAGTCCAAGCATGCGGCGTTAACCCGTTTCTATGCCTGTATGCTCGGGCTTTTTATCTCAAGCGCGCTGTTCGAATTGCTCGGCTATCAGCCTTACAGCTTTCTGGTGCTATTGTTGCTGTTCATTCCGTTAAGTGTAGCGCTGCGCGTTCAGGAGGGCATTGCCAGCAGCTCGGTTATTATGATGCATGTATACATGCATAAGCAGGTTGAGGCGGCATTTTATCTCAATGAATTGCTCGTTGTGGTGATCGGGCTTGGGGTTGCACTGCTGATCAACTGGTATATGCCGAGCATCGACAAGCAGCTCGATGCATTGAAGCGGCAGACCGATCAGCTGATTGCGACAATTTTGAAAGAATACGCCAATTATTTACTGGATGGCTACACGATGTGGGATGGCAGGGAAGTGCTGCATCTCTCCGATTTGCTCCGTCGGGCCAAACGGCTGGCGTTGCTGGATTCAGAAAATCACAAGCAGCGTAAAAATAATAAATATATGATTTATTTTGAAAATAAACAAAAGCAATTTGATTTGCTGGAACGAATGCTGCCATCTATTTCGCAAATTACTTCCCAGATGGAGCAGGGGGAGCGCATCGGCAAATTTTTGCTTAAATTGAGCAACGGCTTTAGTGATGTGCAGGAAGATGGACTTCATGAGGAACTGCGCAGCATTCGTGAGTATCACAAGCAGCTTCCACTGCCGCTCGACCGCTGCGAATTTGAAAACCGCGCGCATTTGTTTACGATCGGCAATGATTTGGAGCGCTTTGTCGATACGATGTAGATGGAGAACTATGCAGTCCTTATGTGTTTATGCGCATCTCCAGGAAATAATCGACATCGTCAAAAGGTCTTGACGTACGCCCTGCCTCATGTATAATAAAGGGCAGCTAAATAAGAAACGTTTTCTAGGGTTCCGCAGTGCTAAACTGGTCTGGTCCGAGGGGAAACTCACAGCACCTGCTGTGCCACGGAAGGATAAAAGCCTGGGAGAATAACTGATTTCGCGATCAGTTATCTCTTGGGCTTTTTTCTTTTCGTTATGTCAATAATAAATTTAGCAAATTCGAAAGGAGCGAGAGCTTATGAATAACTGGACGAAAGTTGTTGTCGCTGCATTGTTCGAGGTTTGCTGGGTGATCGGGCTCAAACATGCAACCGGGGTATTGGAGTGGGCAGGGACGATTATCGCTATTATCGTCAGTTTTTACTTGATGATTATGGCGGCTCGCAGTTTGCCTGTCGGCACGGTATACGCGGTGTTCGTTGGTCTTGGAACAGCAGGCACAGTCATCTCAGAAATTATTTTGTTCGGTGAGCCCTTCAAATTAATTAAAATTGCGCTGATTGTTTTGCTGCTGGGCGGTGTCGTCGGACTTAAGCTTGTTACCGATGAGCAGAAGGCAGAGAAGGAGGGTGCGGTATGAATTGGGCATTTCTAGTCTTGGCCGGCATTTTTGAGATGTTTGGCGTAGTCATGATCAATAAATTGAATAAAGAACAGACGAAGACGGCGATGGCGTTATTAATTGCCGGGTTCGGAGGGAGTTTCTTGTTTTTGGCGATCGCGATGGAGAGTTTGCCGATGGGCACTGCCTATGCGGTATGGACTGGAATCGGTGCATCCGGCGGCGCAATTCTGGGCATGGTATTATATGGCGAACCGAAAAATGCCAAGCGGCTGTTGTTTATTGCGATGGTGCTGGGAGCCGCTGTCGGATTGAAATTATGGGGATAATGCAGAGACGAAACGGAACAGCGGGCCGGGTGTTGAGCTGCACCGCTATGCGTCCCGTTTTCGGGTCTGCTATAATGGAGAATAGTATACAGCAATTATAACTTAGCCAAATTTGCAGACCATCCGGCAGCTTTCAGCAGACGCAGCAATTGTTCTGTTGTTGACTTCATATGCTGTGCGGCAATAGCCGGATTCATGGCTTGCTCAAGCGTCATCGGGCCGCTCAGTATAGGGAAATAAGCACTGATTCCAGCTTCGTTCAAGGCTTTGGCTTCTGGACCGACGCTGCCTGCCAAGGCGATGACAGGAATGGCGTGCTTGGCTGCGAGCTTGGCTGCGCCAAGCGGCGCTTTGCCGCGTGAGGTTTGCCCATCGAGGCGGCCTTCGCCGGTAATAAGCAGCTGTGCCCCAATCAGATGCTGTTCCATGTTGAGTGCGCCAAGCACCAGCTCAACGCCGGATTGCAATTCAGCATGAAGAAATCCAGCGAATGCCGCGCCAAGGCCGCCCGCAGCGCCAGCTCCCGGAATGTTGGACAGCTCGATGCCGGAGCTTTGTTGTGCAACAGCGGCAAACTGCTGCAATCCTTCATCCAGCTGCTGCACCATCTCCGCAGTAGCGCCCTTCTGCGGAGCAAAAATATAGGCTGCTCCCTCCGGGCCATAGAGTGGATTATCGACATCGCATGCCACCTGGAAGCTGCATTCACGAAGCAGCGGCTCGGCCCCGTCAGACTCGATTTGATGAAGGCGTGTCAGTGCTTGTCCGCCGCGGCCGACATCCTGTCCGTGCTCGTCAAGAAAACGGAAGCCTAGCGCTTGCAGCATACCGACTCCTCCATCGTTCGTGGCGCTTCCGCCAAGTCCGATAATAAACTTTCGGCAGCCATGACGTATGGCTTCCAAAATCAATTCTCCCACCCCGTAAGTGGTCGCCAGCAGTGGATTGCGTTCATCAGCCGAGATGAGAGGAAGCCCGCAAGCTGCGGCAACTTCGATGGCGGCCGTTACCCCATCGCCGAGTATGCCGTATTGCGCGTCGGTGCTCTGGCCTAACGGGCCGGTTACAACCGCGCTTTCAAAAAAGCCGTTCGTTGCTGTCACCAGTGCTTCAGCGGTGCCTTCTCCCCCATCGGCCAAAGGCAAGGCGCTGATAATCGCTTCAGGGTAGACTTCGCGTATGCCTTCCGCAATTGCAGCGCTTCCATCTATAGACGACAAACTCCCTTTTAATGAATCAATAGCGATAACGATTTTCATAAAACGCAATCACTCCTTAACAATGAATAGTCCTATTATACAATGAATTTGAAGGAGGAGTCATCATGCATGAATCTTTTCAGTATGAAGTGACGCAGGGCTCGGGGCGCATCTTGCGCGGGGATTATCATCCTGCACGCAACAGCGAAGCGGAAGCTTCCATTGTCATTGTCCATGGTTTCAAAGGATTCAAAGATTGGGGAATGTTCCCTTACGCTGCAGACCGGCTGGCAGAAACATTCGATGTGGTGCGAATCAATTTGACGCGCAACGGAGTGGGCGGCTCATTGACTGATTTCGACGAGTTGGAGAAGTTCGGACAGCAGACGATCACAGGGGATCTGGAGGATATCCAAAGTGTCATCAGCCTAATTAAGCGGGGGACGCTGCCGCTCAAGGGCAGACATCCCATGGCAGGTCGCGTCATTCTGCTAGGACACAGCAGAGGCGGGGGCGAAGCGATTGTGCATGGTTTGGATCATCCTGACACCATCACAGGGATCGTCTCATGGAATGGGACGGTGCAGTTTGAATCGATGTTTGGCGAGGCTGCATTGCAGCGCATGAGGGACGAGGGCGTTACCTATATTGCCAATGCCCGCACAAACCAGCAGATGCCGCTGGAACGCATCATCGCTGATGATTTGGAAGAGCATGCAGAGCAATTTAATATCGACAGCCGGATTTCCAAGCTGAAAGTGCCGCTTGCGCTCATACAAGGCGATAATGATCATAAACGGTTAATTGAAGGGTCTGCGCGGATTGTGAAGGCTAACCCGTTAATCTCATGGGTGCGGATCAAGGACGGAGACCATACATTTAATGCAAAACATCCCTTCACAACGACAACACCACCGCTGGAGGAAGCTGTCAATGCTACCATTCGGGCAATCAGAGCGCAGATGCTATAGGGTTTTTTTCGTGTTCGGCTAGTGTCCCCAAGAAAAGGAAGCTTTAAAAAGCGGCTGATGTGGAACAATTTGTATACCCGGTTAAAACCAACTATACAAATTCCTTGCGCTTTTTTCAAAGTTGCCACGGGATACAAAGGAGTTGAACGTTGTGCCAATGTGGGGGCAAATCATTATTCGTTCGTTAGGCGCGCTGATCATTTTATTTTTGATGACCCGGATTTTGGGTAAGAAGCAAATATCGCAGCTCTCCCTTTTTGAATATGTACTGGGAATAACATTGGGGGAGCTGGCGGGCTTTATATCGACTGACATTGAAGCGCACTATTCCTATGGTCTTATCGCGCTGTCTGTATGGTTTCTGGTACCCTTTTCTGTAGAGTGGCTGACTTTGAAAAGCAAACGGCTGCGCAACTGGTTTGACGGCAAGGGCAGAGTGATGATCAAAGGCGGCAAAGTAATGGAGACGAATCTGCTTAAAGAGCGTCTGACGGCGGACGAACTATTGGAGCAGTTGCGTGGCAAAAGTGTGTTTAATGTTGCTGATGTGGAGTTTGCCGTTATGGAGACGACAGGTGAGCTGAGCGTGCTGCTCAAGAAGGACAAGCAGCCGCTTACCGCCAGTGATTTGGGAGCCAGGCCATCGACAGAAGTTGAGCCGCAGGTAGTCATTATGGATGGGAACTTTATGGATGAGCCGCTTGTTACAATCGGTGTAAGCCAAGAGTGGGTAGAAGAGGAATTAAAGACGTTAGGACTCGCTGTTGAGGATGTGTTTCTCGGTCAGGTGGATGCTTACCGACAGTTGTATGTCGATTTGTACGATGATCAGAAGGAAGTGCCGGCCCCTGCCGGAAAAGCGCTGCTGCTCACTTCCATCAAGAAAATTCAGGCTGATCTTGAACTGTTCGCTGAGGCAACACGCGACAAGCGCGCTATGGCGATGTACAAGCGGAATGCCGAGACGATGGAGCAGATGATCGTCAAACTGACCCCTGTTCTCCGGCGAAACGGATGAGTAACGTTCACACACGCCTCTTGCCAAAGCCACCCTTCTATTTCTCTGCGAAATTAGCGCTTCTCCATTAGAAAATGGAGAAGCCGTTTACGCTTGCAGCGCTTTGTTATATGATGGAGACGGGTCATTATGAGACAGCTAGACAATAATATACGATAAAGTGAGTGGGATAAATTATGCTGCCGCAACAATTAGGCTATTATATGCCGGCGGAATGGACGCGTCACGAGCGCACGTTTATTTCCTGGCCGGTTCAACAATCAATGTGTTTTCCTGAAGATTACGCTGCTGTGTGCGAAGGTTATGCCGCAATTGCCCGGGCAATTGCGGAATTCGAACCGGTAGCTGTCATTGTCAATCCGGATGACATTGACCATGTGCAAGCTTATTTTGAATCTTCCGAGCACCCGGTGGAACTGCTGCCGATCCCGCATAACGATGCCTGGTTCAGAGACAACGGGCCAACATTTCTGCGCGGGCAGGATGGCAGTGTAGCTGCGGTAAACTGGAAGTTCAATGCCTGGGGAGGCAAATATTCGCCTTGGGACCTTGATGATGACGTTGCTCCGCAAATGCTCACCCATTACGACATCAAGCGTTTCGACGCCCCGCTTGTCATGGAAGGCGGCTCCATTCATGTTGATGGGGAAGGTACGGCGATTACGACAGAAGAATGTCTGCTCAATACGAATCGCAACCCGGAAATGACCAAAGAGCAGATCGAGCGCGATTTGCAGCAATATTTGAACGTGGAGAACGTAATTTGGCTGGAACGAGGGCTATTCGGTGACGAGACGGATGGGCATGTCGATAATATTGCCTGTTTTGCTGCCCCTGGCCAAGTGATCCTGCAGGTGCACAGTGATCCGGCAGACGAGAACTATGAGATAACACAGGACAATTTGCGCATTTTGCAGGAAGCTGTGGATGCCAAAGGACGGAAGCTGGATATTGTACAAATCGAGGGACCGCCGGCAAGATATCACGAGGGCAATCGACTGACGTTGAGCTATCTAAACTTTTACTTTGTAAATGACGGCATCATTCTGCCGGTATTCGGTGGTGAGGCGGAAGAAACGGACCGCCAAGCGGAGGCGACGCTGCAGCGTCTGTATCCCGAGCGACGGATTCGTACCGTTAATGGGATGGCCATAATTAAAGAGGGCGGCAATGTCCACTGCACGACACAGCAGCAGATTGCGTCCGCTCAGGAAGGATGAGCATGATGAGAAAAGTGAAAGTAGCGGCAACCCAGATGAGCTGCTCATGGAATATGGACGAAAATATTGCAAAGGCTGAGAAGCTCGTACGGGAAGCTGCAGGAGAGGGCGCGCAAATCATTTTGCTGCAGGAGCTGTTCGAAACGCCGTATTTCTGCCAGAAGGAAAAGGCGGATTACTATCAATATGCAACCGAACTGGCTGAGAATAAAGCTGTAGCCCACTTCCGCGCACTTGCAAAAGAGCTGCAGGTTGTTCTGCCGATCAGCTTTTACGAGAAGAAGAACAATGCCCGATACAACTCGCTGGCTGTGATCGATGCAGACGGGGAAGTGCTCGGCAGCTATCGCAAAAGCCACATTCCTGACGGTCCTGGCTACGAGGAGAAGTTCTACTTCAACCCTGGGGATACAGGTTTTCAAGTGTGGAAGACGCGATATGGCAAGATCGGCATCGGCATTTGCTGGGATCAATGGTATCCGGAAGCGGCGAGATGTATGGTGCTCATGGGTGCGGAGATTTTGTTCTACCCGACAGCGATCGGTTCCGAGCCGGAGGATGGCGGGATTGACTCTAAGGATCATTGGCAAATGTGCATGCTCGGCCACGCGGCGGCGAATCTTGTGCCGGTGATCGCTTCGAACAGGATTGGTGTGGAAAGTGATGAAGATTCGGAGATTACCTTCTATGGCTCCTCCTTCATCGCAGGTCCGCAGGGGAATAAAGTGGCTGAAGCCGGCCGCACGGAACAGACGACACTTGTTGCTGAGTTCGATCTGGATCTGTTGGAGAGACAGCGGATTGAGTGGGGGATATTCCGTGACCGCCGTCCTGATCTGTACGGCATTATCGCGTCCTATGATGGCGAGCGCATCATAAAGTAATCAGAAGTATATGAGCCTGGCGGCTGCCTAAAAAAGTGTAGTTCATGACGGGGATCATCCGGATGAGCGGCACTTTTTTTCTTGACCCCATAGGAGCGTGCGGTTGTCTGGACTTCACGAGCGGTGGAATTCGTTTAGAGGACTCTGCAATCCGAACAAGTTCCCCCCCTTAGCAAAGCGGCTCCCTGAGATCCGGTTGGATGTCGGGGAGCCGCTGCATTATGGGGATGTCATTGCCTGCTGCGCTTGCTACTTCTGGAGTTTCAATATCCAGCTTGCAATATCATCGATTAACTTTGGCGAAACCAGGCCTGGCGCCAAATATTCCTTGGTTGTACCAGCGCCTGGGCCGTCGTATTCGACGAGGAAGTGGTTCATGTTGGGATACAGTTTAAAGCTTGCGTTTGTTTTGCCTTTGAACAGCTCCTGCCAGCGTACATAATCCTTGTCTGCGTAAACCTGGAAGTCGGTTTCTCCTTGCAGTACAAGCACCGGCTTGGTCAGTTTGGCTGCATAATCTGCTGTGCTATGGCTGTCCATTTCCTTGAAGTATATTGCGGGAATGCCGAATGCAGTTGTTTTGGCGGCTTCGGCAGCAGACATGTCGGCAATCGATTTGGCTTTGGCATATTCGCTTGCCAGCCAAGCTTCTGTGGCCGGGCGCGCAGGATGATTGGCATCCATCGCTGCTACCGCGTCCAGCCCCTGGTCGTGAATGATTTCCCACAGCGTTCGCGGTGAACCGGCGATCAGCACAAGACCGGCGAAATCGCCGCCTTCGGCATCAATTCGCGGCGCAAGCATACCGCCAAGGCTGTGGCCTGCGAGATACACTTGTGTCGAATCGATCCGCTTATCGCTTTTCAGCAGCTTTCCGGCCAATATCGCGTCATCGACGGTTTCTTCCTTGACCGTTATTTTCTTAGCGTCTTCTGGTGTAAAGCTGTTCGCATGAGCGTAGGTGCGCTTATCATAGCGCAGTACGGCGACACCTTGTTTAGCCAATCCATAGGCGATATCGCGGAAAGGTTTGAAACCGAAGGCGGTCTCATCACGGTCGTTCGGTCCTGAACCATGCACGAGCACGATGGCGGGTACAGGCCCATTGACGTTTTTCGGCAGGGTCAGCGTCCCTCCGAGCTCATAGGCAGTTCCTTTGCCGATGACAATTTCCTCCTCAACAACCTCTTGAGGCTTCTCCGCCTCTATGGGAAGTGGCATAAGCTTCAGATCCATGAATTTTCCGTTGTTGTCGGTGGGATAAACCAGCTTGAAATTCGCTTTTTCAAACTTTAGATGCGCTTCGGTAAGCTCGATATTCTCATCCATCATCGCTTGGTAAACATCGATGATCTCAATATAGCTGCCGGCTGTAGCAGTAATCTGCTTCCAGACAGCATCCAGTTCGTCCATGGAAATTATTTGTTTCAGGTTGTCTGCAAAATAGCGATCTGCCAACTGCTGATGCTTGCCTTCTTGCAGCAGGGAGACAACGTGCTCGACAGTCGTCTCTGGTGCAACCGGCATAGCAGCGATAGAAGCTGTCTTCGTGGCAGTGTCATAGGAGGTTGTCAGACCGAGCACTTTCTCGAAGAATGCAAGCGGCACATACACCCGGTTCTTAACCGTTATGGCCGGGGTATCGAATGAAAGGCGAGCATCGCCGTCGTTCGCTACCGATGAGCCTGTTGTAAAAGCAATATGTACGCCAGGACCTTCCAGCACGATATCCCGCGTCTTCGAATCAAAGGAAACATCAAGGCCAAGGTTGTCTGCTGCGGTGCGGATTGGCACCATTGGGATACCGTTGCGCTCATGAGGTTGTGCATCGGGGAATTGGAGGGCTTTGTCATTAATCTGAACGTTAACGGCGATCACTTCATTGGCTGCGAATGCTGGGACTGCGGTCAGTAATAATAGAATTGCTACGATGGAAGCAACGTACTTCTTCATTCATTCTTCCTCCTCTGGAAAATTTGGTAAACCTAATGTGTAATACGCTAATTGCTTCAACTGGTTTCGAAGCAAAATGCGAACGGTTTCTCTGTCCAGAGGAAAGCGAAGTCGTTCGCATGAAAGAAGATGTCGGGGTGCCAGGCAGAGCTTGTACTGTACTGGTCTTGATGGCTTAGTGAAACAATGCATGTAATCATTTATTCTTATAGAAAGATAAGCACTGCCGTGCCGACAATCCAGCAGTAGATGGCAAAGCCAAGCAGGTTGCCTTTCGCCATAATGCCGATAAACCAGCGCAAGGCGATGAGGGAGGCGACAAGCGAGCATAGGAATGCGACGGAATAAGGAAGTATCTTCTCCGACAATCCGGGATCGGCGGCCATATCTTTAACAGACAGTATCATTGCGCCGAAGCTGACAGGTATATAGAGGAAGAAGGAGTAGCGCAGTGCGGTATCTCTTTTCATCCCCGCAGCCATGGAAGCGACAATTGTCGATCCTGAGCGGCTGATGCCGGGCAAAATCGCGATGCCTTGCGCGATTCCGACGAGAATGGCATCCTTTAACTTCAGATCGCCATCTGCTTTCTTGCCTCGGAGATTGCGGATGAGCCATAAGGCAATCCCCGTGAGAAGCAGGGTAAATCCGATCATTTTCGTACTTTTCAAATGGCCAACCGCATCGCCCAGCAGGAATACGATAAGGGCCGTGGGAACTGAACCGGCAACCACATAGACGGCAAACATGAAATCGCTCTTGGCATCGTGGTCCCGTGTCCGTAAAAAACGCCAGCTATTGGCAATGACACGAATGATATCTTTACGAAAAACATAGAGTACGGCTATTAATGAAGCAAAGTTAACGAGAATCTCAAAGCTGAGTCCTTCGATATGTATCCCGAGCAGCTCTTGAGCGATAATCAAATGACCACTCGATGAAATTGGGATTGGTTCGGTCGCTCCCTGCAGAATGCCCAGAAAAGCATATTTTAATAATTCAATGATTTGATCCATACCACATCTCCATTCTGTTCAATCCATGCACCCCGACATGACTGCATAATTCATCTTATCAAAAAAAGAGGCTGTGAGAAACCGACTTTCGATCTACAGTCGGGTATAAAGGAGGGAAAAGCATATCGCAGGTCTGGAGACATCGGCACAATGAACTAAAGACCAGTGGCCTATATCAATTTAAGGCAAGTAGTTCTTAATGATTATTGGGAATTCATTCCACACAATATCAAAAAATGAGAAGGATTTGAAGAGGATTTGTCGAATCAGATAACAGACAAGGAACCAGTGTACATACTATAAAATGGCGATTTAACGGGGGGGTTCATCCATGTCCAAAGAGCAAACGAGATATTCTCGCCTGGCCAATATTACAAAATTAATCAACACGAACTTAGAACTGCAGGAAGTTCTCCGCCATGTTGTGACCGCCATTTCCGAAGAAATTGTGACATGCGATTCGGTGGGTATTTATTTGCCGCAAGGTGACGGAACTTTCAGAGGCTACGTTGGCAAGCCTGAGGTTATCAATGGCATGACGCTCGATATGCACGTAATTAGTCCAGAGCAGGATTACCTGGCGAAGGAAGTCATCGAAACAGGCAAAATGATCTATATTCCTGATACTTCTGCCGATCAACGGCCTGATCCCCAAGCACTCGCCTCATTTCAGATTAAATCTTTGCTGGTAGGGCCGATTTCCTATGAAGGGGAATTGTTCGGACTTGTGTTCCTGTTCGATTACGGAATTCCGATGAATCTGACCGATTCCGAAATTCAGACGGTTGAAGCATACGTCAACATGGCAGCAGTCGCGATTCGCAACGCCAATGACCTGACACGCAAGGAAAATCTAATTGCGGAGAAGCAACTGCTGCTTGACGTATCCAGAGACTTGTCGATGTGCTCATCGCTGCAGGAAGTTCTGGACAAGTGCTTCAGCTACATTGGACGGGTGCTCGACAACTCCAATATCGGGGCTCATTTGCTCGACCCGTTGGCTGGACGAAGAATTAAGCCGGCCCGGCTTAGCAAAGGCAGCGATTGGACGGAAGAGGACTGGATGAAGACGCACAGTAAAATCAAGATCGACCATAGCAAGGATCAGATGTTCCAGGAGGTTATCCGCACGAAGAAGTCGGTGCTGGTGCCGGATGTAATGGCTGATCCCCGACCAAATCATGACGCCTGCCGAAGATTCGGCATTAAAGGCATATTCATGATGCCGATGGTATCGATCGGACAAGTGCTGGGCACGATTGCTGTCGTCAACCTTCAAGAAAAAGGACGGGTCTACTCCCAGGCCAGCATGCAGCTTGCTCAATCCATCGTCGACACGGCGGCTTCGGTATTGTCCAACTTGCTTTATATGGAGAAGCAGGAGCTAATTATCGAGGAACGCACCTCTGAGCTGCTGGAGAAGAACACCGAGCTGGAAAATGCCGTGAAGGGGCTGCAGCGCATCAGCCGGGAGAAAGAGCTGATTCTGAATTCTGCCGGTGAAGGGATTTTTGGCCTGGATCGAGAGGGCAGCATCACTTTCTGCAATCCGGCCGCCGCCAATATGCTGGGATATAACAACAAAGAGGATTTGATCGGTCAATCCTACAACGGCATCTTTAACCGCATTACATCATTTCAATTGGATGAGCAGCCGGCGTTCGCCTCCTATATTGAAAATAATAACACCGAATATGATACGGATGAGCAGTTTTTCAGAGAGGACGGCTCGCGCTTTCCAGTTGAGTATGTCGTCTCCTCCATTAAAGAGGACGGGTTAATTGTAGGGTATGTCGTCACGTTCAAGGATATCACGACACGCAAGGTGATGGAGGAAAAGATCAAATACCATGCCTACTACGATAGTCTGACAAACTTGCCGAATCGGGTGCTGCTCAAGGACCGTCTGAATCAGGGGCTGGCATATGCCCAAATTCATGGGGAGAAGCTCGCTGTGTTTTTCCTTGATCTTGACCGGTTCAAGATGATCAACGATACGCTCGGGCACAGCTACGGCGATCTTCTGCTTGAGGAAGTGGCGCGCAGGCTCAGCGCATGCGTGGGCAAGGGTGCTACTGTCTCCAGACAAGGTGGAGATGAATTCACCATTATTCTGCCCAGCGTTCAAAGCGAGGAGGAGGTAATCGTCGTTGCTGAACGTGTGCTGGAAGCTTTCTCGCGGCCTTTTGACCTGAAAGGGAATGAAGTTTTTATTAAAACGAGCATTGGGATCAGCATCTTTCCCTACGACGGCGATTCCGAAGAAATACTGATCATGAACGCCGATACAGCGATGTACAAGTCGAAGGAACTGACAGGCAACAATTATCAATTTTACACCTCGGGCATGGATAGACAGACGCTGGAAGGCGTTAAGTTCGTCAGCGCTTTGTACCGCGCGGTTGATCAGAACGAGTTTGTCATTTATTATCAGCCCAAGTTTAATTATCATACGGAAGAGATTACCGGAGTGGAGGCCCTCGTTCGCTGGAATCACCCAGAGCGGGGAATGGTGCTGCCGGGTGAATTTATTTCCATTGCAGAGGAAACAGGTCTGATCATTCCTATCGGTGAATGGGTGCTTCGGGGCGCATGCCAGCAGTTGAAAGTGTGGCACGGTCTTGGATTCACGAATCTGGGCGTCTCTGTAAACATTTCGGCAAGGCAATTTGAGCAGCGCAATTTGCTCCATATTGTGAACAGCATATTGGAGGAGACAGGGTTGTCGCCGGGATGTCTGGAGCTGGAATTGACAGAAAATGTGATTATCAAAAATACAGAAGGCACATTGAAGACGATGGAGCAGTTCAAGGAGTCCGGTATTAAAATCGCGATAGACGACTTTGGGACTGGATTCTCATCGCTCGGATATTTGAAGCGATTCCCGATTACTACATTGAAGATCGATCGCTCTTTTCTGAAGGATGTTGCCGAGGATTACGAGAATGCTGCGATTACGACGACAATTATTACGCTGGCTCAAAACCTGAAGCTGGATGTCATTGCCGAAGGGGTTGAAAATCAGGCTCAAATTGATTTTCTGCTTTCCAAAGGCTGCAGCGATATGCAGGGCTATTATTTCGGCCAGCCGAATTCTGCGACAGAATTGACAGAGCTGCTGCTAATGCGTGTCAAAACTCGCTAGAGCCAGAGCCTGAATTGCAACTTATTTATACCTAATGTTGCCTAATGTGCGCCAAATGCAACCTGATGACCCCCTACTATAAATGTTGTAAGTTGCCGGCTTATAGTTCGCGGCGATACGAACGCTTCTCCGTCCGGGGACGGTGAAGTCGTTTGCGCTTGCTCCGTCTGGAGCGGCATGAATTTGAGAGGGGGATTTAAAATTGAAAGCTGCACGCGCTGTACTAGATTATTTGATATCCGGGGGAGTTCGTTATATCTTTGGTATCCCGGCCGGTTCGGTCAATGGCATTTATAATGAATTGTATGAACTGGAGCAGATAACCCCTGTAGTGACCAAACATGAAGGAGCAGCGGCATATATGGCCGCTGCTTACGCCAAATATACACGGAGCATGAGCGTATGCATCGGATGCAGCGGGCCAGGCGGCACGAATCTGGTAACCGGTGTGGCCAACGCAATGCGCGAGCATCTGCCGGTGCTGTTCATCACCGGCGCCGTTCCGGTCGGCACGGTCGGACTGAACGCCTCGCAAGAGCTGAACGCTGAGCCAATCTTTCGTCCAGTTACGAAATATAGTGTGACCGTACAGGATGGAGCCGACCTGCTCGGCGAAATAACGAAGGCAGTCGGCATCGCTTTGTCCGGCGTTCCTGGACCTGTGCATGTAGCGATTCCTATTGATGTGCAACTGACGGATATCGAGCCGCCGCGGCTGCCGGAATTTCCGTCGAGGGCACCGATTGTGCCGGATGCGGGGCTGGTCAAACAGGCTGCGCGGGAGCTGGCCAGCAGGAAGAAGGGCTACATCTTTGTCGGACAAGGGGCAAGAGAGAGTGCGGCGAGCGTGCTGGAACTTGCCGAAATGCTCGATTGGCCGATTGTGACGACACCGCAAGCGAAAGGGCTGCTCAGAGATGATCACCCCCTGCATGCAGGGGTTTTCGGATTTGCAGGCCATGAGCAAGCTTCGGCATTAATCAATGAAGGCGATGGCGAAGCGATACTGGTGATCGGTTCAAGCCTAGGAGAGACGGCGACGAACAACTGGAATTTGAATTTGACGAGGGACAGATTTTTCATTCAGCTGGATTTCGACAAGGATGTATTTCATCGCAAATATGAGGTCGATCTTCCCGTGCTTGGTGACATTCATTTAAGTCTGTTATTTCTCATCGATGAGTTGAAAGAATTGGGATTGTCTCGCACTGGATACGAACGTCCGGAGCGAGAGAGCTTGCCGCAGGACGAAGCGTATAATTCACAGAATGTGCTTACCAAACTGCAGTGCAGTTTACCGGCACCGGCACTTTATACCGTAGATATCGGTGAATTTATGTCGTATGTGATTCGGTACATGAAGGTGTATGATGAAGGAACGTTTGATATAAATGTACACTTTGGCGCGATGGGCAGCGCAATCGGTGCAGCCATTGGCGCGAAACTGGCTGAACCGGAACGTCCTGTCGTCTGTCTGACAGGGGATGGCTGCTTCTTCATGCACGGCATGGAAGTATTAACGGCAAAAGAGTATGAACTGCCTATTCTCTTTGTCGTGATGAATAACGCGCGTCTTGGGATGGTCTATCACGGCCACACATTGCAGTACAAGCGATCCCATGCAAGATTTGAGCAGCAGGCGGTTAATATCTCAGCGATGGCGCAGGCGATGGGCATTCCAAGCTATCGGGTCGAAGCTTTGGAAGATATTGATTCAGATGAACTGGCTTCCCTGTTCCGCAATTTGAGCGGACCGGCTGTCCTCGAAGTATCGCTTGTCGACAACAATGTGCCTCCAATGGGAGATCGGGTGAAATTCCTCTCCTCGTTCGGTAAGTAAGGGAAACGCAATAATGTCCGCCTTTCTCGTTCGGTAAGTAAGGGGAACACAATAATGTCCGCATTCCTCGTTCAGTAAGTAAGGGGAGCACAATAATGTCCGCATTCCTCGTTCAGTAAGTAAGGGGAGCACAATGATATCCGCATTTCTCCGCAGCAAGTTAGCCGAGGGTGACCGTTCGTTCACACCCGGCGCTTGTGATGGCGGCGTATCTGCCATACAGCAAGCACAATAACAACAAATCGATGCAAGATGCGCCGCAGCGGATGTCGATGGACGGACGTTGCAAATTTAATGAAAATAGGCTATTCTTTAACTAATATAGTTAGTTTTCTTCAAAAGCAGAAATGCGCAACAAAATATAGCGGCCCTGGAGCCGAAAGTATAAAGAGGAAGAGTGAGATGTCACCAAGAGCAGGGCTTGATCAGAGCACCATATTGGCAGCAGCAGCACTGATTGCCGATGAACAGGGGTTGGAGGCCGTTACGCTGGCTTTGCTTGCGAAGAAGCTTAATGTCCGTTCGCCGTCATTGTATAACCATATTGGCGGCTTGCAGCATTTAAGGGCGCAGCTTGCCGTCATGGGACTTAGAAAGCTGTATGATGAGTTGAGGCGTACGGACGTCGATGAGGCTGGCATGCCGCTCGATGACGCGGTACATACATACTGCAATGTATATGTGGCTTTCGTACGGAAACATCCGGGGCTGTACGCCGCCGGTGTCAAAGCCGCTGCTCCGGATGAGACCGAGCTTGCGGAAGCGGGGCGGAAGATTGTCGCTTTGACCGTGCGGCTTCTGCATCCGTACGGACTGGATGGCGATGCGGCGCTGCATGCGGTGCGTGGCTTGCGAAGCATGCTGCATGGTTTCGCCACGCTGGAGCAGGCCGGCGGTTTCGGGATGAGTTTGAACCTTGATGAGTCATTGCGCTCGATGGTGCAATTGTTTCTTGCTGGTATTCGTGCATCTATGAGCAGATCAATCCATAACGAGCAGCAATGATATGAAGATTCGGGAGATGATCGTTTATCTCTTCATGATCAAATTTAAAGGACGCCGTCAGGCGTTTTTTTATTGACTATATAAGAGGAACGATTCCATTTCGCAAAGAAAGTGGATCTAATGTTGTATTTCTTACAACAATCCTAATTAATATCCGCGGCTAAAGAGGAATTGTTGCATAAAATACATGATTTTACCTGGAGGAAGTCATTTCACACCACAATTGTTGTATTAACTGCAACAATTCCACGAGAAACGTCGATTACGTCTGGATAAGTTGTATAAACGAATCAATTTCATAAATAAAATCCCTTGCTACAACTGGGTTTTTGAGCACATAAAAAAGGAGTACCTCCCTAAGTTCTCG
>REGQ01000027.1 GCA_004134985.1 Paenibacillaceae bacterium | reverse complement strand
TTGTTGCTTATCTGCAGCTCTTTCAAGCTACAGGGCTTTTCGCTCGTTGTTCAGTTTTCAAAGAACAAAATCTTGCTTACTTACTGTTTCCTCGTCGCCCGTTTCTCTCAGCGGCGACTTTTATAATATATCACAGGTTGCCACCTTAATGCAAGCTTTTTTTAAAATCTTTTTTTCACTTGGCTGAGCTGCATTGCTGCAAGGCCCAACTTCAAAAGCGGCGAAATCTAATTTACCATAGAATTCAAATGAAAGTCAATAGTTCAATGAATCTTTTTCTAAAGTTTTTTACTGTTCATTATAATGCCTCTAATGACTAGGAGTGCAGTTCAGACAACGCTCTTGTTGCAGGGCGATATTTCAACTCAATACGATCCGCATTCTCACCTGCCAGCACGACAGCAACTTCATTAATGTAATCACGCGTCACCAGCTTTTGCAGCAATAAGGACAAATCAATCTCAAGTCCCGACAGGATGGGATGATTGCTCAGCTCACTTAGACCCCATGCCTCTTCTCTGCTACCCAAAACATCAATGATTAATTCGCAACACGTTTTCAATTTGCTTCCAATAGAAAACTCGCAGCCCAGCAAAACAAGCTTAACACGCTGCTCCAGCGTTTCAGGGCTAATGGTTAGCTCTTCATATAGCTTGTAAATCCCTGGATTGTATCTTTTAATTTGTTTCCATACGGTCGCCTCTGGAACAGCTCCTTCCTCTATAAGAGCAAGATTGCCCCAATGATGAAGCGCTCTAAGAATGTTGCTGTGCGCGTCCATCAGATTGCTTTCTTTCAATTCATGTCTGGCCTGGACGGCGGCTCGCAGAAATCCCGAAAATTCAACCAATTGATTTTGCTTCCGCATTTTTTGAACAAACCGCTCCGGCTGTTGATGCAATTGATTCGAATAGTCGCTCTGATTCAACAATAATATCACCCCGCAATAGCAAATGACTGAATTAGCGCCGCTTGCCTTCCGCCAAGAGGAGGACGGCGAAGCCGTTTTAACTCCAAAAGACCCGAATTGAGCTTCCGGGAGTCGTGCATGTGGATTCACAGTTCTATTTGCGCTATAATATATATCTGTATTAGTTTGTTCGACAATGCGTCGCCGGTTTCCTGCTTTATGAAAGCAATTAACCGTTTTTCAGACGTTGAATAGGGGGAAGTGCGTTATGTTTTTTAAATCAAGCAAAATTAATGAGTTCCGGTTATGGGGACTGCTGCTTACGATGATTGGCATGGGTTTAATGATTTTTGGAACAGCAGGAATTGTTCTATGGGGGCAGACAGGGAAAATTTTTGCTGGCGTATTTATGGTTTTGGGCATGATTGCGATGGCGCTCAGCATCGGGGTTTACTTCTGGGCTGGCATGCTGTCAACAAGCGCAGTTATTCTGCAGTGTCCTGAATGCAACAAGCAGACCAAGCTGCTGGGTAAAACCGATCGTTGCATGTTCTGCAAAACAAAATTGACGCTGGACCCTGGGCAGGCAACTCACTCGCCTGGCGAATCACTCAGTTAGTCGCGAACGGCCATATTCAACTCAACTTGATTAACCACCCACTTACAGAAATTAAAGAAGACCTGCCAAGTATTCAACCCTGGCAGGTCTTCTTTAATGAATCGATTATGCTATTCAAGGATGACTCTGCAATACATCATCCAGCACCGGCCAAATCTCAGGTTTCTGGAATGCACGCTGCCAAGTAGCGACCCCGCCCAAATCATACTTTTTGACCAACTGAGCCCGAGCTTTGACTGACGTCTCATCCTCTATCCAAATACGGCGCAGCGCCCCGTCTTCCATATACTCCACATAATGCTGTCCAACTTCTGGCTGATAGACCGGCGTAAGCTTCTTCTCTATCACAAGCTTGTCTACCGTTTCCATGCCGACTGCTTTGGAACTGACCTTAATGGTCCCGTCAGTCTGCTCCTCCTCCGTCCAAATACGTGTATATAGAGGAATCCCGAGCAGTAGTTTGTGCGGCGGAACACCGTCCTCATCCAAAATTCGCTTAATAGAGGTTTCCACCCACGGCAGTGATGCCACTGATCCTGACTTTGGACTTGACGCCCAATGCTCATCATAAGCCATGAGCATCATATAATCGACAACTTTGCCAAGCTCTTCCCGATCGAGAAACAGCGACCACATCTCGCTGTTGGACTTAGGCGTCACATCAATGGATACAACAAGCCCCTGCTCATGAAGAAGCGGAGTCAGCTCCCGCACAAATTGCACTAAATTGGCTTTGTCTGCCGTATAGACATTTTCAAAGTCAATGTTAATCCCTTGAAGCTTATAAGTCTGT
Source organism: Paenibacillaceae bacterium (assembly GCA_004134985.1). Lineage (GTDB taxonomy): Bacteria > Bacillota > Bacilli > Paenibacillales > Paenibacillaceae > Paenibacillus_D. The sequence continues at coordinate 89,568 of REGQ01000027.1, read as the reverse complement.
GCGTAAGCCAGCAGTTGTTTAATCATCTTCAGCCTTGCTTCATAATTGCTAAGCGCCACCGACGTAATATCAGGGTCTTTAAAGTTGTTGCTGAACAATGCCCATACCTGCATGCCTTTCTTGTGCGCCCAGCTGACATACTCTTTATCCGCTTTGCTGCGAATATTGCCTTGTTCGTCCAATAGCTCGAACCAGGTGGGGCTAACCACATTGACACCTTCAAGTTCGCCGATTTTGGAAATGTCCGTTTTTTTCATATAAACGGCTTCCCACGTCAGATTAACTTTCTGGCCCAGTACTTTCCAGGCAATGAACGGTTCTTCCCGCTTCAGCTCCGCCACTTTATCAATGCCTGTCAGCGCGACATCCGATTTCTTAATGTAGCCTATATAACCAGCGGATGTCTGAGCCTTGTACCAGCCCGCTTCTTCCCCCCATAAACTGACGATAGCGCTTGATGCCATCAACTCAATTATCGGAGCACGGATGGTCGGTTCGCTGCGCAAGGCTGTTTCTTCATGGACAGTAGACGCTTTCTGAACAGCTTCGCCAGGAAGATGAACCGTCACAAGGGAAGTCCCTTCATGATATTCCGCCTGAATACCGAACAGTTCCTGCAAAGGGTCAATTGGGATATAGACGATCCCGTCAATCTTTTCTACCGCAAACCGCAGTTCAAAAGGCTCCTGATTCATGGTTGCGGTCAGCGCATCCGTTTTTAAATAGACGACTTTCTGCTCTGTCGTCAATATAAGCGACTCTGTTGCTTCTTCATAATGAATAGCAGGATCGGAGTCAAGCAATTGCTCAAGCAAGCCGAGCGGCAGCTTGACCGTTTCCCCTTCAATAATAGCTCCATGCTCTGTAACTGCACCTTGATATATAATAGGATGCTCTGATTCGTAAACAGGTTTCATCCGCTCGTCATTCGGCACAAAATTTTGCCAGCCATAATACGCGCCAGCCGCTATCGCCACAAGTAAAAAAAGCAAAGCAAGCCCTCTAAGCGGCCGGCGTTTGCGTTTCTTCGGGGCGTAAGCGTCCACTCTGTTCACTGCACCACACTCCCAACTTCGTTCCCCGTGGAACCGCCTCACTATTGCAGGCCTTGTCTTATGATTGGTTGGACTGTCTTCCTGCATGCTTTGCAGCGCATTCGCCACAAACGCCATAGATTTCCATCCGATGCCCTTCGACAACAAACCCGGTCTCCTGGGAAGCGGCTCTCTCCACTGCTGTCAGAGGCGGATATTCAAAATCGACAATCTTGCCGCATCCTTTGCAAATCGCATGGTAATGGTCAGACAAATCGGCATCAAACCGACTCGAATCATCGCCATAAGTCAGTTCCCGCACCAGACCGGCATCAACGAATAATCGCAGATTATTGTAGATCGTCGCTACGCTCATGCTCGGAAATTGGGGAGAGAGAGATTTGTAAATCTCATCCGCAGTCGGATGCGTCATCGATTCCATTAGATAGGTCAATATGGCGTGCCGCTGGGGAGTCATACGGACGCCAGTCATTTTCAATTGCTCCAAAGCATGTTGGACACCTGACCCCATAAGCCTTCACGCCTTTCATAGTTTATTTAGAATCATTTTACGTGTTCGCTTTCCTGTTTGTCAATGAAAGCGCCCTCTTGAGGCATGCGGTATTTTTTTACTTCAATGTTGCTATTGGCATGAACAGCCACCTGATACGTGCCCAGGCCGAGCTGTCCGCTGATCATTTTTTTACTTACAGTAAGCGGAAGCTCACTATATATTTCACCAAAAGTTATCGCGCCTTGAACGGTGTAATCGCCATCCTCCGGAAGACTGAGCGTGATTTCCCCGATCGCGCTGTCGATGTCCCACGCTCCCCCGACGATCGAACTTTCGATAGCAATGCCGCCGTTTAGCGTATTCGCCTTTACCTCAGCCGACGCCTCGGTAATTTGAATCGATCCGTTCTTGACTTCGCTTGTCACGTCTCCGCCAATATTGTTTGCTTCAACGTCTCCGTTGACCGCCGCGGCTGTCAAATTTCCGGAAATATCAAGCGCGGTAACTTTTCCGTTGGTCGTCTCCACATGTACATCTCCGTCCGCATATGCAACTCGAATATTGCCGCTGTTGGTACGGGCATGCAAATTTCCCTTCGTATGCAGCGCTGTGATCTCTCCATATGGATTGCCAAGCTTGATCCCCCCTGGCAAATCGATGTTTTCAATTTGAACGATGCCATTCATTGCCTCCACCTTTAATGAAGGATGCTCGCCATCCTTGTGCCCTTTTGTTGTCAAGGAAGCCGGGATTGTAACGATCAGATTCATATGCGGCTTCAGCTTGGCTTCCTCGCCATAGCTGGCGCCTGTGCTTTTAATTTGAAGTATGCGGCCAAGTTCCGTTTCTATGCCTGTCAGTCCGGCTGCCTCAGCCGCGCTTTGCTCATCTGGAAGATCAATCCAGACCTCGCTCTCTATCTTTACCCGAATAACATTGCCGGGACGCACCGTTACGGACCCGTTAGGATTGATTATTTCAATATGCCTTGTATCGTTCTCAAGCTGGATATATAGCGGGTCCCGTTCAAAATGATAACCCTTCTCCTCCGTCAGCTCGTGCAAGGGACTGATCTCCGCATTGAACTGATCCAGCCAGCGAATGGGCAGTTCCACTAATTGGGCGAGCGCATAGATCAGCACCACAGCAGTTAGCGGCAGCGCAATCCCTGTCAGATCAAATCCTATTTTGCGGCCCTTGCTCCTGCCTCGCGTACTGAACCAGACGACTTCCAGCCCAAACAATACAAGCGCTGCTGGCCACCAGTGAAGATAAGCGAGCACCTGCAGTCCGCCGCTTGAGGGGTACCACAGCAATGTCCCGCCGATGAAAAGCAATATGAGAGCAGAGGACACACGTCCAATACGGAGTATGCTCACGCTGCTGCGCCGCAGCAGCACAACAGCTAGCGAAATTAACCCAAGGCCCGGCCCATAGTTGCCGACCTGATTCAGCAGCGGATGCCAAAGGTCTCCCGGCCAAAGCAAAAGCACCAACACTAACGATACAACAATAATACCGATGCCTTGCAAGGCAGTAATTTCGCTCCCTCGTCTGCGCAGCACGCCAGGAGCAGCTGCAGAAGGGGACGGGGCTGCACGCTGATAGGCATGCTGAAGAGCATCATATACACTATAGAAGTAGATAGCCGGCAGTGTCAGACTCAAATAGCCGACGAGCAGCAAATGTTTTCCCCCATTGGCGTAATAGATCATTGCCGCAAGATTCAAGACCGACAACGCCAGCAGCAGCAATCCCTTGGAAATACGCCCCAGTGCAAGATGACCGGCGCCAGGGACAATAAATGCCAGCAATCCAGCAAGGAACCGATTGCCTGACAATCGACGGCTGCGCTTCACCGGCTTGCTTGGTGTATTCATATATGATCGCCTTCTTTGCTATCTTGTTGCAGATGTGATGCTTCTATTTTATCATAGTCGTCCCTTGAATATGAATAAAGCCGCTCTTATGTCTGAAGCAGACAATAAGAACGGCTGACAATTTATATAGAAACGAACGTGCTGCAAAATGATTAGTCGGCAAGTCTCTCCATTAAAAGCTTGTTGGCGAGTGCAGGATTCGCCTTGCCTTTGGATTCCTTCATCACTTGTCCCACCAGGAAGCCGATTGCCTTGGCTTTGCCTGCTTTGAAATCCTCGACAGATTGCGGATTGGCGGCAAGCACATTATCTACAATCGCCATAATCGCGCCTTCATCACTGATTTGGACGAGCCCCTGCTCTTCCACAATTTGTTGCGGCAATTTGCCGGACTCCAGCATCGCTTTGAATACGGTTTTGGCGATCTTGCTGCTGATCGTCCCCTTCTCCATCAGGCCGATCATTTCACCAAGCCCTTGGCTCGTAATCTTCACATCGCTCAGTTCCTGATTGTTCGCATTAAGATAGGCCAGCAGATCTCCCATGATCCAGTTGGCGACCGCTTTGGCATCCTTCGTGAAGTTCAGGCTCTCCTCAAAAAAGTCCGCGAGCTTGCGCGATGCGGTAATAACCTCGGCATCATAAGAAGAGAGGCCGTATTGGGTAAGGTAACGCGCCTTGCGGGCATCCGGCAATTCAGGAATGGAATCCCGAACACGCTGCTTCCACTCTTCTTCAATGAACAACCTCACCAGATCCGGGTCCGGGAAATAGCGGTAGTCATGCGCTTCTTCCTTACTGCGCATGGAAATCGTCTTCCCTTGCGCTTCATCCCAGCGTCTGGTTTCCTGAACGACTGTTCCGCCGCTGTCCAATACCTCGGCCTGACGCCATTGTTCATGCTCAAGCCCGCGCTGCACGCCGCGGAAGGAGTTCATATTCTTCAGCTCGGTCCGCGTTCCCAGCTTCTCCTGGCCATACGGGCGAATGCTGATATTTGCATCACAACGCAGCGATCCTTCCTCCATCTTGACATCGGAAACATCGCAGTAAAGCATGATGGCTTTCAGTTTCTCCAAATAAGCTTTGGCTTCTTCCGGCGTCCGGATATCCGGTTCCGAAACAATTTCAACAAGCGGCGTTCCGACACGGTTCAGATCGACCAATGAAGCATAGCCGCCCTCCACGTGCGTCAGCTTGCCCGCATCTTCTTCCAGGTGGAGCCTTGTAATCCCAATCCGCTTCGTCTCGCCGTTCACTTCGATATCGATCCAGCCGTTTTCGCCGATCGGCTTGTCATACTGCGAGATCTGATAGGCCTTGGGTGAATCGGGATAAAAATAGTTCTTTCTGTCGAACTTGCTTTCTGTCGCAATTTCGCAATTCAGCGCCATAGCCGCCTTCATTGCGTATTCCACTGCTTGCCGGTTCAATACCGGAAGCACGCCTGGATGACCGAGACATACTGGGCAGGTATGCGTATTTGGCGGGGCGCCGAAGGCAGTCGAGCAGCCGCAAAAAATTTTGCTGTTCGTATGCAGCTCCACATGCACTTCCAGCCCGACGACCGTTTCATAATTTTGTGACATTGTAGGTTTCCTCCCGCTTCCTTGTTAATGCAAATGCCTGATCTTACAGTTGGGGGCGCTGCTTGTGAAAATCCGTGTTCTGCTCAAATGCATGGGCAGCCCGCAGCACAGATGGTTCATCGAATGCTTTGCCGATAATTTGCAGACCGATTGGCAGGCCGTCCGCGAAACCGCAAGGGACGCTGATTGCCGGAATACCAGCAAGACTTACCGGAATCGTACAAATATCATTTAAATACATTGTCAGCGGGTCGCCAACCTGCTCTCCGATTTTAAATGCCGGAGTCGGGGCAGTCGGCCCGATAATTAAATCGTACTTTTCAAACACACGATCAAAATCCTGTTTGATCAGTGTTCTGACTTTCTGTGCCTTCAAATAGTAAGCATCGTAATAGCCGGAGCTAAGCGCATAAGTGCCCAGCATGATACGGCGTTTTACTTCCGGGCCAAAACCCTGGCTCCTTGACTTGCGGTACAAATCGATCAGATTGTCCGGATTGTCCGCACGCACCCCATACCGAACACCGTCGAAACGGGCGAGGTTGGAGGAAGCTTCCGATGAGGCAAGCAAATAATAGGCAGCGATCGCGTATTCCGTATGCGGCAGCGACACTTCTTCCCATGTCGCCCCCAGGCCCTCATAAACTTTGAGCGCTGCAAGTACAGCTTCCTTCACCTGCGGGTCAATGCCTGCGCCAAGGTATTCTTTGGGAACCCCAATCCTCAGGCCGCGCACTTCCCCGTTCAGACCGCTGGTGTAATCAGGAACGTCCACGTTGGCGGAAGTCGAATCGCGCTCGTCATAGCCGGCAATCGCCTGCAGGACATAGGCGGCATCCTCGACATTTTTTGTAATGGGCCCGATTTGGTCAAGTGAGGATGCAAAAGCAACCAATCCAAACCGTGAAACAAGCCCGTACGTAGGTTTCAAGCCAACCACGCCGCAATAAGAAGCCGGCTGGCGGATGGAACCCCCTGTATCCGAACCAAGTGAAAAATACACTTGTCCAGCTGCAACGGATGCAGCAGAGCCGCCGCTTGAACCGCCAGGCACATGCCCGGTATTCCACGGGTTGCGTGTCGGGTGGAAACTTGAATTTTCATTCGAGCCGCCCATTGCAAACTCATCCATATTCAGTTTGCCGATCGTGACCGCTTGCGCCGCCTTCAGCTTGGTGGCGACTGTCGCATCATAGATCGGTGTGAAATTGTTCAAGAACTGGCTTGCGCAAGTCGTAAGCAGCCCGTCCGTAACGATGTTGTCCTTGATTCCGGCAGGCAGACCGAACAAGAGCCCGCGCTGCGAGCCCTCCTGATGGAGCTGTTCGTCAAGCCGCTTCGCCTCACTTTGTGCCTCTTCCTCATTCAGCGTAATAAATGCGCCGATCTCAGGCTCTGTCGCCGCAATCCGCTTATAAGAAGCATCGACCAGTTCAGCCACTGACAGCTCTTTGCCGTTCAGCTTGTTATGTATATCCTGCAGGCGCAAATCAAACGATGCCAACAGTAACTCCTCCTCTCAAATGTCCCATCTTCTGTTATTCAAGTACAGCCGGCACTTTAAACTGGCCATCTTCCTCATCCGGCGCATTCAGCATGACTTTCTCCAATGGCGCTGAGGTCTTCGCTTCATCGGCGCGCATCACATTCGTAATTGGCAGTACATGCGTCGTTGGCGCTACATCAGCCGTGTCCAGCTCATTCAACTTCTCCGCATATTTCAAAATGGCATTCAGTTGGCCGGTAAATTGTTCTTTTTCGGTTTCGGATAAGGAAAGCCTTGCCAAATTAGCGACATGCTCGACATCCTTTATCGTGATACTCATTAGTCTTGTCCCCTCCTTCGTCGTGTTCGATCATTCTTCCTATTATAGCCCAGAGCGGTTTTCAACTCAATTCCTTCACACAGAAACAAACAGGGACAGCCGATAAGCTGTCCCGAATGCGATATTTACCGCAGTTAGCCTTAAATCCATGCCTTCAAATTAATTTGACGAATAAAGTCCGCCCGATTCTGCGGTTCAGGCCCAAGCTCGATCTCTTCCTCAACAATATCGCCATTCATAATGCGTTTGAACAGTTCTTCATTATGGGTCGCAAGCGCAAAATCAATCAGCGCTTCGCGTTCAACCCGCTCCACTTCATATTGAATCAGCACTTCCTCCAACTCAATATCGGTTTTCGGTACGACAAAATTTTTATTTGCCTTTGGCACCCTGATGATATAGTCAAACGCATTATCCACATTGCGGTCGTATGCAATAATATAGCCGTATTCCCCGACAGGGAGGTTTTGCTCAAATTGATCGGCCACAATGACAATTTTTTGCCCCAGCTTCCACACGGCCTCCGCCCCCTTACTCTACCAGAGTTGCCTTACTCGCAATCCGGCGATCATAGATTTTAGAATTTAATACTATCCTACTAAAAAAAGATAGTGCTGTCCAATTCCAAACGGGCGGATTTACGTGTATTCCAATCTGATTTTTCCTACAGGGCAGCACGGAGCTCATTCAATCAAGGCAATACGATCAGTTTCTCCGGCGATCTGGTTAAGGCGCGAACAGCGCCGTCCGTAATTAAATACGTATTTTCGATGCCGACAACCCCTTGATCCGGAAACGTAAACTTCGGCTCGACCGCCACAACCATGCCCGCTTCAAGCGGATCATCGAACCCTCTGGCCAGCACCGGCCATTCGTCCACTTCAAGGCCAATTCCGTGACCAAGAAACTTGGCCTGATCAACGCCATAGCCCATAAAGTGATTGGCTAATCCTGCTTCTGCCGCATGCGCCAATGCACTGGCATAGATTGCCGATGGGGTCGCCCCTGGCCGCAGGTCTTGCTCCGCTTGACGGATGATGCGCTCGGATACTGCGTAGGCAGCGGCCAGCGCTTCCGGCAGTTCACCGATGACCGCGGTACGGGTCTGGTCGATCACATACCCGTCGATACAGCAACCGACATCAATGAGGATCGGCTCGTTGCGCATAATCAGTTTGCGGCTGACGCTTTGGGGCGCAGCCGGGCCAAGGCCCCGGCCGCCTGCGGGACCGTCAAAGCTGGACGGCTCGGCGGCGGCAGCGCCTGAGGAGACCATGCCGGTCATAATCTCCTGGTTGTATCCGCGCATGCGCATGACACCCATATGGCCTCGCACCCGCAGCTCAAACTCCAGCCTGGCCATCCACTCCAATTCGGTAATCCCTTCTCGCAGTGTGTGAAGGGCCTCGTTCAATGCCTCATCTACGACCTGAGCGGCAGCTTCGATACGTGAGATTTCGTAAGCCGACTTGCGCATTCGGCAGGTCCGAATCAAAGCCGAACCGTCCACAAGCTGGACAGGCAAAGCTTGGGACAGCGCGGCGCCCAGCCGCTGATGAAGCTGGGCGGACAGCACGTCCGCGTCAATGCCGATACGCGGCGAATTGTCCTTACCGGTACCGAACAATGCAGGATAGTCGGCCGCAAATGTCTGATGCAGCAGCCGGAACGAAGGCAGCCCAGCCGTTCGCAGCCATGATTCCTGCTGCGCTCTTGCCAAACTTCTGCGCACATACAATGTCGGCTCGCCGTCGGCGGGAATTAACAAGTAGCCGGTTTGCATCGAACCGGAAAAGTAATAAATTGCAACGTTCTGCGTCACTAGCAGTGCATCCAGCTCCCGATGGCGCATGAGCTGCTGTACCCGCTGAACTCTGCCCGCCCACTCCTCTTGCAAATCGGATGTTTCAGTCATTTTTAATCACACTCCCGTTTTCACTTCTCTCCTTCCATTACAACAAGTTTTTTCATTGACGTCAATCTCGCCATCTCCTCCTGTCTGCCGTTACCGAAGCTTGGCACTTGGATTAATAGAAGAACGTCTTTCATTTCAAAGCCAGTCGCTCACCAGTTCAGCCGCCCCCTTGATCTCCCATTCAACCGGCTCCATGACGGAAAAAGCACGCTGGTAACGCAAGCGGACAATCATCACCACAGCCGGACGGTGAAGCGTTACTTCATAATTGTATTCCGGACGACGGTATGTATAAGGAAATCGCTGCTCACTGTTAATGACATCAAGCACAATCACCGTTGCCTCCTCTCCCAGCTCAGCACCATTCTGCCTATGCTCCTCGGGATACAAGTTGGCTATGAGATAACGATCCGCTTCTACAGCCGCGCGCTGCTCATCAATATGCAGTGCCCCATTGGCAAGCGATGTCATATCCAGTTGCTGCGCGGCGGCATGCGCCGCGCGATTCACAGCATGCTTCCCATGAAACAAGGTTTGAATGGCCATCTGCGAGTCCGTCTGCAATGCTTGCATCATCATCCAGACGACGGTAAAGAGCGACAAGAGCAGCAGCTTGTACACGCGCCATCTCTCCCTTCATGCCCTGAAGCTTGTCAGGGCACATATTCACTCATCTTCATCCCGCTCGCTCCCATCATCGTATCCGGAGAGGGCGTCGGCATGCCGATCAGCCTGTCAATTTCAAAAATACGCTCATACGGATAGCGAATCGTCAGCTGCAGTCCCGTTCCCCGCAGCAGTGGCGCAGATGGATCATCGGCTGCGGCGCCGCTAGTAGATCCGACTGTATAGACAGCCGCTTCCGGCCGCATGCCATGCGATGCCAGCCGCAGCTTCGAACCGGCAATCATCGATGCATTAATGTAGCCGTGATCTCCATTAGCGCCAACTTCCAGCAAATAATCCACTTCTTTCTGCAATACCGCCTGTCTGACAATAAACACATGCTTATAAATGGGCGAGAACATCACCCAGCAGAGCAGTGCTGAAAACAACAGAAAAACAAGCAAGGATTTCAAGGATCAATCCCCCTAATCATCTGACTGATTGTACCGCCCTGATCTTGAACAATTCGTCTGGTCCCCCCTTCTCCTTCCGCAATGGAAAGGTAGAGCGCTGCCGCCATGAGCAGCAACAGCATGGCGGCGAGAATAGCGCGCAATCGGCAGTCCTCCTTCCGCTGGCAAAATAGCACGCTTACTGCAGCAGCGTATTGATTTTAGAATTTGCCGCATCGCCCTGCGATTGAATTTGCGCCTTCGTCCCTGTGCCATCCTGGGCAATAATCGAATTGAACAACAGCACGACAACGACCAGCAGCATGACCGTCATTAAAATATTTCGCATCTTTTTTCACCCCCTTCATTGAATAAGCATTGCGTGTCATTGATTCAATGACTCAAAAAGTTTCTGCGCTTCCTGAACCCACGGGTATATGAAAATTTGAAACATGTACAGGATGGGGACGCCAGCCAATACAAACAACAGATAGGAAGCCGATTCCTTCCGGCTTTCCCTAGCGAGATCCAGCTTCTCCTTGTAGTCCTGAATGCGCTCGCGCAGCAGAAGATAATATTCCTCGCTGTCATGCAGCCTGAGCGACGCAATCGTTTCAACAAAGCTAAGCCCTTCCTCCGTGCCAATCCGTTCTTTAAAACGACGCAGCGCGCCTTCCGCATCGTGATACCATTCAGCCAGCATCCGCTGCATGGAGGGCCGCATTGTTCTTGCGTAGGGCAAGCAGCGCATCAGCTTGGTATGTATGTTCAGCGCAGAGCCTGACAAATACAGCAATTGATTGCTGATCACATAGATTTCCCGTGTAATCCGCTGCGCCCGCAGCTGCTTGAGTGTTTCCAGCAATGGCTTGTCCCAGAGGGCGCAGAACAAGAGGGTTGCAGTCAGCAGCAGGCCCCCTGTCGCAAACGCGGAAGGGATCGAAAGTAACCCTTTGGCAAAATAGAGCAGCAGGGCAACGGCAGGCAGCAGAACCATCAGCGCTTGCCGCACGATTACATAGAGTGCTGGATCAGGCGAAAAACCCGCTCCTATGAGCAGCGCCGCCCGCTCCTGAAAGGAAGCGCGGCTTCTCGCTACTCCGAACATGCGCAGCCACTTGTCGGCAAGCTGACGCTGCTGCCATGATCCGGCCAGCAGGTGCAGCCAGCGCGGACGGCGATGAGCCAATACTTGCAGCAAAGCCCATAAACAGGTGACGCCCAGCACATATTGGCCAGCGAGTGCAGCCCAGAAAACAAGTCGGCTTATTTCCGCATTCATGCTCTAATTGTTCCTTTCACATTTTTTTACGGGAGAGATACAATCCCATTACGAAAGATACAAAGATCAATGCGCCCGCATTCAGCAGCATATTGCGTCCAGAGGCGTCCAACACATAATAATAGTAAGCATTGGCCGGATTATAGCGAATATTAATGCCGATGAACAAAGCCAGAAAAACAATCGGCGAAAAGTTGGCAATCCGGATTTCCAGCAGCCTGTTCCGCTCTTGCTGGTTTGCTCTTCTCGCTTTGCGCATGTCAGTGATCAAATCTTTCAAGTTGTCCGCTACCGGATGCCCCTCCGTCAGAGAGACCCGCAAAATTTGTACAAAATAGTCTGCCCATATATGGCCAAGCGAAGTGGAGAAGATCCGCAAGCTCGTCTCATCATCTCCCCGCACTGACAAGTTTCGGTACAATTGCTCGAACACCGTCTGAATCGAGCCCAGCAGCCGATGTTCCTCTACTGTCCTGTGTAATGCGGAACGCACCTGCCGGCCGCCTGTAATCAGATAGCATTGGTAAAATAGCTCCACTGCAGGCAGAAAATCCATTCTTGCTTTTAATTGCCGGTGGGACAGCACCATGCGCAGCGCAAGATAAGGGGCCGAGCCTGCAAGAAGGCCAAGGAGCAGCGCACCTTTGACATTCTGAAACAGCAGCGCCCCCCCGCTAATTCCAGCAGCGCCAGCGAGCAGCGTTACAAGGGTGAATCCTCCTGCCTGCACGGGCCATTGCACCGCTTCGAGCAGATCAACAAGATGCCGATGGATGTAGCGTCTTCTCGCAAACCATTCATTCCACCTACTGCTCCACCGCGCTGCACGGCGGTAAGCCAGACGGTCCTGTTTATCTTCCTGATCCGCCATCACCGCCATCGCCCGCTGAAAGCAGACAAACACAAGCAGGAAAAGTCCGGCTAACAGCAGCAGCACCCAACCGGACGGCATTACATCGCCTCCTTCCCGTGCAAGGCATGGAGCGGCTTCAAATGGTGTGCGATGTGCAATGGCAGCTGCTCAGGATAAATCCACGTTCGCTGCCGCTCATCATATTTGACCCAATCCGCCACTTCGACTTCTCCGTCCAGCCAGCGCAGCAGCCCAATCCGCTCAATGCGACGCTGACCATTGTCGTTCCGCATTTGAATGCCGATTTGCGTCACAAAGTTCGCGATGCGTTTGAGCAGCCGTTCGGAATTCATCACCCTCCCATCAAGCATGCACATATCGGCAACCGCCTCAGGGACATCCTCCAGTTCGTTCGCATGAACAGTCGTCATGCTGCCAGAATGTCCTCTGGTGCAGGCGCGCACATAAATGTTGGCGTCATCATCGCGGATCTCGGCATGAACGATCCGCTGCGGAGATTGACGCAGCGCCAGCTTGAACGCCTGGGCGGATCGATGCAGTTCATCATCCTCTTCGGTTTCATATTCGACGATATTCTTCGCTGGAAAATCCCGCCTGAGCATCATTTCATGACGGCCCTCGATGGTAATGATCCGCTCTTCATCCGGCAATGCGGAGATAAGCGCTTTGAGCAGATGCGTCTTGCCTGAGTTTGTCGGTCCAATAATGACAATATTCAAGCGCGCTTCCAATATCGCGAGCAGCAGGCACGCAATGCGCTTGTTCATTGTGCCAAGCTCGGGAGCGCAAAGCTGCCAAAGATCGAAGTGGCGTACGGTGTAAAAGCGCAGCGTCAATGTCGGCTCGGATGTAAAACCGAAACCTGTCATTGTGACTCGCGATCCGTCTGTAAGCATCACCTCTGCCCAGCGCTTGCGCGGATTAATGCGGTCATTGTTGTAGAGCACCAGATTTTGTTGAATTCTCTCCACTTCATGTTTCGATTTAAACGCATGCTGCGATGGAATTACGCGGCCGTTGCGAACTTCGAAAATTTTGGTTCCGATGACCTGCACTTCTTCCAGGCCGTCTTTATGCTGCAAAATCAGCTCAAGCACATGCAGCCCGATCACTTCAGCGAACAAAGCTTCCGCAAGTGAGTTGTAAAGATGATCGTACCCAGGCAGCTTATGAATGCGCTGACGGATCAGACGGTCGGAAATAATTGCTAATATTTCACTCCGTTCTTCCGAAAATCCAAGCACTGCCCGGTTAAGGCGCTCGTTATAACGCCCCCTCTCTTCAGCGGTTGATCCTCTAGGAGTGGCAAGGTAGCCACGAATATCTTCGGCAACGCGTTGGAAATCCAACTCCTGCGGCGCTACTGTTACCGTATCCCCTGTATCCAATGTCGTGGGTGCAAGGTTGGACGCATAAGTCGAAGGGGAGAAACGTTCAGTTTCCGGATGCGACTGCGCGTTCATGCTGCTCATGACCCGACCCCGCCGCGATGGGCAAGCAGCTTGCGGTACCATGGTTGAAAATGCGGCGTTTGTTTATAAGAAATGGCATGCTTCTTCATCAGATGGCCGGATACTTCTTTCATCGCTTGCTTACCGCGTTCGTCCCGCTCCAGCCACTCCCCCAGCCTTCCGCTATCAAGATGGGATAACACCGATTCAGTCAGATGCAAATTACCGATTACCGGCAGCCCGGTTTCTTTACGAATATCTCTCATAGGAAAGCCTCCACTTCTCCACGGGGGATAAATAATAATTGCTTCATAATCCGCTTGTTCAATGCCAAAAAGCGGGGATACTTGTTCAATCCAGCGTTTGCCGTCCTCCTGAAAATTCGACAGTGCCGGCGTAGTTGTCAGCAGTCTGGCATCGGCAGCTCGCAGAGCAGTTACTGTCGCCGCATTGTCCCAATAAGCACTCACATCGGCCACAATTACGGCGAAGGTCTCCCTCGCAACCGCTAACAAATGCTCCATATCCCCGGCTGTAAAAAACTCCGCCTGATCCCGCAACAGATTGCCGAACAGGATATGAAGTCCAGGGCAGCCCTGCATTGGCGCCGCCGCACGCAGCAGCTTGGCGGGTGTCAAGGAAGCCGATCGCAATTCGGGACGCAAAGTATCCAGCGTCTCAATGGGTCGGTCCTTACCGAGATAGCGATGCAATTTGGCGCTTTTCAGGTTCATGCATAGAAATCCGACCTGCTTGCCGCTTTGTCGGGCGATCTGGTAAGCTGCCGCAAACGAAGCGACCGTCGTCCCGATGTTAGGCGTTGTGCCAACAAACGTGAGCAGCTTTGCCGTTGATCCAGCGCTTGTCATGTTGAATTCACCTGCCTTCACCGATTTCTGCCGTATCAAAGGATAGCGGGCTTGATGCAATGACGAGCTTGGCTCCGCCTCCTTTGCACAATGCGTCAATTTCAAGCCATTGCGCTTCCGTCAGGTTCAAATTGACATAATCGATCATCGCATTCGCATCACGACGGGACACGTACATCTTCTCTTTATCACCGTTAGCCAATGACAGCAAATTCGGATTGCTCGGATCGTCGATCTCCTGATTGCCGGATGATTTAACGGAAGCGACGGTAATTAAAGGATCAAACAAACGATGCGATTCTCCGCCCGTTTCTGACAAGTAGAGCAAGACGCGGTCTCCGGCACGGATGCCGTTGGATACGGAGAGCACATAATCCCGCGGAATTTGGAAGGTCGCTTCGTGCCGCCGCGGAAGCAACCGGTAGGAAGAAATTTTCCATTCCAAAATCGGTTCATTCGAGCCGAGCGGAACGGCAGTTTCCTGCCCGACTACCTGGGATAATTCCGTAACCATGCCTTGCTCAAAGTTAGCGGCGGCCACTCTTTTCACCGTGAGCATCTCTTCGCCAAGCCGCTCCCCGACAGCAATAAACCGATTGGGGACAACAACGGCCACCGTCTCCTGAAAGGCAATCTGCCTGAGCTGCAGCACATAAATTCCGTACACCAACAATCCCGAAAGGATCGCTGCCAGCAGGCTAATCAACAAATTTCGCTTGCGGTTCATAACGCCTCCTTTGCTCAAGCAACAAAAAAAGAACGCAGCAGGGGATTAGCCCTTGCATGCGTTCTTCGCATAGCTGTTGCTTTCAACAACATGATATATTAAATTCGATAAGCCAATATTACCAAAAACTGCATGTACTGTCTACTATTAATTTAACAACAATTCAGAATATTATCAAAAAGGTAATTATACCGTTGTAATAGAGTCCCCTTCAAATACATTAGCATTGGGAGGATGCTCTCGTATTAAGTTGTCCCCGCTCACTTTCGCTGCTGGAAGTGAGCGGGGACACTATAGCCTTAAGTCACTCTTCAATTTGCTCAGCAATTTCAATTAAGTACTCCAAATTCAATGTTCCTGGTGAAGAAATTGAATAAGTATGCGTTTCGCTAATAAGATGAACTTGCTTTCTGTGATCTGCATCTTCAATAACCGCTGTTTTGCCATTAATATTTTGAGTCTTCACTACATCTGCAGGATACATCTTTTTAAATTCATCGACTGCGGTATCTTTATTAGCGAAGGGATTAATTGTTTGAAAAATAATGATTTCGTGCTTGCCATCTTCCAGCGTATAAAAAGCAACCACTTCATTAATATCCCCGTTTCGCTCACCTCTGACTTCTGTCAGTTCTTTTATAGGATTATCGGTTGCTAATGATCTTTTTATTGGATTACTTGCCAGATCAAGTGGAATATTTATTTCATCTTTTATAGTGCTAGCGTCGATTCTTGTTGGAAGATTGTCAGGCTGTTCTTCAAGTGAAACAGCCAACAGTTCTTCACCTGCCTCATTAATTTCGAGTAAGGTCTTTGTCTCTTCAGTAACGAAAACTTCACTAGAATTGGACTGGCCATTTTCTTCAGTGGTCACACTGTTGATTTGACTGAAAGCATAGGCAGATCCGCTCACAACCAAACTAGCTGTAATAACAATTGCAATCATTATTGATTTAATTTTCATAATCTTTCTCCTTAGGTTAAATTATGAAGCCCATACAGTCCCCCAATATGCCGCATTACCAACTCCTTCCCTCAATCTCCTATTATTTGGACTTCAAGTATAATTCTATATTTAAAAAGAAGATAGAGGAATGAGGTATAATCACCTAAATATAGAGAAATTTCAGATCTTTTCTTTCTTGTCTTCCATTGTAGGCTAAAAAGACATCACTTGCGTTGCATAAACCCTGACAATGAGTGTAACCCCAATTATTGCTATGTCCCATAGCGCTTAGGCAAGTTCCATCTGGGGGTATTACTGGTGGTGACTGGCAAACCGTCATGCGCCCTTTGTAAAGGGCTTTCTATTTCGTGTGTGTTCGTGGGTTCTTGCGCTAACGCTTGCCCCAGCGCTTAAACAGCCTTAAATGACCCTTTTGCAAATCTAGCGCTTACCACAGCTCTTATTCCTCCCTTGGACGGCTAAAATCGTGCGATTTTCTAGAAATAAGGTGGCTCAGTTTCGTTACAATTATTTTTGGGCTGAATTTCCCTAAATAGTGCCGCTCATCAGCGTTAGAATTCCACAAGGGTTGCAGGGATGTTGAAAAAACGAAGTGGTCGCTTTTTAAAGGCGGATTTCAACCTTTTTGAAATCATAATAAGAAATCCGGCTTTGAATGGCGATTGGAAACACCCTGCGTACCCGAAGCAGCACACCCGAGTCTCGTCAAGCACTGATGTCAGGTAGGGCCTAAGTTGAAGTTGAATCAACATTGCGCTGTCATTCTGTTAATAAGCTGGATCGCCTGAGATCGAGATCATGAAGTGTTTTTAGACTCCCTTGCCCAACTCCTATGCAATAAGCTCACTAAATGTTTCGGATAGAGCCTATTCGTATGGTTTAGGCTGATTTTCAAACTGGTCATAAATTCCTGCTCATTGCACATGCTAACGATATGTCTGGCCAATCTGAAGGAGGTATTGAACTTGATCAACCCCTTGAAATCACGATGGAAAAAAACTGCCGCGCTATCGCTAACTGCCATGCTGCTTGCCGCGCCCATTTATGCGCACGCTGCCAATGCTGCTGCAGCCATTGGAGACAACACGGCATATGCCCGCACGTCTGCTGAACACAAAAGAAACCCTCATGGCATGAAGCATGCCCGACGGATAGCGTTCCATGAAGAGGTGTATATGAAACTGCTGGTGGAGAAGTATGCTCCTGAGACACTCGCGGAGTGGGAAACGATGCTGGCTGCAAGAACCAAGCTGCGTCTTGAATTGCGCAGCAAACTCGATGCATTGCCGGAAGTCAAACGTCATGAATGGATGGCCAGCATGAAAAAAGCCAGGGAATCCGAAGAATGGAACAATCGGCATGAGGTGTTTAAACAATTCGATCAGGCGGTGCGGTCGAATGATTCCGCTGCAATTAAAGTGGCCCTTTCCGGCGTATTTGACACATACAAATGGAAAAATGAGCGCCTGCGCCAACATTTGAACCAGTTCAACGCGTCTGAATAACTTCCGTCTCCCTTTCGGATCAGCTTTTGCACGAGCACACCAAAAAGCTCCCTCGTCCATACGGGGGAGCCATCGCTCCCAGGTGATGAAGCACATCCGCCAGGCGCGAAAAAATAAGATTGGTGTATTAAGTTGTCTTAAAAATCAATCAAGCCGACGCTGATTTGCAGCGCTTCATCGACCTTTTTCATCGTTTCATCGTCAAGATGCGTAATTTTGTCCGTCAACCGCTGCTTGTCGAGCGTACGGATCTGCTCCAATAAGATGACTGAATCCCGGTCAAATTCATGTGTCGCCGCATCAATCTCCACATGAGTGGGCAATTTGGCCTTTTGGATCTGTGCAGTAATTGCGGCCACAATAACCGTAGGGCTAAAACGGTTGCCAATGTCGTTCTGAATGACCAAAACAGGGCGAACTCCTCCCTGCTCTGAACCGACCACCGGTGACAAATCCGCAAAAAATACATCGCCGCGTTTAACGATCAAGCTCTACACCCCGCTTACTAGACGGCCGAGCGTGTTATCTGCATCTTCCTCCGCTTGAAAGGCTTCCAGTGCCATATTCAAGTTGATTAACGCCATTTCCATATACCCGCGCTGCATCGACTCTCTAATCTGACGCTTTTTGCGCTCAATCAAGTACAGCTTCATGGCTTGCCTGATAAACTCGCTGCGGTTCGAATTTTCCCGTTCTACGATCCCATCTACTTCTCTTAATAGGTTATCCGGTAAGCTGATCATAATTCTTTTGGTGTTATGCATATTGGCCACCAATTCGCACCTCCAAAACATTTCCATACGCCTATTTCCAGTATTTCGATAACGTTAACTAATTATACACTACATTCCATGCCGGCAAAGTGAAGATTTCGTTTTTCATTAGAACTGTAATCATTGTTATGCGGGGAAGCGAGGTTTTATGAAAATCTTAAACGGCAACAGCCGTCTGTACTTGCACGGTAGCGAGCAGTTTGAAACATACTCTTCTAGCTTAATGATTCGTGACCCGGAAGCAATATCCTGCTTCATCTCCGATAAAATAAAATTGGAAAATCAGACCATCAAAACTCTGCAAGATAATTCGTAACTCCGGCAACCTCATTCCCCCGCAAATAAATGCGAGGCACCCGCGCAGCAAGCATACAGACGACTTCATAATTAATCGTGCCCAGCCACTTGGCTACTTCATCAACGGTCAGGCACGCCGCGCCCTGCCGCCCGAACAGCACGACTTCCTCACCTTCAGTGACCGCTGGCATACCGATGTCAGCGCGTTCCGCCGCAGCAAGCGCGATCATGCACTGGTCCATGCAAATCGTGCCCAGCACTGCAGCACGCTGCCCGCGGAGCAGCACCTCCGCTTTCCCGGAGAGCATCCGGCTGTACCCATCCGCATAACCGACGGGCAGCGTACCAATCCGCTCCCTGTCTGGAGTGACATAACGGGCGCCATAGCTGATACCCCAGTTTGCAGGCGCTTCCTTGACCATGACCACTTCGGTCTTCAAGGTCATGACAGGCTGAAGCGCAATGCGCTGCCGATTCACTTCCTCCGACGGGTACAAGCCATACATCCCTATGCCGATGCGCAGCATCCCGCCGGCCCATTCAGGCGTATCAATGCCGGCAGCACTGTTGCCGGCATGAATGATCGGAATATGCCAGCCGCGCTTGGCCACATATTCCTCCATGTCGGCAAAGATGCGCACCTGCCGTTCGGTATAGGCTTTATCCCGTTCATCCGCTTTGGAAAAGTGGGTGAACAGTCCCTCCACCTCAACTCCCGGCGTATGGAGCGCACGTTCAAGGAAAGAACGCCAATTCTGCTCTGGCGTCAGTCCCAGTCTGCCCATGCCGGTATCTACCTTAATATGAACTTTTAAAGCGCTGCTGTGCGGCTGCAGCATTGCTGCAGCCGCAAGGATATCCTCCCGGAACAGTGCGATCGCAATATTCAATTCTCTGGCAATGCCCAGTCCTTCAGCAGGCACATATCCGAATACAAGAATAGGAGCGGTGATGCCTGAGCGCCTCAGATGAATCGCTTCATCCAAAAAAGCGACGCCGAAGTAATCGACGCCGCACGCTTCCGCTTCCCTGACAATCTCCACCGCCCCGTGTCCATAAGCGTTCGCTTTCACCGCTGCCAGCAGCCGGCTGCTGCCGGGAGCTACCGCTCGAAAAGCGGCAATATTGCTGCGCAATGCATCTAACGAAATTTCCGCTCTGGTCGGACGATAATAGGAAACCATATCTGTCACCTTCCCCTGTGCCGTCAACCCAATAGCACTATGTTATACGGTTAGGGGGACAGTGTCAACGATAAGCGTCCATACAAGTTCAAACCAATTTTGGGAAAATGCCGCCTTTCAGCTTATCCCCTTTTTCAAATTGCATTTCATCGGTGCAAGGATGTTTTTTGCCGTTGTAAGTCGTGCCATCCGCCATGTAAATAATGGCAAGCGCACGCCGCGGACGATCCGTTGCATTCGCATGGGCATAATGGAACGTCAATCCGTGATGGAATGTACAGCTTCCTGCTTTCATCCGGCATATAACCGCCGTATTGCGGTCCATTTCCTCGGCGCCCTCATCTTTAAAAATATCGTGCGCTTCCAGAAAGTCGACACTTTTCAAATTTTTCAGTTTTTGCGATTTCGGGATGAACATCATGCACCCGTTATTTTCATCGACATCATCAAGCGCAATCCAAATCGATAATGCACTGCTGTCCGTCATCGGCCAATAGGGGTAATCCTGATGCCAAGGTGTCGGTTTGGAGTCATGCGGCATTTTCAGCAATGCGTGGTCATGGAACAGTCGGATGCCGCCATAATTGGTCAATTGTTCGGCGAGAGAGGCAAAACGCGGGGAGAGCACGTATTTTGCCATGCCGCCATGGTCCCGCCAAGTGTTGACACGCTGGTTCAAGACGTTGAAATAGGCGCCTCCTGTGCGATCGGTCTGCACCGAACGTCCTCCGGTGTTGTTCATTACCTCATCCAGACTTTCACGCAGCTCCTGCAATTCCTCCTGATTCAATACATTATCGATTTGCACAAAACCGTTTTCCCGGTAAAATTTAATCTGCTCGTCAGTCGCCTGAATAAGGTTGTTGTGTGCCAACATGTTGTATCGCTCCTTCACAATTCAGTAATTGTTTTGTATATTGAGGATAACCTATCTTGAAGGCGTTTTCTTGGACGATGCGGGAAAAAAGTTGGTCGATCCGACAAGCAGAAAGGAAATAAGCGATGACGACATTTCAAAGACAAGTCTATTTTGCCGATCAGCAATTCCCCTTCTTTATTGACAAATATACGATTCGCAAAGGTGAAGTCATCCCGCCGCATTCGCATGATTTCGTTGAACTTGTTTATGTTGTTGACGGGAATGCAACCCATGAGCTGGCCGACCATACCTATCAGCTGTCAACCGGCGATGTGTTCGTCATTGAACCCGGTGTTTCCCACAGCTACTCTTGCGTGGGGACGGAGGATACGACCGTCTACAACGTATTGTTCGGACTGGAAATTATTAAGCGAGAGCTGGAGTCGCTGACGCAACTGCCCAGTTTCATCGACTTTTTCTATCTCGCTCCGTTTCTGCGCAAATCGGTTGCCTTTCTGCCCTATCATTCGCTTAAAGAACTGGAATGCCTGGCCATCGAGCAGCATCTTGCGACACTTCGTTACGAATATGATGCAAAGCATGAAGGTTTTGAACTGATTATAAAAACACGTCTTATCGAAATGATGGTATTGCTCAGCCGCTTCCATAGCGAGCGCCGGACGCCTGCCACAGACAATTTGCAGGATGCGGATTGGATCGCCGCCGTCAAAAACTATGTTGAGCAACATTACAACCAACTGTTCACCCTCGATCAATTGGCGCGCATGTGCGGCATGAGCGTCTCTTCTTTTACATCGAAATGGAAATCCGCAACCGGGCTCAGCCCAATGGCTTTCAAGCAGAGGGTGCAGATGCAGCATGCCTGCAGGCTTCTTGATGACACATCGCGGAAAGTGCTCGATATCGCCCATGAAATCGGGATGAATGATATCAGCTTCTTTAATAAAGTGTTCCGCAAGCATACGGGATTGTCGCCGCGTACCTATCGCCAGCGAAGCAGGCAGCTGGATTGACTGACAATACGATCGTTGCGCGCAGAAAAAAATCATGCGGACCTGTGATGAAAACCATCACTTGCCCGCATGACTTTAATTTCAGCGCTGATCTATTTGCTTGCTACCTGCACAGATTGCGCGACTTTGATCATTTCGTCCTCCGGCAAAGATGCGCTCGTCAGACGATATTCTGTCCCTTCATAGGTCCAGGTCAGTGTCAGCAGTTCGTCTCCTGTCATCACGCCAACCGTATGACCAAGCTGGACTAAATAACCTGGCACTAACGACATGGCACGATCCTTCTGCGTCGTCTGAATGAGCGTGTAGTCATAGGAGCCTGTGTAGCGGTACATGACCCCGTCGCTGTCTCCTAGCGTAACATAGCTCATATCCTTGAAAGCCGCGCCCGTTGGGTAATAAGTCGGCTCGCCTTCTACAAATTGATAGGAATCCGCTTCCCCGCCCTGTGCTTCAGTTGGCGCCGTTGTTCCTTCGGATTCAGGGGCAGCCGAATCGTCCGCCTTGCTTCCCTCTTTGTCATTCGTCTGATCTCCTGGCTCTCCCTCGTCATCTTCATGAGCGGATTGGTTATGTTCTCCCCCTGTTTCGTCTGTTCCCTGCTCATCATTGTCATTGTTGGCTTCTGTTCCGGTTTCCTGTCCTCCCGTTGTCTGATCTTCGGGATCGGCTCCGACATCCTGGCCCTCTTCTTTGGCTGACGGCTGCTGTTCGTTATTCATCGATGTGCCCATGTTGCGCTCCATATTGAAAGCATCGCCATCAAACTTGGCATCAAACTCGAAATTATCGAATTTCACCTCGACCATAACCGCGGCGTTCGAGTCGCTTACTTGCACATGAAGCGGCGCGTAGTCATTTTTGTTCAACCAAATTTTCTGTCTGGCAAAGGAACCGTTCTGATACTCGGCCATGACATCAAACACGTAAGCATCATTCTCTGTTACAAATTGCCGGGAGTTGTCTTTAACAATGCTTTGTACGAGTGTTTGATACAAATACACCTGCCCTTGATTGTCCGGCCAATCGCTTTGGAACCGGAAGCTTTTATTGAGTCGCGGAGTCAGTACAAACACGCCGTCATCGTTGCGCAAAACGATTTGCGTAATATCTTTCTCTTCATTGGTGAGTGCAATTCGGTAATGCTGCGGTTTTTCGTACCAGACCTCTACCTTGTATTCAATCGGCTGCTGTCCCGTGTAGAGTGTCATTGTTCCATTTCCTTTGTAGCTGGCTACATTGCTTGCGATTTTGTTCAGGTCCTTAACAACCGAATCAGCGTCTTTTGTTCCGCATCCGGTTATCAGTACCGTTACGCATACGATGATAGCGGCAATCCATTTCATGCGACGCATTGAAGATCATCCCCTCTGCACAGTGTTTTTACAGGCTGATAACATGTCTATGTGGGAGGTTGACCAATTATGCGGACTGGCTGAGGCTCGACCCAATAAAATTGCACATTACATCCGTTTCTCCTTCAACTATTGTTCAATGAATAATAGTATGTTAACATTTATTTATAAGTACTGTTTAATGAACAATAGATAAGGAGCGTGATGCCATTGTTGAAAGCAGACTATTTAGCGCAATTGCGAGAAGCATTGTCCGGTCAGGTTGAGGAAGTTGAGCTGGAGGATATCTTAAATGACTATAGTGAATTAATTGATGAAGGAATCAGCGAAGGAAAATCGGAGCAAGAAATGTGCAGAACACTTGGAACGCCTTTCCAAACGGCCGCTTTTATTTTGGAAGACCGTGGATTTAATCAGACACGCTCTGTTAATCCTCCCCCGCCAGCGTCGCTTGCCAGCAGAGCAGCCGCAGCGTTGATTGACCATGCTTTGGCTGTTTTTCCCTTGGCCTTCTTCGGTCTGCTGCCAGTCTTGCCTTTAATGCTGCTGTGGCCGCCATTTATCTTTAGCTATTCGTTCTACTCCGCCCCTCCTTCAACCGGTGTCATTGTTGGTGTGTGGATCTGTCTCGCGTACTTTATTTTGTACCATCCCCTATTTCTATGTCTGTTCAAAGGCCAGACCCCGGGGAAACGGCTGGTCGGCATCCGAGTTGTTTCGCATAACGGCGAGCAAACCCAGAACTGGCGCTTTTTCCTCCGTGAAATTGGCCGTCTGCTCCTTCATTCCTTTACCTTTGGATTCGGGGGGATCATCTCTTTCATTTGCGCAGCGGTTTCTTCCGACAACCGAGCACTTCATGACGCCATTGCTAATACAAGGGTCGTCGCCTCGCCAGCGCGCCGCAGAGCGGAGTAAGCCATGGATGCTCAACTGAAAAAAGGCGTGCTGGAAATGTGCATTCTTCATCAATGCGCTGCCAAAGACATGTACGGCTACGAAATTATGAAGCAGATCAAAACGGCATTTCCTGATGTGTATGATGGGTCAATCTATGCTGTATTGCGCAGGCTGCATGCTGATGGGCATACCGAAACCTATTATGGGGAAACCTCGAGCGGGCCAAAACGAAAATATTACCGCATTACCCCGGAGGGCAAGCTTTATCTTACTCGCATCACTGCAGAGTGGCACGCTATCATGCTCGCCGTGCAAGGGCTAGGCATCCGTTGACAACGCAAGCTGACAACAAATACACCGCGTCGGCGGCTGAGCAGAAATGATTCGTTTCTGCTCAACCCTGGCGCGGTGTATTTGTTATTTATTCTCTCTACTGACTTCGTCAGCTGCTTACGTGACGGACAATCAATTGTCGCTGTACAAAATAAAATCTATTTCTTGAAACCGACTCACTTCCTTCACCCAACGCTCGGCAACATAGTTCTGGTGCACAGGATGGACATTGTAGGCGTCATAAGCCGCCTGATCAGCGAAAACCATCGAGAAGCCATAATCGTAATCATTTTTTGCGCTTACTTGCCGCAGCACTTCGAACTGCTGTACCCCTGGTATAGCAGTTAATTCCGCTTCGCTCTCCTTCAAAAATACCTTTGCCTCAGCCGAATCCTTGGCAGCATGCAAGCTGAAAGTAACCATATGTTTGATCCCAACGCCCATTATCTCATTCCCCATCTCTCACATAATCGATTTTTTAAGATTTATTATACCATATCGAATGATATAACAATCCTACTGCTTATTGTCGATGAACTAATAGGCAGCATCTTTTTTTCATCGAATGGAGCGATTCGCCTGAATGACAGATTAACGGTATTTCACATTACTAGGCAGGAGGATCAAACATGCAGATTGCAGCAGAGGAGCAGTATGTAGAATTCGGCATTGGCGATGAAGGCTACGCCATTAAAATATCGGATGTTCATGAAATCATCAGAGTACAGAACATGACGGATATCCCTAATTCTCAGGCTTATGTTAAAGGCGTTATTAATCTGCGGGGAAAAATTGTCCCTATCGTCAGTTTGCGCAGCCTGTTCGCGATGGCAGACGATCAATTCACCAAAGCAAGCCGGATCGTCGTCGTCCATCATCAGGAGGAATCCATCGGCATTATTGTCGACCGCGTCAATCGTGTGACAACATTTTCTGACATTCAACCTCCACCTGACCGAGTAGGCGGCATCAGCGGTGCCTATTTTATCGGAATCGGGATTACGCCCGCAGGATTGATCGGTATCCTGAAGCTCGATGAAGTGCTGATTGCACAATAAGGAGGATCGTGTTGTATGCAGAACTTAGCGGAATTTCGCGAAGTCTATCTGGAAGAGCTGGAGGAACAACTCCAAGCAATGGAAGAAGAAATCATGCGGCTCGAAAAGGAAGGCGGCTCCGAGGCCGGTGTACAGCGCCTGTTCCGCACCGCCCATACTTTAAAAGGCTCGTCCGCTGCGATGGGCTATGAACGCATGAAAGATCTTACCCACGAACTTGAACATCTGCTCGACAAAGCCCGTAACCAGGCGCTCGAAATCAATGATGAAACAGCTGATCTCTTCTTCCGCTGCCTTGATGTCATGAAACAACTGCAGACAGAAATTGCCGATCAGAACAAGGAAAGTTTTGATACAACACCTATTATTCATGAACTGCGCAGGTTCGCTGAGCTATCGAATTCAGGGAAACAGGAAGTCGTATCCGATCATTCCCCTCTCTTGTCCCCGGAGACACATGCCGCCTTGCTTGACAGCATTGGTTCAGGCCAACGAGCCGCATGGGTCAACCTCACTATTATGCCATCCTGTGATATGAAGGCCGCCCGTTTCTGTCTGATTGACATGCAACTGAGGGAAACCGAACTTGTCTTCTGGTCTGATCCCGACTTCAGCAGCCCAGCGCTGCCGGAGCAGTTAACGACGGTCCGCTGGCTGATCACAACAACGAAACAACTCACGGAATTGAAACAATGGGCAGGCAGCCTTACTGACGTTGAAGAGGGAACTGCTGTGGAATGCGATCTGTCCACGCTTGCCGTCGCTGCGCTTCCGGAGCCGATGGAACCCGCATTGTCTGCTCAAGCAACCGCTGCCTCCGGCAGTGAGCGGATCAAATCCCCGACGATCCGCGTTCATGTGGAACGACTGGAACATATGATGAATCTGGTTGGCGAGCTCGTCATTGACCAGACCCGCATGCAGCTTTTGGACAAAGAACTGCGCAATCAGCTCGGCGCTAGCGAAGCTGTCGAATCGATGAGCAAGCTGTCTGACCATCTGACCCGCACAATCAGCGAACTGCAGGAAAGTATGATGAAGGTCAGAATGCTGCCCATCGAGCAGTTGTTCACCCGCTTCCCCCGCATGGTCAGAGACATCTCCCAAACATTGGGCAAAGAGGTCGAACTGCGAATTGAAGGCAAGGAAACCGAGCTTGATCGTACACTCATTGAGGATATTGGCGATCCCCTTATCCACCTGATCCGCAATGCGCTTGATCATGGCATCGAGTCCCCGGAGCAACGGCGTGAAGCAGGCAAGCCATCCAGGGGGGTGCTGCGGATCAGCGCTTCTCATGAAGACAATC
The DNA here is from genome assembly GCA_004134985.1 of Paenibacillaceae bacterium. Taxonomy (GTDB): domain Bacteria; phylum Bacillota; class Bacilli; order Paenibacillales; family Paenibacillaceae; genus Paenibacillus_D. The sequence goes on along the minus strand of REGQ01000027.1, from coordinate 62,975 downwards.
AGGTAATGATTGTGGTCGAAGATGACGGAGCCGGCATTCATACCGATAAAGTGGTCAAGTCCGCCATAAGCAAAGGCGTTATAACGGAAGCGGAGGCACAGCAGCTTTCGAATCGTGAAGCGCTGCATCTTATTTTTCACCCGGGCTTCTCTACGGCTTCCCAAGTCAGCGACATATCCGGCAGAGGGGTCGGCATGGACATTGTACGCACCCAGATCGAACGTATGAACGGCTTGATTGAAATTGAGACGACCAAGGGCAAGGGTACGCTTTTTAGAATCAAACTCCCGCTCACACTTGCAATTATTACAGGATTGCTGGTTGAAGTAAGCGGCCAAACCTTCATTATCCCAATGAACAATGTAGCAGAAATTGTCAGGATCGTCCCCGAAGAAATCCGCAAAGTAAGAGGGATTCCGGTACTGACCATCCGCAATGAGGTCATTCCGATTGCTTGGCTGCATGACTGTTTTGGATACGAACGCAGAGCAGCCACTTCCAAACCGATGCCCATTGTCATTATTGGCAGGGCAGAGAAACGGATGGCGCTTGCAGTCGATGAATTGATTGGCAATCAGGAAATCGTTATTAAGTCGCTAGGCTCCTTTCTGGGCAAGGTAGAAGGGTTATCCGGGGCGACCATACTTGGCAGCGGTCAAGTAGCGCTTATTTTGGAAATTGGCGGCATTGTGAATATGATCGGCAGGCACGCGTAACACAAACACGAAACAACCACTCCAACATCCGAGGTGCATTGAACATGAAATGGTTTATTAACCTGAAGACTGGCGCCAAGCTGATCTCTTCCTTTATGGTTATTGCCGCTATTATGGCTTTAGTAGGTCTGTACAGCTTAAACAGTATTTCTAAGATGGATACAACCCTGGACGATATGTACCACAATCAGCTGGTTGCTATCCGTTCCGCCCAGCAAGCTCAAATTGCCTTTAATGAAATGCGCGTCATGGTCCGCAAGCTGCATATGGTTAATGACAAGCAAGAGATCGACGCCACCATCCAGCGGGCGAATGAAGCCAGAAATGAAACGCTCACTAGCTTTGAGATACTGCGCAACACCAGACTCAGTGAAGGATCGGTCAAAGCGCTGGAATCCTACAATCAGCGATGGAGCGATTATTCGATCGTTTATGACAAAGCCATTGAGCTGGGCAAGCTGCAACGGAAAGATGATTTGCTCACACTGATCGATGGAGAATATACGGATAAATCGGTGCAAGTGCAGGCAATTATGAAAGAATTGGTTGATATTAATAGTGCAGAAGCGGAACATGCAAATGAAAAAGGAAAACAATTATATAATTCTGTGCTCGTCATTATGATTGTTATCTTATCCATTGCCGTTGTGCTCAGCATCCTCTTCGGCTACACCATCGCACAGATAATCTCCAGACCGCTTAGAAAAGTCGTTGCCATCGTTACGAATGTCGCAAAGGGCGACTTGCGCGAAACGGTCAACATTCATACGAAAGATGAGATCGGCGCGCTCGGCGCTGCAGTGGATACAATGGTAGGCGATCTGCGCCAGATTGTTGGCAATATTGCCTCATCCTCCCATAGCGTAGCCGCAGCTGCGGAGCAAATCTCAGCAAGCACAGAGGAGATTGCCAGCGGTACAACGCATCAAGCCAATGCAGCTCAAACCATTAGCGAACTGTTCGCAGAGCTGTCCGCTGCGATTCATTCCGTAGCGGCAAATACGGAGCAGGCTTCCCTGCTGTCTGATGACGCCGTAGCAATGGCTGCTGAGGGCAGCAGTGTAGTGGATTCATCGATGCAAAGCATGAATGCGGTCAGCTCGCAGATGGCGCGTCTGGAAGATGATTCGCAAAAAATCGGCGATATCATTGAAGTAATTGAAGATATTGCCGATCAGACGAACCTGCTTGCTTTGAATGCAGCGATTGAAGCTGCGCGGGCGGGCGAACAAGGTCGAGGATTCGCAGTCGTTGCCGATGAAGTGCGCAAGCTAGCTGAAAGAAGCGGCGAGGCGACGAAGCAAATCGCCAGCATAATTAAAGGAATGCAGGAAAATACACGCCAAAGTGTGACCGCCGTGCGCGAAAGTGCCGAGTTGTCCAGGCAAACGGGTGAATCCTTCCGCAACATTTCGCATAAAGTTGACCAGGCCGGGCAGAAGGTTACCGAGATCGCTGCGGCGAGTGAGCAGCAGGCCGCTCAGGCATCAACCGTACTGAGCGCAGTCGAAGGCATATCCTCAACGACCGAGGAAGCTGCCGCCAGCAGCGAAGAAACCGCAACGACCGCACAATCTTTGGCCCATCTGGCCGATGATCTTCAACAGTCCATTACGATTTTCAAGCTTTAATCCACTGGAGATTGAGGCATTGCCCATGTTATGCTGTAAGAGAAGATGCGTACAAAAGCCAATCATGGATGTGGAGAGAACTGATGCCGTTTGAACGAACTTGTTGATGTATTAACGAATAATGTTTATTATGCCGGACTTGCCTCGCTGATTATTGCCCTGTGCTTCATAGCCTGGATCGTCAGGTTTATCAAACGACGCAAGCAGCGCAGATTGCGTGAAGCGGACCCGGATATTATTACGATTCAGGACATCGATAGCATGCGCGACGGTTCTGAGTTCGAGCTTTACTTGTATCGGCTGTTCACCGAGCTCGGTTATGAAGATGTTATAAAAACGACCAGCAGTAAAGATTTTGGCGCCGATCTCGTCTTCATGGACCGCTCCGGCGTGCGGTGTGTTGTCCAGGCAAAGCGTTATGCGCCCCAGCATCCAGTAGGGCTTGGTGCTGTTCAGGAGGTCTATGCTTCTATGCGCTACTATGAAGCGGAGAAGTCCATAGTGCTGACCTCCGGCGTGTATACGGCCGCCTGCCGGACTTTGGCGGCCGTGAACGAGGTAAGACTCATGGATCGCGACGATCTCATTCGTCTGATCAAGCTTTACAAATCGGGCCGGGACGAAGCGGCCTTCGATTTGATTGAAGCGGCTGCGCAGAGCGCCAGCTCGCCCTGGCGGGGCGGACGCGAGCTGCGTGCCCGACGGTGAACTGATGGAGCAAGGCTGATACGGTACAATAATATTGCGACAAAGTCAGTTGGTGCTAGAAGTTAGTAGGTGCCATATGAGTGGAGTCAGGGTGGGCGGAATTGGGGAACTCTGAGACTCAAGCGGAGCGTGTGGCCGCGCCCCCTCCCCATACCACCCTTCACTGTAAGGAAACGGTGCGGAGCACCGGATTCTCAAGAAATCTGGCTTCGGAATTTCCCGTCACAACTGGATGCTCGAAAATATGATTTTATTATGCTTTCGAAGTGTTTTCCTTCGGAAAACTAAGTTTATGCTTTCGAAGTGTTTTCCTTCGGAAAACTAGGTCTATGCTTTCGAAGTTGTTTTCCTTCGGAAAACTAAGTTTATGCTTTCGAAGTGTTTTCCTTCGGAAAACTTTAGGAGGGGGTCAATTGAATTCCTGGATTAAGCTTGGTCTGTTTTTGATTGTCTCGACGATGTTGACGCGTCTCATTCCTTTCTCTTCTTTTTTCCGGAGTGTAGACACTTTAGTTCACGAGATGGCTCATGCGATGGCAACGCTGCTCTTGTCCGGCAAGGTTATGTACATTCACCTGTTCGCAGACCAAAGCGGTGTCACCTATTCAACCTATACCGATATCTGGAAAGCCATTCCGATTGCACTCGCGGGTTATATGGGCGCGTCGCTGTTCACGTTGCTGTTATTTCGCCTGTATAACAAAAACCGCGAACGGCAAGGGCTCCTTATCGTTGCGGGCCTTGCCATTCTCGCGCTAGTCTTATTCGTTCGCAACAGTTATGGCATGATCTGGTGTGCCGGGTTTGCCGCACTGACGATTCTCGTCTACACGGTCTCCCCAGGCTGGCTGAGGCAAACCTATTACTTGCTGATTGCCTTCATTTGTCTGGTTGAATCGGTAATCAGCTCTTTTGTTATATTGTCGCTTGCGTTCATCGATCCGGCGGCGGCTGGCGATGCTGCCAACCTTAGCAAAGCAACCGCCGTGCCTGCCTTTGTCTGGGGATTATGCTTTACAGCATTTTCGCTCTGGTGCGCCAAGCTGTCGATCGGGCAGTTGTTCAAACGGTTGACTGCACCGCGCACGATTGTCCCTAAGTCATAAGAGTGGCTTAGCTAAAAGTATTCAATGGGTTATATAAATAAGAAGACAATGTGCGATTGGAAGGCACAGCAGCAAGGACAGCGGCGACATTCGTCTCCGCTGTCCTTCGTCCTTGTATGCATGTTTTATTCGGGCTCTTGCGACTGTGGCTTCCAGTTCCCCCCAAGCTCAGACCCTTCCGCAACATGCTCTTCATCATATTGAACAACCATAATGTGTTGTCCTAACAGTTTATAGTTTTTATCATAAATTCCTACGAAAACAAACTCATCATACACTATTTTATTGGAATCAAATTTATGGACAAGCCAGCCAGAAAACACACTCGTGTTTGAAAGACCAATAGAATATAAAGGATTCACATTATGGAAACCCATCGGATTGATATTTACTTTATACTCCTCTATTGCAAGCCCCTCATGGAGTTTACTAACACTTCCTCTCATTTCCATTTGACTCACAGAAATGAACTTAGCTTCAGGGATTTCCTGCAATAGTTTCTCAGAATCTAAGGTGAACCTGACTCCCGATCTATACGGCAATGCAGGGCTTCCCCAATTCGCTGCCATATCCAATAACTCCTGCCTTGAATAAGGCTTAGCCTCCAAGCCGATTTCACCGGTAAAAACGTCGGCAACACTTAAATCGTATTCGTATATCCCTTCAGCCAGAAGCACATCGTCTCGATTAATTTTCACCAAAAACTTTCCTTTGGCGACATCTATATGTGGCGGGAGTGGACATGTGTCAATAAAAATGGAGCAGGTAAGAATAAGATCATTGGTTTCATGATCCCATAATGTAATACGATCTGTAGAAAGAATTCTCTCCCCATTAATGGTGCCTATTCTTAAAAATTTTACATCCCCCCATTTTTGGGAAATCTGCATGCCGTTCTGAACCGATCTGGGGTACTGAATGGACACTTGGTATAACTCTGGAGTTTTACCTGCTACGCCACTATTAACCATAATCGAGATGAATAAGTCCTCCATCGGCCGAACGGTCAACTCAACTGTTTTGTTGTTATTGTTCATGTCCTCCATCTCAACATATTCCCCGCCGGTTTTATGAACAATATAAAAAACTTTTGCATCCGATGTCTTATTAATAGTTAAGTTTACCTTCTTCGGCTCAGCCATGTCTCGATCAGTCAAAACCCGGTACGAGTGAACATTCGGTGAAAAGCCCTTTGCTCCCGTCACATTGAAATGTGGACCAAGTTGATCCAGTACAAAGCCTGAAGATAGCGTCAGCCCCCTCAGTGTTAAGTCTCCGTCTCCGCCACCAGGCTCATTTCCGCCGCCGTTACCGCCTCCTCCACCGCCAGACCAGCCACCACCGCCACCGCCGCCTCCGCTTGCAAGCGATGAGGTGTTTTCATTCGAACCTTCGCCCTCTACTTTACCCGGACGCCGCTCGAAAGTGGAATTTTCCGCACCTTTGTTAACGATCGCCTTGTCAATTGTTCCTTGTCCCAATACTTTGGCAATGGCATCCAACACGAGTTCGGCTATGGTCGCTGTCTTGCTGATATTCACCTCTGCATTCGCAGCCCCAGTCGCAACAAGGAGCTGCTTTATTGAGCCGCTTGACATGCTGACTTTGATGGTGGATGAATAAACATGAACTTTTTCAAAGTCACCAATAAGTTCAACCTGTGAACCGCTTGGCAACTTTTTGGCCAATTCAATATTGATAAAGCCGCTGCCTGTTATGTCTGCTTCTTCAAGTTTAACGGGTGATAGTACGACAACGCGCTGCACAGTCGTTGTTCCGGTAATTACAATGCGCACCGTGCCTGATTGCTTGTCTATCGTCATTTCTGCGAGAACTGCATCCTCGAAATGGATGGAGCTCGGGCCCCCTCCCTGGATGATCGTCATGCCTTTGACAGTGACCTTTTTAAAATAAACATCGCCTTCTCCTACAGCATTGGTCACGATTAAATCCCCTTCTATGACACTGTTGCGCAGGGTAACATCTGCCGCTGATACAATGACATCGCCTGCAAAGGTTTGGGTACCTGTCTCAGGTCCGTATATTCCGCCAGCGCTGAACTCAGCATTTTTAGACGCGTTATGATATTCAAGCGCATTCTGCAGCAAAGTGACTGCTTCCGCCCTCGTAAGCTGCCGTTTCGGATTAAAGTTTCCATCAGGTTTGCCAACCATTATCTTCGCTTCCACAAGCGTGGCAATTGATGGTTTGCTCCACTGGGCAATTTGCGCCTGATCCTTGAACGTATTCGGGTACTCCTTATCGTCCAGCGGCAGCTTGAGCAGCCTTGCTACCATACTTGCGGCTTCTTCCCGGGTAATGGCTTGCTTCCAGCGAATCGTCAAATCATCATAACCTGTTATGTAGCTCGCTTTGACAGCAATCGCAATATCGGTATACGCCCAGTGTGACGAATCGATATCGGTGAAGGTGATCTCAGTTTTCTCCGTCAGATCGAAAGAGCGGTTGATCAGGGCCATCAGCTCCGCGCGGGTAATCGGGAGATCCGGGCCAAAAGCACCGTTACTGTAGCCTTTAAGCAGTCCGGATTCAATCCAGTCACGCATCGTCTTCTCCGCCCAATGATGCTGGAGATCATCCGTTGCCGGCTCAGCGGCAGCAGAAGTAATCAAAGAAAGTGTCAGCATCAGACTCATAATGATGCCAATGAATACTCTCTTAGATGGGGTAATTAATTGCATTCTTTTATTTCCTCCTTTTTAACAGTTCCTAATATTAGAATTTAAAACAAAAACATCCTACACTAGTATAGGGGCTTTTTCCTTAAAAAGGAATAGAAATATGAGCGTCTTCGTCGTAATTTAGACGGAGACAGAAAAAGGCCGATACCCAAATATCGGCCGGGTTATTGCGCTCAGGCTGGACAAAAAAATGGCAGCTCTTATGAGCCGCCGCTTGATCCGGATTGGGTATTTAATTGTGTCCGCCAAACGATCAGCGCGCTCACGCCGTACAGCAAGGCACTTGTGTAGAAGAGCGTATTAATCGTCAGCCAGTCAATGAGAAAACCGCCGGCGACGACAGCCAGCCCCGAAGCGATCGACGTCCAAAATTGAAATGCGCCTATCGCCCCGCCGCGCTGGCCGCTCACCGTATTATCGGCCAGCAGCAGCCGCTCGCTCATTTTCTGCATTGCACTGCATGCCCCCATCACAACCTGGACGATAAGCACCTCGACGTAGGACGATACCAGCGGAAACACGGTCATCGCCACCATCATGCCTAAGGAGCCAAATACCAACAGCCGCTTGGCACTTCGGTCAAGACGCGATCCGAGCCATTGGGACACCAGCGCCGAACTCAAAGTGAACACTGCGAAGGCAAGACCATACTTGGAGAAGCTATTTCCCAGATTTTTGAGAAACAGCAGATAATAAGGATAAATCATCCCTGCTGCCATCGTAAACATAGCCTGGGAGCGGATGAGCCAGTTAATTTGCATCGATTTCCTCCCTCCCGCTATAACGCTCATAAAAGTAGTTCATGAATATTCCTTCGGGGTCATAAAGATCTTTTCTCGCAAAAAAATACTGCTGTGACGGATAAGCCTGAGCGAATTGCGCTGTCGTAGGGAATGGGGCATAAGGCAAATAGTAGGTGCCGCCATGCTTCAGCACTTCGTCAATGATTGTTTCAATGCCCTGCTGAAAGTCCTCCCTGGCCTGTGCAGAGAGCGGGGTATGAAACAGACAGACCAGCGCAAAGCTGTCCGCATTGGCGTAGCTCAACACCGCCTCGTGATCTTCCTTGACGAATCGAACCGTAATATTTAGCAAATTCAGTTTTTCTTCCAGCAAAATTGCCTTGAACGCGGCAATGAAATCAGCATACTGTTCAACCGGGATAAAATATTCCTGCAGCAAGTCAGCTTTTCCGATATTGCTGTATTCCATAAACTGCGAATTGGCGCGCATCGCATTGTTGCGGCTGATAACATTGCCCTGAAGATTCGAATAATGAGCCGTTTGCAGCTGCCAGAACAGGCCTTTGAACCGCTTAGAGGATCGGTTCAGTTGAAACAGCGCCTTGCCCACTGTAATGCCAAGCTCCCGCGTTTGCAGTTGGTGATGCTTATTGAGCGGAATATTGTCGGCGGCAACGTAATTCATCGTATACATTTCCTCCAGAAAACTTCCCGGTGCCGTAGAGACACGGGCCATATGCATCCGGATTGCCGGATCGGGCAGCACCTGCCGCACAAAGTAATCGGTATAGTCCTGCACACTCATCGCTTCCGTCACGATCGTGTATACCTCATCATCTGTCAAATACAGCGTCACATCCAAAATGATGCCGAACAAGCCGAAACCGCCTAGTACAAGCGGGAACAGCTCGCTATTTTCGCTTCGGCTCACATGAATAATCTTCCCTTCTGCAGTCAGCAGTCGAAAAGATTCAACACTTGCGATCATCGAACCGCTCCGAATATCTCTGCCGTGTGCATTGACGCTGATTGAACCGCCGACGGTAAAAATATTTTGCGATTGCATCGTTTTGACGGCCAGGCCATGCGGATTAATTACGTGCTGTATTGCCTCCCAGGTCGCTCCGGCCTGAACACGGATCGTTTTGCCTGCTGTATCCAGCTTCAATATTTTGTTATACGAGGTCATATCAACTACAATGCCGTCCTTATAGTACGTATGCCCGCCCTGGCTGTGACGCTGTCCAGCAATCGATAGCGCAAGCCCCTTCTCCCTCGCCTCCTGCACCAGCTTCACCAGCTGCGATTGCTCTCTGCCTGTGGCTACCCGCTCCACCTTGACAGGATGCAGCCGACTGTAATCCGTAATCAGATAGGGGTCCTGATCGGGGCGATCCGTTCGAACATAAGTAAACACACACAATGCGGCAAGCAAAAGCAACGCCAGTCCCTTTTTCATCTTGCGCTCCGTTTCGTCTAATAGTTTCCACTATCTTTTATTGTACATTGCCTGTGCTTAAGCGCAGCTAAAGATTTATTAAAACGTTGGGAGGGGGCGCTCGATGGGCATGCATGAGGACAGTTCTGGTTGGGTGGCGATCGATGGGCATGCTTGAAGACAGTTACTGGTTGCCGGCGATCGACTAGCATGCTTGAGGAATGTTACTGGTTTGCCGCGATCAATGGCATGCTTGAAGACAGTTACTGGTTGCCGGCGATCGACTGGCGTACTTGGGACAGTTTTATTTCGTGGGTATCCTGCGCTAACGCTTGCCACAGCTCTTAAATGGCCTCAAATGGTCCTTTAGCAACTCTAACGCTTGCTACAGCGCTTATCCCCCCCACGAACGGCTAAAATCATACGATTTTCTAGAAATAAGGTGGCTCAGTTTCCTTACAATATTTATGGGGCTGGATTTCCCCAAATAGCGCCGCTCATCAGCGTTAGAATTCTACTCGCACGCGCTGCCTTCGCCAGTCCTTAAAAATCGCTTGGAAAGTGGAATGTTATAGCTGCTTAACGCAGCTGCTGTCCGCCAAAGTCGCCAAAAGCTGCTTTTTGTCACGAATAAGCGATCCTCTGTCCGCCAGCCCAGCAAATTTCCGCCACCAGCCCAGCGTCTCAATAAAAAAATCGGCCCCGCAAGGCGGAACCGATCGTTAAGTATGCAGCTATGACATCTATGCCGCCTATATCCTATAACAGGCTTTGAAGCTTGCGGAAGCTGATCGCCAAACTTTCGAATGGATCGCGGCGGCAGACATCCTGCTCGACAATGTACCACTCCACATCGATTGAGCGGCAAGCTTCAATCAGCTGCGCGTAATTCATGTTGCCTTCGCCAATTTCGGCAAATACTTGCTGGTCATCGACGATCGCCATATCCTTCAAATGGACAACGCCCATTCTGCCGCGCGACCGTTCAATCCAGTCAGCCGGATTGGCTCCGCCCGCATGAACCCAGTAAAGATCCAGCTCAAATCCGAATGCCTGCGCGTTTGTCTCATCGAACAGAATGTCCATACCGCGACGGCCATCGGCGAACTTTTCGAATTCAAATTTATGATTGTGATATACGAATTGCAGCCCTGCCTCATGCAGCCGCTCTACGATCGGGGCCGAAGCTTTGACAAATGCTTCGTAGGTTTCCGCAGAACCGCGATATTCCTGAGGAATACTGCCCAGTCCCACATAGGTGCAACCCCATAGTTTATGTTCTTGAATCACTTGCTCGATATCATTCTTCAAGCGATCAAAGCTGACATGAGTAGCGCAAATGGCCAAGCCATATTCATCGGCAAGCGCTTTCACTTGCTCCGGGTCAATTGGACCGATGGCGGATACCTGTACGCCGGCGTAGCCGATCTCCTTAATTTTGCGAAGCGTTTCCTTCAAATCCTCAGCCGTCTTGGTAAACTCCCGGACGGTGTACAATTGTGCAGCGATATTCGTTAGTTTCAACCTGGTCGCCTCCCTTTCAATACTGCAATTATACCATATCAATGGTTGGGATACTTCACCGGGATTATCAACCTGCCCCGCTCATTTGACTGTGGTTATTCACCCGCTGTCCGGACAAGTAGCTTTTTTGTTCCCGGCATGATATAAATGGAAAAGGAAATTATATGAGAAGAGGTGCAAGCTTTGGAGTGGCGTAATCTTTGGCGAGGCGCCCTGATGGGGACGACGGATTTGATTCCGGGCATCAGCGGCGGGACAATGGCGGTTATTCTCGGTATCTATCATAAATTGCTGGAAGCGATCAATGGTTTGTTCAGCAAGGAATGGAAAAAACATGTTCTCTACCTGATCCCGGTCGGCCTTGGCATGGTAGCGGCGATCTTCGGCTTTAGCCGTGTGATGGACTGGCTGCTCAATAATGCGGAACAGCCTACCTATTATTTTTTCATTGGACTGATTCTCGGTATTATTCCTTATTTATTGAAAAGCGTCGATTATCGCAAAACTTTCACCCCAGGTCACTATATTCTGCTGGCAGCCGCTGTCATTCTTATGATCTCATTCGGTCTGCTGCGTCCCGAAGAAGGAAGCGCAGTGCTTTCGAATCCATCGTTTAACGAATATCTCTTCCTGTTTTTTGCAGGCTGGCTTGCGAGCGCAGCGCTCATCTTGCCAGGAGTAAGCGGCACGTTCGTATTCCTGCTGCTCGGGTTGTATCCTACGATCATTGCAGCGCTCAAAGATCTGCATCTGCCGATTATTGCGGTCGTAGGCGCCGGCGTCGTTATCGGGATTGTCCTGACCAGCAAATTGGTTCATCTGTTCCTCAACAAGTTCACGGTCGGCACTTACGCTGTTGTCATTGGCATGGTGCTTGGCGCCGCCATTGTCGTCTTTCCCGGCGTCCCGTTAAGTTCGGCGTTGTGGCTCAGCTCAATCTTTGCGCTGGCAGCAGGCGTCATCGTTGCAGTGCTGCTGGGCAGAATTTCACATGACTAGACTAGCCTAACATTCTATGAAAATAACCCCCTCCTTCGTCAAGAGGGACTGCTCCCTGTTTGTAATTCAGGGGCAGTCCCTCCCAGACGATGTGGGGGTGTTTTGCCTTGCAAACAATTTTCCCGCGCTTATACCAATGATTCCAATTGCATGTAAATGATAAACAACTGGCCGCGGGCTTGCTTGTTAGACTCAGCAGGGTAGACCGTCACACAGTAGCCCTCTGCACCGCAGCGCGTCAACTCGGCCAAAATCATCGTTTGGGCGGGCAGTTCAATGACCGCATTCGTGACTATATCGATGTAGCGCGAAGATTCAATATGCAAGTAGCAAGCTTGCAATTCACCTTGGTGAATTACCGCCCAGCCATTGCCTTCTTCAAAATTCAATCGGACCGCAAACGTCGTTTCATTCAACCGTTCCGGCTCCCACAGGTTGTACAGCTCCGATGAATGAGTATACAAGATCCGCTCGCTCTCTACTACGCCATTTGCTTCAATCGTTACTAATTTCAAGTGATTGCCTTCAATTGCGATCAGCGTTGATTGCCCATGAAAATCAGCATGGACGATTTGGAAGTGACAAGGTTCGCCCAATGCCAACTTGCGATTCGCAATAATCTCGCCGCTCAGGTTCACCTGGCGGTGCAGCAGTTCATCACCTTCCCATGCCATCAGTTGCAGCCCGTTTCCCAGGCTATCAGGATAGATCCGGTTATTGGAAGGCAGCGGCAGCTTTATTGCCTTCCTCCCGTAATACTGTCCATTTCTGAACTCCACTTTGAGCAGCTTGTCTGGTTTGTTGCCATCGAAGAAATCCGTATCATGAAACAGGGCGAAATCGCCCTGATTTCCGATGTAATGTCCAGCGAAGGATCGCGCCCCTTTCTGGGCGGGCTGACCCTTGCGATCATGCAGTGGAAGGGTTATACCACGCTCCGAGAGCGTCTCCAGCGACGTCCATATATCGCGCTCCGGGCTGTTGAAAAGTTCAGGCAGCAGACCTTCGGTTTCATGCCATGCATGCGTCAACTCTCCTGCACTGGTGAGCGCAAAATAAACAACTTTATATTGTTCTTTCGCATCATACACATACGCTGCAACAACGACGCCTTCGTCCGATCCGATCTGCGATCGGGATGAAATGCCGTGCTGATTGCTGATCATCTGCACCCAGCCGAATGGATATGCCAGCCTTTCCGAACTAACCAGCTTGGGCTGATGAAGCAGTTCTTCCATCGTCAATCCCTCCTTAGAATCTCCTCATTAAGGTGCCCACATTATGAGCGCAACTGGGATAAAATCTGCGGATCTTTAATGGCGGTATCCTGTGCCAGCAGTACAATTTTGGAAACCACCTCAGCGGTCTTCGGATCTTCATCTACAAACGGCAAAAACAGCTTCCCGCGATGCTGTCCATGCACCGGGAGAATAGACAAGGCGCCTGCAGCTTGCTTATAGGCCACTGCACTGCCCAAATGAACACTGTACTCCCCAAGCTTGCCGCTAATTCTGGCATGATTGCCCTCCAGCACAACATTGTCGATTTTCATAAGCCGCAGCGTCTCGCGGACAATCGCTTGACGCATAGCGATTGTCGTCAGACTGGCCTCCGGATCTACACCGCCCACATGGGCGACACTGACCACAAGATCGACATCGCGCATTACTTCACTGAAAATGAGCGGAGGAATCGTCTTGATATCGAGCCCCTTATACGTTTTCCGGTCAAAGAATCGAACGGTCTCCAGTGTCGGGCTTTCCACATCGGATGGCGAAAACCAGTCTGCCAGTGCATAAATACTTACAATAATATTATCTTTGTAGTATACCTTCTGCAGTCCTTCCTCGTAGCTTACCGTCCACATCCGGTTTTTGAGCAAGGCTGCCGCTTTGCGCGGCTGCACCTGATGACCGGCATATCTGCGGGAAGCGGTGCTGCTGCTCAATTCATCTTCATTAGGCATATACAGCTCCCGGAATACTTGCTTGAAAGGCTGCATGATCTGCTTTTCAAACAATTCCTGCTGATATTCGCTCCACCTGCCGCTCTGATACAGATGAAGCGGATGGGCAATGACCAGTTCTTCCTCCGGCTGCTCTACGGGATATCGTTCACCGCCCGGAGCTGTCAGCATGCCGTCAGTATAAAAGCCCAGGTCATTATCCCTGCCAAATACCAGTACGGATAGAAGAGGAGCAATGACCGGATTTTGCAGCAGACGGTCAATCTCCTGCCTCTTGAAAACACTGCTGCTCTCCATCGCTTTTTCCAATGCAGATTTGGCTCGCCTGTATTGGTCTTTGAGCGCCGATTGCGTCTCTTTAAGCTCAATAATATAAGGATGCTTCTTGTGGCTTGCAGGCACTGATTTCAAGCTTTTGCCGCCGCGTTCGATCTGCAGCTCGGTTAATCCGGAAGCTGTCACTGTCAGCCGAGCGGTCAGTCCGTCCAAATCAACAGGTTCAAAAACTGCCCGTACCTCGTCGATCTTGCTGCTCTCCAAATCCCAAGTCATCCGGACGACATCCGCATAACCGGCATTCCGAGCCAGGTTGTCAAGGGCAATGCTTGCCGTCTTCGCCTCGCTCGCTCGCCGCTGTGCGCCAAACGTTTTGCTTTCTTTAAGAAATTGCTGGATGAATTCATAACGCTCAAGCAAATCTGACCAACGCTGCGGCTCCTCGGCCAACGGAATCAGGCCATAGCTCAGCAGATGATCCTTGTTCCGTTTGTCCGCTGTCGATTGCTTCATTTCCACTAGCGTTAAACGCCCTAGCACAGCATCAGCAAACAGCTGCGAGCGCCGATGATTCGCCCCTGCTGAAATATATTTGGCGCATTGGTAGAGGACATCAAACTTCAGTTCCCCCAGCTCTTCGTAAGCCTCTTTAAACCACTTCAAATCAAAGGCGCCATCATTGAAGTCCTTAGACTCAATCGGCGAGAAATGGGCCACAATCGTTTCTTTCTCCGCCGAAAATGACTCATTAATATGAGCATGAAAATACCACGCAGCACTGCGCAATCCGTTCCAGCCCAAATAACGCGAGATAATCTCCACCCACTGCGGTGCATACATCGCTGCTTCCAGCAGTCGTTCATCGGTAATCGAACGCTCCTGAAGCAGCTGCCCCAGCAGCGCTTCGTCTTCTCCTTCCAGCGGATAGCATACTTTAAGCAGATGACTGAAGATTTCTTTCTTCGTTGCATCGCCATTATAGCTGTAAATGTATCCGCGGACGAAAGACTCTTTGTCCAGACCTGCCAAGATGCGAACAAAATAAGCTGCCCCATCAATCCGTTGAATGGCCATGGCATGCGCGGTTACCGCTGTGGCCAAATCCCCTCTGTTCAGCTCAATTTCCAAAATACGCTGGACGGCAGCGGTTTTGAAATCAACCAACAGCGGCTGCTCCTTTAATTCCTCACGGTTCAAATTAGTGATTTGCCGTATGAAATTCGAACTGCCAGGCCGTCCAAGCAGTTCTTGGTAGATAAAATCTGCATCAACCAGCTTTAATTCATAAGCTCGTGCATATTCATGCAACGAATGGTAGGAGCGCTCATATTGATGTATCGCATACAACTGATAGAACAGTCGGAAATACACAGCGAAGGATTCATCATCATAAACATTTTGGCGTGTCCAGTCGTCCCATTCGTCCACAAAATTGTCCAGCAGCCGAGTTTCTTTCTCCATTGCATCCTCAGGAAACGAATGGATGATCTGCTGCAGCACATCGCTTGCCAATTGAAATTTAACTTTCTTATCACTATCATCGAGTGCAGCGGATACCAGTATCTTCACCGCGTCGTTATAGGGCAGCTTCTGGAATGCGCTCTGAATGTCGCACAACACTTCCATCGGGAACAGCTGCTCCATAAATTGTCTGCGCCAGCCTTCTGCCCGTTCAATGTAGGAATATTGCCACTCGCTTAGTGCATGGGTGTAATATTGGTAATGATGCTCTGCTTCAAGATAAAAGGCGATCTGCAGCAATTCCGACACCGCCAGTCCGCTCTCCAATATATAACTTTGCCATACTTCGGCAAGCGGGTAGCGCTCTAAAGCGGATAGCCCGTCCTTCGGATCATAGTGCCGTTTTAATGCCACCAATTGGTCGCCGAGCAGCACCTTGACCTTTTCCTGAAGGTAGGTCTCATACTCATACTCGTAATTGCGATGCGTATGAATCCGTTCGCTCAACCCACTGAGAAACGACAGAATCTGTTCCGTGCCCATCGTGAAATGGGCTTTAACCTTGGCAAGGCTCGCCAGCGGTTCCTGTACCCGCTTGAATACATTGACCACACTCCCAGGATCGTAGAGGCCAAAGCCGTTTGCCTTGCTATATTGCACCTGCTGCTGCAACTTGGCAATCAGCAGCTGCTCCTTCTCTGTTGCATTGGAGATCGATAATACCTCTGCTTCCCACCGCTTGTACTGGTCTGCCAGCGCTTCGTTCTCCTTCATTTCGTTCAGCATTTCAAGTGCCGCCAAACGCTGCAATTCATTGCGGCTCTGCAGCAGTTCTCCAATGACACGGTGCAAATCGTCTGCCGGCTGCCTAAGCAACAGTTGAATTGCGCTCTGACGCAGCGTCCCGGTTTTTAACTTAAGCAAGTTTGCAATCGCTGTAAATTCATGATCCTGCAGATCCAATAAGCCCGCTTGAACGAGGGCAAATTCCCGGTTTGCCATGCTCTTGTCAGCAAGGCTGCCGATAATAAATTCCCGCTGTCTTGGATGATGCGGCGACGGCATAAAAAGTTTAAGCAGGTCTCCGCGCACATCCGGAGTGAACAAATCGCGATGCTCAATCATGTGCACAATCCAGTCCCGGTTCATATCATAAGCGGCCAAATACAGCATTTTTTTGGCAATCATGTCGGTGGAAAGCGTAATATACATCCAGTCGAACACTTGGGACTGCTTGGTCAGATCTTTCTTGCCCATCTGCTGGAGCATGCGGTCAAATGCCTCGAAATGCGCCTTGCGCAGCTGCTCGTCTTCAAGCTCTGGACGACGTGTCAACTCAAGCTCATGAATATGCTTGCCGTTCGATTCCACCCATCTGTAGGAGTAATTCGGTTTATAATTCATAATAATCAGGTACTGGAGCTCCTGATTGTGCTCCTCAAGCGACTGGGCGGCAATCTTGAAGCTAAGCGCCTCGTTCTGGCTTTGGGAAACAACGTACTGGGCGACAATTTTGCGATAATCTTCTGTTCCATCCATAACCTGTTTGATCTTGGCAGGCAGAGCATGCTCGTCATGAACGGCTTCAGCCCACAGGCTCATATAGATTTCAATTGTATTGCTGCTGGTGAGCCACTTCTCACGCAGCGCTTCATCTGTCAGTGCGTGCGCTGCGCAAGTCAAGCATTGCTTCGCTACGCGCCCGTTAGCAGCCTCCAGTCCAAGTCCTGTCCATACGTCCAGCGCTCGCACCACCGAGCTGAAACGGCCCAGATCATGGGTATTGATGACTTCGAGCATGTAGATCATTGCCGCCAGTGTCCCTTGATCCATCCGCTCAACAATGCTTTGGCGCAATCCCTCCTGCAGCCGGGCGGCGACCAGCAATTCACCGATCATGCGGTAAGCTTGCTCATTGTGGCTTTGGAATATTCCGGATATCATCTGGCCGCTCAGAAGCGCAGTATTGTTATCACCATAGATAACATTATGCAGCGCACGCAATACAGCATCGTTGCCTTTATCAATTTCAAATGCAATGATATCGTTGATCGCCCCTGACGAAACATAGTAATCCTCCAACGCTTCGTACACCGGCATCGTTAAGTAATCAAGTACAGAAAAGTTGATTTTGTGCAAATGTACAAGCGAGATCACTTTGGTCAATATTTGCCCCATATGTTCTTTAAGCACCGTAGTGCGGTAAGGTCTTCTATAATAGCCGGTGCTGTAAGGATACTCCACAGCATGAGTAATTATATAATCGACAACTTGACCATACTCGTCATCAAGCAGTTGCCCGACTAATTGAGCGACCGGCCGGAACAGCTCGCTTTCCTCCCCGCCCGTAATCTTCTCCAGAAGCACCTCAATTTCCAACTTAAGCTCCGGGGGGCAATAGCGGCCTGACGCTGCTTCCACAAGCTTATCGGCCAACTCCCGATGCCGTTCTTCCAGTTGCAAGCCTTCTACTTTATCCTTTAACTCCTTAAAATATTGGTTGTATTTATCCCAGTCCATCTCTCTCTCCCCTTCTCTACCACAATCGACCGGCAAGCATCGTAAACCGAATCAGCGCAACCTCATCCTGATCCTTGATCTCAAGCGGCTCATCCAATGACGTGAGCTCTGTTTCATTTATGAATACTTTGTACAATCCATCCTCAAAGGCTGTTATGGCTGTCTCCACCGCTTGGCGTGCATCCGCTTTTCCTTCATGGTATAGCGTACCGAAGCCGACTTTCCCAGCCTCTCCTTGCTCGCTGATTTCTGTTTGGGTTAAGTAAGGAACAAGAGGCGTTTCCAGCTCCTTATTATTAAACTGCCGGACGCTCGTTTGAACGACATCAGCAATAAAATCCCTTAGTGTTGCGGGCTTGCTTGTCAGCGGCCATGCCATTCGCCTTAAATAACCGGTGCGTTTGCCTGCGCTTTTCACTGTCATATACACAATCATAAGGCTCCGCCTTTCCCATGTTTTGCTTCTATTATCCTTCTCTCCTGAACAAGCTTTCAAGAGAACACACTGTTTTTAATTCCTAAGCCCTAGTTAAATGCCATGGCGACTGTGAAATCCCCCCCAGTTTCCAGTCGTTGAACCCGTAACGTGTGGCAAACTGTATAATGCATAGGTGGACATCAGCAAACATGTGCTATGATAGTACCTAAATCTGTGTGAACTGAGGTGGCTTGTTATGAGTGTTCATCTTGAAGCAAAATCGGGAGAAATTGCTGAAACGGTTCTTCTTCCTGGAGATCCATTGCGTGCAAAATATATCGCGGAAACCTTCCTGGAGGATGCCGTCTGCTACAACCAGGTGCGCGGGATGCTAGGCTTTACCGGGCGCTACCGCGGCGAGCGCATCAGTGTGCAAGGCACAGGGATGGGCATTCCGTCCGCCGCAATATACATTCATGAACTTATTAAGGATTACGATGCGAGAAATTTGGTGCGCGTCGGCACCTGCGGCGCCATTCGGGATGATGTCCATGTCCGGGATGTGCTGCTTGCCCAGTCGGCCTGCACAAGCTCCTCCATGAACCGCAATGTTTTCTCCGGCATTGATTACGCTCCGATCGGCTCGTTCAACTGGCTGAAGACAGCGTATGATCTTGCAGGAGAGCGCAGTCTGCCCGTACGGGTCGGCAACGTGTTCACCTCGGATATTTTCTATGCGGATCAGCCGGAAGTGCTGCCGCTGCTCGCCCGCTATGGCGTCATGGCCATCGAGATGGAGACCGCTGCACTCTACACGCTCGCAGCCAAACACCAGGTAAATGCCCTGTCTGTGTTGACCGTCAGCGACCACGTCATTACCGGCGAGGAAACAACTTCGCAGGAGCGGCAAACCTCGTTTACCCAAATGATCGAGCTAGCTCTGGATACAGCGCTGGCTTGCACAAAAAATCTCCCATAGCGGGAGATTTTTTTGCATATTTACAAACGATATCCTTCAACCAAATCATACAACACTTGTTAAGTGATATGACGCTATCCAGGTAAAATCATGTCGTTTGTACAACAACTTCATCGTATTCGCGGCCTTGCCGATACACTGATATCACTTTTAGACAAATCATCATAGCTTGCGGACAGATCCCATAAATAACAAGGACGATGTGGCTTGATCATGGATGGCATAGAAGAACGGACGATTCACATGCATCTCGAAAGGACCCTCCGGTGGTGCAGAGCCGGCCATCGCTTCCACAACTGTCGCTGCCGCCGCCACTGTCCCCTCCTCCTGCACATCAATAAAGGCTTTGTGCTTCACCCGGCTGATCGCCACATTGTTATCGGGAATCGTAATCATGTCTTGAAAATTTGCTTCCGTGAAACTGAACGCCGGTGCCATGCCAAGCTGCTCCAGTTGTTTGCGCAAGTCAACCTCATAGGATGCCTCAAAACGCGGCATCGTAAGCTGACCTGATCGTGGCGCAAAATTGTCCAGCCATTGATTCCAGTTATCGACTGTCAACTCGTCAAGGAATCCGTCAAGTCCCCGATCCTCATCAGGCAAAAAAACAAGCATCGCCATATTGGCAGCCTTATAAGGCAGACGCACAGCTTGAAATCCCTCGCCTTTCATGTAGCTCATCATTCCGCTGCGGCTCATCATCTGAACTTCCGATGATGCCGCATCAGTGTCCGCCCCCAGACCAGGCTGTGAATGAAACGTTCCGGGACGAGTCAGCTTCTTGTTAAAAGGCTGATCCCAATTCCCATTGAAATAGAGCGCATTCAGCAGCAGCATTATCACATTATCTTCCAGAGGCTCTTGAATCATTTCTTTAATGTTGCCCCCGGTTTCCTCGCTCACCCAGCTGTTGATTTTTCTAAGTGCGGCGGAAGTGGTCAAATCGAGTGATTCGAGCTTGGCATGGTAGCTGTCACTTGCTTGTGTAAGGAATGGCTGCTTAAAGTCCAGTCCCTGCTTCATCCATACTGCATTAGCCGCCGAAATTTCGATTTCCTCATTGCTGTTCATCAGCAAATCAAGCAGAACAAGATGGCCGCGGTTGATCTCATCCATGTTCATGCCTTCAAATCGAAGGGTATGCTTCATTGCTTCAAGCGTGTCATCCTGCGCGCCATTGGCTGTCATTGCCAGTACGGTAGAAATGCTGACAGGAGAAATGAAGTCATTCTCAGATAAGACGGTTGGTTCCTTCTCTTTGCCGCCCCGGAGCTGCTGGTACAGCTCCATTCCGAAAGCGAGCTGCGCCTCTGCAATCCGCGGATCAAGATCCTGGATTGTATAGGCGGACTGCTTCGCCTTCTTCGGATTATCCCCCCCGCAGCCATGCAGAAATAGGGTGCCAATCATTAGCAAAGTTACGAATAGACGCTTGTTTTTTCCCAACATTTCACCTTCCCCCGCCCTCTTTTTTTCTTCGGTAAATAATTCCTGTATGTATGCAACGAACAGGCTGAAAATCCATGGTTTTCAATAAAGACGTGAGCGCGGCAAGGAAAGTTTCACACCCTTATCTGAAAAGCGGGCTTGGGAAAGTCTCATGATCTGCTATTGAAAGCGGCGAATGAAGTGCTTATAATATAAAGATCGTGACATTCTATGGTAGGTATTATAAGGAGGATTATATGAGCGAACGAATAAAAATTGGTATTGTCGGTTATGGAAATCTTGGTAAAGGGGTAAAACAGGCGATCGCGCAAAATCAGGATCTTGAACTGGTTGCCGTATTTACCCGCAGAGCGCCTGAATCGATGGCTGCTGAAGGCAGCGATGTGAAATTCGAGCATGTATCTGCCGCAGAGCAGTACAAAGGCATTATCGATGTTATGATTTTGTGTGGAGGATCAGCTACCGACCTGCCTGAGCAGGGCCCGCAATTCGCTGCACAATTCAATACGGTCGACAGCTTCGACACCCATGCCAAAATTCCTGAGTTCTTCGACGTTGTAGACCGCGCCGCCAGAGACAACGGACATTTAAGCGTTATTTCCACAGGCTGGGATCCGGGCTTGTTCTCCTTGAACCGCCTGCTGGGCGAAGCGATTTTGCCTGAAGGAATCGACTATACGTTCTGGGGCAAAGGCGTAAGCCAAGGCCATTCCGATGCGATCCGCCGCGTAGCGGGCGTTAAAGCGGGCGTACAATATACGGTTCCTGTGAAAGAGGTTATCGACCGCATTCGCGCAGGTGAAACACCGGATCTTACGACAAGAGAAAAACATCTTCGCCAATGCTTCGTCGTCGCTGAAGATGGCGCCGATCGCGACCAAATCACCGATACGATTGTCAATATGCCGAACTATTTCTCCGACTATGACACATCCGTCACTTTTATAACCGAAGAAGAGCTTGCAAGAGACCACTCCACCATGCCTCACGGCGGATTCGTTATCCGCAGCGGCAAAACAGGTGCAGGTTCCAAGCAAATCATTGAATTTGGATTGACATTGGCAAGCAACCCAGAATTTACAGCGAGTGTTCTGGTAGCTTACGCACGTGCCGTATTTAAGCTCAGAAATGAAGGTCAACTCGGCGCCAAGACCGTTCTTGATATCCCATTCTCCTATCTTTCTCCTAAATCCCCGGAACAATTGCGGAAAGAACTTCTGTAATTTCGACTCGACACCCTTTACTTTTTCTTTTAAAGGTAAAGGGTGATATGTAACATCCCATGACCATGATACATTTTTTTTATCAGGCGATAATTTATATTAATTTGGAATGATCCCTTGTGATCGTTATAATAAATAAAGTACTTTAGTGCAAAGAAATGATCATATAGTTTAAAAAAATCTATACATGGAAAGAAGGAAGTCATTCAATGTCGATAGAACTGGTTCAATCTCAAGCCACTGAAACGCTAAATCCTTATGAAATTGCACAAAAACAAATCGAAAGTGCCGCATCCCTGCTTAACTTGCCGCGCCACTTGATTGAAATTCTTAAAAAACCAAAGCGTGTACTTAGTGTCAGCTTCCCTGTCAAGATGGATGACGGTTCTGTTCAAGTATTTGAAGGCTACCGTTCCCAACACAGTGACGCGATCGGCCCGAACAAAGGCGGCATTCGTTTTCACCCGGACGTTACGCTTGATGAAGTAAAAGCATTGTCCATGTGGATGTCCTTCAAATGCGGCGTTGTCAGCTTGCCATATGGCGGCGGTAAAGGCGGCGTAATTTGTGACCCGCGCACAATGAGCAAAGGCGAGTTGGAGCGCGTCAGCCGCGGATTCTTCGAAGCGATTGCTGATATCGTTGGCCCGGACAAAGATATCCCGGCTCCAGACGTATACACCACGCCTGAAATTATGGGTTGGATGATGGATACTTTCAGCCGCATTAAAGGCTTTAACAACCCTGGCGTTATTACAGGCAAACCGCTTATTCTGGGCGGATCGCTGGGACGTAACGAAGCAACTGCCCGCGGATGTGTCTACACAATTTCCGAGGCAATGCAACATAAAGGCAAATCCATCGAAGGCGCAACTGCAGCGATTCAAGGCTATGGCAACGCAGGCCGTATCGCAGCAACATTGCTCGCAGAGCTGGGCTGCAAAATCGTAGCTGTCAGCGACTCCAAAGGCGCGATCTACAACGCTGAAGGACTTGATCTGGAAGAGATCAACCGCCTGAAAGACAATTCTTCCCTTTCCGACTATCCTTCTGAATACCACATTACGAACGAAGCGCTGCTGGAACTGGATGTTGACGTTCTTGTGCCTGCTGCACTGGAGAATGTTATCACTTCTGCCAATGCGCACAACATCAAAGCGTCGATCGTTGCCGAAGCTGCCAATGGACCGACTACACCTGAAGCCGATAAAATCCTGTTTAACAATAACATTATTGTTATCCCCGATATTCTCGCCAACGCTGGCGGTGTGACCGTTTCCTACTTCGAGTGGGTACAGAACCTTGCTTGCTACTACTGGAGCGAAGAAGAAGTTAACTCCAAACTGAAAGACAAAATGGTTGCTTCCTACCAAGCAGTATATGCCCTCGGCCAAGAGTACAACACCGATCTGCGTACGGCTGCCTACATGATCTCCATTCTAAGAATTACCGAAGCAATCAAAGCTCGCGGCTGGGCATAATCCAGACAGCACAAGTTTAAGCGACGACTTCACCCTCCTTCAGAAGGAGGGGCGTTCGTTTCGCAGCCAGTGAGGTGCCAACGATTCGCCTTAAGTCTTCTATTGCAAGCAGCGCCTGGCGGCGTCCGTCATGAAGCAATCCGTCAGTATGAGCGGCTGCGGCCACGGCCGTAGAATCACCAATTGTTGACGCAACATTCACGGACGCAGCAGGCACAGCCACGAATGAAACAGAAATTTTTGCGGAAATTCGCTGGCTGTGCTCGCTACGCTAACTAGTTCCTCTGAAAATGTCGGGATGGATGCGTTGTACTGACGCACGACTCTGGCGATGTTGAGCTAGCTTTGCAACGCCCAATCCTGCAAATATGCAGGATTTACACATGAATTTGCTGAATACGAAGCTGATTCCTGCACAAATGCAGGAATTTTTATTATATTACCCTGTTTTCTGTATTTCCCAGAAAAAATACTGCACTATGGCATTAATTGCTCCCCAAACTCCGAATCAGCACCCCAAATGCTGCAAAAATGCATTAATTCATTAATCCTGAACTTATTACAGCCCGACCCCCTCCCAAAATGCAACAAAAAAGGCCGACCGTGAGATGTGCCCAATGGTACCGGGTTGTGCCGGATTGGACATGCTTTCACAGACGACCATGGAAGATTAATTGACTTCACTTCATTCCTGCAATATTGCAGTGTTTCAATGTTCAGCGTTTCTTATTCCTAAAACATCCCTTTCAAACTCGCAAACGGATTATTGGCAAATCCTTTATCCTCATGCACAACCTCAGTCTGGTACGTATCGTAATGTTTGTTCTCCGAAAATGAGAAAATAGCATTATCCTGTTCATACATCGATTTTAAAATTTCAAATGTATAATGCGTGTCAGCTAAGGCGTCATGCAAATGGTCAGACTGAACAATTTTAAGATCGTCCAAGGCTCTGGCCAAGCCAATTCTCCGGTTATGACCGAATTTTCTGCCAAACATCTGTTGAATGTCATTATAATTACGCAACCAGTCCGTGCCTAAACCGTATCTTCTGCATTCATCTATAAAAATATCACGGTCGCTCAAGGACCATGAACATAAATAGTAGGTTTCCTCCCCAATCCACTTCAGAAACTCACGCTGGACGTCAGGGAATCGCTCAGCATCTCGTACCTGCTCTGCAGTAATTCCTGTAAAATTGGTCGTTTCTAAATTAATCGGCGTAGTTGGACGCACATAGGACATATACGTATCCAGCGGGGTGAAAATATGATTTTCCAGCTTCACCTTCAAAGCACCGATTTGAATGAGTTCGGCTTCTTTGCGGTTTTTGACTTTTTTCGTCTCTAAATCATGAAAAACCAGTAACATAAACCCGCCTCCTGTCATTTTCATTGCAAGCGCAAACGGCTGACGCCGGCCTTGGGCGGCACAGCATTCGTTTCACAAGAAATATAAGCCAGTTTATGTGCTCAACCTTTATAAACTCTTACATTTTATCAAAAAGCCGTCAAAAAGTAAATTGAAATACGACTCAATCTGCCAGGACCGCTGCGGCCAATTAGCTGTAGAAAACATGCCATTACGGCGATCGTACTGCTCCGAAGTGCGCCTTCCTTGCCGCTTCCTCCAGAACGGCCAGCTTGGCACTCCCTTCCGGAAGTCCCGATGCCTCCTGCATTAATTGTATGTAAGTACTGCTCATTATGAACCGGCCCCATTCTGTGCTTGTCCCAAGCCACAATCGATCAACCGTACTATACCTTGGTGAAGAATGGACATTTCCTGCTGATTCATCGGTGATTAAATAAAAGCATAGAGACCATTGGCAAAATAATTGGACTCTTCATCGGAAATAATCATGTCACCATAACCATCAAAAAAAGCGTCATGATCTTTATTGCTTTGAAAAATATTAGGTTTAGCTCTTATAGCTAAAGCCACATCATAACGAGGGTCTCCGAAGGCTCCGCCACTCCAATCAATCATTCCTGCTATTCTACCTTCACATACCAGAAAATTATCAATGGTACAATCACCATGAATGAGCGTCTGATCAACTTCGTTAGGCTTCTTATTTTTTAACTCCTCAAGTAATGATGGCGTACCATCAACCTTATAGTGCTCCAAATTATACTCAGCTTGCTTGAGCATATTATCGAGCCAAGTTCCGCTACTTTTTAGTTCATCAGGACAAGGCGTTGAGTGGAGTTCACGTAAGCTCCTTCCAAAATCGGCAAGAATATTGTACCTTTTGGCTGCATCATTTTCATGGGTCAGAATTTTACGTATGGTCTCACCTCGTATATACTCCATTAGCAACCAGGACTGGATACCTTCATTTTCATCTCCGTGTTGAATAAATTGATATACTTTAGGCACTCGGAGATGTGTTTGGGACAAACATGCCAAAATGGATGATTCTCTTCTTAGCCATTCGGAATATTGGTTCCCCTTCGTTCTCTTCAAGACAGAAAACCCTTTTTCTGAATGAATGATACCAACATTAGAGGTATGCCCCTGCCGCGGGAAGAAGATCTTGCTTATTGTACCTAACTGCTTCATTATCTCGTGTGGGATTTCCTGTTTAGAAATGGGTTCCAACTTTTTACCTCCTCCGAAGATTCTCCTGATTTCCTTTCTCATAATTTATCATCAGGGTACAAAAATTTACAAATGGAGTCAACGTTATAGAATTTAATCGACACCCACCCCCACAGCAGCCACTTCTATTCCGCGTTCAAACAGCGCCTAGACCCCTTCCGCCTATCGGGAATCCGCGCTGGCAAAGAAGGGGGCTCGCAAGGAAGTGCACTGACCTTGATCACGCGGCCCGGGAATAAGGAAAGGCCCATGGGAACGACAATTCCCATGGGCCTTTCTCGGTTGCGTCGGGGCTGGTAAGTCAGCCGAGCGTCACATGCTTAAGTTCGTCATCTACGCTCAGAACGCTAAGCATGGACCCGACTTCACCTCGCCTTACTGTTTCCGTCATACGCCTAATTACATCTGTACCTTGATCGTCTTGATCTCGAACGCGCGAAAATCGAGCGATAGCTCGCCGTCTCGCACTTGCAGCGGCTCCAGCTCCTCTTCGAGCAAGTTCGTCAACGACACGCTCGAAGGCGCGACGCCGAAGCGCAGCTTCGCTCCCTTGACGGCGGAACGTTCCGCCTCATACAGGCGCAGAACGTACGCGTCGCCCTCCTCCGCCAGCTTTAACGCCTCCACGATGACGTTCGGCGCGTCGATCGCGACGAACGATGGGAGAGCGGTGCGCCCGAGGATCGCAATCGGCTCGACGTTCAGCTCGTAAGCCGGACGGATAACCGTCTCGGCGGCGAATCCGCTCTGATGCGGCAGCAGCGAGTAGATCGTCTCGTGCAATCCCGCGTCGCCGCGCGGATCCGGATGCGTCCCGCCCTTGTGCAGCGTCAGCCGCATGTCAGAGCCGGATACGGACAGGCCGTATTTGCCGTCGTTCAGCAACGCGACGCCGAACCGATTCTCCGACAAGTCCGTCCACTTGTGGTTGCACACCTCGAACATGCCTTGATCGTACGGCGTATTGTCGTGCGTCGGCCGCTCGACGTGGCCGAACTGGATTTCGTGGCGAGAGCTCGCAGTCAACACGTCGACGTCGAAGCCGACCTTCAGCAGGCGATGCTTCTCCTGCCAGTCGACGAGCGTCTCGAAGTCGACGCGCGCCGTATTCGCGTGGAACACGATGTCCTGCTTCAGCGTCGAAGCTTTGCCGATCCGGTATTCACTGCGGATGCGAAGCTGCAGCGGACCGTCGGCGACGACAGCGCGGACCGTCAGCCCTGTCTGCAGACGAAGCTTAGACGATTGGTCGCGGTCGATGTCCCAGTTGTCCCAGGCGCCCGGCAAATCTTCGCCTAGCAGCAGCGCGTTCAGCGGATAGCCGCCGCCGCGCAGCTCGCGGCTCGACGCCTTGTCGACGAACGAGGCGATATAGCCGTGCTCGTCGAATGTCGCGATCGCGAATGGCGTCTCCACGACGTTGCCGTCGCATCGGAACGGGGACGGCGCGGATGCGGATGCGGAGTCGCCGCCCTTGGCGAGAGCAACGGTCGCCGCGCCCATCGCGGGCAAGACGACGCCGTCAACGAGCAGCTTCCGCCGGCCGAAGACGTCTTCGACCTGCTGGCTCGCGAGTGACGGATCCGCCGGAAGCGCGCCGGAAGCGAGCTCGGCCGGAAGCGCAATCGTGCCGCTTCGATCCCAGCTCAGCGTGTTGAACACCGTTACCTCGCCAACGCCTTCGTTATTACCGTCGGAAGATGCCGCGAGCAGCCCGCGCGTCGCCTGCTCTGCTTCCTCAATCAGTTCGTCGACTTCCCTGACGGCGCGGTCATGCACTTCCGGAATCGACGTCCCCGGCAAAATATCGTGGAACTGGTTAATAAGCAGTGTCTCGTACAGCTCCGCCGTGCGCGCCGCCTGTTGTCCGAAGCCGTAGGCCAGCGCAATCGTCTCCGCGAACTCCAGATCGCGCAGCGCGAATTCCGCCTTGCGGTTGTTGCGCTTGATCTGGTGCATCTGCGTCAACGTGCCGCGATGCCCTTCGAAGTACAACTCGCCTACGTGCAGCGGCGGACGTACGACCGATTGCTCCAGCTCCTGCATGAACCGGCTCACCATCGTATGCGAGGAGCGCGGCACGCCTTCCGTGTCCTGCACGCGGCGCGACATCTCGACCATCTCGCGCGTCGGACCGCCGCCGCCGTCGCCAAAGCCGTAGGAGACAAGCCGCCGGTCGTTCACTTGCCGGTGCTTGATGCCGTTGTTCCCTCTATCGTACGCCCGATTGATAAGCGTCTCCGCATCCGGCCAGCAATGGATCGTATTGAAATGCGTCAGCACCTCCGTCCCATCCATGCCGCGCCAGCGGAACGTATCGTACGGGAAATGGTTGGTGTCGTTCCAGCTCAGCTTTGTCGTCAAGAAGTAGCGAATGCCTACGCCAGCCATGATCTGAGGAATAGCTGCGCTGTAACCGAAGGTGTCCGGCAGCCAGAAGGTGTCAGACTGATAACCGAAATGCTCCCGCGTATACCGCTGACCCTTCAGAAATTGGCGTACGAGCGATTCCCCGCTCACGAGGTTGCAATCGCTCTCAATCCAGACGCCGCCGTTCGGCTCCCAGCGTCCTTCCGCCACGCGCCGCTTGATGCCTTCGAAAATATCAGGATAGTGCCGCCGCATCAGCTCCGCATGAAAGGCCGAGCTTTGGACGAACGTATACTCCGGATATTGCTCCATCAGGCTCAGCGCGTTGGCATACGTACGCGCGCACTTGCGGATCGTCTCGTCGAGCGTCCACAGCCACGCGGTATCCATATGCGAATGCCCGATCAAGCCGATCGACGGCCCGGATGCGCTGTTGGCCGTGTCCAGCAACGGCTTCAGCAAGCCGTTCGCGCCCGCGATGCCCGAGCGCCATTCGTCCTCTGTTTCCTCGTCCGGCGACTGCGACAAGCTTGCGAACGCGTCGATGAGTGCGTTTTCGATTTTTCCTTTGCGGAAATCGTCGACATCCCCTGAGCGAACGATCTGGTTCAGCGTACGCAGCGTATAGACGAATTCCTCTACCTCTTCGCGGCAAACCGCGATGTCGATTGATTGGAAGATGCGCTCGTAGCGGATCGGACTGCCGTCGCTCGTCTCGTATTGTTGGTAAGGCTGTGTTCCGACGCATGGATGGCCCGCATACCCTTCGAACGCCAGTTCGTAGCGGTCGCCGGCCCTCGCTTCCGCGGTCAGCAGCTGCGCTCGATGGTTGCCCCGGTTCTCGGCATCCTTCGGATGGGTGAAGATGCCCTTGGGCTTGCCATTCACCCAAAAGAACGTCTCGACGCCGTCGGTCCGTGCTTGTACGTAAAGTTTGCGCCCGTGAAGCGATGCCGGTACCTCGAACGATCCTTTGAACCAGATCGAGCTCCACGGACGGCCCCATACGAGGCCGCGCTCCGCCGGCAGCCACGCGGCGTCTTCTGTCGGAACGGCATACAGATGCTCGTTCGTCTCCATATACTGTACCGGCACCTCGGCCGCTTTGTCGTAGATGTAGCCATCGTATATCTCTTCGATCTTCTTCATCTTGCCCAGTGTCTTCTGTATATGGTTTTTATGAATCATTCCGCATTCTCCTTTTGTTTACTTTCGTTAATCCGTGAACGACAGCCCGATCAGTGACGGACATGCCCCGCGAACTACCTCTACTATAAAAAAGAACCCCCGACAGTTCCTGTCAGAGGTTGCGAACGATCCGTCATTTTTTGTTACGGAACTGCGAGGGGGTCAAGCCGCTTACTTTTTTGAAGACGCGGTTGAATGTCTCGATGCTGTTGAAGCCCGCCTGAAAGGCGATGTCCGTCACGGATTCACCGTAACTGCTCTGCAGCAGCGACATCGCGACACTCGCGCGGAATTCGTTGACGTAGTCCACGAATCCGGTGCCCGTCACTTCCTTGAAAAAGCGGGAAAAATACGTTGGGCTGTAGCCCGCCAAGTCCGCAGCTTGCTGCAGCGTAATGCCGGAAGCGTAGTCCTGCTCGATGTGCGACATGACATTGCGCAGCCTTTCCAGCTGTTCGAGCTGCCGGGTCCGCTCCTGCTGCGAATACGCTTCCATCGGCACGGAGCGGATAATGACCGCGCCCAGGTCATGAATGCGGGCTTTGATGACGAGCTCGAACCCTTCGCCGCCCTCGCCCCACTCGTGCAAAATCGCATGGATGATTGGCTCCAGCTTGCCGTGCAGCTCATCTTCCGGAGTGAGCAGCGGCGACGTAAACCGGCGACCGAGGACGCCGTCGGAATAGTCGCCGAAGACGGACTTGCCGATCTGGAGAATGATCTTGCCGCAGCCTGCCGGATTCGGGTAAAAGCGGTGGCCGGCGCATGAGCTGATCAGCAATATATCCCGGCTCCTAAGAGCGTACGTATCGTCGTTGATGGCGATGTGTAAATGGCCTTCGAGAATATGAACGATCTCGATTTCCTCATGCCAGTGCGAAGGCATGCCGGCCTCTTCGTGGCCGACGATAATTCTCAGCGGATTGTCCGTTTTCAGCGTAATTTTCTCATGCCAAGGGTTCATTGTGGTCGTCTCCCACGGTCGATGTCGTTATCCCCAGTTTAGCCTATTTGCGGATGGGTCACAAGAGACGGGACGGACGGGCAGTCCGCCTCTCCAACAAAAATAGAGCGGTGAATGACCAACCTATAAGGGAAAATAGCGTATGAGTGAGTTATTCGTTTTCATAAAGTACTAAGCCGTAATTCATAAAAATACTGCACAATGGGATGCTTTAACTTTATTTTCTCGGCCATGTTTAAAATTCGTTTTTTCCCAACTCGCCTGTCCACCAAAGCTAGAATATTCAACAAAATATCCTTGCTCTCCATGCTTTCCTCTATAGAGGTAGCTAAAAACTTCGTAGCTACAACTACAAAATTTGATTTACTAAGTGTTGACTGTGCTGAACAGAGTTCCTTTGCTAATTCGGATCGTTTTTTACTTCTAGCCATTACTTTTAGACGTTCCTCAGGAACTTTCCCATTCATAGCTGTTCTGACGGCTTCGATTTCTTCATGGCTGATAGGAATATCCATTTCTGAATCATTCTTAATTTCCTGCTCCGTCTGATACCACTTGATCAAATTGGTTGTATCGCTCATATTAAGTACGTTTTTTTTATCTACCGAAATGTAACAAATCCCCGCTTTATCAGGTAAATAACGGTAACTCGTTGATCGGTATTCGACTCTTCCATGTAACGCAGGACAAAGAAAACTCTCCAGATTTTGCTTCATTTTGCTCCAGGACATGTAATCCCCCCATGTTGTATATTATAAATACCTTTAGAGATAGTCATTTTATAATCCATTATACCTGCTTTTATTAGCATTTAGCTAAACATAACCCCACGATTAATCTCATGTTCCACTTTTAGATGCAACAAAATGGGAGAAACAGACGTATGATGCGGATGTTGTCATCAAGCCAGTTTGTTGGTAATGTAATACTATCCTTACAATTGGATATCTCTTTTAATACCACTACTCAACAGCATCAGGGAAATGTTCGCCGTTTGGGCGGACAGCGTCATTGATCGATAAAGGAGTCTAACGATGAACACTGATCTTCCGCTCTATGCCCAAATCCAATCCTATATCCAAAATAAAATTAAAACAGGTGAATGGCCGCCAGGCTCACGCATTCCATCGGAGCGGCTGCTGGCCGAGCATTTTGGTGTCAGCCGCATTACGGCCAAAAATGCCATTGTCGGCCTTGTCCATAGCAGTGTGCTTTACCGCCATCGCGGCAAAGGAACATTCGTCGCCGTTCAGTCAGATACCGCTCAGCCAGATGGTGGTCCGATGCCATCAGGGGGCGGATCGAACATATCATCAATCAGCGCTCGCTTAGATTCTGGCAGCAGCCAGGAAGCGCCGCGCAGCAAGCTGATCGGGTTCGTCATTCCGTGGCTGGAATTCCATTATTCATCGCTGCTGCTGGCCGGAGTGGAAAACGAATTGTCCCGTCATGGCTGCTGCCTTGTCTTCAAGCGGACGACCGACCGGCAATCCGAGGACGAGGCGTTGCGAGAGCTGCTTGCGCTGCCTGTTGATGGGCTCATTATCGTACCCAATCAGGATGGCCACCTTAGCGACGAAATCGTGCGGTTGATTCTGGACCGCTATCCTGTAGTGCTCGTCGAAAAAACCGCCCGCGACCTGCGAGCCAACGGCGTATGCTGCGACACCGGGGAAGTTGGGGCGTTGATGGCCGGCTATCTGCTGGAGCAAGGCTGTGAACAGATCGGACTCGTGACCTACCCTGCGGCGTTCACCTTCGGCGTCAAAGAGCGGATGTATGGATTTCAATCCGCCCTGCTGAACAAGGCAGTTCGCCCGCTTCCTCCGGAATGCATCGCTTATGTCCCCAACCAAGTGCTGGCTCGCCAGTTGGATGAAGATGCTAGCGAAGTGCCATCGGAAATCGTGGAGCTGCTGAACCGCAACCCTCAGCTACAGGCCATCGCTGCCGCGGATGCATTGCTCGCTCACTATGTTGGGCGCGAATGTGCGGCCCGGGGACGCACGGATATCCTCATCGTCTGCGTCGATGAACCGACCGTAAGACCTCGCTCCGTACCGCCAGCTGCCTATATTAACCAGCATCCGCTCCAAATGGGCCGTTCAGCGGCTCGGCTGCTTGTAGCATCGATGCGGGAGCCCGGGGAGCCACGGGAAATTATCATCTCGCCCACTGTAGTTGATTAAGTTTATTTTATATCCAATTTAGATAATTGGATATATTGACATATCCCATCCCGTTAAATATGATGAAATTATCAAGATCATTTTATTTGTGGGAGGGATTAGAATGGCCCGTCAGCTTGTTGATTTGTCGTTAGACATTTATCACGGTGCACCAACCTTCGCCTGGGACCCCAAATGCGCAGTCGTAGTTCACAACACAATTGAAACGATCGGTTACAACATTTCTCAGCTTTCGTTAAGCACGCATCAAGGTACTCACCTTGATGCGCCATTCCACTTTCTAGCGGATGGCAAAACGGTCGAACAGCTTGATCTGCATAAGTGTATTGGAGAAGCTTTTCTGATCGATTTGTCGCATAAGCAGGCGAAAGAACCGATTTGTGTAAGCGATTTCCTTCCTTTTGAATCTTATATTACGGAAGGTTCGCGCATCATCTATCGCACGGACTGGTATAAGCAGTTTCCTGGCCTTCATTATTTCTCCGACTTTCCCTATATGACGCTCGAACTGGCGCAATGGCTGGCTGACCGCAAAATCGGCATGATCGGCATGGATGTCCCGACGCCAAATCCGGCTGATTACGATCCGGTTCATAAAATTTTGCTCGGAGCAGAAATTGTCATTGTCGAGGGCCTTGCCTATCTGGATCAAGTAAAGCAAAGCGAGTTTTTCTTCATGGCTGCCCCGCTCAAGGTTAGCGGCCGCGACGGCGCCCCAATCCGCGCAGTCGCCATGCTTGAGGACTCACCCTGACAACAGGCGGAGCACTGCCTATCCTGATCACAAGAGGAGACCCATATGGCCAAGTATACTGCAGTCGTAACGGATTACGGCTTTCCTGATTTGAAGCAAGAGAAGAACGTTCTGGAGCCCGTCGGCTTCGAAGTCATTCCCGGCCAATGCAGAACTGCCGGAGAAGTCGCCAACCTGTGCCGCGACGCGGATGCCGTGCTGACCCAATGGGCCCCTGTGACCGCTGAGGCGATTGCCGGCATGTCACGCTGCCGAATTATTGTCCGCTATGGCATCGGTGTCGATAATGTCGATCTGGAAGCGGCCAAATTTCACGGCATCCCGGTTGTCAATGTACCTGACTACGCCATCAATGAGGTCGCTGACCACGCCATGTCGCTGCTGCTTGCCTCAGCCCGAAAAATTGTCGCCACCCACGCACAGGTACGGCGCGGCATCTGGGAGATCGCGCCATTCAGACCGATCCTGGGCCTTCAGGAGAGCACGCTTGGCCTGGCCGGCTTCGGTAATATCGCCCGCGCTGTCGCCAAGCGCGCCCAAGCGTTTGGCCTGCGGGTAATCGCATACGATCCCTTTGTCAAAGCGGAGGTGTATGACACGCTTCAGGTGGAGCAGGTCAGCTGGGATACACTCATAGCCGATAGCGATCTGCTATCCCTACATCTTCCGCTCACCGAGCAGACGCGACATTTGATTAATGCGCAGGTGTTGCACGCAATGAAGCCCACCGCTCACCTTGTCAACACTTCGCGCGGCGGGGTTATCGATACCGATGCATTGGCTATAGCGCTGCAAAATCGGGAAATCGGCGGAGCAGGGTTGGATGTACTGGAAATCGAGCCGATCACTCCGGGCCACCCGCTGCTGCAGCTTGACAATTGTATCGTGACCAGCCATTGTGCCTGGTACTCTGAGAGCGCCCTCTCCAGACTGCAGCTTTATGCGGCGCTTGAGGTGGAGCGCGTCTTCGCAGGGCAACGGCCCAAGCACGTGATCAATGGTCTGTAGCCTGCAGCCGCAGACGAAAGCTCAGATGGCGAATAAAGAGAGGATAACAGCTATGGAGACAATCGTTTATTATGGCCCTGAACAGCTGGGGCTGGAAAATCGGGAAATTCCGGTCCCTGGTCCGCACGAAGTGTTAATTCGCGTGGAAGCAGTAGGCATATGCGGCAGCGAGCTTGAGGGCTATCTTGGCCATAGCAGCGTGCGAATTCCACCGCTGGTGATGGGTCATGAATTTTGCGGCATCATCGCCGCGCTGGGCGCTGGTGCTGCTCCAGCC
Source organism: Paenibacillaceae bacterium (assembly GCA_004134985.1). Lineage (GTDB taxonomy): Bacteria > Bacillota > Bacilli > Paenibacillales > Paenibacillaceae > Paenibacillus_D. The sequence goes on along the minus strand of REGQ01000027.1, from coordinate 28,281 downwards.
CATACAGGCATCGGCGACAAAGTCGTCGTCAATCCATTGATCGCCTGCGGCCAATGCGACCGCTGCATCGCCGGCAATCCCAACATATGCCGCAGCCGCCAGATCGTTGGCATCCACCGTCCCGGCGCCTTCGCGGACTATGCTGTCGTCCCTGCGCGCAGCGTCCACGTCATTGCGCAGCATGTCGATTCTGCGCTTGCTTCGCTGGCGGAGCCGCTGGCCGTCTGCATCCATGCCTTACGGCTCGGATGCCAAAGCTTCGACGACCTCATCATCTTCGGCGCAGGGCCGATCGGGCTGCTGACGCTGCAGGCCGCTCTGCTGATGGGCGCCGGGCGCGTCCTTGTCGTCGACAGGCAGGAAACCCGGCTTGCCTACGCAGCCGAGCTTGGCGGGATCGCAGTCCCACCCGGACAGCTCATGGAAACCTGCCATCGCGTGTTCGGCGAGCAGGGGGTTGATACGGTCATAGACTGTGTCGGCGTACAGGCGACACGCGCCCAGTCGCTGCAGCTTGTCAACGCCGGCGGACGCATCATTATGGTTGGGCTCGGGAGCAATGACACCCAACTGCCAATGAACGAGCTTGTGCGCAAAGAAGTCGCAATCATCGGCTCCTACACTTACTCCGATGCTGACTTCAAGCATGCGGTACAACTGCTGGTCAGCGGCAAAATCAAGATGACCAACTGGGCGACACGCCAGCCTTTGTCTGCAGCGCCGGAAGCTTTCCGCCAGCTGACGGCTGGTACGTCAGCCTGGAGCAAAATTATTTTGGAGCCGGGAACGGTGTCGGAGAGGATAAGTTGAACGATTGATTGAGGCAAGAGTAGGGAGCAAATGTTATATTGCTTAATATTTCTTGCAACCAACACGAATGACCGCTGCAAATGTGGAATTGTTGTATAAACTACAAGATTTTACCTCGAAAAGCCATTTATCTCAAGAATTGTTGCATAATATACAACAATTTCACGAAAATCGTCTCATACGCCGGGATTTATTGTACAAAATACAACAATTTATACGCTATGGCACTCTTTCATTCAACTTGGATAGAATAGGGTCCTCTGCTGCTTCTGCTTGTATAGAATAGGGTTCTCTGCTGCTGCTACTTGTAAGAATAGTGGTTCTCTACTGCTTCTACTTGTAAGAATAGTGGTTCTCTACTGCTTCTGCTTGGATAGAATAGGTTTCCCTGCTGCTTCTGCTTGTATAGAATAAGGTTCTCTGCTGCTTGTTGTATAGAATAGTGTTCTCCACTGCTCTTGCTTATTTAGAATAGGTTTCTCTGCTGCTTCTGCATTTCAAAAAGCCAGTTGGACGGAGGAGATATCAATGAATAGATTGCAAGGCAAAACAGCGATTGTGACCGGAAGCACCCGCGGCATCGGGCGGGCGATTGCCGAAGCCTATGCCAGGGAAGGCGCAAATGTAATTATATCAGGCACCAACCAAGGATTATGCGACTCTGTAGCAGCGGGCATCCGGGCGGCCGGTGGCGTCGCGGTGCCGATTCCATGCGATATATCACAATTAGAACAGATTCAACATTTATACGACCGGACGCTGGAACAATTCGGGGAGATCAACATTGTCGTCAACAATGCAGGCATTGCCATTTTCAAAGCGTTTGTAGATGTAACACCTGAAGAAGTACAAAAAATATGGGGCATTAATCTATTCGGCACATTTTTCAGCTCGCAGCGGGCAGCCCAGGAGATGATCAAGCAAGGCAAAGGCGGCAAAATTATTAATATGTCCTCCATCTCTGAAGAAGTCGGCACGCCGATGCTGACACAGTATGCAACAACAAAGGGCGGCATAAAAATAATGACCAAATGTATGGCGCTGGAGCTGGCAGCGCACAAAATCAATGTCAATGCGATCGGTGCAGGGGTCATCGATACCGATATCAGCGCAGCCGAGTTCGCCAAGCCTGGCGCTCGTGAAGAAAACACCGCGCGTATTCCATGGGGCAGAATGGGAGAGGCGGAAGATTTAGCAGGGGTTGCGATCTTTCTCGGCAGCGATGAATCGGACTATGTGACTGGAACGACCATCTTCGTCGATGGCGGCTTAACGGCGGTCTAGCCCTCCAGAAAAGTGTCGATAAATTGCTGGGCGCTTGTCGGCAAGTAACGGTTTTTGAGCCACACAATGCCTACTTTCGACTCGAAACCTGGGCCTGAAATCGGCACCGCGACAATATCAGGAAATGCAAACGAAGCCATGACCGATTTCGGCAAAATAGTCGCGCCGATGCCTGCGGCCACGAGCGCAACAATGATCGCTACGCTTGAGCATTCGCAGAGAATGCGCGGCTCTTCTCCAAACTGGCGAAACTGCTGGAGCAACTGTTCATGCATCCCGACGGTTTTGTCCGTTTTCAGCGTCAGGAAGGGATAGGCTGCCAACTGCCGCACATCGACCGCTTCCGGAAGCAGCGCGCCATGCTGCTGCCCTCGCACAGGGTCACGATCTGCCCTGTGCTCTTTCTCATGGGCAGAAGCTTCCCCATGGATAGGATCATGGGTTGGCCTGCCCGCTTCCCCGTGGATACGATCATCGGCTGGTCTGCCCGCTTTCCCATGGATACGATCATCGGCTGGCTTGCCCGCTTCCCCTTGGATACGATCATCGGTTGGCCTGCCCGCTTCCCCTTGGATACGATCATCGGCTGGCCTGCCCACTTCCCCATGGATACGATCATCGGCTGGTCTGCCCGCTTCCCCTTGGATAGGATCATCGGCCAGCTCGCCCACTTCTCCATCGGCTGGATAGTTCACTTGCCGATTGACCCAGGAACGGGGCAGCACCGCTACGAACGGATCTGAGGGCAGCTTTATCACTTCATAAGGCTGGGTTTCCGACACGGCCTCGAATGGCAGGCGGGTCAAGATCAGGTCGATGTTCTGCTTCTCCAGTTGTTCAGCCAGCAGAAAGTGATCTCCCTCCTGAATGCTAAAAGTGACTTGCGGATAGCGCTCGGAGAACACTTTAATTTTGGGAGGCAGCAACGAAATACAGGACATGACCGCCCCAATGGATAGTTTGCCGCGCACACCGGCATCCAGTTCTTTTACTTCTCTCAACGTTTCGTGAAACTGCAACAGCAGCCCGTCCGCTTTTTTGCGAAGCAATTCCCCTGCTGGCGTCAAGCGCAGCCCTTTCCCGCTCCGGTCGAACAGTGTGACGCCCAGTTCTTCTTCCATCAGTTTCAACTGGCGGCTGAGCGGCGGCTGTTCCATATTCAGTTTTTTGGCTGCACGCGTAATTTGCCCCTCATTCGCAATTTCAAGAAAATAGCGCATTTGGCGAATATCCATCCACAAGCCCCCCTTCATACCTGGAAGGTATGATTTACCGACAAATCAGATATTTTCAATATACGTCCTACATTGTTATAATTCAAGTATCAGATAATAAAGCGCTATAATCGGCGATAGCTGAATTCGCATACGTTGGGAGACGGTAGGAAAATGGACAGAACAATTGCAGTGCATAAAAGCACCGAGAAGAAAACAAAAACCGCTGCAGACCAGCTTGGTTTTGGCAAAGTGTTTACCGATCATATGTTCATCATGGAATACAATGCAGCAATCGGCTGGCATCAGCCGCGAATTGTGCCTTATCAGCCGATTACCCTTGATCCGGCAGCCAAGGTTTTTCATTATGGACAGACTGTATTTGAAGGCATGAAAGCCTATGAGGCACCAGATGGCCGGATCTTGACTTTTCGGCCGGATCAAAATATCAAGCGTCTTAATCTTTCCAATGACCGGCTGAGCATCCCGCCAGTTGATGAGGAAATGTACCTGGAAGCTGTTCGTCAGCTCGTGCTGATCGATCGGGACTGGATGCCGTCAGGGATTGAAAATTCGCTCTATATCCGCCCATTCGTGATTGCTACAGAAGCAACGCTTGGCGTTTCGCCTTCCTTGGAATACAAGTTTATGGTTATTTTATCTGCAGTTGGATCCTACTATGAGGAAGGCATTCACCCTGTCAAAATTTATGTGGAGTCTGAATATGTAAGAGCTGTCGCCGGCGGCGTAGGCGCAGCCAAAACAGCAGGCAATTACGCGGCAGGTTTGAAGGCACAACAGGAAGCAGGAAGTGAAGGATACTCTCAGGTAATGTGGCTGGATGGCGTGCATCACAAATATATTGAAGAAGTCGGGAGCATGAACGTGTTTTTCCGAATCGGCGATACCGTCGTTACACCAGCCTTGAACGGCAGCATCCTGGCCGGCGTAACACGGAACTCCGTCCTGCATTTGCTGAACGACTGGAATGTCAAAGTGGAAGAACGGGCAATCTCCATCGATGAGCTGGCGGCAGCATGGGAAAGCGGCGAATTGATTGAAGCTTTTGGCACCGGCACAGCGGCGGTTATTTCCCCGATTGGCGAGCTCGGCTGGCAAGGTCGGAAGATGGTGCTTGGCGATGGACGCACCGGCGAGCTTTCCCGCAAAATTTATGAAACGCTGACCGGCATCCAGCGCGGCACCCTCCCCGATTCATTCGGATGGACAGTTGAACTGCGCGACTAATCGCGTGAAACTGGGGTATTCGGCGCATACAACGGAACGGGGGTCCGCCAAAGTTACCAAATGGCGGAGTCTGTCCCACTTTAGGGATTCTCTGTCCGCCAAATTTCCATATTTGGACCACTAGCCTCACACATTGAATACATCTATTTTTTAACGCAAAACACAAGTGTACCCCCTGTCCATTTGGATGGGGGTTGTTTCACCTGAAACAATCTGCATCACCTATGCCTGAGATGTTAGATCCGTCAGTTTATCTGCTCCAGCGCCTCCACGGCAGCTTGAAGTTCAACATCTTGTCCCTTGATGTACTTTTCCGCAAAGGTCTGTTCATTTAAAGGGATTTTGATATCTGGCTCTGCCCCGCCCTCTCCCTTTCCGTTACTGTCGCCTTGAATTACTTTGTCTGCGTTCAGCGCCCTTCCATCTGGGAAACGGAGAAGGTAACCTTCCGGCATTTCGACCTGAATCGGGCTTGTGACCACACCAAAGGAACCATTGGTAGAAGTAAACCCGACCACTCTAGTATGAGGAAGCCCGCGCAACAGTAAGGGCAGTCCTTCTCCTGAACTGGCGGTATTATGGTTGATTAGAATGGCCGTTTTGCCCTTGTAGCCGGACTTTGCAGGCTTAATGGTACGAGTCTCGCTGGAATTAATCTCGAACCTTCCGGTGAGATGGCTATAGTAGCTGACATCTTCATAGTGCCGCTCCTCACTAACCAGCAAGCCCGCCATTGCTGACACAAGATCATCGTCGCCCCCCGGATTGTTACGGACATCAACAATCAGCCCTTTGATGCCTTTGTCTCTGAATTCCTCCAATAGCTTTTCCAGAGCCAATACAGGGTCAGGCATGGTATCGCTCGACAGAAAATATCTTATTTTGACATATCCGTATCCGTTGTCCATCAATCGCCCTTCAACCGGCGCATCTGTGGGCTTCAGCTTCAGCTTGGTCTTCTTCAAAGTCTCGTAATCATCGTCGTAGGCTGTTAGCATTGCCGTCTTAAGTTTGTTGCTGTCCGCGCTCCTGTACGCCACTTTGATGTCCGTTCCGACTGGCGCTCGCGCCATGAATCTCCCTTGGTTATACCGCTGATCTCCCGTAGTCGCCATCGGATTTTCGCTCCAGCGGATGTTGCGATAGGCTGCTTGCGCAGACTGGCCGTTCCATTCCACAATCTCGTCGCCAGGTTTGATTCCGCTGCGGTCAGCAGGACTGCCTTCCAGCACCAAATTGATCATCACCTTGCCGTTATCCAACTGCAGCGTGCTTATCCCGAATCCCCCGCCGACTTCTTGCCTGAATACCTTGTTCCCGTTGTATAAATCTTCGTTCACAATCTTGATATGTCCGTCCCGGAAGGAGAAAAGGTACTCTCTTAACGTTGTGTAATACAGCTCCTTGTTATGCTCCTGCTCCGCTTGCTGAAACAAAGGCGTATACTCCCGTTTCAACTCATCCCAATCCACCTGCTTCCAATCCCCGAAAGGGTACTCGCTGGCTAACCGCTCATTCAACTGGATAAAAGCCTGGGAGTAGCTCATTTCACTGAAGTGGCTGACCGGATTATAACGCAGTTCCCCGGCGAACATGAAGGCGAGCACGAGCGGAATAGTGCCGCACAGGCACAAAATCGTTCGCAGCAGCCGGCGCTTGGGAGACGCAGTTTGACGAATTGGCTTGAACATCCGCTTCACGGTGCATAAGAAAATTACTGCGGTCAGCGTGTAGAACACGATAGCCAGCAAGCTGGTATCGCCATACAAAACACTTGCAATAGCGACAATAAGGCTGACAGCCGGCAAAAAATCGACCCACCTCCAGCATTTTCGGACAGGTATGGCGTACCGCACCAACACAGTCAAATTGATCACAAATAAGATGATCTCAAACACCGTGAACCATTTGAATCCTGCGAACAGATTGCTTAACATGCTCATAAGTCTTCCCCCACCTTGTCATAATTAACGTTACTCTAAAAGCTTAGGAAAGAAATATGAACGGAGCATGAACTGGTGCTAACCAGCGGTTTCAAGTACCGATACTAACCTTTTTCCGCCCAGTTCTTACTACTCGGGCATCGTAGACAGCCTTTCGTGGGGGACTAACCGCGTAATATCTCTGGCTGCTCGCGGTCGGCGTGGTGAAGTCTTGGAAGCTTAACCGTCACCTTCGTGCCTTTCACATCCGCACGTTCCACTTCGATGTCGCCGTGATGGAGAGCAATGATCTGTTTGACAATGGCGAGCCCCAACCCGCTGCCGCTGCCACTGCGACGCGATCGGTCGGCTTTGTAAAAGCGGTCGAAAATATGCCCCAGATCTGCCGCCGGAATGCCAATTCCCGAATCGGTTATTGTGATCGTATATCCCTTTCCCTCCGGCGCAAGCCCAATCGCGATCGTTCCCCCTTCCGGGGTGAACTTGATGCTGTTGCCCAGCAAATTCATCCAGACTTGGTTAAGCTGGTCCGGGTCGGCCGTTATTTTGAGCGCAGAGGGCAAATTCAGATCCAGATGAAGATGCTTGGCTGCCCACAGCGGTTCACAGCTCACCACAACTTGCCTGATCTGCTCGTCAAGATTGAAAGTGCGCGCTTCAAAAGGATGATGCTCCGATTCGAGCGATGCCAGCTTCAACAGATTATCGCTTAATCTAGACAGCCGTTCGCTTTCTGTCACAATAATATCCAGATACCGGCCGCGACGCTCTGCGGCAACCAGATGATCTGACTTCAACGCCTCAGCGAATCCGGAGATGGAGGTCAGCGGCGATTGAATTTCATGCGATACATTGGAGACAAAATCCTGCCGCATCCGTTCCAGTTGCTTGAGCTCGCTCGCCATCTCATTAAAACTTTGTGCGAGCGCACCTAATTCGTCCTTGCGCTTTACTTTTAATGCCACATCAAAGTTACCCTTTGCAAGCCGCTTGGTCGCTTTCGTCAACGCTTGGATCGGCTTCACCAAATATCGGGCGGCAACCAGGATACACAAGCTCCCGATGATGAGCACGAGGAGCAGAATAGTCACGACCAATTGAATGATCGCTGCTTCGTTTTTGGAGGAAGTCAGTATGATCAACGCATATTGTTTGCCCTCGAACTGCAGCGGCAAGCCCACATACAATTCGTCAACCGACTTGGTCGCCGACCGATAAGATTCGCCGTTCAGCACATGCTGAACCGATTCCGGTGAAACTGTCTCCCCTTTGTGCGCTGTTCCGTACGATTTTTTCTCACCGGAGTCGTTGAAGAGCAGAAGGGAATAGGAGGTTAACGCCGAGACATTGGTCATGAAGCTGTCGAGCTCCCCGTACTGTGTCTGCTGAGAAAGCTGGACAATCTTGTCACCTGCGACAATCATGTCGCTCTGGCCCAAATTGTTCAGCTTCTGCTGGAAGAGGGCAAATCCAATAACAAAGGACGAGAGCAGACCAATAACAATGACGACTAGAAATGTCAGAACGACCCGGACATATAATGTCTTCATTCGGCATTCACCACTAGCCGGTAGCCGAGACTGCGGGCCGTTTCAATATGAAAATGCTGCGAATCATCGGCGAACCGCTGCCGCAACCTTTTAATATGCACATCGACAGTCCGGTCGTCTCCTTCGTAATCCATCCCCCAAATCTGCACGATGAGCGCTTCCCGAGTGAAGATTTGCCCCGGATGACTGGCGAGCTTGAACAGCAGTTCGAATTCCTTCAGAGGCAAGGTTAATTCCTCGCTGCCGCGGATGACCTTGTAGGTTTGGCCGTTCAGTACAATGCCGCCAAGCTGAATCGTCTGTGACAAGGCAATGCGGTACCGTTTCAGCAGCGACTTGACTCTCATCACAAGTTCCATCGGATGGAAAGGCTTTGTCAAATAGTCATCGCTCCCGAGCTGAAAGCCTTTCACCCTATGCGCCGCTTCCCCTTTGGCTGTCACCATCAGAAGGGGAAGGTCCATATCCAGCTTTCTGATCTCCCTGCATAAATCCCAGCCGTCCATCAGCGGCATCATAATATCTAGAATAACCAATTGGATGCCCGATCTCTGGATCATAGCGAGCGCGTCCTCACCATTTTCAGCCTCCACGATGTCAAAACCTTCATTTTGCAAGTATAGGCTTATAAGCTCACGAATATTGGCATCGTCATCCACAATGAGTATTTTAGCCATTGCTGTGCTGCACTCCTTCACCCTTCCAAATGTTGTATCTGCTCTTGCATATTATGATTGTCCGGGCATTACTTTACATCTGCATCAACGATCTGGCCCCGGGCGCCATCCCACCGCCACCGCGGACATTCCCCCTGCACATGCACGCCGCCGACCCATTCATCTATCCCTTGCAGCAAGACCCAATCCGCTTCGCCGCGCAGCACCCGCTTGCCGAGTGAGGTGAGCACAACCTCGCCGTCCTCAAGCGAAATTGCCGGTTCGTCAAAGGAAGGCAACTGCTTAATGCCTTGAATGTGCAGCAGCGGGCACGGCGCTTGTGTCATTCGTCGCAAAATGTGCCAATACTGCAAATCGCCCATTCCGAGCTGATGAAGCCGGTCGCCTACTTGCCCGAACAAGCGATTCGGAGCATGAATGCCGTCATTGACTATTTCCAGTGTCGTCTGCTCGACGATGCCGAGTCCATTATAATTGGAAGGGAAACGGGACAAGTGGGTTTGGAAGGCATCATAGGCAAACGGCAGCGCGGAAGTATCTTCCCGCAGCAACTGACTCAGCGCTTCCGGACTCGATGCCGTATACGCTTGCCACAACGATTTGCCCAGCTCCAATTCCCTTGTCCCAATCGCCTGCCATGTCCCAGACAACTTGCCGAGCTGGTGGACAGAAAGCTGGCCTAGCCCCCGGAACGGCTCGATTCCCGCATATTCCCCAATCGACAGCAGGCTGAGTCTGGTTGCTCCCAACGACTGGCCCGCAAACCAATGGAGCAAATAGCATAACATCGTCTGATCGAACAAATCATGCTCAAACCACAACACCACTTCGTCATAGTTGCGAAACGCAGACAACGACCGTTGCTGCTCTTTACTAATCTTGCTATATTCGTCCAAGGGAATACCCATCGTTTGCTGCAGATATTTCGCCCGAGCCTGGCGCTGATGGTCTTCAATATCAGCCGCGGCTGACCGTTCCGCCGCGCTGTATTCCATCCCTCCGGCTGCACCTGCGCTTCCTAAAGCCGTCACTTCTGCGAATACCGGACCATGCGGATAGACCTCCCGCCATACAAGAATATCTCCTTGCACCACGCCCTGCCGCAGCTTATCAGCCACTGTATCCCCGTTAACAATATGCAGCATTTGTTTTCCTCCCCTGTTCGATTGACTGCTAAATATGGATATCGCGTTAGCTACAGCCAGCACCCTTTCTGCTCAATTCATTGTGATTTTATAATAATATTCTACTAAAAGCTGCGCACAGCGGAAAGAAAACTGATAGTTGATGCCCCATATTGTTGAACAGGACAAGATGCCACCGTCATTTGCTGTGGACTTTTCGACTAAAACAACATGTTGACGGGCTGCTGCCACTGACCATTTTTCGGCGGGAACATATGATTTACAAAACCGCTGAAAGAATGGGAGATGATAGAGTTGGCAAAAAAACCTGATCTGCTTACCATTATCATTCAAAAAGGGAACAGGCGCATGGTCGCTAAATCGCCGCTGCCTGGCATTGATCGATTTGTATTTGTTGTAAACCGCCAGTTTACGAATGCCCCGAATACAACCCAAATTTCAAGTGGTGCCGGACGCAGCAGCGCAGCCGGGAACAATGCGGCGATCAATTCGCCCTATACACAGCAGCAGCAAAGTGTCGGAGCAGGAGGGAAAGCCAAAAATATTTACGGAAAGGGACGCCGCACCCGAGGGGGAAATTCACCATTCATGACGAGACGCAGCGGCAAGGAAGTCGTCGTGGTTATTAATGATCAAAGTGTCAAACTTCCCAAAGGACAGCAGGGCGCTGCCGCAACTCAGGTAGCCAGCGGCGGCGGGACTTACAGTACAGGCGGCACGAACTCTGCCATAGAGAGCAAAGGAACGCGACAGCAGCACGCCGTTGGCGGCAGCGGTACGGCGAAAAACGTTTGGCTGCCAAAAGGTAAAAAGCCCCGACAGCCAAGGCAACACAGTGTACGGCCAGCACTGAAAAACGCTGCACGATCCAGCAGGCGCAGTAAGCGGTAACGGATGCAGGACAGAGACGGAGGGCGCTGTATCGATGAGGGCGGAGACGGCGATAAGGGAAGTGGGACGGCATGCAGGACGAAGACGCACGGAGACGGCGATAACGGATGTGGGACGGCATGCAGGACGGGGATACGGGGCGCCGCAAGGCGAAGACGGCGCTGGAGGCAGTCAAGCGCATAGCCGCTCCTGGAGCAGCAAGCCAGGCTATGCGTGGCTCGGTCACGGCGGACGCGGATTCCCTGTCCGCTTGTTATTCAGCAGCCTTAATTTCGATCCGATTTCCCTCCGGATCTATGATAACGCCAATTGTCCCCCAATTGGGCCTATGTACAGTAACTTCTAATCCCCTTTCAACTAATTCTTGGATTGTTTCATCAAAATCGGTTACATCAAATCGAATGATAGAAGGATTTTGCGCTCTCGTTTTTTCGGTAGTTGAGGCCACGCCATTATTTTCAATCATCAGGTAACTTTTTCCGAAATCAAAAATGGTCAACCCATCTTTTTGCTCTCTGACTGGCAAACCAAGTTTGGTAAGGTAGAAGTCTAGTGTTTCAGCATAATTTTCCATAAAAAGAATAACGCCAGATTCATGAATATTCATCGGTGCCTCCTGTAATATTTTAAACTTATTATATATTTATATATATATAAAATATCAATCACAAATTAACAAATGAAATGAACAGAAGCTGATCATTCCAGGAAAGGAAGATCAGCTTCTTTGCAATCTGAATTACTATTCGATTAGCTTAAGTTAGTAATTACATTAATGGCTCTACCTAAAAATCAGTGCTTGACGAGACTCGGATGTGCTGCTGCGGGTTCGCAGGGTGTTTTCAATCGCCATTCAAAGCCGGATTTCTTATGCTAATTTTTAAAAGGTTGAAATCCGGCTTTAAAAAGCGACCACTTCGTTTTGCCAACATCCCTGCAACCCTTCGCTACCTTTCTCGCAGCCGTCAAGCACTGATTTTGGTTTTGAGCCACATTATAAGCTACTTTTTTTAAAACTACAGAAATTGCCTGCATTTGACCTAGTTGATCAGGTTGCTCGTCTGGAGCAACCTCCTCACCATCGCAGCCGCCTGGGCTCGTGCTGCCTGCTGCTCCGTAAGTATTGTCCCCTGCTTGGAACGTGCCGTCTCCTTTGCCTTGAAGAAGATAGACTTTTTTCGCGCCGCCCGTGTTGGCAATCGCTAAATCCAACTTGCCGTCGTTATTAAAATCTGCAGCCGCTAACGATCGGGGAGAAGCCACATTCGCATCGCCAGTATGAATCTTCATTGTCGGAAACGTGCCGTCTCCCGCTCCTAGCAATACAGCTACCGTGTTCGCTCCGGCATTCGCAACCGCCACGTCCGGCTTTCCGTCTCCGTTAAAGTCGCCCACGACTACGGATCTCGGTTTATCGCCAACCGGATGGTGGACTGCAGGCTGAAACGTACCGTCCCCGTTGCCCTTAAGAACTGAAATAGAATATGAACCGCCGCCACTCTGGCCAAAATTGGCCACTACAATATCGGGCTTCCCGTCCCTATTCAAATCACCAACGGCAATTGAAATCGGATTACTGCCAACGGCATAGTGAACAGCATCTTCGAACTTTCCGTCCCCTTTACCCAGCAATAGGGATATCGATTGGTCGCCGTAATTCGCGACTGCTGCATCCAGTTTTCCGTCTCCGTTGAAATCCGCGACAGATGCGGATAACGGTTGAGCGCCAACCTCATATTGAATGTTGGCCTTCAGTGTCCCATCTCCATTCCCTTGCAAGACGGAAACCTTATTTTCATTCGTATCCGGGATAAAGCTCGCAACGGCCACATCCCATTTTGAATCTCTATTGAAATCGGCAATGATGATCGATTGGGCAAATCCGTCCAACCCGTAGTTGACGGCCGCCTCAAACTGCCCGCTGCCTGTGCCTATCATATGGCTACGGCCAGATCCAATTTGCCATCACCATTAAAATCGTCGACAGCTGCGGAAACCAGCTTTCTCCCATTGCCTGGGCTGAGTACCGGCTGCATACCATTTTGTCCGCCAAGCAGAATAAAGATATTACAGGAGTTATAATTCACAACGGCAATATCTTCGATATGATCATTATTGAAATCCCCGGCCGCGATAAAGTTAGGACCGTTGTCGACAGAATAATTAGTTGGAACCGCTTTCGAATAAAGGCATTGCAAAAGCTTGCAGCGGCGCTAACAGTATCATTATACTGATCGCACTCATCCACAATTTGAATAGAAAGCTCGTTTTTGTTTTTTTTCTCATGATAGTTGCTCCCTTATGGTTACAAATGACAGCCAATAAGAGTATAGCAATTCAAATCGGAATTGTATAGTATAAAGATGCTGACCGCACCGTCATATGAACGCCTGCTGGCGATACCATTTCGGTACGGTGGACGCAAAGTTATCGTGATCATCCATCACCTTCTGTATCTTCTGCATCATGATGTCGAGCTCCTCCGGTTTTACCTTCAAAATCCACACGACAGACGAGATCAACGTCATTCCCAGATACAGTGCATAAAGCCGCCAGAACGTTTCATCAGGCTCGCTGAAATTATGGTACCCCTGAATTTGCCCAACTGAAAAGGGCACACTGACCTCGGCGCTGAAAATACCGACTTTCACAAATTCATGAATAGGATCTCCCCATTCGTACCGGTTGAAATCGATGATGCCTGACAGCTGACCTTTCCTCACAATAAGGTTGCCGACATGATAATCATCATGCTGGAACAGGTTCGGCCTGTCCTGCATCGCATCCAGATGGCGATCAATAAAAGCCAGCAGACTGGCATCATTTCGGATTGCAACGCCGCAGCCGGCATAGGCGGTCCGGTAGTTGCGATGCTTGGTGAGCATACGGTCATGCCAGGATGGCATCGGTTCAGGACAGCCTGCCTGGTGGATCTTTCGCAGTTCCTTACCCGCTTGAACGCCAATGTCGAACTGTTCTTGATCTGTCAACAGCGGCAGCTCCTCCGCGGCGTCATTGCCCTCTATATAGGATACAATCATGTATCCGATCCCATATTCAGGAAGCACGCCGATCTCAAGCGGTCTTGAGCATTTCACATCATGCTGCGCCATCGTCTGAAGACCGTTATACTCCAGCCTTTTGTTTGCGTCCTGATCAATGCTATAGCTTCTTAAAATACACTGTGGCCGTCCGTACCCGTCATACACGATGTATTTCTTGTCACTGGAGTATCCTTTATGAATTTGTTCGATCCGGGTACTGTGCCTCAGCAATGGACTTACGTGCCTCAACTGTTTGATATCAACGATTTTCCCACTCATCTTGCGTCCCAACTCCTCTCTATTCATGTCCAACCTTGTTGTACTGCAAATAAATCAAGTTCTTTGCAAAGCTCAACCAGCAGGTGAACGCCATTGAATTGCTGACGGTTGCGCGCATGAATGCTCAGCAAAGCATCCTCTGTCACTTCCTTGGCTTTCTCGATACTGTGATGCTCCACCGCAAGCACGATCTCTTTCATATTTTCCAAAAAATATACCGTTCTGCGCAACGTGCGAATAAGTAGAATTTGCCGGATATGCATCGGGGTGAAAAACCGGTAGCCGTTCTCAGGGTCCCTGCCGGGTGTCAACAAACCTTCCTTTTCCCAGTGGCGGATGGCCGAAGCCTGCACATCAGTAAAAGCAGCCGCTTCCCCAATAGTCATGTGTCGTTTCAACTTTTTGCTCGGCATGATCGGCAGCTCCGGGTTCTGCAACAGAGCCAGCGTTTGGTCGGCTACCCCCTTCTCATGCTGAAGATTCGCCTGTTCCTTGTTCACAAGCCAGAAGGCGGTGTCCATCTCTCCCTGCTGAATATGAAGCAGCACCTTGCAAGTAAGATTGACGCCAAAACCGAGAAACATTGCACGCAAGCAGCGAAAATAAGCCAGATGCACCTTCGTATAAAGACGATAGCCATTCGCAGCCCGTTCCGGCGCCGGCACGACGCCCCACGATTCATAATGCCGCAGCGCGCTCGTGCTGATGCCAAGCTCATTGGCAATTTCAATCGGCTTGTAATAGCGCATAATTCCCCTCCCTCTTCTGCGAGTAGGGTTTCACTATACCAAATGCGTCTTTCCCAGGCAAACTATAAATAAAATGCTTAAACCGCTGTGACGGACTTACTCTTATATAATTGGACATTAATAAGGAAAAATCCTCCCAACCTTATCACTTGCATTAGTGTTGTAAAATGGATTTTGCAAGCGAGTCAAGGTATTCAAACAAGATTTATATAGGAGGAATGAATGTGCAGAACGTCATGAAAATCCGGGGGGCAAAGGAAAATAACCTGAACAATATTTCCCTGGATATTCCAAAATACCAGCTTGTCGTGGTAACCGGGCCTTCGGGCTCCGGGAAATCAACGCTGGCCATGGATACGTTGCAGCGGGAATGCCAGCGGCAGTACATGGAGTCGATGGGAATGATCTCCGATTCGGTCAGCAAGCCGAAAGTCGATTCCATTGAAGGGTTGTCCCCTTCCATCAGTGTTGGACAGCATATGACGAACCGCAATCCCCGTTCCACAATTGGCACCCAAACCGACATTTACACCTTGCTGCGAATTTTGTATGCCAAACTGGGTGAGCGACAGTGTCCTTCCTGCGGCTGCAGGATCAAGCCGAATGTCAGTGGAGCGGCAATGAACAGCGGCTATTCAGAGGAGGATGAAGCGTATGACGGCCATGCCAAAGTGCATTGCGAGCAATGCGGCTATGCGCTGGAACAACTGACGATGGCCCATTTTTCATTCAACAAGCCCGAAGGCGCTTGTGCTGCATGCAGCGGGCTTGGGCATGTCGCCGACCTGCAGATGCATGCCGTCTTCGATGAGACGAGGAGTGTGCGAAGCGGCGGTGTCGTCTTCTGGTATGATTTTCTGATTGATTACAACCTCAGCATTCTCCAGGCGGCCGCCAAACATTACGGCTTTTCCTTCCCGGAGGACGTTCCCATTGAGGCGTTCACACCGGTTCAACGCGATCTGCTCTTTTACGGCGTGGAGAGCGATGCATTCACCCGTCACTTTCCGGATAAAAAGTCGCCGAAGAGCGTAGGACAAGGCAAGTTCGAAGGGGTCATCACCGGAATATGGCGGAAATATCGGGAGAAAGGCGATTCCGGCGCCTCCGAGCTGTTCGCAGAATCGGTGTGCGCGGACTGCCATGGAGAGAAGCTGAATCAAGCAAGCCGGCTCGTTGACGTCGGCGGCGCCGGCATTGCGGACGTCTCCTCCTGGCCGCTCGGCGACACGCTCGCCTGGATGAATAGTCTGCAGAACAAGCTAACCGCGGAAGAAATGATACTGGTCGAACCGCTCTTGCATGAAATGGTCGTGCGCATGAAGCGCATTATCGATGTCGGGCTGAGCTATATGTCGCTCAATCGGCAGGTCATTACGATGTCCGGCGGGGAAGCGCAGCGGCTGCGGCTCGCCTCTGTGCTCGGTTCCGGATTGACCGGTGTGCTGTATATTTTGGACGAACCGACGGCAGGATTACATCCCCGGGATACGCGCGGGCTTATTGAGGTGCTGAAGCAACTGCGTGATCTTGGCAACACCGTCCTCGTCATTGAACATGACGAAGAGGTGATGCGAGCGGCAGATCATATTATTGATATGGGGCCCGGCGCCGGCAGCTTCGGCGGGCAGGTCGTTGGACAAGGCACGCTGACGGAGTTGATGGCGCAGCCTGCTTCCGTGACCGGCGCCTACTTCAAGGCGCAGCATGAGCGGCAGGATGGGCTGGAAAGACGGCGTGGAAACGGGAAATCTCTTACGATCCATGACGCCCATTTACGCAACCTGAAACATGTCACCGCCTCCTTCCCGCTGGGCTGTCTCGTCTCCGTTACAGGCGTATCCGGCTCAGGCAAATCGACGCTGCTCTTCGATCTGCTTGCCTCGTCCGGACAGACAGAACAGCCAGCAGGCTGCCGCGCCATTACCGGCTGGGAAGCAGCTCCCCAGCTTATTACTGTCGATCAGTCGCCGCTCTCCCGCATGCAGCGCTCCAACATTGCCACGTATACCGACGTGTACACTCATTTACGAAACTTTTACGCGGGACTTCCCGAAGCGAAGCGCAGCAAGCTGACGGCCAAGCATTTCTCCTTCAACACGGCGGGTGGCCGTTGCGAGACCTGCCAAGGGCTGGGGGTCGTGTCCATTCATATGCATTTTCTGCCGGAGCTGGAAGTGCGCTGCCCCGCCTGCCGCGGGCGGCGTTTCTCCGAGACGGTCTTGCGTGTCACCTATAACGGCTTGACCATTTCCGACCTGCTGGACATGACGATTCAGGAAAGCTTGAGCTCGCTGAACAATATGGCGAAAATAACCGATAAAATCAAACTGCTATGCGATGTCGGTCTCGGTTACTTGAAGTGGGGACAGTCTCTGCGCACCCTCTCCGGCGGAGAAGGACAACGAATCAAGCTGGCCAAAGAACTGAGCAAACCGGCGAAACAGCATACCGTCTACTTGCTGGACGAGCCGACTACCGGATTGCATCCAGGCGATGTGCAGCGGCTTTCAGTACTGCTCCACAAGCTGGTCGATGCTGGCAATACGGTCATTATCGTCGAGCACAATATGGAGCTGGTCTGGCAATCGGATTGGGTCATCGATATCGGACCGGGCGGCGGCGAAGCTGGCGGACAGATCGTTGCCGAAGGAACGCCAGAGCAGATTGCGGATGTTGCTGCAAGCTACACCGGGCAGTACTTGCAGGAGCAGTACGCGCTGCGCTAACGGTAGATGACGATACAGCGAGGCAGCAGGTCACCTCCCTTGGTTGACCTGCTTTGCACCCGCTTGTTCACGTACCCGCTTGCCTTTCCCTTGGCGTCCGAGCTGCAATGTTCAACTCATGATTTATGCCCACAGCAGCCAACGCCTCCCAGGACGCGGCATCTTTGCCTGATGCATTACTGAAGCGGCATTTCTGACGCGGCATCCCCTTCGCCATAGACACCTGCTGCATTCGTTTTGCAAGAACAATAAAAAAGATTTTGAACTCCCATATTATGGTATGATAGAGAGGAAACGCGTCAGCTCGCTGAGGAAAACTAGCGCTTCGAGCAATGATGTTGACTTTAAGCCATAAATATAGAGGTCAAAAACATGAGACAACACAAACGATTCATCATTATCGTTAGCAGCATTCTACTTATCATTGTGTCTGTCATCCTTGTTAAGGTGAAAACTGCCAAGCCAACGATTAAATATATCGAATTCTCTTCCGAACTAAAGGGTGAACGGTTAGCGCTACCTACTAAAAGCAGAGCCATAGATACGATTGCTTTTGGTGATGGTGTGTTTGTTGGTGCTGGCGAGAGCGTTCTTGGACACTCAACGAACGGATCTGACTGGGATTTTTATATGGATCAAGATAGCTCATCACATCTATTAAATGATGTTATCTATGCAGATGGCCGGTTTGTAGCGGTTGGCAACGGAATAATAATGTCGTCTCCCAATGGTATTGATTGGGAGGAATTCGATATCGGTCAAGAGAATAATCTTCATAGTGTCGCTTATGGCAATGGGAAATTTGTTGCGGTAGGTATGGTTGGCGTGTTTACTTCTGAAGATGGGATCGCATGGACGCATGACAGAAGCAATTTATATTGGACCATGTTCTGGAGCATATGCTTTGGCAACGATTATTTTGTAGCCGTAGGCCCATATACCGTTGCCTACTCAAAGGATGGAGCAAGGTGGGGCCTTAAAAGCATTCCCTATGATAAGGGTATGGGTTATTTAACCTCTGTTGCCTGCAGCAATGGGAAATATATCGCGTTAGGCGGATTGGACAGCCATGGATCTACCATTTGGTCATCAGAAAACGCTCAAGACTGGCACCCGATTGCAAAAGTTCGTGATCTTGCGTTCGAAGGCAATGTTATTGACAACCAGTTTTTCTTTACTGGGAACCGCGGCCTACTGTACTCCAAGGATGGAGTCGATTGGGATTACCTGCAGGCACCTCAGGGAATGGAGTTAGAGGATGTCGCATTTGGGAATGGCCAGTATTTATTTACAGGGTTAACATACTGGGATGGTAATTCACCTGTCCCTTCAGCACCCATACTTATTAAGAAAAAGCATGATTTCGCTCCCTAGCCACCTTATTAAATCAAGATGGCTTGCAACCTCTTTTCACCAAACACGTATTGGAATCTAATGAAAAATATAAGGAGCGTGCATAATGGAGCATACCGAGAATAAGACACTCTCAGGAAATCCGATGCATTTTCAAACGGTGGAAAAGGAGAAGGAATACAACGCAGCCTACGATCGAAGTCTGACTTTATGGAATGTTCCCATTACAACTTCTTATGTACCGACACGATTCGGCAGCGCTCATATTATTTCTTGCGGTCCGGAGGATGGAGAGCCGCTTGTGCTGCTTCATGCGATGGGGTTCAGCTCCACAATCTGGTACCCCAACATTGAACAGCTCGCCCAAAAGTTTAAAGTGTACGCCGTTGATTACATTGGAGATTTGAATAAAAGCATTCCTGCCACACTCCCCGAAAACAGAGCGCATTGTGCGGAATGGCTGGATGACGTGCTGCATGCGTTAAAAATTGAACAATGCTGTCTTGGCGGAATATCCTACGGGGGGTTCTTGGCCATCAACTATGCGGTTCATCACGCTCACAGAGTGAAAAAAATGTTCCTGCTCAGCCCTGCTGCCTCATTTGCCCCCTTATATCAAACGTTTATTGATCATATCATTGCGATGGCAGCCCTGCCGACAAGAGAGAATGTACAGCAATTTATCCAATGGTTGTCGAAACATTCGCTTAATCAGGTAATCATTGATCAGTTTTACTACGCATTTAAATGTGGTTCCCTCTCGTTGAAAGTTCCGCCAGGCGAGTTTAGCGACGATGACTTCAAAAAACTTGCTATGCCAATCCTGCTTCTGCTTGGCGATCAGGAGGTCATTAGCGATGCCGATTTGGCCTTCTCGCGTGCCAATCAGGTATGCAGCAATTTAATTGCCGAGATCATTTCAGGCACAGGTCACCTGCTTAATTTGGAAAATCCCGAAGGTGTAAATGAGAAAATCAACGCCTTCCTGTAATTATAATGGATCGCATTCGCCGCGGCGCAGGTTGAACGCCTGAAGAGTGAAGAGAACCTAATAGACGATCAGCACACCCCTGCTGCAACATTTCGAATGGAGGATTTCATGGAAACAAACGTAATAACATTACCGCTTTTTCATGTTGTTGGTTATAGGATTGAGGCAAGCGTAGAAGAGTTTGAATCGGGCCTTGGCAAGAATGCTTACCTTTCACTCCTCGAGAGAAAAGATGAAATAGCAAATAAAAAGAATGATCATGTCATTTTAATGCAAATCTATCCTATAGATCCTGACTTTAATCCCCAAGTAGATTCATTCATCAATATTGTTTGTTATGAAGTCAGTGAACAAGGCAAGGTTCCATCCGAGATGATAAGTCACACTGTCAATGAGAGCAAATATGTTAAGGGCACCCATAAGGGCCTTGAATCGGAGCTCAGCAGTTCGTATGACTATTTGTATGGACAATGGATGGAAGAAACCGGGCATGAACCAAAGCATTATGACTTTGAAATTTGGGATGAAAGATATCAGCCGGAAAGTACAGACAATGAGATTGATTTGTTTATAGCATTGGCGTAATGACAAGATGTCAGGAATTCGTTCCTGGCTCTTTTTTTATACAAACTAACTCAGTCTCAGCATGGCAATGAGCGATTCTTGCATATAGCTTGTTCTATCATGAAAGTATTTCATCAAATGTTTCTTTTGTTTTGCAATAACCGTCCGACTGCTCCTAAATATTTATAGTTTTCAGTCAGATTCCAGCCGCTTTCCTTGATTGTATATAATAAAGGCACAGCTCCACGCACAGCGCAACAAAGAAAGGAGACGGTTGCTTGGATGAGCTTATCCTAAAGCGATTGAAGGAATCGCCAGAGCACGGGCTTGAATTATTAATGGAGCGATATATGGGGCTTGTCTACACAATCGCACACGACAAATTGCATACCACTTGCAGCAAAGAAGATATCGAAGAATGCGTGAGTGAGATATTTTATGAAGTTTATCGCAACCGCTCAACTATCGCAGCAACACAAGGGACACTCAAGGGCTTCATAGCCGTTATTGCCAAGAGAAGAGCAATCAATCGCTTTCACAAAAATCATCATCAGCACTTTTTCAATGCTTCTGAAGAGGAGCTTCAGAATGTGGCAGCCACGATGCCGGATGACAGCCCGGCGACGGCGCTCGATAACAAGGAAACACACAAAGCGCTAATTGAAGCGATACATTCGCTTGGCGAACCAGACAGTACGATCCTGATCCGCAAATATTATTTTGGTCAGCCCAGCAAAGAAATTGCCATCGCGCTTCAATTGAAACAAAACACTGTAGATAAAAAAGTTTCCCGCGGTCTGGCCAAGCTCAAGCAATGGCTGAAAGGGGTGCTATAGGATGGATGAACAAAAAATCAGGCAATTGCTCGATGAACTGGATGCGGATGAGGCAAATGAATTGCTGCCCGATCACTTGGCAATGACAATCGACCGGAAGGCAGTGAATCGCATCAAGCAGCTTACGTATGCCAAAGCAGGCCTGCCATCTCCAAATGGCCTTCGTTCGCACAAACGGCGCAACCGGCTGCTCATTGCCGCTGCAATCGTGCTTACTTTGACCATTAGTACAGCTTCGCTTGGGTATGACACCGTCTCTTCTGCCGTAGCCCGATGGTTTGGCCTTGTTCCCGGCCATGGCATTATTGACGAACGCAGTCCACTGCTTTACCGTCTGGCATCACCCGCGCAAGAAGCTGAAAATGACCAATTCAAGCTTTCGCTTCGCAATGCAACCGCCACAGATCAGACGATTACGGTATGGCTGGATGTTGAGTATAAACAAAGAAGCCCCATTGATACACGAGAAGACAAGGAGCGTCTACTGGCCGAGACGAGCGCGGCGCCAACTGTGTTCTTGCAGGTCAATAATCATCGGTATGAGATAAGCAATTGGCAGCGCGGGATCGGCGAACGCAATGAGAGCATTATGGGCAATTTCACCTTGCCAGCTGAAGAAGTAAACGACCAAAACATTTATCAGCTTGAAGTGGCTATGGGCGCTCGCATTGGCTCACAAGACCCGCCGCTTATAGTGACATTCCAACTGCATGGTTATGACAGCTTCCAATCCATTGAGGAAATCGGACCAACGGTTCATGTACCGAGCGCCAGTCTGTCGCTAACGGCAATTGCCACACAAACGGATCGTCAGCTTAGTATTGATCTTTACCCGGTCTACCAAGGGATTTACCGTATTTCTGAACTTACAAGAGATCCCTATAATCAGGCGCTTGGCCAGGATGATCTGCATGTGGAAACGAATCAGGGTATAAAGCCGTTTCTGGAGTCGACCCGTTCAGGCTTTTCCTCTCGCCTGCATTACGAGTTCCAATTCAATGAGGGCGAGAAAACTCGCATGCTGCATATTCCTTATGTCACCCTGGAAAGCAGCGAATCCGCTGCGGCGCTTCGCCTCACCCTGCCGAAGCCAGATGAGACCAAACCTATTAACAAGCAGGTTTCATTTGCAGACAGTACCATTACTGTACTTGAAGCGGCAAGAGTAACGCATATGGACCCTAATACGAAGAGTAGCTATGAGGCCTTAAAATTGACATTTGCTTATGAGGCTAAAAGTGAGTTATTGCAGCCTAATTGGGTATATCTCGATATTCCTGAGTTATCCGGCAGTGGCTTCGGCTGGGAGTTTGACGCAGCAGGTCTGGCCACAACCTATTATTACGCCCTGCCCGACAATCCCAGCGGCAAGCCCAGTAACAAGCTTAACCTCACGATTAAAAACCCGAAATATTTGCTGCGTGATGGACTGCATATTCCGCTGGAATAACACTGTATTCTGTTTGTCACTAGAAAGCAATCTGACTGCCCCCACACGGATAGCAGGGGCAGTCATCCCTTATATACAGGAATGCGTTATATTCAACAATCGAGTCTGGCAGCTCTAGTTGGGTTTCAACTGCTTGGTCAAATAATAATGCGTATACCCGCCAGCATTCTCGATTTGGCCAAACACTGCATAACCTTGCTTCTTATAAAAATCAAGCGCCTGAAAGCTTAATGTGTCAACCTTGCTGAAATCACAGCCTTTCGCTATGGCAGCTTGCTCAGCCTGCTGCAGCAATTGCTTTCCGTAACCGCCATGACGCAGCGACTCATCCACATACAGAATATGCACCTCCAGCCAGTTCCAGCAAATCTCACTAAGAATGCCGCCCAACACTTCTCCTTGATCGTCCTTGAGGAAAAAATGAAGCTCCTCATAATTGCCGCGCAACTTTTCCGGAAAATGTTTATAATTGAAGGCGATCAAGCCATCACGGACTTTATTCTTCAGTGTGTCATCGAAATCCCTTACGATTTGAATCGACATTGTAAACTCACCTTTCACTCCAAGTTTATTTATCATTATTCTTTTAGACAATTCATTAAATATAAAATAAACGTTTTGGTTCGCTTACCAGGTTTTGAAATCCTCAAATGAGGTTAATCGTCATATACCGAAAATAGATATGAATACGTATCTCCCGATTTCTGTAATCTTGTATGTTTTATTTCTTGCGTAGGATATAATCTTTTCATAATTTCACCTTGAGAATTAATGTAATAAAAATTCGATTCACCCCAACCAAATTTTGGTTCCTCATTTGATATTTTAAGAATACCATCATTAGGAATGAAAAAAGAGTATTGATTACCTACTAATCCGATTTTATCACCATTTGTTTGATTATATATTACTTCAACTTCACCTAAATAATTGTTAGGAATATAATAAACATGAGTTTTTCTTGAATCGTAATTAAAATACAGTACTACAATTAATAAAAGAAATAACAAACTCGCAAGGCGAACAAATAACTTTTTTATCTCTTTCGCTCCCCCATTAAACTTTTAGATGATCATCAACGGAAATTCGACTATTGTCGCCTGTAAACCGTTCGGGATTGGAGAATAAAAGAAAGACCTTGAAGAGAATATCTTTTAGGTTAAAGAAATGACTCTATACTTCTGAACTTGATAATTAGCTGTTATTACCGATAGATTTGTCCCTCATTTTTTATGGCTTCATACTCAGAAATCAGACGTTTCATGCTTGGTAACCCATCCTCTGAATAACCTGATTTGCCCAAAGCAGCTATAACATTATATAGAACTCTTTTCCATTCTGCACTAAATGACTGTTTTGTTATTGTAACACTTCCACTGTGTACTAATAATTGCTCTGTTCCTCCTATTACGCTTCCCCACTCAGCCTTTATCACTAACTGTGATGAGTCCCATGACAAATATATTTGTAAGGTGCATTACGTCTTAGCTCTCTACACTTGAAAGCCGCTGCCTCTTCAACAAATTTTTTTCCAAAAAACGAATCCTCCAATATGTGTAATTGACCTGCCATTATTCTGTCATTTTTCAAAGCTTCAATTATTATACTTTCAATCCCTGTGTATTTATTTTTACGATAACATTCGATAATTTCCACTATCAGATCATTACTAAAAAGTTTAGCGTCCTCTTCTTCCTCTCTATATTTAAAGTATTTCCAAAGAATATGCTCTTTTGCTGATGGGGATATATTAATAAGACTAATTACGTCGTAGAAACGAGACAACTGCCGATTACTTAAGTTCCCATGTAACTGTAATTGTTCACTAATATCAAGTTGTGGAAGCACCTCATTTAGGGCATTTATCATTTCATTCGTACTCAAACCAGGATCGTCCAATAAACTTTTAATAATTACCGTTTTATTTTCATTCATCCTCATCCTCTTTCTATTATTTACCTTACGTATTTATTAGAATTATTGTATCTATAGTCCCATTTGGCATGGTAGCTTGAAGCGCGAGGAACGGGAGTCAGGACGAAATTTCGAAACCTCCGTTACCCACCCTGTTCCCTGCCTTCCGATTCATTCGGCAATAGGTGGGGTAAACCCCATCACATCTCGCTGAAAAAAATATTACCTTAGCAATTCTAGAGCATCTTTAACAAATTCATTTTCATTAATTTTTAATTTTGATTCGAAAATACTTTTACATTTCTCCTTTTGATTGTTTGAAAGTTCATCAGCGACATATTCAAGCAATAAAAAGGATTGCATACTTACCTCCAGACTAGGATCACCAATGAAGTTTGCTATTGTATCTATATGAGAAACATAATCAAGATTCTCCAATGAATATAATAGCGTCCCTCTGCTTCCTTTTGTTCTAGGATGGGTGATGACTTCAATCAAAGAATCTAGGGCTTCGTTCTCACCAATATCAGACAGTGCAAGGGCAATTTGGTTTCTTAATAGGTTGTCTTCTGTAGATTTCAAATGCTTGATTAGTACATTCAAATATGATTCATCTTTAGTTTCACTAATATTGTTAACAATCCGGATAGCTTCTTCATTTTTACATTCATAGATCAATTTTTCTAATGTTTGGATGTCCAACAGAACGCTCCTTCATTAATTTGGCATATTGATTCGCATATCCGTAGGGCTCAATTCCGCATCTTTAGTCAATCCTAACCCATATTCTATTTATATCCTGACTATTAATGTTTAGTGAGATATGGTTGCCAATATACTGAGTCACACAGTAATAAGCAGAATTCCATCCAATTAAAATCCTTATAAGATATATATCGGATTAAATTCCAATTTTGATTAATTTATAAAACTTCGCAAATTTGACATTAGGTATTCCTTCATTGCGGCCTAGCGTATCATACGCGTAACAACAAATGCCGCCTTCGGTGTGGTCGTGTGCCCAGCAGATCGGTTACCAGGGTGTTTAAAGACGAGCCCTACAAGCATTTTTAATTTCTCTTTTCAAACCCAACTAACCTTTCACCTCTAATAATTGCTGTACCTAAATCCCCTACTTTAACTCTCTCGTAAAGTTGATAGTTAAGTACTGGGAATGTTACAATTTGAGATTCATTTCGAGAAAGTGTAATCTTATAAGATGTAACTTTATTTGAAGCAGACATTACTTTGAAAGAATCTTCTTCTTTTTTTATGACCTGTGCATTAAATCTTTCCTCAGGTTTACTGAAATTAACGAATGCAATTGAAGCAACAATAATACTAATTATAAAGAAAATGATAATAGTCTCCATCTAGCCCTCCTTAATTTACAACTACCGTAACGTTTAAGTTTTATTGGAGCAATTTGTGGGCGTGATAGACCAATCGTTCTACAGGCGCAGCGCTCATGTTTGCTGCCTGCACTCTTCTCTCCGTCCTGGTATCCTGCATTTAGCTTGCTACGAGTTGCACTGGGTCCGTACAGCCATTATATATGTATCGGTTCTGCTCGTCTTGCTTGTTCTCTCCCAGTGAAAGCCGGTTCGTCTCGTCGAACGTGTAGCTCCTCAACAACTCGCTGCCGCGCAGTTTTCCACCAGCTTGCCTCGCTTATCATACGGTGTGTGTAGTCGCCGTCCAGGGCTTATTTGTCAATCAGTTGATTTCGCTTGTTGTACGTTTCTTCAGAATGATTCCAAGCAAATTGCCCAATACAATTGATAGTAGTGAGAAAAATAAAATGACAATCAAAATGAGACCATCTGCTATATTAGCTTCATCTACATTACTTGGATACGCAAAGAGATTTCGTAATATTGCACACAACACAACCAGCAATATGAATATAGCTATGCTCAAAAAAATAATACCGCCATTTCGTGATATTATTTGTGTAAAAAAACGTCATAGCGTTTATCACGATAGAAAAAACAACAAATACCCCCAAAGACCATTCTGTCATCAGCCACTTAAAATTGAAAATAATAATGGCGAAAATAAAAGTGCTCACTATATGAACCAAAGGATTAATAGCATGTTTTAATGAACTGTTCATACCCTTCACCACTCTATTAATGAGATTTGTTGTAATACTTGTTCCTATATCTATCATCGCTCAAATGATACTTAATCCCTTATCCTTGACATAGAATCCAGCGTTATGATGCTCACACAGCTTTTGTCGCATTGGATTAAAAAACTCCAGTAGACATCTGTAAATCGACTACGATACGGTCAATGGAAACTTTCATGCCTTTCATGTTCTGCCGGACGTTATTTACGTTTTTTCGAATTTCAGAATAACCGTGAGAAAACGAAGATAAGGTTTTTGATGCAAGACATAATGGTATCTGATGGTTTTAAGAGTTAGGTAGGACTAGAAGAGAGTCATCATTGGTTATATTTTTATATCACGGTATTCGTTATGTACATGCATTTTTTGGAGAATGTTGTATGGAGAAAATTGGTTGAGCATTTACGTACAAGTTCTTCAAGTATTTCTTGGGTAGTATTCTTCACTTTTTCGAAGTCATAAATGAGATTAAATATCTGTTCTATTGACTTCAAATCCATTCTTCTCACCACTCTCCATTTGCTATTTCCCACTGGTCATGTAATCAAATACCATAGCGCCATTCTCATCTATTCTCCCATAGGCCCTTACATGGTTTGGTGCTCCTGCGCAGACCTGGAACAAAATCTCCCCAAACATCGGTTCTTTCCAAAGCGCGTAAGCTTCCTTTTGAGACAATCATTTATGTTCCGATTCGTTTATAAATTTATTTCAAATAATCTGTCCAAACTTGAAATACATCAAATAATATCTTATTATTGAATTTCTCTTCTGTTGATTTGATGGCACAATTATTAATGATTCTGATTGGATTTAAAGAAATATTATTTTTAAATCCAATAATCACTGGTTGATTAACATCGATAAAATTCCGTGGTTTATAGATCACATCCCATTTTAGCTGTCTGAACGATTGACAAAAAACAGCACCAAAATATAACCCTAAATCAATAATTATTGCTTCTGTTTCTTTATTAAATCTAAATTCATCTTTAGTTATTTCATCCCTCAGCCATTCTGGAGCATTTTGCATTTCTTCGTTTAGCTCTTCCCATGTTTTTTTCACATGTTCAATTCGCGGAACAAACCAATCCCATAAATTTATTAAAGAATTCTGTGTAAAGTCTAAGTCGTGTTTCTTTCCTCCATTAGTATGCTCATAATAATATGCTAATCGTTCTATCCTCTCCGATTGAATGGATACAAACCAGTTCAGATATTGATCAGCTTCTCTTTTCTTCATAATCTCAAATGGAATAACTTCAAACGGAAGTTGTATTATTGGATACATTGAACCCCTCCATTAATCGTATATAACCTACTTTATACCATTGTTCTTCAATGCATCGAGCACGTTTTGATCAGTGCCTATCCTTTCATTATTGTTAATCCTAGAAATACTAGGGCCTGTCTTCAAACTATGATTTACGCCAAAACAATGGTAGAATTAGGGGATGAGAAGACGATACGAAATAC
>REGQ01000026.1 GCA_004134985.1 Paenibacillaceae bacterium | reverse complement strand
TTCTTCATTTGCGCTATTCATCATTCATCCATAAAATGGATGTGTTGTGTAGCAAGCATAGCTGTGGCAAGCGTTAGTGCAAATACCCACGAATACCCCAGAACAGGAAACCCTTAACAAGGGGGAGATGGCGGCCACTCAGGCTCTGGGGAGCTTGATATGAAATGAAGCGCCAGATAATGTTCCGGAGTTGTCCACGCTAATGGAGCCGCCGTGCGCTTCGATGATCGCTTTGGTGATGGCTAATCCCAACCCTGATCCCCCGTCCTTGCGAGCTCTCGATGCATCACTGCGATAGAAACGCTCAAATACTTTTGCCTGATGCTCTTCCTTGATCCCTGGGCCGTTGTCTGCCACGGTCAATCCTATATTTCCAACGCTAGCTGCCCTCTCGGCAACACCGTCACTGTCGTCGCTAACTGCCCTCTCCGCATCACCAATACTGTATCTCTTACTAGCCTTTTCCGTATCATCAGTACTGTATCTCTTACTAGCCTTCTCCGCATCATGAAAACGCACGCCTATGCCCGATCTTCCAGCATCGTCGTTGCCTGCTCTCCCAGCGTCATCTGTACGCCCGCCACTCTCAGCCTCAGCAAATAAGGAGATGGCAATGATGCCGTTATCAGGATCGGTATGCTGAACCGCATTATGAAACAAATTCAGCAGCGCCTGTTTGATCTTATCCGCTTCGCAGTGAATAACTGTAGGCGTCGCAATCTCGAGCTCGATCCGGCGCTTGCCTGCCATCAGCCGCAATTGGGGCTGCATGTCACTGATCAGCAGGTCAAGTCTGACCGGCTGCTTGTGAAGCGACGGTGTCTGGTCAAGCCTGGCCAGCGTCAGCAGGTCCCCAACAAGCGCGTTCAAGCGCTTTGTCTCACCATGCATGCTGCGCAGGGCAGCACTGCGCTGCTCGGGATGATCGGCTGCACCCCGCCTGAGCACATCGACAAAACCGTGAATGGAAGTCAATGGTGTCCGCAGCTCATGAGAGGCATCGGCGACAAATCGTCGCATCTGCTCCTTGGCTTCGCGTTCCGCTTCGAAGGACAGCTCAAGCCGGTCCAGCATATTGTTGAAGCTGCGAGCCAAAAGATCGATTTCCGCCTGGCCTTGTTGCAGCGGCAGCCGTTCATTTAAATTTCCGGCATCTGTCTTCTCTACGGTTTGAACGGCATTGGATAATGGAACCAGAGCGCGGCGCAGGACAGGCAGATAGACGAGTGTTCCCGCTAGCAATGCAAGCAGTGCCAGACTGGAGAAAATTAATAGTTGATTGTGCAGAATATCTTTCATGCTGCTTGTCCCGACTCCCATCTGAATGAGCAATTGGCTCCCGCCTGGCAGGCTTTTCGCTGTATATCGGAAAACAACCAGTTGCTCGTTCCCCTCGCTGTCGGTCAGCAGCTGATAGCCAGCCGGCACCCGCTGCTTCAACTGCTCTTTGATCCGCTCGTATTGCACATCCGTCAGACGGGGAGCTGGTGTTCCATTCTCGACGATTAAATCAGTGAAACTTTCCTCCTCGTCGACAGTGGCAAGCGAGGTTCCGGGAGGCAGGAGAACATGCGGATTATCCCGTCCATAAGGCGGTATTCCCGGCAATGCAGGCGCTTCTGCCGCCGATGACGCATCCGAACCGCCGCCTGCAATCTGCTCACGAATGCCAGGCCGTGCCCAATCGGCCAAAATGCCACGCGGCAGCGCCAAAATTTGCGCTTCCAGCGCTTCCGCCTTATTTCGGTACAAAAAATCCTTCATTACAATGTATTGAAACACCCCGATCAGCAGCAGCAGGGCAGCCAGGACAAGGAGCGACCGCGCAAGCAGCTCATTGCGCAGCGATCCGGGCTTCCAAAGTCTGCGTAGCAATCCCGCGCGCTTCATAAATCCACCCTGTAGCCGGCGCCTCTGAGCGTGCGGATCAAGCGATGTTCCTTATCGCCCAGCTTGTCACGCAAAGATCGGATATAGACTTCCACAATATTGCCCTCCCCGCCAAAATCGTATCCCCAAACTTTGTCCAGTATCGCCGTTTTGCTAAGCACTACACCGTGATGAGGTACGATGTATTTCAGCAGGTCATATTCGGTGGGAGACAGCTTGAGCAGGTTGTCCCGGTACGTAATTTCCCGCCTTTGATCATCAATTTGAAAGGGGCCGTATACCATCTTCCCAAACAGCTGCGGGAACAAATTGCGCAGCCGCGCTTGAATTCTCGCCAGCAGCTCGCCGAAGCTGAACGGTTTTATCATGTAATCATCCGCCCCCAGCGATAATCCCTTAATCCGGTCTGCGACATCATCTTTTGCCGTCAGCATAATTACTGCTACGCGTTGTCCACCGTCTTTCAGCAGCCGACAGCTTTCAAATCCGTCAATTCCCGGCATCATCACATCCAGAATAATAACATGCGGTTCAAATTCTTCAGCTATATGAAGGCCGCTGATGCCATCAGCAGCGGTTTGCACTTCAAAGCCTTCATTGGACAAGCCCATTTCCAAAAAACTGATAATATGCGGCTCGTCATCGACAAGCAGTATTTTGACGCCTTTCATGGTACTCCACTTCCTTTGGCGAAACGTAGGATTGCTTACAGTATAGTGGAATTTTTTTTGAAAACAAGCGTTTCAGAGGTCTTCAGCAAACATTCAGTTTCCTTTCATCCTTGTTTCATGTGCTGTTGGGACAATGAATGATACCGTTCGCACGTAGAGTAGGCGGATTGGGAAATAGGGAGCGCTCAGGCTCGATGAAAGGGGAAAGAACAATTTGAAGAAATGGGCATTTGCCTTAGCTGGCATGGGGCTGGCTGCAATCATCGTATATTTTGGTTATCCCTATGTTTTCAAAGAAAAACCTGCTGTGGCAGCACCAGTTCGTACGGCAAAAGTCATCAAAGGGGATTTAGAAGTCACGGTATTAGGCTCGGGTACGGTGTCGGCGGTCAATACGAAAGGGGTCACAGCTGTAATCGAAGGACAATTGGCAGCACCAGTAGTCAAGACAGGGGACATTGTCGAGGAAGGACAACTTATCGCTTCATATGAACCGACCGACTTGAGCAAGGACATCGAGAATCTGGAAACCTCGATAGCCAAGCAGAACATGGATTATGAACGACTAAAGAAAAAATATACGGAGGCAAGCGACAACGAGCGGGAAAATATCGGCTATGAGATTGAAGCGATCAAGCTGGACAGGGCTGCAAACAACAAGTCACTCGCCGAGTTGAAGGAGGAACACGACAAAGTAACGACGATCAACGCACCGATATCGGGCAAAGTAACCGCGGTGAACGTGGCGGAGACAGGGCAGCGGGTACAGTCTGGAACAGCCGTTGTGACAATTACAGACTACAGCCTGCTTCAGTCGGTCATCCAGGTGGACGAATTGGATGTGACCAAGGTCAAAGCGGGTCAAAAGGCTTCGGTTTTACTTGATGCGCTGGAGGAGCTCGATATTGAGGGGACGGTTGCCAGCATAGCGGACGAGGGTGTCGCCTCCAATGGTGTAGCGCTGTTTGATGTGACGATTGAGTTCGCTGCACAGGAGGGCATTCGCACAGGGATGTCGGCATCGGCGGAAATAACGGTGAACAGCAGAGAAAATGTGCTGATGGTGCCGATTGAGGCAATTCGGGAAGCAGGCGCTCAGAAGATGGTACTGCTTGCTGCGGCCAGCAACCAAACAGATACGACGCAGCTTTCGCCGGAAGGAGCAGGGGAGCGCTCAGGTGAAGGACGCAGTCAGGCGGCGGATTCCGATAGAGAAGCGATGCCTCAAGGCCAACTGGACGGACAGCGTGCCGATAGACAAGTGATGCCGCAAGGAGAGCTAGAAGGACAGCGCGCCGATAGACAAGTGACTCCGCAAGGAGAGCTAGAAGGACAGCGTGCCGATAGAGAAGTGATGCCGCAAGGACAGCTAGACGGGCAACGCACCGGAAGAACGGGTGCGAACACTGCCGCCGGGAATGCGGAAGCAGGCCGTGTAGCAATTGTAACCGTTGGCGCAAGCAATGAAACCTATATTGAGATTGTTAGTGGCTTAAGTGAAGGCGAAGAGGTTATTTTGCCATCTGCGGTAGTATCCAATACTCAGAATGCAACAATGGGCTTTCCGGGTGGAGGTAGCGGGGGGTTCTCTGGTGGAGTTTCTGGTGGCGGTGCCGGCGGTGGTGGCATGCGTTTTGGAACTGGTGGCAGCGGCATGCAGCGGGGAGGCTGAAATCTGAGATGAACAGACCTATAGATATTGATATGAAGGATATCGTAAAAACGTATCAAATGGGGTCAGAAACGATGGTCACCCTCAAGAAAGTTTCGCTCCAAGTATACCGGGGAGAATTTATGGCGATTATCGGGCCGTCAGGTTCAGGCAAATCGACCCTGATGAATATAATTGGCTGCCTGGATATGCCGACAGCAGGCCAATATATTATCGACGGGCAGGATACGAATCGGATGAGCGGCAACCGGCTGGCTGAAATTCGCAATCAGAAAATCGGCTTTATTTTTCAAAGTTTTCATCTGCTGTCCCAATTATCGAGTTTGGAAAATGTCGAGCTTCCGCTCATCTACCGCGGCATGCCTGCCAAGCAGCGCAGAGGCAAAGCAGCCGATGTGCTCGCCCAGATGGGACTGGCCGACAAGCTCCATCACAAGCCCAAGGAATTGTCAGGGGGACAGCAGCAGCGGGTCGCCATCGCCAGGGCGCTGGTCAGCGAACCGTCCATTCTGCTGGCGGATGAGCCGACAGGCGCACTCGATACGAAAACCGGTAAGGAAGTTCTGGCAATTTTCCGTGATCTGCACCAAAAAGGGCATACAATTGTGCTCATTTCTCACGACCCTCAAGTAGCGGAAAGCGCCGAGTCGGTGATACGTATTACAGACGGCACGATAACGGAGGAGAGGAGGGGGAGCCGTGCAATTTAGCCAGGGAATCCGCATGGCCTGGAAAAGCATTATCGCCAACAAGCTTCGGACGCTGCTCACGATGCTGGGTATTGTCATCGGCGTAGCTTCCGTTATTACGCTGGTGGCAATCGGCAGCGGCACCAAGCAGGAGGTGGAGGCGCAGATGTCCAGCTTGGGCACTAATTTGCTGTCGGTTACCATTAGCGGACGCGGTGCAGTCAGCTCCCTCACCATTGAGGAAGCCGAACAAATGGGAGAGCTTGACGGCGTCCAGGCTGTCTCTCCTGTCGTTAGCGGAAGTGTGCAGGCCAAATACAAGTCCAACAATGCCAATGTGTCTGTCGAGGGCATCACCGCTTCCTATGAGGAGGTGCGCAGTATTCATGTCCAAAGCGGGCGCTATATTACCGGCATTGATGTGGAATACAGGCAGAAGGTTGCGCTGCTCGGAACGGGAACAGCTGAAACGCTGTTTGGCAATGCTAATCCAGTAGGACAATCGATTGCTTTGAACGGAAACCGTTATAAGGTAGTTGGATTGCTGGAGAAACAGGGAAGCTCTCTCGGCGGATCGAATGACAACAAAATACTGATTCCGATTTCAACCGGATCACGGCTGCTGCAAACGAAAGGTGTTCAGTCCGTCTATATTCAGGCGGCGAGCGATGCGAACATGGATGTTGTGGAGATGGCGCTGGAGACGGAGCTGACCAAGAGGTTTCGCGGCAATGAAAATAGCTACAATATTTTCAATCAGGCTGATCTGATAGAGACGATTACTTCCGTATCCACGACTTTGTCCAATACGTTGGCGGGCATTGCAGGTATTTCACTGCTTGTGGGCGGCATCGGAATTATGAACATTATGCTCGTTTCTGTTACCGAGCGGACAAGGGAAATTGGCATCCGCAAGTCGATCGGGGCTAAGCGAAAGGATATTTTGCTCCAGTTTCTGCTTGAGGCGCTGGTTATCAGCGGTCTGAGCGGCGCATTTGGCGTAGCGGCCAGCTATGCGGCAACGTATTTGCTCACCCAATCGGGAACGACGGCGATTATGACGTGGGATACAATTGCTCTGTCTTTTATTTTTTCATTTGCAATCGGCATTACATTCGGCATTTTCCCGGCAAACAAGGCGTCGCGCCTCAAGCCGGTAGATGCATTAAGGTATGACTAGAGAGATGCAAGAGAAAAATGAACCTTCAGCCCGATGGGAGCAATCCCATGCATGCAGTACTTTCTGCACCGCGCGCAGCTCCCACCGCGCGGTGGGGCGATACGTGTTGGCAGTCAACCACACGTGGGCGGGAGGTTCTTTTGGTGGGAGCGCCAGTGCACACAACTCCTTCCGGAACGCAGGCGAAGGATCAGCTTGGTCCGACATTGTGTTATCTGGTTCAAAAAAAGCCGCTGACACCATCAGGTAATTGTTTTATACTGGGAGCGCGCGTGTATAACAGTTAAGGGAGAGGTTGGTGGAGACTATGAACGGCAAGCGGCTGTTTCATCTGTCACTTTTTGCATTGTATCTATTTATTACAATTGTACTGTTCTCTGGTATTGTATCAGGAGAAGGCTCGTTTGCTAAGCTGAAAGAGGGCTTCGAATGGATAACCGTTTATATTGTGCCTTGGATAATCGTGATCTTGCTGGCAGCTATTTTGAGGAAAAAGCGATGAACTGGTTACAGACGTCCGTCCAACAGCCTTGAACAGGTCGTGGACAGGTGCACACACGCGTCCAACTGTCTCGAACAATTAAGCGGACAGAGAATCCGCTATTTGTGACAAATTGCCGCTTTTGTGATTTTCGCGGCCACACGTTCCGTTAATTGTTCCAAAACCGTCTAAATTCATGCTTTTTAAAGAAATAGCGGAACGTGTGTCCGCGTAGCAGGCCAAAACACCCCAAAATGGCGAAATAGCGGAACGTGTGTCCGCCAAATTATCTTAGTCAAGAGTGAACGCACCACATATAAGCCAATGCATCACACACAAGCACCGCGCATACGCCAAAGCATCAAACTCACACACGCACACCAACGCACCAAACTCACACATCACACATACGCCAACGCCTCAAACTCTCCATACTAACCATAACCACCCGCCAACTAATCAAGCCTACTCTCCATAACGCGCCAGTGCGTTAGTCGCTGTTTCGTACATTCGCTGCTGCAAATGGATGCCGGATACAACTCGAACACGCATGCCGAGAAAGCGAATTTTGGACAACAAATATTCCCGCTCGTCACTGAGCACAGTCAGCCGAATGCGATAACCACTGGTCTCCGCGTCGTATTCGACCTTTTTTTCGAAGCAGGAAAATGCATATAGAATTCGTGACAGCTCGCGGTTGTACATACGCACCACCTCGATCTCAACGATTTCTTTATGGGCTTCGAGAAGCGCGGTCATACTCGCCGCATACTGTCCGGCTGCTTCTTCCGTAAGCGGCACGGTCTGTACGCTGGCGATTTGCCGCAGCTTGGTAGACATCATCCGCTTGTAACGCGGGTTATACCAGAGCAGGTACCACTCCCGTTTGACCATGGAAAACTCCAGCCGGTAAGGAAACCCGAGCGTACAGCGACGCGCTCGCCCGTCCCGGATATGGTAAGCCAGATCTACCCCCTGACGGTCAGCTATCAAGCGGCGAAGAGGGCGAATCAGCGGATGGTAAACATGGCGCTCCAGGCTTGACGCTTTCTCCATTATTGCGCCATTCATAGTGAGTTCACTTGCCGCCCCGTATGATACCTTGCTAATTGTTTCGCTTGGCTCCTGCCCTTCCGTTCCGCACACCGTTCCTTCTGCCATATTGGTTACTGTCCCTTGTTCCGCCTCACCTGTCACCTTGTTTATTGTCTCGTGTTCCACCTCACCAGCCGCTTTGCTTGTTTCTCCACCTGCTGTCTCAGGGGACAAAAGCTGCCGCAGCTTCACTAGTGTTCCCGGAGAGAAGGCATCGGCAGCAGCCGGATGAGCCAGCATCGTTCGCAGCCAGACGCGTTCATGGGCTGTCAGCAGCAGCACATCGGATTCATCCAGACGCGCCATAATCTGATAATTAAAGATCTTCTCGAACAGGCTCATAATATGCTTGCAACTCCTTCCATTCAGCAATGAACGCTTCCCGCAGTGCAGGCGGCTCAAGCACCTCGCAGCTTGAGCCGAAGCTGCGCAGCCACGGCCGGATTTCGGTCAATCCATTGACTGTTATTTCATAAATAAAGAACTCATCCGTCTCTTCCGTAATTTGGCCCCACTGTCCTTGCAGCAGTACACGCTCTTTAATGAAGTTAGGTTCCCATTTGCCTGGATGATAGAAACGTGCGCTGACTTTAACTGGATCGCCAGTATCGATCAGCCAGCTGAAGCGGATCGATTGTTCCAGTTCAGCCAGTTTCCCGGCATAATAATCCTCCGCAACCGCCTCTTGGATTTCGATCTGGGTCAGACCCTCCATGCGAAATTTCATTATCCCTTTTCGCCTGGTATGGCCAAGTAAATACCATCTGCCATATTGATGGTCGTAGACCATCTTCAAGGGCAGAATGATCTCGGAATATCCTTCGGCTTCCCGCTCGAATAACGGATTTGTGTTGCGTGAGGCGTAGCTTTTTTGCTTCTTGGGGGTGAAGTACAGCACTTTTACTTTCTGCCGACAGCGAATCGCCTCCGCAAAGGTGTACACATGCGCCTCATCCAAAATGCGCGAGTAGTAATGATATTTATATAGAAAGGGAACCGCGATATCCGCCTCTCGCCCCTGCAGCCGCAGCGCTTTTTTCAAGCTGTCTCGGAGCAGATAGCCTTGCACGGATGGAACTCTGGTATTGGCCATCACATCGACAAAATCATAAAGGGCAAGCAGTTCCTCATCATCCAGCCCGCTGACCAGCTCATTATGCAGGCGGTACATATAGGGGCGACTCGTTCCCATACGGCGAATGACACCCACGCTCTCTAAATACTTCAGATCGTTGCGGATCGTCTTCTCATCCGGCAGTGGAAGGTCGGCAGGCATCGTATTGCTGCACGCATCCAGTAGTGATTGTGCGCTGTGTGTCTCTTGCTGAAGGAGGGTCAAAAGAAAAGCCAGACGGTGGCTCTCCGTTTCTTTTAATGACTTGGCGCGGTATAGAAACAGCAGCAGCGGATCGGCAGACTCGTAATAGCTGAGCCGCAGCATATCAGCAAAATCCGTATTGGATGCTGCCGCAGACTCCGGGTTGACCGCCGCCGCGGAGGTTTCCTGAACCGTTGCGGCAATTTCCTTCAGCCGCCGAATCGTCTTGTCAAAGGTATGAACGGAAATGCCGAGACGCTCAGCGATTTGCTGGCGGCTGTAGGCGCCGCTCGTCAATGCCAGCATTCGCAAAAACTGAATTTCCTTGTCAAAGCTTTCTCTCGCCATCCATCTTCCCCCGTTTTTCATCATTGCTATTTATTGTAACAGGGGAAATCGTCTTGGAACAGAGCATCCAAAAGAAATGGAGAAATACTCCATTAATTTTGAGTCGTCATACTTTCACCATGTTCGTTGAGCAGCAAATGAGCGAAAATAAGGTCATCAGGAAGTTATCGGAGGGATCGACAATGGAAACAAAAGCAATTACGCATGGCAGCAACCATTACGAAATGGAGCTTGCGCACGGCAGCCTGCACGTATTCGCGAACCCTGAGGTGCTGGAGAGCTTTGGGACAAAAGTGTATGAAATGGCGGACAACAATTTGCGCATCCCGCGCAACGTATATATGAGCTATACCCCGGATGCGCATGTGGGCATCGGTACGTGCATCGGCACAACAGCGGTCTGGAATATGCGCAACGGGTTCGTATCCCCTTCTATTGTCGGCGTAGATATTGGTTGCGGAATGCGGGTGCACACGACATCGCTGCATAAGAAGGATATCCAGGATAAGGATGTGCGCAGGGCGCTAATCAAGGCGATTGAAACTTACGTACCAACCCATGAACGCAAAAATTCCAATTATGCTGATATCGATATTATGGAAGTGGTGCGGCACGGATTGAAGGGACTGCCCGAAGCCTACATCCCAGATGAGCAGTGGCTAACCCATGTCGAGCAAGCGGTCTTCAAGTACGACACCCGTTACCTTGACGAACTACCGGACCAAATTGGCAAATATGCGCATGGGCAGCTGGGAACGCTCGGCGGAGGCAACCATTTCATTGAAATTCAGTACCTCGAAATCGAGGAAACGCAGCGTGCAACCGCTGATGCTTGGGGACTGTTTGACGGTCAGGTCGTCGTCATGATCCATTCCGGCTCAAGAGCATGGGGCGCGAAGCTGGGCCAGGAATATACGAAAGTGTTTCGCGAAGTGATGGAAAGCTGGGGTGTGCAAAACCCCGATCGCAATCTGCTGTATGCGCCAATCGCCAGTCAGGAAGGGCAGCGTTACTTGAACTTGATGTATTCCGCGCTGAATTTCGCTGTCAGCAATCGGCATATGATCGCCTATGGCGTGCGTGAAGCATTCCGCGATGTGTTCGGGAGCGGACTGGAAATGCCTGTGCTGTATGATCTGATGCATAACTATGCACTGCAGGAATTTCATCGCACTGAACCGATGCTCGTTCACCGCAAGGGGGCGACGCGTGCCTTGCCGCCGAAGCATTTTTTGAATACACCAGCTTACAAGGCAACCGGCCATCCGGCGCTGATCCCCGGTTCGATGGGGACATCGTCCTACATTATGGTTGGACGGGAAGAAGGGGTGAAAAACTTCTATTCCATCTGCCATGGCGCAGGTCGGGCAAGGTCCCGTCGAGCGACGAAGGAAATGGTCACGGTCGATCAATTCCAGCAATCGCTCCAGGTAGGAACAGAAGATGAAATCCTCGTCAATCACCGCTCACTTGCTGCGATTCTTGATGAATGTCCGCAGGCCTACAAGGATGTGGATCAAATTATCGATAGTGTCGCAGGGGCCGGGCTGGCGGATGTCGTTGCCAAATGCAAACCGATGGCAGCGATCAAAGGACTGTAGCAAGCAGGCCAGCTCTGGAATTTAGCTAATGTTTTATACAAAACGGCGTTTCACTTTGCTTTCCCAAGGTTGGCGAAGCTGAATTATACGATACGAATACAAATCAGCGCCCGCAAGGGATGCTTGATCATATAAGGGCTGTTTAGCGGGGGACTTGCTTTAAGCCAGGATGTCCAATCATCCGGCAGTGCCGGTGCACCTTGTGCGCTGGTATGCTGCATGCTCTGACCGCACAGCTCTCAGGGGTTCGATTCCCCAATCGTTGTAGAGCGATTCTGGCAGATGCTTCGGGGCCATGCCTCGACCAAAAATTAACTTGAACTCCTTTTCTGGAAAGCTTCGGTGGCTTGCACAGCACATTGCGGCACCGCTTTGCAACCGGTGGATACCGGATCGGGCGAGCAGTAAGGCGCGCTGCAATGACAGGGCGGCAAAAGGGTGGCTGCAGGTAAGCCCCCCTAATGCTGCCATGGTCATCCAGCCGCGCGTTACTTAGAACACAGCAGTTGAGTGCGCACAGCGCTTCGCAGCTGCCTGCTGTTCTGCTGCGCAGACACATGTTGTGGATTGTTCCTGGAACGATCCGCAGCATGTGTGCGCATCGCCGGCCCTGTCCTCAAACCGGTTCCGCAGTTGTCCGCATGAAGCTTTCCATTGAGAGGGGACGCTGCATATAAGGCGAACGAGTGAATTTCACAAAGGAACAAATGTTGTATTTCTTACAACAATCAATAGAATGCCACGACAAAAAGTTGAAATTGTTGTATAAACTAGGCTCAAAACTGAAATTAGCGGTTGACGAATTCAAACGAGCATAGAACGAGGATAGAACGAGGATAGAAATGGAAAACATTATCTGTCGGCATTAGCGGCGGCTGCAAACAGCCTTCTCCCTTTGGTAAGGTGCTTTCTGTATCGTGGGTATTCGTGAGGATCTTGCGCTAACGCTTGCCACAGCGCTTAAATGGCCTCAAATGACCCTTTTGTAATTCTAACGCTTGTCACGGTGCTTATTCCCCCCATGGACGGTTAAAATCGTGCGATTTTCGATAAATAAGGTGGCTCAGTTTCCTTACAATATTTATGGGGCCGAATTTCCCTAAATAGCGCCGCTCATCAGCGTTAGAATGCCACACGAGCGGTTAGAATTCCAAGCGCGTGCGTTGATGTCGCGAATAGCTTCCACTCGCGTGCGCTGATGTCTCGAATAGCACTTCACTCACCCGCTTCTAATACTTCTTGCTTTCAACTTATCTAGAGTCCAACTATAGTTCAGCTTTATAGTTTAACTTATGTAATCCAGTTTACATAGTCCATCTTTTTTTAAGGAGTGTATCAATATGTTGACAAAAACAATTATTCAAGCTGACGAGCGCGGGCTGCTGTTCACCAAAGGAAGCTACACGAAGCTGCTCCAGCCGGGCGTATACCGGTCCTTTGTGTTCTCCGATCAGCAAATTACAGTGCTCAGCGTGAGCAAGCCTTTTGCTGTTCCAGGCAAGGAACTGGCACTGTTCCTGCACGATGAGCTGCTGCTTCGGGAACTGGAGATCGTGCAGGTGCAGGATCACGAGCATGTGCTTCACTATGAGGACGGCAAGTTCACTTCTGTTCTGACCGCTGGCAAATATGCATTCTGGAATGTGCTGAAGCAGCATCGCTTTGTCCATGTGGATACCCGGCTGCCTGAGCTTCCTGCGAACATTGATGCCGCTGTACTGCCCAAGCTGGCAGCGCACTGTCAAGTAGTTGATGTTGCCAGCTATGAAACAGGGATGCTCTTCGTGGATCATGTGATGCAGCGGGAACTGTCGCCCGGACGCTATTATTTCTGGAAGGGACCGAGCCGTGTCGCGGTTTACAAGGTTGATCTGCGCCAGTTGCAGATTGATTTGACCGGTCAGGAGATGATGACAGAGGACAAGGTGACACTGCGGCTGAACTTCGTCTGTCAGTACAAAGTCGTGGAGCCGCTGCGGGCGCTGGAAATCAAATTATTCGAGGAACAGATCTACATTCAGCTCCAGCTTATATTGCGTGAATATGTCGGCACGATGAAGCTGGATGACTTGCTGCGCATGAAGCATGAGATTGCACCGTTCGTCTTGAGCCGCTTGAGTGAGAAAAGTGGGGAGTTCGGAATTGAATTTTTGTCGGCGGGAGTGAAAGACATTATTTTGCCTGGCGAAATCAAGGAGATCTTGAACACGGTGCTGCTTGCGGAGAAGAAGGCGCAAGCTAATCTGATCACCCGCCGGGAAGAAACGGCGTCGACACGCAGCCTGCTCAACACGGCGAAGCTGATGGAGGATAACCAAACGTTGTTTCGTTTGAAGGAACTGGAGTTTCTGGAGAAAATCTGCGATAAGATCGGAACAATCTCCCTTACAGGCGGCGGCAGCTTGCTGGAGCAATTGAATTCTCTATTGAAAAAAACCACAGATTAATGACGAAATTGTCATAGTCTGTGGTTTTCTATTGCAATTGTGCTCCTTGCTATTCTTGTTACTTCTGTTCTAGATATTGCTATTCTTGTTATTGCTGTTATTGTTCCTCTTCATATTCAATAACGGATTTAATGAGTTGTGTGATTAATTTGATTTTGGCGGGGGAGCAATTCTCCAGCATTACCATAATCTCATTGCGCAAATAGTCATCGTTAGAGCGGTCCGCACCATTCAAAATGTATTCGGTCGATTCCTCAAGCAACATACAGAGCTGGGACAGCCTGTCCAGATTAATCGGGGTTTTTCCGCGTTCAATCTTGCTTATGTAGGCATTCGAAACATCAAGCTGTTCAGCCAACTGTTCCTGTGTAATCCCCTGTTCCTCCCTGGCTTGCCGAATTCGGCTGCCAATTACTGAATAATCAAACGCCATATTGATCATCACCCAATAAAACTATAGCAACATTAATTATTTGTTTACATAGATAAAAAGTTCAATTGAACTCATAGATTAATAATGTTAATCTATAGTTATATTGGACTATATAGTTAAATATTGGGGTGAACTGTCATTCCAGAGCATCAGCCCGAATGTTAATTGTGAGACAGGAGTGTAGACGAAATGATGAAATCGAAACTGCAAGTCCCCGTCGTTACATTGCAAGGTACTCCGGATGTGCTTCGTTTGGATCAGGATGTCGTCTATTTGCAAAGCAACGGCCGCGGAAGCCTGAGCTTTCATTCGTATGACCAGGAATTCAAAGCGGTGCAGCGAATTGAGGAGTGGAGCAATGTGCTGCTGCAACGGGGGTTTCTGCGCGTAGATCGCGGAACAATCGTCAACTTGCATCGTATCATTGCCTTGGACAGGAAGCTGAAGGTCATCTATGTGGAGACAAAGCAGGGCGTACATGCGATTCCTGTTACAGCGGCAAACATGAATCATATTTTCAAATGAATATGGTATACTTGCGTTAAGGCTAGAAACTACAGATCAAGAAGATTGAAGGGATTCAAAGATGCTGAAGGCCGTCAGCTTACCGCCGCAGGGTGTTAATTTATATGAAAGCAAGCATCAGGGGAACGGCATGGTGGAGGAGCATTATCATGAAATCTACCAAATCCTGTTCATGCTTGAAGGGGAAGGAACAATAACGCTTGATAAGCGGGTGCATCATGTCGAAGCAGATCAGGCGATCTTGATTGCGCCTTATTGCAAGCACTCTGTGAAATCGCATTCAAAGTTGACTGTGCTGGTGCTTGCTTTTGACCCGATCATCTATGCATCGGACCCGTTTGGCAGCCTTCTGGAGCAGTCGTTCTCCAGATCCTTGGCCATTGAGCTTGGTTCCTTCGCAGCCAGTGAGCTTCGCCAGATGCTGCGCAAAATATTGTTTGAGCAATCGGCCTATGATGGCTTGTATCCGCTGGCAATCAAAGTATATTTGTCTGAAATTTTGCTGCTGTTGGCAAGAACGAGCCTGCCTGCGATCCCGGCGGATTCGAACAGCTTGCGGGCAGAGC
The DNA here is from genome assembly GCA_004134985.1 of Paenibacillaceae bacterium. Classification (GTDB taxonomy): domain Bacteria; phylum Bacillota; class Bacilli; order Paenibacillales; family Paenibacillaceae; genus Paenibacillus_D. Next base: position 80,815 of record REGQ01000026.1, on the reverse strand, counting down.
GAATTCGGGCTTATATGGACAAGCGCTATTTCGAAAAGCTGACCTCAGATGTCATCGGTGATCGGATGGGCATTAGCGCGCGGCATGTGAATACGATTTTCAAAGATCAATACGGCATGACACCAACCCAATATTTGACCCAGGTAAGAATGAATCTTGCCGGCAAATTGCTGCTGGAGACGGATAAGGACATCATTTCGATCGCATTTGAAGTGGGGTACGAGAATCTGCCTACGTTTTATCGAAATTTCAAGAGCATGTTTCATATGTCACCAAGTCACTATCGGCGGGCATATCGTCCTGGAGCTGACGGGTCTGCTTTGGAAGATGCCTGAGATAAGCAAGTGCAGACAAAGCTGCTGTTGATCAAGTGCAGACGAGACTGCTGCTGAACAAGTGCATACGACTGTTGAACAAGTGCAGACGCCTCTCTTGCTGAACAAGTGCAGAAGCTGCTTGATCGAGTACAAACGAAGCTGCTAAGCGTGCAATCAAGCCCAGCTGAAGTGCCTGTCGCGCCTGCTGTATTGTTATCGGCAGGCTATTTGCCATGCTGCCGGGGCTCACAATGATTTGGCCAGCCGCAGCACTGCCCGCGTGCTGTATTTCATTTCCGAATTCGAGAAACCGCTTCTTTTTTTGATAAGACGCTGCGCTTTATCTCCATTATAGTGAAGGGGAAGCAGACAGAAGAAACGGGAGGGAATTGACATGGCAGTGCATCATATCGGCATTATTATGAATGGGGTTACGGGACGGATGGGGACCAATCAACACTTGATCCGCTCCATTCTGGCAATTCGAAATGAGGGAGGCATTGCGCTTGCAGGCGGCGATATCATTATGCCTGATCCGATTTTGGTTGGACGACAGGAGCACAAGCTGCGCGCACTGGCAGAGAAGCACGGGGTAGAGCGGTGGACAACCGATCTGGAGGCGAGTTTGGCCGATGGGTACAATCAGATTTATTTTGACGCGCAGACGACATTGCGCCGTGCCGACAGCATCAAGCAGGCGATCAAGGCGGGCAAGCATATCTACTGCGAGAAGCCGACTGCGGACAGTCTGGAAGCATCGTTGGAACTGGCATTGCTGGCTAAGAGCGCCGGCGTGAAAAACGGTGTCGTGCAGGATAAGCTGTTTTTGCCGGGGATGTTGAAATTAAAGCGGCTGATCGATTCAGGGTATTTCGGCAAAATTTTGTCGGTGCGGATGGAATTTGGCTATTGGGTATTCGAAGGGGATTGGCAGCCTGGACAGCGGCCTTCGTGGAACTACCGCAAGGAGGACGGCGGCGGCATTATTGTCGATATGTTCGCCCATTGGCGCTATGTGCTCGACAATTTGTTTGGCGAGGTCAAGGCGGTCACCTGTCTCGGCGCAACGCATATCCCTAAGCGGGTTGACGAGCAAGGCGACACTTATGAGTGCACAGCGGATGATGCCGCTTATGCGACCTTCCTGCTGGAAGGGGATATCATTGTACAGGCCAACTCTTCCTGGGCGGTGCGGGTTGACCGCGACGACTTGCTGACGATTCAGGTGGACGGCACTTTAGGCAGTGCGGTAGCCGGTCTTCGCGACTGCAAGACGCAGCATCGGGTCAATACGCCGAAGCCGGTATGGAACCCGGATATCCCGAACCCGTTCCAATTCGCTGAACAGTGGCAGGAAGTGCCGGACAATCAGTTGTTCGACAATGCCTTCAAGGTACAGTGGGAACTGTTCCTGCAGCATGTCGTATGCGATACGCCGTTCCGCTGGGATTTGTTCGAAGGAGCCAAGGGAACGCAAATGTCGGAGATCGGGCTGCAATCGTGGCATGAACGCCGCTGGGTGGATGTGCCGGCCTTGACGCTGGAAGGCGGACAGTCATGACAGAGCGGGCGATCAGACTTCCCAGCCGTGGAGGAGTGTTCCACGATTACACCTTGATCGGGACACCGCATCTCTTCGGAGAAGCGGCAGGGTCGGCAGGGGGCGCAGACGGCACGGGAGCGATCAGGAGCCGGATCGCCTATTCGGCGGCACATGTTGTATGCGATCCACTGGCGGATGCTGATCCGCTGCGCCATGCGGCGATTGACTGGGAGGCGACGCTCGCCTACCGCCGTCACCTGTGGTCGCTCGGCTTGTCCGTCGCTGAGGCGATGGATACCGCGCAGCGCGGCATGGGGCTGGACTGGACGATGGCGCAGCAGTTGATTGCGCGATCGCTGCGGGAAGCGCAGGCTGTCGGCGGGCGCATCGCCTGCGGGGCGGGAACGGATCATCTGCAGCCGGGGCCGGGAGTTACGCTTGCCGAAGTGGAGCAAGCTTACCGTGAGCAATGCGAGTTCATTGAAAGCCGCGGCGGGCAGGTCATTATGATGGCCAGCCGGGCACTGGCCGCCTGCGCAGTGAGTCCGGATGATTACGAGCGGGTTTACGGGAATATTTTGCGCGAGGTATCCCGCCCGGTCATATTGCACTGGCTGGGAGATATGTTCGATCCGGCGCTGGCCGGTTACTGGGGCTGCGCGGATGTGAATGAGGCGATGGAGGTTTGTCTGCGCGTCATCCATGCCCATGCCGATAAGGTAGACGGCATCAAAATATCGCTGCTTGATGCAGACCAGGAAATAAAAATGAGGCGGCAGCTCCCTGAGGGCGTGCGCATGTACACTGGCGATGACTTCAACTACAGCGCGCTTATTCAAGGGGATGAACAGGGATACAGTCATGCGCTGCTCGGTATCTTCGATGCGATTGCCCCGGCTGCCGCTGCTGCCCTGCGTGCGCTTGATGAAGGGAATCTGGAGCGCTATCAGACGCTCCTTGAGCCGACGGTGGCGCTGTCACGCCATATTTTTCAGCAGCCGACTTATGCATACAAGACAGGCATCGTCTTTATGGCATACTTGAACGGCCATCAGCAGCACTTCCGCATGGTAGGCGGGGCAGAAGGGGCGCGGTCGGTCGTGCATCTTGCCGAGCTGTTTCAATTGGCGGATCAGGCCGGATTGCTTGCCAGCCCCGATCAGGCAGTTCATCGGATGAAGCATGTGCTTGCGCTTGCAGGCGTTGAGTAAAGGGAGGCGATGCAATGAGTCAGATTGTGAATCGTGATGCTGAGCCGTTGACCGGATTTGAACGGCTGAGCCTGAATCAGATAACAACGGAGCGTTGGGGAGTGAAAGAGGCAGCGGACGGCTGCGCGCGCGCTGGCCTGCCGGGTATTGCGCTCTGGCGGCACAAAGTAGCGGAAACGGGGCTGTCAGCCAGCAAGCGAATCGTTCAGGATGCAGGCCTGCAAGTGTCCAGCCTGTGCCGCGGCGGCATGTTCCCTGCCAGCACTGCAGCGGAGCGGCAGGTGCGGCATGATGACAACCGCCGGGCGGTGGAGGAAGCGGCCGAGCTGGGCACGGATGTGCTCGTGCTCGTATGCGGCCCGCCCTGCGACCGGGATATCGACGCCGCCAGGACGATGGTCGAGGAGGGCATCGCAGAGCTTGTCCCCTTTGCTGCGTCGCATGGCGTGCGGCTGGGCATTGAGCCGCTTCACCCGATGTATGCGGCGGAGAGATCAGTGATCAATACGCTTGCCCAGGCCAATGACATTGCTGAACGTCATTCGCCACAGCAGGTGGGCGTCGTTGTCGACGTCTTCCATGTGTGGTGGGACCCGGACTTGTATCGGCAAATTGAGCGGGCAAGCGGACGGATTCTGGGCTTTCATGTGTCGGACTGGATCGTCCCGACGCCGGATTTGCTAATGGGTCGTGGTATGATGGGAGACGGTTTTATCGAACTGCGTCGCATTCGCCGGGCGGTGGAGGCGGCTGGCTATAGCGGCCAGATTGAGGTCGAAATCTTCAATCAGGCGATTTGGGATCAGCCTGGCGATGACGTCCTAGAACAGATCAAGGCAAGGTATTTGTCTTGTGTATAGATGATTTTATATTCACTGGCTAATGTCATGTTAATGAGGAATTGGCATATGTACAGACGGGAGGAAGAATGAACTTGACCATCAAGGCAGGCGTGATCGGCATCCACGGATTTGGCGAGAATCACCTTCGGGATCTGCTGAACTACTCAGACAACGGGCTTGTTGAGCTGCAGGCGGTATGCGATACAAGATTTGAACCAGAGCAGGCGGAGCTGTTCCGTCGCCGCGGCATCCGGATGTACGATAATTACGAGACAATGTTCGCGCAGGAGCGGGAACTTGACTTCACCGCCATTGCCACCCCCATCCATCTGCACACGCCGATGACTTTGGCGGCGCTGCGCGCCGGGGTGCATGTACTGCTTGAGAAGCCGCCTGCCGCCGTCATTCAGGATACGCTTCGGCTAATAAACGCTTCGCGGCTTGCCGGGAAACGGGTAGCGATTAACTTCCTTGTTATTGCGCCATCCGCATGGAGCTTTATGGAAGAAGCGATATATGCTGGCCGGATCGGAACGGTAAAGCGCGTCAAGGCGTTAGGCCAATGGCCGCGGCTGGATTCGTACTATGAACGAAGCCCCTGGGCAGGCCAACTCATGCTCAATGGACAATACGTGCTCGATGGCACCTTGAACAACCCGTTTGCGCATTTGCTGTATAATGCATTGAAGCTGGCCAGTCTCCCAGTGAAGCAGGGAGAGGCGGCAGCAGAGCCGGTGAATGTGCAGGCAGAGCTGTACCGTGCGCACCGGATCGAGAGCGAGGATACGAGCTGTTTGCGGGTGGACATGAGCAGCGGCGTGCAGCTCTTGTTCTATGCGACCTTGGCCAGTGCGGCTTCCCATATGCCGCTCATTGAGATAGAAGGAACAAAGGGCAAGCTGCAATGGGAGTACGACGGGAAGGTAACGCTTTATGACGGTGATGGCAACACCGTTTCTCACGACAGCAGCAGCTGCAGAACGAAGGAAGCTTACCTCAATCTGTTTGACGTCATTGCCGGGCACGCTGACAAATTGTTATGCGATGTCGCAGATACACGGGCATTTACGATGGTCACGGGCGGAGCGTTCGAGTCTGCGGCAGCGGTAAGGGAAATTCCGGTCGAGCATATTCAACGCATACCGGAAAACGGCTCAATTGCGACATCGATTGCAGGCATTGAGGAACTGATGGACGTCTGCTTCAGAGAGGGCAAGCTTTACTCGGAAGCGGGCGCCCCATGGGCGGTGTCCTCAGATAAATTTGATTTGCGGGGGTACGAACGGTTCGGGCTTGAATGGTCTTAACCCTGCACTCGGCAGCGCTGCTGCCAATAGTTGACGCGAAACGATTAGCTGCGCTGTTCCAAGTACAGCGGGGCTATCGTTTACGCGTTTTTTTTGCGTGGCAAGCGTTACAACTCACGAATCAAGCCTTTGATATTCTCTGCATACAAACCCTCGATTGCGTAACATTTTACATTTGGGATTTTATTCCATATAAAGCGGGGGTGGCGATATTTTGTCTTTAAATCGAATGCAGTTACAATGTCGGACATCGTAAGTTAGAATAGGTTTTAAACAGCAACAAGGAGGATAAGTCATGATGAACAAAGAACTTCGAATTGGAATGATCGGCTTGGACACATCCCATTGCGGTTTGTTTACAAGCTTGCTTAATGATTCCGCTCATGAGCACCATGTCCCTGGCGGCAGAGTAACGCTCGCCTATCCCGGCGGTTCAGCAGATCTGCAGAGCAGCCATTCCCGGGTCGGAAGCTACACGGCAGAGATGAAGGAGAAATATGGCGTGGACATGGCGGATACACTGGAAGAGGTGGCTGACCGCACCGACGCGATCTTTCTAACTTCGGTAGATGGCAGGGTTCATCTTGAGCAATTTGCGCAGATTGCCAGCTATGGTAAACCAGTTTACATTAATAAGCCGTTCGCCTTAAGCGTGAGGGAAGCGGAAACGATATTTGAATTGGCGGATAGACACAAGGTTGCACTTATGAGCTGTTCTTCACTGCGTTATGCGGATGAAATAACACAAAGCCTGCTGCCTGACGAACGCGGGGAGGTCATCGGAGCGGACGCCTTCTCGCCGATGCCCCTTGAACCGACGAACCCCGGCTGGTACTGGTACGGAATACATGCTGTAGAAATGTTATTCACAGCCATGCCCACAGGCTGCAGGAAAATTCAGGCTTACAAGGATGCGCGGAGTGAATGTGTCATTGGCGTCTGGGACGATGGAAGAATCGGTACAGTACGGGGAAACCGGGTGGGTAATCATGATTACGGGATTACGGTTCACCGGGAGCAGGGCTCCATTGCCGTTAATCCGCTGCAAGGTAAACGTCCCTTTCATGTACACTTTGTGGAAGAGTTGATGAAGATGTTCCAGACAGGGATATGTCCGCTTGATCCGGCAATTACGATGGAAATTACCCGCTTCATGGAAGCTGCGAACGAAAGCAGAATAAGCGGTACGGAAATTAAAATATAAATTTACCAAAATGAAATCAATTTAAAGACGAGTAGGGTAGAAATGGAAGCGGATTCAAATAATGATGAGAAGTTTGCTGGCAGTTGCATTGTTCCTTTCGGCTTGTTCGGAGTTGTTAAGGACATTAAAAAGAAGAGGATGATAGGATTATGGCATCTCCGCGAGTATGGGATACGAATGAGCAGCAAGAGCTAAACTTGAGCATTGAAACGATCACCGGTATTCCACAGTCCTTGTTAATTCCGATTCATGCGAATGTGACCTCCATGCAATTCATCGAGGTTGTCCTGCATGATGAACAGATGATGAACGGTTATCGCGCGGAAATTGTAGTGGAATGGGCTGGAGATCATCTGTTGGCTATTCCGGTGAACTGGTTTGAACCATTCGGCTCGCCTGACGTACCTGGCACATTCACCCGTTTGAAGCTGACCTGCGTGAATAGTGGACCGCTTGCGGTTGTACTGACGGTGGACTCTCCCGTCTGGACGGGGTGTGCGCCGCTGATCCCGGTGAACGAACGGGAGCAGCTGCTGGAAGTGTTCACCGCACCAGGGTTTTGGGAAGACAGCCATTGGCGAGCATCAAGTGGAGAAGGCACATTCGATAAAATGTGGCTGTTCGCGAGGCTCAGCACAGAGACTGGCTTCGGCAGGCAGGGTGCTGCTGCGTACACAAAGCAATATGATAGGGATATTGAAGGATATGATGCATTAGTAGTTGGTTTGTCTACGGATGAGCTGGGCGCATTCAGCCTGAGCGTTGAGGTAGACGGTGTGAGCCGACTGGCAATTGACCGCAAGCGGGGGAGCGGGTTTGAAGAGCTGCGCGTTCCTCTGGATGGCAAAGTGCTTCAATCCGTTACACTGGAGCTGTGTGCCGATTTGCCTTGGCAGGCAGGGGAGCAGGAGAGGAAACTGATCTCCCTGATCTATTGGATTATGCTGGAGAGCGCTGGCGATCATCCCGCAGTAGCGAATGAAGTATTCGGAAGCGCGGACATTCCTGATCCGAATGATGAGGTGCTCGCGGCTGCCGCGCATGTCGATCCGGACGGGCTCCATGAAGAGGCGCTGCCAGTGGGGTTCCTGTTTAACCGGGATGGCCTGCTGGCTTTGCGCAAGCGCGTACTTCATGAGGGTACTGAATCGGGCCGACTATTCAGTGAAATTCGTGCAGAAGCGGAAGCGAACCTTAGTTATCGGCCGGAGGATTATTTCGGTACTTATATGCCAGTAGATTGGGCAAGGCAAGGCATCGAGCGTGCCACATCTCCCAATGACGACACCCATCGCTTATTCAGCACGCTCATATACTCTGCTTTCGCTTATGCAATTGAGGGAGACATTCGCTTTGGGTTGGCAGCTCGGCGCGCGTTGCTTACGGTTGCACGCATGAAGCATTGGGCGGCGGGATTTGTCGCCAGATATCCCGCAGGCTTGCGCGGGTACCGTGCAACCTTCATTGAATCCCATACTTCGCAGGCTGTGGCGCTGTGTTACGATCTGATCTATCCGCTCCTCTCGCCGGATGAAAGGCGTGAAGTGGAGGATGCGTTGTACACAAAGGGAATGCTCTGGCTGGATGCCTTCCTCCGTCAGAATGGAGAAGGATACTTGCTGGGAAGTAACCAAGGGACAGTGTATGTGAACGGACTGCTCTACTCGGCGTATGCTGCTGCCCGCAGCCATCCGGATGCGGCAGCGGTTGCCCAGCGCTGGAGCAGTTGGCTGGAGCGGATGCTTGCCGGATACTATCATGCAGACGGCAGTACGAATGAAGGAATGATGTATTGGGAATATACGACTCATTATGCCATTGAGTCGCTCCTCATCATTAGCGGCCAAACAGGGCGGCCCGTCAGCGAACTGATACCGCCATCCATGGCGCAGACCATGGATTATTTGTCGCATTTGCGTTCCTTGGCTTACGCTACGCTGCGCTTTATTGCGCTGGGAGATTGCCGCAATGAGGATTTCAACAATTTGGGCGCTGCGCTGCTGTTTTTTGCGCGGTATTTGGGCGATTCACGCGCATTGTCCATCTGGAACCAGCATTATGCAATCGACCATCCGCCAGGAAGCCCCTTCTTCGGAGTACCCATCGGAACTGGGCAATATACATCAGGCGGACTGCTTACACTTTTGCTGCTGCAGGATGAAGGTTCTGAAGTCCGCGAGCTGCCAAAGCATAAGCTGTTCGCGGAGACGGAACGGCTATTTTGGCGGACTGGCAGCAAGTATGGGGATAAGCTCTTCTTCTTTGAGGGAGGACCGCAATCATTCGAGCATACCCATTACGACAAAGGCCACTTTGTGCTGGAAGCGTTCGGAGAGTCTTTGGTGACTGATCCCGGCACGATTAAATACAGCAGGCCGTTCTCGACATTGTTGAAGGCAACCAAGTTTCATAACGTAATTACGGTGAACGGCAAGGATCAGTCTTATCGGGATGCTTCAGAAGCCGTCGTTATTCGAGCTTTGGTGGAGCATATGGATTACGACTTTCTTCATGTGGATTTAACGAATTCCTATCAAGAATTGGCCGCCTATCAACGCCGAATTGTATTCGTGAGGCCGGACTACTGGCTGGTGCTGGATGAGGTTGAAGCAATGGAGCCGGGGTTGGAATGGAATTTGCACAGTAAGGGTGTGTTCAGCAGTCTGGAATTGGCAGGGGATGGGCATGGGCTGCATTATATCGCACAGGCTCCGCTAGCCGGTCTGCGTCTGGCTGTTGTGGCAGATGAGTCGCTGACCCCTGTTACAGCTTCCTATATCGATGAGGAGATCGTTCTAAGCCACCACCTTGCCTTGCAAACGAGCCGAAGTGCGAAGCAGCTTAAGCTGGCGGCAGTTCTGGTCCCGTATGCCGGAGAGTATGCCAACAGCGGAAAGGACGCCAACGCCGTCAATAGTGAAGCCAGGCGAAGCGGGGACGATGCGGTTTTTACCGTCAGCGGCAGCTTCGGGTCGGATACAATAACATGCAGCTTGGGGGCGGAACCCATTCATGGGAAGCTTGGTGAGGGCTCGATTAAAATTGAGCGCGGAAACGGGACTGTAATCAGCGTGTAGCGAACATTGCTTGCTTGACTAATAGTAAACCGCCTGCTGGACGTGAGTTCCAGCGTGAATTTGGGATGAAATCCGACAGGAGCGTAGACGAGATGATCAAAACAACGTTGTGGAGCTTTGCAACATAAATGAGGCTTATAAGATAGAGCATGGAGCTGTGGCATCCCCCTACTTTTTTGGCAGATCGACCAAGTAAAACGCCAGATTTTCTCCTATACTGTTCTGTATTCAAATGATTAGGGGGATCATCTATGCGATATCGCAAGTTCGGCAAAACAGATTGGCGTGTTTCTGAAATCGGTTTCGGCGGCTGGCAGATTGGCGGGGGCGGTGCTTTCGGCCAAGTTGATGATCAGGAATCTGTCCAAACCTTGCTGGCCGCATGGGAGCGAGGCATCAATCTGGTCGATACGGCGCAAATGTACGGCAAGGGACATTCAGAGACGGTGATCGGACAGGCGTTGAAAGCATGGAAGGGAGACCACATCTATGTGGCTTCCAAAGTGCAGCCGGTCGTGTGGCCGCATCCGAATGAAACCGATCCAGAGATGGACGGGCGCTATCCAAGGGAATATATTCGCAAGCAATGTGAGGAAAGTCTGACTCGGCTTGGTGTGGAGACGATCGATTTGTATCAACTGCACGGCTGGTTTCCGCGCGGGCTGGAACTGGAGCAGCGCGAATGGTTGGAAGCGCTTCAGGAGCTGCAGCAGGAAGGGAAAATACGCGAGTTCGGCGTTTCTATTCGCGACTATCGTCCGGAAGATGGCCTCGCACTTGCTGAAGCGGGATTGGTGGCAGCTGAGCAAGTCGTATACAATCTGTTTGAGCAGCGGCCTGCAGATACGTTGTTCCCGGCGTGCGAGCAGAGTGGAACCGCGGTGCTGGCCAGGGTGCCGTTTGATGAAGGCGCGCTGATCGGCGCCTGGACAGCCGAAACGTATGATACTTTTGCCCCGGGCGATGTGCGGCGTGTCTATTTCAAGGGAGATCGGTTTCCGAAAACGCTGGAGAAGGTCGAAGCGATGAAGCAGGTTGTGCAGCAATACGGCGGATCGGAGCTGAGCTTGGCTGAAGTCGCCTTGCGTTTCTGTCTCTCCAACAGCGCTGTCAGCTGCGTCATTCCGGGAATGCGAAATGTGAAGGAACTGGAAGCCAATCTCAAAGTGTCGGATGGCAAGCCGCTGCCGAAAGAACTGCTGGAGCAATTGAAGACTTTCAACTGGCCGCGGAACTACCATAATCCGGATACGAAGGTGGACCCGCTATGACCTATTTTGAACGATTTCACCAGCGGCTCCTGGATAAACAGCAGGATGTCCGCGCGCGCCCGGTAACGTATGTCGCATTCGGAGACAGTGTGACGCAAGGCTGTATGGAATACGGTGTGATCGAGCATGAGCAGGTGTATCATCATTTTCTCAAACAGCACATCGTCAACCAGTACCCGTCGACAATCTTGAATGTCATCAATGCTGGCGTGTCAGGAGACACGGCGGTCAACTCAGAACAGCGCTGGCATCGCGATTTGGTCGCTTACAATCCTGACCTGATTACGTTAGCTTTTGGTGTCAATGATTGTCATCAAGGCAGAGCAGGACTTAAACCTTATTTGAAAGCAATCGATAAGTTGATAGGCATTATCAGCAGACAGACGGAAGCGGATTTGCTCGTGCTGACACCAAGCATGATGATGTCTCGTGATAATTTGCACATTCATCCCCAGGATCGCGGGGTACTGCCGCGCTTTACGGAAACCGCAGAGAGCGGTTATCTACAGATGTATGTTGATGAGTTGCGGATGTATCTGGATAAAGAAAAGATTCCCTATTTTGACGTATATGAAATGTGGGAACAGATGAAGCAGGCCGGTAAAGATGTGCATGAGCGTCTTGCCAACGGCATCAATCATCCTGACAGAGCATTCCATGCAGAGTTGGGGGAGCAGCTTTACAAGTATTTGAGCGACGATTAAAGCTTGTGAAGGGACTGAAACTTGAGCATACTTGGACAAAAAAGTTAAGGCAAAGGCCCGGCAGCATAAGGGTCTTTGCCTTTTTTAATATTAAATTTTATTAGTATGAGCATGATAATTGGGACATAGAGTGTCGGCTCGTTCTAATTTTGATATATGACAAAAGGTGGCGTATTTAAGTGCTATGATAAAGGTGAGTTCAACGCCGAAAGGAGAAATAATATAATGAAACGACCTGTAGTATTATACATTGCAGCGACGCTGGATGGTTATATTGCGCGAGAGAATGGGGAGATCGATTGGCTCCTCAACGTAGAGGGAGAAGGGGATAACGGCTACAGCACATTTTATGAGACGATCGATACGGTATTAATCGGTAAGAAAACGTATGACCAAACGTTCGAATTGGCGGAGGAGTTTCCCTATGCCGACAAAAAATGTTATGTGTTCACACATTCCGCTCAACCGCCAAACCCGCATGTGACCTTTGTTAATGAAGATGTGGCGGGTTTCGTGCAGCAGTTGAAAGTTCAGGAAGGATCAAAAATCTGGATCGTCGGCGGCGCGGATATTCTTGATGTGCTCATGAAAGAAAAGCTTGTGGATGAGTTTATTGTGGCCATAGCACCCGTTATTCTAGGTAACGGCATTCCGCTGTTTAAGCCGAACAATCCGGAGATGAAGCTTACGTTGAAACAAGCGGAACGGATGGGACAATTTGTTATGCTTCAATATACAAGGGCATAGGATTTTATTAAAGAAAAAGTCTGGCATGAGTTTGGTACGATACCAAGCTCATGCTTTTTCGATGTTGAGCACTGGGTGTGGGGAGCATTGTTTCTAAACACTATCTTCCAAATATTTAGAAGTTTTCTGGCTTTCTTGAAACTCATACTGCCATTTCTGCAGAAGAGACATCAAAAACGGCATGTTGCGCAAATAGCATTGCGGAAGCTCCCCACCCATTGCATAATAAAACGAGAGGAACGGGGGAGTGATCGGCGAAAATGAAGGTCAAGATCGATATCGATGAAAGCAACGAGGAGACGATAATAACCATTCATGCCAAAGAGTGGACAGAGGAGCTTGCTGCGCTGGTCAGCAAAATCCAAAGCCAAAGCCAAAGCCAGAGCCTGCAATCAAAACGGTTGGTCGGGCTGGAAGATGAACGCTCCATTCTGCTTGAACCGGCAGACATTGATTATATATACGCGGAGAATCGTAAGGTCTTCGCAGCGCTCCCGCAGCGCAGAATTGAACTTAAGATGAAGCTTTACGAGATTGAGGAACTGCTCATTCCCCATCAGTTCATGCGTTTTTCCAAATCAGTCATTGGGAATCTTGACCAGATTTCCCGGTTTGAGCTGGCATTCAACGGAACGCTCTGTGTTCACTTCAAGTCAGGAAGCAAAGAATATGTATCGCGCGGCTATGTTGCCGAATTAAAGCAGCGTTTGATTATGGGAGGCGACAGGGATGAGGGCTGAGATTTTTAAAAGAATGTTCGTAGGGATCGGCTTCTCGGCAATCAATATGTTCCTCTTCTTGACCGTGTTTGTCATTTTGGGCAAAGAAACGGTAGAAGTGTATACACTCTGGTTAAGTTTATGTGGAAGCATGGTAATGGGGATGTATTTTGGCGCATCATCCTTAATATTTGATTATGACAAATGGAGTCCGTTGAAACAGGTGATTGTTCATCTCTTGCTGTCGATTACCGTCTTCTTTCCCATTGCTGTATTCGTTGGATGGTATCCGTTGAAGCTAATTTCACTCTTGGCAGGCTTGATGTTTTTCCTGATCATCTACAGTATTTTCTGGTTAAGCTTCCGGTATTACTTCACTAGACAGGCGAAAGCAATGAATGATTCGATGAAACGTAAATAGAAAGGGGCAAAATCAATGACGAAGCAGGTTAATATATTGGAAATTGATCAAGTCGTCAAGCAATATGGCCGCAAAAAAGCGCTGGATCAGGTTAGCATCAAGGTACAGGAAGGAACATGCTTCGGACTGCTGGGTCCAAACGGTGCGGGAAAGTCAAGTTTAATGAAGATCATTAGCGGCATTATCCGCTCCGATCAGGGGACGGTTCGAGTAGCGGGCATGGATGTGCGGAAACAGATGAATGCGATCCGTCGGCTGGTTGGCTACGTCCCGCAGGACATTACTTTGTATGACAAGCTTAGCGGCAGGCAAAATCTCACCTTCTTTGGCAAAATGTACGGGGTGCGGGGAGCAGAATTGAAACAGCGAATGTCCGAACTGCTGGAGCAGGTCGGGTTGACCGAGCGGGCGGATGATCCGCTAGGGAGCTACTCCGGCGGGATGAAACGGCGCATTAATATCATAGCGGCCATGCTTCATCAGCCGAAGCTGCTCATTCTGGATGAACCAACGGTGGGCATTGACCCGCAGTCGAGAAATCATATCTTTGAAATGATCAGAATATTGCGACAACAAGGAATGTCTATCGTATATTCCACCCACTATATGGAAGAGGTTGAGGCGCTCTGTGACGATGTGGCAATTATTGATCACGGCAAAGTCGCCGCACAGGACAGCCTGCATCGACTGCTGGATCACTATGCCGTCCAAGCCGTGTATGTTGAAGCTGAGGGTCTAACGAAAGCGCCTGTGGCAATGGGGATTAAAGAGGCGCGTCAGGAAGGTCGCGGCTGGCTGCTTGAGAGCAGTGATTCTGTTGCGACACTGCAGCATGTTGCTCAACACTTGTCAGAGCAGGGCTCGGCGGTCCAAGCGCTGCAGTTGATGAAACCGTCGCTGGAAAGTGTATTTTTGAAATTGACCGGAACCAAACTGAGAGACTAGGAGGAATAAAAACATGATCCAAAGTATTGTGCAAAAAGAACTGCTGCTGGTCCTCAAGGATAAGGGGTCATTCTTCTGGTTGTTCGTGTTGCCTGTCGCTTTCATAGTCATCTTCTCATCGATTTTTGGCAGTGCCGGTTCAAGCCAGACGTATAAGATCAATTACTATGATGCCGACCAAACGGCACAGTCCCAGCAGTTCATCGCTACGCTGCAGGCTGTTCCAGGCTTCGAGTTGGTAACGAACACCGACGACGAACTGGACAAACAGCTGGTTCGGATCAAAGACGGCAAACAGAGCTCACTGCTCGTCATTCCTGCCGGTTATGAAGAGCAGTTGAGCAGCGGAGCAGCGGCTGAAGTCGAATTGTACCGGGATGCTGCTGACGATGCCGCCGCGGCGCCGGTTGCTGCTGTACTGGAGGGTGTGGCGAAGGGATATCAGGAGATGAAATTGAAAGCGGGATTGCAGGAGCTGCTGCAGTCAGATGAGCAAGTGAATGCGCTGCTTGCACCTTCGCTGGTAGTAAAGGAGATCAAAGAAAACGCGCAAACAGCAGATCCTTCGGCACAAATTACGCCCGGCTATACCGTCATGTTCGTCTTCTTCATTATGATTACAATGATTAGCAACTTTATGCGGGAACGGAATTCGGGTATGCTGTCCCGACTGCAAGGAACGCCAATGAAAGCCTATCATTATTTGATTGGCATGTGGATTCCAAATATTATCGTCGTCGTCATTCAGTCTACGGTACTGCTTACGTTCGGTAAACTGGTTTACGGATTGGAAATTGGCAATGTGTTCGCAATCGGCAGCCTGGTTATCGCACTTGCGATTTGTGCAACCGGGATGGGATTAATGCTGTCCATGCTCGTTTCCAGCGAAAATATGGGCATTGCACTCGTACAGGTGATTGCGATGGGTGGAGCGATCGTAGGCGGACTTTGGTTTCCATATGAGTTTCTTCCGAAAGTCATTCAGACGATTGGGCAGTTCACCCCGCAATACTGGGCGCTGCGCGGCATGCAGGATGTCATTGTCAGGGGAGCGACGATTGGCGGTGTATGGATGCACCTGGCCATACTTTTAGGTTTTGGTCTGATATGTTTGCTGATCGCTTCCCTGCGCTTCCGAAATTTTGCTGGGAAAGCAGCTAGTTAATCTCCTGAATTTTGTTATAATGTGTTTAAAAAGGGGGAATGGCGTTGAATGAGCAAATGTTTCTGATTATCATCGCAGCAGCAGGCTTGCTTTCTTTTCTCTATTACGGATGGCTTAGTCGCTATCCGCGGCTGCGGCGGATGATTTGGCTGCCATCGCTGTTCATTGTAGTCTGCCTGGCTGGGGTAACCACCAAGTTTCTGTTTTTCCAGCAAGGTTATAGCGCAATTATCGATATCATCAGTTTTATCGTACTGGGAAGCGTGCTGGTCATCCACCTGCTAGTTGTTTTGTTGGTCAATCGAGTAGCGCGTGCAGCGGTTAACTAAATAAATTTGAACGAAAGAATCATCTATTAACACCTGACACAAGACGAGCAAACCTGATACAAAGACGATCAAACCTGATACAAAGACGCTCAATGATCGCCAGCAAGATTTCAAAATTTCATCCATAAACTGCTGAACATTGTAGCGGATTTCGGCAACCGTGTGATAGAAACACTTTGTTGCTCACCTCTGACTTCAGCCACTTCCTCAATCTAAGGGAGCGGTGCTGCAATGGTTAAGCCTCACACTCTTCACTTGTTATGATTTAGATGGAATTGGACTTATGGTTTGTCAGATGAAGCAGTAGATCAGGGAATAGTGTGACGTATCCGCCAACTCAAACTTATTGACGTTGGTGGGTACGTTTTTTAATGTTCCCTTTTTAGCGAACTTATGTTCCGTAATCGGTAGTTAACATGATCCGTGATCAAAGCAGGAGGGCCATGTGGTGGACCGACTGCCTTCCTACTGCAAAAGCACCGCGCACGCATGAATTCTAACCGCGACAGCTCAGCGGGCGCGAGTGGATTTGTAACCGCACGAATGGAATTCTAACGCTGATGAGCGGCGCTATTTAGGGAAATTCAGACCAATAAATATTGTAAGGAAACTGAGCCACCTTATTTATAGAAAATCGCACGATTTTAGTCGTCTGTAGGGTGAATAAGCGCTGTGGTAAGCGTTAGAGTTGAAAAAGGGGCTTTTGAGGCCATTTAAGAGCTGTGACAAGCGTTAGCGCAAGCCCCCCCCCCCGCTCGCTCTATTCGTTAACCGTTAATTGTGGCTTGAGCCTACCGTGCTTTACTTTCATTCCAGACGAAACGGAGGCCTCCAGCAATTGCTTGGCCTGCTTGGGATTGTAGGGCGTAGAAAGGCTGATTCCTCTCATTCACGTAGGCGACAATAGCAGGTTCACTCCCTTGGATCTTCTGGTTTGGTCACCTGAAAACTTCTCCAAGTTGGGGGGAAGTCTCTTTGTTATGTCTATAATTCTCTTGCATTTCACCTATGTTCAGTGTACTATTTAAGTATTACACTAGTACTCTTTGAAAGGGAGGAGAAAAAATGATAAATCAAACTAAACGAGGGACGGTGGATGTGCCGGAAGAGGTGCCATACCATCGCATACTCGTAAGTGACAAGCGTCGCATAGGACGTGGTCTTTTCGCAATTTTGCTCCTCATCGGCGGGATGTTCTTTTTTATCTATTCGATCACTTTTATTTCAACCTTAATCGACACCCACGTCTTTGGGCGCGTTAGTCCGTTAGCTGGGGGGACGGAATACACCCCGGTTTTCGCTGTTGGGATCTTTCTTTCCGCTGCTCTGCTCATCCCGTGGAGTATGTTGTTACTGCGCTGGCTCTATGGTGTGAAGGGATCTATGCTGCACTCGGTGCGCTCATCCTTCCGTCCAGCCGTTTTCGGTCGTGCAGTGTTGCTTATTGTTCCGATCTGGACAGTCTGCATGGTCATCTTCCACATGATCGAGCCATACACGACTACGGAATGGCGTGTCAATGATCTGCTTGCTGTCTTCGCAATTTCCGTGTTGCTGGCGCCGCTCCAAAGTGCAGGGGAGGAATACGCCTTTCGGGGATTTCTATTTCAGGTCGCCTCCAGTTGGGTCCGAAGTCCAAGGGCGTCGCTTATCTTCGGCATCGTTGTCTCGAGTGTGGTGTGCGCCATTATTCACTTGTCGACCGACCCGTGGTTCAATCTGTATTACATGGTTCTCGGCATTACCTTTACATTGATCACCTGGCGTACGGGTGGCCTAGAGCACTCGATTGTTTTACATGCGGTTAACAACACGCTCTACTTCGTTATCGTTTTGTTACTAAACGTCGATTTGTTGGGTGCCGCCGACCGATCGGTTGGGGCGGGAACGCCGCTATATCTTCTGCAATGTGCCGCGGTTATCCTCATCACTGCAATCGTATGGTTCAGAACTCGCCGAACGGGTCCAGAGTTGACTCCTCGGAACAAGAACTCGATCGCGGCAGACTCGACACAATGAGATGCAGGATAAATATGCGGACTTAAAATGATGTATTGAATATGTCGAGGAATACTCAGTTGGAGATAAAAAACCCGTAAAAAACCTTGATTTCACAAGGCTTTTGCGGGTTTTAAATTTTTAAAAACGTGTAGTCAAACGTTAGTTCCATTTGATGAAGTATTATTACTTATCAAGTGTGATATTTTTAATTGTTTAATTGAAATTTACACTTGAAATTTACACCTTGAGACAATTTGAGATCGTATCACTAATCTTGCATTTCATGCAGGTCTAGCGTACTATTTAATTATAACACTAATGCCTTTTTGGAAGAGGGTACTCAATTTGTGCCTCGCTATCGGTCCCATTTTGAAAACATACGGTTATCACTTCGTTTTCTTGGGGGCCATATCGTTATAGTTCTCCTTATTGCTCATTTTGTCTTGCAAAAGCGTGATGTGCTTTAATGAAGAAGTCAGGCGTGCTTGTTACGTCTGGCTTCTCGGTTTAAGAAAGGAGGCTTTCGTTATTGAGCATGCAATTTGATCCGAACAAAGCAATCTATGCCCAAATTGCCGATTATTATTATCAGCAAATATGCAGCGGGGAGCTCGCTCCAGGAGAGAAACTACCTTCGGTGCGAGACACAGCACAACGTTTACAAGTGAACCCGAATACGGTTTCTAGAGCGTATTTGGAGATGGACCGTGAGAAGATTACGTTTTCGAAAAGGGGTCAAGGAACGTTTGTAACAATGGATATGGAGGACATACAAGGATTAAAGAAATCACTTGCAGCTGATCAAATGCAGGCGCTAATTAAATACATGAAAAGGCTTGGATTTTCAGAAGATGAAATGGTTGATTCATTAAAACGGTCATTAAAGGAGATGAAGGATTCGTGAATGAATTGATAGTTAAGGCTATCGAAAAAAAATACGGGAAAAAACGAGTATTTTCGAATCTATCGGCAGCATTGACCCATAACCGTTTTGTCGTATTGCTTGGAGCAAATGGATCGGGAAAATCAACGTTTTTGAAGATATGTGCAGGCCTCGCTCCAATTGAAACCGGTTCTTTAAGTCTAAATGGCCAGAGTTCAAGAGCGGAAAGGGCGATACAATCCAGTTATGTTTCAGAAGAAAGTGGTTTTGATCCTTATAAAACACCCTTTATCATTTTAGAAGACCAAACAAAATTACTTAACGAATTCAAGCTAGCTGCAGCAAAAGACATGTGCATAAATATAGATCTTCCGCTACATACGAGATGTGGTGAACTATCCGCAGGGCAACGACATTTATTGTCATTAATTGTCGCAATAGGAGGATCAAAGCCATTTATTTTCATTGATGAAGTGCTTGCTAATCTTGATACAGCAAAGAAGGCAGCGATGCTGTCAATCTTAACTGATCTTCTTGTTGAAGAAGACCGAATGGTTGTCATTGCTACTCATGCCTATGAAAATGTAGAAATGCTTGCCGATGGCGTGATATTTCTTCGAGATGGTAGGGCTGAAGTCATTTCTGATATAGAGGAATACCGTTACACTAATGGTAAGTCTCTTAAAGATTTATTTGCTGGGGTGGGAAAATAATGAAGACGTGGATATTTCATGTGAAGAGAGACCTTCGGTTGCTTCTTCCTGTGAATGGCATTTTCTTTTTGTTATTGGTTTTAGGAACGCTATCATTGAAGTTATTTCAGATAAGAATTGGCCGTACTTTTGAGACAGGGGATTTCGAAATCATTGCATTTTTATTATATTTCTTTTTTGTATTATCTCTTGTTAGCACGGGAGTAGAAGTGTTTTGGTATGAATGGAGAAAAGGAACGAAATTTAATTGGTATTTATCACCTGGATCAATGTATGTAAAATTATTGAGCAAGGTAAGTGCCGTCTTTCTGTGGCAGTGGTTCCAAATTATCGCTTTGGTCTTTCTTTTTCTGTTACTTACCTTTTGGATCGGCTCTTCAAGCATCTTTGATGAGATTCTTGCTAGAGAGATGAAAGGAATGAGCGAGTATACTTGGGAGTTTATCTGGGGAGGAGGCATTATTCGGTTCGTATCCGTGATTCCTATATTATTCGGTACCGTGTTATTCCTAGGCATCAAAACGTGGCATAAATATGCTTATATGGTCGTTTACATTGCCATTGTTTTTGGGGTTTACCCTTATGTAGCCAATCAGTTAAGTTCAACGCATGCAGCAGGATCTGCTCCCCTATTGATTGGGATGCTTGATATTAGTTTTAACTCGATTATCCTTCATTTAATCGTTGCCATAGGTGTCTATGCTTTAATGCACCTATTTATAACAAGAAAACTGGAACTATGACGGACCGGGCACGCCAGGCCCTGAGCACAACAATGCGCCGAGCGTGCCTGTCGGCAGCAGGGTGCTGGCGTTTTGCTGGGCTGCGCCGGGCTTGCCCGTCGGCAGCAGGGTGCTGGCGCTTTGCTGGGCTGCGCCTGGCTTGCCCGTCGGTAGCAGGGTGCTGGCGCTTTGCTGCGCTGCGCCGGATATGCGGAGCGCGCCGCGCAATGCGCGATGGATTTGCCGCTTAACTCCAATTATAGCTAATGTTCCCCTATGGGTTTATCGCAAAAACAAAAAAACAGACAACCCGTCGTATGGCGCAGGGTATCTGCATCCATTTAATGACGGCTCAAAGCCACAATTAGCGGTTGACGAATACGAGCGGGCGGGGGATTTTGCGCTAACGCTTGTCACAGCGCTTAAATGGCCTCAAATGCCCCTTTTTCAACTCTAACGCTTGCCACAGCGCTTATTCACCCTACAGACGACTAAAATCGTGCGATTTTCTAGAAATAAGGTGTCTCAGTTTCCTTACATTTTTTATTGGGCTGAATTTCCCTAAATAGCGCCGCTCATCAGCGTTAGAATTCCATTCGTGCGGTTATAAATCCACTCGTGCCCGCTGAGCTGTCGCGGTTAGAATTCATGCGTGCGCGGTGCTTTTGCTGCATGAAGGCAGTCGCTCCACCACATGGCCCTCCTGCTTTGATCGCGGATCATGCAACCACCGTAGACGGAGCCATTTTATCTAACTATTTTTTTTGTTAGCTGTAATGCAACGCTAGTGAAACGCGCGTCCGTGGAAATTGAATTTAACGTGATTTCGGGGAAATAGCGGGACGTCTGTCCGCTCAGTGATTCCAAGCGGCCAAGCGCCCCCCAAGTAACACAGCGACTTCAAGCGACCAGCAACCTCCCAAGTAACTCGATGCGCCCGACGAATAAAACTAATATAATTGCTGCGGTGTCCAATCCCCCTCCAGCAAGCCCGCGCTTGGCACAGGCAACTTTAATGCCTCCATGGCCTGATACAGAAATTCGCAGCGGTACTGTACACCGCTGTTTTCTACGAAAAACCCTGTTGCCCGCTCAACCTCCGGATTCAGCAGATTCAATGTCGTTAAATCTTTTTCATATAAGGCGGCGTCCCAGCGCACCTTCGCGATAATGCTGGCCGCAACCTCCGCAGGCACGCCCCTAATGCGGGATATCAGCTCGGCTGCTCTGGCCGGCGCAGTCCGGACATAATAATGCACCCGTATGTGCGCCTTCAAATAGGCAACGGCCACAGCTTGATTGCGCTCCGCCCATCGCTCATCCACGAGGATTCCAGTCAGGAAGTCATCCTCTGTCTCCCCCTGAAACAATACGTTTCCCATCCCATGATATTTAGCCAAACTGATATAGGGTTCCCCCAGCACGCTTCCGGAAATTTCGTGTTTCATCATGCTGCTCAGACTGTCGTCCAGTTCTTTATGGAGCACCTGACTGTCTTGAATGCCAAGCGAATGCAGGATTTTGGATATCCGTCCGCCCGCGCTGGATTGAGCGACAGCAGAGATGGTCAAGTCGGCAATCTGCGCAGCGCTTTTCATCTGGATTCCGTTGCGGACAACCAGCGAAATACCTTGCCCGGCAACCGTTTTTCCATCGCAGGCCAGCAGAATCGGGCGGAAGGATGGCAGCACTTTGCTCAACGAAAAACTCAAGGCGATCGGATAGTCGCCAAGCGATGCAATATGGATATGTCCCCCGATCATCCCCTGAACAAGCTCCGGCCCATTCGCCGCATCCACCCAATTCACATTGACGTTCCGCCCTGGCAAAACGTTGGCAAGCTCCTCCTCAAACCAGCCGAGCTCCTTCATGACTAATGAAGTCCATACTTGTGCGGATCGGCTTTGATAACCGACAGCTATCGTCAATGGTTGATCGGATGGCAAGCCCCGCACACTTTCTTGTAAGTAACCGGCATTGTGCAGGATGGATGAGTGCTGATGAATCCACTGCTCCAATTCATTTCGGTCAACTAGTATTTCTTTGCCTATTTTTTTGAAGGGGAGCTGTTTCTGCCTTCTCCATCGATCGAAGGTGGATCTGCTTATGCCAAGCAAATCCATTGTCTCATGCAAGGTAAGCAAATTAAACGGCTTTAATGACATCGAATATGCGCCTCCTTCAAGTTAATGATAATCGCAATCCGCAACGGCAGTCAGCGTGAAACCCGCTTTTCATGGTCATTCATGGTCACTCGTCTTCACTCGTGGTCAGTTGCCGGTGTTGTATTGACACCCTTATAGGGGAGTTATATAGTCAATTATAGGAAAATAATCAAAGTAAGTACATAGGAATATAGGTATATTAAATAAATATAATGCTTCGTCATTTTACGCCTATTTGCTTAAAGGAGGTGACAATCATGCGCAACAAGAAGGCGTGTCCAGGCTGGCAGAGTATTCGGAATGATCACTGGTACTGGTTGTTCTTATCCGCCATTCATGCAAGGGGGAATGGCGCAGCAGCAGGAGCAGATGAACGTCACAATTTGACAAAATGAAAAATGACAAACTTACTGGAGGGTTCTCAAATGATCAAATTTGTCTATAAACATTCCGTTGACCGCACTGTCTTGCTTCTCCTGCTTGCTGCATCGCTGCTGCTCAGTGCTTGCGGCGATAAAACGTCTCCGGTATCGGCTTCTGCTGATGGCGAGCAGTTGGAGGTAGCAGAGCTTCGTTATCAGGGAAGTGTTGGAGCAGTCACCTTTCCGGAGCTGGCGGAGGATCTGGGCTACCTGGCGCCGCTCAAGCTTAAATTTATTGGCAATACGATCAGCGGGCCGCAGGACATTCAGGCGGTTGTGACAGGAGACACCGATTTTGGCGGTGCGTTCAATGGGGCGATTGTGAAGCTGATCGCAGCGAAGGCGCCGATTAAATCAGTCATCAGCTATTACGGTGTCGATGACAACACTTGGACGGGATACTACGTGCTTGATGACAGTCCGATCAAGACGGCAAGAGACTTGATTGGCAAAAAAATCGCCGTCAACACGCTTGGCGCCCACCATGAATTTGTTATTAAGGAATATTTGCACCGGGCAGGCTTGACGGCAGAGGAGATCAAGCAGGTTGCGCTCGTTGTCGTCCCGCCGGTTACCTCGGAGCAGACACTTCGTGCGAATCAGATTGACGTGGCGACGCTAGGCGGCGTATTGCGTGACAAAGCATTGGAGCGGGGCGGCATTCATCCGCTGTTCACCGATAAGGAGCTGTTCGGCAATTTCAGCGCAGGCAGTTACGTGCTTACGGACAAATTCGTCAAGGACAATCCGAAAGCTGCACGCAAGTTTGTCGAGGCGACGGCCAAAGCGATCGAGTGGGCACGCAATACACCGCGCGAAGAGGTAATCGCCCGATATGAGAAGATTATTGAGGGAAGGGACCGCAAGGAAGACAAGACTACAGTGAGGTTTTGGAAAAGCACCGGTGTTGCAGGGGAAGGCGGATTGATTTTGGATACGGAGTTTCAAACCTGGATTGATTGGCTTGTCAATGAAGGGGAACTGAAGGATGGAGATTACCAATCAGAGGCGCTGTATACGAACGAATTCAACCCTTTTCATAAATGAGCAATAGCAGAGGGAGGTACAGACGATGACTGCCAAAATTAGCATACAACATGTGCAGAAGTCATTTCGCATCAAACGCAATCTGGGACAGTTGAAGGAAGACGCGCAGCCGTTGTCCGCGCTGAGGGATATTAATTTGGAAGTCAGACAAGGGGAGTTTATGGTGATTGTCGGCCCGAGCGGCTGCGGCAAGTCAACGCTGCTAGATCTGCTTGCGGGTTTGACTGCCCCGAACAGCGGACAAATTCTGCTGGACGGCAAGCCGATAACCGGGCCGAATTTGGATCGAGGCATCGTATTCCAGCAGTATGCGCTGTTCCCCTGGAAAACTGCGCTTGGCAATGTGGAGTTCGGACTAGAGGCGAAGGGTGTGGGGCGCGAGGAAAGAAGGAGAGTCGCGAGGGAATATATTGAGCTGGTAGGGCTCTCCGGTTTTGAAAATCGCTATCCACATGAGCTTTCGGGAGGGATGAAACAGCGTGTTGCCATTGCGCGAAGTCTTGCCTATGATCCTGAAGTGCTGCTGATGGATGAACCGTTTGCTGCGCTTGATGCACAGACGAGGGAAACACTGCAAAGTGAACTGCTGCGAATATGGGAAGCAACGAAGAAGACGATTATTTTCATTACGCATGGTATTGAAGAAGCAGTTTATTTGGGACAGCGTGTTGCGGTAATGACTTCCCGACCGGGACGGATCAAGCAAGTGATTGATATTCCGTTTGAATCACGGAGGAATGAAGAGGATTTGCGGGCGAATCCGGAGTTCGTGAAGCTGCGCCATGAGGTTTGGGAATTGCTTAAGGATGAAGTGGTCCGAGCGCAGGAGCAGGAGAAGAGCAAGACGCTGGACAGCTTCCAACCGGCAATACGATCCGGGAAAGGAGTGGCTAACGATGGCTAGGGGAAGTACAGGGGAATTGGTGCTTCATGAGAAAAAAGGTCTGAACGCTGCAGGCTGGTCGTTTGCCGCGCTGCGCAAACTGTTTAAAAATTCAATCGTCATCGTTGTGTTAATGGTCATTTGGGAAGTTGCTCCGCGGGCTGGGGTGGTCAACATTACATTTTTTCCTCCGCTAACCGAGGTGCTCAGGACGTGGTGGCAGCTGCTCCTTTCCGGGGATTTGATGGATCATACGATAGCCAGTTTATCTCGTTCTCTTGGCGGGTTTGCATTGGCTATTCTGGTCAGTATCCCGCTTGGTCTGGCGATTGGCTGGTGGAAGCCGGTGTCCGAATATCTCAATCCCTTTCTGGAACTGATGCGCAATACAGCGGCACTGGCGATTTTACCCGTATTTATTCTTCTGCTGGGGCTTGGAGAAACGTCGAAAGTTGCGATTGTCTTCTATGCTTGTGCTTTTCCGCTGCTGCTCAATACGATTAGCGGTGTCAAAAATGTCGATCCGCTGCTCATCAAGTCTGCGCGTTCCATGGGCCTGAATGCCATCAGCTTGTTTCGCAAAGTAATCGTGCCGGCATCGATTCCGACGATTTTTGTCGGTATCCGTCAGGCCGGCGCAAGCGCCATCCTTGTGTTGGTAGCGGCAGAAATGGTTGGGGCGACTTCCGGGCTAGGCTATT
Source organism: Paenibacillaceae bacterium (assembly GCA_004134985.1). Lineage (GTDB taxonomy): Bacteria > Bacillota > Bacilli > Paenibacillales > Paenibacillaceae > Paenibacillus_D. The sequence goes on along the minus strand of REGQ01000026.1, from coordinate 55,476 downwards.
TGATTCAATATGCACAGTTCAGTTTTCTGATTACCGAGATGTACGCCGGAATTATTACGATATCTGTTATTGGACTCATTGTGAATTTTTTGCTCGTATCGTTGGAGAAACGGCTGACAGGCTGGAAGCAGAGCGCACGAGAGTAGTCCGTTTCCTTAGGGGTTAGCCTGTCATAAGCGTTGGCTTGCTAGTGTACAGCCAGCCACTTCCAGCATTTCGCTGGTCAATAGTTAGATCGCCACTTGAGAGGGGAACGTGTTGAATGAGTATACAGAAGCGGCAGTTGCATCTGAATTTGTTTATTATGAATGTCGGCCATCATGAGGCGGCATGGCGGTATAAGGGCACGACGCCCGAGAAGATCACGGATCTGCGTTATTACCAGCAGTTGGCACGCACGGCTGAAGCGGCCAAATTCGATTCGGTGTTCCTGGCTGACGGCCTGGCGGTCAGCAAGCATGTCAAGCATGGCGCTTTTGTAGGACTGGAGCCATTCACCCTGCTGTCCGCGCTGGCCGCTGTCACTGAGCACATCGGGCTGATCGGCACTGTGTCCACTACCTATAATGAGCCTTTCCATGTGGCGCGCAAATTCGCTTCGCTCGATCATATCAGCAATGGTCGGGCAGGATGGAATATTGTGACCTCGGGCAGCGCCTTCGAAGCGCACAACTTCAACAGGGAATCACATCTGGAACATGCCAAACGTTATGAGCGAGCCAGAGAATTTCTGGAGGTGACGACAGGTCTATGGGATAGCTGGGAAGATGATGCATTAATCATTGACAGGACTGCTGGCGTGTTCGCCGATCCGGAGAAAGTGCGGGCAATTGCTCATGCAGGGGATAACTTCCGCGTGCGTGGGCCATTGAATATCCCCAGATCCCCGCAAGGCTATCCGGTGCTCGTTCAGGCAGGGTCATCCGAGGATGGAAAGGAGTTCGCCGCACAATATGCGGAAGCGATCTTCACGGCACAGCAAACATTGGCAGAAGCACAGCAATTTTATTCCGATGTCAAGACCAGGCTGCTGCGCTATGGCAGATCGCCGGATCAACTTAAGATTTTGCCAGGGATTTGCCCCATCATCGGTGCAACAGAGGCCGAAGCAAAGGAGAAGGAGCAGGAGATCAACGAGCTGACCATTCCCGAATATGGGCTCAATCAACTTTCCAATATGCTGGGTATCGATCTGTACACGTACCCGCTTGACGGACCGCTTCCCGAGCTGCCGAGTATAGAGGAGATCAACGGCAACAAGAGCCGATTCCAGCTCGTCATTGATTTGGCTCAGCGCGAGCAGCTGACAATTCGGCAACTGCTTCATCGTCTTGCAGGAGGGCGCGGACACCGCACGTATGCCGGAACGGCGTTGCAGATCGCCGATCAGTTGGAGGAATGGTTCCACAATGGCGGAGCAGATGGTTTTAATGTGATGCCGCCATACTTGCCTGGAGGGCTGGAGGAATTCGCGGAGGAGGTCATTCCCGAGCTGCAGCGGCGAGGACTGTTCCGCACCGCCTATACAGGCAGCACCTTGCGAGGGCATCTGGGACTGTCGAGACCGGATCATCCGGCGGCGGCTCCAGCAGCGGCAGCGGCGGTATCCCAATAATGATTCCAAAACGGAGGTAACGAGATGAGCACAGCAGAACAGGTGAAGCAGAACGAAGCGGCAGCGGAGTTTTCAATCCATCCGGTGGCGGGAAGAATAGGTGCAGAGATTCGCGGCATTCGGCTGGGAGCCGATCTGGAACAGACAGCGCTGGAAGCGATCCGGGAGGCGCTGCTGAAATATAAAGTAATTTTCTTGCGGGATCAGCAGCATCTGGATGATGCAGGGCAGGAAGCTTTCGCGCATCGACTGGGTGATCCCGTTGCTCATCCGACCGTGCCGATCAAGCAGGGAACAGATTATGTGCTGGAGCTTAATTCCGCACATGGCGGCCGGGCCGATTCCTGGCATACCGACGTAACGTTCGTCGATGCCTACCCGCAAGCCTCTGTGCTGCGCGCCGTTGTCGTCCCGGAAGCGGGCGGGGATACAGTTTGGGCCAATACCGTGAGCGCCTACGAGCATTTGCCTGCCGAGCTGCAGCAATTGGTGAACGGATTATGGGCGGTGCACACCAATGATTACGATTATGCAGCACAGCGCAGCCATGTTTCCGAGCAAGCGCAGCGCTATCATAAAGAAGTGTTCAAATCCACAATTTACGAAACTGAGCATCCGCTTGTGCGCGTGCATCCGGAGAGTGGAGAACGCGCGCTTGTACTGGGACATTTCGTGAAGAAAATCATCGGGTTGTCCCAGGCGGATTCCGCTCAACTGCTCTCCATTTTGCAGGCGCATGTAACCAAACTGGAAAATACCGTTCGCTGGCGCTGGTCGGTTGGCGATGTGGTCATTTGGGATAATCGGGCGACCCAGCATTATGCCATCAACGACTATGGTGATCAGCACCGGGTTGTTCGCCGCGTTACAATCGATGGGGATGTCCCGGTGAGTGTCGATGGACGGCGCAGCGTCACGCGTCAGAAATATAGTGCAGCGCCTGCAACGGCTGATCCGTCAGCAGAGGAAACGGTGACACCATTGTCAGCGGAGCTGCAGGCAGAAGCACAAGCGACCACAGGAGTGGAAGTGGATTCGGAAGCCGAATCGGCTTAAGCCTACCTAATCTAATATCCGCCAAATAGTTTCGATCAAGTCCGCCCCTGCTTATCGAGGGTCGGACTTTTTGCATGCTTGTTCACCGTTTTTAATATTTTCGGTATGACCAGTTGTCAGGAATCGCGGTGAGATTCGCTGGCTGGCGGTATCGATCGCCGATTTCTTTAAAGCGCTGCAGGATGTTGTTGTCCAGCAACCCTTGCTGGTTAGGCGCACCATTAAGCAAGAACGATACATTCTGCTTGTTTGATTCGATAACTTTCTCCAGTGCCCAATCCGCCGTTCTAAGCTCCATAGTCGTATCTGTCGTTCTCCAGAACCAAGTCTTGGTTAAAATGTTGCAACTCGCTCCCGGACCGTTAAAGGATGTATCAACCTCTTGCCCTGCAGCATTCTCATAAAAGGCAATATCCGTGTGCTCTACTCCGGACTCGCAGCCAATATTCATCAACAAACACTGCGGTTGTAATCCTTTGACCAATGCATCGATTTCCTCGAAAGGAAGATCCTCATAGCTGGGTCCACCCCAAGGCGCATTCCAGCCATCAATGATCAGGAACGGAATGTCCCCGTAACCTGTCAGCAGTTCCTCAATTTGATTTTTAATGAATTGCTTGTCTTCAGGCGTACATTTCTTACGGCCGATTTGGTGATGCAGGTCCAGTGCGGAGAAATAAAGACCTGCTTCGATCCCTTCTTGCCTGAATGCGTCAAGATATTCTTTAACAACGTCAGTTTGGAGCGTCGCGCTCTTTACTGAATGATCGGTGTATTTTGTCGGCCACAAGCTGAATCCTTCATGATGCTTCGCGGTCATGGCAGCAAATTTCATCCCAGCAGATTTAGCGGCCTTCGCCCATTGGGCACAGTTCAACTGAGTTGGATTCCAGTCTTTGGGATCGAAGCTGAATCGGCGAGGCACATCGTTATTTTCGTGGCCATACTCCCAATCTTCAACTTCCGTGTCGGCGAACTGAAATGTAGCACTATTGAAATGAATAAACATGCCAAATCTTTGATTAACGAACCATTGCTGCTGTTGTACCAATGCTTGATTGCTCATGAAGATTACCTCCCAGTTATAATCTGTAATAGAATCATATAATATCTACCACTCTAAAGGATTATGTCCCCTGTTACAGCTGACAATATCGACATTATATAGTACAATTTCTACATAAATTTGTTGGAAGGTGATCCGATGCTCGCACTTGAATTACACGTTCCTCCTTTTCCTCTACTGACCACAGTCGGATATGTATTATGGCCGCCAGGTGTAATGCACGCCAAGCGTCAATTTGATGTTTTTGATCTGATTATCTGTACCAAGGGCACATTGTACATGGAGGAAAACGAGGTTCAATACGATGTCAGGCAGGGCGAAATGCTGATTCTTGAACCGGGAAAAACGCATCTCGGCTACCGTCCAACCGAGACGGAAACCGAGGTCTACTGGATACATTTTCAATACGCTACGTCCTCGCAGCCGAAATTGGTGGAGAAACAGAACTGGCAACAGCCTTTGCTTGAAACAACAAATCAGGACACCGAGCCTCATCCCGCCACCATCCATATTCCTAAATTTGCTGCCCTCGATCTAAGGGTCATCGTACCTTTGTTGACAGAAATGCTTCAATTGCACAGCATGCTGACATCCTCCCGATCTTTTGAACTGCATATTTTATTCGGTCAAATTCTTATACAACTGCAAAATGGGATGAGAACAGGCAGTTCGCAAGCCAGATCCCATCTACTTGGCGAGAAGGTCGCTTCCTACTTGACGAGCCGCTTGGAATTTCCTTTCGATTCTGAACAGATGGAGCGCGACTTACACTATCATTTTGATTATCTTTCAAGGTGCCTGAAGCACTATTTGGGGATGAGCCCGTTGAAGTTTAGACATCATCTGCAGATTGAACGCGCCAAACGGTTACTGACGCATTCGGAGCTGCCCTTGGTCAAAATCGGTGAACAATGCGGTTTCCATGACAACAACTATTTCTTCCGTCTGTTCAAACGCCAAACCTCGTTCACTCCCGGGGAGTACCGGAAACGATACCAGGCGTTTCGTTAGGATTATTTTTCTTCCATTGCCTTTGTCGCAGATTGTGATATCAAACAACAAGATTTGGCGGTTATATGATTTTTTCAAATATGATAAGATGTTGTAGGAAAAAATGTCGATTAATGTCCTATCAACTCGTCATGTCTTTACTAAAAGGGGAAATTTAAGTATGGTTGCCAAGCTCATGAGAATGAAGCCGAAGGTACCGCTGCTGCTTGTCATGCTGCTCTGTCTGCAAGTTATGACTGGCTGCACGCTGTTTAAAAGAGAAGCGGAGCAGGATGTGCAGGAGAACCCGGCTGTAGTTGAGCGTTATGACGGGGAAATGAGCAAAGTCATTCCATCGGTCTACACGGCGAAGAAAGAGTTCGCACTCGTCTTCAACGGTATGGGGGACGATGTTTTTATGTCGCAATTGCTTGATGCGCTCGATAAAAACAAGATTGAGGGTACTTTTTTTCTGCCTGGAGTGCGCGTAGCGGAAGAGCCGGGGATTGCCCGGGAAATTGCGGCCAGAGGTTATGAGATTCAGAACAATACACTGCATCGCACAGATCTCGCATCGATCAGCTATGACAAAATCTATAAAGAAGTACATAGAGCCAATGAAGTCATTTTCAAAGAAACGGGACATATGCCCGCCTATGTTGCGACCGGATCAGGTGAATACTCCGATGATATCCGGCTCGTCGCTGCGCAGTCCGGACTGGACGCCGTCATATCCTACAGCTTGAACCTGAAGAAACGGCATATGGAAACCAGCGAGATGATCGTTGATTATGTCAACAAGTATATGACTCGGGGGGGCATCATTGCGCTCAATACAGAGGAAGTGCCGCAATTGCTGGATGCCATTCCTCTGATCGCGGATATTGCTAACAAAGTAGGGTACCAAATTGTACCACTCAGCAAACTGATTGCTGATGGCGGGGAGCGCAAGCCTTTGGAGGAAATAGCGGGATATGATGCGGCCCGGATCAATGCCGACTACAAAAATGCCAAATACACGGTGTTCAAGCAGTTTAGTACAAATAAGAAAGAGATTGCGTTGACCTTCGACGACTGGGGGACCGACTTCACGGTAACGAAGCTGCTTGATACCCTGAAGAAATATGATGTGAAGGCGACGTTTTTCTTGCGGGCTAACGGCGTGGAACGCAATCCCAATTTGGCAAGAGCCATTTATGAGGACGGGCATGATGTAGCCAATCATACCTACAGCCATCCAGTCATCACTTCCCTGTCCGCTGGTGAAATTCAGGAGGAAGTGGTGAAGGCGCATCAGGTCATTACAGAAGCGATTCAGGCGCAGCCGGTAATGTTGTTCAGACCGCCAACCGGCGCTATTGATGAAGAGACAGCGCGAACGGTAGCTGCTGCCGGCTATGACAAAATAGCGATGTACGATGTGACCACATTTGACTGGGATGCTGCGAATACGGCCGATGATATTGTCGAGGTCATCATGAACAAAACAGAGGCGGGAAGCATTATTTTGCTGCATATGCTGGATGGCATTCATACGCTTGAGGCGTTGCCTATCGTGATCGAAAAGCTGCATAACAAAGGCTATTCCTTTGTCAAAATGTCTGATTTGCTCGACAGCAAGAAAATAGCGGAATTGGAGTGAGCAGAGAGTGGAGACGGGGACGATGGAACTGTATCAGCGTTTGAGAGACAGACAGGCCAAGCTGGCTGTCATTGGTCTTGGTTATGTGGGGCTTCCGCTGGCGGTCGCTTTTTCCAGAGTGCTCGATGTTATCGGATATGACGTAAACCGTCATAAAATAAGCCAGTATCAAAATGGCATCGATCCGACCGGAGACACCGGGGATGATGCGGTCAAACACAGCGCGATCACCTTTACGGATGATGCTGCGGAGCTGCGCGCGGCCAGCTGCTTTATTATTGGGGTGCCTACGCCTGTGCAGGCCGATAAGGTGCCGGATTTGCAATATGTGCGGCAAGCCAGCATAACAGTCGGCCAGTCATTGCAGCGCGGCGTATTGGTCGTATATGAATCTACCGTTTATCCCGGAGTGACAGAAGAAGTATGCCTCCCAATCCTGGAAGAGCAGTCAGGGCTGAAATGCGGAACGGATTTTACAATAGCGTATTCCCCGGAAAGAATCAATCCAGGCGACCGCGTGCATCGTCTTGAGAATATTACGAAAATAGTGTCGGGAATAGACAAGGAAACGCTTGATGAGGTAGCTGCCATCTATGAGCTGATTATTGAAGCCGGTGTTTACAGAGCGGATAGCATTCGTGTGGCAGAAGCGGCCAAAGTCATTGAAAATGCGCAGCGTGACATCAATATTGCATTTATGAATGAACTGTCGATGCTGTTCAACAACATGGGGATTGACACCCAGGCCGTCCTGCGGGCTGCAGGGACGAAATGGAACTTTCTGAACTTCAGACCGGGGCTTGTCGGCGGGCATTGCATTGGCATTGATCCGTATTACTTGACTTACAAAGCTGAAGGCGCAGGCTATCATTCTAAAATTATTTTAGCGGGACGACATATTAATGACGGGATGGGCCAATACATCGCACAGCAGATTATCAAGCATCTGGTAAGGCAGAAAGAGGATTTATCCGATGTGAGGATCGGTTGTCTGGGACTGGCCTACAAGGAAAATTGTTCCGATGTCCGCAATACGAAGGTCATTGATATTGTAAGCGAGCTGGCGGAATACGGCGTGACTACATTTGTGGCAGACTACTGGGTCAATAAAGCGCAAGTGCAGGAAGAGTACGGGATTGAACTGGTAGAGCGTTCGGACCTGCGGGATTTGAATGTGCTTGTCGTTGCTGTGCCCCATGATGAATACCGGAAATTGAACGTGGCTGATTTCGATCAACTGTATGCTCCGAATCATAAAAAGCTGATGTTTGATGTCACTGGTATTTACAATAAGACGGATTTTGAAAATAACGGCTATTACTACTGGAGTTTATAGCGATGAAGAAAAAACCAATTGTTGAAGTGCTGTCTGAGCCGAAGCAGGACAGACGGATGCTGTCGCATGTTCCCGACCCGGACCGCATTCGGATTGCCGCTGATCGCCGGAGTTTGAATCAGAGCAAGGAAAACTATGCAGGCAACGAGCAGCCGATGATGCTGGGATTGCGGTACAAAGCGGATTTCGAGGTAAGTGTCATTACGGAGGGACATGGGAAAGCGGCAGCGCTCAAAGGACGGGCGGCTGATATTTCTGCCAGCGGGATCTTGGTGGCGTTCACACCCGGTGTCGGCGAGTTTGTTGAAGGTGCGCAATACCGGCTGCAGTTCGATATCCCGGCAGGCACGATGCCGGAAGGTTTCGAATCGGCGGTCAAAATAGTCGCCACTGCGGCTCGTGTTATGGAGCGGCAGGAGGATGGTGAGTTAAAACTACTGGTCGGCTTTGAATTTGAGAAGCCGCTGCCAGCGTACTTGCAGCGCAGACGCTGGGGGTATTCGGTCTATATGGCCAGCGGATTTATGTTCGTCGCGGTTGCCGTAATTATGCTGATGCGTGTCGAGAGCTTCATCTATTTTAAATATAATTATGTGCTGTATCTTTACAGCATTATCGCAGCGACATTTCTGCTGTCACGGTACTTGTTCGGGGCACTGCACCGGGATGTGCCGCTTAATCCGGACTATACTCCCAGCGTGACGATCGTGGTTCCCTGCTTTAATGAAGAAGAATGGATACACCGAACGATATTAAGCTGCATGAATCAGGACTATCCGATTGACAAGCTGGAGGTCATTATTGTCGATGACTTTTCCACCGATAAATCGGTAGAGCAGATTAACAAAACCATTGCGATGCTGCATGAAGAAGGGGAGCGCTATGGGACGAAAGAGCGGCTAAAGCTGATCGCCATGACGGAAAATGGCGGCAAGCGGGTGGCGCTGGTCAAAGGGGTGGAGATGGCGAAACATGATCTGGTCGTATTCGTAGATTCGGACAGCTTCCTGCAGCCGGACGCCATCAAGCATCTTGTCCAGCCGTTTCAGGACCCGCGGATGGGCGGTGTGGCCGGACGGACAGATGTGGAGAATAAGTATACGAATACAATTACGAAGCTGCAGACGGTTCGTTATTATATTGCCTTCCGGATTATGAAGGCGGCCGAGTCGTGGTTTGACAGTGTGACCTGTCTGTCCGGGCCGCTTGCCTGCTACCGTAAAGATCTTGTATTAAAGCACCGGGACGCCTGGCTGAATCAGAAGTTTCTCGGGCAGCCGGCAACATTCGGCGACGACCGCAGTATGACGAATTATATTATGAAGACACACCGCACCTGTTACCAGGATACTGCTATTTGTTCTACAATTGTCCCCTCGCGGTTTGGTGTCTTTCTGAAACAACAGATGAGATGGAAACGTTCATGGCTCCGTGAATCATTAAGGGCGGGGGGCTTTATATGGCGGAAAGAACCGTTTATGGCCTTGTTTTTCTACATTGGCTTGATTGTTCCGATTGCGGCGCCTGTCGTCGTGTCCTACAACCTGGTGTATGTGCCTGTTGTCCACGGGATTTTCCCGGGAACATTTCTGATGGGCCTTCTGCTGATGGCACTGCTGATGAGTTTCGCTCATTTGCTGTTCAGAAAGAGCAAGCTATGGGTGTTCGGCCTGGTCTTCTGTGTTTTCTATGAAGCGATTCTGCTATGGCAAATGCCGGTTGCGTGGGTAACCTTCTGGAAATCGACTTGGGGAACACGGGAAACACCGCAGGATATCGAAGCAAGAGACAGGAAAGCCCGCCGCAAACAAAAAAACAATAAAGGAATGTCGACTTAATGAGCAGCACGGACGGAAAACGTCACATCGCACTTGACTATCGCAGGAAAAACAGAATAAAAGTGTACAAAACAATTGTACAGACTGTGATTTTGGTCTGTTTGGCGTGGCTGCTTGTCCATAGCGTATTCGATATTAAAAAGTATGAGGAGCCTGACAAGGCAGGCTGGAGCAATAAAGAGGGGTTTATTGCGATTTCCTACTTTGGGCTGGCCCGTACAGGCTCGCCTAACCTGATTGCCAAAAGCAGGCTTGACCAGCACTTGCAAGCACTCTACGATCAGGGCTACACGACCATTTCACAGCAGGATGTGCTTGATTTCTACAATGAAGGCAAGCCGCTGCCGGACAAAGCGCTGTTCCTCTCCTTTGAAGACGGGCGCAATGACTCCAGTCTGTTCTCTCAGCCGCTGCTGGAGAAATATAATTACAAAGCAACGATGCTCAGCTATGCAGGCAAAATGGGCAGCAAGGAGCAGAAGTTTTTGCAGCCGAAGCAGCTGCTCGGTATGACCCGCAATGGTTATTGGGAGCTTGGAAGCAACGGCTACCGTCTAGCTTACATTAATATATACGGCAAGGACGGCCGATATTTCGAACAGCTGGAGGAAGCAGACTTCAAGGATCGCAAGGGTGTCGATATTTATAACCACTATCTGATGGACTTTCTCCGCGATGAAGACGGCATTCCGGTCGAGAACCGATCACACATGGAGAAGCGGATCAATTGGGATTATGATGCTATCCATGACATTTATACCGAGAAGCTGGGGTTCGTGCCCGGCGTCTATATGGTTATGCATGCCAACTCCTTATACAATGGCATGAACCGGCTCGTTGCAGACGTCAACTCTCGCAATATCCATCAGTTGTTCACCATGCATTTCAACCGTGAAGGCATCGCTTATAATGACAGCGGTGACGATCTGTATAATTTGACGCGAGTGCAGCCTGCCCCCTATTGGTATACGAATCATTTGCTGATGAAAGTTTTTCAGGATACCGGGGAGTCGGTCAAGTATGTTATCGGCGACGAGCGGCGCGCAGAGAAGTGGGTGACGATGGGCGGCGTGGCGGAGTTTGACGGCAATCGGATTGTGCTCACCTCGCCTCCTGCAGACAAGGGGATGCTCTATCTGAAAGAGAGCGATTCATTCAGCGATATCCGGTTCACCGCCAAGCTGGCCGGCAATGTTGTTGGCAACCAGTCCGTCTATCTGCGTTATGACCGGAATAACGATACGTTCATCCGTGTTTCGCTGATCGATAATGAAGTGATCGTGGAGCAGAAGGTAGTGGGCGAGGATTTAGTGCGAATCTATCCGGCGCCACAGGACGATGCTGCAAACAGCGGGCAGCAGTTGGTGCAAGAAGCCGATAAGGCAAACGGTCAAGAGAGTAACGAGGGAACTGGACGGGAAACTGGACAGGGGACTGGACGGGAAACTGGACAGGGGACTGAACGGGAAACTGGACAGGAGACTGAACGGGAAACTGGACAGGGGACTGAACGGGAAACTGGACAGGGGTCTGAACGGGAAACTGGACAGGGGTCTGAACGGGAAACTGGACAGGGGTCTGAACGGGAAACTGGACAGGGGGCTGAACGGGAAACTGGACAGGGGGCTGAACAGGAGTCAGTTCAAGGGTCTGGAGTTGAACAGGAGCAATATCCGATCAACATACAGGCCACTCGTCAAGTTGACATTACGATTACAGGCGAGCAATTGACACTGGTCGTTGATAAGGAGTTATTGGCGGACAAGCTGCTAGTGGCTGATTCCATTGAGCAAGGCGGAATTGCGCTGCAATCTGCTTACAGTGCTGCCAATCGGCATGATACAATCTATGACGGGGTGTTCGATGATGTTGCAATCGTTACAGCACCCGCTGATGGGAGCAAATCTGCGCAGTTGTACAATAATGCGTACAAGGGATTTGCAGTTGTGACGAACACTTTGAAAAAAGCGGTTAATGCCGCAATGGACTGGGCCATCGACACATTCTGATCATGCCTGTCAAAACGATAAGCGGAAGAAGAGAGAGGAGTCTGCACGTGCCTGACGCCGGAAAAAGGGGAAGAAATCTGATTGTTGCCGTACTTGTTATCGCAGCGGTCGGAGCGGTCTCCTTCCTGCTGCTGAGCAAGAAAGAACCGGAAAACGTACACGAGCTGCCGGCCAAGTCAGCGCTGTCTGCATGGATTGTGGACTGGCAGAGTGATGCGGGTCTGGCGGACTTGTCCAAGCTGAAGGGCAGTCTTGCCAGCTTGCAAGTGTTCGCCGCCTATTTTGACGAGCAAGGCCGTTTATATTATACCGACCAGATGAAGCAGTCGCTCCCGGCTATTCGGGAAGAGGTCGGGAGCGCGGAAGCGAATGGAATGACGCCAGCGCTTTTCCTTACCATTGTTAACGATCGGATCAACAGCGACGGTACTGCCGTGCAGAAGGAGGCGGCGCTCGTTACAGAACTGACTTCTTCGGCTGCGCGGCGCGCACAGCATATTGATGAAATCATGTCGGCAGTTGGCAGCGGCGGCTATGATGGCGTCGAGCTGGACTATGAGAAAATTGCCGAGGACGACTGGAATAATGTGACGGCATTATACCGTGAGCTGTATGAAAAGCTTGCCGCTGACAACAAGACGCTGCGTGTTGTACTGGAGCCCCGTGCGCCGTTGGAGAAGCTGGCGCTGCCCGAAGGTCCGGTATATGTCATGATGGCTTACAACCTCTATGGCTATCACAGCGGCCCTGGGCCGAAAGCCGATCATGCCTTCATCAGCAAGCTGGCGCAGCGTATGGGTTCGCTTCCCGGCGAGCCGTTTATTGCTTTTTCCCTTGGAGGATTCGCCTGGAGCGATAAAGGGGAGACGACCGCATTAACAGAGACAATGGCGGCGGGTTTGCTTCGCTCGCACAATGCTGAACCACAACGGGACGAGGGGAGCGGGGCCGTCTATTTTACCTATCAAGATGAACTTGAAAACCAGCACATCGTTTGGTATGCCGATCACATTACCGTGGCAGGCTGGATGAGGGAAGCTGAGAAACATGGGATAGACCGTTTTGCTTTGTGGCGTTTGGGCGAGATGGAGCAGTCAATGCTGGAGTCTTTTAACTAGATAATTAGTTAAGTTGAACGAATGAACCGCCAGTTAAGATTAAGATTTGGGCGATAAGCGAGCAGAAAAACCAGTAAGAGTCAGCATCACAGCAGAGAATCACAGCAGCAGCACAACAGCAGCACAGCAGCAGCACAGCAGCAGCACAACAGCAGCGCCCCCGAGGGGTATTTTTATTTTGCAATTCTATATGAAATATCATATAGAATTAGTCATTCGGTGATGATTTCAACGATTCTATATGAAATATCATATAGAATTGGTCATTGGGTGATGATTTCAACAATTCTATATGAAATATCATATAGAATTAGTCATTCGGCGGTGATTTCAACGATTGTATATGAAATATCATATAGAATTAGTCATTCGGCGGTGATTTCAACGATTGTATATGAAATATCATACAGAATAAGTCATTGGGCGATGATTTCAACGATTCTATATGAAATATCATATAGATTAACAGGCATGCAGTGTGACGAAGCTCGCTCAAGGGGTAGGGAATCACCTGTGGTTTGAACTAATCTTTCGTTCAACTAATATAGATAAGTCGAACGAAACCTTGTGGGATTCTAACGCTGATGAGCGGCGCTATTTAGGGAAATTCAGCCCCATAATAATTGTAACGAAACTGAGCCACCTTATTTATAGAAAATCGTACGATTTTAGCGGTCCAAGGGGGGAATAAGCGCTGTGGTGAGCGTTAGAGTTTCAAAAGGGTCATTTGAGGCCATTTAAGCGCTGTGACAAGCGTTAGCGCAAGATCCCCACGAATACTCACGCAAAGACAGCGCCTTAGCCAAAAAGGGAAATGGCGGTTTGTCAGGCGCCACCAGCAATGCCCCCAGATGGGACTAACTGGATCGCCTACACCAGAGTATTTCAAGGAAAAGGCCAAGAAGTACTACAAAATTGAAGCGAAAAACAGTGAGTTGAAACATTGACGCGGCTATGATGCAGCGTCATTCTCGGGTCTAGTTGGAATGGAGTTACAGGGTGCTATGGCGTATTCGCCGTGAATTTGAAGAGGATGATTAAATTAATGACGCAGGTACGATATGGAAATGGTTCTTGTTTAGAGAACAAAGACGACCTTAATCCCACATTCTGGGGTTAGTAGTCGTCCTTTTTGCATTCACGTTTGGTCTTCGCCCAAAACCACAAGTTTTTCAGTAGCCTCGCATTCGGCAGGGGTTTTTCTGTGCGCCTGCTACCAATCAATTCTTAAAATATTTATACAAATTCAAAAGATTTTAGAAACAACCGCTGTCAATGACTTTTATTATGAATAGTGTCGGATACATTATGCGAAGGGGGGAGAGGAGCAAAACATGGGATGCAATAGAAAACAATAATTGTAAGCGATTACAAAATATCAAGGAGGAACGTATGAGAAAACGATTCGCAATCTTGATGACTGTAATTTTGTTTATGACCCCACTGCAGTTCATTCCAATGCCACAACAGGTGCATGCTGCCCCTGAGGAGGATGCGGCGAATGATAAATTGCATTATTATATCCTCCCCCGCAATTTCAGCAGCTTCGGCTCATGGACGCTGAGCGGAGATTTCCTGCAGGGCAGGGCTACCGGATCAACGATTGAAGAAGCTGACGGCAGCGGCGGTGAGCCGGCCACTGTCAATGTGAACATCCAGTCGACGGGGGAATACAAGCTTTGGGTACGTGACCGTGATTATGCAACGAATCAACCGGGCACCCGGACTTTCCATGTCGGAGTGGACGGAGTGAGAGTGGAGCAGAAATTCGGCATCCACGGGCAGGAGGGCTTCCGCTGGACAGCAGTAGGGACCTTCCAACTGAATGCAGGCTTCCATGAGCTGTCGCTGATCGACACCTCCGGCTTCTATGCGCGGAGTGAAGGGTTCTTCCTTACCAAGGACCTGAGTCTGGTACCGCCGGAGAACAAGGAGGAACTGGAGCAGATTGCCCCGCCTGAGGATCCGTTCGCCACACTGCCGTCCGCCGAATTCCCGGAATGGGCGACTGCGGATGTAACTGCGGTGAAGACAGCCTCTATCGAGAATGAGCAGGTGAAGGTTACGTTCTATCAGGGAGAAGGGGCGGATGAACAGTCCCTGGTACAAAATGAGATCTACATTAAAGAGAACAACGAGTGGCTGCTGGTTAAAACCAAAACGGAGCAGCTGGGATTCCTGATGATGTCAGCAACGAACAGTGAATTGGCAGGCGAAGACGGACAGTTCGCCCAATTCAGACAGACGGTTGATCTGGACGGGAATACGGTCAGCACCGTGGTCAAGGATTTTTTCAAGACCGGGATACCGGTCTGGTTCATCCCGAGTGATTTTACGCAAGTGAACGATGAGCGGATTGACCTCAGCTTCACAAATACAGAGGCGGATCTGCAGGTGAGCTTCGAGCTGGATGCGCTGACCGTGGATCCAAAGGTAACGCTGAATGCGGATTTCCATACAGAGGGCGCTTATTCATTCATGCTGTTCAACGGTGACGAGACCGAATATGAGGCGTATGATACGGTCACCGCGCCGCTGCTGTATGTGAAGAAGACGGTTCCGGCCGCACCTTCCATTATTCCGGAGTCGTATTTGTTCACACCGATGGCCACCCTGCATTATGCAGAGAATAACCTGCGGTTCCAGGGCGTCGAGATGACCTCCGGCATTGCGATGGATCCCGGATCGGTCGGGCAGGACTTCGCGTATCCTGACACATCCAGCTTTGCGCTGGTGCTGCGCGGTCCCGACGGGGATGTTCGGCCGCAGTTCACGGCACCGATGTTCGGCACGGAGCACAGTTTGTTCGAAGCCGGCAGCAGCTATTCGGTGGCCTACCGCATCATCAATAATACAGGCTCCTGGTATGATACGTTCAAATATGTGGCGGAGGAGCTGTATGCGGCCAAGGATATCCGGACTAATTACTTTCACTCACTGAACGAAGCGATCTATAATGCCACGGATCTCATGATGGATGACGACTACGGCGGCTGGGATCCGGTCAATATGGCGCATTACAATATGGAAGAGAAGGAAATGACCACGCTGTCGAACGGGATGACGGCTGTCCAGCGCTATCTCTTGACGGACAATGAGGAGCTGCTGGATGAGCGTGCCGTACCTACGCTTGCCTTCATGTTAAGCAGGATGAATACGCACTTCAAAATCACCGACAGCAAGGGCGGCGCAAGCTATTCTGGTGTCCTGCCGACCCCGATCGGCGGTCCGGTGAAGCAATATTCGGCCAGTGTATTCGGCGGATTGTATGAGATGACTCAGGGGAGGATGCCTTTCCTGCTGGATCATGCGATTGATTCTGCGTCGCAGCAGCCCAATCTTGCAGGTGTGACTGATCAGGCTGCAATGTACAAATATACAGGCGATGCGCAGCATCTGGTCAAGCTGAAGGAGCAGGCAGACCGCTATCTTGCTGATCATCCCAATACCGGGGCCAATCGGGAGGCCCGGTTCGTGAACGGGTTCGTATATGGCGACTATATTCCGATGGTGACTACGCTGCTCGCTGCCTATGAAGCTACAGGAGAGCAGAAGTATCTGGATGGCGCGGAGGAGAACGCACAGCTGCTCGTTACCGGCCTCTGGACGACCGGTTATCAGAACGATTATGCGGATACAGGCTACACCGTAACGGATGAGAAGACCGCACCGCGGAAGCTTAACGCCGAGAAGTTCACCTTCTGGTGGCATGGCGAGCAGCAATGGCGTCTGGGTAATGTCGACGGGGAGGCGAAGCCGCCTCAGGAGAGCGGACCGAAGCTGGAGACCGAGACCCATCCCGGCTGGCTGCCGGCAAGAGTGGGCATGGGGACGGAGCATCCGTCAACACCGGGTCACGGCAATGTAATTACGATGAACAACTGGGCAGGCATGCTGACCAAGCTGTCCGTGTATACAGGCGATCCCTATTTCTCCACAATGGCGAGAAATGCAATGATCGGCCGGTTCGGCAACTATGCCGGTTACTATCAGGACCGCTATATTTTCCACCAAATGAAAGAGAATTACCCGTATACGGGTCCGGATTTCACTTCGGTTTACTGGCATCACATCCCGGTATTCATCAGCATGCTGGAGGATTTCCTTATTAACAGCGCTTGGGCCAAGTCCGAGCAAAATATATCGTTCCCTTCCCTGTATCAATCGGGGTATGCGTATTTTGCCTCCAATCAGTTCGGGCATGCGCCGGGACAGTTCTATGAGGAAGAGGATATGTGGCTGTGGCTTGACCGGGGCATTGCTGAACCGGACTCTGTGGAGATTGATTATATAGCCGCCCGCAAGGATGGGGTGCTGGGATTAGCCTTAATGAATGAAGGCAATGACGCTCTGACTTCCACCATTACATTAGGGGATAAAGTTGATCCGGGCGCAAGCTACTCCGGCACAGCAGTCGTCTATGAAGCAGATGGTACGGCTTCGCAGGTTCAGGTCACGAATGGAGCGTTCACCATCACGATCCCTGCCAAGGGAATCCGTTCGGTGGTGCTGAATATTCCGAATGTGCAAGCTCCAGGCTATGCCAATACAGATTATGAGTATTCCAATTATACGGAGGATACCGTATCCGAGCACACGAGAGGCAAGGGCCATGTCATCCAGCTGCACCCGGACAGCTATTATGCTTATATCTACGTGTCGGATATGGATGAAACAACGAGCAAGCTGACGATGAATTACACCGCCGGCGGGGAAGAAACAACGGTGGAGAAGTCAGGCTTCCCTTATGAATTCCTGATTAAGGTGGATGATCCGGAAGCGGTGTTCGAGTATGAGCTGACAGCTACCGGCACCGATAATGAGACGGAAAGTCTGGGTGGCGGCACGTTGCAGATCTATGACTTCACCCATCCCGGTGTGGTTACGGAGGAGCCAGGAAATCAGGGACCGACTGTACCTTTCCCTACCTGGGTGCTGCAAAGCGGGATGAATGTGGCGAACAATACGATTCGTCTCGTCGTTCCGGTCGAGGATTTCCTGCCTTTGACGGTCAAGGACGATTCGTTGAAGGGGATGCGGGTTGCTGCTCTTCTGCAGCATAAGACGGATGGCAGCGCGTTGAATCTGAACAGTGTTATTGTGGGCAATGAAGTGATAACCAACGGCACGATGGCGCTGGCAGTCACACCGACCGCTGGTGTGCCGTTGGCCGCTTATCAGGATTATGAAATTACGCTGCAGGTCGCTGTGCCGAAGCAGCTTCTCGACAATAAGCCTTCTCCGATCACAGTGACCCAGGTGGGTATGGCTGCCGAGCGGAATGAGATCCGGCTTGTTGTGCCGCAGGCGGATTTTCCTTTCCCGGTGGCGGCTAACGGGTTGAGTGGACTTCGCATCAGCGGTACCTTGACGAGCAAGCTGGATCAATCCGTGTTGAACTTGGACTCGGTCATCCGCAGCAATGAGGTGCGCCCTGCGGGTACGACGGTGCTGGTCGTGGAGCCGACGACTGCGGTGCCGTTGCGGGATTACAAGGATTACAACTTTCATCTTGCTGTTGATCTGCCGTCTGTTGAGGAGCCGAGGAGCTCATTCGATCTGACGGTAGACTATCCGGGTATGCATGCCGGTAGACAAGTGATCCGTCTCGTTGTGGACCTGGAGGATATTCCCTTCGAGCTGCAGGAGAACGAGCTGTTCAATTGGGGCATCACAGGCACGCTCCAGCATAAGACCAACGGCATGGAGCTGCAGCTCGACAGCATTGTGACCGCTAATGAGGTTCGGACGGCTTCGGGCACGGCAGTGCTGGAGGTCAGACCGACTGAGGCTGTTCCGTTAATGGATTATAAAGACTACAATATTGCAATTAGCCTGCACCCGCCGGGATTTGAGCCATTTGACCTTGCAGTGAGCGGGGCAGGGATGAATCCTGATGAGAAGGTATTGCGGCTGGTGGTAGAGCAGGCGGATATTCCTTTCCTGCTCAAGGAGGGCTGGCTTGATCAATTCCGAGTGAGCGGCGAGCTGAAGAAGCAGAGCGATGGCAGCATGCTGCGTCTGGACAGCATGATCCGCTCCACCGAGCTGCGCAACGATGGCACGGTCGAGCTGGTAATTCCGGCAACATCGCGCGTTCCTCTTGCAGAATACAGTGACTATGATATCGAGCTGACGCTCTATCCGCAGAAGGTGGGCGTGTGGAACCGGGATGCAGCATCACAAGGGCATTTCCGCTATATCGTTGATACGGATGAGAATGAAGTTTCCATTACAGGCTATACCGGCCGGGGATCGGCTGTTATTCCAGAGACGATTGAGGGACTTCCGGTCACTGAGATCGGGGATTCAGCCTTTCAGAATAAAGGTCTGACGAGTGTTGTTCTTCCCGGCAGCGTCACCTTGATCGGAGATTCGGCGTTCCGGGACAATCAATTAACGGCTGTCACACTTCCGGACAGTGTGGAACGAATCGGGAATTCGGCATTCCGGCTGAATCAACTGGCGGGCATTCGGGTGGAAGGGCTGGATTTGCTCTTTGGAGGAGATTTGTTCAAGAGCAATCCGGAAGGGCTGATTATTACAGGTTATGCCGGCTCTTCAGCAGAGACGTATGCCGGGGACAATGATTATGAGTTTATCGCATTAACCCCGCTGCTGGAGCTGAGCGGACTGTCTATTGACGGTGTAGCGATCGATGGTTTTGCGCCAGGTCGGTATGAGTATGCGCTGCAGGTCGGAAGCGGTGTAGCGGGCGTGACAGTCACACCGACTGTGGCTGCCGGGAGCGCAGCGGCGCTGGCGGTGCGGGTGAATGACGGACCGGATACCGCAGTTGTGAGCGGTGAGGCAAGTCCGTCTATGTCGCTGAAGTTCGGAGCGAACAAGCTGGAGATTGTGCTCACCGATGAGGAAGTTGAGACGGAGCAGGTCTATACGGTGAACATTGCAAGGGCGGCTCCCCAAGGCAACAGCAGCAGCTATGTGCCGTCCAATAATGCCAGATTGAGTTCCCTGAGCTTGTCGGAGGGCGCATTGCGCCCTTCATTCTCGGCGGACGTGATGTCCTATGAGGCGGATGTGACGCATAAGACGGAGAGTGTGACGGTAACTGCCACAGCTGAGCAATCGGGAGCGGTTATCCGGATCAATGGAGCTGTCGTCACGAGCGGTCAAGCGAGCAGTGCGATTGCCCTGAGTGTTGGGGGCAACCGGATGGAGGCAGAAGTGACGGCAGCGGATGGTAGCCGTCATACGTATATCGTTACGGTGACGCGCCAGGCGGAGACTGGCGGGGAAGAGGAAGCAGGTTCTGAAGTGGAGCCGGAGCAGGAAGCTGGCGGGGAGTCTGGCGAGCCGGAGGAACGTGCGGCTTTCACCGATATGGCGGGCCATTGGGCGGAGCGCCACGTTGCCAGGCTGGCTGGTCTCGGCATCACCACCGGCTATCCTGACGGGCGGTTTCAGCCGGATGGAGCGATCACGCGGGCGGAGTTCACAGCCATTGTAGTGCGCGCCTTCGGGTTGGAAGCGGCGGAGGACAGCGTGTTTGAAGACACGGCAGGGCATTGGGCGCGTGCGGAGATCGCTGCCGCTTATGCCGCCGGATGGATCAGCGGTTACAACGACGAGCAGTTCGGGCCGGATGAGCGGATTACGCGCGAGCAGATGGCGGTGATCGTCATGCGGGCGCTGCAGGCGGCAGATGTGGATGCAGATGCTGCGAATCCGGGCGGCCTGTCGTTCAAGGACGGCGGTGAGATTGCAGATTGGGCACAGGCAGCTGCAGCCCAGTCTGCAGAAGTCGGCATCATTACGGGCTATGAGGATGGCAGCTTCCGGCCGCAACATCCGGCGACCAGGGCGGAGGCGGTTGTTGTCATCGGCCGGGCGATGGACGTCCGGGACGGAAGATAATGCGCGCTTCCTTCATGTGGGAAGCGGTGAGGTAGCCGGCCGGGATAAGGGGGCAAGGTTAGTTGGTTGTTGGAACGAGCGGAGGAACCCACCGAAAGGAGTTATTGCGTTAAAATGTAAGGTTGGAGGCTGTGCATGCGAGTCGGATGGGAGATGGAGTTGTATCGCCGAAAACCGGCGCTGCAGCAGACCGATCGAGCGGACTCGTCGCTGCTGTAAGGCCCAAAATCGGCGCTGCAGTGAGCCATCCAGGCCAACTTGCCGCCTCCCATCACCTGCTCGCGCCACCGCACAAGCCTTGGCACAACAAACAAGAGCCTCCATCCTTTTGGGTGGAGGCTCTTGTTTGGCTAAAAATATTAATATGATTTCAATAAATATCAAAAACAAGCAGCGGCGAGCTTCGCTATCATATATCTATAAGCCGCTGGCGATGAATTGGTGCGGTGGACGAAACGACCTGTGGCAGACCTGCAGGATAGATGGAAAAATGCATGATGGAAGGGAGGAGTGTCCGATGGATCCTGCCAGAGCTGCTGCCCGGCAACCGGCTCAGGTCGGACTGCTGAACAGGGTGCTCAGCAATCTGCGCCGCTATAAAGTGATGTATCTGCTGCTGCTGCCGGGCCTGATTTATTTTACGATTTTCAAATACGTTCCTATGTTCGGACTCATCGTAGCATTCAAAAAGTTTAACATCGTCCTCGGTTTCTGGGGCAGCCCGTGGGTCGGGATGGACAATTTTCTTCATTTCATCCGCGGCGTATATTTCTGGGAGCTTATTGAGAATACGGTACTGATTTCCCTGTACAAGCTGCTGTTCGGATTCTCGGCGCCCATATTGCTGGCTCTGATGCTCAATGAAGTGAGCATACGGTGGTTCAAGCGGACGATTCAAACTATTTCGTACCTGCCTCATTTCTTGTCCTGGGTCATTGTATACGGCTTGATGCTGTCGATGCTGTCACCGGGAGAAGGGATCGTCAATGTCCTGCTCAAGCAGGCAGGCTTCGAAGGGATATCTTTCCTCACCTCTCCGGAGTGGGCGCGGTTTCTCGTGGTGGCCTCGGATATTTGGAAGGGTGTCGGGTGGGGGGCCATCCTCTATCTAGCCGCATTGTCTGGCATAGATCCCAGCCTCTACGAGGCGGCCCGTATGGATGGCGCGTCCAAATGGCGGCAGATCTGGCATGTCACTCTGCCAGGCATCCGGAATGTCATCATCATTCTGCTGATCATTAATCTGAGCAATATTCTCGACGCCGGCTTCGACCAGATCTTCATGATGGCCAATGTGTTCAATCAGGAGAAGATTGATATTATTGATACCTGGGTGTATCGTGAAGGCTTGCTGCGGCTGCAGATGGGGATTGCGACAGCGGTCGGATTCTTTAAGTCGATCATTGGGCTGGTGCTGGTCGTCGGTGCCAATCAGCTTGCCAAGAAGTTCGACGGCCAAATCTGGTAAGCGACGACGCTTACGAAGTTAACTGCTCCGCCAAAAGAGCAGATGCTTACGAAGTTAACTGGCTCGGCCAAAAGAGCAGATGCTTACGAAGATAACTGGCTCGACCAAAAGAGCAGATGCTTACGAAGTAACTTTTGGCTCCGCCAAAAGTTTTAGGAGGTGCAACATGGAATATCTTTCGCCGGGAGAACGGGCGGCCAAGCATATCAATCATATTCTGCTGATCGTCCTGGCCGTGCTGTGCTTGTTCCCATTTTATTATGTCGTAGTCGTATCGGTATCACCTGAATCGGAGGTCATCCGCAAAGGCATCATCTGGTTTCCCGAGCGGTTTACGCTGACGGCGTACAAGGAGATGTTCTCAGGGCAAGGCCTCATCCAAGCCTATAAAGTAACCGTATTTCGCACCATTGTCGGCACTACGCTTAATTTGCTGTTGACGTTCATGACAGCGTACCCATTATCGAAAAAAATGCTCCCTGGCCGTCCAGGTCTGACCTTCTACATCGTATTCACGCTGCTGTTCAATGGGGGACTCATCCCGACCTATCTGGTGGTGCAGGGGCTTGGGCTGCTGAATACGGTCTGGGCGCTCATTATTCCGGGGCTGATCGGTGCATTCAATGTTATTATTATGAAAAGCTTTTTCGAGCAGTTGCCTCCGGAGATTGAGGAGTCGGCCAAGGTCGACGGCGCAGGGGATTTGCAGACGATGGCCAAAATCGTCTTCCCGCTCACCCTGCCGGTAATGGCGACAGTCGGTCTGTTCTATGCGGTATTCCACTGGAACAGCTACTTTGACGGAGTCATGTATCTGAATAATCCCGAGCTGAACCCGCTGCAGGTTGTACTGCGCAATATTTTGCTCAGTGTTCAGATGCAGAATTCCGAGGCTTCGCAATATGCAGAGAATAGTATGGTCAGCACCCATGCGGTGAAGATGGCTGCGGTTGTACTGACCACCCTGCCGATTCTGGCGGTGTATCCGTTTATCCAGAAGTATTTTACGCAAGGGGTAACGCTTGGGGCGGTCAAAGGCTGATGCCATTGAAGCTTTAGTCAGCATTGACGGTTGTCAGGGGGGTTCCTCCTCTATATTATAAAATTTAAAGGAGTGCTTATCATGATGCCACAAAAAAGGCTGAGAAGCTTGATTAGTCTGGCTTTATGTGCGATTCTGCTGGTGCTCAGCGCCTGCAGCAACGGCGGCAATACACAAGGGGGCAATACGTCAGGGAAGAATGCACCCGTGTCCAATAATAATGGAGCTGCTCCTGGTGCGGGAGCTGACCCGTTCGCGGACAAGATGACGCTGAATGTGTATAATGCAGGCAGTTGGGCAGGTGGCGTTCCCTTCGCGCCTCGTGAGGAGGATGTACATCGTCAACTGCTGGAGAATGCGGTAAATATTGATCTGCAGATGACGGTTCCGCAGGCAGGGGAAGATATTACGAAGCTGAACACGCTGCTTGCCTCGGGTGATATTCCCGATCTGATCTTCTTCAATGACCGTTCACAGGCGATCCAATATTACAATGATGGGATGGTTGCTCCGCTGGATGATTATCTGAATGATTATCCCAGGCTGATGGACCATTTCACTGAGGATCAATGGGCGGCGCTGAAATATCAGGGCAGCACGATCGGAACGCCGGGGTTGGAGCTGGTGAGTGGAATTGCCGGATGGTGGATTCGAAATGACTGGCTGCAAAATCTCAATCTTAGCGTACCGACGACGACCGACGAGCTATTCGAAGTAATGAAAGCCTTTACCTTTGATGATCCTGACCAGAACGGCAAGAATGACACCTATGGTTTCGTTGGCGGCGTGCCGAAGGATGGCGATATTTCTAATACGTTGGTGCAGGGACTGGGCTTGAATGCGATTATGTGGCTGTTCGGGGTGAATCCGCACAAGGTTGATGTTGAGAACGGTCAACTGGTTAACCACAATACAGATCCGCGCATGAAAGAGGCCGTGTCATACATCAATCGGATGGTAACGGAAAAGGTGATCGATCCGGACTGGGTGACGATATCGGATGCCGCTCAGCGAGGCGAGAAAATTGAGAAGGGCAAGGTCGGCATTGTGGTTAACGATTGGCGGATGATGGATGACCCTACCAAGCTCTATGAAGTAAGCGGCGAGAAGCCGGACTGGATCTCCATCCCGCCGGTCAAGGGGCCAAGCGGTGAGCAAATTTTGGGCGAGCTCGCATTTCAGAACAATCTGTGGGCGGTCTCCACGTTGGCGGCGAAAGATCCGGAGAAGGTGAAGCGAATTCTGGCGATGCTGGAATTCTGGTACACCGATGAAGAATCATACCCTACCTTCAGTTATGGAGACAAGGATATTTTCTGGGAGTATAATGATAAGAACGAGGTGGTCCGTCTGTCGCCGGAGAAGGAAGTCGTCGATGCGATGAAGCACACGATTCACTACAAGCTGCCGCGCCGAGCGGATGATGCGGCCTACTATAACTTCAAGCAGCCTGAGCTTACGGGAGGTGTGCATCAGACGAACATCCAGCACAGCATTTCGCCTAAACCAAGCGTGTTTCTGGTGCCTGAAGAGAGTGACTCCCTGTATCAGGACCGCAAGAAGTATGTCAACGAGATGCTGCTGCGCTTCATCTACGGCCGTGAGCCGATAGAAAACTGGGACACTTACGTCCAGACGCTCGAGAAGACCTATCAGTTGAAGAGCTATGAAGACAATGTATTGAAGCAATTGACTGAGCAGGGCTTAGTCGAGTAGCGAAATGAAACGGCGGGGACTCCAATTCCTCGCCGTTTTGCCCATTTCATCAGCTGACGACCGGGAGGACGCCATGAGAAAACGAACGAGCAGCCTGACCTTCAAGCTATTTATGATCTGCCTGGCCTTCGTATTAATGTGTGTGATGATTATCAGTCATTTGTCCTCCCGGTTTATGAAGGAACAGCTCACGGAGCGTGATCAGGAGTTCGTCAGCCATATTCTATCGAAGGTGAATGAATACCTGACCCTGAATTTCTCCTCCATGCAGACCATTCTGTTCTCCGCCGATTCCTTCCTGAAGCTGCAGCCCTTCGATGAGATGCAGTTGGGCCGGCATCTGGAATCGCTGTACGAGATGAATATTCAGCACACGTCCAATGTCTATCTGGTGAAGGAGGATTACAGCATCATCGGCGGACGGACGATTACACGGATTGCCAATCAGCCTTTGGCAGAGCTGGAGGAGATCTACCAAGCGGCGAAGGAGAGTCCGCTGTCGACCAAGGTAAGCTCGTTATATTACAGCCGGTTCTCCGGCTGGACCGTGACGATGTCGCGTGTGTCGAGGCATGATCCCTCCCTCGTCATTGCAGTCGATCTGAACATTAGCGAGTTGGAGCAGAAGCTGCTGCAGATTCATCATAAGGAACAGATTCAGCTCTATCTTGCCGATTACAGCGGCAGTATTCTGGCCCATTCCAATGGAGCCAGGGTCAGGCCGCTTTCGCCGCCCCGTATCGGCGACCTGACTATGGAGGATATCATGATTGCTAACAGCAATGTGCTGTCGGTGTACGGCGATGCGGATACGGAGAAGCTGGTGGTGAAGCTGCATTCGCCGACTTACAACTGGCTGCTCGTGGCGGTTAGCGACGGTTCCAGACTGTCCGGTATTCTTAGCAATATTGATGCCCACTTCATCCAGTTAACGATGATTGGCCTGCTGCTGAGCCTGCTTACGGCGATGATGATCACCCGCTATATCCGTCGTCCGGTGTTCGAGCTGATCAAGAAGATGCGACAGGTGGAGCAGGGGCGGCTGGACGTTCAGGTAGCGACCAAGCGCAATGATGAATTCGGTTACCTCTCCCGCACCTTCGACCGCATGCTGCAACAGATCTCAGATCTGTTCAATCACCTGGATGCGAATAAGGAGCTGCAGAAGAAGCTTGAGATTCAGGTGCTGCAGGCGCAGATTAACCCTCATTTTTTGTACAATACGCTGGGTGCTATCAGTAATGTCGTACGACTGGGGCAGTTGGACAAGGTAGATCCTGTGATCCGGTCGCTGATCTCCATATTGGAATACGGCATTCGAGAGCCGTCCTACGAGATCTCTCTGCAGGAGGAGTTGCACAACGTGCGGGATTATCTGGTCATTCAAAACATCCGCTACGACAAGCAGTTCAGGCTGGTGGAGATGATCGATCCTGAGCTGCAGGACTTCCATGTGTTCCGGATGTTCCTGCAGCCGATTGTGGAGAACAGCATCTTCCACGGTTATCGGGGCGGACGCGAGCAAGGGGAAATCCGAATCAAGGCCTACGAGAGCGGCAGCTGCGTCATGGTAGAGGTGATCGATGACGGCGTCGGGATCAGCCAGAAGAAGCAGGAGGGTCTGCTGCTGCAGAAGGACAACGATGGAGAGAATGCGGCTCAGCGCAACCGGATCGGCCTGGCGAATATCCACGGCAGAATCAGGCTTCATTACGGGGAGGAATACGGGCTCAGTTTATCCGGTGAGCCCGGCAAGGGAACTTGCGTGAGGGCGGTATTTCCGAAGACGCATGAAAGGGGCATATCAGATGAAGCCAATCCGTTGCTTGATTGTCGACGATGAAGATTTAATTATCCAGCGGCTGCAGCTCTTTTTTGAGGGACTCTCCAATACAGGGAGCCCGTTCGAGTTGGTAGGCAAGGCATATTCGGGGGATGAGGGGCTGGAAGAAGCGGCACGGCTGCAGCCGGATCTTGTAATCACGGATATCATTATGCCCGGAATGGATGGCATTACGATGATTGAGCAGATGAAGACAGCTATGCCTCATACCGATTTTATTATCCTATCGGCCTATTCGGATTTCCACTACGCCAAGCGGGCCATTCAGGTGGACGTGTCGGACTACATTGTCAAGGTTCCGTTGAATGAAGACGAGCTGCTGCAGGCCATGAATAAGGCCGCCCTTCACCTGCGGGAAGCGAGGCAAAAGGAGGAGCAGCTGCGGAAGCTGGACATGTCCATTCTGAATAACCGCTACCGGGTATTCAAGCAGTTCTTCCAGGAGCTGCTGCAGGGGGAGATCAAGACGGAGCAGGCGGACGGTGTTATGTCCAGCTATGATATGCGGCTGCTGCAGGACAGCTACTGCTGTATCGTCATGGAGATGGATCACTATACGACATTCATCAATCAGTATCCAATCTCGGACCAGAGCATTCTGAAATACGGGATTCTCAATGTGGTGGAGGAGACACTGCGTGACTTCGGCAGCAGCTTCGCCTGTGATATCGACAGGCATCGGTTCATCGGCTTCCTGAGCTGGCCCTATATGCATAGCATGCAAGAGAGTGAGCTGAAATACTGGCAGGTGGGGCAGACGCTTGTCGCCAATGTGCAGACATATCTGAAGCAATCGATCTCTGTCGGCATGAGTCTGCCGGCTACCGGCTGGAGAGAGATTCCTGCGGCGTATGCGAAAGCTCTGGCCGCCTGTGAATCCCATTATTATACCGGGGCGGAGGCCGTCATCACGCCATTCCAGCCGGCAGCTTCGGGAACTGGTGATGCGCGCCGTGTGCGCAGCAGGCTGCAGGACATTTGCCAGATGCTCCAGCGGGAACTTGAGGATGCGGAAGAAATCAAGTCGGCACTGCAGTCGCTGCGGAGCTTGGCCGAGGGGGAACGGCTGCCCAAAACGGTGATGACAGGTTTGCTGAAGGAATTCATGATTGCCGCACGCAGCCGCTTGGCGATGTGGAAGCAGGATATGGAGGAAGCCGGCGATGAAGGGCTGGATTACATGACGCTGGCGGAGCAGATTGAATTTCTCACGGCTCAGCTGGCGGATCATGTGGTGAGCAGAGACGTGCCCAGCCGCTCGGATATTGCCAAAGCCGTCGACTACATCGAGCGCAATCTGACTGAGCGGCTGTCGCTGCAGGTCATAGCGAAGCAGGCAAATTTGGCACCCGCGTACTTCAGCAGCTTGTTCAAGAAGGAGATGAAGGAGAGCCTTGTGGACTATATCAACCGCAAGAAAATCGAGCGGGCGGCCGAGCTGCTGCAGGTGAGCAGCTACTCCAATCAGGAGTTGTGCGATATAGTGGGCATTATGAACGAGGCGTATTTCTGCACCTTGTTCAAGCAGAAGACCGGAAGCACGCCGAGACAATACTGCAAGACCGTGCAGCAGTCAGCAGGCCCCCGGTAGGCAACTGCGGGAGTTTTAGAATTCGAAGGACGTCGAAGTGAGCTGTGATGCCAATGCTGGCGTTTTTTAAGTTGAATGAAGTCATGTATTCTGACGATATGGTATGGAAGCGCAATCGCATAAATCCGCATTTACTGAAGCATCCCTGGGCAGCTGTGCCTAGGGATTTTAATTTGCAGGCAGTCTATCTACTTTTTGGAAAATATAGTATAATAGTGCTCGTTCATAAATAGGTTTGGACAAAATGGGACACAGAGAATCACAAAACAATGAAAAAGAGGGGAAATGAAGAAAGTGCGTAAATCAATAACAGCATTGATGCTGGCAATCGTGATGGTATTCACGGTTATTCCGGCAATGGCATCAGCAAAAACGGTTCAGGAACAAAGCGTGTTCGTCAATGGCGTGAAAGTCAAATATGCGCAGCCTCCCATCACAATAAATGGCACGACAATGGTATCTGCGCGTGAGACGATAGAGTCTCTCGGCTTGAGCTTCACATGGGACAAAGCTAACAAACGAATAATTGGCAGCAATGGCGAGATGACAGTCGTTATGATGCTTGGACAGTACACAGGAGTTGTTAATGGCGCTTCTGTTTTTCTCGGTTCGCCTGCGGTTGAGCGGGGTGGCCGTATTATGGTGCCGCTCCGCTTCCTGGTGGATAGCATGGGGGCTGTCATGGAGGCGAAGAACGGACGTATTTCGATTAAAGACAACAGCAAGACCAAAAGTAAATACTATACAGGACTGCCGCTGCAAATCACGAATACTTATGTGAAAAACTTGAGTCAATCGAAAGTAACGGTGCATTTTGTCAATTACTTCTATGCTGATGGTCAACTTTTCCCGGAGAGAAACGATGTGACGATCGCTAAAGGTAAAAAAGGTGTATTTACATCCTCTGCTCTTAACACGGGCGACCAATCAGCAGAGGATGAAGAGCTTATATTTTTTGGCCGTGTTATTGAATATGTAAGCATAGACGGAAAAGAGATTCCAAACAAAAGTTTTGGTTTTGTTGAGGATGCTTATTATGATGATAAGT
Organism: Paenibacillaceae bacterium; assembly: GCA_004134985.1. Lineage (GTDB taxonomy): Bacteria > Bacillota > Bacilli > Paenibacillales > Paenibacillaceae > Paenibacillus_D. The sequence continues at coordinate 26,220 of REGQ01000026.1, read as the reverse complement.
TCAAACAAAGCATTTCCGATATGTACAAACGGATGTTAAAGGAAGCTGAGCAGGAACAAAAAGCAATGCTAAAGCAAGAACTCGTTAAAAACAACTATGTCCCACTGAAATTCAGCAGATCACAGATCTCATATAATTCGATTGGATATCCTGAAGCCGATATCAGCTTTCGCAATGTGACAGAAAAAACGATTGTTTCCTTTGAATTGACCTTTGATTGTTACGATGCTTATGGGGATAAGGTAAATCATCTGTTTGGCAACAGCAATCGATTTAAAGCGATGGCTAGTCAAACGGATATGAAGAGCGGGGCTTCGCATACGTTTACCTGGAGCCTGGATAACTACTACCGTACAGCGAAAATTAGCAATATTAAGGTAAATAAGGTTGCTTTTTCAGATGGTACAGTGTGGAAGAGGAAATAACAATCTGTTGAGCAAAGTTATCCATCTGATTGTGCTGTCCGCATCAGCCAGGCAGCAACTCGGGGGACCCTGCAACGCTTGAAGAAAGACAAACGGTTCGCAGGGAGTCGAAAAGCCCTACAGTTCGTGGAGCGCATTTTCAAGCGGTGCTTAACGCATTCACTGTCGAGGAGCGGGGCCAAAGCAAGAACCGAGGCATCACAGCGGCTCACGATTTATCAAACATAACTCTCTCAAATCTTTGGTTCCATCTGTCGATCATCTCCCTCGAAAGTCGATCACCATAAAACCAAGCTTATCCGTCAACGTGAAGATGGCGAATAGGCTTGGTTAATTCTGCGGTTAATACGAGAAATGAGAAGCACCCTCCCTTCCCATAGTACGGCCTAATCGTTTAAACTTAATATAGTATTTGGTGCAAAGACGTAAAATGAGTTTTAGTGTTGTTATTTTGCCTGATTAGAAAGTCGAATAGCGTATCGGATTAGGTACAAAGGGAGTGAAAAAAATGAAAATAACAGCGCTCGGGGGTGGCAGTGAGGTAGGTGCTTCATGTCTCCATGTTGAGCTGAATGGGGTACGTTTACTTGTAGATGCAGGGATGAGGATGCATCATCATGACCCGATGCCGGCGGTAGGCATGCTTGAGGAATTGGGCGGTATTGATGCAATTGTAGTCACACATGCACATGCAGATCATATTGGAGCCTTGCCCTTTGTGCAGGCGATGTATCCTGAAGCCCCGATATATGCGACCTTTCCGACCATCGATTTAATGCGCATTATGATGAAGGATTCCTATCGCATCTTAGAAGCGCGCTGCCGTCTGGAGCAGCGTCTTCCGCCTTATACAGAGGAACAGATGCAGCAGATGCTAGGCAAGGTATTGGCATTCCCATCAAGTGGCCAGCTTAATATAAAGGGTGTGGAAATATCGTTGTATCGGGCCGGGCATATTCTTGGTGCGGTGATGTTCGGGATGGTTGGCGGAGGCGAACGACTGCTCTTGACCGGCGATCTTTCTTTTCGAGCAGGACGGACCATACCTGGAGCAAAGGTGCCGTATGATTTCCGCCCGGACGTCGTAGTGATGGAATCAACTTACGGGAACCGGGCCCACGTGGACCGTTCCATGGAGGAGAAGCGGCTGGCCGAGCATGTGGCGGAAGTTGTGGCAGCGGGTGGATTTGCCTTAGTGCCTGCTTTTGCGCTGGGCAGGTCTCAGGAAATTTTGCTAATATTGCAGGATTACATGGATAAGGGATTGATACCGTCGTTTCCCATTTATGTCGATGGTATGGTCACACCGATCTGTCGGATTTATCGCAGTTATCCCCAATATTTGAAGGGACCAGTTGCTCATCGTATTCGGCAAAATCATGATGTGTTTTTAACAGAGGGGCGTTGTATCGCTGTCCGTGATGTTCAGCATCGTGAGCAGTTGCTGCAGGGCAAGCCAGGAGCAATTGTGGCCTCGTCTGGCATGCTGATTGGAGGAGCGAGCCAATGGTATGCTGAACGGTTAATCGAAAACAGCAGCAATGCAATTTTTATTACCGGCTATCAGGATGAAGAGAGCCCTGGGCGCAAGCTGCTGGCACTGGCAGAAGGAAAAGAGCAAACATTGGAACTCAATGGCGTTATCCATCAAGTTGCTTGTCGCGTAGACAAATACGCCCTGTCCGCCCATGCGGATGCAATGGAAATGACACGCTTTATCGAGCAGTTGGCTCCGGCGCATACATTGCTGGTGCATGGGGATGATGATGCGCGTAGCCAGTTGGCACAGCGGCTGGATCATCGGTTTGGCCCCGTTTTGGTAGACAATGGTGAAACTTATACATTTGAACCGCGCGCCTCGGGGAAAGGAAGCAAAGGGAAAAAATATCGTTACGGACAAGCGGAGACAGGGCTTGAAGGCTGGATCGGTCAGGTTCTGCTTGTACGTCAGACGGATGGAGAACGGTTGATTTACCCTGTCATCTGCACCGGTGTATTCGGGAAGACAAGGACATTGAATTGTCAGGATTTACGTAAGCAGCGTATGGTCAAAATCATCGTTTCTGAAGTGGTTGAAACATTAGGGATGTGGGCAGGCTCTATCCAGGAACTGGAGGAAATACTTCTTGGAATTTCCAAATTCAGCAGACCTGAATTAGAACGGATGAACTGGGGACTGCTGCAGGACGGACATCAATATGATCTGGGGGAGGTCTGCGAGCGGCTAGGTGCTGAGGATATCGGACAGCGCTTCGCAGTTGCTCTGGCGCTGCTTGCTCTTCCGGATCGGCTTATTAGCCGGGTGAGCAATACAGATGGATCAGCGCTTCCGAGATACGGGATAGATGATGCCGCACTTAATGCGCTGCAGACGCTGCAGCTTGGAATTCAAGGGTTGCATATGGATATGGCAACTGCGCTCGATACAGCGCGCGAGCTGCTGCAGGACCACGCACGTTTTCTGCGCTGTGGAGGTGAGGTCAATGCTGGAACAGTCCAGCCAGAGATTGTGCTTTATTTCGATTTTCCTGATGCGGTCGAGCCAACTGAACGTTCAGAAATCGCAGCCGTTCTCGAACGCAAGACAGGCTGGAAGGTGAAATTTTCACCGTCTGTAAGGCAGGATCTGCTTGTTGATGTGGCGCGAGCGCTTATCGGCCAGAACTTAAATGGCAATCCCTCGATTATGCGGGAGAAGAGGCAACTGGTGCTTGATATTCGTCCGTCCAGTGATTGGGATGCGGTGCAGCGGCAGTTTAGGGAAATGACCGGGTATACCCTTCAGTCGAAGCAGGCTGGAGATGCCAACGCAGTAATAGCCGCTCCGGCGGCCGTTCCTTGTGGCGGGCAACAGCCGATGGAAGCTAACCGTGCGCAGCAGGAAGTGAAGCTGTGGGCGCGTGAAATTGCGGCCACGATTTATAAGGCCGGCATGCGTACAGAAAACGGCAGCATCCGAATGGAGCTTCACTTCATATCGCCGCAATTGGCGGGTCGCTATACAGAAGAAATGAAGTTGCTCGCCAATCGTATTGGGATGCCTGTCTCCTACACGCCAAATCCGAAGCAAAATGAGATTATTGCAATAGCCAAAGAGTTAGTGCCCGCATCTTGGGGAGTGGTGAAAACCCCATCCATTCACATGGATCTAGGAGTAGTTAGAATTAAACCTGGGGAAGGTGCAGCGATTGATTCAATTGAGCTGGCGGCGATTGCAGAAAAGCTGCGGATATTGACCGGGTATGAGCTAACCATTTAGTGCCTCCCCAAACCCTTGCGCAAATAGCATAAATCCGTATTCACCGAAGCATCCCTGGGCAGCTGTGTCTGGGGATTTTAATTTGCCAGGCAGTCTATCTACTTGTTGGAAAATATAGTATAATGGTCTTCGTTCAAAAGTAGGTATGGACATAATGGGACACAGAGCAACACAATACAATGAAAAAGAGGGGAAATGAAGAAAGTGCGTAAATCAATAACAGCATTGATGCTGGCGATCGCGGTGGTATTCACGGTCATCCCAGCAGTGGCATCAGCAAAAACGGTACAGGAGCAAAGCGTGTTCGTCAATGGCGTGAAAGTCAAATATGCTCAGGCGCCTTTAACCATCAATGGTACGACAATGGTGTCTGCGCGTGAGACGATAGAGGCATTTGGTCTAGGCTTTACTTGGGATAAAGCAAACAAACGGGTTATCGGGAGCAACGGTGAGATGACGGTAACCCTTGTACTAGGTCAGTATACCGGGGTTGTCAACGGTGTGTCTGTGTTCCTGGGATCGCCAGCGGTAGAGCGGGGTGGCCGCATTATGGTGCCGCTGCGGTTCCTGGTGGACAGCATGGGCGCTTCGATGGAAACGAAGAACGGCCGGATTTCAATCAAGGATAACAGCAAAAGCAAGAGCAAATACAATACGGGGCTGCCGCTGCAAATTACCAATACGTATGTGAAAAATTTGAGCAAGTCTACGGTCGTCGTTCATTATGTCAATTATTTCTTTAACGATGGGGAATTGGTCTCGGAAAGATATTCCATGTCCGTTGCGAAAGGCAAAAAGGGTGTGTTTGATTCCGCTGCCCTTGCGACAGGCGATTACGCCACAGATTACTACGGGGAACCTGTGTTTTTTGGCCGGACGGTTGAGTTTGTAGAAATCAACGGGGAAGAAATCGAGAGCAATAGCTTTGGATTTGCCGAAGATTCTTATTATGCCGATTCCTTCACAGACAGCATGTTGGAGATGTATAAACGACAGCTTGCTGAGCTTAAAAAGGAATTAAAAGCAGAACTGGTCAAAAATAAAAACATTCCGCTCAAAGTGAATGATTGGTCGATTGGGCGAGATGACTACGGTTCATCAGAAGTTACACTGTACTTGAAAAATCTAACTGAAAAGACGGTTGTTGGATTCGATGTTTCTTTCAGCTGCTTTGATGCAAAAGGAAACAAAGTGAACTATCCATTCACCAGCAGCAATCGCTTTACCGGATTGACCAAAAGTCAGTTCAAGATGGAGAGCGGAGACTACTACTGGTTTAAATGGAGTTTGTCGATGTTCCCAAATACGACCAAAATCAGCAATATAACGATCGATAGAGTTGTATATTCAGATGGAACAGTGTGGAAGCGCAAATAACAGAAGATTGAACAAAGCGACCCCGCAGCATTGCTGCGGGGTCTTTTGGTTGTTGGTTGGGGTGTCAATTAAGCTTTGACTTCAGTGATTTTGAGCAATTTGCTCGCCAGATCCTGATGCAGATTAATGTCAATCCCCCGATACATTAAGGCGCTGCCGCTGACCGGTTGATCGATGTCGGTTACCTGATACAACGCGTCGCTCTTCAGTCCGCGCAAATAAACTCTTGGCGACGGGTTTTGGAACTTCTGCGGATGCATCAGCGCGATCAGCACCGACTCGCTTTGGTCGCCGCTAACATATTGTACAGCCGCGGTGTTGCCTTTTCTAGGAGACAGCAGACGATATTGCTCGCCTTTCTGCACAATGTGACGAATAGACTTGTATTCATCTACTAATAGACGGGACTCTTCCAGTTCTTCCTCAGACCAATTCAGCAGGTTGCCGCCGATTCCCAGGGAGCCCATCATCGATGAATGGAATCGGTAGGCGACGGAAGCTTGGCGATTTTTGACCCATTTGCCCGCATCGGCGACCCAGCACATCATCGCTTGTGCAGTATAGGCGAGGGAATACCCTTCTTGAATGAACAGTCTTTCGTAGGGTTCTGTGTTATCGCTGGTCCAAACCTGGTCAGTCACCTGCATGATGCCCAGATCGATGCGGGCGCCGCCGCCCGAGCATGCTTCAAAAGCAACATTCGGATGCTTCGCGCGCAAGCGTGCAAAAATATCATACAGCCCTTGAACATGGCGTACCCAAACTTCTTTCTGTTGCTCCTGAGGCGCTTCCAGCCAGCCCGGCTCGCTTAAGGAGCGGTTCATATCCCACTTGACGAAGGCGATGCTGTTCTCGCTCAGCAGGTTGTCCATCATTTCGAAAATAAAGGCCTGCACTTCCGGTTTGGCTACATTAAGCACATACTGGTTGCGACTCTCGGTACGCGGACGATTAGGGAAGTGGTAGATCCAGTCCGGATGCGCTCTGTACAAGTCGCTGTCAGGATTAGTCATCTCAGGTTCCACCCAAATGCCGAATTTCATGCCGAGCGACTCCACTTTATCGATCAGCGGCTTGAGGCCATTCGGGAACTTCTCCGGATTGACGGTCCAGTCTCCAAGTCCGGCCCGGTCGTGATTGCGCTGTCCGAACCAGCCGTCATCAATAACGAATAATTCAACGCCAATCGCCGCGGCTTTCTCGGCAAGCTTCGCTTGGCCTTGCTCATTGACGTCGAAGTAAGTCGCTTCCCACGAGTTGTACAATACCGGCCGTAACCCCTCCGAGATTGGCTTGGGCAGTACATAGTCGCGCTGATAACGATGGAAATTGCGGCTGGCCTGACCGAAGCCTTCACGGGTATAGCCGCCTACAAACGCCGGCGTCTGGAAGGTAGCTCCGCCTGCCAAATGCCAAGAAAAATCAAAATCATGCACGCCGCCAGCCACTTGCAGCAGCTTAAACGGACTGTATTCTATAGTAATTTTCCAGTTGCCGCTCCATGCCAGCGCGCCATACCAGATTTCTCCCTGGTCTTCGTCGGCTGTTCCGCGGTCAATGGCAAACCATGGATTGGCTTGGCAGCTTGTATTTCCCCGACGGCTCTCAATCGTTTTCTTCCCTGGCGTGATCTCGTCCTGATACACTTGTGTTTCTTCGATCCACTTGCCGGCAAGATGGGTGAGGCGATAACGATCGCCTCTGGGAGCATGCCACATCGCGGAGAGTGATTGGTCGAGTGTAATAGCATCCTTGCCGGTATTCTCAATGACTGCGAACCGCTCGATGATGTCATGGTCCGAGTATAACCGGTAGTGCAGGTGAACGAGCAGCGGGTAGACGGTATCCTGCAATACGATGACCAGTTCATCGATCTCGCCGCCTTCATTAAGACGGTGCTCTTTATATACAAGCTTGGTATCCCGGACTTGATCGGAGAAGTTTGCCTTCAGGCAAGGTTCATAGTAATACATCCCTCCCCAAGCAGGGTATTCCTGCTGGAGAATGCCTTCGGATGGTTCGAAGGAGGAATGATGAATTGCTGTATCTGAACTCGGCAAATCAGCGATAAATGGAAGTTTTGGGCCGTAATAAAGGTGCTGCAAGGTCCCGTTAGGGTGTACACCCAGACCATATGACAGATTTTTACCCTGTAGGAGCCAACGTGACGTTTGTTTATCATATAATACTGACAATTTGTTTCGCCTCTTCTCTTTTAGTGAATATTTACTTTATAAATATAATGCATTCGACTAAAAAAAGAAACGTTTTTTTCATATTTATTTAACTAATTTAATATAAATATCGTGTGAAAGCGCTACTAAGGTTAGAATTGTAAATTTTAGTTGTCAAAGTAACGTTGTTTTGCTATGATTAAATCACTGAAATTAAAGTTAATAATTACTGAAAAGTTTACTGAATTATTATTAAAGTTTACCTTTAATTTTCACTAAAGGATTCTGTATAAGAAGACAGCGTAAACTTGTCATCATTTCAATGGAATAGCAGAAAATTGTTAAAATCCATGAAATGACTTAGAATATAGAATTAATCCACTAAATAGACAGGGTGAAATGATGGCAACGATTCGCGATATTGCAAAATTGGCAAGCGTATCCAGTGTGACTGTCTCCAGGGTATTAAATAGGGACAATACACTTTCCGTATCCGATGACACCAGGCAGCGTATACTGTCGATTGCGGAGGGGTTGAATTATCAGACGCCGCGCAACCGCAAAGCTTCCCTCAACAAGGCCGTAGTGGAAGGGAGCGAATTGTCGCATATTAAGATTGGAATTGTCATGTTTTTGACGGAAGATCAGGAAGAATTGGATTATTACTTTCATGCGATCAGGCAGGGAATTGAGAAGGAATGCATGGCTTCAGGCATAAGAACAGCCGATATTTTCAGAATGTCGATGTATGAGACGCCTGATATGAACTTCGGCGAGGTGGACGGCGTGATCTTCACTGACAGGCCTTACGACTTCAATCTGCAGAGGGCTAAGCAAATTAAAAATGTCGTGTTTATCGATTCAGCGCCTGATGTGGAAAGCTTCGACTCGGTCGTCATTGATTTCGAACGGGTAACGAAGCTTGCGCTTGATCATCTGTTCGAGCTGGGGCATACGAAGATCGGCTATATCGGGGGCAACCGTACCTATGGCAAGGATCAGCGTCAATCTTATTATGAGCGGCACATGAAGGATCGAGACCTGTTCAATCCGGAGCATATGTTTGTGGGCGGCTGGTGGACTCTTGAGGGCAACCGATTGATGAATGAGGCGATTCAGAAGGGGAATCTGCCGACTGCGTTCTTCATCGCCAACGATGAGCTGGCGATCGGGGCGATGCATGCGATCAAGGAAGCAGGGCTGCGCGTGCCGGAGGACGTGGCCATCGTCGGATTCAATGATATCGATATTGCGGAGTATATGAACCCGCCGCTAAGCACCATCCGTATTCAGCCCGAGATGATGGGGAAAATGGCAGTGAAGCTGCTGATCGATCAGATGAAGGGAAGAGACATTCCGGTGCAGGTGACAGTGGCGTCCAAACTAATCGTGCGCAGCAGCTGCGGGTCATAAGTGGCGGCTATTAAAGGAGGTGAGCGTTATGTAACTTGGAAACATTCCATAGCAAGACGAGTCTGAATTTGAAAAGGGGAATTTCTACGCAAAAAAACTTACATTATTTATTAGAAATGATAATAAAAGTATTTAAATAATTAAAAACAGCAATTTATAAATCGACGAGGGGAGTATATCAAATGAAGAAAATGAAACCGCTTGCACTGTTTTCTTTCGTTATTATTTTACTATTCTCTTTAGCAGCTTGTAGTAGTGGGGGCAAGGAAACTCAGCCAAATTCCCAAAACACGGAAAACAAAAGCACCAATGAAAAGCCGGATAATGAAAGTTCGAATGAAGAAGCAAAAACGGAAGAGCCTCCTGCCGAAGAGGAAACGTATGATCTTGATGGACGCGAAATCCGTTTCTCTGCTTGGTGGGACGGTACACCGAATGCCGAAACGCCTGAAGGAGAAAAAGCATTGAAGCGCCAGGCTGAAGTTGAAAAAAAATACAACATAAAAATTAAACACATTTCCCAGGACTATTGGGAGACGGCTGAGAAATTCTCCTCCACCGTTATGGGCGGAGAGCCTTATGCCGATGTCGTTATGGTCCCGGCGAATATTGTCCTGAGCTTGCTTAAGGGCGGATACTTAACTGCACTGGATGATGTGATGAATGTCAAGGAAGAGACTAGACTCTCGGATCAGATGATTGAAGCCGGCAGCTATGGCACAGGCAAAACCTACGGGTTCCTGACCTCCGCTCCGCTCTTCGACAATACCGGTCTGCTCTACAACAAGCGAATTTTCGAAGAAGCTGGTCTGCCGACACCTACAGAGTATATCGAAAAGGGCGAGTGGGACTGGGATACTTTCGTTGATGTTACCAAGCAGCTGACATTGAGCAAGAGCGGCAGCGGCAAGATTGACCAGTGGGGACTAACCGGATCGGCATTCTCCATCGGTGCGAATACCATTTACTCCAATGGCGGCGTCATTTACGATGAGAACGCTCAGAAGATCGCTGTCGATTCGCCGGAAGCTATGGAAGGCCTTGAGTTTTTGAACAAGCTGTTTAACGAGTACAAAGTAGTGAAGCGTGATGAGGGCAACAACTGGGAAGATCCTGCCAGATACTTCAGAGAAGGACAAATTGCGATGTATCCTACAGGGCTGTTTGAAGTAGCGCCACGCTTCCTAAATCAAATGGAAGATGAATACGGCTTCGTTCCGTTCCCGAAAGGGCCTAAAGCCGACAAGATTATTATGGGTCAGCCTCAACTTCACGTAAACGCTATTCCTCGCGGAGTTAAAGATCCGAAGATTGTCTACAAAATTTGGGAAGACCTGCAAAACTTCGATACGATCGAGGACGACAACCTCGCAACAGCTGAAACGTGGTTTAGCGATGAGGATTCCGTCAATCATGCACTGAACACGTTTAATATTATGAGATTTGCGCGTTACAGTGGTCTGAATGTTGAAGATACGATGTGGACGCTGTTCAATGATGTTATGGATGGGAAAGTAACTCCGGCAGCAGGCGTAGCGCAATTGATGCCGACGATGCAGGCTAATGTGGATAAAATTTTGAAGGGCGAATAGAAACATGTGAGAAGCGGGGGGAGAATGACCGGGTGATCGGGCCTGGGCATTTTACTCCCCGAATTAATGAGTTGCACAAGCCAGGACAATAAATTTCAGCAGGGCAGGGGATTTCATTGAATATGCCTAAAACGTTGCGCATCGCCGTCGTATTGGCCATCCTGTGTACGATTGTCCTTCCCATGAGGGGAGGGGGAGACAGCTGGTCCCAAGTTCATGCGGCAGGGGAAAGCAAGTTGGATCAAACGGAAATTGTGGAAGCTTTCCAGGCGGACAGCTACGACAGTTATTTGCAACAGCATCAGGATGCGCGCAGGCCGGACAGCAAAATCGTCATTGAAGGCGGCGCTTACAGTCATTTTTCCGGCACGGAGCCCAAGAAATTAAGCGAGGCGGGAGACAGGCAGGGAAATTTCGTAGAGACCTATGATACAGGCTCGATCTCGTGGGAGGTAACGGTTCCCGAAGATGGGCTGTACAATATGTCGCTTCGCTATTACACGGTAGAAGGCAAAGCGTCATCTGTCGAAAGACAGCTGCTTATCGACGGCGAGCTGCCATTCGCCAGCGCAAGAAGCTTCATTTTTCCACGCATCTGGACGAATGAGAAGGCGCAGATTGAACAGGATAACCGGGGCAATGATATCCGTCCCCGTCAAGTAGAGACTACCGGCTGGCAAGAGCTGCCTTTCCGGGATGCGGAAGGCTACCATGAGAAGCCGTACTCCTTTTATTTGTCTGCGGGCAAGCACACGATTACATTGGTCTCCTTGAAGGAGCCAGTCATTATCGATGCGATTGAAATCAGCCAGAACGACGAATTGCCCAGCTACGAGGAAATGAAGCAGCAATATAAGGAGCAGGGACTTCAAGAGGCGGCTGAACAGCTGATCAAAGTGCAGGGCGAAAGCGCAATCTATAAATCCTCGCCTACACTGTATCCGATCACAGACCGTTCCAGTCCGAGCACCGAGCCCAAGTCGATTTCGCAAATTCGGATCAATACGGTAGGCGGTCATAACTGGCGCATGCCAGGAGACACGATCACTTGGCAGATTGATGTGCCAGAGGACGGACTTTACAAACTTGGCATCAAGAGCAGACAGGAGTTTCTGCGCGGGGTGTATTCGACAAGAACATTGTATATCGATAACGAAATTCCGTTTCAGGAAATGCGAGAAATTCCTTTTAACTACTCAAGCGAATGGAAGATGATTACGCTTGGCAATGAGGAAGAGCCTTATCTGTTCTATCTGACGGCTGGAAGCCACGAGTTGAAGCTGGAGGTCAGTCTCGGTTCTGTCGCACCACTTATCCGTCAGGTGCAAGCCAGCATTCTGGAGCTAAATGCGATTTACCGTAAAATTTTGATGATTACCGGCGGCGTTCCGGACCCGTTCCGTGACTACAATCTGGATCAGAAAATTCCTGAGATGACCGAAGTTTTTCAAGAGCATAGTGAAATTCTGTCTAACGTTTCTAATAAACTGATCGAGATAACCGGTGAAAAAAGTGATCAAGTTGCTATTCTGACCAAAATGGCCTATCAATTAGAGGATTTGGCCCAACGGCCTGAGACGCTGCAGAATCGATTGGAATCTTTCAAAATCAATGTCGGCGGTTTGGGAACCTGGGTTTTACAGGTTAGAGAGCAGCCTTTGGAAATCGACTACATCGTCCTCGCTTCCCCTGAGCAGCGGATGCCCAAAGCGGCAGCGTCCTTTGCCAGCAAAGTAAAGCATGAAGTAACAACCTTGTTCAGCTCCTTCTTCACAGACTATAACAGCATCGGCAATACGAGCGGAAATGAGCGAGTCGTTACGGTGTGGGTCGGTACCGGACGCGACCAGGCACAGGTGTTGAAAGCGATGACTGACGATACATTTACGGAGCAGACGGGAATCAGTGTCAATTTGAGGCTGGTCAATGCGAATGTTCTGATGCCGGCTACATTATCAGGGCAAGGGCCCGATGTTGCCATGCAGATCTCCAATGATATTCCGGTCAATTACGGGATGCGCAAAGCGATCGTAGATTTGACCCAGTTCGATGATTATGAGCAGGTGGCGGAGCGGTTCCGCGACAGTGCGGTTACCCCTTACAAATTTCAGGGGGCTGTATACGGGCTGCCGGAGCAGCAGGTGTTCCCGATGTTGTTCTACCGCAAGGATATTCTGGAGGAACTCAACCTGAAGGTTCCACAGACCTGGGACGACATCTATGAGGTCATTCCAGTGCTCAAGAAGCATCATATGGATTTGGCTTTGCCGATCGCCGAGACTGCAGGCGTCTCCACACTGGAACCGAGCAAGGCGTTTACGATGATGCTGTATCAACTGGATGGGGAGTTCTACAACAATGGCGGCGAAAGTAGCGCATTGGATTCAGAGCCATCTATGCAAGCTTTCAAGAAATGGACGGATTTCTTTGTAAACTATAAGTTTCCGCTGCAATTCGACTTAACGACCCGATTCAGAACGGGTGAGATTCCAATGGCAATCACCGATTATACCTTCTACAATACGCTGTCTGTTTCGGCGCCAGAGATTAGGGGACTATGGGATTTTGCCACCGTTCCGGGACTCGAACAGTCAGACGGCACGATCCGGCGGGATGTTTCAAGCGGAGGTTCGGCTGTCATTATGATGGAGAAGGCCAAGGATAAGGAAGCGGCCTGGGAGTTTATGAAGTGGTGGACCAGCAAGGATACACAGGTTCGCTTCGGCCGGGAGATGGAAGGGTTAATGGGGGCAGCGGCCCGCTATCCGACCGCCAACATCGAAGCGCTGGAGGAACTGCCGTGGCCGACCAAGGATTTTCAGAACCTGAAGAAGCAGTGGGACTGGGTGAAGGGTGTACCGGAGGTGCCGGGCGGCTACTATACCGGGCGTAACCTCGACAATGCTTTCAGGGAAGTCATCAACAACAAGACGAATACGAGAGATGCCTTGTACGACTATGTAGAAGAAATCAATCGTGAGATCGAGTTCAAACAAAAAGAAATTAATTTGAAGCAGAGTTAGAGGTGAGCCTATTGCAGCAATCCGATGCATTACCGGCAAAAGTCAACGAGCCCTCGCATCAGAGAGGCGTGAGTACGAAGGAAAGCAAGCTCCAGTATATTAAGAAGCGATTGACAAACGACAAGCATCTCTATGTGCTGATCGCGCCATACACGTTGCTGTTTTTCCTCTTCACGGTGCTTCCGGTAGCGATGTCGATGCTCATCAGTCTGACATATTTCAATATGCTGGAGTATCCGCGTTGGGCGGGCTGGAACAACTATGCCCGGTTGATTCTCGATGATGACATCTTTCTCATTGCACTGAAAAACACTTTTATTTTCGCCGTCATTACTGGCCCGATCAGCTATATTGCCTGCTTTGTGTTCGCTTGGCTGATCAATGAATTGCGCCCGAAGGTACGTGCCTTCATGACGCTCGTATTTTATGCGCCTTCGATTTCCGGGAACATCTATTTCGTCTGGCAAATTATGTTCTCGGGGGATTCTTACGGCATTGTGAACGGCTTTCTGATGAAAACCGGCTTTATCAATGAACCAATCCTTTGGTTTCAAGATCCGAAGTATACACTCATGATCATTATTATTGTGCAGCTGTGGCTAAGCTTGGGAACCAGCTTTCTGGCTTTCATTGCCGGTTTGCAGACAGTAGACAAGACGCTGTTCGAGGCGGGCGCAATGGATGGCATACGCAACCGCTGGCAGGAGCTATGGTACATTACGCTGCCGTCTATGCGACCGCAGTTGATGTTCGGGGCGGTCATTCAAATTACGGCATCGTTTGCGGTAGCCGATGTGGCGATGAATCTGGCCGGCTTCCCGAGTGTGCAGTATTCTGCGCATACGGTCGTTACGCATCTGATCGATTACGGTACGATCCGGTTTGAGATGGGTTACGCGTCTGCAATCGCTACGGTACTATTTTTCATTATGCTGTGCTCCAACTTGATTATTCAGAAGCTGCTCAGGAAGGTGGGTGAATAGATCCTGTGAGAATTGCGCTTAAATTTAGATTGGGCGGAGAAAAAAGGATCAACCGTTCATGGCAGGTAGATTTTCTGCTGTTTCTCGTGCTGGGCCTGTTTGGAGCCTTCATGGTGATTCCATTGGTCTATGCGATCAACAATGCATTCAAGCCGTTAGACGAGCTGTTCCTGTTTCCTCCCAAAATATTTGTCCGGAACCCGACGTTTAATAATTTCCCTGATCTGTTCCATCTGATGGCCAAATCATGGGTTCCTTTTTCACGGTACATTTTTAATACCGTCTTTATTACACTGGTTGGAACCGTCGGGCATGTCCTGCTCGCTTCAGCGGCCGCTTACCCGCTGGCGAAGTACAACTTCCTTGGATCGAAGACATTGTTCTCGATTGTCGTCCTGTCCCTGATGTTCTCTTCCCAGGTGACGGCGATTCCGAACTACATGACGATGTCCTGGCTGGGGTGGATTGATACGTACTGGGCAATCATTATTCCAGCATTTGCTTTTCCGCTCGGGCTTTATCTGATGAAGCAGTTTATAGAGCAAATACCGATGGCATTGATCGAATCGGCCAAAATCGACGGGGCAAACGAGTACCGCATTTTCTGGACGATTGTTATGCCGCTTGTCAAGCCGGCGTGGTTTACGCTCATTATTTTGTTGTTCCAGATGCTATGGGCGACAGACGGGGGCAGCTTTATCTATAGCGAGGAGCTCAAGACGATGCACTATGCGATGGGACAAATTATTCAGGGCGGTATCGCCCGCGCAGGTGTGGCGGCAGCGGTAGCCTTGCTCTTGATGATCGTTCCGATGGTGATGTTCGTCATCACTCAGAGCCAAATCATCCAGACGATGGCATCTTCCGGAATGAAGGAATAGGGTGGGGGGATAGGAATGAAGCTTATTCAGTCAATATGCAAAGCGGCCCTTGTGCTTACGGTCGTAAGCTTATTCGCATCGCCGCTTCAAGCAGAAGCCGCCCCCTACGAGGGGTACACCTACTCCTACTGGGGAACGACGGTTAATACGCCTAATGCTTACATCCCTGCGGGGACGATTGACGGCAGCGGGCAAGGAATCGGCAGGCTCAAGGGGCCTACGGATATGTATGTTGCAGAAGATGGCTTACTCTACGTGCTTGATGTGGGCAACGGGCGAATTGTCGTCTTCGATGAACAGTGGCAGGTTGTTCGAGAAATCCGGGAATTTGTCCGTGACGGCGAGCAAGAACAGTTTGCGAACCCGCAAGGCATCTTCGTGACGAAGAAAAATCATATTTATATCGCCGATACGGAAAACCGCCGGCTAGTGGAGCTGACGAGCGAAGGCGAATTCGTCCGTGAGATTGGGGCTCCACAATCGGAGGTCCTCCGTCCAGGCTTCGAGTATTATCCAATAAAGGTCGCGGTAGACAACGCCGGCCGGATTTACGTTGTCGGCAGAGGTGTCTTCGATGGCATTATCGAGCTGGATGCCGATGGAGCCTTTACCGGATTCATGGGAACGAACCGGGTGAAATTTGATGTGTGGGACTACTTCTGGAAGCGGCTGTCGACCAAGGAGCAACGAAGCAAGCTTGCACAGTTTATCCCGCTGGAGTTTAACAACCTTGATGTGGATGGCGAAGGGTTCATCTATACGACAACCGCCGATGTCACCTCTACCGACCCGATCAAGCGATTGAACCCGACCGGAGCCGATGTGCTGCGGCGTGAAGGCTATTTCTTCCCGATGGGGGATGTCTATTCGGAGTCTGCGAGCGCTAGCTCCTTGCTGATCGATGTTAAGGTAGGAGAGAACGGCGTATACAGCGCTCTCGATTCGAGAAAAGGCCGTGTGTTCACCTATGATCAGGATGGAAATCTGATGTACATTTTCGGCCGTATGGGTGAGCAGGAGGGCACGTTCAGAACGCCTGTCGCAGTGGAGCGCAGGGGCGATCACTTCCTGGTGCTGGATCAGGCGATGAACCGGATTACGGTATTCAAGCCGACACGCTACGGCACTTTGATCAATGAAGCGAATGACTTGCTGATCCTCGGCCAATACGACGAAGCGGAGAGCAAGTGGAAAGAGCTGCTCAATCTCGACGCCAACAACGAGGTCGCTTATGTCGGCATCGGCAAAGCTCTGCTTCGCCAGGGAGAGAACAAGCAGGCGATGGAATATCTTAAGCACGGTTACGACAGGGTGTACTACTCCAAGGCGTTCGGCAAATACCGCAAAGAGATGGTGCGCAAATACTTCGGGGCAGGCATGACATTCGTTATTGTCTTCGGTGTGGGACTGTGGTGTTACAGCATCATCAGAAGACGAGCGACAGGGAAGGTGAAGGCAAATGTTACGTGAGATGACCAAATACCCGTTTTATGTGCTGCTTCATCCATTTCAAGGGTTCTGGGATTTGAAGTATGAGAACAGAGGCAGGCTTCGCGTTGCGCTGTTTATGCTGCTGCTGCTGACGATCGCAACGATTTTGCTCAGGCAGTACGCTGGATTTGTCGTTAATTTCAACTTTCCCTATGATTTAAATAGTATTAGTGAGCTGCAGTATATTGTGCTGCCCTTCTTTCTATGGTGCATAGCCAACTGGTCCCTGACGACCTTGATGGATGGCGAAGGGAAGTTCAAAGAGATTGTTATGGCAACAGGCTACGCATTGCTGCCGCTTGTGCTGATGCGATTCGGCAATGTGCTCATCAGCAATGTTATAACTTCGCGGGAAGCGGCCTTCTATTACCTGATTGATACGCTCTCGGTGTTATGGTTCATCTGGCTGCTGTTTATCGGCACGATGACCGTGCATCAATATACCGTCATCAAAACCATATTCACCATGTTGCTTACTTTGTTTGTCATGGGGATTATTATGTTCCTGGGACTGCTATTCTTCAGCCTGCTCCAGGAAATGATCGGTTTCATACTTTCAATCTATACTGAGATTTCATATCGCATCTAGGAAGGAGGCAGGCAGACGTGAGAAGCAAGTGGAGAGCAGCGGTCGCTGCGGCGGTCGTATTTAGTATGCTGGCTGCGGCGAGCGGCGCGGGAAGCAATGCGGGAAGTGCAACGGCTGCGCCCGATTCCAGGGATGCGGCATCGAGTGATGGGGCTCATTCAACTGAGTCTGCAGATTCGGCAGGCGTGACGGGGCAGGAAGGATCGGCATCGAATGATGAAGCAGCGGAGTCAGAGACGACTCAAGAGGCTGTGGATCAGGCGGAGCCGACCGAGCTGTCTACGGCAGTTGAGTCATCCGCTGGAACCGGAGCGGCAGAGCAAGCGGCAGCAACCATTGAGCAGTCGATGGAGCTGGCAGCCGAGAACGAAATATTGGCACTCTATTACCATCCGAAGACGACGGAGATCGCCGTTAAGAACAAGCGGGACGGGTCCGTCTGGTTCTCGAATCCTCAGGATCGCGAGGAGGACAGCAGAGCGTCCGGCATTAACAAATCGATGCTGTCCAGTCAATTGCTGCTTACCTTCTCGGATAAGTCGGGTAAGCCGCAGCAATATAACAACTTCAATCAAAGCGTCAAGTACGAACAATTTGAATATGAGAAGCTTGACGACGGAATTCGGATCACCTATACGATCGGCGAGAAGCTGCGCGGAGTGGAGCAAATTCCTCAATACATTAGCGAAGACCGGTTCCAAACGTTGATTCTGGATAACATCCAGGATGAAAAGCGCAAGGAGGATCTATTGAAGCGTTTCAGACTCGATCCGGATAAAAAGGTCTATGAGCGGCGTGACAGCGCTTTGAACGGGATGGTTTTGACGAGGACGCTTGATACACTTGCGGAAGCCGGCTATAACGAGGAAGAGATGAATGTCGACCGTGAGGCTTATGCTGGCGGCGGAGAAGCCAGTCAGGCGCTGTTCGTGCTTCCGGTCACTTACCGTTTGGAAGGCGATCAGTTCATCGCGAATGTGTCGACCGAGAGCATTGATGACAATGG
This sequence comes from Paenibacillaceae bacterium, assembly GCA_004134985.1. Lineage (GTDB taxonomy): Bacteria > Bacillota > Bacilli > Paenibacillales > Paenibacillaceae > Paenibacillus_D. The sequence continues at coordinate 8,007 of REGQ01000026.1, read as the reverse complement.
CTTTTATTTGCAGGCGCTCACCGTGCTTCCTTATTTCGGAGCTGCGGGCACGAAGCAGCAGGGATATATGTTCGTCCCTGACGGTTCCGGCTCAATTATCCGCCTCAATAACGGCAAGCTCGATGCCTTCCCTTACAATGAGGCGATGTACAGCACCGATGCGGCGCGTCTTGGCAAATTCAAAGTGATGAGCGGCTCTCCCGCCCGCTTGCCCGTATTCGGCATGAAGAAGGATGAGGCCGCATTCGTAGCCATTATTGAAGACGGGGATGCCATCGGACGTGTGGAGGCTGATGTGAGCGGCCGGGCCAACTCATACAATTATGTGTACAGCAGCTATGAGATCAATGGCTCGGAGCCGCTCGCCCTGACAGGCAGTTGGACGACCCAGACCGTTCCGAAATTCCAGGCTAAGCCTTATCTCGGAGATATTACGGTTCGTTACGGATTTTTGCAAGGCGAGGATGCGAGTTACAGCGGCATGGCATCCTACTATCGCTCGTATCTGATTGACAAGCATGGACTTACAACGCTGGAGCAAAGGGAGCAAATCCCGTTCTATGTGGAACTTATCGGGGGAATTCCGAAGAAGAAGTTCTTCCTGGGCATCCCGTACAACTCCTATCAGGCGCTGACGACCTTCAGCGAGGCGCAGGAAATTCTCGAGCAGCTGCAGGCTGGCGGCATGAACAACATCAAGGTGCGTTATACCGGGTGGTTCAACGGCGGTGTGAAGCACGAGATTCCATCTTCCGTTTCAGTCGACAACAAGCTGGGCGGCAAGAGCGGGCTAGCCAAGCTGCTGGCGTACACAAGCGACAAGGGAATTGATCTGTATCCGGATGTTTCCTTCCTGAGAGTGCTGCAGGAGGGAGGGCGGTTTAGTCCGAAGAAGGACGCATCGCGTACGATGAACGGCTCGCTCGTAGCGATCCACCCTTACAATCTGGCCGGACATTTCAAGGAATTATGGGAGAAGCCGTCCTACGCGCTGTCGCCGGCGAAGCTGCCGGGTGTCATTGACAAGTTCGTGGACAAGTACGGGAAGCTGGGAATGAACGGATTGTCCTTGCGCGATCTCGGCGAGGAACTGAACTCCGATTACAATACCAAGCATGTCATTACCAGGGAAGACGCGAAGCGGACAGTAGAGGAACAGCTTGCGAAACTGGATCAATATTCGCATGTGATGGTTTCCGGAGGCAACGCCTATACGCTGCCTTATGTCGACAGCGTCGTCAACGTCCCGCTTGGGAACAGCGGCTACAATCTTACCGACCAAAGCGTGCCATTCTATGAGATGGTACTGCACGGATATATCGATTATGCCGGGCCGGCACTCAATCTCTCCGATGAGCAATCGGTACGCTATAACACGCTGAAGTCGCTGGAGACGGGAGCCAACCTGTACTTTACATGGTTTTATGCCAAATCGTCATTAGTTAAGGGAACGGAGTTTGACTACCTGTATTCGGCCCAGTACCGGGATTGGATAGACGAAGCGAAGAAAGCTTATGACGAGGTGAGTGCGGTGCTAAGCAGTGTTCGAACCCAAGTCATCAAGGATCATCAAATGCTGGAAAAGGGCGTCTATCAAACCGCGTATGAAGATGGAACAACAGTAGTCGTCAACTATAACGATTACGCGGTCAACGTCGGGGGAGCCGCCGTTGATTCGATGGGATACCTTATTGGAGGCGAGCGCAATTGAAGCTACCCAAAATCGGGATGACGCTGCATCAGAAGCAAAAATATAAAGGAATTTGGTTTATTATTCCTTGGTTTGTCGGATTTCTGTTCCTGTTTTTTGTGCCCCTCATCAACTCGCTACGTTACAGCTTCAGTACACTGAAACTGAGCGAGACGGGATTTTCCGTTCACCCGGCAGGCTGGGCAAACTTTAAAAATGCTTTATTCCAAGATGAGCATTATGTGCGCACACTGAGCGAGTCGATGCTGAACATGGTCATTAATGTGCCACTAATCGTCATCTTCAGCTTGTTTGCGGCAGTGCTGCTGAATCAGAATTTTAAGGGAAGAGCGCTGGCCAGAGCGATCTTCTTCCTGCCGGTTATTCTGGCATCCGGCGTAATTGCCTCCGTCGAAAGCGGCGATTACATGCAAGGGATAATCAAAAATGCTACCCAGCAGTCGAGCGGCGAATTTTCCATGTTCCGTAATCTGGAGCTTGCCAAGCTGCTGCTTAACTCGGGTGTCAATTATCATATCGTTGAATATTTGGTTGGGGCGGTCAACCGCATCTATCAGATTATTACCGCCTCCGGCGTGCAAATTCTAATCTTTGTAGCGGGCTTGCAGTCGATTTCCGGCTCCCTCTATGAAGCGTCCAAAATCGAGGGTGCGACAGCTTACGAGTCGTTCTGGAAAATTACGTTTCCGATGATCAGCCCGTTGATTTTGACGAATGTTATTTATTCCATCATTGATAACCTGCTCAGCAGCCCGACGACAAGACAAATTAGGGATACGGCCTTCAAGTCGTTCCAGTTTGGGCTAAGCGCATCGATGGCCTGGATCTATTTCGTCATTATCTCGATCTTCCTGTGGATTGTCGCGCTGCTCATTTCCAGGAAAGTATTCTACTACGACTAAGCGATAAGGAGGGAAGCGTGCTATGAAAACCGAAGGCGCTAGCGTAAGGAGCGATGTTCGGCATCCGCTGTGGGAGCGTATGACCCGGGCAAGCTTTTGGGCCAACAAGCTGAAAATATGGCTTTGGATTTTTGTCCGTACGGTCCTGATTTGCGGCATTTCGTTTATTATTCTTTATCCGATTCTAATCAAGGTTATGATTTCGATCAAGGATCCTGTTGATATGTATGATGCTACCGTCGTGTGGATACCGAAGCATTTCACATTGGACAATTTCATACTCGTCAGCAAGGCGCTGAATTATCCGAAGGTGCTGCTCAATACGGTGCTGCTGTCAGGGCTGGTCATGTTCTTCCAGACCTTGTCCTGCGTGCTTGCCGGATATGGCTTCTCGCGAATTAAATTCCGCGGCAGCGGCCTGTTGTTTGGCTGCGTTATTTTCACCATTCTTGTTCCGCCGCAGACGATTATGATTCCGACCTACCTGCAGTACAAAAACTTTGATGTGCTCGGTCTTGTTTCGCTTTTTCAGGGCAATCCGTTGAATCTGATCAATACCTATTGGCCCTTCTTGATTTCGTCAGCGTTGGGCATGGGGCTGAAGACCGGACTGTTCGTCTATATTTTTCGCCAGTTTTTTAGAGGGATTCCTAAGGATCTGGAGGAGGCGGCATGGGTGGACGGATCAGGCACGTTTGGCACATTCACCAGAATCATTCTGCCTAATGCTGTTCCGGCCGTCGTCACCGTCATGCTGTTTTCATTCGTATGGCAATGGAACGATTCCTTCTTCACGGGAATGATCTTGAATGAAACCAAGGTCATGTCTTCGATGGTTTCCGGCGCCTGGGGGCAAATCATGTTTTTCCTCACAGGCACAGGCGGGGCGCAAAGCCCGGATCCGCTGTATGCGTCTATGATTCAGAATACGGCGATTCTGATGGCGATTTTGCCGCTGATTATTATGTATCTGTTCGTGCAGCGCCACTTTGTTGAGAGTATGGAACGCAGCGGTCTGGTAGGTTAACAAATGGTTAGCTGATTGACAGGCAACTGGCCAAATAAGAGGCAGCGGAAGTCTGGCGGCACGACGGGAGTTATCCGGTTCTATAGAGTTGAATGATTGAATTTTCCAAGGGAATTACCTGAAAAATCAGTGCTTGCCGCCTGGGAGAAAAGCAGCGTAGGGTTGCAGGAAAGTTGGAAAAACGCAAGGTCGCTTTTAAAGCCGAATTATAACCTTTTGAAAATTAGGATAAGTAATTCGGCTTTGAATGGCGATTGGAAACACCCTGCGTACCCGCAGCAGCACAGCCGAGGCTCGCCGAAATCTGATTTCAGTTTTGGATCATGAAATTGTTGTATAAACTACAATATTTCAGCTGGAAAAGTCAATTATCTTAACAATTGTTGTATAAAGTGCAACAATTTAACAATAATTGGCTCATTCGCCTGGAAAATGTTGTACAAAATACAATAATTTATCCTGTGCGGCACTTCACTTCTTTCGTTCAACTTATATAGATCGTGGACAATGCCGATTTTCACAATGCCAGTTGTCGACTGTTGATCAAGACAGGCGCTGGAGAATGATAGACTTTCGCAAGAGAGGTCAACCTAATAACAGTTTCAGAAACGGGGGAAAGGTGATGCGCTTTAACAAGGGAAGGACGTCAATGCTTGCCGCTCTGGTCCTTATTATCGGAGGAATAATAATCTATCAATTGTTCGCTTCACAAGGAAGTAAGGAGGCAGCTAACGAAAATTCAGCAGCGAATGGGGGGGAGCAGGTGAAGGAAGAACAGGCGGTCAATGAAGCTCTTGCAACGAATGAGGTGGAGGAAGAGCCGCAGGTGGAGTATGTGTTCCAGGCACATGATCCGCGCAATACATTGGATGGGCCGAATACGAATATTGCGGATTGCGCCAAATGCTCCGAAGGGAAGCAGGTGGGCGGCATCCATGGAGGGGGCTTCGTACAATTTAATCATGTGGAAGTCCCGGAGGCAGGCAAGTATATCGTCACCGTCGACTATGTAACGGGTGATTCTCGCCCATTCCATGTCAAGGTCAATGACAAGGAAGCGGAGAAGTTTGAATTGCCGGAGGTAGCCAAGGGCGATTGGGAATCGGTGGGCAGCTATGATTTCGAGGTGGAACTGGACGCCGGCAACAATGTCCTGAAGTTCTCGGATGAAAACTGGTATTCTCCGAATCTGGATCGAATCGTCATCAAGCAGGCCCCTGCAAGCTCTGATAAGACTCAGAATGCGGCATTTGCCTGGGGCGATTCGGGCAGTATCGGCGAAGTGACCTCCACATCGAATTACGGAGCGATCAAAGTATCGCAGCATGAAGGCGGTCTGACGATAGACAGCGGCGTCTATCAAATTGTGTACAATACGAAGACTGGTCTGTCGGCCTATTCGTGGGATGGCAGCATGATTGCCAAGGGCATCTACAGCAGCTTCAAGTACAATGATCAGATTATCAACAGCAGTGAGTATGATACCCATCGCCTGCTGGCCGAGCAGATCGAGCCGATTGAGGACGGTCATGGCAAGGGTATCAAACTGATCGTTCGCAATGAGAAGCAGGAAATGCCGGTGCTGGATCAAATTTATTATGTGTATGAAGATAGCACTTACTTCATCAAGGCCGAGGAAGTGACCGGTAGCGGGGAGTTAAGTACCAACTATATGGCGCCAGTCGTGCTGGAGACGGCGGGCGGCTTGGACCTTGGCCAGTACGAAGACAATCGGGTGCTAATTGTGCCGTTCGATAATGATGCCTGGTCGAGGCATACGTCCAAATCGATGAATACACACTTGAATACGAAGAACTACATTAGCTCGGAAGTGACGGCCATTTTCGACAATGCCAGCCGCAATGGACTGATCGTCGGTTCGGTGACTCACGATACCTGGAAGACAGGCATTGAGTGGAGCGGTTCGGACAATCGATTGAATGAGCTGAAGGTGTATGGCGGCTTCACATCGAGGCAGGTCACCTATGATCGTATGGAGCATGGAGCAATCTCAGGAACGACGCTTAAATCGCCGCAAATTTTTATAGGACATTACAGCGATTACCGCGACGGGATGGAAGCGTATGGCCGGGCCAATGCAGTCGTAGCTCCGCCGCTAAGCTTCGGCCCGAATATCCCGCAAGGTGTACCTGTCGGCTGGAACAGCTGGGCTGCGTATGCCGAGCATCTGTCCTATGAGAAGATGGTTGATGTGTCCAATTTCTTCCACGATCATTTGCAGAATGCTTCATTCAACAATGACGGCGTCGTTTACATCAATATGGATTCCTTCTGGACCAACCTGTCGGATGAGCAGCTTATTGACTTGACGGCAACCATTCGTAAAAACGGGCAGAAGGCGGGCTCCTACCATACGCCATTCGTATACTGGGGCAAAAATATGCTTATCGAGGTCGATGGAACGGACGGGAAGTATACGTATGGCGATATCGCCCTCAAGGATAGTGAAGGCAGGCTTGTGCCCCATAACATGGGCATAATACTTGATCCTACCCATCCGGGCACCAAAATGAAGATGGACTTCGATATCGCCCGTTTCAAAAGCAGAGGCTATGAATTCCTTAAGCTCGACTTCCTTACCCATGCATCGATGGAAGGCGAGTTCTATGACAAGAACATTACAACGGGCGTGCAGGCTTACAACGAAGGGATGTCCTACCTGATCGAGCAGCTTGATGACACGATGTTCGTCAGCGCCTCGATTGCGCCGATCTTCCCAAGCCAATATGCGCATAGCCGCAGAATTTCCTGCGATATTTTCGAAACGATTGACTCAACGGAATATCAGCTCAACAATCAGACATACGGCTGGTGGCAGAACGGTACGATCTACCATTATACCGATCCGGACTACAGCGTACTGGGCAAGAACGAGACCTTCGAAGGAGCTCGGACGCGTGTCAATGCGACGGTCATCTCGGGTACGGTCTACTTTAACTCCGACGATGTGAACGACAAGGAATCGCAGAAGCGGATGAAGGAGCTTATGACGAACCCGAGGGTGAACGAGCTGGCAACCAAAGGCAAGGCTTTCCGCAGCGTGGAAGGCAACACAGGCAACAATTCATCGGATACGTTCGTTTTGGAGGACGAGGGCGTATACTACCTCGCGGTGTTCAATTTCAGCACGGAACCTGCTGAGAAGACCGTCGATCTCGCCCGCGCAGGCATTCCGGCGGATGTGAGCATCGTCGATCTGTGGACGGGCGAGTCGGTTCAGTCGAAAGATGGCAAGCTGACGCTTTCGCTGACAGCCAGACAATCAGTGCTGTACCAAATTACCCCTTAACCTGTGGAGGGGCAAGGCTTCGATGGGCACTTCGTACAGAGCTGTGCACCGAGTTGTGCACCGAGCGTAGCTCACGGCGACCGTTTCTGTATTGTAGTATTGATGCATTACTGTGTTTATTATTACTGCACTTATATATTGCAGCGTTAATATGTAGTGTCGCGGCGTTTTGTTACGGACCGAACTTCACGTTATCTAAATTGTCAGAAGCTCTGGGCGCAATGCCCAGGGCTGTTTAATCATTTCCCAAACTATAGATTATTGCTATAAAGAACTGTATATTGTTTCATACTAAGATATAATGGGAAAATACGGGAATAAATAATAGATGATATAGGGGGAGCAATGGAGAATAAGAAGAGAAATTCAATATCAGTTCTTCTGTATGTCGCAGGCGTCGGAGTATGGGGAATTGGTTTTTTAGTTGGGGTCATGTCAGGTCAACCTGACGAGGCACTTCAGTTCATTGAAGATAACGGTAGTTTTAACTTTAAAGTTGCCTTTGCAGCATGGGGCAGGTTTGGCGTGATCGGGTTATTAATCATCGGATTATCCGAAGTTATTCATTTGCTTCAGCAGCTTAATGATAAATTTAGTCATCCTGCCAAGGAAGATACACTAAATGAGGTCGGAACGAATGACTCCAAATAGTCTGATTATAACGTTTACACAAGAAAAGCAACCAATGAGCTTTCAGCTTGAGGGATGGGAGGAGAATTGCGAGCAACTGATAGCGCAGATTGCAAAATGAACCGGTGAACGCCGAGGTATGGTACGGTACGCTATAAGCTGATCATTCTATGTAAGAGGACAGGTGTTCCGTTATTTCGCTAAAAATGGGCAACAATCCATTTTGGCGGCCACCAGATCCGTTATTTGTGTAAAAAACACGTTATATGGCGGCTTTGCTTGCCAATAGCGGAACGTGTGTCCGCGAAAGTTTCGTTTAGGGGCATTTTCGGGCAAATAGCGGAACGTGTGAGGCTGTCGATTAATTGTGCATAACTATGTGACTCTTATTCCTGCCCAAATCAGCCGCAGTATAGTAAACTGGCAG